>NZ_SPSA01000001.1:1678635-1678874 GCF_014530665.1 Haloferax sp. AS1
CCTCGACCTCGACGTGGTCCACCTCAACCGACTCGTGAAAGACGAGGGTCTCTGGACCGAGCGCGACGACGAGCGCGACACGCTCGTCGTGGACCTCGACGCCGCCCGCGACGAGCTCGGCGCCTGGGACGGCATCGTCGAGAGCCCCCTCGCACCCCACTTCGCGGCCGCCCGCGTGGTCGTGCTTCGCTGTCGGCCCGACGTACTCGAACAGCGTCTCCTCGACCGCGGCGAGGCCG
>NZ_SPSA01000001.1:1678974-1679130 GCF_014530665.1 Haloferax sp. AS1
ATGTTAGCCCTAGTAGTTCGGTGACATCCGAACGGATGTCACGCGAACTCGGACCTTTGAACGGTGATTTGACAGCATTACGCTGCCATTCACCCGCCAACACCCCGCGACCAGGTTTAAATGGTCGCGACCCATTCCGGTTGATCCTGCCGGAGG
>NZ_SPSA01000001.1:1679230-1683961 GCF_014530665.1 Haloferax sp. AS1
ACGCTGCCATTCACCCGCCAACACCCCGCGACCAGGTTTAAATGGTCGCGACCCATTCCGGTTGATCCTGCCGGAGGTCATTGCTATTGGGGTCCGATTTAGCCATGCTAGTTGCACGAGTTCATACTCGTGGCGAAAAGCTCAGTAACACGTGGCCAAACTACCCTACAGAGAACGATAACCTCGGGAAACTGAGGCTAATAGTTCATACGGGAGTCATGCTGGAATGCCGACTCCCCGAAACGCTCAGGCGCTGTAGGATGTGGCTGCGGCCGATTAGGTAGACGGTGGGGTAACGGCCCACCGTGCCGATAATCGGTACGGGTTGTGAGAGCAAGAGCCCGGAGACGGAATCTGAGACAAGATTCCGGGCCCTACGGGGCGCAGCAGGCGCGAAACCTTTACACTGCACGCAAGTGCGATAAGGGGACCCCAAGTGCGAGGGCATATAGTCCTCGCTTTTCACGACTGTAAGGCGGTCGTGGAATAAGAGCTGGGCAAGACCGGTGCCAGCCGCCGCGGTAATACCGGCAGCTCAAGTGATGACCGATATTATTGGGCCTAAAGCGTCCGTAGCCGGCCACGAAGGTTCATCGGGAAATCCGCCAGCTCAACTGGCGGGCGTCCGGTGAAAACCACGTGGCTTGGGACCGGAAGGCTCGAGGGGTACGTCCGGGGTAGGAGTGAAATCCCGTAATCCTGGACGGACCACCGATGGCGAAAGCACCTCGAGAAGACGGATCCGACGGTGAGGGACGAAAGCTAGGGTCTCGAACCGGATTAGATACCCGGGTAGTCCTAGCTGTAAACGATGCTCGCTAGGTGTGACACAGGCTACGAGCCTGTGTTGTGCCGTAGGGAAGCCGAGAAGCGAGCCGCCTGGGAAGTACGTCCGCAAGGATGAAACTTAAAGGAATTGGCGGGGGAGCACTACAACCGGAGGAGCCTGCGGTTTAATTGGACTCAACGCCGGACATCTCACCAGCTCCGACTACAGTGATGACGATCAGGTTGATGACCTTATCACGACGCTGTAGAGAGGAGGTGCATGGCCGCCGTCAGCTCGTACCGTGAGGCGTCCTGTTAAGTCAGGCAACGAGCGAGACCCGCACTTCTAATTGCCAGCAGCAGTTTCGACTGGCTGGGTACATTAGAAGGACTGCCGCTGCTAAAGCGGAGGAAGGAACGGGCAACGGTAGGTCAGTATGCCCCGAATGAGCTGGGCTACACGCGGGCTACAATGGTCGAGACAATGGGTTGCTATCTCGAAAGAGAACGCTAATCTCCTAAACTCGATCGTAGTTCGGATTGAGGGCTGAAACTCGCCCTCATGAAGCTGGATTCGGTAGTAATCGCATTTCAATAGAGTGCGGTGAATACGTCCCTGCTCCTTGCACACACCGCCCGTCAAAGCACCCGAGTGAGGTCCGGATGAGGCCACCACACGGTGGTCGAATCTGGGCTTCGCAAGGGGGCTTAAGTCGTAACAAGGTAGCCGTAGGGGAATCTGCGGCTGGATCACCTCCTAACGACCGAGACCACCCCGACGGGGTGGCTCACACGCGATCTTCCGAGTTCACCAATGACACCCGTTCGGACACCTTAGAACTACTAGGGCTAACACGGGCCCATAGCTCAGTGGTAGAGTGCCTCCTTTGCAAGGAGGATGCCCAGGGTTCGAATCCCTGTGGGTCCATGGTAAGCAGTACTCCACTCCGAAACGATCGTGCCCCTTAAGTGTGGCAAGACGTTTCGACTGAATGGATACTGACGACAGATGCACCATCCCGCGCAAGCGAGGTTGGGAAGGGTCGAAAATTCGCCTCGGGTCGTCACCGAGGGGATTTGATGAAACCGTGTGTACGTGCAATCCAGGCGTCCACTGGACCCGTTCTCCGGGTCACAGTGACTATATCAACTGGCTACTGTGCCAGCTGGTGGATAGCTCGGCTCGAGAGCCGATGACGGACGTGCCAAGCTGCGATAAGCCTCAGGGACCCGCATGGAGGGAAAGAACTGAGGATCTCCGAATGGGAATCCCCACGCAATTGCCTCGCGCAATGGGGAACGTTCCGAATTGAAACATCTTAGTAGGAACAGGAAAAGAAAGCAATCCGCGATGTCGTTAGTAACGGCGAGTGAACGCGATACAGTCCAAACCGAAGCCTTCGGGCAATGTGGTGTACGGACTACCCATAACGGACCTGGATCTTATGTGAAGTCTCCTGGAACGGAGCGTGATACAGGGTGAAAACCCCGTAACATAAGAACCAGATCCCGGGGTTGTTCCAGAATAGCGGGGGTTGGATATCCCTCGTGAATTTCGCAGGCATCAACTGCGAAGACTAAACACTCCTCGAGACCGATAGCGAACAAGTAGCGTGAGCGAACGCTGAAAAGCACCCCGAACAGGGCGGTGCAATAGGGCTTGAAATCAGTTGGCGATAGAGCGACGTGGCATACAAGGTCACTCGACGAATGAACTGGGAGCGATCCCGTAGTAAGACTCGAGTGAAGCCGATGTTACGTCGTGCGTTTTGAAAAACGAACCATGGAGTGCATCTGACTGGCGAGTCTAAGGGGTGAACCCCCGGAGGCATAGGGAAACCGATACGGCCGCAGTCTTTGACCAGGGCCACCGTCTTCAAGGGCGGGGAGCCAACCGGATGCGACCCGAAACCAAGTGATCTACGCCGGAGCAGGGCGAAGCGTGGCGAAAGCTGCGTGGAGGCCCGTTAGAGTTGGTGTCCTACAATACCCTCTCGTGACTCTGGTGTAGGGGTGAAAGGCCCATCGAACTTGGCAACAGCTGGTTCCAACCGAAACATGTCGAAGCATGACCTCTGATGAGATAGTTCGTGAGGTAGAGCGACCGATTGGGAATCCGGACTCCGAGAGGAGTTCGCTTCCCTGTCAAACTCCGAACTTACGAACGTCGTAGACTCAGGGAGTCCGGTGTGCGGGGTAAGCTTGTGCACCGTGAGGGAGACAACCCAGAGCCAGGTTAAGGACCCAAAGTGTGGATTAAGTGTGATTGAAGATTGTCTCGAGCCCTAAACAGCCGGGAGGTGAGCTTAGAAGCAGCTACCCTCTAAGAATAGCGTAACAGCTTACCGGCCGAGGTTCGAGGCGTCGAAAATGATCGGGACTCAAATCCACCTCCGAGACCTGGCGGCGTGTCACACGACACGATTCCGTAGGTTGGCATACTGCATGGGTGGAAGCACGGGTGAGAACTCGTGTGGACCGTGCAGCAACGAAAATCATGGTCTCAGTAGCAGCGAGAGTCGGGTGTGAACCCCGACGGCCTTACGCGCAAGGGTTCCTCGGCACTGTCAATCAGCCGAGGGTTAGTCGATCCTAAGTCTAACCGTAATTCGAATTAGATGAAAGGGAAACTGGTTAATATTCCAGTACCTTCTTGCACCAAACGTCGACGCTTTAGGAAACACCGAGCGGGGCCTTCGCCCCGTCGAATCACCGAAATTCGTGGAAGCCGTAACGGCACGAAGCGAACGAATGGTGAGATAGGGAAACTCGGCGGTACCTAGAGCCCGTGAAAAGACAAGCAAGAAGCTCGTACCGAGATCCGACACAGGTGCGCTGGCAGAGCAAGCCAAGGCCTGTCGGGATCAACCGACGTTAGGGAATTCGGCAAGTTAGTCCCGTAAGTTCGCGATAAGGGATGCCTGCTCTTGACCGAGCAGGTCGCAGTGACTCGGACGCTCCGACTGTCTAGTAACAACATAGGTGACCGCAAATCCGCAAGGACTCGTACGGTCACTGAATCCTGCCCAGTGCGGGTATCTGAACACCTAGTACAATAGGACGAAGGACCCGTCAACGGCGGGGGTAACTATGACCCTCTTAAGGTAGCGTAGTACCTTGCCGCTTCAGTAGCGGCTTGCATGAATGGATCAACGAGAGCGTCACTGTCCCAACGTTGGGCCCGGTGAACAGTACGTTCCAGTGCGGAGTCTGGAGACCCCCAAGGGGAAGCGAAGACCCTATAGAGCTTTACTGCAGGCTGTCGCTGAGACGTGGTCGCTAATGTGCAGCATAGGTAGGAGCCATTACACAGGTACCCGCGCCAGCGGGCCACCGAGGCAGCATTGAAATACTACCCGTTAGTGACTGCGACTCTCACTCCTGGCGGAGGACACCGGTAGCCGGGCAGTTTGACTGGGGCGGTACGCGCTCGAAAAGATATCGAGCGCGCCCAAAGATTTCCTCACGCGAGTCGGGAACTCGTGGAAGAGCGCAAGAGCAAACGGAAGTCTGACAGTGACATTCCCAACGAGTGTCGCTGACGCGAAAGCGTGGTCTAGCGAACCTACGAGGTTCATTCATGGGACCCGTAGATGACAGAAAAGCTACCTTAGGGATAACAGAGTCGTCACCGGCAAGAGCACATATCGACCCGGTGGCTTGCTACCTCGATGTCGGTTCCCTCCATCCTGCCTGTGCAGAAGCAGGCAAGGGTGAGGTTGTTCGCCTATTAAAGGAGGTCGTGAGCTGGGTTTAGACCGTCGTGAGACAGGTCGGCTGCTATCTATTGGGGGTGTTAAGGAACTTGACGTGAACGTTCGTATAGTACGAGAGGAACTACGAATGGGTGCCACTGGTGTACCGGTTGTCCGAGAGGGCAGATGCCGGGCAGCTACGCACCACGGGGTAAGAGCTGAACGCATCTAAGCTCGAAACCCACACGGAAAAGAAGTTCCACTGAGG
>NZ_SPSA01000001.1:1684061-2795539 GCF_014530665.1 Haloferax sp. AS1
GGGCAGCTACGCACCACGGGGTAAGAGCTGAACGCATCTAAGCTCGAAACCCACACGGAAAAGAAGTTCCACTGAGGACACTCGTAGAAGACGAGTTCGATAGACTCGGGGTGTACGCAACGAGGCAACGAGTTGTTAAGCCCGCGAGCACTAACAGTCCAAGCCACATTCATACGCACTGAGACCCGAGAACGGGTCCAGGCGCAAACTGGATTGCACGGACACATTGGTAAGACGGCCCGACCGATATTGGTATGACAACGGTTCGATTCCGTTGGTCGGCATTAAGGCGGCCAGAGCGGTGAGGTTCCACCCGTACCCATCCCGAACACGGAAGTTAAGCTCACCTGCGTTCTGGTCAGTACTGGAGTGAGCGATCCTCTGGGAAATCCAGTTCGCCGCCCCCATTCATACTTCACAAAGCCCACTGGACGCGATGTCCAGTGGGCTTTGTTCATTTTATGCAGAGCGGCACGCACGGCCATTCATACTTCACAAAGCCCACTGGACGCGATGTCCAGTGGGCTTTGTTCATTTTATGCAGAGCGGCACGCACGGCCGCTCGCACACGCATACACAGAGCGACTGCGTCGGGCAGAGTCTCGAAAACGCCCGACTCAGGTCGCACACCGTCAGGCTTAAGCACAAGACCGGGATACCAGTAACTGCGCCAAGGTGGCAGAGTTCGGCCCAACGCATCCGCCTGCAGAGCGGAACCCCCGCCGGTTCAAATCCGGCCCTTGGCTTTTCCTTTCGGACGTTACGCCCCGGAGCGACGCGTCCCGGCATCGAATCAGTGAGTGGCGATGCTATCGCACGAGTCGTGTTTCGAGGGCGTCGACCGCGTCATCGTCGCCCAGTTCGCGTACGACCTCAAGGGCGTCGAGTGGCGTTTTCCCCGCTCGAACCCTTGGTTCGACGGACGAAACACACGTAGTAGCGCGCCGGAGTTAGGCGAGCGCCTCGGTTGCGTTCTCGACTCCGCGGAGTGACCCGGCGCGCTGTCGGTGACATCGACCTTCGAGCACCGCCGTCGATACGGACTCGGCTGCCGTCGTGAGATACGAGCGTCCGCCGTCGGTTTTTCCGACTGCACACGTCTCTGAGAGTCATCTTCGTGAGTCCCTTCTGCTCATCACCGTGTCGCCGCTCGTTCGCGGGTCGTCGAACATCTCTTGAGCACGTCGGCGGCAGCGTCGCGGGCAGCGCGAAACGGGGAGACGAACCGTCGGCCCGTCAGCCGCGTGGTGTAGTCGCAGCCATCGAGGACGAGGGTCGCGGCGGTCAGGTCACGGTGTCGGAACACGCGCCGTCGAGCGCGTCAAGGAAGTCGAACCGGAGGCGAGCTCCCACCGCTCTATCGCGTAGTCTCCTCGCGCGTCACGGTCTCCGCCCGGTTCGGCGTCGCCGGACGGCTGGTCCGTAACTCGTGACACGCCCGTTCGGCCGACAGATTCAAAATGTCGCGTCAATCCGCGACTGCGAGTGCCCGCCGGCCCACTGTATTGAGGGTGAGAGTCGCCGCCGACGGTCGCGCGACGCGGTGACACGCTCCGAGGAAAAGTAATCGTTATACGCCGCGTGGCCCATGCCGAAACCATGCAACGACGCGCCGCGGTCATCTCCGTCGTGTTCTTCCTGGTCATCGGTGCCGGTGCATACTCGCTCATCGCGACTGCATCGACGCCGTCGGTCAGTTTCGAGAACCCAGAGTACTCGCTGGCACAGGGAGACGAGTTCTCCGTCCCCGGTAGCGACCAGACGTACACAGTGTCGTCGATAACCGAAGAGGAGGAGTCGGGCGGCCACGGTGGTGGGACCACGCTGGTCCGCTCCGGTGAACTCACGTACGTGAACGATTCGGCCCGGTACACGGAGACGTGGGACAACGAGAGCACCGTCACGCTCGACGGCACGGACTACCGTGTCGAAATCGCCAACGTCTCGGACCCCAGCGAGGCGACGCTGGTCGAACTGTACAACGAGACTGCAATCCTCCAGGCGGACTCGAACGCCGACAACGAGACCGTCACCCGTAACGGCGAGCGCTACGTCGTCGTCAACGACTCGACGCTCGTCTCGGTCGACGAGTACTTCCCGGCCAACGAGACGCGCACCGTCGCCGAGGGTGACTCCTTCGACTACAACAACCAGTCTGTCACCGTCGCCGCCGTCGAGACCTCCGGCGTGACCATCGAGTGGTTCGCCCCCGAGGAGAACACGGTCGCCGTCGACAACGAGGCGAACGTGACGATTTCGGACCAGCAGTACCTCGCGTACTTCCCGGACGGCGAGACGCTCGTCCTGACGCAGAACTACGACAGCTACCAGACGCAGCTGTCAGAAATCGACCGCTTCCACGAGACCGAAAACGGCCTCTGGGGCGTCACTATCGTCTCGTTCACCACGGTGGTTCTCCTCACCGGGATGGCGTTCCTCCCGTCGCGGTACTGAACGCCACGTCCGTCACCGTTTTTCGCGCGCCCCGCTCGCTTCGAGCCACGGGGCTCCCACGAGCGTTCCGACACCGACGAGGGCGAGGAACGCGCCGACGGCCAGCGGGAGCCACGACGCCGTCCACGCGAGGGGTCGACGACTCATCATCCGAGAGACTCGGTGCGCGAGGGGAAAAGCCAGACGGCGAACCGGCGGCACGGAATGAGGCGGCGGAACGGTTCGGAACTGTGGGGCGAGGCGGACGGTGTTGGGACTCGTACGCGTCGAACGAGCCCTGTCCTACCGCCGCAGGAAGTCGAGGAAGCGGTAGTCGTGGTCCGGCGTGTAGCTCCGGAACAGGAGGCTGTTCGTGAGGACGGACACCGACGACAGCGCCATCGCGCCCGCGGCGAACACCGGCTGGAGGAGGCCGAGCGACGCGAGCGGAATCATCGCGGTGTTGTAGCCGAGCGCCCAGAACAGGTTCTGCTTGATTTTGGCGAGCGTCCCCGCGGAGATGCGGATGGCTTTCACCACGTCGAGCGGGTCGTCGCGCATGAGCGTCACGTCGGCGGCCTCGATAGCCACGTCGGTGCCGGAGCCGAGCGCCGTGCCGACGTACGCGGCGGCGAGCGCGGGCGCGTCGTTGACGCCGTCACCGACCATCATGACTCTCGTGCCGTCGGCTTGCAGGGACTCGACGGCGTCGGCCTTGTCCTCGGGGAGGACGCCGGCGCTGACGTTGTCGGGGTCGATGCCGACCTGCTCGGCGACGGCGCGGGCGGTGCGCTCGTTGTCGCCGGTAATCATGTGGACGGTCGCGCCGCGGCCGCGGAGCGCGGCGACAGCCTCGGCGGCCGACTCCTTGATTTCGTCCGCGTCGGCGACGACGCCCGCGAGGTCGCCGTCGACCGCGACGAGCATCGCGGTCTTGCCCTCTCCTTCGAGGTCGCGGAGCGCGTCCTCGGCCGGCGCGGGGTCGACGCCCGCGTCCGAGAGGAGTTTGCGGTTGCCGACGAGGACGGGTTTCCCGTCGACGGTCGCGCGAATCCCGTGGCCGGGGACGTTCTCGAAGTCGTCCGGCTCCGCGAGGTCGAGGCCGCGGTCTGCCGCGCCGGCGACGATGGCGCGGGCAAGCGGGTGTTCGCTGTTGCGCTCGGCCGAGGCGGCGTACCGGAGCACGGCGTCTTCGTCGAGCGTCTCGTCGTCGGCGGTGACGACGCCGGAGCCGTCGGCGGCGGGGCCGACCGCGACCACGTCGGTCAGCGTCATCTCGCCTTTGGTGAGCGTGCCGGTCTTGTCGAAGACGACGGTCTCCACGTCTTTGACGCGTTCGAGCACGTCGCCGCCCTTGAACAGGACGCCGTTTTGCGCGCCGATTGCCGTCCCGACCATCGTCGCGGCCGGGGTCGCGAGGCCGAGCGCGCAGGGGCAGGCGATGAGCACGGCCGACGCGAAAACGACGACGGCGAACTCGAACGTCGAGACCGCGCCGCCGGCGGCGACGGGGCCGCCAGCGACGAGCCCCCACAGCGGGAGCGACCGGATGAAGCCCGCGAGCGCCTCGGGGAAGAGGAACCAGACGACGCCCCACAGGAGGGCGTTGGCGATGACCGCGGGAACGAAGTACGCCGAGATGCGGTCCGCGAGGTTCTGAATCTCGGGCTGGCGGCCTTGGGCCTCCTTGACGAGCGAGACTATCTGCTGGATTGCGGTCTCGGAGCCGACCTTGGTCGCTTCGACCACGAGGACGCCGTTTTGGTTCACCGTCGAACCGACGACCTCGTCGCCGTCGGCCTTCGAGACGGGGACGGACTCGCCCGTGACCATGGATTCGTCGACCGCGGAGTCGCCGTCGACGACGACGCCGTCGGTCGGAATCTTCTCGCCGGGGCGGACCTTCATGCGGTCGCCGACTTCGACCTCGTCGAGGGGGACTTCGCGTTCGGTCCCGTCGTCGTCGACGAGCGTCGCGGTGTCGGCTTCGAGTTCGAGGAGCGTCCGGAGCGCCTCGGAGGCCTGTCCCTTCGAGCGCGCTTCGAGGTAGTTCCCGAGCGTGATGAACACCAAGATGAGCGCGGCGGTGTCGAAGTAGAGACTGCCGGCGAGCAGTCCCACGAGGACGGCGACGGAGTAGACGTACGCGGTGGACGACCCCATGGCGATGAGCACGTCCATGTTGGCGGTGCGGTTCCGCACGAGCGCCGTGTAGGAGTTCTCGTAGAACTCGCGGCCGAGGAAGACCTGCACCGGCGTGGCGAACGCGAAGCCGACCCAGCCGACGGGGACGCCCGTGCCGGGAATCGTCTCGGGAAGGCCGCCGCCGAACAGTTCGACCGCGAGCATCGCGAGGAGCGGGAGCGACAGCGCCGCGCCGAACAGCGTCAGGCGCTTCTGCCGGCGAATCTCCTCGTTTCGGGCGGTGTCGCGGGCGTCCTCGGCGGATTCCTCGTCGTCGTCGTCCTCGCGGATGGGCGTGTAGCCGGCGTCTTCGACCGCCCGGTACATGTCGTCGAGGCTCGCGTCGGCGGGGTTGTAGGTGACGTGCGCCTCGTCGGTGGCGAAGTTGACCTCGGCGGCGACGACGCCCGGGACCGACTCCAGCGACTTTTGGTTGGCGTCGGCGCAGTTCGCACAGCTCATCCCGGTGATGCCGATGGTTCGGGTCTCCGAGAGCGCCTCGTAGCCGGCGTCCTCGATGGCGTCGTATAGCTCGCGGAGCGATACTTCCTCGGGGTCGTACTCCACCGACCCCTCGTCGGTGGCGAAGTTGACGCTGGCGCTCGTCACGCCGTCGAGCGCCTCCAACGCCTCGCCGACGGTGCGCGAGCAGTTCGCGCAACTCATTCCGCGGATGTCTAAGTGGGCCGTTCGGCTACTCATCTCACCTAGACGTACGTGCCCCTCGCTTACCTCGATTTCCCCTTCAGAACCGAACGTCAGAGCGGGGCGGAACTTTGGATTCGAAAGCGCCGATTCCGACACTCAGTCGCCGCCAGCGTCACCCGACCGCCGCCCGCCCGGTCAGTCGTCGTTCGCGCCGGCTTCGAGGCGGTCGTATCGGTCTTCGAACCGGCCGAGACAGGACGAACAGCAGAAGTGGTAGAGCGACCCGCCGATGCGGGCGCTCTCGCCCTCGCTGGTCACCGTGTTGCCGCACTCGGCGCATTCGAGGGCGAAACCGGTTCCGTTGACCGTCGGCGTCCACTCGGCGGACTCCACGAGGCTCACCTCGTAGTCGCGGACCCGCGAGAGGTCGACCAGTTCGTCTAACTGGGCGCGGACGGACCCCCCGTCGAGTCGGGCGTGGGTGGTCACCTCCCCGTCCGCTGCGACGAACAGGTGTTGGACCGGGTCGGCCGCGCGGAGGGCGTCGCGGACCTCGTCGACGAACTCCGGGCGGACGGAGAGTCTGACGAGGACGGGCGTCCCGCCCGACAGCGTCGATTGGTCGAGGTCGACGGTGAAGCGGCGGATGATGCCCTCCTCGCGGAGGCGGTCGATGCGGTCGGAGACCGCCGGCGCGGAGAGACCGACTTCGGCGGAGATGTCGCTGAACGGGCGACGGGCGTCTTCGGCGAGGAGTTCGAGGATGTGGAGGTCGGTTTCGTCGAGCGCGCGCATGCATCCCGATAGGGACCACGATGTCATAGGTGTTCCTCGCGCTCGGCTTTCGATTCGAAAGTCGAATCTGGGCGGTAATCGAACTCCCGAAAGGACAATCCACTAAATCGAGAAGCCCCTACGTCGAACCGTATGTCGACTACGCTCACCGTCACCGGAATGACCTGCGAACACTGCGAACAGCGCGTCGCCGACGCCCTCGCCGGCGTCGATGGCGTCGAAGACGCGACCGCCGACCGCGAGGCGGAGCGCGCGACCGTCGAGGGCGACGCCGACACCGACGCCCTCGTCGCGGCCGTCGAAGACGCGGGCTACGACGCGAGCGCCTGAACTCGGACGAGTTGGGCCGGTCCGCGCGAGCGGAAGACCCGAACGACCGGACGGCGCGACCGACGCGTCGGTTCGACGCGCCGACCTGAACCGTTTTAGCCGGCGACCCGCTACTGCTCGACCATGCACGCGCGGTCGTGGGCGACTGTCCTGTTCGCGCTCGTCATCGGACTCCTCCTCGCGCTCGGCGTCGTTCGACTCGCCGCCGGCGACACCGGCGACTTCGCGCGGAACGCCGGTATCGCCGCCCTGCTAACCGTCTTCGCCGTCGCGCTGGTCAGAGACTGGGAGACGAACGCGGACTGAGCGCCTCGGACGGCGACCCCCGTCCGCGTCGGTTCCGAAACATATCAGTCCGTTGTCTCTCGCTTCGGGTGCAGACGGTTACAAGAGGCCGCGGTTCTAACCCCGCCTGTGTCTCCACCGAGCGACGACGACTTTCGCACGCACTCCCCGACGGACCCGATAGACGACACGCCCACCGTCTCGTGTTCGCGGTGCGGCGAGGAGTGGGACCTCTCCTACGAACTCGACGAGCTACAACTGGGAAACCAGTCGGTCGAGCAGTTCGCGCTCGACCACCGCCGCCACACCGGACACTTCCCGGACGACGTTTCGCCGTGGGTCGTCAGCTGTCGACAGTGTCCCGACGGCGAACAGTTCCTCTCCGAGGCCAGCGCCCGCCGGTGGGCCCGCACGCACGCCCGACACACGCGACACGAGGTGTCGATGGACCACGCCGACGAGGACGGCGTCGTCATCGCGCCCGAGTGAGGTTCGCCGGGAGTCCGGTCACCCTCGGCTTTCGGTGCCGGTCGTCGGCCGTGCGGCCGGCGGGACCGGCGGCGTCAGGTCGAGACGCATCTTCGTGTCCGCGCCGTCCGAGTTGACCGTCTCGAACCCGAGTTCGCGGTAGACGTGGACGGCCCGCTGATTATCGGGAGCGACGTGGAGGACGAGCGCCTCGCGCCCGGCGTCGGCGGCGTCCGCGACGACGTGGCGACACAGTTCGGTCCCGATGCCGCGGTCGTGGCTGTCCTGATGGACGAACACCGCGAGCTCCGGCTCCGGGTCGTCGCTCGCCACGTACGCGGCGTGGCCGACGATACCTCGGTCGGCGACGGCGACGAAGTTGCGGCCGCGGTCGACGAGGTTCGAGAGCCACTCGGTGATGTGCGCCTCGTCCGTCGGCGGCAGCCCCATCGACCGGGCGTCGGGGTCGTAGTCGCGGTACATCTCAGCGAGGGCGTCTCGGTCGGCGTCGTCGTACGGGCGGACGACGAGGCCACGACCGTCTTTGCTGACGAACCGCGGGCACCGAGGGGGACACTGCGGCGTCCCGACGCACCGACTCGCGTCCCAGAAGCCGTCGGACCCACTCGCGCCGTTCGGCCGGTCAACGTCCGTCTCTCCCATACGGGAACGGCGCGAGCGCGACCCTTGAGGGCGGCCGCCGATTCCCAGTTTCCGAGGATTCGAAAACCGGTCCGGATTTATAACGTCCCGGCGGTCCACGCTTCACATGTGAGGTGACGGACAATGGCCGCAACCGGCGAAATCGAGATGCTGGGGAACCGGATGGAGTTCGACTACGCCGAGGGCGTCACCGGCTACGTGCTCGTGTTCGCCCGCCTCGTCACGGGGTACTGGTTCCTCCACGCGGGGGTGACGAAGTACCTCGGCGCCGAGCCGTTTAACGCGGCCGGCTGGCTCGTCAACGGCACCGCGGGCGCGCCCGGCCCTGTCCACGCGTTCCTCGCGTGGGTCGGCCAGACGCCGGTGCTGCTCGAATTCACGAACCTCATGGTCCCGTTGGGCGAGACGCTCATCGGCCTCGGGCTCGTCGTCGGGGCCGCGGTCCGCCTCGCCGCCGCCGGGGGCGCGTTCCTCATGACGTTCTTCTACCTCGGCAACGCCGAGTGGGGCCACGGCCTCGTCAACGGCGACCTGCTGGGGCTCGTGATGTTCCTCGTGGTCGGCGCGCTCGCGACGGGCCGCATCCTCGGCCTCGACGCGTACCTCGAAGAGACGGAGTTCGTCCGCCAGCGACCGAAGCTCCGGTACCTCCTCGGCTGAGGGGGCGTTCCGGCCGCGCTCGGCTACCGTTTCTCTCGGACAGTGTTTCCGAAGATTCCCGCGTCTCAGGCCTCTTCGAACCGGTTTTCGCGTGTCGGTGGATTTAGGAGTCCCTAAAATCCGAAAGTGGTTTATTGTATTAGGGACGCCTAAAACGTATGAACGAAGACGGAGCCGACTTCGACCACGTCGCTCGCGGGTTGTTCTCACGGGGGCGGTCTGCGCCGTGACCGACCAAGGCACTGAACTCGACTCGGCGGACGTGGTCGTCGTCGGCGGCGGTCCCTCGGGATGCGCCGCGGCCGTCTTCACCGCGCGGTACGGCCTCGACACCGTCGTGTTCGACCGGGGGAACGCCGCCTTGCGTCGGTGTGCGTACCTCGAAAACTACCTCGGCTTCCCCGCCGGCATCGGCGTGGACACGTTCACCGCGCTCATGCACGAACACCTCGCCGAGGTCGGCGCGGACTACGTCGCCGACATGGTCGTCTCGGTCGAGCGACCGGGCGACGAGAGTGAAGTCGCGGCCGCGAGCGAGGGCGAGTCGGGCGCGTTCGACGCCGACGCTCGGCGCTTCGTCGTCCGCACGCAGGAGGGTCGCCGGGTCGAGGCCGACCACGTCGTCGCTGCCGCGTGGTACGACGGCGACTACCTCCGCGGCCTCGACGACGACGACGCGATGTTCGAGGAGCACGACCACCACGGCGAGGTCCACGAGCAGTTCGATTCCGACTACGCCGCCGACGACGGGCGGACTCCCGTCGACGGACTGTACGTCGCCGCGCCCTCGGGCGACCGGAACGCGCAGGTCGGCATCGCCGCCGGACAGGGCGGTCACGTCGCCCGGTGTCTCATCGAGGACCGCCGGCGCGAGCGCGGCTTCCTCGGCGACCTCGCGGCCCACTACGACTGGCTCCGCGCCGACACCGAGTTCCACGGCGAGTGGGGCGACCGCGACCGCTGGCGCGAGTGGTTCGACGGCGAGGTCCCGGACGACGCCGACCTCGACGACGAGCGCCTCGCGGAACTCCGCGAGTCCTACATCGACCGGGCGTTCGACACCCGCCGGACCGACCACGAGGTCGAGGCCGCGGAGCCCCGCGGCATCCGGCGACTCGTCGAGACCATCGGCACCGAGCGCGTCCTCGACGCGCTTCCCGACGAGGCGCTCGCTGACTACCTCGACGGGTGCGAACTCGGAGGTGTCGAGCAGTGAGCGGGACGACGCCGACCGAACAGTCTTCCGGGTCGGTGCTGACCCGGCTGTTCGGGTGGATTGACGGCTCGCTCGTGTCGCTTTGTCTCGCCAGCCTCGTCGTCGTCGTGGCCGGCGGCCTCGTGCAGGTCAGCTTCGGCGCGTTCTCGATGACCATCGGCGAGGCGTGGCGCGCCGTCTTCGACCCGGCGGTCATCTTCGACCCGCAGGTCTGGCAGGTGTTCCTCCTCGGCGGCGAACTTCCCGAACTCGGTCGCCGGACGCTCATCGTCTGGAACATCCGGCTCCCGCGGGTGTTCGTCGCCATTCTCGTCGGCGCGAACCTCGCGATTTCCGGCGCGATTTTCCAGGCGGTCACCCGGAACGAACTGGCGAGTCCGTTCATCCTCGGCGTCTCGTCGGGGGCCGGGCTGCTCATTCTCCTCACGCTCGTCGTCTTCTCGGGGCTCGCGGCGTACCTCCCGCTTCTGGCGGCGCTCGGCGGGATGTTCGCGTTCGTCCTCGTCTACCTCATCGCGTGGAAGAACGGCACCTCGCCGGTCAGGCTCGTCCTCGCGGGCGTCATCGTCGGCACCGTCTTCCAGAGCCTCCAGACGGGGCTGTTCTTCTTCGTCGACGATATCGGCGTCGTCCAGTCCGCTATCGCGTGGACGACCGGGTCGCTCACCGGCACCGACTGGGAGCAGGTCCGCATGGCCCTCCCGTGGTCCATCATCGCCGTCGGCCTCGCGCTCGGAAGCTCCCGCCAGCTCAACGTCCTGCTTCTGGGCGAGCAGACCGCCCGCTCGCTCGGGATGTCCATCGAGAAGGTCAGATTCGCCCTCTCGGGCGTCGCGGTCCTCGCGGCCGCGGCGAGCATCGCCGTCGCCGGCATCGTCGGCTTCGTCGGCCTCGTCGTCCCGCACCTCGTGCGGAACGTGGTCGGCAGCGACTACAAGCGCCTCGTCGTCGGCTGTCTGTTCGCCGGCCCGGCGCTGATGGTCGCCGCCGACGTGGGCGCGCGCCTCGCGCTCAACCCGATTCAGCTCCCGGTCGGCGTCGTCACGGGCCTCGTCGGCGGGCCGTACTTCCTCTACCTCATGCGCAAACAGCAGAACATCGGTGAAGTGTGATGTCGAACCAGCAACCAGAGAACCCCAAACAGATGGCACAACACGGCGAAACAGACGCGAATACGAGCGGAAACGAGCGCGTCGAAAGCGACTCCGACCGCGAGAGCGCGCTCGCCGGCGACGCCCTCGAACTCTCGTATCCGACGAGCGAGGAGCCGGTCGTCGAGTGCGACCGCATCGACATCCCGCGCGGCGAAATCACGGCGCTCGTCGGGCCGAACGGCTCCGGCAAGAGCACGCTTCTGAAGTCGCTCGCCAAACAGCTCTCGCCCGACAGCGGCAGCGTCTACCTCGACGGGAAATCCATCAGCGAGTACGACGACAAGGCGTTCGCCCGCGAGTTGGGGATGCTCTCCCAACAGCACGACTCGCCCACGTCGCTCACCGTCGAGGACCTCGTCTACCATGGCCGGTACCCCCACCGGAGCTTCTTCGAGCAGGTCAGCGACGACGACCACGAGGCGGTCGAGCGCGCCATCGACCTCGCGGGCGTCGAGCACATCCGCGACAAGCAGATTGGCAACCTTTCGGGCGGCCAGAGCCAACTCGCGTGGATTGCGATGGTGCTCGCACAGGACACCGACGTGCTCCTCCTCGACGAGCCGACGACGTACCTCGACTTACACCACCAGCTCCGCGTGCTGGAGACGGTCCGCCAACTCAACGAGGAACGCGACGTGACGGTCGCGGTCGTCCTCCACGACATCGCGCAGGCCGCGCGGTTCGCGGACTACCTCGTCGCCATGCAGGACGGCGAACTGTACGACTGGGGGCCGCCGCGCGAGGTCGTCACCGAGGAACTCCTCGCCGACGTGTTCCGCGTCGAGGCCGCGGTCAACTACTCGCCCGACCCGGAAATCGTCCCGAAGCGCTCGCTGTAACGGTTCGACGCTCTTTCTCGCCGCTCAGTTCAGTTCCGTTCAGTTCTATCGCCTCGTCACGACTACCCCGACCGCCCGGTGCGCCTACTGGACGGCGACGATTTCGATGTCGAAGACGAGCGTCTTCCCCGCGAGTTCGTGGTTGAAGTCGACTTCGACCTCGTCGTCGCGGACGGCGGTCACGTCGCCGTGAAGCCCGTTTTCGGCGTGGACGTGCAGGCCGACCTCGGGCGTCTCACCGACCATCCCCTCGAACGTCTCGGCGTCGTAGGTTCGGATTCGGTCGGGGTCGAACTCGCCGTAGGCGTCTTCCGGCGGGACGGTCACGGTCGCTTCCTCGCCGGCCGACATCCCGACGACGGCCTCGTTCAGCCCCGGAATAATCTGGCCCGCGCCGACGACGAACGTCTGGGGGGCGTAGTCGTCGCGGTCCTTCTCTTGGGCCTCGAACAGGCCGTGTTCGACCGCCACCTCGTACCGCGAGGTGTTGAAGACGGTCCCGTCTTCGAAGCGTCCGACGTACGCGAGCGCGACGCGGTCTCCCGACTCGATTGCCATAGCGGGGGTCGGCGGAGGACGCGCATAAAAGTCGTCATCGAGGCATCCCATCGGGGGTTCGCGTCACCGCCCCGTACTCATCTTCCGGGCGTGCTGCGGGGGGAGCCGAAGCTCGTCGAGGCCGGGGAGGTGTTCGATGTTGTAGACGACTTGCAGGTCGTCGGTCACCGGGAGGCTGATACACGACAGCCGGACGCCTTGGTCCAGCATCTCCTCGGAGAGGATGTGGTTCGAGGGCATCTTCACCTCGCCTGCGACGACCGCCACCGCGCAGTTCGCACACGCCCCGCCGCGGCAGGCGAACGGCCAACTGTGGCCGGCGTCCTCGGCGGCCTTCAGGAGGTTGGTCCGCGGCTCGACGAACACCTCGCCGTAGGCGTCGCCGTCGAGGCCGCTTTCGGCGGCTTTCTCGAAGAGGTCGTCGTCGGTGAGCGACCAGCCGCGCTCGGTGACCACGTCGTAATCGAGGAACTCGACTCGCGCCCCACGCCGTTCGGGTTCTGGCTCCGAGCCGGCGTCGCCGCCAGCGCCCTCGCCGCCGGTTTCGGCCCCGCTTCCGGCGTGGCCGTTCCGAGCGGCATCGGCGTCGTGCTGTCCATTTCGGGTCGCCTCCTCGTCGGTCGGTCGGCGGCCGTCCGTGTCGACGGGTTCGAGTTCGTCGCCGGGTTCGTAGCCGCCCCGAATCGCCTCGTATGCCGTCCGAACCGCCTGAAATTCCTCCGCCGACCCGCCGTGGTCCGGGTGGGCCGACTTCACCCGCCGACGGTACGCGTCGACGAGTTCGTCCTCGTCTGCGTCCGGGTCGATGCCGAGCGTCTCGAACGGGGAGTCCACATCGGGGCTAGTAGGAACTCGCGAGCATAAATCCACGGCCACCGGCCGTCTCGTCGTGGTTTAGTCCTCGAATCGGCGCGTGACGGGGACGACCGAGCGCGGCCGCGAGCCGCGGCGGTTTTGTAGCGGGCCTCGCTTGCTTCGGGTGTGAGACGCGGGGTTCGGTTCGTCGTCGGCGCGGGACTCGGCATCGGAGCGCTCGCGGCGTACCTCTGGTACGTCGGCCCGGAGGAAGTCGGCTCGCGCGTCGCGGCCGTCGCCCCGTGGGCCGTCGCCGCCGTCTGCGTTCTGATGCTCGCCGAGGCGACCGTCGACGGCCTCGGCGTCTGGGCGTCGGTGCGGCCCCTCCGAGGCGGGCTCTCGGCGCGGGCGAGCGTCCAGTTCGCGTTCGCCGGCGACTTCTTCGACGTGCTCAGCCCCGCCGGGCCGGTGAGTTCGGAGCCTATCATGGCGCAGTTCTTCGGCGTCGCGACCGAGACGAGTTACAGCGAGGCCCTCGGCGTCCGCGGCGTCGCCAAGTACGTCAAATCCGCGGCGCAGCTTTTCCTGTCGGTCGCGCTCGTCGGCGTCCTCTTTCTCGACGCGCCGGCGTCCCGGTTCGTCCTCGTGACGCTCGCTGGCGCGGTCGCCGCGCTGGTGGTCGTCGGCGCGGCGCTCGTCTGGGCGCGGGGCGCGCTGTCGATGGTCGTCGTCGCGGCTCTGACGCCGGTCGTTCGCGTCGTCACGGGCGTCACCCGCCGAACCCCGCTCGGCCGCGACGCCGTCGCCGGCGCGGTCGAACGCTTCTGGGAGCGCGTCGTCCAGTTCCGAGACGCGCCGGAACTCCTCGGCGTCATCGCGCTCAGCGGCGTCTTCGAGCAACTGCTCACGTCGCTCGCGCTCTGGGTCGCGCTCGCCGGCACCGGCACGACGGTGGCGCTCATCCCCATCGTCGCCGTCATCCCGCTCCCGCAGGCGGCGAGCGTCGTCCCCGTTCCCGGGAGTCTCGGCGCCTACGACGTGCTCCTCGCGGGCGCGCTCAGCCTCACGACGGGCGCGCCGGCCGCGGGGGCGACCGCGGCGGTGCTCGTCGTGCGGACGTTCGAACTCCTCGTCTCGCTCGGCTGCGGCGGCGTCGCAACCGGGTTCCTCCGCGGCGTCCGGGCCTGAGGCGCACTGACCACCCCCCGGCCCCCCGTCGCGGCGGCGTGAGACGAGAGGAGAGGTGAGGAGAGAAAAACGAGTCAGTCGGCGGCGTGTTCGTGGATGGGGACGCTCGCCAGCCCGACCGCGCTCGACGCGGAGGACACCGACAGCGTCGCGTGCCAGCCGCCCTCGGTTGACGTGACGTGCAGGGAGACGGGCCTCCACGACGACGTCCGCCGGTAGAGTTCGAGGACGACCGGGAGCACCGGAAGCCGCCCCTCGCGCGCCGAGAGCGCGTAGCCTTCGAGGGTCAGTTCCGCGGCCCTCGTCGTCGCGTCCGGGCCGGACCGCCACGCAGAACAGGTGTACGATTCGACGAGGTCGAGCCGTTCCATCTCCGCCAGCGTCGCCGCCAGCGTCTTCGTCGCGTCGGGCCGCGACGCGAGGTTCGAGGCGGCGCGCTCCAGCACGTCCGCCTGTTCGGCCGACGCGAGGTGGACGTGGAGCGCGGTCGCCATGCTCTCCAACAGGCGCAGACAGAGGTCGTCCGCGCTGGACATCGTCTCCGCGAGGTCGAAGTACGCGTCCATCACCGCGGTCTCGACCGCCCGGTGGTCGGCGTCCACGAGCGCCTCGAACACCGCCGCCGCGACCCGGTGACAGAACTCGACCCGTTCGGAGCGGTCTCCGTCGGCCGCGCACTCCGTTCGGCCGCCCGCGTCGGTTCCGAGGTCGCAGGGTGGCTCGGGGAGCCCGGGCGTCGCCCCGGCGGTCGCCCAGCCCTCCGCGGTCGCCGTCGCGCCGCCGAAGCCGGAGCGGCTGTCGTGCTCCGAGACGATGAGGTCGTAGTACGGGACGTTCGGGTCGTACCGCCGGAGCGCGGAGCGATACTTCCTCGCCGCGCGTGCGGCGGCCTCGGCGGTCTCGCGGTCCTCGAACCGGAGGCCGTCGACCGGAACGGGTCGCTCTCCGGTCCGTCCGCAGACGAGCTCGTACGTCCCGTCGTCGCTCGCGAGCGATTCGATGTGGGTCCGAATCTGGGTGAGTGTCGTGCCGACCATGATGTCTCAGTGCGTTGGTTCGCGGGCCGTCGCCGTCCCGCGGTCCGTTCGTCGCTTGCTCGACACATTGTTTAGGTAGACCTAAAACGTATTGGTTCGGGCGGTCCGCGGAGCGGCGAGTCGCGTCGCCCGCCGCCGCGTCCGGCTCCGTTCTGCGAACCGTCTCGCCTCCCGCCGGTCCGTTCCCGTGGCGCGGTCTCTGTCGGTGTCTCCCGTTCGACGGCGGTCGTGACGCTCGCTGTCACCCCCGAATTTGGGTCTAATTTGTGCCTCTCTCGGGGGCAACTCTGCGTCGAGTTCGGGGAACCATTATCCGCCGCTCCGAGAGTAGCTTCGATAGATGACGCACTCGACGAACTGCGGGACGAACACGCCCTCGATGGTCGGCCGCGGGACGACCGCGCCGGTCGCACGGACATGACGAACCACGCCACGAGAACGCAGGCGCTCCAGCAGACGACGACAGATGCACGTCACGAACACCGGCGGAGCAAGGCGGGAACGCAGATGAGGCAGCTGCTGTGGTGGCTCGTCGGCGGGACTCGCGGCGGGAGAAACCGCCTCAGAATCATCCGCGCGCTGCACGAGCGTCCGATGAACACGAACCAGCTCTCGAACGAACTCGACCTGAACTACAAGACCGTCCAGCACCACCTGGAGATGCTCACGGAAAACGAGGTTCTCACCACCAGCGGCGAGGAGTACGGTAAGCTGTTCTTTCTGACGCCGGCGATGGACGACAATCTCGACCTCTTGGACGACATCGCAGAGCAGACCGAACTCGGAGACGAAGACGCCTGAACCCGTCTCCCGTCGCAGGCGCCCTCGCAGCGCAAAGTCGGTGAGAGTTGTGCCTCATCTGGTCCCGAATTGGCCGTAAGTTCGGAAACCGAATTTCACCTCACGGCCCGCACCCCGAACTATGAGTTCTGATAGTGCCCCCTCCAAGCGGGACCGACTCGAACAGTACCTCTCGGCGCGCGCCTCGGAGGGCGCGTTCTACTTCAAGAGCAGACACATCACCGACGAGGTCGGACTGTCTTCGAAGGAAATCGGGTCGCTCGTCGAGTTGCTCCAGCGTGAGGCGGAGGGTCTCCACATCTCGCGGTGGGGGTACGCCCGCAGCACCTCGTGGTACGTCGAGCCCGCCGACTGAGTTGCGAGGCGCTTGACTGGCGGCGGCGCAAAAGAATATTGGTGGGATTCCGGTCCGGTGTGGCAGGGCAACCGGGTCCGAGGCGGTGCGGAGGTCCGGGCCGGTAGGGGAGACGGGGAACGCGGCGGCCGACGACCGGCCGAGCGACCGAGGGGGCAGTGCTCGGCGGACGCGGCGCGCCGGCGACGGGGTCCGTCACAGGGCGGGGAGTTCTGTTCCCCGTCTATTGCATGAGCTAACGGTGACATAGCGCTTGTCCGAATTTCGGGACAACACCGACCGAACTCCGGCCGAACTCCGTTCGGATTACACCCAATTCTCGAACGCGGTGTCCCGCGACTCGGTCACGACGCGTCGGGTGCCTCTTCGCCCGGCCGGTAGAACGTCCGGTGGAACATCTTGTACGAGTCGGTGATGGGGACGACGGTGTAGCTGTCGGCAACGTCGCTGTCTTGGAGGAGTTCGCGGACGTAGCTGTTGATGCTGCTCAAAGAAGACTGCCAGACGCGAATCAGCAGGTCGTACTCACCGATACATTCGGCGACCTCGTACACCAGCCCCTCGTCGAGGAGTCGTTCGATGAACGCCGTGATTTCGTCGTTCGTGGCGTGGTTATCGTAGGAGATGTGGACTTCCGCGTAGGGGTAGTTGGCCGCCCGAAAGACCAACAGCGCGAAGATTTCGAGAATGCCGTCTTCTTGGAGCATCTTGCGCCGCCGCCGCGCGGCCGTCCGCGAGAGCCCGACGCGGTCGGCTAGCTCCGTGTCCGAGATTCGCCCGTCTTTGTTTAGCTCGCGGAAGATGAGAACGTCCTTTTTGTCCATCCGGTCTTCGAGAAGCTCGACAACGCGCGGGTCCTCCATCCACTCCTGCGAATCGGGCATTGCTAGTCTCACGGTTATACCGCTTAGCTTCATATATATGAATGTTTCTTCGAAATCTCCGAATTGGATGCAATAGGTGAACGAATCGTTTATTCGATTCGGACCGGCGGACGACTGAAATCGCAGGCCGTCGAGAGAACGCGCGTTTCGGCCCCCAAACACTTTTACTCCGCGTTCACGGAGGGTGACGACATGGTTCGCGGAAAAATCAATCGAACGAACAAGGCTCTCGCGGATTGGGCCGACGTCCTCACTGAAATCGACGAGGTCTCGGCGGGGCTCGAAGAGTCCGGCTGGGAGACGCTCGTCCTTCACCCGGGGGATGTTTCCACGACGGACGCGGCGGCGGCCGCCGATTCCGGATTCCGGCTCCTCGTTCCGGATTCCGAACTCGAAGCGCTCGAATCGACCGTTTCGGGGGCTGATACGGAGTTCGACCAGTTCGAGGTCTACCGCGCCCGCGACACGAACGTTCGCATCTTCGTCGTCGTCGTGAAATCCGAGAAAACGATGGAAGCGGTCCTCTATCCCGTGTTTTACGACGCTGATACTGACTCTTCGTTCGTCGAAACGCTCCGGACCGAATCCGAGATTCGAACGACGGTGAGCGATCTCGGAAACAGTCGCCACTGTTCGTTCCGACACCCCGAACCCGACCTGTTTCTCCCGCAGTAACTGCCCGCGGGGTCGCTGATTCCGCCCCGGTCTCGACCGCGCTCGCCGCGACGTTCTCGCGATTGGCACGCCGAGTCCTGTCCACAAATCTCACAGTTAGCTGTGTATCTCTGTGCTCTATTGAGCGAGAATAGACGAAATCAGTATCTATCGCTTTCTGATATGCCCATTCGTCTATGTGCCCGTGTTCTCGGCCCTCTCCACAATTATTACGAATATATAATTAGATGAATCAACTTAATCTATCAACGATATGTTTACTCACTAGGAAAGGTTTATACGAATGGGCTATCCACAACCCTCCATGCCAACCGGCAACATAGAACGCAGAAAACTGCTGAAGCTCATCGGCGCGGGAGCGACGAGCGTCGCCCTCGCTGGCTGTCAGGGGGCACAGCAGACCGAGACGACCGACGGGAGTTCCGGGAGCGACTCGACCGCGACCGAACAGACGAGCGACGGCGGAAGCGGTGGGAGCGGCGGCAACGACTTCCACTTCATCGCCGGGCAGGTGTTCGGGACGCTCGACCCCGCAGAGCAGGTCGACTACACGCAGGGGCTCGCGGCGCAGAACCTCTACGACGAACTCATCACGGTCGACGCCGAGACGCTCCAGCCGACCGCCCACATCGCGGAGAGTTGGGACACCGAAGACGAGGGGCAGACCTGGGTGTTCACGATTCGCGACGACGTGACGTTCTCCGACGGCACGCCGCTGACCGCCGACGACGTGGCGTACTCGCTCACCCGGATGCTGGAACTCCAGCGCGGCTACTCGTCGTTCTGGCTCGACTACCTCGACCCCTCGAACATCACCGTCCGCGACGAACAGACCGTCGCCTTCGAGTTCAATCAGGCGTACGGGCCGGCGCTGGCGACGTTCGTCCAGTTCTACATCGTCAACAGCGCTGTCGTTCAGGAGAACGAGCAGGACGGCGACTACGGGAACGCCTACCTCCAGAGCAACTCCGCCGGGTCGGGCGCGTACGTCCTCGACAACTGGGAGCAGGGCAACTCCATCGAGGCGTCGGCCTACGAGGACTACTGGAAGGGCTGGAGCGAGGACAGCTTCGACACGTTCCGCTCGACGGTCATCACCGAGGAGTCCACCATCAAGACGACGATGCAGCAGGGCGAAGGCGACATGACCGACCAGTACATGGGCACGCAGGCGTACGCCGAGATGGACTCGTACGACAACGTCCGCGTCCCCGAGGTGCCGCAGTTGCAGCTGTTCCACTTCCCGCTGAACTGCCAGAAGGCACCCACCGACGACATCAACGTCCGGAAGGCCATCGCCTACGCCTTCGACTACGACAGCGCCGTCAACGACATCATCGGCGGCGGCGGCGTCGCGGCCGGGCCGGTCCCCCGCGAGATGGCGGGCCACAACGACGACCTCGCCCCGATGGAACAGGACCTCGACAAGGCCAAGGAGTTCCTCGACAAGGCGGACTACTCCGTCGACGAAATCAACGAAATCGGCCTCGAACACGTCGTCGTCGCCGGGACCGAACTCCAGCGCCAGATGGGGCTTCTCAACCAGGCCGGGCTGAACGAACTCGGCATCGACCTCGAAATCAACCCGCTTCAGTGGGCCCGCCTCACCGACCGCGCGACGAGCGCCGAGTCGACCGCCCACATGACGAACATCTTCCACACGGCGAAGATGCCGTCGCCGGACAGCCACACCTACCTGATGTACCACCCCTCCTCGTTCGGGTCGTACATCTCCCAGTCGTGGTACTCCACCGACGAAATCGCGGCCACGCTCGAAGAAGCGCGTAAGTCTACCGACCTCCAGTCGCGGCTGGAGAAGTACGAGGAGGCGCAGGCGCTCATCGTCGAGGGCATGCCCAGCGTCTACATCGCCAACCCGCCGTACCGCATCGGCATCAACGAGAACGTCGAGGGCTGGCAGTACCGCGGCGTGATGTCGTTCGACTGGGACGTTCACTCGATGACTCGCAGCGGCGAGGGTCGCGCGGAGTAACCGTCTCCAGGCGGTTTCCGACGCCCCGAATCGGGGCGTCGACCTAACTCACCAATGTCATACGTAGATTACCTCGTTCGGCGCGCCATCCACTCGGTCCCCGTCATCTTCGGGCTATCAGTGCTCATCTTCCTGATATCCCGCGTGATTCCGGGCGACCCCGTTCGGTTGGCGCTCGGACCGGAAGCAACGCAACAGCAAGTCGCGGCGCTGCGGGCCGAGATGGGGCTCGACCAGCCCCTGCCGATGCAGTACGTCGACTGGCTCGTCGGCGTCGTGCAGGGCGACTGGGGGATGTCGCTGCGGACGAACAACAACGTCTTTTCCGACATCGTCGCCCGCCTGCCCGCGACGCTCGAACTCACCGTCGTCACGCTGTTTTGCGCCGTCCTGCTGGCGATTCCGTTCGGCGTCGTCGCCGGCACCAACAAGGACCGCTGGCAGGACCACCTCTCGCGCATCACCGCCCTGTTCGGCGTGTCGATGCCGCGGTTCTGGGTCGCTATCGTCCTCCAAATCGTCTTCGTCGTCAGCCTCGGGCTGTTGCCCCTCTCGGGGCGGCTCAGCGACGGCGTGGCTCCCCCGCCGGCGGTCACGGGGCTGTATCTGGTCGACAGCCTCATCGCCGGCCAGTTCGGGACGTTCCTCGACGCGGCCACGCACCTCCTGTTGCCGACGGTCGCGCTCGGCCTCGCCACGCTGGCGCAGGTGATGCGGCTCATCCGCTCGGACATGATCGACGAGCAGCGCAAGGACTACGTCCTCGCCGCGCGGGCCTACGGCCTTCCGAACACCCTCATCGAATACAAGTACATGCTGCAAAACGCCTTTACGAGTTCACTCACGGTGGTCGGCCTCGCGTTCGGGTTCCTCCTCGGGAACGCGTTTCTCGTGGAAATCGTCTTCGCGTGGCCGGGGATGGCGCGCTACGGCGTGCAGGCCATCCTCTATCAGGACTTCAACGCCATCGTCGGCGTCACCATCGTGGTCGGTATCGGCTTCGTGACCGCCAACTTCGTGGTCGACCTGCTGTACGGCTACCTCGACCCGCGGGTGCGGCTGGAGGAGGGATAGCCGTGTCCACGAAGACCTCCATCCCGTTTCTCGACACCGAGAGCGCCGCCCGAAAAGAGCGGCTTCGACAGCTCAAACGCGGCTTTCGGACCTTCGCGGGCAACAAGCTCTCGCTCGTCGGCTTGGCGATGATTCTGACGCTCGTCGCCGCGGCGCTCCTCGCGCCGTACATCGCGCCGTTCCCCGAACACGCCGGCGCGGGCGTCTACTTCGACCAGGCGAGCGAGCCGCCGAGCGCGACGCATCTGATGGGTACCGACACGACCGGTCGCGACATCTTCAGCCGCGTCCTGTTCGGCGCGCGCCTGTCGCTCCTGATGAGCGGCATCGTCCTCTCTATCGCCATCTCCATCGGCGTGACGCTCGGGCTCATCGCGGGCTACCTCGGCGGGACGACGAACACCGTCATCATGCGGGTGACGGACATCTTCCTCGCCATCCCGCCCACGCTCCTCGCCATGGCGGTGGTCGCCGCGACCGGCGCGTCGCTGTTCAACGTCATGGTCGCCATCGCCTTCTCGTGGTGGTCGTGGTACGCCCGCCTCGTGCAGGGCGAGGTGCTCTCGATAAAGGAAGACGAGTTCATCGAGTCGAGCCGGGCGCTCGGGTCGGGGTGGATGCGGACGACGTTCAGGGAGATTCTCCCGAACGTCGTCAGCCCCATCACGGTCAAGGCGACCCTCGACATGGGCTTCGTCATCCTCGTCGGTGCGGGCCTGTCGTTCCTCGGCCTCGGCGCGCAGCCGCCGACGCCGACGTGGGGCGCGATGATTGCACAGGGTCGCAACTACGTCACGAGCTTCTGGTGGATCGCCGTGTTCCCCGGGTTGGCGATTTCCTTCGCCGTCCTCGGGTTCAACTTCATCGGCGACGGCCTGCGCGACGTGCTCGACGTGGAGGTGGACTGAGATGGCGGACCCCATCTTGGAGGTGAAGAACCTCCACGTCCACTTCGAGACCCACGACGGGACGGCCGAAGTGATAAACGGCATCGATTTCACCATCGACCGCGGCGAGACCGCGGCGCTCGTCGGCGAGACGGGCTGCGGCAAGAGCGTCACCGTGAAATCTATCATGGGCCTGCTCCCCGCGGCGACCATCCCCGAGGGCGAGATTCGCTACAAGGGCGAGGACGTGCTCTCGCTCTCCGACGCCGAGCGCCACTCGCGGCGCGGCAAGGAGATGAGCATGATCATGCAGGACCCGATGACGAGTCTCAACCCCGTCCTGACGGTCGGCGAGCAGATGATGGACGTGCTGAAGTGGCAGGGGCGACCGCGCCTGTCGCTGTCGAAACTCGTCCGCGACGCGCTGTCCACCGGCGCGAAAGCCGACCACCGGAAGCGGGCCATCGAGATGCTCGGCGAGGTCGAAATCTCGGCCCCCGAGCGCGTCTTCGAGAGCTACCCGGTCGAACTCTCCGGCGGGATGCGCCAGCGCGTCCTCATCGCCATCGCGCTCCTGTCGGAGCCGGACCTGCTCATCGCCGACGAACCGGGCACCGCCCTCGACGTGACGACCGAGGCGAAGGTGCTCGACCTCCTCGACGAACTCGTCGAAGAGCGCGACACGAGCGTCCTCTACATCACCCACGACCTCGGCGTCGCC
Source organism: Haloferax sp. AS1 (assembly GCF_014530665.1). Taxonomy (NCBI): domain Archaea; kingdom Methanobacteriati; phylum Methanobacteriota; class Halobacteria; order Halobacteriales; family Haloferacaceae; genus Haloferax; species Haloferax sp. AS1. Next base: position 1,706,705 of record NZ_SPSA01000001.1, read on the forward strand.
CGCGAGGTCAGCGACCGCATCAACGTGATGTACGCGGGCGAAATCGTCGAGCAAGCGCCGACCGCCGACCTGTTCGCGAACCCGCAGCACCCCTACACCCGCGGGCTGTTGGAGAGCATCCCGACGCTCTCGACCGGCATCGGAGACGGCATCGAAGGGCACCTGCCCGACTACACGGACCCGCCGGCCGGCTGTCGGTTCGCTGACCGCTGTCCCCACGCGGAACCGGCCTGCCACGAGGCGTACCCGTACCCGCGGCAGACCGGTCCCGACCACGCGACCGCGTGCCACCTGTTCGACGGGCTCCCGGCCCGCGAGCGTCACGAGTCGCTCGCCGCAGAACGGGTCGATATCGGCACCGCGCCGTGGTTGGCCGCTGGTGGCGACGCCCCGAGCGGCGACGCGCCCGGCGATATTTCCGCCGACGGAGGGACGGACCAATGAACGACTCAGCGTACACGACCGACCCGACCGCAGGGGTACAGCGCGACCGCGACCTCGACGACCCGATGGTCACGGTCGAGAACCTCAAGAAACACTTCCCGCTGTTCGAGGGCATCCTCCAGAAGAAGGCGGGCGAGGTCCGCGCCGTCGACGGCGTGAGCTTCTCCATCGCGGAGGGCGAGACGTTCGGCCTCGTCGGCGAGTCGGGGTCCGGCAAGACGACCACCGGCCGGTCGATGCTCCGCCTGACGGAGCCGACGAGCGGGCGGGTCGAAATCGACGGCCAGAACGTCGTCGACCTCTCCGACGGCGAGCTCAAGCGGTTCCGTCGGAACATGCAAATCGTCCACCAAGACCCGTCGTCGAGCCTCAACCCTCGCCACCGCGTCAAGTCGATTATCGAGGCACCCCTGAAGATTCACGACTACGGCGACTCCGAGGCGCGGCTCGAACGGGTCGAGGAACTCCTGGACATGGTGGACCTCCCCCGGGAGTTCATGTACCGCTACCCCGGCCAGCTCTCGGGCGGGCAGAAACAGCGCGTCGGCATCGCCCGCGCCGTGGCGCTCAACCCGAAGTTCGTCGTCCTCGACGAACCGACGAGCGCGCTCGACGTGAGCGTGCAGGCCCGCATCATCAACATCCTCGAAGAGATACAGGAGGAGTTCGGCATCACCTACCTGTTCATCACCCACGACCTCTCGCTCCTGAAGAACGTCGCCGACCGAATCGGCGTCATGTACCTCGGACGGCTCGTGGAGGTCGGCGACGTGGACTCGGTGTTCGGGTCGCCGCAACACCCGTACAGCCGGGCGCTCCTCTCCGCCATCTCGACCATCAGCGAGGAGGACGAACTGGCGAAACCCGACCGAATCACGCTCGACGGCGAGGTGCCGGACCCGAGAGAAAAGCCGAGCGGCTGTGCGTTCCGGTCGCGCTGCGCCCACGAGTTCGACGCCTGCGCGGTCGAGGAGCCCGAACTGTACGAGCGCGGGGCGGACCAGGTCGCGCGGTGTTTCCTCCACGACGACCGGTTCGAGGAGGGCGCGGAGTGGGAATGACCGCAGAGCGCACGGACCGCCTCGCCGCCCTCCGGCGGGCGCGGCAAAACCGCCCGTGGACCGACGACCTGCTCCGGTCGTGCGCGTCCGACCCGGCGGCGTTCAAAGCCGCCCAGCCGGCGTGTTCGGCCTGCGACCGGCCGTGCCGCGACGACGAGGTCTGCGCCACGGCGGTGGCCAAATCCGACGGGCTGTTCGAATCGATGGGCCGCGACCAGACGTATCACCTGCTCGCGGCGGGCATGAAGCGACTCCGGGCGCGGGGGACCGCGACGCTTCGCGACGCCGACAGACAGCGGCCGAACGCCTTTCTCAGCGTGACGGCCGCCGACGGAGACTCCCCCGAGGCACCCCAATGACGACAGACGACACGCAGACGGACGGCGCGCAGCCCGCGCCGACAGACGACGCACAGAGCCCGCAGTCGGACGACACACGTCCCGCGCCGACAGACGGCGAGCGGACGATAACGACCGACTGGGTCGAAGATATCGCGGTCGGCGGCGCGGTCCTCGGCGGCGGGGGCGGCGGCTCGCTTTCGAAAGGTATCGAGTTCGGTGAACTCGCCGTCGAGTACGGCCGACCGACTATCGTCTCGGTCGCGGACCTCGACCCGACGGACGTGGTGTTGACCGTCAGCGGCGTGGGCGCGCCCGCCGCGACCGAGAGCCACGTCGACCCCGCGGACTACGTGCGCGCGGTCGAACTGTTGGTGGACAGACTCGCGGCCGACGGGACGACCGTCGGCGCGCTGATGACGAACGAGATGGGCGGGTTCGCCACCGTCAACGGCCTGCTCCAGTCGGCCGTCACGGGCCTCCCGCTCGTCGACGCCGCCTGCAACGGGCGGGCGCACCCGACCGGGCCGATGGGCTCTATCGGGCTGTCGCAGGACGCCGAGTCGGTGCAGGCGGCGGTCGGCGGCGTGCCGGGCACCGCCAGCCGACTGGAGACGGTCGTCGAAGCGGAACTCGGCACGGCGGCGTCGCTCGTGCGACACGCGGCCGAAGACGCCGGCGGCCTCGTCGCCGTCGCCCGCAACCCGGTCTCGGCAAGCTACGCCGAGGCCAACGCGGCGCTCGACACCTACGACCAGGCCGAGGCGGTCGGTCGCGCGGTCAGGTTCGCGGACGACGGCCGCGACGCCGCGGAACGCGTCGCCGACGTGCTCGGCGGCGAAGTTTCGCTCGTCGGTCCCGTCGAGTCGTTCGCGCTCGAAACGACCGGCGGCTTCGACGTGGGCGAGGTCGAAATCGAGGGGAGCGAACTCACCTTCTGGAACGAGTACATGACGCTCGACCTCGACGGCGAGCGCCTCGCGACGTTCCCGGACCTCATCACGACGCTCGACGCCGAGACGGGGATGCCCGTCTCGACGGCGGAACTCGCGGAGGGGCGGTCCGTGGCGGTCGTCGTCGCGCCCGCGGCGAACCTCTCTCTGGGCGCGGGGATGGCCGACCCGGCGCTCTTCGACCCGGTGGAACAGGCGGTCGGAAAAGCGGTCAAATCACACGTATTCAACTAACGACACTCATGTTCGACAAGATTCAGCAAGCCTACGACATCCTCAGCCGTCCCGACGCGGACGGCGAACTGGTACGCGACGCGCTCGAAACGTACGGCCTCGACACCGAGGTGACGACCATCTCGACCGACGAGGGGTCGACCGACTTCGTCAAGACGGTCGTCCCCGGCCGCGACCCGGACGCGCCGACCCTCGGCGTCGTCGGTCGCCTCGGCGGGGTCGCCGCGCGGCCGGCCGAACTCGGCCCGGTCTCCGACGCCGACGGGGCAATCGTCGCCCTCGCGGTCGCGCTCCACCTCGGCGAGATGCGCGAGCGCGGCGACGTGCTCGCCGGCGACGTTCGCATCGCCACGCACGTCTGTCCCGACGCGCCGACCTCCCCGCACGACCCGGTGCCCTTCATGGGCAGTCCGGTCGATACGCGTACTATGAACGAACACGAGGTGGACGAGGAGATGGACGCGGTCGTCTCCGTCGACGCCACGAAGGGCAACCGCGTCCACTGCGAGCGCGGCTTCGCCATCACGCCCACGGTCAAGGAGGGCTGGGTGCTGAAGGTGAGCGACAGCCTCCTCGACATCCAAGAGCGGGCGACCGGCCGCCCGCCGAGCACGCTCACGCTCACGATGCAGGACATCACCCCCTACGGCAACGACGTCCACCACATCAACAGCATCCTCCAGCCGGCGACGGCGACCGACGCGCCCGTCGTGGGCGTGGCGACGACGAGCGTCTCGCCCGTCCCCGGCTGCGGGACCGGCGCGAACTACCTCACCGACCTGCTCGACGCGACCGGGTTCGTCGTCGAGACGGCCAAGGACTTCACCCGCGGCCGCGCGTCGTTCTACGACGAGGCCGAGTACGACCGCCTCACGTCGCTGTACGGTTCGATGGGTCGCCTCCAGACGTTGGGCGAGGGCGTCTGAGATGTCGACGCTCGGACTCGTGACCATCGGGCAGGCCCCCCGGACCGACGTGACGCCCGACATCGCGGCGGCGCTCCCGCCCGAGGTGGACATCGTCGAGGTCGGCGCGCTCGACCGGTTCGACTCGGCGGCCGAGGTCGAGGCCGCGGTCGGCCCGCGCGAGGGACAGCCGGTGTACGTCTCGCGGCTGGCCGACGGCACGGCCGTCACCGTCGACCGCGAGTCGGTCGTCGAACTCCTCGGAGCGCGCATCCGCGACCTCGAATCCGAGGTGACGGCCATCGGCGTCCTCTGTACGGGTCACTTCCCGTCGTTCGACGTCAGCGTCCCCGTCTTCGAGCCGAGCGACCTGCTTTCGGCGTGGGTCTCGGCCATCCTCGACGGGGGGACCCTCGGCGTCATCATGCCCAAGGAGGAACAGGAGGCCATGACGTTCGAGAAGTGGGCCGATTACGACCTCGTCACGGCCGCCGGGTCGCCGTACGCCGACGAAGACGAGGTGTCGGCCGCGGCGGCCGACATCGGCACCGACGCCGACCTCATCGTGATGGACTGCATGGGCTACACGCCCGAGATGAAAGCGACCGTCCGCGAGCTAACGGGTACGGGCGTCCTGCTCGGGCGGTCGGTGCTGGCGAAGACCGCCGAGGAGGTGCTCTGAATGGCCGACTATCGCGAGGTGGCGACGCGGCTCCTCACCGAGAACATGAACGCCTCCCCCGGTGAGACGCTCCTCGTCGTGACCGATACCGACACGAACCACATCGGCCGGGCGCTGTTCGAGGCGGGGGTCGACCTCGGCTTGGACTCCGGGCTGTTCGAGATTCCGCCGATGGAGCGAAACGGGATGGAACCGCCGGAATCGGTCGCCCGCGCCATGGAATCGGCCGATGTCGTGGTCTGTCCGACCAGCGCGTCGCTGACCCACACGCGAGCGCGAGAGGCCGCGACCGAGGCCGGCGCTCGCGTCGCCACGATGCCCGGCATCACGGACCAGATGTTCAGCGCGGGCGCGATTACGGCCGACTACGAGGAGGTCGAACGCCTGACGGCGGCGCTCACGGAGAAGCTCACCGCGGCCGACGAGGCCCGCATCGAGGCCGGCGGCGCGTCGGCGACGATGTCGCTTTCGGGCCGCGACGGCATCCCGAGCGACGGCATCATCGCCGACCCCGGCGACTCCGGCAACCTCCCGTCCGGCGAGAGCTACGTCGCGCCGGTCGAGGGGACGGCCACCGGCACGCTCGTCTTCGACGGCGGCCTCGCGGGCGTCGGCGTCCTCGACGACCCGCTGACGGTCGAACTCGACGCGGGGCACATCACGTCCGTCGAGGGCGCGGCCGCCGACGAGTTCCTCGACGCGACGAGCGGCGACGACTGCGCCCGACGGGTGTGCGAACTCGGCCTCGGGACGAACCCCGCGGCGAGCATCATCGGGACCGTCCTCGAAGACGAGAAGGTGTACGGCACCTGCCACGTCGCCTTCGGGGACAACCTCGGCTTCGGCGGGACCATCGACTGCGACTCGCACCTCGACGGCGTCATCCTCGAACCGACGGTCTCGCTCGACGGCGACGTCGTCGTCGCCGACGGCGAGGTGCGCGTGTGAGCGACCGCACGCCTTCGCCCTCGGTCGGTGACCGCGCGGGCACGGACCGCTCGGAGCAAGCAGACCACCCGGGCCACCCGGACCACCCGGACCGCACGGACCGCCCCGCACTCGCCGCGGCGGCCGCCGAGGTTCCGGACCTCGCCCCGTGGTTGGCGCGCCGCGCCACGGTCCGCCAGTTCGACGCCGACGCCGAGATTCCCGACGACGAGGTTCGCGCGATGGTCGACGCCGGACGGAAGGCCCCGACCAGCGGGACGACCCAGATGTACAGTTTCGTCTGGGTGCGCGACCCCGACCGCCGCGAGCGGATTCACGAACTGTGTAGCCGCGGCACCGTGCAGGTCGAGGAGGCGAGCCACTTCCTCCTCGTCTGTATCGACGTCCGCCGGATTCGACTGCTGTTGAAGCACCGCGACCGCGAGTTCCGCATGACGCCCGCGATGGGGCTGTTGGAGGGGTCGATAGACGCTTCGCTGGCCGCGATGGGCGTCATGCTGGCCGCCGAGAGCCGCGGCTACGGCGTCTGCCCTATCGGTAACATCCTGAACAATCTCACCGAGGTCGCCGCGACGGCCGACCTTCCGTCGGGCGTCCTGCCGATTTTCGGGCTCTGTCTCGGCGTCCCGCGTCACGGCGAGGCGACCGAGAACGCCCCGCGGGTCCCGCTCGACACGGTGCTCCACGAAGGCGGCTACCGCGACCCCACCGAGGCGCAACTCGACGCCTGCTACGACGCGATGAACGAGATGTACGGCGACAGCGTCTACGGCGACGACCGCCGCGAGTGGCAGGAGACGCTCGAACGCTACTGGGGGCCGAACGGCTTCATGAATCGCCGCGAGGGCGAACTGCTCGCCGCGCTCCGCCAGCAGGGCTTCTTCGCGGCCCGCGGCATCGACGAGCCGGCGGACGCGGACTCGGACTCGGACTCGCCAGACCCGGACCCGGACCCGGACGCCGAGCGGAACGGCGGGGGTTCCGACTGATGGTCGAACTCGGCGTCCTCCGCGTGCTCACGCTGGACGACCCGGAGGAGGTCGCCCGCCACGGGCGACTCGTCGAGCGGCACTACCCGCACGTCTCGACGCTGTCGCGGTGCATCCCCGACCACCCCGACGGGATTCCGAACGCGGCCGCCGAGGTCGACGCGCTCCCGTACATCGAGGCGCTCGGTCGCGAGATGGCGACCGAAGTCGATGCGCTCTGTATCAGTTGCGCGCTCGACCCCGGCGTGGAGGCGCTCGGCGAAGCGCTCGACATCCCGGTCGTCGGCGCGGGCGCGAGCGTGGCGGCCGTCGCGTCCGCCCGCGGCGAGCGCGTCGGGACGCTCGGTCTCGAAAACGGGGCCGGGTCGGCCATTCGTGACCTGCTCGGCGACCGACTCGCGGCCGAGGCGGTCGTGGAGGGCGCGGCGACGACGAACTTCCTCACGACCGACGACGGGCGAGCGGCGATTCGCGCGGCGGTCGACCGCCTCGTCGACGCCGGCTGTGACGTCGTCGCGCCGAGTTGTACCGGCATCTCCTCGTCGGGCGCGATTCCCGACGCGCGGGCCGACGCTCCGATACCCATCGTCGACCCTGTCGTGGCGATGGGCGCGGTGGCGACGACCGCGGTCGCGCCGCCGCGTCCACCACGGCAGTAGGTTGCCGGACCACCCCGATGGCATTCCGCGCCGCTCGCGCCGCGCTCGGGGTCACACGCGCGAGCTACCCATTTCGTCGTGCTCGGTTGCGGGCCGGCATCCTCGACCAGTCAACAGACAAACAACACTCGACGGGTCGCTCATCGACGGTCCACAACCAGTCACTATTTCGATATAATCGCGAATACGTCCCCGTCAAGAGCTCCCCGACTGAGAATTATTCATAAAGTAAAAAGATTGCTTTGGCTATAACCAAGAGTTAATTCAAAATCAGTCAATTTTATCACTCAAAAGCGGTAACCGTTGGTGTATGAGTGGCTCTGACCATAACTGGTGGCCAAACCAGTTAGACCTCGAAATCCTCGACCAGAACGCACAACAGACCGACCCGATGGGCGAGGAGTTCGACTACGCCGAGGAGTTCCAGCAGCTCGACTACGAGCAGGTGAAAGCCGACCTCGAAGAGCTGATGACCGACTCGCAGGACTGGTGGCCGGCGGACTACGGCCACTACGGTCCCCTCTTTATCCGGATGGCGTGGCACAGCGCCGGGACGTACCGCGCCCACGACGGCCGCGGCGGCGCGTCCGGCGGACACCAGCGTCTCCCGCCGATTAGCAGTTGGCCGGACAACGTGAACCTCGACAAGGCGCGACGCCTCCTCTGGCCCGTCAAGAAGAAGTACGGGAATCAGCTCTCGTGGGGCGACCTCATCGTCCTCGCCGGCAACGTGGCCCTCGAATCGATGGGCTTCGAGACGTTCGGCTTCGCGGGCGGCCGCGCCGACGACTACGTCGGCGACAAGGCCCCCAGCTGGGGTCCCGAAGACGAGTGGGAGACGACCTCCCCCGACCGCTTCGACGAGGACGGTAATCTCAAAGAGCCGCTCGGCAACACCGTCATGGGCCTCATCTACGTCAACCCCGAAGGTCCCAACGGCGAACCCGACCTCGAAGGCTCCGCGAAGAACATCCGCGAGACGTTCAGCGGCATGGCGATGAACGACAAGGAGACCGTCGCGCTCATCGCCGGCGGCCACACCTTCGGGAAGGTTCACGGCGCGGACTCCGGCGACAACCTCGAAGCCGAACCCGAGGCGGCTCCCATCGAGGAACAGGGCCTCGGCTGGAAGAACAACCACGGCTCCGGAAAGGGCCCCGACACCATCACCAGCGGCATCGAGGGCCCGTGGACCAGCGCGCCGACCCAGTGGGACATGGGCTACGTCGCCAACCTCCTCGACTACGAGTGGGAGGCGCACAAGGGCCCCGGCGGTGCGTGGCAGTGGCGGCCGGCCGACGAGTCGCCGGCGGACAAGATTCCGGACGCGGCTCCGGACGCGCACCTCCCCGACCAGTTCGTCGACCCGATGATGCTCACCACCGACATCGCGCTGAAGAAGGACCCCGACTTCCGCGCGGTGCTCGAGGAGTTCCGAGAGGACCCCGCGGAGTTCCAAGAGTCGTTCGCCAAGGCGTGGTACAAGCTCCTCCACCGCGACATGGGTCCGCCGGCCCGGCTCCACGGCCCCGAGGTTCCGGACGAAGTGATGCTGTGGCAGGACCCCATCCCGGACGCCGACTACGACCTCATCGACGACGAGGACGCCGAGGAGCTCAAAGCAGAGCTTCTCGACTCGGAGCTCTCTGTCTCTCAGTTGGTCAAGACGGCGTGGGCCGCGGCGTCCACGTACCGCGACAGCGACAAGCGCGGCGGCGCGAACGGCGCGCGCATCCGCCTCGAACCCCAGCGTAGCTGGGAAGTCAACGAGCCCGACCAGCTCGACGACGTGCTCGGCACCCTCGAAGAGATTCAGGAGTCGTTCAACGGCGCGCGGTCCGACGACACCCGCGTCTCGCTCGCGGACCTCATCGTGCTGGGCGGCGCTGCGGCCATCGAGGAGGCGGCGGCCGACGCCGGCTACGACGTCGAAGTGCCGTTCGAGCCCGGACGGACCGACGCGTCGCAGGAACAGACCGACGTCGAGTCCTTCGAGATGCTCAAGCCCGACGCCGACGGCTTCCGCAACTACATCGCGGACGACGTCGACGAGCGCCCCGAGGACCTGCTCGTCGACAAGGCGGACCTGCTCGACCTCTCGGCGCACGAGATGACCGTCCTCGTCGGCGGCATGCGCGCGCTGGGCGCGAACTACCAGGACTCCGACCTCGGCGTCCTCACCGACGAGCCCGAGACGCTCACGAACGACTTCTTCGAGAACCTGCTCGACATGGACTACGAGTGGGAGCCGGTCTCAGACGACCAGTACCTGTACGAAGTGCGCGACCGCGAGACGGGCGATGTCGAGTGGGAGGCCACCCGCTTCGACCTCGTCTTCGGCTCGAACTCCCGGCTTCGCGCCATCGCGGAAGTGTACGGCGGCGACGACGGCGAAGCAGAGTTCGTCGAGGACTTCGTCGCGACGTGGCACAAGATTATGAGCCACGACCGCTTCGACCTCGAATAACCGCGCTCCCCGCCGCGTTCGGTCGCGGTTGCGGCGCGCAAAGTCGGTCACCGCCGCGGCGTCTGCGGTCGCGGTCACCGACGCCGGCTGACGGCTGACTTTTCCGCTCGCTTTTTTCGCTCTCACTCGTTCCCCGAGCGACTGCCGGCAAGTCAGTCGTCGGCCGGAACCTCGCAGTCGAACGTTTCGAGCCGTGCTTGCAGGCTGCCGGTCTGGCCTCTGAGGTCGTCGAGTTGTTCCCGAACCCCCGAAATCGTCGCCGCTCTGGACTCGGCTTGGCTCGCCAGCGCGTCGCTCTGTTCCGCGATATCCCGCGAGCGGTCGGCGACGCCGATAATCGCGTCGACCACCTCCTCGGTCGTGCGCGCGCCGTCGTCGGTCGCCGTAGCGACCTCGTCGACCGACATATCGACGCTTTCGACGATGTCCGAGACCGCCGCGAACGCTTCTGCGGCGTCGGTCGTCGTCGACCGTCCCGTTTCGAGCTGCGCCTTCGTCCGTTTCATCTCCGTCTGTACGCGCGCCACGTCTTCGATTGTCTCGGTTATCGTCCGCTCGATGGCCGCCGAGTGGTCTTGGGTCTCGTCGGCGAGGGACTTCACTTCCTCTGCGACGACCGCGAACCCCTCGCTGCCGTCCGAGGCGCGGGCGGCCTCGATGTTGGCGTTGAGCGCGAGCGTGTTCGTCTGTTCGGCGATCGACTCGATGAGGTCGGTGCTCTTCGAGACGTCGTCCATCCGGTCGTCGAGCGACTCGACCAGCGACGCGAGTTCGTCGACGCTCTGTTCGACGTTTTCGATGGCCTCGATGGCCGTCGTCGCAGTCCCCGTCCCCGCCTCGGCGGCCTCCGCGGCGTCGCTCGCCTCGCCGGAGACTTGGTCGGCGTTCGCGGCGATTTCCTCGATTGTCGCCGACAGACTGCTCAGTTCGTCCGTCGTGGATTCGAGGTCGTGAGCCTGCTCGCGCACGTCCGTGGCGAACGCCCCCACGTCGGCCGCGAGCTGTCGTTGCGTCCGTTCGAGCGTTTCGGCGTCGTCGTGGACCGACTGCGTCGTTCGCTCGACGGTCGCCGCGAACGCTCGGAGATCGACGATAGTCGACGAGAGGTCGCGCTTCATCGCCGTGAACGCGTCGCTGATGGCTTCGATGGCCTCGATATCCGACCCTTCTGGCGGGTTCGCGGTGAAATCCCCCTCCGAGACGGCGTCCATGGCCGCGGCGAGTTCGTCGGCCTGCACCATCAACTGCTCGTTCAGGCGCTCGACTTCGGCTTTCGCCTCCTCGCTGTCTTCGAGGCTCTGCATCTTCTGTCTGGTCTCCTCGCGGGAGCGCTCGACAGAGAACCAGTTCGTGACTAACGCCGACGCGAGCATGAGGATGAACACCGCGTGGACGAGCCCCCAGCCCATCGGGTTCGCGATTGCGTCGGGGTGGTTGTACACCGCTTCCGGGTGGTCCATGCCGAAGACGCCGTGCTGGATGGCGACGTACAGGATGCCGACGACGAACGGGAGCCAGTCCTCATAGACCGCGAGGACGGCCACGATGACGAAAAAGTGGAAGTGCGCCTCGATGTAGCCGCCCGAGAAGTAGACGAGCAGAGCCGAACACGTCAGCAACCCGATTGATGCGAAGCCGCTCCGCATCCGGCGCGGGAGCCACGGGAGCCACGCGAACAGTGCCAACCCCGCGACCGCTCCGACGCCGAGCAAGACGTGTTCGGCGGGCGCGGCGGTGAGCGTCGCACCCGTGACGTACGGCTCCGACCCGGTGAAGTTCCCGAGAAAGTACAAAAGCGGCGCGTGCGCCACGAGGAAGACGAGGATGTTTCGGTGACGCGCCCGCCACGACTCGCTCGGAATCGAGTCCCCCTGCGGGACGTATCTCACTGCGTCTCGGAGCCGCTGTCGCCACCGCCCCACACCGCGTCGACGGTTCTGCGTGTCCGCTGTCGGCGTTCCCATACCCCTCCCCTTCGACTTCGGGGTGAAATGAATTGCCGCTCGTTTATCAACGTTGATTCTGCTCCCGGGAGATTTCCCCTCCAAAACCGATATATCGTGGTGTTTTGTAGAATTTCGACAGCCAGTTATTTAATTTTCAACACGTTCTCGTGTGGTCGACGGAACCTGTCGTTTGATGGCTATCGGCGGGGGTAGCGTGCAGTGAGCATCCGACCGAAGTTGGGTGGTTCGGTACACGGTGAACCCTCTCGTTCACACGAAACGGCACAAAACGGACCCGACGGGATGTTATTGGTATATACCGACAGCATACCACATTCCAGAGACATTCTACTGTCGAACCTCCCGAAGAACACGACGACGAACCTCCATCCGCTCACGGTGCGTGCGCTTGTCGTAGTGCTTGTCGAGCACGTCCACAGACACGTTCATCCGCTCGCTCACGATCTCGACCGGGACGCCGTCGTTCAGCGACTCGGTGATCGCACCGCGCCGAATGTCGTGCGGCGAGACCGTCGAAGGACAGCGAGACGCCTTATCGCGCCTAGCAGCAGGTCTGCAGTCGTCCGGGTCCACTTCCGCGTGCGGACACGTCCCCCACTCGCACGGGCGCGTCACGGCATAGATAGTCGTTCTGTACGCACCCTTCGAGAGCCGACCCTGTGACGACGAGATAAGCGGCTCGCGTCCGTACTCGTCGGTCACGTCGTAGTGGTTCTTCAGGAGGTAATCGTCGATGACCGCGGCCACGGGTGGGCTGAGAGATACGTCGCGCTCCCCGTTCTCCTCGTTCTTCAGCGGCGTTCCCTCCTCGGGACGGTGTCGGAGTTTCAGACACGGTTCTTCGGGGTCATAGTCCTCCACGTCGAGCGAGTAGATCGAGCCGGTGCGTATCCCGGTGTGCCACAGGATGAGCATGATAACGTGGTCCCGAGAGGCGTAGTTGAACGTGTCCAGCCCGTTCAGGATATCCTTCGCGCGGTCGCCGCGGAGCACGCGGTCGCGCACGTCGTCCTGCGGTTTCAGGTTCGGAAGCGGCACCTTCTCGCGAAGTCCCTCTTCGACGGCGTCGATATCGGCCCACAGATCGAGGGCCACCCGGAGTGTTGTGAGGTAGTTGTCCAGCGTGACCGGCTTGATTGCGCCCTTCTTGTAGCTGTAGTACTTGTACAGCGTCCGGCCGGTCACGTCGTTCAGATTGTCGATATCGTGCTCCTCGCAGAAATCGAGGAACGGGTTCAGCCGGTAGCCGTGGTTCATGAGCGTCGTTTCGGACACGTCGCCCTCGCGGAGATCGAGGTACATCTCCACGCCTTCCTCGGGAGAGAGTGGTTGCAGATCGTCGCTCATGCGTCGGCCTCCAGCTCGAGGTCGTCGTCGCAGTTACTCTGGAGTACGACTTCCTCGCGAGAAAGTCGCTCACCGCTCACCTTATCCCGGAGTTGATGGAACCGGCCGTCAACGTCCTTGGTGGACGCGCACCGTTGGCACCAGAAGTGGTTCTGCGCCGCTTCCCACGTACGGTGTCCTCGAGGACACGTGAACTGCCAGCGGTCCGTCCGGTTCTCATCGCAAATGACCTGCGTAGTCGTCATCACAATTGGGCGGCCACCCGCTTTGTAATAATACGCTTGCTCGTACGCAGGCTGAAAGTGAAAGTGAACGAATTGGCCGGACGTACCCCCGAAATCGGGCGTTTCTGCGAGTGAAACTAAACGGTTCTTCGGCGGCTGTGCGTGCGCTCGTGCACGGGGTTCAAGGCCCCACAGAGTTGAGTCGAACATGGCTTTCGTGGTATGTGCACGGAAGCCCGCGCGGACCTGCTGTCTCTAGCAGCGAGGTCCGCTTCTGCGAAACCTATCGGAGAGCGATAGGTCCGCGAAGGTGCTTCCGTTGCAGATAGTCATAATGGAGTCAACTTAGTTGTTTGCATTAAACTAGCTTTTTTCTCGAAGCTACTCCTTAGCCAAACAACCTGATAACAGGTGAGAATATGTACAAGGAGAAGCAAATTGTCTGCAATGGCTGGAGGAAGAGAAGAGACAGTTGATGACCTTGAGATTCTCCTTGTTTTTTATCGCTCTGATGATCCTGTTCTATTCACCGGAGAGGTTGCAGAAGCAATCGACTTCTCAAATCAAGGAACTCTCCCGCGACTGAAGAAATTAGCCAACTCTGGGCTTTTAGAGTCAAAATCGGGTGGAAAGGTACCCGTTTGGTGGCTTTCCAATGAAGGGGTTGAGATGGTCACCGAGTCGTTGGATAGTTAATCTAAGATGTCGATTGAAACATCTGACCTGATCAGTCTTCTTGAGGTTATCATTCTCACTTTTACTGCGTTCATATACATCTCACAGGCAGTCCTACGTTTGTTCTTGGACTCAGAGAACCTGAGTAGTGTGAGTTCCCAACTTGACACATCTGAGGTTGACCTCGAGCGAAACTTTAGAACACTAATGGGTGGTGTGGCGGTATTGTTCCCTAGTGCTGCAATCATCTCTGTGTTCATTGCACTCTCGTCAACACCAGATCAGGTTGAGACGTTCATCATTTGGATGTCAAGAAATCAGCAAATATCGTGGGGCCTGATCATAGCAACAGTAGTTGTCATTGCTATTGGTTTAGCGCGGAGAAACAAAGCAGGCTCTGCAGAGATGGGTATCTATGGGATGATCCTTCTCAGCGGATCCCTGAGTTTCTTGTTGGTTACAGTCGCATTCGTGGTCAATGTTCTTCGCCGTTCTCCAGAGAGTGTATTCTTTGTTTCAATAATGCTCTTTGCGATTGGAATGATTGCTTTTGCGCTCGGACTATTCCAGCTTGGTAATGATTTGCTCGGCCTGTTGGAGAATACATGAGGCGCACAATCCTGTGTTTAAATAGATATGTATGCACCGGGGGTCGGTTTGCGTGAATCTCGAGTGAGCGACGGTTGGTTCCTCTTATACCTCAGTAAACCATGACCGAAACCGCGCCGACCACTCGGTCGAATTAGCTCGAATCTATGCACGGTAACCTCCGTCAACGTCGGTGAAGGTGCATACATCGAGGATACTGTATACATTCACGCCTGACCCCTGGGAGTCGGATCGAAAGTCCGGTCAGTCCAGTCTCTTTGCAGTCAGACGACCAAACCCTTAGCGCAAAAAGCAAAGTGTCTCGAATTCGAATAGTCCACGTCGAGAAACTCGTGACGCCACGGAGCAAGGGATCAATAGGGGTTCGAATCCCCAGAAGGGTCTGAGTGTAACGCTCAATCGGTGGGAACGGCAATATTGAAACTGAGCAAGGTGGCAGTCACGGGCGGTATTGACGAGGTGATAACTTTCGTAATAAAAACTATGGCTAAGAAAATCTGGAAGATATTGGACGAGAAGTACAGCATCGAATCAACTGCGGTCGAGTGGGGCAAGAAGGCCGTCAATCTGGTGAAATCCCAGCTCCCACAAACCCTTCTACCGCCGATCATTTCGTGAGTGGCAACTTTATTTGACAAGCCCCTGCAGCAGCTCGGTCTCATGGAGCGGCTGGATCGGTCCATCCTCCGGCACCGGACGGACGACGTAGACGCCTTTGCCGAGTCGTTGGACGTGCATACTCTGTTCTTCGCGTTCGTCTTCATCGGCAACGATGACGCCGTCGAGGACGAGATCGTCACGGTCGAGTGCAACAAGCGGGGTGCCGTCGTGGTTTCGGAGCTTTCGGAATACCATTGCTGACACCTCACCGGCCACCCAATTCTACTTAGTTCTATCTCCAAAGTCACCAATCACGAATACAGGCCGTGGTCGGTGTCAAACGTAAAATTACTAGACCGCGTACACTTCGAGCAACGGCCACCACCACACACCCCCGTGGCGGCGTATAATTACTTACAGTATGGTTCGATTTGGCGGGGTTCCGGTGGTGATCGGTCCCCGGTAGTGACTCGATTTCGGATGTCGGGATGCTCGAGGAGCTGCGAGATCGACGTGGGTCAAAGGTCACTCTGAGAGACGCGACTGGTTCTGGAAACGGCTGTCGCTCAGTCTTCTACTGCCGTCAAAACAGGTGAGGAAATTCGTTCGGGAGTTACTCGTGAAGCGCGTCGAGCAGCTCGAAGTCCTCTTCGATGAACCGAGCAATCCGCTCTTCGTGGTCGTCGGATTCCTCGTCGGGGTGAGAGAGACTCATTGATTGAATAAATCAATGAAGTAGACCGGCTTGAGTCTTTCCGTGGTTTACGGCTCGAGTTTATGGTGATCGAGATCTCCTGATTCCAGCCAGATAGCGAGTTCTTCGGTGTCGAAACGGCGAATTCGCTTCATCACCTGTACCGCAGTCTCTCCTGTGTCTGCTGGCTTCTCCCCGTGGCGGTCCAAGTAGTCGCGCATCGTCAGCCATGCAGTTCGCTTGTTTCCGTCTTCGAAGTAGTGCTCCGTTGCGATTTCGCGCAGAAGTGCAGCGGCGCGGGGGTATACCGGCTCAGACTCCGAGACCCTTCTGAGTAGTCGTTTGAATTTCAACCTCGGGGCAGCGACGCGCGTCCCACGATACTTGAGATCCCAATGCTCTTCCACAAGCTCGTGAGTCGCTAAGATCTCTTTGGCGGTGGGGAGTTCGTCGCTCACTACTCCGAGTCTACAGTAATTGAACATAAATGGGGCGCTACGCGTCGCCCGAATAGGCGCGACGTTCCGAGCCCCCCTTCGCGTGGATCAACTGGAGTTGCGGGGGCGGAGGGTTATTTTTCCACAGTTGTGACGTTAGTCACACTCCCTAAGGGGGCTTTCCCATCCAGCGGGAGAGCACCCGCTCGATCTCCTCGAGCGCGGCCGCTCACGGGGAATCGAGACTCCACCCGAAAACAAGGTTCGGCCTAAAATCGGAGAGTAGTATATAAAAGAAGGAACTGACCGAGAGTGTTGCCACTCAGGAGGCCACCGGCTACAGGTGCTTCCGAGCGACCGTGTTCTGCACGGGACCGTACGCCCGGTCGTAGGTGATGATCGCGTTGAGGAACCGCCGCGAGTCGAGACCTGCGTCACACCACGCGCTGTATCCCTCCTCGAGCACGTCGGGAAGGTACTCGCCGGTCGCCGTGGAGTTCTTCGACTGAGTGAGCACCGTTCGGATGCGAATCCGAACGCGGTCGTCACGGTCATCCATCCCGGCGACAACCTCAGCGCCGTAGCGGTTCAGCCAGTTCTGCAGCGCTCGGCCAGACCGCTCCAGGTCGCGCGGGTCGACGTTCAGCACGTTCTCGATTCGACCGGCGACTGAGTCTACCACGTCGTCCGCGATGCTCACCAGCTCGCGCACTTCCTGCGCGATCTTCGAGGAGACCCACTTCACGACACCGCCGTCGTTTTCGAGTAGACCTGAGAGACGCTGGAGAACACGGTAGATCGTCGTGGAAGACCAACCGGTTCCGTCTTCGAGTTCACCGACTCTCGTGCCGCCGTCGGTGAGCGCCAAGTGCTCAAGCACGTCGTGGTCCGCGTCGGTGAGCCGCGAGAGCGTGCGCATGATGACCGACTCTTGGGACGCTTCGATCTGTGGGGTCGGGTCATCCCACAGCGCAATCGTCCGGTCGGACGCGACCGCGCTGAAGTGGTCGTCAGCGACGAACCACATACCAGGCTGAGTTGGGATGTCCGCCCACGAAAGGACGTTCAGCAATTTCTCTTCCAGGTCGCCAACCAGATCGTGCCGGTCGTCCCACGCGACCGCCTGATCGCGGTTCAGGTTCTTCTTGTACAGCGCCCCGAGTTTCGGGTGGTACAGCGGGTCACCGTCCGAACTTTCACGGACGTACTGCGGGTGGTAGTGCTTCAGCTGAAGCCCTCGAGGACGGTGCTGGCTGTTCGGGAAGAGATCAGCAATAGCCGACCGATCGAGCCGGAGCTGGTGGTTGTAGCCAACCACGTCCTCGTTGTTCGAATCGTAGACGACGTGCGAGCCCTCGATGTCGGCCGAGAGCATGAACAACCGCATGAAGACGCCGTCGCGCCTGACCAACTTCTTCGCTTGATCGCGGTCGATCCGCAGGTACCGCTCGTGCTGGGTTATCGTCGAGAACTTGTGTGGCTCTTCAGCGAAGTACTTGCGCGACCAGTCGAAGCCGACTTTCTCGCAGACTCGGCGCATCACCCACTTGAACACGTGCGGTATCTCGTCTAACTCGAGGTTGACGACGTTCTGCAGTTTCACGTTCGTGGCAGGCCCGAGCGTCGAAGGGACGCTGTCAGGTCGGTTCTCGTCGGACCACGCGAGACGCGGCTGTACACAGACCGGAAGCTTCCGCTCTCCCTCGCCGTACGCGTTGATGTCGTACTCGAGAAGCGAGTTTACCGTGTCTGCCTCGCGCGGGGAGAGTCCCGACTGGTGGAACCCCATCGAGACTTCCCACGTCTCGGTTCCGTCCTCCTCGAGGCGGGGAACCTCCACTTCGACTTTCGAGATACCGCCGTCGATGTGGTTGTACAGCTGGCGAACCGCCCAGTACGGCGACGAACCGTATTCGCCGTAGAGGAGATCACCGCGCGTCTCGTGGGGCGCGCTCGCGACGGAACTCACCGCCGGTCCTCCTCCGCGAGATCGCGGCCGCAGTACTCACAGCGGAAGATGCAGTCGCTGTCGCGGCTGCAGGACGGACAGCGGACCGTCATTGCCACCGCTCCGGGTTACCGCCGTGCCGACCGGGGGCACCGTCCCACGGGTCCGGAATCGGAACGTCGAGACCGCCCGCGGAACCGCGCTGTAGTCGAACCAGCGTGTCGCACTCGTGACAGCGGTGTGCGCGGTCCTCGCGGTCACCGTAGACGCGGCGGAAGTCGCGGGTGACGTGTGACCCGCAGTTGAGACAGCTGCTCTTTCGGCTCTCCGAGTCGAGCAGCATCATGCCGACCACCCCGTTGGCCCGGCCAGACCGCAAGACAGCGGCGACCCGCGTTCCGTTTCGTGGTGGACTCTTTTTCGGCCCCCGCTCGCGAGTATATATACCCGCGATGAGACCCGCCGGTAGAAGACGTGAGTCGGACGTTTTCTACATATAGAAAACGCCAAAAATTTGGACGGACCAGACGGGATTTGAACCCGCGACATAGAGTGAAATAAACCCGTATGTATGGGTTAGAAATGCTCTATCCTGTGTCTTGTCGTTCGAGTGGTTCCGCAAAACAGGACCATGCTAGATCAACACGACTTGGAACCTATCGACCCATCAACAGCGGTCGAGATGTACCTACAAGAACGAGAAACAGAGGTATCGAAGGCGACGCTGAAGGCCTACGGATACCGCTTGGATTACTTTCAGCGGTGGTGTGACCAAGAAGACATAGAGAATCTGAATGTCCTGAGTGGACGTATGATGCATCAGTACCGACTCTGGAGACGTGAGGTGGGAAATCTATCTAACGTGAGTCTGAAGACTCAGATGGATACTATACGTGTGTTTATTCGCTTCTGTGAGAGGATTGACGCCGTAAGGAACAACCTGAGTGAGTCTGTTGTCTCTCCGTCTCTCTCGCCTAACGAGGACCACAAGGAAACGATCCTCACGAACGAGGAAGCTACGTCAATCTTAGAGTACTTAGATCGGTTCGAGTACGCCTCTTTCCGACACACGCTTGTACTCTTACTCTGGAGAACCGGAATCCGTCTCGGTGCCGCGCGTGGGCTTGATTTACAGGACTACGATGAATCACAGTCACGGATTAGACTACGACATAGACCAACACAGGATACTCCACTCAAGAATGGATCTGAGGGGGAGAGATTGGTTGCTCTCCGACCAGATACGTGTGAGGTACTTACAGACTGGATAGAACACAGGAGACCCGACAAGCGCGACGACTACGGTCGTGAACCACTATTCAGTACTTCTCAGGGACGTGTATCTCGAACAGCTATACGGGAGAACGTGTACCGTCTCACAAGGCCGTGTGAGTACACAGGAGAGTGTCCACACGGTCGGGAGATCGAAACGTGTGAGGCGACGGATGATCACCGAAAAAGTGCAAGTAAGTGCCCTTCCTCAGTCTCTCCGCACGATGTGAGACGGGGGAGTATCACGCATTTTCTCTCTCGGGATATTCCTGAGAAGGTTGTGAGTGATCGGATGAATGTGGGTTCTCAGGTTCTCTCGAAGCATTACGATCAGCGATCTGAAGAACAGAAAGTTGAGCAACGGAGGGGATACCTGAGTAACATCTGAATTGGGACTACTGTGAGTATAGTCTATCTTTTGGGTACTCCTTTCTTCCCCGAGTGTAATTGGTCTCTCCCCGGAGGAAGACTCTATTTTGGTACTATACGTATCGAATTGGGTGTGTGATGGGTTCGGTCACACTAACCTAAAGTAAATGTGTGACGGGGGGAGTCACGTTACCCTTTTACAGTCCACTATCTGACTAACCAGTAGCGAACTAAGAAAATGGGATGGGTAGAACCCCAACTGAGACCAGTTGGCTCTACTCGTTCTATTGGCTTAACGTCGTTGCCCGTCCGCTAAACCCGTATCAGGAATCACCGTGATTGGGGTCCGACTGCGTATGCACCAACCCAGTACTTCTGGGCTACCCTCGTTGGGATTCGGGATAGGTGGACAAGACAGAGGGCATTAACGGGACGTTCTCCCGGTCCGACTCTCGAAGGAGTCCCGAGACGAACTGAGAGAGAAACGGACCCAAGACTGAGTTCACGAAGGATGGACGTATTCACGAAGTGTCGGAGGAACCCCAACCAGAGGGTCTCGGTGAATATACTGCGGTGATATAGAATATAGAATATAGAATATAGATTTAGAGTTTTAGAATTTTAGAGTCTTAGATCTAAACTCCCATCCTAGTCCTTCCCTCTTGCTGGAGAGATCAGAAACACCCCACGATCCTGTTCGAGAAGCTGTTGCGGTTGCGGTAGCGACCCGGACCCAACGAACGGAGTGAGTGGACGGAAGCGCGTATAGAATCGGGGGAAGGGTTTACTAGTTCTAATCTCCGAGTATCACTTGCCGTGAGAAATCACGGTTCCACAGAAGACAGGAACTACCACGAGACTTCGCATTGCGTTCGCATTGCGTGTGATCTCGGTTGTTCTCTCTTTCAGGTAGGGTCTCAGTCTCGGTTGTCCTGTACCGGGACTACTTTTCACCCCTACCACTCCTTCAGAACCCGTAGATAACTCTCAATTCTCCAGATATAGTAGCAAATTCTCTCCTTCAGCCTCGCTATACGCACGATAGGTCTCGTTGGTGAATCCAGCCTGAGATTTCCTATTCTATTCTGTTAGTTAGTTATGTGCCTCTGCATGAATAACTAAGCAAGTAGTCCCTTCGAGAGTGGTATCGGTCTCGTTCTACCGTGGAGGCTCTAAATCTGTACGTAGTGTACGTGTTTTCAGGTATAGTGTGTCTCTCAGTACGTCCCCCGCTGTATGGATACTCCCCTCTGTGTACCCCGTGGTAGCCTATCCCCCATGTGCAGTTTCAAGTGTTCCCGCACAGTCCTGTGCGAAAGTCCTATGGTTATCTTAGGTTCTCCCTGTGCAAAGAAAGGCGGTGGATTCGGGGAAAGCCGACGGGACATATCGAGTAGGGTCTAAAGTCCCATAATCGGGGAGTAATGGGCCTCTAAACAGCCTTTTACACTCCGATATCTGCGGTTTAGATGTAATGATTTCAGATAAGATTCGGCTTGCACGGTCTCTTGCTGAGGCATACGTCTCTGGTGAGGATCGTGGGCAAGCCCAAATGAACAAGATCATCACGACAGTCGTAGGTCTCACCGTCGGGGCGTTGGTCGCATCGTTCCTTTTCCCCATCGCAATTAGTGAGGTTGTGGGTGTGAGTACCACCAATTGGTCTTCGGGAGCTTCGAGTCTCTGGGGTATCCTTGACACGATCATCGTGCTCGCGCTGTTCCTGATCTTCGTGACTCTCGCAATCTCGAAGGGGTACGGTGGCCAGTAGTCGGGTAGTCTCTCCAGCACCCTCCGATAACTCATTTTGTCGTGTATAGTCCCAAATTCTGAGTGGCTTCTGTGGTGTGGGTGTGTTGGGTCTCGTCGCTTGGGGCGGTTGGGAATTGTATATGATACGTATGTTCTGGTTCTACTGAGAAATCTACTTGTAGAATACTGTGTTCGAATCTAGTGGAATCCACGACGGCGGTAAGGCGCGTCACGCAGAGTGTTCAAATCTCAGTGGACAGAGTGGTTGGTTTAGGACCAAGGACGCCTCTGTATGGTCAATGCGGAGCGTCTAAGGGTAGAACGGACCCGACGGGATTTGAACCCGCGACATCTTGGTCCGGAACCAAGCACTCTGTCCACTGAGCTACGGGCCCTCAGCGGAGAGAGCTACACGGCACCGACGTAAAACCGTTGTGGAACCCGCGCCGGCGGCCGATTACGTTCCGGCCGCGTCGGCGTCGACGACGCTGTGTTTCCACGTCCCGCGGGTGAACCACGCCGTGGCCGCAATCGCGCCGAGAATCTGTCCGACGGCCATTCCGAGCCAGATGCCGGTCTCGGCGAAGCCGAACTGGAACGAAAGCAGGTAGACGATGGGCACTCGGCCCAACCAGAGCGCGAAAAGCGAGAAACCGAGGGCGGTCTTCGTATTCCCCGCGCCGCGGTACGCGCCGAGGACGACCTGGAGGACGCCGATGAAGCCGAACTCGACCGCGCGGATACGGATGTACTCGACCCCGAGGTCGATGGTTTGGGCGGCCGAGGTGGTCCCGGTTTGGAGGAAGAACGCGACGACGGGTTCGGCGAAGACGTACGCGAGGACGCCGGTGGCGAGCATGACGCTCGCGCCCACTTTGGCGGCGAGCCAGACGGCGCTTTCGGCACGGTCGGGTTTCCCCGCGCCGAGGTTCTGGCCGACGATGGTGTTTGTCGCCCGACCGAGGCCGAGCGCCGGAAGGAACACGAGCGACGTGAGGCGGTTGCCGAGGCCGAACGCCGCGACGACTTCGGGCTTAAAGGTGACGACCATCGCGGTGAGGGTGATAAAGCCGAGGGCCGTGGCGGACTGCTCGATAGCGCTCGGGACGCCGATATCGACGATTTGCTTGATGTACTCGAACTGCGGGCGGAAGTCGGCGAGTTGCACGTCGGGGCCGGCGCTCGTGCCGAAGATGACGTAGATGCCGATGACGGTGGCGACGGCGCGCGAGAGGACCGTCGCGTACGCCGCGCCGGCGACTTTGAAGCCGTCGAAACCCGTGGCGGCGAAGAGGCTCGCCTGGAAGCCCTCTACTCCGAGCATCGAAAACAGCGGGTTGGCGTCGAAGCCGAAGATGAACACCGGGTCGATGACGATGTTGATGACGACGCTGATGAACATCACGACCATCGGGGCGCGGGTGTTGCCGTAGCCGCGCATGAGCGCGGAGAAGACGAAGAAGCCGAAGAGGAACGGCAGGCCGAGGAAGAACACGCGCATGTAGTCGCCGGCGAGGGGGATGACCTGCCCGGCGGTCGCCTCCGAACTCGGGAGGACGCCGAGCATCGCGTCGGTGGCGAAAAAGCCGATGACGCCGACGACGACGGCGATGACGGTGATGAACGTGAGCGTCTGTCCGGCGACGGTCCCGGCGGAGCCCTCGCTTTTCGCGCCGGTGTACTGCGCGACGAGCGTGCTGCCGGCGACGGTGAAGCCGCCGCCGACGGAGATGAGAAGGAAGATGAGCGGAAACGCGAGGCTGATGGCGGCGACGGCGTCGGTCGAGAGCCGGCCGAGCCAGACGGTGTCCGCGAGGTTGTACGCCACCTGGAGGAGTTCGGTGACGATAATCGGCCACGCCAGTTCGAACATCGGCCGTTTGAGGTCGCCTTCGGTGAGGGAACCTCCTTCGGGGAGGGACACTGAACAGGTGAGACACGCGGAGACCGTTTGAAAGCGTCGATAGGCGTCTTCGAACGCTGGAACGTCCCGGCACCGAACGAGTGCGACTGGGCGAGTCGTGGCGGGGCGGTCGGCCGCACGAGCGGCGACCGCGGCTCACCGGGATGGGTGGCGTCGCGAGAAAAGGTGGGTGGCTGCGGTCGTCGCGTTACGGCGCTTCGCCGGTCTCGATGGCGAAGTCGGCTTTCGGGTAGGCGACGCAGGTGAGCGTGTAGCCGTTGTCCATCTCCTCGTCGGAGAGCGTCTCCTGGGTGTGGTGCGTGATGTACTCTTCGGCCGGGCCGTCGGTAATCTTCGCGGCACAGGAGACACAGGAACCCTGTCGGCACGCGTAGGGGAGGTCCATCCCGGCGTCTTCGCCCTGGTCGAGCACCGTCTCGTTGCTCGCCAGCTCGATGGTCTCGCCCTGCTTGACGAACTCGACTTCGAAGTACTCGACTTCGTCTTCGGGCATGTCGGCGGGGCTCGGCTCTTCTTCCGCTTCCTCGCCTTCGAGTTCGGCGCCCTCTTCGCCGCCACCGACCGCGGCGACGCCGCCGCCGCCCCCGATAGAGCGGTTCATCGGCTCGGGGAAGTCGGTCTCTGCGACGGTCGCCGCGCGGCGTTCGAGGACCTCCTGTGTGATGTCGGCGGTCGGCTCCCAGCCGGTGCCCTTCGAGTAGTGCAGGGCGACGGCGAGGAGTACCAGGACCAATCCGGCCCCGACACCCACCAGACTGATGACTGCCATACCGGCGGATATGGAGGGAGGGGTTAAGGAAATTGTGATTGTGGCGGCACCCGCGGGCGGTCGATTTCGCCGCCGAGACGAGGGTTTCACCGGGGTTCCCACAATATCGGGGGCGAGAACGGCGTCCGTCTCGGGCGCGCCGAGAGCGTCGCCGGGCACGGCCGGTAGTTCGCGGCCGCGTCAGTCGTCTTTCCGAGCGACCTCGTGCCGGCCGAAGCCGTACCGGAGCCGGTTGGCGAGGCGGCGGGAGAAGCGGTCGTCGGCGCGGGAGCCGAACCGCTCGGCGAGCGACTGGTAGATGAGCGGGACCGGGACCTCCTGTTCGAGCGCCTCTTGGACCGTCCACGTGCCGGTCGAGCCGCCCGCGACGTGGTCGTCCACGTCACCGAGGTCGCTGCCCTCCTCGCGGAACGCCTCCTCGCAGAGTTCGAGGAGCCACGAGCGGATGACCGCGCCGTTGTTCCACGTCTTGGCGACCGATTCGAGGTCGAGGTCGTAGCGACCCTCGGCGAGCAGTTCGAAGCCCTCGCCGTACGCCTGCATCAGCGCGTACTCGACGCCGTTGTGGACCATCTTCACGTAGTGGCCGGAGCCGGAGTCGCCCATGTGGCCGTGGCCGTCGGGGCCGGTCGCCACGGCGTCGAAGACGGGGGTCAGCTCGTCGTAGGCCCACTGCGGGCCGCCGACCATGAGCGAAAAGCCGAGTTCGGCACCGGCGGGGCCGCCGGAGGTCCCGCAGTCGAGGTAGGCCGCCGAGCACGCCTCGGCGCGCCGCACGGACTCCTCGAAGTGGGAGTTGCCGCCGTCGACGACCACGTCGTCCCCGTCGAGGTGCGGGTCGAGGTCGTCGAGGGTCGCGTCCACCGCGTCGCCCGCGGGGACCATGAGCCAGATTCGCTTGTCGTCGCCGAGTCGGTCGACGAGGTCGGCGACGCTGTCCGCGGGTTCGGCACCCGCGTCGGCGGCCGCCGCGACGGCTTCCGCCGAGAGGTCGAAGGCCACGACCTCGTGCCCGGCATCGAGCACTCGGTCGACTACGATGCGTCCCATCCGGCCGAGGCCGATGACGCCTAGTTGCATGCGTCGGCATCGTCCGCGGGGGGTGGTAGTGGTTGTGGTTTGGCGCGTTCGCGGACGCCGACGTTTTTACCGCCGCGCGCGAGGGTCGCGTATGGACGAACGCATCCACGAGCACGCCGCGGTGCTCGTCGACTGGAGCGCGCGAATCGAGGCCGGCGACGACGTGGTCGTCTCCGTCGGCGAGGGGGCTCACGACCTCGCGGTCGCCGTCGCCGACGCACTCGGCGAGCGCGGCGCGAACGTCGTCACGACGTACGCCTCCGAGGAGGTCCAGCGGGCGTACCTCCGCGCGCACGACGGCGACTTCGAACTTCCCGAACACGAACTCGCCCTCTACGAGGCCGCCGACTCGGTGCTCTTTCTCGGCGGCACCCGCAACACGGCGGCGACCGCCGACGTACCGACCGAGACGCGGCAGGCCTACGGCCGCGCCACGAGCGAGGTCAAAGAGGCGCGCATGGACACCGATTGGGTCTCGACGGTCCACCCCACCCGCGCGGCGGCCCAGCAGGCGGGCATGTCCTTCGAGGCGTACGCCGACTTCGTTTACGACGCGATTCTCCGCGACTGGTCGGAACTCGCCGAGGAGATGGCGAACATGAAAGACGTGCTCGACGCCGGGTCGGAGGTCCGCATCGTCAAGGCCGACACCGACCTCACGATGTCCATCGAGGGGCGGACCGCCGTCAACTCCGCGGCGTCGGTCGCCTACGACTCCCACAACCTCCCGTCGGGCGAGGTGTTCACCGCGCCCGTCGAGGACGCCGTCGAGGGCGAGGTGTTCTTCGACGTGCCGATGACGCTTGAGGGTCAGCGCGTCGAGAACGTCCACCTGACGTTCGAGGGCGGCGAGGTCGTGGACTTCTCCGCGGGCGCGGGCGAGGACGCGCTGGCCGGCATCCTCGACACCGACGAGGGCGCGCGCCGACTCGGTGAACTCGGCATCGGCATGAACCGCGGCATCGACCGCTTCACCGACAGCATCCTCTTCGACGAGAAGATGGGCGACACCGTCCACCTCGCGGTCGGTCGAGCCTACGGCGCGTGTCTCCCGGAGGGCGAAGACGGCAACCAGTCCGCGGTCCACACGGACATGATAACCGACATGAGCGAGGACTCGCGCATCGAGGTCGACGGCGAGGTCGTCCAGCGGAACGGCACGTTCCGGTGGGAAGACGGGTTTTAACCCGCCGCAGCGCCGTCTCTGTCTTCTCGGTGCGGCGAGCACGAACCACCGCGAACGTCGTGTCTGTGCCTCCTCCTGGACTCCGCCGCTTGCGACTCAGTCCCGACCCGTGCCGGCGTTGCGAAGCGTCCCGCCGCACTCCGGGCAGACTCGTTCGTGAACGGCCTCTTCGGACTTGTAGCCGCAGGTGGGACATTCGTGGCGTCGCTGTTTTACGAGCGTTGTCGGCCGGGGTTCGACGAGCGTCGTCGGCTCCGCCTCGACCAACGCCTCCGTCCGGCGCTCGACCAACTCCGCCGGGCGTCGTTCGACGAGGTCCGTCGGCTCGGGGCCGACCAGCGCCCTCGATTTGGCTTTGACGAGGGCTACGACCCCACGCGTGTCGATATCCTTGCTCATGTTACGGTGTACGATATGTTGAATGTTAACTCTTACCTGGGTTCTCCGTTCTCCCTGACGACGCCGAATTCGGCCGTTTCACCCCGATTCGGTGGGTGCGGTCCCGAGACGCGCTTTCGACGTACTTTTTATCCGCGACCGTTTTCATCCGCGCATGGCAGAATTCATGGTCGTCGTCGCCGACCCCGACTCCGGTGCGACCTACCAAGTCGACGTCGAAGGACAGGACGCAAACCGATTCCTCGGCCGCGACCTCGGTGACGAGGTCGACGGCGCGGCCGTCGGTCTCGACGGCTTCACGCTCGAACTGACGGGCGGTTCGGACAAGGCCGGCCGACCGATGCACCCCGACGTGCCCGGCGGCGCGCTCAAGGAAATCCTCGCCGAAGACGGCATCGGCTACAAGCCGTCCCGCGACGGCGAGCGCAAGCGCATCACCGTCCGCGGCCGCGAGGTCTCCGACGAGACCGTCCAGATCAACGCGAAGGTCGTCGCCGGCGAGGGCGACGTCGCCGCCGCCTTCGGTGAGGGCGACGACGAAGAAGCCGACGAATAACGCCGTCTCACTCCTCTCTTCCCCGTGTCAGAGCAACTGCCCTCCGACCATCCGTCGGTCCAGACGTTCCGCGCGAACATCGCCCGAAGCGGCGGCACTCGCCGCCCCTGCCTGCGCGTCCCCGACGACGTGCTCGCCGCCGACGGCGATTTCGTCCGCCTCCACCTCGGCGGCACCGCCTACCACGCCCGTCTCTCGGCCGACGCCTCGGGACTCGTGATTCGCGGCGCGTACGACAACAAGCGCCTCGCTCGCACCCCGAACGACGGCGAGAATCGACTCGTCGAGTGGTGCCGCGAACACGACCGGGCCGACGGCGACGCCGTCGAACTTGACGAACTGGACGACGGCTACCAGTACGGCCTCCGGGTTCCGGGTGTCCGGCAGGTGTACCGCATCACCGAACGGCCGAACGACTCGCTTTCGAGCATCGCGGAGCAGTTCGGCCCGTCCGACGAGTGACCGGTCGGACTCCGAGACACGCCGCTTTTACGCGCCGACCGCCCTAGGCGGGGTATGAGCAAGGTAACGGAGTATCTCGCAGGCGAGCGCCTTGACGACGTGGCGCTCTATCTCACCCACGAGTACCTCGACAGTCAGGGCAAACTCCCGAACATGGGCGTCGAAGTCGACAACGGCTACGTCCTCGTCGTCCCCGGTGACGACGGCCGCCGCGCCTTCGCGGCCGGCACGGGCATGGACGCCATGGAGTTCGCCCAGACCGCCATGGGCAACGACGGCGACATCGACGACGACCTGAGCGGCGGCACCTGCCCCGAGGCGGCCGCCGAGGAGAACCACGAGGTGAAGTTCATCTTCTCGTTCGCCGAGGCGCAAAACGAGGAGGTCGGCGGCATCTACGAGGAGGGCGACGTGGTCCACGCCTACGCCAAGTGTACCTGCGGCACGACGTACTCCGACCGCTGGGTCGTCGACGACGCGTAATCGACCCCCGTTTTTCGACGCCGCGTTTCGAGTTTAGTTTCGCCGTTAGCGCTCGGTTTCGACGCCTTCGTCGTCTTCGGCGTCATCGTCGGCTTCCGCGTCGGCCGCGGCTTCCGCTTCCGCTTCCGCTTCCGCTTCCGCCTCCGCGACCGCGTCTGCGACCTGCTCGAACGCCCGGAGGATGACGCGCTTCGTCGTCGCGCCCTGCGTCGTCCAGTGGTGAGCGTAGTCGAGCATGTCGTCGTAGATGTCGGGCTTACAGCCGGCGGCCTTCGGGTGGCCGCCGCCGTTGACGAGGTCCGCGACCTCGTGACAGCGCTCGAAGTCGTCGGAGCCGCGAATGGAGGCGCTTCCGGCGGGCTTGACGACGACCGCCGCGTCCGCGCCCGCCTCGCGGAGGGCGTCGGCGACCTCGTTCTGCGAGCAGCGGCCGTAGGTGACGCCGACCGTCCAGTCGCCGACGGTCTTCAGGTCGGCGCGGTCAACGGCGGCTTGGATGAGGTTCTCCTTTTCGACGCGGCGGTGGGCGATGTACTCTTCGACGACCGGCGGGAGGTCCGCGCCGTACGCGCCGACGACGGCGACGTACTCCTCTTTCGAGGTCCAGTAGGCGTAGTCCGCGAGGTCCTGGCTCCGCTCGTCTTCGTTCAGCCAGAGGTCGTGGTCGCGGGTGACGGCCGCGAGTTCGGAAAACCGCTCGTCGAACTCGTAGTCGAGTTCGCGGAGCGTCACGTCGGTCGAACACTCCTCGTCGGACTCGCCGACGACGAGGTCGACGCCGGCCTCGCGGACCGCCTCGGCCACCTCGGGCTTCCACTGGTGGTGGTCGTACCAGTGAATCTCGCCCGCCGTCTCGACGAGCGCGGCGAGTTCCTCCTCGACGTACTCGAACTTGTCCGGACAGAGGTCGCAGACGTACACCTCGACGCCCTCGGGAGCGTAGTCGGCCACGCGCTGGAGGTCGTCTTCCAACGAGTACGGACTCGACCCCATCAGCGCGACCGGCGATTTCGGGCGCTCTTCTTCCGCTTCCTCGTTGAGGGGCGATTCGTCCTCGTCGTCCTCGTCCTCGTCGCCTTCGTCGTCTGCGAGTTTCTCCTCGATGCGTTCCTCGAAGTCGGCCACGTCGAGTGCGGCGTCGTACGCCTCCCGGAGGAGGGCGACGCAGCCGAGGCCGTCGGCGTCGGTGTCGGTGACGACCGCGACCGACGCGTCTTCGAGTTTCGCCTTGGCGCGCTCTTCGGCGCGTTCCTCGTCGAACGACTCGGGGTAGAAGAAGCCGGCTCCGGGGAGCACGGACTTGCGGGGGAGCGAGAGCTGAGAACTGTCGATGAGCTCGTCTTCCATACGCCGAACTCGGGCGCGACGGGGAAAACTCCTCCCGATTCCGTCGGCGGAGACCGCGCCGAACGTCCCGCGGGCCGAGACCGAACCGAGCCACGCGGCCCGCTCAGGCCGCCTCGTCGCTCAGCAGGGAGTCCGTCGTCCCCTCCTCCAGCTGGCGGACCGTCAGCACCGGCACCGGACAGGTCCGGACGACGCGCTCGGCGACGCTGCCGATGAGAAAGCGGTTCTCGCCGTGGCGCCCCCGTGTTCCCATGGCGACGGCGTCGGCGTCGACCTCGCGGGCGTAGTTCGAAATCTCGGCGGCGGGGCGGCCCTCTCGCACCGCGACGGTCACCTCGCGGTCGGTCGCGGCCTCGACCTCGGCGAGCGCCTCCTCGCCGCGTTCGGTGAGCGCGTCGCGCATCTCGTCGCGGAGTCGGTCCGGCGCGGTCTCCACGTCGCCGGCGTCGATGACGTACAGCGCGTGGACCGACGCGTCGAACCGCTCTGCGAGGTCGACGGCGACGCTGACCGCCCGGCGGACGCTCGCCGAGCCGTCGGTGGCGATGACGATGGTGTCGAACATGGCTTCGGGTTCACGGCGCGGCGGCATAAAACCAGTCTGGGGCGGTCGGCCGGCGGGACCGTGGGGTGAGTTTTTTGTCGTCCCCCGACGCAGGTGGGGACATGTCACCGCGCCCGCTCTCTATCGACCTCGTTCTCGTGCCGGTCGACCAAAGCGAGGAGGCGACGCGCGCGGCGGAGTACGCCGCCGCCGTCGCGGCCGAGTACGACGCCGCGGTCCACGCCGTCCACGTCCTCGGCGAGGACGTCGTCCGCGCCATAGAGCAGGGCGTCGTCGACGAGGACGCCGTCGCCGAGGACAGCAAGGCCGTCACCGACACGGTGTCGGCGCTCGCAGAGACCGCCGACGTGCCCGTCACCACGTCGGTCGCCTACGGCTTCTCGCGGACGAGCAAGCTCCGCCACCCCGGCAGCGTCGTCCTCGACACCGCAGAAGAACTCGACGCGGACTTCATCGTCGTGCCCCGAGAGCCCGTCTCGGGCGACCCCGGCGAGGTGCTCGCCAAGGCCGCCGAGTACGTCCTCCTGTACGCCAGCCAGCCCGTGCTTTCGGTCTGAATCCTGTCTGAATCCTGAATCGTTGGTCGTTGTCGCGGCTCGCCGCCGCCCTCAGCCGCCCTCGTCGTCCGGCGGTTCGGCGAGTCGGATAGTCATCTCCAACTCGAAGCTCTCGGCGTCGCTCGTCTCGAAGCCGACGGTCTGGTAGAGGCCGACCGCCGCGCGGTTCCACCGCTCGACCGTGAGCCACACCTTCTCCACGCCGGCCTCCCGGCCGTGGCCGAGCAGCGCCTTGATGAGCCGCGTCCCGATGCCGGCGCGCTGGTACGTCTGGTGGACGAAGATGGCGAGTTCGTAGGCGTCGCCGTCGGGGACGAGCGTCGCGTGGCCGGCCACCTCGTCGCCGTCCCACGCGATGACGTTCAGGCAGTCCTCGTCGAGGATGTTCTCCAGCCAGTCGCGGATGCGGTCCTCGCGCCCCGGCGGGATGCCCTGCGCGCGGTCCGAGGGGTCGAACGCGTCGTACATCTCGACGAGCGCCTCCAACTCCTCGTCGGAGCCGTCGTGCGCGCGCACCTCGATGGTGCGGTCTTCCCCGTCGGTGAACGACAGCGGCGGCGCGTCGTACGGGTCGGCGACGGCGTCGGAGAACGTTCGGTCGCTCATCGTACTAGGGTGACGGTCACGTGGGAGTTCAACAGGACGAACTCCGCGATGTTGCCGATCTGTATCTTCCCCATCGGGCTCGTCTCGCCGCCGCCGAGCACCAGTTGGTCGAACCCCTCGTTCTCGGCGAGGTCCACGAGGGCGCTCCCCGGGTCGCCGTCGAGCGCGCGGACGGTCGCGTCGACGCCGCGCTCGTCGAGCAGTTCCGTCACCCGCGTTTCCATCTCCTCGCGCGAGCGCTCGCCGGACGGGTTGTCGACGATGGCGACCGTGAGGTCGTCGCCGACCTCGGCCGTCCGTTCGACCGTCGTTTCGAGCGCCCGCATGGAATCGTCGCTGCCACCGATTCCGAGCAGTACCTTCATGATTCCCAATCTCGCGGGCGCGATAGAAAACCCTTACCCGGAAACGGGGGGCGACATCCCCGCCGGCGGGGGACCGCGCGTCGCGGAACCCTTTTCGGCCGTGCCGCGGTAGCCCGCGGTATGACAGACGAGTCCGACGAGTTCGAGACGGGCGCGAGCGACGCCGAGGAGACGGCTCGCCCCGACGCGGACCCGCGAGCGGCGGCGGACGAAGCGGCGGGAGACACGGAGCCAGCAGACCCGGCCACCGACTCGGAGACTGCGGGCGCGGAACCGAGAGACGACGCCGGAGCCGATGCCGACGCCGAAACTGCGACTGAATCCGAGGCCGGCGACGCCGGTCCAGACGCCGGAGCCGACGCCGACGACGCGGTTCCCGAGGACGTACAGAAGTACGCCCGGTTCAAGAAGGTCGACGGCGCGCAGTACGACCGCGTCAACGACTTCCTCCGCGAGCGGACCTACGTGACGGCCCGCGAGTGGGCAATCGCGCGACTCTGCGCCGACTTCCGGACCGAGACGGGCGTCGAGATGACGAAAATCGGGAACAACCTCCCCGAACTCGTCCCCTTCATGACCGATACCTACACGCCGCAGGCGGTCAATCAGGCCCGGTCTGCGTTCCGCGACAAGGTCCGGAAGTCGGGCGCGACGTTCCTCTACGGCGCGATGTCGGGGTTCTTCACGGCCGAGGAACTCGACGAGATGATGTACGAGGTGACGGAAATCGCCAAGTTCCTGCTCGAAGTCGAGGGCGTCGACCTCTCGGTCGAAGAGGAACTCGAAGCCGAAGAGCGCATTTCGAGCGTCATGCGCGAGGTCCGCGAGGCGAGCACGGAACTGCGGCAAGAGGAACTGTCTGACGAGGAGTGAGGCCCCGCGGTCCGTGCGACCCCACGGCTTCGACCCCGGACCGACGCCGCGCCGACTCGCAGTCAGGGGAAAAGCGGGTCCGGTTCCGACTGGACTAACTCGACGCGTCGGTCCGCCTCGACCGGCCGAACGTAGAGCCGGAGTTCGTCCTGTTTTCGCGCCTTCGTCGCCATCGCGTCCACCTCGCCCAGCTCGTAGTACAGCGGGACGACGACGGCCTTCGACGCCGCGGCGTCCTGCACGACCGAGACGACGAACACGGTGTCGTCCTCGCGGGCGCGGTACACGTCGTAGCGGTCGAACTCGGCCGACTCGACCCACGACGACAGCGCGTCGAACTCGCTTCCGGGGACGAGCACGTCGAAGCCGACGCGCTCCGTCGCCTCCGGCAGGTTCGCCGGCGGCAACACCGACACGTCGCCGGGATGGAGCACGAGCGTCTCCCAGCCCTCGTCTTCGTACTCGGCCGCGGTCGCCTCGGCGTCCTCCACGACCGTCTCCCAGAACGACAGCAGTCCCGTGAGTGCGTGCGGTTCGTCGGCGTCCGCGTTCGGGTCGCGGCCTCGCGGCGGCGTCCGCTCGTCGGTCATGCGTGTCACTCCCTCGGGGAGTCGGACGGGAAAAAGATTCGCTTGCGTCGGGTTCGTCCGGTCCGGCGGGGGTCCCGACACCCGACGGCGGAACTGCTATCTGTCTCCCCGCCGACAGTCGGCCCGATGCGATGGTCACTCCGCGCGGTCCTCGGGTCGCTCCAACTCCCCGTCGCCGGGGCCGGGGTCGCGCTTCTCGCGTTCGTCTGGCGGACCGCCGTCACGATGCCCCCGCCGCCGCCCGGAAGCGACGGCTTCGCCCACGGGCTCGCGGGCTTTTTCCTCCTCGTGTTCGGGGTCGCCGGCTTCGTCCTCCTCGCTGGTGGCCTGCTCATCCCGCCGGGACCGGGATACGGCGTCCGGTTCACTCGCAGACAGCGCTGGCTGTTCGCGTACGCGCTGGTCGCCCCGGCGCTCGCCGTGGGCGGTTTCCTCGGGACGGTCGTCCTGTCGGCCGGCCTCGGTGGTCTCGGCGGCCTCGCCGGGTCGGCAGTCTCGCTGGTCGCACTGACCGCGCCGCTGGCGGTGCTCGTCGGCGTCGGCTGGAAGGGCGCACAGGTCGCGGCCGCGCGGTTCTGAGAGTTTCGCGCCGCAGTCGCGCTCAGTTGCGCTCAGTCGCGGACGTTCTCGCCGGCGACCGCGCCGAACTCGTCGCCGTCCCAGACGAACTCGCCGCGGAGCATCGTCCACTCGGGGAAGACGCCGGTGTGGCCCTCGAACGGCGTCCACTCGCAGTTCGAGTGGAGGTCCGCGCCGCGAATCTCGCGGGCGGCGTCGAGGTCGTACAGCGCGAGGTCGGCGTCCGCGCCCGCCTCGATGCGGCCCTTGCGCGGCAGGTCGAACACGTCGGCGGGGTTCGCGGCGACCACGTCGCGGACGCGCTCGGCGGTGAGGTCGCCGGCGACGACCGCGCCGAGAAGCAGGGGCACCATCGTCTCGACGCCGGGGACGCCGCTCGGGGCGTCGAGGAGCGACCGTTCTTTCTCCTCGCGCGTGTGCGGCGCGTGGTCCGTGGCGACCATGTCGATGCGGCCGTCGGCGAGGCGCTCGAACATGGCCTCGCGGCGCGCCTCGGAGCGGAGCGGCGGGTTCATCCGGCCGTAGGTGCCCAACTCGTCGAGGTCGTCGCGGGACAGAAACAGGTGGTGCGGCGTCGCCTCGCAGGTCGCGCCGCCGTCGCGGGCGGCGTCGACGCCCTCCGGCGTGCTCGTGTGGGCGATGTGAATCTGCGCGCCGGTCTCGCCGCCGACGCGGACGGCGCGCTCGACGGCGACCGCTTCGGCCTCGGCGGTCCGGTAGGCGCTCCACGCGTCGGCGTCGGCGTCGCGGCCGACCCCGCCGAGGTCGCCCTCGATGGCCGATTCGTCGAACAGGTCGGCGTCCTCGGCGTGGACCGTGACGGGCACGCCCGCCTCGCCGGCGCGCTCCGCGGCCTCGGCAAACAGGTCGGCCTCGATGCCCATGTCGCCGGTCGAATCGGCCAGAAACACCTCGCCGAGGGCGAAAAGCGGTCGGTCGAACAGGCTGTCCGGGTCCCAGTCGGCGGTGACGCCGCCGTTGATACCGTAGTCGATGCAGGCGTTCGCGGCGCACTCCGCTTTCACGTCGAAGCCCGCGCCGTCGGTCGTCGTCGGGTCGGTGTTCGGCTGGTCGGCGACGGTCGTCACGCCCCCCGCGGCGGCGCTCCGCGCGCCGGTCTCCCACGTCTCCTTGTGCTCGAATCCCGGTTCGCGGAAGTGGACGTGCACGTCGATAGCGCCCGGCAGAAGCAGGTTCTCCTCGGCGTCGACGGTCTCCTCGTCGGCGACGGGGTCGAGGTCACCGACCGCCTCGACGGTTCCGTCCTCGACGCGGACGTCGACGGCGCGGCCGTCGGCCAGCGTCGCGTTCTCGATTCGCATACGAGGGGGTGCGACGCGCCGGGTGCTAAGTCCGGCGGTTCGGGGAGTGACGGGGCCGGCGGTTCGGGGAGCGGTCGCAGTCAGTCGCTCACGCGAGGTCCGCCGCGCCTTCGACGCGCGTCTCCGCGTCGCCAACGAAGGCGGCTTCGAGGGCGTCGCAGACCGCGTCGGAACTGGCCGGGCCGCCGGCGTCGGCGACGCTCCCCACCGAATCCGGGTCGAAGGGAACGTCGATGGCCTCGTAGACGGGCGCGAGCACGTCGGCTATCTCGTCGCGGTCGGTGACGACGACCACGCCGGAGACGAGCGCGCTCTCTTTTCGAACGCGCTGGGCGAGGCCGCAGAGCTTCCCGCCCGCTTGGACCGAGTGGTCGCCGGGGCAGTACGACGCCGGGGGCTCGCCCCGCCGCGCGGGGACGCCGAGGGTTCGCAGGGCGCGGACGACGGCGGTCGTTCCGGCCTCGTACCGCGCGTCGAGGCCGCTCCGGGCGTCGTCGAGGGGAACCGCGTGGGCGAACGCGACGGTGGTTCCCGTGTAGGCCACCGCGCGGCCGCCGACGGAGCGCTCGACAGCGGGAAAACCGCGTTCCTCGGCGGCGGCGACGGCCTCGTCGTACCGCGGGGCGCGGGTGTCGCGCCTGCCGAACGCGAGCTGTCGGTGCGGCGTCCACGCGCGGAACGCCGGTTCGTCCGTGTCGCCCGCCTCGCAGAGCATGGCCGCGGTGACCGCCCGGTCCGCCTCCCGGTCGGGCCCGCGGCCGCGGATGACGCGCATGCCCGAGAGAACCACCCCGACGTACCTAAGCGCACCCGTCCCGTCCCGACGACCATGCTGCGACTGCCGCGGCCGATGCTCTCGCGCTTCGAGCGCTTCTCGCTCTACAACTCGCCGTACCCCGCCCACGACAGCGGGTGTGCTATCGACCTCTACGTCGCCGCCGACGACCCGGTGGCCCGCTCGCCCGTCGCGGGCGTCGTCCGCGAGACGCGGACCGTCCGCGCGCCCGACAAGCCCTACGCCCACGACGACGAGTACCTCATCCTCGTCGATGTCGACGCCGACGCCACCGGACTGGACTGGCTCGGCGACCCCGACGACGACCCCCGGGACGGACTGGTCGCGCGCATCCTCCACGTCGACCCCGGCGTCGACGCGGGCGACGAGGTCGCGGTCGGTGACTCGCTGGGACGGCTCGTCCGCTCCGGCTTTTTCGCGCCGTGGGTCTCGAACCACGTCCACGTCGGCTTTCGGGCCGCGGACGCGAACCACCACCGGGCTCGGGGGTCGCTCCCGGTGTCGCCCGACGTGACCGTCTCGCCGCTCGACTGGGACGGGACGGGAACCGTCGTCGAGACGGCCGAGACGTTCGTCGTTCTCGACGCCCCGACCCGCGCCGACGCGGCGGTCGCCCCCGACGGGTTCGTCGGTCTCGCCAGCGACGAGGGCGTCGTCCTCGACGGCGGGCTCGCCCACTACGGCTTCGGGGGCGCGCTCTCGCCCGTCGAAGACGGACAATCGCTGTCGCTCCTCGGCGAGCGGGTCGGCCGGGCGGCCGGCCGCGACGTTCCGTGGGCCGACTTCGACGTGCTCGTCGACGGCGTTCAAATCACTGGATTGTCACTATTCGCGTCTCGCGTCGACTTCGGGAGCAAACTCGTCTGTCCCGGTCACGGCTTCGCCACCGGCGACGAGGTGTCGGTCGAGATTCGCCCCAGCGCCGACCCGATTCGACTCGACTGACGGCGGCAGAAGTGTCATGAAACTGTTTTTAAATCCTCTCCGGCGCGACTGCCCGACACCTCCACTTTGTGGCACCATTTTTAAACACCTTTACTATGAAAGGATTAGTCTCCGCAAAAAATATCCTTCGGTCGCCCGTATTTTTCTCCGTTCGTGAGATCCGACATACGAGCGTGTGCCGTCGCTTCGGTGTTCGATGCAGCCGCTGCCTCCGCGCTGCGATGACCGGCGACCACGCCAGTGGGTACGAGGTCGAACTCGGCCACCCGCTGGCCGGGGCCTCGCCCGACGGAACGTTCGAGGACCCCGAGTTCGAACTCACGTTCGTCGGCGGTATCCCGGTGACGGACGAGCCGGTTCCCTACTTCGTCGCCCGCGGGAGCGACCGCGAGGCGCTCGACGACCTGCTCGACGACCACGCGAGCATCGAGCGCTTCGAACCGATATCGGACGGACCCGAGGGACGGCTTTACCGCTGCGAGTGGGCGACCCGCGACGGCGACATCCTCTCGGCCATCCGCGAGTGCGACGGCATCGTCCGGCGAATGGTCGGCACGAGGTACGGCTGGTCGCTGTCGGTGTACTTCCCGTCGAACGAGCTGACCACCCGATTCCACGACGCCTGTCTCTCCCGCGATATCGACATCGACGTGCGCCGCGTCGAACCGGCCCGCCTCGACGAGCGTCACCCCCCGGACACCGGCCTCTCGGAGAAACAGCTGACGGCGCTTCGGCTCGCCTTCGAACGGGGCTACTTCGAGACGCCGAAAGAGGCGGGTCTCGACGACATCGCGAGCCGGTTGGGTATCACCGAACAGGCGCTCTCACAGCGGCTTCGTCGGGCCCTCCGAAACCTCGTCGGGTCGACGATAGACGACCTCGACCGCGGTTCGCGGTCCGAGTGAAGAGCCGATGATGCGTCAAAACGGGACCGTGGTGGGGCGCGGCAACCGGGCGCGAGATGCCACGGCGGGTGTCGATTTCGCCGCCGGAACGGCGCGACTCGCGGCTCTCCGGCGGTGCGCCCGTGTGGGGGGTGCCACCGACGCATATCGGTACGCCGATTCTAGTAATATATCTGACCCTTGTGTGGACAATCGGTATTTAAGCGGCGTCGAAGTAATCGAGATACCCCGAGGCGAACGCCCGTAGTTCGTCGTACGTCGGCGGCGACCCGGTTCTGACGAAGTGTCCCGCGACGGCGTTGCCGACGACGAGCGACTCCACGCGACCGAGGTCGAGGACGTGCGCGAGCGCGAGGCCCGCGTTGAAGTGGTCGCCCGAACTCGTCGTCAACACCGGGTCGTCCGTCCGGGGGACCCCGACGGTCGCGGTTCCCGCCTCGTCGACGAGGTGCGCCTCCTCGATGCCGTGGCCCGCGAACCGACTGACGCCGAGGTGGTCGAACGCCGCCTGTGACTCGCGGCCGAAGTCGTCGCTCTCGACGCCCGCCAGCCGCGCGAGATAGCGCGTCTCGTAGCGGTTCGCAGAGACGACGACGCGCACCGCGTCGTCCAGCGCCGACACCTGCTCGACGCCCGCGGCGACCACGTCGGGCTCTCGCTTTCTGAGGTCGCCGGGGTCCAAAAGCAGCGTCTCCGGCGGGTCCGACAGCGTCGGCCACAGCTCCTCGCGGAGGCCGCGGGCCACGTCCGGTAGCTCGGGCATCTCCGACCAGTAGCCCATCCCGACGAGTTCGGCCCCGTCGACCAGTTCGGCCAGTCGGTCGAGGCCGACGCGCGACTCGATTCCGGCCCAGTCGAGCGTCATCAGCGCGCCGATTTCGGTGAGCATCAGCTTCCCGTCGCCGAACTCGACGGCGTCGGTGTAGCCCGGCGACCCGAGGGTCTCCAGCGGGAGGTGGCCGAACTCCTCGACGAACGGCTCTTCGACCGGGTCGCCGAGACAGCCGACGACTCCGGGCTCGAACCCCATCCGGTCGAAGGCGCGCGCGAGGTGGCTCACGTGTCCGCCGGTGCGGACGCCGTCTTGAATCCACTCGAAGGTGAGCGAACTCTCGGCTTCGACCGAGTCGTTCACGCGGTCAGCGAACGCGTCGAGCGTCGGCACCCGCTCGTAGGTATCTGCCGACTGTCGCTCGGAGACGAACTCCCGAACGCGGTCGATGTAGCCGTCGAATCCGAACAGCACCCGCCCGCCGTCGACGCGCTCGGGCAGCGACTCCCGACACGAGTCGGCCGCGCGGACCGTCGTCTCGTCCGGTGTTTCCATGGCGCTCCGTTCGGACGACCCGCAATTAGTGTTGCCGCCGGCGGCGACACTCTCGGCCCGTCAGTGGTCGCTTTCGGTCGTGATTTCGAACCGTGCGCCGCCGTCGTCGCTCTCGACGAACCAGACGCTCCAGCCGTGGGCGTTTACGACGCTCATGACGACGCTGAGGCCGAAGCCGGTCCCCTCGGAACTCGTGGTGTAGCCCGCCTCGAACATGCGGGGGCGGTCGTCCGGCGGAATCCCCGGGCCGTCGTCTTCGACGTAGAAGCCGGCGCGGTCGTCGAGGGGGCCGACCCGGACGGTCACGTCGTCGCCGCCGTGGCGAATCGCGTTCGAAAAGAGGTTTTCGAGGAGCTGTCTGAGCCGCCCGCGGTGGGCGTCGACCGGGATTTCGCCGTCGGTGACGAGCGTCGCTTCCGGCGCGTCGCTCGCGGCGGTCGTCCACGCCGCCTCGGCGACGCCCCCGAGCGACAGTCGCTCGGCCTCCTCGACCGTCTGACCGTTGCGCGCGAGCGCCAACATGTCCTCGACGATGCCGGCCATCCGCTCGTGGGCGTCGGCGACGCGGTCCAGTTCGTCGCCGTCGTACTGCTCGCGGGCGAGGTCGAGATAGCCCATCGCCGCGTTCAGCGGGTTCTTGAGGTCGTGCGAGACGACCGACGCGAACGATTCGAGCTGTTCGTTCTGGCTGGCGAGTTCGCGCTCGCGCCGCCGCAAGAGCTGTTCGCGTTCGACCCGGTCCAAGACCGCGCGGGTGTTGGCGGCCAACACCTTCGCCAACGCGATGCGCTGGTCGGCCAGCGAGTCGTCGCCGACGGACGCGACGAAGAACACGCCGTGGTCGGGAATCGGCACGATGAGTTCCTCTTTGACCCCGGCGTCGAGGACGAACCGTCGCGGGTTCGAGTCCACGTCCCGGTAGAGGTTGTGCTCGCCGCGTTCGAACACCTCCCACGTCAGCCCGGCCCCTCGCGGAATCGGCGGCACGTCGCCGAACACGTCCCACGCCTCGTCGGTGAACGCCGTCGGGACGAGCGCGTCCTGCGACTCGTCGTACAGGAGGACGCCGCTAATCGCGTAGTCGAGGACTTCGGTGGCGGCCTCGCGGACGATTTCCGCGACTTCCTCGCGGCTCGTCGCCCCCGTCAGCCGTCGGGTCGACGCGTGCAGCGCGTTGAGCCGCTGTTCGTACCGCTTTCGCTCCGTCACGTCCGTCGAGATGCCGACCGCGCCCGCGACCTCCCCGCCGTCGTCGACGATGGGCGAGACGGTGAACTCGGCCACGTAGTTTTTCTCGGGAAACGACAGTTCGATTTCGAACCGCTCGCGCTCGCTCTCGCCGCCGAGGACGGCGTCGAGCGCGGACTGGGCGCGTTCGTACTGGTCGGCGGCGAGATAGCCGGCGTCGCGGAGCGCCGAGACGTGTCGGCCGACGAACGTCGACATGGGGATGGTCGTCCGCGAGAGCGCGGCCTCGTTGATGAACTGGACGACACCCGCCTCGTCGAGCACGTACGCGCCTTGGCCGATGCTCTCGACGATGGTCTCGTAGCGCTTGAGCCGCTGCTCGTAGCTCCGCTGTTCGGTCACGTTCCGCGAGGTGACGACGAAGCCGTCGACCGAGGTGTCGGCCTGATTGCTCCCCACGGATTCGAGCCACGTCCACGACCCCTCGGCGTTCCGCTGGCGGTACCGGACGGAGTCGGTCCCGTCGGCCCCGGTCTGGAGCGCGCGCTCGAAGACGGCCTTGACGCGGTCCCAGTCGTCGGGGTGAATCAGGTCGGCGACGTGCTCTCCGACGAGTTCGTCCTCGTCGAATCCGAGCACCTCGGTGACGGAGGGGCTCTGGTACTTGATTCGCCCGTCGGTTCCCACGAGGGTCACGAGGTCCCGTGCCAACTCCACGAGCCCGCGGAACTGCGCTTCCGTGGCCCGCTGCTCGGTCACGTCGCGCATCGAGACGAGGACGGCGTCGGAGCCGTGGTAGTCGATTTCTCTGACGTTCGTCGAGCACTCGCGGGCCGCGCCGTCGGCGTCGACGAGACGAATCTCGTAGCTCGCGGGTGCGTCGCCGCCCTGTCGTCGCGTCGTGGCGATGGCGGCGGCCCGCTCGCGGTCGTCGGGGTGGACGATACTCGACACCGACCGCTCGGCGAGTTCGCCGTCGCGCAGGCCGGTGAGCTCGGTCAGCCGGCGGTTCCAAAAGCGAAACTCGCCGTCCTGCGCGACGAAGATGGCGTCGTGGCTCTGTTCGACGACGGTCCGATACAGCGAGTCCGAGTTCCGCCCGGCCGACGCCCACTGCGTGAACTCGATGGCCCGCTCGACCCGCGCGGCGACAGAGGCAACCGCTTCCGGCGTCTCCGGGTCGCTGATAGCGATTGCGCCGCCGTCGTGGGCCGATTCCGGGGCGCTTTCGGTCAGAAAGAACACCGGGACCACGCCGACTCGGTCGCGGACGCCGGAGACGAACTCGGCGTCGAGAGCGCCGCGGACGACGACGCCGCCGACTCCGGCGTCGAGGGCACTGAACACGTCGCCGCGGTCGGCGCACGTCTCGGTCGTGAACCCGCGTCGTCCGAGGGCGTCGACGAGGCCGTCGGGGCACTCGTCGACCAGTACGACGCGGGTGTCGCTCATACCCGTATCACTCCGTGAACGTGTATATATTTCACTCACCACCGGACTGACAAGTGCTCCACGGCTCCCGTCCGCTCGGCTCACTCGCCGGTCGGTTTCCCGCTCGCAGTCGCCTCGGTGCGGCCCACTCGTTGCTCGCGGGACCGGCGAGGCGACCGCCTGCTCGCGCTGCTCGCGGGGCCGCCGGGGTTGCCACCGACCGTCGGTTACATACTATTTGACACACTCGTTCGTGATATGGCCGACGACTTTCCCGCCGAGGCCGCGGCAATCGTCCAGCGACACATCGAGGACGAACACGGCTACCTGTCGTGGCTCAACACCCGCGTCGACGCCATCGAGCGCGGCCGCATCGTGATGACCATCCCGTACGACGAGAAGCTCACCAACACCGTGTCGCCGCCGACGATTCACGGCGGTATCGCGGCGACGCTCATCGACACCGCGGGCGGCATCGCCCTCCGGACGATGCTCGACGACCCGCTCGCCGGCGGCGTCGCCACCATCAATCTCAACGTGAACTACCTGCGGCGGGCGTCGGGCGACCTGACCGCGGTCGCTGAGGTCGTCCGCGCCGGCGGCTCGGTCGGCGTGAGCACCATCACCGTCGTCAGCACCGACCCGGAAGAGGACTCGGACGTGGCCGCCCGGCAGTCGCCGTCGAGCGACTGGAACGACGCCGTCGCCACCGGACAGGGCGCGTATCGGCTCTTTCGGGAGTGAGACGCGGCCGGAGTCGCGGTCAGCGTCGGAGTCGGGGTTAGAGTCAGGGTTCCGCTCGCGCTCGGCGGGGCCGCCGGTCTACTCGAACGTCACGTCCGCGAGCGTCGCCGTCTCGCCGAACAGCCAGTCGGCGTGGTCCACGGCGTACGCCTTGTGTTCTTCCTCGATGTAGCCGAGCGCGTCGGTGACGAGAATCGGTCGGTAGTCCCGCAGGCCGGCGCTCCCGGCGGTGTGGAGGACGCAGACGTTCGCCAGCGTGCCGCAGATGAGCAGGTCGTCCACGCCGTGGCTGTCGAGCCAGCCCGCCAACTGCGTCCGGTAGAACGCGTCGTAGGTGTGCTTCTCGACGACGAGGTCCTCGTCGCGCACGTCGAGGTCGCCGTGGAGGGCGGCGTCCCGCGTCCCCTCGACGACGTGTTCGCCCCAGCGCTCGAACTCGTCGTAGTAGTGGTTGCCATCGAACTGCTCCGGCGGGTGCACGTCGCGGGTGTAGACGACGCGCGCGCCGGCGTCGCGGGCGGCGGCGACGAGTCCCGTAACCGGTTCGATTGCGGATTCGCTCCCCGGCGCGAACAGGCTCCCGTCGGGGTGACAAAAGCCGTTCTGCATATCCACGACGACCACCGCGGTTCGGGTCGGGTCGAGTTCCATGCGCGTGGGTTGCGCCGGGACGACCAAAACAGTACGCGCCGGTTCGATTCGACGCCCGAACCCGACAAGGTACTTCACTCCGGAGTCTAAGGGTACGATATGCGAACCACCGGTCTCCGCGCCGTTTTCGCCGCCGTACTCTTGGTTCTCGCCGGCTGTGCCGCCCCCACGGCCGCGCCCGGCGGCGACGCGTCGCCCGCGACCCCCGACCCGGACAGAGACGGCTTCGACGACCCCGACCAGGACGTGCTCGGCTGGGAGAACGGCTACTGGTACGACGAGCCAATCGCCGTCGACCAGTCCGACGGCCTCAACGACTCCGAGATGGAGGCGTACGTCGCCCGCGGGATGGCCCGCGTCGAACAGCTCCGGCAGTTGGAGTTCGACGAGCGCGTCCCCGTCAGCGTCGTCTCCCGAGACGACTACCGGAGCGCCAACGCCGGCGGCTCTGCCGCTTCGGACTCCGAGTACAACCGCTGGAACGACCAGGTGTGGGAGGCGCTTTTCATCGCCGGTGAGTCGACCGCGAGCGCGAGCGCCATCTCCGAGACGACCGGGAGTTCGGTCCTCGGCTTCTACTCGCCGTCCGACGGCGAAATTAAAATCGTCACCGACTCCCCGGGCGAGCCGACCATCGACAACGCCACGCTCGTCCACGAACTGGTCCACGCCGCACAGGACCAGCGGTTCGACCTGACCGACGCCCGATTCCGAAGCGAGACGCAGGACGGCGACCTCGCCACCGACGGCATCGTCGAGGGCGACGCCAGCTACGTCGAACGACAGTACAGCGAGCGGTGCGCGGCCGGGACGTGGGACTGCGTCGCCACGCCCGACACGGAAAACAGCGGCGGCAGCCCGAACCTCGGCGTCCTGATTACCATCTTCCAGCCGTACTCCGACGGCCCGGTGTACGTCCACGACCTCTACGAGCGGGGCGGCTGGGAGGCCGTCAACGACGCCCTTCGCGACCCGCCGGCGTCCACCGAACAGACCATCCACGTCACCGACGAATCGCCCCGTCCCATCTCCTTCGTCGACGAGGGGACGAACGGCTGGACCACCTTCCCCGACCAGGGCGTCGAGGGCTCGGACACGGTCGGAGAGGCGTCGATGTTCGCGATGTTCTGGTATCAGGCCCGCACGTCCGGCGCGGAAACCGTCCGCGTCCAGTCCATCCTCGACACGAACTCGCAGTACGACACGTACAACTACGACGCCGAGCCGTCGAACGGCTGGGCGAACGACCGCCTGTTCCCCTACCGCAACGCGGCCGGCGCGGAGACCGACTACGGCTACGTCTGGGTGACTGAGTGGGACACCGACGACGACGCGCGGGAGTTCCACGACGCGTACCTGAACATCCTCAGCGCCCACGACGCCACCCAGCGGGACGACGGCGTCTACGTCATCGCGGACGGCTCGTTCAACGACGCCTTCCGGGTCGTCCGCACCGGCGACCGCGTCGTCGTCGTCAACGGGCCGACGCCCGCCGACGTGGACGAGATTCGGCCGGGACTCGCCGGCTGAGTCGACTCCGCGTTTCACGCTGATTTTCCCGTT
Organism: Haloferax sp. AS1; assembly: GCF_014530665.1. Taxonomy (NCBI): domain Archaea; kingdom Methanobacteriati; phylum Methanobacteriota; class Halobacteria; order Halobacteriales; family Haloferacaceae; genus Haloferax; species Haloferax sp. AS1. The sequence goes on from NZ_SPSA01000001.1 coordinate 1,751,492, forward strand.
CCGTTTCGCGTTCCCGCCCGCCCGGTGACAAAGCACTTGCCGCGGGGCGACGCCAACCGGGATATGGCCCGCTTTCGAGCCCTCCCGCTGGCGGCGCTCGCCGCGCTCGCCGTCCTCTCCGGCTGTGTCGGCGTCCCGACTGCCGACGCGCCGGGTGAGTCGCCGTCGGTGACGGCGGAAACGCCGACTGCGACGACGGAACCCACACCGACCGACCCGGCGACGCCCACGGAAACCGACGAGTGGTACTTCGACTGCAACGCCTCGCTTTCGGTCGACCCCGCGGATGAGGTTCCGAGCGACGCGACCGTCTTCGACTACGCGAACCTCTCGACAGAGCGGCGCGCGGAGTTCGACGCGGCGGTTGGCGGGTCAAACTCCGCAGAGAGCGCCGACGCCGCGTCGTTCTCCGAGCGGACCGACGCCTACGAGTTCTGGGTGGAGCGCCCGTACGTCAGGTACGAAAACGAGACGTACAGCTCCGTCGTCGCAATCTGCTGACCCCGCGCCGGGACGCTTTTTCGACTCCCGCCCGTGAATTGGCTATGAACCGCCGCCTCGCCGCCGTTTTCTCCGCATTTCTGCTCGTCGTCGCCGGCTGTGCCGCCCCCGTCGCAGACCCGAGCGCCGCGAACGACAACTCGGACGCCGCGGTCGGGGGCGCGGACCCGGACCCGGACGCCGACCGGTCGTGGCCCGACGACCCGTCGACCGACCGACTCGGCTGGGAGGCCGGCTACTGGTACAACGAGTCCATCGCAGTCGACCAGTCCGACGGCCTGAACGACTCCGAGATGGAGGCGTTCGTCGCCCGGACGATGGCTCGCGTCGAGGTCGTCCGCGAACTGGAGTTCGAGGAGTCCGTGCCGGTCGAGGTCGTCTCGCGCGCCGAGTACCGAAACGAGTCCGACGCGTCGACCGACCCGGTCCACAGCGACTGGAACGACCAGGTGTGGGAGGCGCTGTTGCTGGTCGGTGAGGACCGGACCATCGACGAGGTGTTCGACGAGCTGTACGGCGGCGTGGTGCTCGGCTACTACTCCCCCTCCGAGGGCCGCATCGTCGTCGTGAGCGACGACAGCCAACCGACCATCGACCGTCGGACGCTCGCCCACGAACTGGTCCACGCCGCACAGGACCAGCAGTTCGGTCTGGACCGCTCGCCGTCGACGCAGGACGCCCAACTCGCCCACAGCGGGCTGGTCGAAGGCGACGCCCGCTACGTCGACGGCCTGTACGAAGCCCGCTGTGAGGCCGACTGGGACTGCGTCCCCCGGCCCTCGGGCGGCGGCTCGGGCGGCGGCTCGGTCGACTACCCGGTGTTCATCACCATCTACACGCCGTACAGCGAGGGGCCGACGTTCGTCTCGGACCTGCGCGACCGCGGCGGCTGGGCGGCCGTCGACGCGGCCTACGCCGACCGCCCCACCTCGACCGAGCAGGTGCTCCACCCGACCCGTTACCCCGACGAGCGACCGGTCGAGGTGACGGTCGAAGACCGCTCGTCGGCGGCGTGGACGCGCTACGACACCGACCCCGCCGCCGACACGGTCGGCGAGGCGTCCATCTTCGCGACGTTCTGGAAGCACCGCGCCGTCGACCGGGCGAGCCTCCAGCAGGCCCCCGGCGCGTACTCGCCGTACAACTACACCGCCGAACCCTCCGAGGGCTGGGCCGGCGACGCGGTGGTTCCCTACCGCCCGGCGTCCGACGAGACGTACGAGGCGAACCCCCACGAGCGCGGCTACGTCTGGCGGACGGTCTGGGATACCGAGGCGGACGCCGAGCAGTTCGAGCGGGCGTACGTGACCGACACGCTGGAGCGCAGCCTCAACGCGTCGGAGGCGGGCGAGGACACCTACCGCGTCGACGACGGCCCCTTCGCGGACGCCTATCGGGTGACGAGAGACGGCGACACCGTCACCGTCGTCAACGCGCCGACCGTGGCGCAGGTGGACGAGATTCACGAGCGAAGCTAGGAGAAAACACTTGTTTCTCGGCTGACAGTCGCTCCGTATGTCCAGCCGGCTCGGTCGCTTCGCGCTCGTCGCCTCTTTGCTCGTCCTGTTCGTCGCGGCCTTCCTCTTCGTCACCGGGTCGCTCGTTCCGTGGTCGAACAGTTGCCCGCCGCAACTCGGCGTGGACCCGGCCGACGACGTTCCCGCCGACGCGGAGATAGTCGCTTACGAGTCGCTCACGCCCGCCGAACAGGCCGCCTTCGACGACGCGCTGGCCTCGGACTCGATGGTTTCGCTCGACGACCGGCCGTGGTCGCCGGGACCCAGTTACGCCCGCAAGAACGGGACGGTCTACGACGCGACAATCGCCGTCTGCTGACCCGTTGAAGACAATTCGTCTTCGACGCACGTGACCGATTATACAGCTTTTTCATCGGCCGGGTGGAATCCGCGCCAATGAGTGACTTCGATATCGTCGGTCCCGAGGCCATCCGCGACGGCGTCGCGACCGACGCCTACTTCGAGCGGACCGAGGCGACCCTCCGACACGCGGGCAAGAACCCCCGCGTCGTCGCCGAGGTGACGGCCGACCAGTTCCCCGACGGCGACTTCGAGCTGTTCGCCGGCGTGAAAGACGCCGCGGAACTCCTCGCCGGCCGCGATATCGACGTCGACGCCATGCCCGAGGGCACGCTGTTCGACGGCGGCCCCGTGATGCGAATCGAGGGCGACTATCTGGAGTTCGCCCGGCTCGAAACCTCGCTTCTCGGCTTCCTCTCGCACGCCTCGGGCTGTGCGACGGCCGCCCTCGAAGCCCGCGCGGCGGCCCCCGACTCGACCGTTCTCTCGTTCGGCGCGCGACACGTCCACCCCGCCATCGCCGCGATGGTCGAGCGGAGCGCCCTCGTCGCCGGTCTCGACGGCTTCTCGCACGTCGCCGCCGGCGAGATTCTCGGGAAGGAGGCGTCGGGGACGATGCCGCACGCGCTCCTCATCGCCTTCGGGCGCGGCAATCAGGCCGAGGCGTTCCGCGCGTTCGACGAGGCCGTCGACGAAGACGTGCCGCGGGTCGCCCTCTGTGACACCTACGGCGACGAGACCGAGGAGGTGCTCCAGGCGGTCGAAGCGCTCGGTGACGACCTCGACAGCGTCCGCCTCGACACCACCTCCTCGCGCCGCGGCGACTTCCGTCACATCGTCCGCGAGGTTCGCTGGGAACTCGACGCCCGCGGCCACGAGGACGTGGGCATCTTCGTGAGCGGCGGTCTCGGCCCGGCCGAACTTCGGCACCTCCGCGACGTGGTCGAGGGCTTCGGCGTCGGCGGCCACATCTCGAACGCCGACCCGGTGGACTTCGCGCTCGACATCGTCGAGGTAAACGGCGAACCCGCGGCCAAGCGGGGCAAGCTCTCGGGCGTCAAAGAGGTCTACCGCACGGTCGACGGCGGCCACCACGTCGGCCTCCGCGGGCGGCCCGGTCCGACCGACGGTGAGTCGCTCCTCGAACCGCTCATCCGCGACGGCGAAGTCGTCTCCGAGTTCGACTTCGACATCGACGCGGCCGCGACGCGGGCCAGCGAAGACGCCGAGTCGGTCGGATTCGGCGGGGTCAGCGAGGAGTAAGCACGCGTTCTCGTTTTGCGGCGGCGACGCTCGGAGCCGTCGCTCGCCGGTCGTAGCCCTCCCTCCGAGAAGTCGAGTTGTCGTCGCGACGACTTACAGCGCTTCGACGCTCCCGCCGTCGTCGCGCTCGCGGAAGACCTGTCCTTCGAACAGGGTAATCATGGTATCGTCGTCCTGCCACGCCAGCGGCGACAGACCGGCTTTACGGCAGGCGTTCGTGAGGAACTCCTCTTTCGACCAGCCGAGTTCGACGGGCAGCGTCGGATACATCCAGCCGTGGGTGCCGCCGGCGTCGATGGCGATGCCGTGGGTGCCGAGTTCGATGTCTGCGACTGGGTCGTTAGTCAGCGTGTAGTTGTTGACGATACAGACAGAGATGTTCAGGTTCGGCAGTTCGGGTGCTTCGATTTCGGTCTGGCAGGAGTCGCCCGACGCGGCCTTGATGGCGGCGTCGACGATGGCGTGACCGAGTTGGTCTTTCCCCCGATACGCGCCCGCACAGCCCCGCAGTCGACCGCGCCCCCGTGTCGACTTGATGCGGACGAACGCCCCGGTTCGAGCGTAAAACGCGTCGCGCATGCTGCCCGGTTGTTCTCTCTGCCCGTGAAGAACGTACGATTCGACCGATTCCCGCGCTAGTTCGACCGCCCGCGCCCCATCATCGTAGGTGAGGTGTACGGTCTGCGCCTCGGACATATTACCATTCAAGTTCTGTGGTGACTTCAACGCTTCCCTCGGATGTTATCCCGTTGTTATGTAGTTTCGTTGCAACATAACGTGCGGCTAAACCCCGGTAGGACCCCGTTAATCGAACCGCTTATCCGACCGACCTGACTAGGGTAGGTCGGCAGAGAGAGCCCAGTTCCCGTGCCCGAGACGGGCATGAGGAAAGTCCCCCCACCGTCCGAACGGGTGACCGGGCGCAAGCCCGGAGTCGGAGACGGCTGGCGCTGGAACAGAAACGAGACCGCTCGACCCGACCGATGATGCGCGCGCGACGGCTCCGCCGTCGCCGGCGCGGCCGTCACGGCCGCGTGCGAACCGACCCGTAAGGGAAGGGAGCTAACCCGCAGAGGGATGAGGTGGCGTCGCCATCTCCGACGGTCGAGAACGGATGGAACGGCGAATCCTCACCGGTGCAAGTCCGCGCCGCGAAGGTAGTTCGGACGGCGCGTCGGGTTCGCCCGTCGCGCCCTCGGGGGCTCGCCCCGAGAAGGACGCGGACGCTGAGCCGAATGCTGGGACGAACAGAAGGGGGCTTACTCCTCTCAGCCGCTTTCGAACCGCCGAGCGACCGCTTTGTCGGTCGAGCCGTTTTCGCGCCGTCGGGAAACGCTCTTGACCGTTCGCCGCCGCAGTCTCGGTATGCGCGGCTCGACTCTCCTCGTGGCGGTGCTCGTCGTCCTCGCCGGCTGTGCCGCGCCGGTGTCGCCGGGAACCGACGGGACGACAGCGACGACTGCCACGTCTGCGGCTTCGCCGCCGACCACCGACTCGGCAACCGAGTCGCCCGCGGCGACCGCGACCCCGACGACTTCGCCTCCGTCGACGACCGCGACCGTGACCCCGACTGCCGCGCCCACCGAGTCACCGACGCCCGAACCCACAACGACGTTCACGCCCGCGCCCGGCTACGGGCCGTGGGGGTCCGAGCCGGTCGTCGTCGCCGTCGAAGCGCCCGACGACGGCCGCGACTACGCCGCCCTCGTGAGCGAGGCGACGGCGTTCTGGGAGGGGAACGACTCGCGCTACCTGGAGTACGAAATCGACTACGAGGTCGACGCCGACGCCCGCGACCCGGACCTCGTGGTCCGCTTTACCGACGACATCCCGGAGTGCAGCGGGCTGGACGACGCGGCCGGCTGCGCGCCCTACCTCACCGACGCGTGGCAGATAGACCGCCCCGAGACCGTCTACGTCCGAACCGGATACGGCGACGACTCGACGGTCGATATCGTCGCACACGAACTCGGTCACACGCTCGGACTCGCCCACGGCGACGAACCCGCAGAGTTGATGAACGCCACGGGCATCCTCTACACGCTCCCGCGGACGAACGCGACCGAGAAGGCGTTCCCGTGGGACGACCCGAACTTCACGGTCCACATCGACGACACGAACGCCTCGGACCCCGTCGCGGCCCGCGAGCAGGTTCGCCACGCGCTCGACTACTTCGAAGGCGGCGCGCCGGGGATGCCCGACAACCTCTCCTACACCTACGTCGACGACCCCGCGGACGCCGAGGTGCGCATCTCCTTTGCGGACAGTTCGCCGTGCGCCGCGGGCGCGGCCTCCTGCGCCATCGCCGGCGGCTACGACCCGGACGGCGACGGCTCGTTAGAGACCTACGGCAGCTACCGGGTCGTCCTCGTCGACCTCGACACCGAGGCCGTCGGCTGGCACGTCGGCTACTGGACCGCCCACTACCTCGGCGCGGAGGCCGACGACGACAAGCCCGAACCGTTCCAGAACGCGACGTACGGCGAGCGCCGGAGCGAGTGGTGGGCGTAGCGCCGGCGTCGCGTCGCCAGCCGAGCGCTCTGCGCCGCAGACGGGGGTTTTCACCCGGACGAATCGGCCGAGTCCTTCTTTGGCATGGCCCCCGTAGAGAGAGTCGTGACCCCCACCGACAGGCACGGCGACACCCATCCCGCGTTCGACGAGGAGTCGTTCCGCGACGCCCTCGCCGAGTTCGGCGGTACCGACGCCGAGCGCCGGGTCGTCGCGCGGCAGGCCCGCGACCTCGCGGACTCGGGGCAGGCCGAGTCCGACCGCGGCGCGCCGCTCACGGGCGACGAAATCGTGCGGAACATGCGCGACGCGCCCGAGGGCGGCCCCGCGACGCGCTGGAACTGGTGGCTCGGCGCGCTCGAAGCCGCCTACGGCGGCTACCGCGAGTTCCAAGTCCGCCGCATCCCGAAAGCCTGACTGTCGCCGCTCGCTCGCGTTGCGGCCCTGTCGGTCGTCGTTTTCGCTGCTGTCCAGCGGTGCGCCGCGGCCACCCCCGCTCGGCCGCCGCCTCCCGCAGTCATCTGTCGCCCCTCCGAGGACGGATTCCGTCGAACGGCCCCCGTTCCCGACCGTTCAAAACCAAAGCAGATTACACGCTTGTTACAGAAAAGGTGTGTAACGCGTACGACCAACCCTACCGGTGATGCCTACTCTACAATGACTGACAACTACGACGTGATTATCGCGGGCGCGGGCCCCGCAGGTGGACAGGCGGCACGAGACCTCGCCGCCCGAGGCTACGACGTGTGCGTCCTCGAAACCGAGTCCGAAGACGAGTTCCCCTCCAGAAGCAACAAATCGACCGCCGGGACGTTCCCGTCGACGATGGCCTCGTTCAACATCCCCGACGAGGTCGTGATGAACTTCACCGACGACGTCGTCCTGGAGTCCCCGAACGACCATTACCACCGCCACCAGCCCGGTGCAGTCCTCGAGTTTGCCGACTTCAAAAACTGGCTCGTCGATGAGGCGGAGGCCGACGGCGCGGAGTACCGCTTCGACGCGCGCGTCTCCAAGCCCATCATGGAGGGCGGCGAAATCGTCGGCGTCCGATACAACGGCGACGAGGAGGTGTACGCCGACATCGTCATCGACGCCACGGGACCGAGCGCGCCGCTCGCCAAGGCCCTCGATGTCTGCGACCTCCGCCGCGAGAAGCAGGCCATCGGCATCGAGTACGAGTTCGAGGGCATGGACCTCGCGCCCGACGGCTACGGCGACCTCACCGACGCGATGATGCTCCGTCTCGACCACGACATCGCGCCCGGCGGCTACTCGTGGATATTCCACACCGGCGGCGACACCGCGAAAGTCGGCGTCTGCTACATCCAAAACGAGGGCCACCGCCACAACGCCAAGTCGGGCTACACCATCGACGACTACCTCCAGTACTGGACCGAGTCCGACCCGCGCTTTGCGAACGCGGAGCGCATCGCGGGCAAACAGCACCGCGGCTCCGCGCACATCCAACTGCCGGGTCGAATGAGCACGGACAACTTCATGGCCATCGGCGACACGGTCCCGACCGTCGACCCGCTGTGGGGCGAGGGCATCGACAAATGCATGCGCTCGGGCCGGGTCGCGGCCGCGACCGCCGACCGCGCGCTCACCAACTCCGAGCGCGACACCTCGGCGTCCGAACTCGCCATCTACGACCAGCTGTGGCACGACCGCGTCGCGCCGAAGGTGAAAAACCGCCTGTTCATGACGGAGATGCTCTACCGCGCCTCCAACGAGCGCTACGACAAACTGCTCGAAGACCTCCACCGCCTCCCCGACGAGCAGTTAGACGCCGCGAACGGCGGTAGCCCGCTCGCCATGTTCCGGATGCTCAAATTCGAAGACCTCTCCATCCTCGCGTCCACCGCGAAAGACTGGTTCTCGAACTGAGCCGCCGGGCGACACGCGCGTCTCTCCGTCCCCGGTGTCCCCGCTCGTCTCTCGCCTCCGTTCTCGTTTCTCTCGTCGAGCCGCTCACCCGGCTCTGTCGCCGTCGCTCCCGCCGTCGCCGTCACCGAGCATCGCCAGTGCGTCGGCCAGCGCCGCCCGCGCCGACGCGACGTGTTCGTCGGCCGCCTCGTCTTCGGTTCCGTCGACGTTCGACAGCAGGTGTTCGACGTGGCCGAGGCGCGTCCGGACCACCTCGTCGTCCGGGAGCGGGCCGACTGCGAGGTCGCCCGCGACTGCCTCCGCTTCACCGAGCCATCGGCTCGCGTCCTCGCGGACGGGCCGGGTCGCTGTCGCGGCGAGCCGGTCGTGGAGCGCCGTCACCAGTCGGTCGAGGTCGTCGCGGTCGGGTTCGGCGTCGGTATCGGCGTCGGTATCGGCGTCGGAACTGGCGTCGGGGTCAGGGTCAGGGTCGGAGCCGGTCACGCCTCGGGAGACGGCGGCCGGCGTGAAAAGCGTCGAGCCCGCGAGCCCGCCGAGTCCCGCCGGCCTCGCGGGACCGACGAGCAAAAGCCCCTCCGGTCGGTACTGCCGCCAATGAAACTCCAGTTCCTCGGCGGGGCCGAGGAAGTCGGGCGCAGCGCGATTCTCGTCAACGACTCGCTGTTGCTCGACTACGGGATGCTGACCGGGAACCCCCCGCAGTTCCCCGTCGGCTCCGTCGAGCCCGACGCCGTCGTCGTCTCGCACGGCCACCTCGACCACGTCGGGACGGTCCCCTCGCTCCTCTCGGGCGACGACTGGCCGGCGGTCCATTGGACGCCGCCGACCGACGAACTCGCTCGGACCCTCGCGCGCGACACGCTCAAACTCCACGGCGGCAGCTACAACTGTCCGTTCACCGAGACGCACGTCCGGCGGATGACCCAGCAGTCGGCACACCACGACTACGGCGAGCCGTTCGAGGCCGCCGGCCACGAGGTCACGTTCTACAACGCGGGCCACATCCCCGGCAGCGCCCACGTCCTCGTCGACGACGGCGAGACCCGCCTGCTGTACACCGCCGACTTCCACACCGACGACCAGCGGTTGGTCTCGGGGACGACCGCCCGCCCGGACGCCGACGTGGTCATCTGCGAGTCCACCTACTCCGACGTGGAGCACGAGGACCGCGCGACCGTCGAAGAGCGGTTCGTGGAGTCGGTGCGGACGACCGTCTGGGAGGGCGGCACCGTCGTCGTCCCCGCGTTCGCCATCGGCCGGACGCAGGAGCTTCTCATGGTGCTCGACGCCCACGACATCGACTGCTACGTCGACGGCATGGGGGTCCGCGTGCTGGAGATGCTCGGAAATCACCCCGACTACGTCCGCGACGCGGCGGCGCTCAAGCGGGCGAAGTCGAACGCCAGAGTCGTCTCGGGCCGGGACGGCCAGCGAAAGCGCATCGCCCGGGAGAACTCGGTCATCGTGACGACGAGCGGGATGCTCTCTGGCGGGCCGGCGATGACGTACATCCCCGAGATTCGGGGCGACCCGACGAACAAAATCTGTCTCACCGGCTATCAGGTCGAGGGGACGCCGGGCAGGGAACTGGTCGAACGCGGCCGGTGCGAACTCAACGGCGGCGTCGTCCCGGTGGCCGCCCGCGCCGAGATGTACGACTTCTCGGCCCACGCCGACCGCCACGGGCTTCTGTCGTTCCTCGACGACTACCGCGACGCGCCGGTGTTCGTCAACCACGGCGACCGCTGTGCGGCGTTCGCCGGGGAGCTCAGCGCCGACGGCTACGAGGCCGCGGCTCCCGACATCGGGGCGACGGTCGAAGTCTGAGACGCGCCGGCGGCGACCCGTAGCGGGTCGAACCGACCGCTCCCCCGACCTATTCGGCGTGCTCGTCGTCGTCCGGAACCGCTATCGACCGGCTCGCGGCGACGCACGCGGACACGCGGAGTCGGGTCCGCTGCGACCGGAACCGACCGATAAACGAACGGAACTTCCCGTCGGATGCATCCGAAGCCATGGTTTTAGGTTGGCCTAAATGACCATAGTCGTTGCGGTGAGTGCGCACTGCCTTCAGCGGGTCGGCCGCGCGCCGACTCCCCGCGACCGCCTCCCGGGGAACCCCTTCGTTTCGCCTGCAACGTCCGGAGTATCTCGATTTCCGACGCGTCAGTCGCGGTCGAGTCGTTCGCGGCGGCGGTCGAACTCCTCGTCGTCGATGTCGCCGCGGGCGTAGGCCCGGCGGAGTTCGTCGAGCGCGCCGTCGCTCCCGTCGTCCCCGTCGCGCAGGGCGCGGAACAGGAGGACGCCGCCGCCGACGACCACTGCGAGGACGAGCAGTTGCCCGAAGATTCCCATCCCCCACATCCACCACGGGACGGTCCCGCCGGTTCCGCCGTGCATCCACGTGTCGTGCATCCAGCCGCCGCCCCACCCCATCGGCATGCCGCCGCCGAAGCCGGCCATCCCGACGAGGGCGGGGAGCGCGAACAGCGCGGCCAGCGCGAGCAGGACGATGCCAGCGAGTCGCGTCGAGTCGTTTGTCGTCGTCATAGTGTTCACCGAGGCGGCGGGTGCCGCCTCACAGGTGACAGTACGCGCTCCACGTTTAGGTCGATTGTCGCTTCGGGGCTTCGGCTCCGACGCCGGCAAAGATTGGATTTCTCCGGTTTTCGCCGCCCGAAGTTTGGAATCTTCGACGTGGGCGGGGCGCGGCGTTCGCGCTCCCCGCCGGTCATGATTTCCCGCCGACAGCTGTCGGTTCATACTTGAACCTCGCTGTCCTCTCGCCGGTATGCCTGGTCGGTTACACGTCCTCGTCGTCAGCGAGGACGCCGCCGTTCGCGAGCGTCTCGCCGACGAGCTTCCCGACTCGGTCGGTGACGCGACGACCGATGTCAGCGTCTCGACCGCCGACAGCCTCGACGCGGTCCACGCGGAACTCGAACGCGCTCGTATCGACTGTGCCGTCGTCTCGGCCGAGGTCACCGACGCGGAGGGTCTCTCGCTCGCCTCGAAACTCCGCGCCGACGGCGTCCCGCGCGTCTCGGTAGCGGGGTCGACCGCTGCCGACCGCGACCTCGACACGCTCGGCCGCGAGGTCTACGACGCCGCCCACAGCGCCGTCGGCTCGCTCGACTACCGCGCGCTCTTCGAGGCCGTCAACGTCGGCCTCGCGGTTCGCAACCTCGAAACGCTCGAACTCGTCGACATCAATCAGCACTATCTGGACATCCTCGGCATCGACCGCCAGTCGGTCATCGATACGAGTCCCCTCTACGTGACCGCGGATATCGCCGGCTACGACGCCGAGCGCGCTCTCCGCGAGGTCGAGGCCGCCCGCGAGGAGGGCGGAGCCGCCTTCACGTGGCCCATCGAGGGCGCGTCGGGCGGCACCGTCTGGATTCGCGTCAGCCTCACCGTCGCCGAGATTTCGGGACGGGACCGACTCATCTCGACGGTCGAGGACGTGACCGAAGAGCGCCGACGCGAGCGCGACCTTGCGGCGTTCAAGGAGGCGGTCGACGCCGTCGACGCCGGGGTCACCATCACGGAGCACGACCGACACGTGTACGTCAACCAGACCGCGGCCGACATCTGCGGCTACTCGGACCCCGAGTCGATGCTCGGGACGGGCTGGGGCCACCTCCACGACGAGCCGGAACTCGAACGCCTCAGAGAGACGATTCCCCCCGCGCTCGAAGCCGACGGCGAGTGGCAAGGCGAGGTGGCGATTCGCCGGCGCGACGGCGAACGCGTTCCGGTTCGGTTCTCCATCACGTCCCTCGAAGGCGACCGCAACGTCGTCGTCTTCCAGAGCCTCTCCGAGCAGAAAGCGCGCGAGGACGAACTCGAACGGAGCCGCGACTTCCTCGAACGGACCCAGCGCATCTCGAAAGTCGGCGGCTGGGAACTCGACCTCGTGACCGACACGCTGGCGTGGACCGACCAGACGAAGCGCATCCACGAGGTGCCGCTCGACTACGAGCCGACGGTCGACGACGCCATCGAGTTCTACGTCACCGACGACCGGGACCGAATCCGCGAGCTGTTGGACCGCTGTCGGTCCGAGGGCGTTCCCTGGGAAGAAGAGTTCCGACTGGTGACCGCCGAGGGGTCGGAGCTGTGGGTCCGCACCCACGGCGAGCCGGTCATCCGAAACGGACGCGTGGCGGCGCTCAGGGGGACGATACAGGACGTGACCGCCCGTCGCACCCGCGAGCGCGAACTCGAACGGACGAACGCCGAGCTGGAGGCGCTCAACCGCATCGTCCGCCACGACATCCGCAACGACATGGCCGTCGTCGTCGGCTGGGCGGAGCTACTCAGAGAACACGTCGACGAGGAGGGCGCGGACATCCTCTCGCGCATCCTCTCGACGGGCCGCCACACCACCGAGATAACCGAGGTCGCCCGCGACCTCATGGAGACGATGAGCGGCGGCGGCGTCGAGACCCGCCCGATGTCGCTCGCCAGCGCCGTCGACCGCGAGCTCGCGGTCCGCCGCGAGGCGTTTCCCAACGCCACGTTCGCGGTCGACGGCGAGATACCGGACGTGGCGGTGCGCGCGAACCCGCTCATCGCGTCGGTGCTCGGGAACCTCCTCAACAACGCCGTCCAGCACAACGCCGACGACACCGTCGTCACCGTCTCGGCGGCCGTGGACGACGACGCCGGCATGGCGGTCATCCGCATCGCCGACGACGGCTCGGGCATCCCCGACGCGCGGAAGTCGGTGGTCTTCGGCAAGGGGGAAAAGGGACTCGAAAGCACCGGGACCGGCCTCGGACTCTACCTCGTTCACCAGCTTGTCGACTCGTTCGGCGGCGAGGTCCACTTCGAGGACAACGAACCCACGGGTACGGTCGTCGTCGTCTCGCTCCCGCTCGCGTCGGTGGACTGAGCCGACCGTCCGGTCTCAGACCGTGTCGGTCGGCTCGTGGGACTCGGCCATCTCGGTCGCGGCGGCCGCGTACGACTCCCTCGTCTCCTCGTCGGCAACGCGACCCAGTTCGTCTTCGGGCACGTCGACGGCGGCGTAGGTGTCGCGCACGTCGGACTCGAAACTCGTCAGCGAGCGCTCCTTCCGGTGGTAGCGCGTCCCGTCGGGGGTCGCGTACACGAGGATGATGATGTTCTGTTCGTCGTCCGAGTAGGTCCGTTCGACCAGCCACGTCCGCACGTCGTTCGACATGGTCGGTAGTACGTGGCCACCCGTGATACTCCCTCGGCCGACTCTCAGTCCTCGATACCCAACTCGTCGAGGAGCGTCTCCAGCGTGTAGCTCTGGAGCGCCCGGTGGCTGTCGCGCATCGAGGAGATGACGAACGTCGAGTTCGTTCGCTCGACTTCCGGCGTCGCCTCGAAGTCGCTGATGAGGCGCTCCACGCGGTCGGAGTCCGCGAGATGGGCGACGACGATGAAGTCCGTCTCCCCCATCGTGAAGTAGAGTTGCGTGACGCCCTCTATCTCCAGCAGTTTGTTCCCGACTTCCTCGTACGACCCGCTGTAATCCGCCAGCACTTCCACGACCACGGTGACGCCGAGTCCGAACGCCTCTAAGTCGATGTCGTAGAGGTCGTTTTCGATGACGCCGTCGTCTTTCAGGTTGTTCAGACGGTAGTGGATGGTCGACACGGGGATGTCCGTCGCTTCGTGTAGCTTCTCGGGACTGCCCGTCCCGAGGTCCGCGATGGCCTTCAACAGGCGCACGTCGCGTTCGTCCATACCCTCCCGTTGCGGTCGGTGACGTAAGTCCTTGTTCTGTCCGCCGTTTTCGCCACCTCTCGCGGCTTCTCGAATCTTCATGAATTATAGAGCGATTGGTACAGCAAAATATAGAATATTTATTCTAATCTCCAACCCAAAACAAATCTCTTGTAGAAGGATTTAACAGCGTGCGTCTCTGAGAGCTGAAACAGATTCGACTATGACGCGAACCACTTGGAGAAACGTTCCGACGACGCCCCTGCTTTTCGTCGCGCTCGCGGCGATGTGGGGCACCTCGTTCGTCGCCATCGAGGTCGGCTTGGAGTTCTTCCCGACGCTCTCTTTCGCCGCGCTCCGCTACGAACTCGCGGGGCTCGTGATGCTGGCGTACGCCTGCTACTCGACCGACCGCTGGCGGCCGAAGACGAGGGACGAACTGCTCGCGACCGCCATCGGCGCGGTGTTCATCATCGCCGCCTACCACGGCCTGCTCTACCTCGGACAGGAACACGTCCCCGGCGCGGTGGCCTCTATCATCATTAGCCTCTCGCCTATCCTGACTGCGGTCTTCGCCTCCGTTATCCTCGCCAGGGGGTCGCTGGGGAAGACCGGGACGGTCGGGCTGCTCGCCGGCTTCGCCGGTGCCGTGCTCGTGGCCGACCCAGTCTCGGCGTTCTCGGGGTCGTCCGGGTCGGCGCAGGGACTCGGCATCGTCCTCATCTTCCTCGCCGCGGTGTCGTTCGCGCTCGGCGCGGTCCTCACCCGCCCGCTCCGGAGTGACCTCCCGGTCCAGTCGATGCAGGCGTGGTCGATGCTCGGCGGCGGCGTCCTGCTTCACGGCTGGGCACTCGTCCGCGGCGAGTCGCTTTCCACTATCGAGCTCGCCCCCGTCGGCATCGCGTCGTTCCTCTACCTGACGCTCGTCTCCGGCGCGGTGGCGTTCCTCCTCTACTTCGAGCTTCTGGACCGCCTCGGCCCGACCGAACTCAACCTCATCGGCTACGTCGAGCCCGTGGTCGCGGCGCTCATGAGTTGGGTACTCCTCGGCCACGTCATCGACACGACGGCGCTCGTCGGCTTCGGAGCCATCTTCTTCGGCTTCGCGGCGATGAAAAAGGAGACGCTGGTGTCCGTCGCCGTCGCGGTCCGGCGGCGGGTCGCCGCGTAGGCTCGGCTTCGGTCTGCTGGCTCCGTTTTCTCGTGCTGTTGAACGTTGATCTTCGAGAGAACGGAACCGCGCTCTCACTCCTCGCGGAACCCGAGTTGTTCGGCAATCTCTCGCGGGTCGTAGTACATCCGTTCTTCCTGTATCTTCCCGTCCGTGATGACGAACTTCGACATCCCTCTGTGCTCGAACGTGCGACCGGTCGGGGGGAGCCCATCGAACTCCCCTTCGTGCGTGCCCGTCCCCGTCCACTCGGTCATGACTATCTCCTCGTCTTCGAGCGCGGCTTCGGGGGTAATCGTGAAGTCGGAGAACGCGGACCGGAGTTGACGGACGTATGCTTCGAAGGCGTCAGGTCCGCGAACTTCGCCGCCCGGAGCGCTCGGTTCGTAGGCCACGAACGAATCGGAGAGGACGTCTCTCCTCGAGAACTCCCCGTGCCACAGCGCGAGGTAGTCACTCATTGGCTGTTCGTGTTTGGTTACGGTTGTCTCGGTCATGGTTCTCGACCCAACTATCCTTCGCGCCAAAGAGATATATCGTTGTCAGGTAGCTCTCGACCTGCGAGAACCATCGCTGCTCGACTAGTGGACGAGACGGACCATCTATCCGACACGGTCTCGACAACCTGTCAGCAATCAAGAGTTTTGAAAAGCCTGTCTCTTCACTCGGCTTCCGCGGGGACGCTCCCCCGGAGGCCGACCACCCGAGCCACGCTCTCGCGCTGCACGAGGAGGAACCCCGAGAGGATGACCCCGAAGCCGAGGACGGTCGCCGGCGAGACGGCCTCACCGAGGAACGCCCAGCCGGTGACGGTGGCGACGACCGGCATCGCGTAGGCGACGAGGTTGCCGCGGACCGGGCCGGCCTCCGAGAGGAGCGCGAAGTAGACCGGGTAGGCCGCGGCGGTCGCGGGCATACCGACGTAGAGAATCGCGGCGACGAGCTCCGGCGACCACGCGACCTGCGCGACCGACTCGCCGAGACCGAGGCTGGCGGCGTGGATGCCGACGGCGGCGGCCGCCATCGCCCACGCGGTCTGCGGGAGCGTCCCGATGGACGGCCCGACGCGCTTGAGGAGCACGGTCCCGAAGGCGACCGACAGCGCCGAACAGACGATGAGCGCCTGTCCGACGCTCCCGCCGCCGAGGACGCTCTCGGGGCCGACGATGACGACGACGCCGACGAGTCCGAGCAGGATGCCGGCGGCGTCGACAGCCGAGATGCGCGCGTCGTCGAGGAGTAACACGGCGAACACCGGGGAGGCGACGGGCATGATGCTGTACATGACGGCCGCCGCGCCGGTCGTCGCGTGCTGCTGGCCGAGGAAGAGAAACACGTTGTTCGCCCCGAGGACGAACGCGGCGCTGGCCAGGATGCCGAGCGCGTCGGCGCGGGTCCGCGGGAGCCAGTAGCCGCCGCGGACGGCGACGAGCGTCAGGAGAACGACGGCGGCGACGTCGACGCGGAAGGCGGCGAACAGCACCGGCGGGACCGACCCGATGGCGGCTTTGATGCCGACGAAGGAGGTTCCGAACAGCACCGCGGCCGCGACGAAGAGGACGAGGGTCCGATGACGGCTCACGCCATCACCCCCCGCGCTGTGGCCGGCGTTCGATTCGCCGGGCGGGCGCGGGAGGTGGAGTGCGGTCGACGCTCGGTGCGTGGACAGCGTAGAGGCGTCGTCTGTATCACAACACGTTCTGCGACTCCCGAAGGCATATGTCTAACGATTGGGCTCGTAGCAATACGATTCGACCATTCGAGTCACGGTTTCACACGATTCGTTGACCAAACCGGGGGAGAATATCTCATGGGTGGTGTTGCCACGAACCGTCGGGGTCGTACGGACAGTCGCGTCGCTCGGGGCGTCGAACTGTCGTCGAAAATCGGGGGACGGCGGTCAGTCCTGCTGTTCGGCTTCGACGCGGTCGGCGTGTTTTTCGAGGTCGGCCGCGATTTTTCGGGCCTCCTCGGGCGACAGCGTCAGTTTGTCCGCGTGCGGCGCGAGCGCGTCGAGCTGCGTCCAGTCGAGTTCGAGTTCGAGGGTAATCTCGTCGGGGTGCTTCCGCGGCGAGGTGACGTTGCACACGGCGAACGCCGACTCCTCGAAGTCGTGGCCCGTCGCCGACGCGTCGACGAGGTCCAGCGTCGTGTAGGCGTTGACCTTCAGGATTCGGTCTGGCATCTGTGAGTACTGTTGGGTGTCGTCGTAAATAGGTAGCGCGGCGGCGTCGTCACCGAGGCGACCCGCTCAGTCGTCGCTCGCGATGGGCGTGCCGTCGGCGCGGGTCGGCGCGGGACTCGCGTCGAGGCCGTCGTCGTCGGCGTAGGGGTACCACGTGCGCTTCGTGTTGTGCATCATCGGGTCCTCGTAGCTGGTCTCTTCGGGTTCGACTAGTTCGGCCAGCTCCTCTTCGTCCGTCCGGGCGACGAACTCGCGGAACGTCTCGTCGCCCTCGCGGCGCTCCTCGAAGTTCGCGAGCAGGTTCTTGATGGCACCCGGCACCTCGTCGACGGGGACGCGCTGGGTGACCCACTCGGCGAAGTTCGGGTTCTCGCCGAGGCCGCCGCCGAGGCCGATGTCGAGCGCCTCGACCGGTTCGCCGTCCTTGCGGGTCTTCATGCCGCGGAGGCTGATGTCCGCAATCTGCGGCTGGGCGCAGGAGGCCGTACAGCCCGAGAGGTGGATGTGGAAGTCCTCGACGCCCGCGGGGAGTTCGACGTTCTCCTTGAGCCAGCGGGCGTAGCGGACCTGCCGGTTTTTCGTCTCCACGATGGAGAGCGAACAGAACTCGGTGCCCGTACAGGCGATGGAGCCGCGCATGAACGGGTGCGGGTCGGGCGAGTAGTGGTCGAGAAGGTCCTCGTTTTGCAGCGCGTCGAGCTTTTCTTCGGGCACGTCGGTGATGATGACGTTCTGGCGCTGCGTGATGCGAATCTCGCCGGAGCCGTACTCGTCGGCGACGCGGGCGAGTTCCTTCGTGTCGTCGACGCCCATGCGGCCGACGAGCACGTCGAGTCCGACGTAGTAGTTGCCGTCGGCCTGCTCGTGGATGCCGACGTGGTCGGAGTGGCCGCCGTCGGCGTAGCCGGAGTTGTAGGAGTACTCCGAGCGCAGGTCCTCGCCGGCGGTCTCCAGCT
Organism: Haloferax sp. AS1; assembly: GCF_014530665.1. NCBI lineage: Archaea > Methanobacteriati > Methanobacteriota > Halobacteria > Halobacteriales > Haloferacaceae > Haloferax > Haloferax sp. AS1. The sequence continues at coordinate 1,769,489 of NZ_SPSA01000001.1, forward strand.
CGAAGTTGACGTACTCCTCCTGGAGGACGTTGCGGAACTTCTCCGCGCCCCACTCGTCCATCAGGAACTTGATGCGGGCGTTGTAGCGGTTGTCGCGGTCGCCGTTGTCGCGGAACAGCGCGGAGATGGCTCCCGACACCTCGGGGGCCTGCTCGGGCGTCACGAACACGTCGATGTCGCGGGCGAGCCGCGGTTCGTTCCGCGAGAGGCCGCCGCCGATGCGGATGTTGAAGCCCTTCGTCTCCTCGCCGTCGATTTCCTTGGTCGCGGGCTCGAGCGCGAGGTCGTTGATATCGCCCTGACCGCAGCCCTCGCGGCAGCCGGTGACGGAGACCTTCCACTTGCGCGGGAGGTTCGAGTGGTCGTCGTTGCCCTTGAACGTCTCGTTGAGCTCCATCGCGACGGGGAGCGCGTCGACGTGCTCGTGTTTGTCCTTGCCGGCGACGGGACAGCCGACGATGTTCCGCCACGAGTCACCGCAGGCCTGCTGGGTCGACAGCCCGACCGATTCGAGCTTATCGAAGATTTCCGGGATGTCCTCCAGCTTAATCCAGTGGAGCTGAATCGACTGGCGGGTCGTCCAGTCGACGTAGCCGTTGCCGAAGATGGGGTTCTCGGCGGGGCCGCGGGCGTACTCGTCGGCGACCTCCGCGACGACTTCGGTCTGGCCGGGCGTCAGCACGCCGTTCGGCGTCCCGATGCGCATCATGAAGTACGACTCTTGGCCGTTGCGCTGGTGGTACAGTCCCCACCATTTGAAGCGCTCGAACCAGGCGTCTCGCTCGTCTTCCGGGATGGAGTCCCAGCCCTGCTCAGCGAACTCCAGCAGGTGCTCTCGTATCTCGTTACCGTAGACCTCCGACTTCCAGCGTTCGACGTCCGTGGGCATTCGTATGAATGTCCATATACGTGCCCACGTAAGGCCCCGAGCGTACCGTCAACCCTTCCCGGTGCTGCCCAAAAGCGGAGAATATTGCTTATTCGTCGTCGTCGCCGCGTCGAACCGGGAGGACGACCCGCTCGCGGTCGATATCGACGAATTCGCCCTCGCGGAGCCTGCCGACCGGGACCCAGCCGGGAACGCCCGTCTGGCCGCAGGCGATGCACTGGCCGTACACTTTCGCGGAGACGGTTCTACCGTCCGCGCCGACGTCGAGGACGTTCTCGACGACGAAGTCGGGAAGCTCGCACCCACAGAATGACGGGTCGTCGAGCCGCCAGAGCTCGCTCACGCTCACTTCTCTGGCGTCGTTCACGGAGACCCACGCCCCGTCGTCGAGGACGCGCAGGGAGACGCTCATACCTCACCCTCGTCGCTCCGGCTACCTATGCGGGACGACGCCCGCAATCCCCGCGGGGGAGCGCGACGGCCGTTTCGGCGGTCGTTCGGTCGGAGTCCTGCGATTGTCCCCGAAACCGGCCGTCAGAGGTAGGGGCAACCCGTTCCGGTAGCCGGGAGTGGGGGTACACATTACAGGTGCGGATTCCCTTATGCGGGTTCGACCGGTACGTGGTGGTGATGAGTGACCACCGCACCGCCGTCCGACAACACGCCTCCGCCGACGTCGCCCCAGAGCTGTTTGAACAGTCCCAGGAGGGAAACGCATGACCGGCGAGGCAGAACTCGAATCCGAACTCGACCGCGACCCCGATGCCGAGGCGGACCCGTCCGCCGAGGCGGAAGACGAAGACCCCGCGGCCCACCTCAAGGACCTCGAAGACGGCGCGGGCTGCACCGAAATCTGGTCACATCTCTCTGAGTCCCGCGAGGAGTAACGCTCCGCCGTCTGTCTTCGCTCGCGGGCCGCCCGCGGCGCGAATCTCGCCTCTCGGGGAGACGTTTTTAAGCCCGAACGCGTTACCGATTCGTAGATGACGAACGACGAACGCCGACGAACGACCGAGGTTCCGGCCGACCGGCGCGAACCGGTCGGTGAACCCGTCGTCCGCGGCGACCCCGCCGTCACGGGCGACCGCGCCCGCGAGGCCGTCGGCTTCGACCCCACCGACCCCGACAGCCTCGCCGAGGCCGCCAGAACGGTTCGCTCGTTCTCCGAGTCCACCGCCGGCGACGACGACCACGTGTTCATGCTCCGCGGGGCGGCCGCCTGCGCCGCGCTTGTCCGCGGCGTCGGCTCGTACAAGCGCGCCGCCGAGCGCGCCGGCGGCGACGTGTCCGTCTCCTTCATCCGCAAGTGGGCCCGCGTCCACGACCTCCCGCAGTCGGTCCGCCGGCACGTCGCCCGCGGCCGCATCGCGCCCACGGCCGCAAAGCACATCGCCCGCGTCTCCGGCGACGCCCGACTCCACCTCGCGTGGGCGACGCTCGACGCCGGCCTGACCGTCCGCGAGGTCCGCCGGCTCGCCAGCGAGGTCAACGACGGCACGCCGGCCGTGGACGCCCTCGCCGACCACGGCGTCGACATCGGCCGGCTCGACGTGACGCTGCCGGCCGACGTGTACCTCGAACTCCGCCGCCGCGCCTCGCTCGAAGACACGCCGCCCGGCGACGTCGTCGCCGACGCGCTCGACGACTATCTCGACTGAAGGAACCGCGTCGCCGTCTCCCGAATCACCTCGCGCGCCACCTCGACTTCGTCCCACTCGACGGTCTCGTCCGGAAAGTGCGCCTGGTCGATATCGCCCGGCCCGAACAGCACCGTCGGGATACCCGCCTCGACGTAGTGCCGGGAGTCCGCGCCGTAGGTCGCGCCGACCGGGTCGTCGTCGCGGCCGTCGGCCCGGAGCGCCGCCCGCAGCGACTCCACGACCGGCTCGTCGGCGTCGATTTCCGCCGGCTCGAACTGCACCGAAAACCGCTCGAACGCCGGCGGGTGCGCCGAGAGCCAATCGTCGGCGGCGACGACGCGCGCCAGTCGCTCCTCGAACGCGGCTTCGACCTCTTCGACCGTCTCGCCCGGCGCGACGCCGAGTCGCCACTCCGCGGTGAGCGTCCCCGCGACGCTCGACGCCCACGACCCCGCCTCGACGCGGCCGACGCAGACGGGCCACGGAATCGGGTAGTCGAAACGCGGGTGGTCGACCGCGTCGGTCCGCTCCGCTTCGAGGTCGAAAAACGCCGCCCGAATCGCCTCGAACTTCTCGATGACGTCCACCCCGCGCCACCGCGAGGCCGCGTGCGCCGTCCGCCCGGTCAGGTGGAGTCGCTTCATCACCGACCCCTCGGTGGCGACGACCGGCTTCAGCCGCGTCGGTTCGGCGACGAGCGCGGCGTCTCGCTCGAACGGGTAGGGATTGTCGAGCGCGGCCGCCGCGGCCCCGATACCGCCGTCTTCCTCGCCGGCGACGCTCTCGACCACGACCCGCCCGTCGAGGGCAACATCGCCCGCCGCCGCGGCGTCGCGGAGGTCGAGCGCGGCGAAGACGCACGCCGCGAGCCCCGCTTTCATGTCGGCCGCGCCCCGGGCGCTGACGGTGCCGGCGTCGTCGTCCCAGTCGGGCAAATACGGGTCGTGGGACCACAACTCCCTGTCGGCTGGCACCACGTCGACGTGGCCGTCGAGGACGAGCGTCGGTCCCGCGTCGGGGTCGCCGAACTCGACCACGCCGGCGACGCTCGGCCGGTTCGCGGTGTCGATGTCGTCGGGGTCGTCCGGGAACGAGGGATGTTCGGCCAGTCGCTCCGGGTCGGCGGTCCACTCGTACGTCTCGAACCCGAAGTCGTGCAGGCGGTTTTTGACCCACTGTTGAGCCGGTGCTTCGGCGCGGGCGACGCTCTCGAACCGGAGCAGCGCGTCCACGAAGTCGCGAAGGTCCATATTGTGGGGGACGGGAACGGGGTACAAAGCAGGCGGGGGCGGCGAAAATAAACGCTTATCAGTATCCCCATTTAAAGAAACGTCGAGGGCTGGTAGCTCAGTTAGGCAGAGCGTCTGGCTTTTAACCAGACGGTCGGGGGTTCAAGTCCCTCCCAGCCCGTTTCTACTCCGAACAACCGTGAGGAGTGAAACGGCTTCGAGAGATTGAACCCGACCAGTCGCGCACAGCGAAGCGAGCACGTCTGGGCCCGGTTCAAGTCCCTCCCAGCCCGTTTCTGCGACGAAGTACGTGCGGAGTGACACGGCTTTCTGATTCCTACGTCTCCGAGTGATAGCTTCGCCAAGCCGTGTTGCACATTGCGTTGGCTACTTCCACTCCGTGGCTGTCGCTCTCGTCAAACTGGCACTTTGTGAGAGTATCTTTCTATAAGGAGAGAACCCGCCGCTTAGGGCGGGAGTGAATCCGACACTTCCCACGCAATCACCGTCGATTGCAGGCGGGATATGCAACGACAGGTCGGCTGAGCCCGGCCTGCGATTTTTCGCCTATTCGAGGTCGAGGAGCGTCGCGGCCTCGTCGAGGAACTCGGCGTAGACCGACATCGCGTCCTCGATGGGTTCGGGTTCGGTCATGTCGACGCCGGCGGTTCGGAGCACGTCGAGGGGGTACTCGCTGCCGCCGAGCGCGAGCGCCTCGCGGTAGTCCGCCGCGGCCGACTCGCCCTCCTCGCGGATGCGCTCGACGATGGCCGCCGCCGCGGAGATGCCCGTCGCGTACTGGTAGACGTAGTAGTTGTAGTAGAAGTGCGGAATCCGCTCCCACTCGCGGGCGATGCGGTCGTCGGTCGCCGCGGGCTCGTAGTACGTCGCCTTCAGGTCGCCGTACAGCTCGTCGAAGCGGTCGGGCGTGAGCGCGCCGTCGTTCTCGATTATCTCGTGAATCTGGAGTTCGAAATCCGCGAACATCGTCTGGCGGAACAGCGTCGAGCGGAAGCGTTCGAGGTACTCGTCGAGGACGTGCGTCCGGAGTTCGTCGTCGTCGACGTTCTCCAGTAGGTACTCGGTCAGGAGCGTCTCGTTGACCGTGGAGGCGACCTCGGCGGTGAAGATGTCGTAGCTCGCATCGTGCCACGGCTGGGCGTCGTTGGCGAGTTCGGAGTGCATCGAGTGGCCCAGTTCGTGGGCGAGGGTGAACATCGATGCGGGGTCGTCCTGGTAGTTCATCATGATGAACGGCTGGGTGTCGTAGGTGCCCGCGGAGTACGCCCCGGAGCGCTTGCCGCGGTTTTCGTACACGTCGACCCAGCGGTCGTCGAGGCCCTCGGCCATCCGCTCCTGATAGGCCTCGCCGAGCGGTTCGACGGCTTCGACGATGTACTCCTTCGCCTGTTCGTACGGAATCTCGGGGCCGTGGTCGCCGGTGAGCGACACGTACAGGTCCCACATCTTGAGTTCGTCCGCGCCGATAGCCTCCCGTTTCAACTCGGCGTGGCGGTGGAGGTGGCCGAGGTTGTCGCGGACGGTGTCGAGTAAGTTGTCGTACACCTCGACGGGGACGTTGGGGCCGTCGAGGGCGGATTCGCGAGCGGTCTCGTAGTCGCGGATGCGCGCGGTCTTCACGTCCTTCTTGACGCTGTTTTTCAGCGAGGTGCCGACCGCGTTGCGCACGTCGGCCCAGCGGTCGTAGAACTCCTCGTGGACGGTCCGGCGGAACTCGCGGTCGGGGTGTTTCTGGAGTTTCGTGAAGTTACCCTGCGTGATTTCGACCGACGTGCCGTCGGGCTGTTCGACCGTCGGGAACTCCAAGTCGGCGTTGGCGAGCATCGAGTAGATGTCGTTGGACGCGCCGGTCACGTCCGAGAGGTTGGCGAGGACCTCCTCTACCTCCGCGGAGCGGGTGTGTTCTTTCGTCCGGAGCACGTCGTCGAAGTAGTGCTCGTAGGCCGCCAGCTCGGGCTCCTCCTCGACGAACTCGTCGACGCCGTCGCGGCCGAGTTCCTGCAGTTCGGGGTCCAGATAGCTGACCGCGCTGCGGGCCTTCGACGCCAGCGCCTCGGCGCGGCCGGCCTGCGCCTGGTACTCCTGATTCCGGGTGTCCTGGCTGCTGCGGAGGTTCGCGTAGGAGACGACCATCGACACCTCGCGGAGCACCTCCTCCATCGTTTCGAGGAGTTCGAGGAGCGTCTCGGGGTCCTCGGTGGCGCGGCCCTCGTAGCTCGCCAGTTCGGGGACGCGCTCTGCGACGTCCTCGTACGCCGCCTCCCACTCGTCGTCGGACGCGTAGATGCTGTCGAGGTCCCACTTGTACTCCTCGTCGATGTCGCTCCGCTCGGGAACCGAACTCATGTCGGGTACTGTGACGCGCGCGCGGCTGGTAAGCCTTATCAATCGACCGGCGAAGCGGGGACGAGGAGGGCGGCCGCGTCGCGGTTAGTGTCGGGTCGCTCTCGCTTCTCGGACCTGCGAACCGTCCCGGACTAAGTCCTCACAGTGCGGACAGACGCGGGGGGCGTCCATGCCCTCCGGGGCGAACACCCTGACGTAACCTTCCGTGACGAAAGAATTGCAGTTCTGACATGTAGGCATGGCGGTCGTGCGTACCACGTCAACTGAGTTAGATGTTGTGGGCGATTTTCGGCATCCGACACCGACCCCGACCGCGGCGGGCCGCCCGAGTCGACGCGGCCCCCGGCGGCGCAAACCACTTTGACCGGCGGGCGTGTGGAACTGCCATGGACGACCTCTCTCCCGCGGTCCGCGAGGCGTTCGCCCGGACGTGGGTCGACGACCGCCCGTGGGCGTTCCTCACCGACTTGACCGCCATCGGCGACCGGATGGCCGGCGGGCCGGGCGACCGACGCGCGAGCACGCTCGTCGCCGACGCCTTCACCGACGCGGGCGTCCGGCGCGTCGAGTTCGATCCCTTCGAGATGGCCCGCTGGACCCGCGGCGACACGACGCTCGACCTCACCGCACCCGACGAACGGCGCTTCGAGGCCGTCGCGCTTCCGTACGCGCCCCCGGCGACCGTCTCCGGTCCGCTGGTCGATGTCGGCTACGGCACGCCGAGCGAAATCGACGCCGCCGACGTGGACGGCGCGCTCGTCGTCGCCAGCACGACCACCCCCGCCGGCGGCCGGTTCGTCCACCGGATGGAGAAGTTCAACTACGCAATCGACGCCGGCGCGGTCGGCTTCGTCTTCGTCAACCACGTCCCCGGCCAACTCCCGCCGACCGGGGCGCTCCGCTACGACGAGGAGGCCGCCGCCCCCGCGGTCGGCGTGAGCGCCGAAACCGGGTCGTGGCTGACCGACTACGCGGCCCGCGGCGGCGAAGCGACCCTCGCGGTCGACGCCGAGACGACGCCCGGCGAGAGCCGGAACGTCGAGGGGCGCGTCGGCCCCGACACCGACCGTGAACTCCTCCTGTGCGCCCACTTCGACGCCCACGATATCGCTGAAGGCGCGCTCGATAACGGCTGTGGCATCGCGGTCGTCGTCACCGCGGCGCGACTCCTCGCCGAGATGGACCTCGCTCTCGGCGTGCGCGTCGTCGGCGTCGGCGCGGAGGAACTGGGGCTAACCGGCTCCGAACACCTCGCGGACCGCCTCGACCTCGACCGCGTCGCCGCCGTCGTCAACGTCGACGGCGCGGGTCGGTTCCGCGACCTCGTCGCCCACAGCCACACCTCGGAGGCGACCGCCGCGGTGGCGACCCGCGTCGGCAACGAGACGCGCCACCCGGTCGGCATCGAACCCGAACCGCACCCGTTCAGCGACCAGTGGCCGTTCGTCCGCGCCGGCGTCCCGGCGCTCCAACTCAGGAGCGAAAGCGGCGAGCGCGGCCGCGGCTGGGGCCACACCCACGCCGACACCCGCGACAAGGTCGACGACAGAAACGTCCGCGAACACGGGATGCTGACCGCACTTATCGTCCGCGAACTCGCCGCGACCGCCGCCGACGGGGAGATTCCCCGACTCGACGACGACGAACTCGCCGCGGCGTTCCGCGACGCCGACTTCGAGACGGGAATGAAGGCGGCGGGCATCTGGCCCGACGGCTGGGAGTGAGTCCGGCGGTCAGTCGCGCGCGGACGACTCGGTGTCGTCTCCTCTGTCGCCGCCCGAGTCGCGTCCCTCGCCGCCGTCGTCGCCGTCGCTGACTTCGACCGTTAGCTCCGCCGCTTCGAGCGCGCGTTCGGTCGCGGCCTCGACAACCATTCCGGCCCCGATGACGACGTAGAACATCCCGTAGACGAACGTCGGCACGGCCACGAGGAGGTAGAGCGCGAGGCCGGCGATACCCGTCGTGCCGGCGAGAAAGCCGCCGACGGCGTTGCCGACGCCGATGATAAACAGGCCGAAGACGATGCGGAGGGTGGCGTCCCACGCGGCGGACCGGTCCATGCGTGAGCCGACGGCGAGCCGCGTGATGTGTCTACTGGTCGATACGCGGCGCGGACCCGCGGTGAAGGTCGCGGGGTGAGGGTTGCAGGGGCCGCGAGGTTCTCCCGCGCGTCAGCACACCGCGAGCAGTTCGTCGAGCGAGTCGAGTTCGTAGGTCGGCTCGGCGGCCAACCGGTAGCCGTCGCGGTGCGGTCGGCGGATGAACGCCGAGTCGATGCCGGCGCGGTCGGCCGCGACCACGTCGACGTTGCTGTCACCGACGTAGAGCGCCGAATCGACGCCGAGTTCGCCCATGGCGCGCTCGATGTAGTGCGGGTCCGGCTTCTTCACCCGCGCGCCCTCGACGGTCGGGTCGCGGCCGTAGGCCACCTCGAATCGGTCACCGATGTCGAACACGTCCAGAATGTGCTCGATGGTCGCGTGCTGGTTGTTGCTCACGACCGCCAGCGGGTGGTCGATGTCGTCGAGGGCGGCCACGTCGTCGTACAGCGGTTTCGTCCCGTCTTCGAGACACGCCCGCTGGGTCGCCGCGGCGTGGGTCTCGTGGTGCGACCAAAAGTCGTCGACCGGCACGTCGTGGACCGCGCAGATGCGGCGCAGGCGCGTGAGGCCGCCGTTGATGACGCCGTCGACCGTCTCGGTCGTCGGCTCCACGTCGAACTCGTCGAACGCCCGCCTGACCGCCTCCCGCTGGACTTCGAGCAGCGTCGGCTTCGTCAGCACGCCGTCGTTGTCGAAGATGACAGCGTCGTAGCACATGGTCGAATCGTTCGGCCTCGACCGACGATAACGTTGCTATGTGCGACCCCAACCGCTCCGGAGGGCTATTGACCCCTCACGCGTCGGTCAACCGCGGTCTTCGCCGTCGCCGACGCGTCTGGCATCGCCCGCCCGCTCGACTCCCTCGCGGATGCGCGAGCCGACGCGCCAGCCGATACGGTCCGCCAGCGCCCGCTCTTCGAACGCCGCCGCGGCGCTCTCGGCGGCCATCGCGTCCACGTCGAACTCGACTTCCGGGTAGTCGACCGCCGTGAGAAGCAGGGGCGTCGGCGGCGCGGGTGCGATGCCCTCGGGGCCGTCGAGGTGGTCGGGACCGAGCGCATCGTCCACCTTCGAAAGGGGGGCCGCGCCCGACCCGACGGCGCGGACGAGCGAGACGAGTCGGCGGACGAGTTCGCGGGCGAAGCCGCCGGCCTCGACGCGCACGAGGAGGAAGTCGCCGTCGCGGGTCAGGCCGCCGTCGATGGACCGGACCGTTCCGTGGTCGTCGGGCGTGAGGTTGTGGAAGTCGTGGTCGCCGCGGCAGGCGTCGAAGGCGGCTTTCGCCCGGTCGTCGTCGAACCCCTCCGTCGGCGCGTGGAGGTCGTAAACGTACTCGCGGCGGGTCGGCCGGTGCCGGGCGTGGAAGTCGTCGGGGGCGTCGGCGGCGGCCCACGCCCGGACCGTGCCCGGTAGCTCCGAGTTCAGCGCCCGCGGCGTACACCAGTCGGGACAGTCGAAGGCGACCGTCTGGGCGAGCGCGGAGACGCCCGCGTCGGTCCGCCCGGCGGCGGCGTAGTCGGTCGGTTCCTCGTCGTCGTCGCAGACGCCGAGCGCGCGGCAGGCGTCGAAAATGGCGTCCTCGACGGTCGGCACGTCCGGCTGTCGCTGGAACCCGTGGTACGGGCGTCCGTCGTAGGCGACGCGGAAGGCGCGCATGGCGGGTGCTTGCCCGGCGGACTACTTAACCGACGCCACCCGCGCCGTCGCGCCCGCCCGACCGCACCGCTCACTCGCGTTCGACCGGCGAGTCCTCGCTTCGGACGGAGAGCACCGGCACGTCGGCCAGTCGAAGCACGCGCTCGGTGACGCTCCCGAGCAGGTAGCGCTCGATGCCGCGGCGGCCGTGGGTGCCCATCACGATGAGATCGGCGTCGACCTCCTCGGCGTACCGGAGAATCGCCCGGTGCGGCGAGCCGTGTTCGACGGCCGTGACGACCTCGATGCCGTCGGCCTCGGCCGCCTCGACGGCCTCGGAGACGATGCGCTCGCCTTCCGCCTCGTAGGCGCGGACGAGGCCGCCGGCGTCGAGTTGGGTCGCGTGGAGGGCGCGCTCGTCGACGACGTAGAGGGCGTACAGCGTCGCGTCCGTCGCCGCCGCGAGGTCGAGCGCGCGGTCGAGCGCCTCGTCGGCGGGGGCGCTCCCGTCCACCGGGACGAGAATCCTGTCGTACATGTCGCTCGCCCGTACGACGGGCGGAAACAACAGGGCGCGCGCCGGTATCGCGGCGCGAGAATCGCGGCGGCGATGGGGGGCGGCGGGACAGTCGGCGTTGCCGGCGCGACCCGCGAGGCGGCCTACTCGTAGTCCTCGTAGGTCGGCGCGTCGCGGTCACCGGGGAAGTCGTCGACGGGGACGGTCGTCTGGTCGCCGCTGGCCATGTCCTTGACCGTCACCTCGCCGTTTTCGAGGTCGCGCTCGCCGACGATGACGACCGTGTCGGCGTTGACGGAGTCGGCGTAGGACATCTGCGCGCCGAAGCTCCGGTCGGACACGTCGACCTCGACGACGTTGCCCGCCGCGCGGAGGTCGCGGGCGATGTCGGAGGCGACGCCGCGGGTGTCACCGACGGTGAGGAGGTAGTAGTCGGTCGCCAGCTCTTCGTCGGGCCAGACGCCGGCGCGCTGACAGAGCAGTTGGAGCGTCGCGCCGCCGATGCCGACGCCGACGGCGGGGGTGGGTTGGCCGCCGAACGACTCGATGAGGTCGTCGTAGCGGCCGCCGCCGAACGTCGCCCGCGACACGTCGCCCGTGGAGTCGAAGCACTCGAAGACGACGCCGGTGTAGTAGTCCAGCCCGCGGGCGGTCGAAAGCGACACCTCGCAGAACTCGCCCGCGCCGAAGTCGTCGGCGGCGGCGAGGACGTTCCGGAGGTTCTCGACCGCGGCTTCGACGTCGTCGCCGCCGAACGCCGCGATTTCGTCGAGGTCGCCGCGCTCGATGAGGTCGGCGAACTCGTCGGCCTGGTCGTACGAGAGGCCGGCGTCGGAGAGGAGGCCGAGGTACTCCGCGCGCTCGACTTTCTCGGATTTGTCGACGGCGCGGACCGCGTCGGCGACGTCCACGTCGGCGTCGAACGACCGGAGCAGGCCCCCGAGGATGTCGCGGTGGGAGACGCGGAACTCGAAGTCGTCGGCCGTGAGGCCGAGGTCGGTCAGCGCGTCGGCGCAGAAGGCCAGAATCTCGGCGTCGGCCTCCGGCTCCGAGGAGCCGAAGATGTCGGCGTTGGTCTGGTAGAACTCGCGGAAGCGACCCTGCTGGACCTGCTCGTAGCGCCAGAAGGGCCGGGTCGAGACCCACTTGATGGGCTTCGACAGCGCCTGCTGTTTGGCGACGACCATCCGGGCGACCGTCGGCGTCAGCTCCGGCGTGAGCGCCACCTCGCGGCCGCCTTTGTCCTCGAAGGCGTACAGCTCCTCGACGATTTCCTCGCCGGACTTGTCGACGTACATCTGGGTCCGTTCGAGGTGGGGCGTCCCGATTTCGCGGAAGCCGTAGCGGGCGGCGGCGGTCTCGACGGTGTCGACGACCTCGCGCCGGGCCGACATCTCGCCGGGGTAGAAGTCACGAAATCCCTTGAGTCGGTCGTACATGGGCGTTGGTTGGCGCAGGTCGCGCTTGAAACCTGTTGTTCGGGGCGACGGCGACTACCCGACGAGGGCGCGGAGCGCCGCCGCGTCGCCGAGGGCGATGAGCGAGACGCCGGCGACCGCGAGGACGGCGGCGACGAGGCGCGTGCCGAACCGCGCCTCTCGGAGGACGACCCCGCCGAGGACGACGGCGACGATGGCCTGCGTGTTGACGATTGGCGAGGCGACGCTCGCCGGCACCAGCCCGAAGGCCGTCGAGGTGACGTGTTCTCCGACGGCGACGAGCGCGCCCGCCGCGGCGAACTTCGGGAGGTCGCCGCGGACGCCCGGCCACTCCCGCACTGCGACGGGGAGGACGGCGAGGGCCGCGCCGACGAACAGCACCGGGACGAACACGCTCGTCGGGATGCCGAGTTCTTGTAGGGCGACGCGTTTGCCCACGTCGCTGACGGCGTAACAGGCCGCGCTGGCGAGCGCGAGTTGGGCGGGCCGCGACCGGACGGCGCGTCTGAGCGGGTCGAGGAACGCCCCGCCCTCGTAGTTCGCGACGTAGACGGCGACGGTGGCGACCGCGACGCCGAGGACCTGAACACCCGTCAGGAACTGGTTCAGAAACAGAATCTCGATGGGGAGGACGAACACCGGGACGAGCTTGTTGATGGGCGCGACGTAGGACACGTCGCCGGCTTCGAGGGCGTCGACAAACAGGATGAGCGCGACGCCGACGAGAGCGGCCGTACCGGCGACGATTCCGACGCCCGTCGCGCCGAGTTCGGCCAGCGAGGGGACTGCCGCGGGGTCGTACGTCACTGCCGTGACCGGGAGGTACAGGAGGACGGCGAAGGCGTTGACGACGACCGTGAGAACCGCCCCGGAGTAGCCCGGGAAGTACCGCTTCAGGGCGAAGATGTAGACGCCCCAGACGAACGCGGCGAGAACGGAGTAGGCGATGCCGGGGTCCATGCCTCACCCGGCGCGCGGCGGCGTGAAAAACGACGCGGTACGAATCGGGGGCGCGCCGGGGGAGCGGGTGTCCGGGCCGGGACGGCGTCAGAACGCGGGGCCGCCCTCAGCGCCGGCCGTGGACGTAGCTCTGGACGTGGTCCGGGAACACCTCGTCGACCGCCGCCTGCCCGTGTTCGGCGGCGATGAGGTGGCGGAGTTCGCCCTCGTAGTCGGCCTTCGGAATCTCCTCGGACGGGCCGGTCTCCACGTCGAGATGCGACTCGACGAGGCGGTCGACCGCGCCGCGGCCGAACCCCGAAAGCGGCGAGAGGTAGTCGACGCCGTGGCGGTCTTCGAGGCTCTGGGCCTGCGCCCGCGAAATCGAGGGGACGCGGTCGTCGCGGCGGGTGCCGTCGGCGACGGCGTCGAAGTCGAGGCCGCAGACCGCTTCGAGCGCGTGTTCGTGGACGTGTTGGATGCCGCCTCGGGGGTAGCCGTCTTCGACCATCCGGGCGGTCGCCGCCGCCGCGACCTCGCGGTCGAGCTCCAGCGTCTCGAAGGCGTAGCCGAGTTCGGCCGCCGCGTCGCGGGCGTGAGTCCAGTCTTCCGTGACCCCGAAGTGGGCGGTCACGAGCGTCACGTCGTAGAAGGTGTCGAGAAGCAGCGCGGCGAGCGAGGAGTCCTTGCCGCCGCTGTAGAGGAGCGCGAGTTCCACGTCTTACCGGCGGCGGATGTTGAAGCTCTTCGACTCGGGCTGCAGCTCCTTCAGGAGCGCCTTCATCTTGTCGTCGTCGATGCGGCCCTGAATGCGCCCGCTCTGGGCGAGGGCGACGATTTGGCGTTCGACCTGCTCCGCGAAGTCCGGCTTGGACATCTGCACGGCGTTGAGGCGCTGGCGGGCCTCGTCGGTCAGATGCTGTTTGAGAAGCGCCTGTTTCTGCTGTTCGGCGCGCTGTTGGGCCTCCTCGGCCTGCTGTTGCTCCGCGGAGCCCTGTCCGCCGCCGCCCCGCTGTTCTTGGAGTTCCTGCATCTTCTTCTTTCGAAGCTCCTCCAGTCGCTCATCGTCGGGACTGCCACTCATACCCTAGCGCACGGTCCGATGTCTGAAAACCATTACGGACCCGCATACAGACGGCTCTCGGGGAATCCGCCGTCGAAGAAGAACTCTCGGTGTGTGTCGGCGGCTCTACGCGTAGCGTTCGAGTTCCGGACGGTCGAGGTCGGAGAGCACGTCGGACGCGGCGTTGTCGAGGAAGCTCGTCCCCTCGGCGGTGATGCGGCGACCCTCGCCCTTGGCGGTCTCGACGAGGCCCTCCTCTTCGAGCTGCTGGAGGAGCGTGCGGATGATGTTCTTGCTGCCGGCGTCGCTGTGCGCACCGGAGACGCTGTATCGGTTGGAGCCGCGCTTGAGGCCGCCGTACTCGGTCGAGAGACGGTCGACGCCGACGGGGCCGTTCATGGCGACCTTGCGGAGCAGGCTCGCGCCGCGGACGTACCAGAAGTCGTCCTGCTGGGGCGGCAGCTCGCGGGTCTGGCCGCTCTTCGCGAAGGCCATCCAGTCGGGTTGCTCGATACGGTCCTCGAGTCGTCCGGCGACCTCCTCGATGAGGGCGTCCGCCGGGACGTCATAGATGGTTACCATGGCTATTGGTTCATAATCGCGGCGTTTAAAGGCATCGTATTCGCCCGATACGGGCGGTTGGAGGCTCCTGCGCCCCGCCCGGCGTGCGCCGGGGTGACAGCCCGTATCGCGCCGTCAGGACCGCCACCCGCGCGCGCTCTCCGTGCTCATCACGAGGCCGCCGAGGACGACGGGCACCCAGTAGATGAACCCGCGGAAGACGACGACGCCCGCGGTCGCCACGTCGAACGAGACGGCGGAGCTCGCGGCCGCGACGAGGATGGCGAGCGTCCACTCGATGCCGCCCGCGCCGCCGGGCAGCGGCGTCACGCCGGCTATCGCACCGATGGGGACGACGAACAGCGCGATGGAGAAGGCGATGGGCGCGCCGATGGCGTGGAACGCAACCCAGAGCGCGACCATCTGGCAGAACCATCCGATTCCCGACAGACCGAGTGCGACCGCCAGCCCCCGCGGGTTCCGGCCGACGCGCTCGATGGAGCGGAAAAAGCCGTTGATGCGGCGCTCGATGCCGTCGTTCGACGGCACCGACACCCGCGGGACGTACCGCGAGACGGTTCGGATGACCGGCGTCAGCGCGCCGATGAGCCGGCGTTCGAGGTCGTAGCGGCGTTTCCACGCGGTGTAGACGGCCGCCGGGACGCCGACCGCGAGGCCGACGACGGCGACGAGCGCGATTTCGAGGTTGCGGCCGAGCGTCACCTCCGTGGCGTAGTAGCCCGCGCCGATGAGCGCGATGGTAATCGAGGGGACGAAGTTGATGGTGTCGACGCTGGCGATGGCCGCCAGCCCGGTCTCGTACTCGGTGTCGGCGCTCCGGGAGATGAGCAGCGCGGTCACGGGCTCGCCGCCCGCCTGCCCGAACGGGGTGATGTTGTTCGAGAACGTCGCGCCCGTGAAGATGAGAAACGAGCGGACGAGCGAGACGTCCACGCCGAGCACGCCGAGGACGGTCTTCAGCGACGCCCCCCACGAGACGAGCCACACGAGCGTGATGGCGAGGATGGCGGCCAGGTAGGTCGGCTCGGCCATCGTCACCCGGGCGACGAGTTCGTCCACGCCCGCGAAGTAGAACAGGACGGCGAAGACGGCGATTGCCGCTGCGAAACCGAGCACCGTCGCGCGGAGGTTCTCGCGGGCCATTTGCTGGGGATGCGTCTACGACGGGCATTAAGTCACCGGATTCGACGGCCGAGAAACAGGTCTCGCGTCGCCGCCGTCGGGGACTCGCGGCCCGCGCCGCCGCTCGCTGGCGGATAGATGGACATTTCCGCTCCGCCCGACACGTCCGGATATGGACGAGCGCGCCGCCCTCAGACTGCTCGCCGCGGACCTGCCGGACGCCGGCGACGACGCCGCCGTCGTCGACGACCTCGTCGTCACGACCGATATGCTCCACGAGACGACGGACTTCCCCGCGGGGACGACCCGCTACACCGCCGGCTGGCGGGCCGTCGGCGCGTCGCTGTCGGACGTGGCCGCGATGGGCGCGAGCGCCACCTGCGCCGTCGCCGCCTACGCCGCCGTCGAACTCGACGAGACTGAACTCGGGGATTTCGTCCGGGGC
This sequence comes from Haloferax sp. AS1, assembly GCF_014530665.1. Lineage (NCBI taxonomy): Archaea > Methanobacteriati > Methanobacteriota > Halobacteria > Halobacteriales > Haloferacaceae > Haloferax > Haloferax sp. AS1. The sequence continues at coordinate 1,785,458 of NZ_SPSA01000001.1, forward strand.
GCGCGGGACGTCTGCGAGGCGGTCGACGCGTCGTACGTCGGCGGCGACCTCGACACCCATCGGGAGTTCACGACGGCGACGACGGCCATCGGCCGCACCGACGACCCGGTTCGCCGCTCGGGCGCGGAGCCGGGCGACCTGCTCTGCGTCACGGGCGAACTCGGCCGGTCGGCCGCCGCCGTCCGCCTGTTCGAGGCGGGCGAGACCGTCCGCGCGAACGACCTGTTCCGGTTCACGCCCCGCGTCGCCGCCGGCGTCGGCCTCCGCGGGTCGGCCACGTCGATGATGGACTCCAGCGACGGCCTCGCCCGCTCGGCCCACCAGCTCGCGGAGGCCGGCGACTGCGGCTTCGAACTCGACTTCGACGCGCTCCCCGTCCACGACGCGGTCGAGGAGGTCGCGGCCGACGCCGACGACAGACGCGACCTCGCGGCGTTCTTCGGCGAGGACTTCGAACTCGTCTTTACGCTCCCCCAAGCCGCGCTCGACGCCGCCCGCGACGCGACCGACGTGCCGCTCACGGTGGTCGGAAAAGCCGTCGAAGAATCCGCAGACGCGGCCGTCGTCGCCGACGGCGAGGCCGTACCGGACCGCGGTTACACCCACGGCGGCGGTGAGTAGAATCCTGTTTTCGCGGCGGTGTCGAGTCCGCCCGCGCCTCACCCCGGAATGACCTGAATCGGCACGAGGAGGAAACACGCCGCGCCGAGGGCGAACGTAACGAGGCCCACGGCCATCCGCGCAGGGCCGAGCGGCGTCTCGTCTATCGGCTTCGCCGGGCCGTTGTAGGCGATGAACGTCGACATCAGCCCCCAGAAGAACCACAGGCCGACGGACTGGTTGAGACCGAGCCCCCGGATGTAGTGGAGATACCCCGCGATACTGAACAGGACGAGCGGGACGGCCGCCGCGAGCGATTCTTGGCGCTCCCCGAGCATCGCCCGGACCATGTGGCCGCCGTCGAGTTGGCCGACCGGGAGCAGATTGAGGACGGTGAAGAACATCCCGACCCAGCCGCCGATGACGACGGGGTGGACGACGGTCCGGGGGTCGGCGTACTCTGTCGGGCGACCGAGCACGGTCGCGATGGCGTCGAGGAGCGGCGGATTGTTGAAGACGATGGTGTCGGCCGACCCGGCGAGGACCCGACTCGGGACGGTCATCGGTTCGAGCGAGAGGCCGATGACGGTGACGACGACAGTCGCACAGAGCCCGGCGAGCGGGCCGGCGACGCCGATGTCGAACAGCGTCTTCCGGTCGGGCATCTGCCCGCGCATGCGGATGATAGCGCCGAGCGTTCCGAACGGGAAGATAAACGGGATGAGGTAGGGCAGCGAGACGTTGACGCCGTGGTATCGCCCGACCGCGTAGTGGCCGAGTTCGTGGACCGACAGGACGCCGAGGACGGCGGCGGTGAAGGGCCACGCCCGAAGCATCACGAGCGGGTTCGCGACGATGTCCGACAGGGGGATGTAGTACCACGCGTGCGCGCCGACGAACAGCGTCGAGAGAATCGTCAGCGCGAACAGCGTGATGTTCTTCCACGGGATTTCCTCGACGCCTTGCGAGGCCGGTTCGACGATGACCACGTCGGTCTCTCCGAGCCCGGACACCTGCGCTTCCACGTCGTAGCCGGCTCCCCGGAACGCCGACCAGATTTCGCGGACGAGCATCTGCTCGGGGACGAGCGACTCGCCGTAGTAGATACGTCGGCGACCGTCTGACCGCACCTCGTGAACGTCGAAGACGGCGCGAAGTGCCTCCACCGGCGGTCCGTCCGCCGATTCGGACTGTTCCATCGGCGTGCAGTAGGCGGGCGACGTGCATAAATCCCGTGACGGAGACCTGACCCGACCGGGCGACGACGGCGCGAGAGGGCTGTCGCTCCGGCCGTGTGGTGTGCGTCGAAGCGGAACGCGAAAGTGAAAATGCGGGGTTGGTTCGCGGGTCGGGTTGGTTCGCGGGTCGGGTTGGTTCGCGGGTCGGGCGGTCGTCGACGGGTGCGTGCGGGGGGAGGGCGTTCCGGGGTCGCGTCGTGAGTTCGGGTCGCTGCGCCCTGGGGAGGGGCGTCAATTCGCCGGGGTCACGAATCGCGAGGGCTGTTGAGTCGCGTCTCGGTTCGGTTTCCGAGCGCGCTTGGCGGGGCTGTCACGGGGCCATTAGGGGCTATCAGTGGCTGTCGCGGGGTCGGGTTCTTTCGTCCGGGGACCGGGCGGTGCGCGCCGTCCTGGCGCTGGCGTCGGTCGGGGCGGGCAGTGCGTGCTCTCAGGCGGTCTCGACGCGCCACGTGGTCGCGCTCGTGTACGACCACTTCTCGATGGTCAGGTCCGTCGCGGAGTCGCGGAGCTTGACCATCAGGGCGCCGATTTCCTTGGGAGACAGGCCGACGTCGTCGGCGATGAATTTGCTCTTGAAGTACATCTCGCCGTCTTTCGCACGGTCGAGCAGGTACTGCTTGAGGCGGTCTTCCTTGGAGCTATCGTCGGTGGAGGGGGGTACTGTTGCGCTCATCTGGTACACCTCACTTCCACCTATCGCCCCATTACCTGTTATAAAGGAAGGTCCGTTAGAATTAGTTCGGCCGCTTTCAGCCTGAATCGTTGCAAACGGTACATTTTAGGAATCTTTGAAATCGGCTTAGATTTTTTAGAACCGGTTCTAAGAGATTCTTTCAGAGAATATCGTCAGACTTCATATGGGTAAATACTCCCGTTTTTCGCCCGTCTGACGCCGCATTTTGCGGCAACAACACCCGCAATATCGCTCGATTTTCGCCCCGTCGGGACTATCCGCATCTCCTGAGTTATCCGCGCCGTCTCAGCGGTCGTGGACCCAGAACTCCTCGTCGGTGGTCGTCTCCTTCTTGAAAATCGGCACCTCGTCTTTCAGGCGGTCGATGCCGTCTTCGACCGTCCGGAACGCCTCTCGGCGGTGCCCCGCGAGGACGACGACGAACACGATGTCCGCGCCGTCTTCGACGACGCCCACCCGGTGGTGCATGAGGACGCGGAGGACGCCGTCGCGCGCCTCCAGTTCCTCGGAAATCGCGTCCATCTTCGACTCCGCGACGCCGTCGTACTTCTCGAATTCGAGGCTCAGCGTCGGGTCGTCGTCTTCGGACTCCTTCGCGCGCACCCGCCCGGTGAACGTCGCAATCGCGCCGGCGTACACTTCCAGCGGGTCGGCCTTCGCGCGCTCGACCAGCGTTTCGAGCGTGACGTGCGGCTCGTGAGAGTCGATTTCGGCGGCGAGAGACGCCACGTCCGCGGCGTCGGCCGTTTCGGCCTCCGCGACGACGTTCGCCGCGTCGGCACCCGCGAGCGCGACCGTCGGGACGCGCGCGTCGGGGAACCCCGAGAAGAGCGCGTAGTCGTACTCGGCCGAGAGGTCGTCGAGGAGTCCATCGAGGTCGCGGTCGTCGCCGGACCCGACCCAGTTACCGTCCGGCGAGAGCCCGTAAGCTGCGGCGACGCCGTCTGTCGACTCCGGTTCGGTCGCGCTCTCGGGGAGCGATTCCACGGTGGCGACGCGGCCGTCCAACTGCGCGGCGAGTCGGTCGCAGAGCGTTGTCGCGCCCGCGCCGACGATTCCGAGGACGTGCATACCCGAAGGACGGCCCGCGCCGGTTTAAGATTGCTCCGTGCCGGCCTCGTCGGCCTCGGGCGTCGGCTCCGATTCCCGCGCCTCGGCGCGCGGGCGGGTCCGGTAGAGGTGGACGGCGACGGCCGCGCCGACGAGTCCGAGGAGCGTCGCCAGCCACGGGGCCGCCGCGCCGACGGGCGTGTCGGCCGTCGCGGGCAGCGTGTCGAACTGCCAGAGCGCCCAGCCGACCGAAAAACAGGCCGCCAGCGCCCAGTTGAAGACGGTTCGGCGGTCGACCTCGTCACGGCGGTGGCGGACGAGCATCGCGCCGAGCGCGAGCACCCAGCCGACGACGACGAGCGTAACCGTCTCCACGGTGACGAGTCGCATACCGGTAGTCGCCGCGAGAGTGGTTTAAAGCCCCCGACACGGGCGTCTCGCAGTTGATAACCCTTAAGATGCGGTCACGGATACCCGTGTGCAATGAGAGTCGTCATCTCCATCGGCGGAAGCGTGCTCGCGCCGGACCTCGACGCTCGACGCGTGGAGGGTCACGCCTCCGTCGTCGAAACGCTCGCGCGGGACGGGTGCGAAATCGGTGCGGTCGTCGGCGGCGGCGGCGTCGCCCGCGACTACATCGGCGCTGCCCGTGACCTCGGCGCGAACGAGGTCCAACTCGACCAAATCGGCATCGACGTGACCAGAATCAACGCCCGCCTGCTCATCGCGGCGCTCGGCTCGCAGGTCGACCCCAAGGTCGCCCACGACTACGAGGACGCCGGCGACGCCATCCGGCGCGGCGACATCTCGGTGATGGGCGGCGTCATGCCCGGCCAGACCACCGACGCCGTCGCGGCCGCGCTCGCAGAATACGTCGACGCCGACCTGCTCGTCTACGCGACCAGCGTCGACGGCGTCTTCAGCGCCGACCCGAACAGCGACCCCGACGCGACGAAGTTCGAGGAGATGACCGCCGCGGAACTCGTCGACGTCATCGGCGACATCGAGATGAACGCCGGGTCGTCCGCCCCGGTCGACCTCCTCGCCGCGAAGCTCATCGAGCGCGCGAAGATGCGCACCATCGTCCTCGACGGCACGGACCCCGACCGCATCACGCCCGCCGTCCTCCGCGGCGAGCACACGGGCACCGACATCATCCCCGAGGGCGGCGACGAACCCACCTACTGGGCTCCCTGAGATGACGACCGACGACCCCTCCCGCGGCGACGCCCCCGCCGCGGACGCGACCGACGGCGGTGCCGACGCCACCCACCACGGCTTCTGGGCCGACGAGGTCGCCGACGAAATCGAGGCCCGCGACCCCGACGAACCGGTCGTCGTCAAGGGCGGCGTCTCCCCCTCGGGCGTGGCTCACCTCGGCAACTTCAACGAGATTATGCGCGGCTACTTCGTCGCCGAGGTGCTCCGCGAGCGCGGCCACGAGGTCCGGCAGGTGTTCACCAGCGACGACAAAGACCCCCTCCGGAAGCTCCCGCGAAAGCTCGCGGACGCCGACGGCAACATCGTCGGGCTCGGCGAGGTCGACGCCGGCGCGCTCGGCCGCAACCTCGGCAAGCCGTACACGTCGATTCCGGACCCGTTCGGTGAGGCCGAGTCGTACGCGGCGCACTTCGCGGCGCTCCTGAAGGCCGACGCCGACCGCCTCGGCGTCCCGGTGGAGATGATTTCCAACACCGAACTGTACGAGAGCGGCGACTTCGACCCCGTGGTCGAACACGTCCTCGACCACGCCGACACCGCCCGCGAGGTGCTGGGCGAGTACCAGTCGAAGGTCGACGAGGACTACGTTCCCTTCAACCCCGTCTGCGCCGAGTGCGGTAAAATCACGGAGACGGTCACGGACATCGACCTCGACGCGGGAACCGTCGACTACGTCTGTACCGACATGACCGTCGGCGACAACACCATCGACGGCTGCGGCCACGAGGGGACCGCGACGTTCCGCGAGGGCAAACTGCCGTGGCGCTTCGAGTGGCCCGGCCAGTGGCAGGTCCTCGGCGTCGACTTCGAGCCGTTCGGCAAGGACCACGCCGAGGGCTCGTGGCCCTCCGGCAAGGACATCGCCGAGAACGTCCTCGGAATCGAGCCGCCGGTGCCGATGGTGTACGAGTGGTTCACGCTCAACGGCGAGGCGCTGTCGTCGTCCGCCGGCAACATCGTCACCGTCGCGGAGATGCTCGACCTGCTCGAACCCGAGGTGCTCCGGTACTTCTTCGCGCTCAACCCGCGGAAGGCCCGCGACCTCGACCTCACGCGACTCGACCAGCTCGTGGACGACTTCGACCGCTTCGAGCGCGCCTACTTCGGCGAGGTCGACGACGAGAGCCTGACCCGCTTCGCCGAGCGCGCCTACCCGTTCGTCGTCGACGAGGTCCGCGAGGACCGGATTCGACTCCCGTACACGTTCGCGGCCGTCCTCGGCATGACCGACGACGAGGACCTCCGCGTCAAGATGGCCCGCAACGAGGGCTTCTTCGACGAGGACACTCCCGACGAGGTGGTCGAGGAGGCGCTCGACCGGGTCGAACGCGCCCGCCGCTGGGCCGAGAAGATGGACAACCAGTACAACTACCGCTTGCAGGTCGACCTCCCCGAATTCGACTTCGAGCCCGCGGTCGAGGCCGCGCTTGACGACCTCGCGGAGTTTGTCGCCGAGGGCCACGACGGCGAGGCGATTCAGGGCGAAATCTACGAGACTGCGCGCCGCCACGACATCGAGATGGGCGACTTCTTCGCCGCCGGCTACCGGCTGTTCTTCGACGCCGAACAGGGGCCGCGACTCGGCGAGTTCCTCGGCGAGCTAGAGCGCGACTTCGTCGTCACGCGACTCCGCCGCGAGGACTGACTCCTCGCTCTCGCCCTCAATTTCGCTTCCCTCGCGTTCGCACGGAGTCCGTCAGTTCTCCTCGATGGCGTCTATCACGACCGCGCCGACGACGGCGAGTCGCGGGTCGATACGCTCGCGGTCCACGTCGACGGTGTACTTGTCCCGGAGCGAGAACTGCCCGTCTACCGCGCCGACTTCCTCGCCGGCCGCGTCCTCGATGCGGTACGAGAAGGGAATGAGCGTCGTGACGAGCCGTCTGGCGACCGCCATCGGAACGCTGTCCTCGACGATTCGCCCCGCGACCGAGCCGTCGGGGCCGAGCAGTTGGTAGGTGTGTTTGGCGAACGAGAACGCGCCGCGTTTGACCGCGCCGACGCGCTCGTCGGTCCGGCTGTCGACGATGTCGTAGGCCGCCGACACGTCGAGGACGCTGTCGGCCTTGACGCGGAAGCGCTCCTCGCCGGTGTCGTGGTCGTTCAGCCGGAAGTCCTCTTTCAGTTTGAACTTCTTTTGCTTCGCCGAGAGGACGGGGTCGTCGCCCTCGTAGACGACGTACTTGTTGCTGATGGACACCTTCTGTCGGACCTCGTAGCGGGAACTGTCGAACACGGTTTCCGTTCGTCGCCGGGGTGGCTAAAACCCTTCTGGGGGACGACTTATGTCCCCGACGCGCGTACGGTGAGACGGGCTCGTTCCCCGCGAACGACGCCTACCGCGGCCTCGCCGTATCACAGTTCACATGTCTCTCATCGACTTCATCCGGTCCGTGGAGGAATCGCAAGACGAATTCGACGTCGAACTGGAGGAGTTCGACGCCGACTCGGAACAGGAAGCCGTCGACGACGACACCTCGGGCGGCCGCTCGTGGGGTCGGCTGCTCCTCGTCGCGTTGCTCCTCGTGGGCGTCGCCTACGCCGTCTCGCGGCTTCGCTCGTCGTCCGGCGACTCCTTTACCGACATCGCGCTCGCCGACGACCCCGCCGAGGGCGACTCGGCGGCCGACGAGGAGACCGGCGCAGGCGACGACGCGACCGACGACGAGGACGCCACGGTCACCGTCGAACACGACCCCGAGGCGGAAACGGACGACGCCGCGGCCGACGACGAGGCGGCCGAGGCGGACGAGACGGGCGACGCGAGCGACGAGGAGACCGACGCGGACGACGACGGCGCGGTCGAAGTCGAAATCGAGTCGCCCGGCGACGACGGCGACGACGAGGAGTAACGCGACGCGCTCGTTGCGGGTTGGGTTCGGTTGCGGTCGTCATTCGCGGCCGCCAACGCCCGCCCTCGGTCTCGAAGGCGGGACCGTGACCCGAACGGTGGGACCGTAACCCGAACGCCTTTTGGCGCGCGCCGCTTCCCTTCGGGCGATGAACACGCTGCTTTGGGTTCTCGCCGGCTTCATCGCCTACTCTCTCCTCGCGGCGCTGTTGCGTGCTCGCGGTATCCTCCCCGAGTACGTCCGCGTCCAGGGTCCCCTCACGACGGTCCACACCCGTCGCGGCCGCGAACTCCTCGACAGAATCGCCGCCCCCAAGCGGTTCTGGCGGGCGTGGAGCAACGTCGGCCTCGGTATCGCCCTCGTCATCATGGTCGGGACGTTCGTCCTCCTCGTCTTTCAGGCGGTCGTCATCCTCCAGAATCCGCCCGCCCCGACGCAGGTGAACCAGCCGCAGAACTTCCTCGTCATCCCCGGCGTCAACGACTTCCTCCCGCTTTCGGTCGCGCCCGAAATCCTCTTCGGCCTCCTCGTCGGTCTCGTCGTCCACGAGGGCGGCCACGGCGTCCTCAGCCGCGTCGAGGGCATCGACGTGGAGTCGATGGGCGTCGTCCTCCTGACGATACTCCCCGTGGGGGCGTTCGTCGAACCCTCCGAGGAGAGCCAGCGCCGCGCCGACCGCGGCGGCAAGTCGCGGATGTTCGCCGCCGGCGTGACGAACAACTTCGCCGTCACGCTCGTCGCGTTCGCCCTGCTTTTCGGCCCGGTCATCGGCTCTATCTCGGTCGCGCCGGGCGTCGCCGTCTCCGGCGCGTACGCCGGTTCGCCGGCCGACGCCGCGGGTATCTCGGGCGGCGACCGCGTGACCGCCGTCGAGGGCACGCCGGTCAACACGACGCGGGAACTCGACGCCGCGCTCCTCGCGACCGACGCGGGGACGGTGTCGGTCGAACTCGACGGCGAGCGGACCGTCTCGGTCACGCGCGAACTCGTCGTCGCCGGCTCCGTCGCCGGCAACCCCGCGAACCTGACCGTCGAGTCCGGCTCCGACCCGATTCGCGTGACCGCGGTCAACGGGACCGCCGTCTCGACGCGCGCCGACTTCGAGTCGGCCGTCGGCGACTCGCGGTTCGCCCGCCTCGACACCTCCGCCGGCGAGCGCACCATCCCGGTCGGCGCATACATCACGAACGTCGCCGAGAACGGCCCGCTGTACAACGCCACGGGGACGACCCAACCCCTCATTGTCTCGTCGTTCAACGGCGAGCGCATCACCTCGTCGACGGAGTTGCAGGCGGCGCTCGACCGGACGGACCCCGACCAGACCGTCGCCGTCGAACTGTACCGAAACGGCGGCTTCGAGACGGTTCAGGTCACGCTCGGCGTGAACGAGCAGGACGGCAACGGCTTCCTCGGCGTCAACATCTTCCAAGGGACGAGCGGCCTGCTCCTGACGGACTTCGGCACGCAGGAGTACCCCGCGGGGACGTACCTCTCGCTTCTCGGCGGTGACGGCGGCGACGGCGGCCTCGCGACCGCTTTCGAAGGCTCGCCCCTCCAACTCGTCTACGTGTCGCTGCTCTTGCCCCTCGCGTCGGTCGTCCTCGGGATTCCGAACTTCCCCGGCTTCACCGGGCAGGTCGTCAACTTCTATCAGGTCGGCGGCCCGCTCGGCTTCCTCGGCGGCGGCGTCTTCATCGTCGCCAACGTCCTGTTCTGGACGGCGTGGATTAACCTCCAACTGGGGCTTTTCAACTGCATCCCCGGCTACCCGCTCGACGGCGGTCGCATCCTGCGGACCTCGGCCGAGGCCGTCGTCTCGCGGCTCCCGGTCGACGACCCCCACACCGTCGTCCGCACCATCACGACCTCCATCGGCCTCACGATGCTCGCGTCGCTCGTGCTCATGATATTCGGGCCGACGCTCCTCGGCTGACCGGCCTGTCGGTCGCCCCGGTCGTCTCGGTCGACGCCGTCCCGCTTTCCTTCGACGGTTCTCGAACCGCGAAAACGACTCGCAACTTCAATACCGGATGACTCCCTAGGCCACGGTATGGTAGAGGCCCCACAGACCGACGAGGGCTGGTTCGCGCTGCACGACTTCCGAACCGTCGACTGGGACGCGTGGCGTGACGCGCCCGAACACGAGCGCCGCCGCGCAATCGAGGAGGGCGTCGCGTACCTCGACGCCCACGAGGCGGTCGAGGACGCCGAGGCGGGCGCGTCCGCCGTCTTCTCCGTCCTCGGCCACAAGGCGGACTTCGTGGTCGTCCACTTCCGACCGACGCTGGACGACGTCTCCCGCGCCGAACGGCAGTTCGAGCGGACCGCGCTCGCGGCCTTCACCGAACAGCCGACCTCCTACGTCTCCGTCACCGAGGTGTCCGGCTACGTCTCGGACGACTACTTCGAGGGTAACGAGGAGGACATCGACGCCGGCCTGCTGCGCTACATCGAGGGCAAACTCAAGCCCGACATCCCCGAGGACACCTACATGTCCTTCTACCCGATGTCGAAGCGCCGCGGCGAGGAGCACAACTGGTACGACCTCTCGTTCGACGAGCGCCGCGACCTGATGTCCACCCACGGCGACACCGGTCGGAAGTACGCCGGGAAAATCAAGCAGGTCATCGCCTCCTCGGTCGGCTTCGACGACTACGAATGGGGCGTCACCCTGTTCGGTGACGACCCGACCGACATCAAGGACATCGTCTACGAGATGCGCTTCGACGAGGTGTCCTCGAAGTACGGCGAGTTCGGCCAGTTCTACGTCGGCCGGCGCTTCCCGCCGTCGGACCTCGGCGCGTTCCTCGCGGGCGACGGCGTCCCGACGAGCGAGTTCGGCGACGAGTCCCACCACGGCGCGCACGCGCACGGTGAGGGCGGACACCACGGCGGTGACGGCCACCATCATGGCGAGGGCGGTCATCACCACGGCGGAGGTGGCGACGGTCACCATCACGGCGAAGGCGACGACGGCGGCCACCACCACGGTGACGACGGGGGTGACGAGACCGGAGACGAGGACATTCGCGGTCAGCTCGAAGACCTGAACATCTACGCCGGCAAGCCCCACGGCGAGGACGTGTACGCGACGGTCCTCTACTCCGAGGCCGACGCCGACGAGCTGTTCGAGGAGGTCGAAGGCCTCCGCGGCAACTTCGACCACTACCCGACGCACGTCAAGACGGCCGTCTACGAGGCCAACGAGCGCGGCCGGGTCGCCATCGTCTCCATCTGGGAGACGGCGTCGGCCGCCGAGACCGCCGCGGGCTTCCTCTCGGAGCTTCCCGGCATCGTCGAGCGCGCCGGCGAGGAGTCCGGCTTCGGCACGATGGGGATGTTCTACACCGTCAAGTCCGAACACCGCGGCGACTTCGTCGAGAAGTTCGGCACCGTCGGCGGCCTCCTCGAAGAGATGGACGGCCACTTCGACACGGACCTGATGGTCAACGTCGAGGACGAAGACGACATGTTCATCGCCAGCCAGTGGCGCTCGCAGGACGACGCCATGGAGTTCTTCCGCTCCGACGCGTTCCGCGACACGGTCCAGTGGGGCCGCGACGTGCTGGCGGACCGGCCGCGACACGTGTTCTTAGCGTAACTTCGCGACCATCGAGAGCGGGGTGAGGAACCCCCATGCGGGGGTGACGAACCGTTTTGGTCCAGCTTTTGCCAGCGAGCGGAGCGAGCGCAGGAAACGGTGGCGTGTGCGTGCTCGCGGACCGGCCGCGACCGTGTTCCTCGCCTGACGCGGGAACGCCGAAAATCAGACTGCGGCTTCTCTACGCGAGCGCGGCGCGAACGTCTCGAAGCTTCGGGCGCACTTTGTCGGTGCCGACGCTGTACGCGAAGTACAGCGCCACCGCGCCCATTACGACCGCCCACGCGGCGATTTCGACGTTGCCCTGTTCGAAGGTGACGAAGGCGAACCGCTCGATGTACGCGCCGGCGAGGGAAAGCCCCGCGCTGCCGAGGCCGAAGACGAGGAGTTCGAGGAGGTCCGGGAGCACGTCGACGAGTGAACTACGCATGGTCGTCCCGAACTCGGTCGAGCGTTGTGTCTTTTTTGGTCTCGCAGCGGCTTCAGGTCCGTCCGAAAGTCGGTCCACTCGTCTATCCCACACCACGGTGATAACTCCAAGAGGGGCGAATTTCGGGTGACGGCGCGGACATCGCGGGAACGAACCGAACCGACTCGTTCGAGGACTATCGGTCGAGCGTGTTGCTTGAAACACAAAAACCGCGTCGGAACGAGACGGCTTCGTTGCCGCTGCCGTCGTCGTTTCGGGTCCGTTTTTCCGGCGGTCGCGCCTCAGCGTCCGTCGCGGACGTATTTCGCGGCCCCGACGACGCCGGTGAGGAGGGTCAGCGCAATCCACTTGCCGGCGTCGTCGCCGCGCTTCTTGGCGTCGAGGCTGACCAGCCACGCGAGCGCGACGTGGGCGACCGCGGTGACGCCGAGGAGGGTTTTCAGGCGGCCCATCAGGCTTCGTTGCGCGCGCCTTTCGCGACGCGCTTGTCGAGGCCGGCCGCGCGGATGTCCTCGCCGTCGACCGACGAGCGGAGCGCGTCCATGCCGTCGAAGCGGTCGATGCCGAAGTTGTCCGCGTACAGTTCCTCGACGCGGCTCATCTCCTCGTCGGTGAGTTTCGGCACGTCGGAGGCCTTCGCCCACTCGTCGATGTCGGCTTTCGTGCGGAACGTCGGCGTGACGGCCGCGGTCTCGTCGTAGCCGAGGAGATAGGCGATGGACGCCTGCGCCATCGTCCGCTCGCCGTCGCGTTCGAGGAAGCGGAGTTGTTCGAGCTTCTCCCAGCCCGTCTCGTACCACTCGTCGGGGCGGAAGCCGCGGTGGTCGCCGGAGCCGAGTTCGGTCTCGGGGCGGACCTGCTCGTTCAGGAGGCCCGAGGAGTGCGGCACGCGGGCGATGAGACTCGTCGAGGAGCCGGTCTCGCGGATGGTGTCGAGGAAGTGGTTACCCACGTCCTGCTCGAAGGCGTTCCAGACGATTTGGAGCGCGTCAAACTCCTCTTCGATGGCCATGTCGCCTTCGGCCAGCCAGCCGATGGAGGGGCCGAGCGCCCAGCCGGTGGCCTCGATGAGACCTTCCTCTTTCAGTTCGTCGAGGGCTTCGAGCACGTCGGGCGTGACCTCGTCGACGTTCGCGTTGTGGAGTTGCAGGAGGTCGACGTACTCCATGTCGAGGCGTTCGAGGCTCTTTTCGGTCGCCTCGCGGACCCACTCGCCGGTGATTTCCTTGGGGAGTTCGCCGTGGCCGGCCTGCGGGTTGTTGTAGAAGTCGTAGCCGATTTTGGTGGCGACGGTGACCTCGTCGCGGTAGTCGGAAAGCGCCTCGCCGACGACCTCCTCGGAGTGGCCGTGGCCGTACACGTCACCCGTGTCGAAGAAGTCGATGCCCTGCTCGATGGCGTGGTGGAGCATCTCGATGGAGTCTTCGTCCGAGCGGTCGCCCCACCAGTCGGTCCCGACGACCCACGCACCGAAGCCGACCTCGCTGACTTCGATTCCGGAGGTGCCGAGTTCGCGGTAGTGCATGGCCGGCCCTACGAATTGGGGCGACTTATTCCGTGTGTTTTGTTCCCGTACGCTGGGAATCCCGCCGCGGGCGGGCGCTCGGATTTCCGTTCACCAACGGTCGAAACCAGCCAGTATTGCCCGGAGGAAGCCTGACGCGCGGTTCGCACAACCGAATCCATTTGAATCTCGACGGCTTACGACGGTGCAATGACGAAGGTCCACGTTTCGCTTCCGGAGGACGCCGAAGAAGGCTTACAGGCGTTCATCGACGAGGTCGACGGTCGGCTCGCCTCGGACGAAGACACCTGTACGGTCGTTCGGGACACCCTCATCGACCTGTTCGGCGACCGCGAGGCGTGGGAGCGCTGGCAGAACGGCAAGCCCGTCTCGCCCGCGACGCGGGTTCGACTGCAAGGGTACGACCCCTGTAACGCGACGCTCGAAGCCGAGTACTACGCCGAGAAAGACGAGGCGAAGTTCAAGCGCTCGAAGCACCTCCAGTGGCTCTGGCGGCAGTTCGACGCGACGCCGATGGCCGACAACGTCGCCTTCGCCCTCCGGTTCCGACAGATGCTCGCGGACCACCTGTTCGCGGAGGCCGGCGACAACCTCCGCATCTTCAAGGGCGTCACGTTCTCCTACGGTCACAACATCTCCGTCGGTGACAACACGGTCATCCACGACGACGTCCACCTCGACGACCGCGGGAAACTCACTATCGGCGACCGCGTCTCCATCTCCGACAGCGCCCACATATACAGCCACTCGCACGACACCGTCGACCAGACCGAGGTCAGAAACTACCACACGACCATCGGCGACGACGCGCGCGTCACCTACGACGCGATGGTGAACGCCGGGGTCTCGGTCGGTGAGAACGCCATCGTCGGCGCGCGGTCGGTCGTCCAGGGCGACGTGCCCGCCCACCACATCGCGGTCGGCTCGCCCGCCAAGAGCGTGAAAGTAAAGCCCGGCTTCGAAGAGGTCGCTGAACCGCTCGACGCCGGGGGCGAGCGCCGCGCCGACGAGCGCGAGATTCCCTACGAACTCCCAGACGACATCGAGGTATTCGACGAATTCGACCGCGACCTCGACGGCCCGGTGGACTCCCACCGGCGCGAGTAACTCGTTTCGACGCGAACCCGCCGCGTCGACATCGCCCGCGACCACCGCCGAGAGCGTCAGCAGACCCGTTCGACCGAAGAACCGATATAGCATGCTAACGTAAGTCAATGTGTGATGGACTCCTGGGGTTGGATCGTCGTCTACGCCCTCGGGTTGACCCTGCTCCAGCTTCTGGTCTATCGATACCTCGTCAACGGTGGGGAGCCGACGGTAGGCGAGGGGTCCGGCCGGGACTCCGCCCGAACGGACCGCTACACCCACCCCGAAATCGCGGCGTCGCTCGACGACGGCTCGCAGGCCGGCGTACAGACGACGCCGACGGGCGAGCGCATCTGCCCGAACTGCGGGGCCGAAAACGAGGCCGACACCACCTTCGACCTCTGCTGGAACTGCACCCGACGGCTCCGCTGACGACTCGTAGCCGAGTCCGTTTTATCAGCCCTCGCCTAACTACGCGTATCATGGCCGACGACGACGAACTCCACGGCGAAATCGACGCGCTCGCCCGCGACATCGAGCGGGCGATTCTCGAATTCGACTCGGCCCTCGAACGCCACGCGATGATTCGACAGACCGCCCGCGAGCCGGTGTTCCGCTCGGAGTCACCGGAGTTCGACGACGTGCAGAACCTGTTTTTCTGAGTCGGCGGCGCGGGTTACGATTCGAAGACGAGAGTTTGTACGCCGACCGGGAGTCCCGCGAGTGCGCCGACCGGGAATTGAACCTCACTCGCAACGCTCTGCGTTGCTCGCTGCTTCAATTCCCTCGGGCCGCATCTCTTCACTCCACGGGACTCGGAGCCTCGCGGCTCCTCGTCCGGTTCCGTTCAGAAGATGCGCCGACCGGGAATTGAACCCGGGCTCCGAGCTTGGGAAGCTCGTGTCCTACCACTGGACCATCGGCGCGCTACGCTTCGCTTGCGCCCCTGACTCGACCTCGCTCTGCTCGGTCGACCATCGGCGCTCACATTCGTTCGCCCCGCGCGTTGTCTCACTTCGCTCGACAACACATCGGCGCGCTACGCTTCGCTTCGAACCGCCTTCCGAAGCAAAAATTCGTAGACTTCGGGGGCACTTGAACGTAGCGCTTCACCCCATCGCGCCCCCGAAAAAACTGGACACCCGTCCATTGTTTTCGCGTGACACGTGGCTATTTGGGCTCCCGGTTCCAAGCGAGGCCCATGACATCCGTCGACGTTCTCTCGGAGGACGCCCCGTTCGACCTCCTGTTGTCCGACGAGGAACTCGAAGCGCACCGCGAGCACATCACGACCTTCATCGAAGACACCGTCGAGGCCGCCGGTGCCGACGGGGCCGTCATCGGGCTGTCCGGTGGTATCGACTCGACGCTCACCGCCTTCCTCGCCGTCGAGGCGCTCGGAAAGGAGAGCCTCCACGGGCTCGTCATGCCGAGCGTGGCGAACGACGAGGACATGATGAGCGACGCCGAGGGCGTCGCCGAGATGCTGGGCATCGAGTACGACGTGGTCGAAATCCAGCCCATCGCCGAGACGTTCTTCGACACGTTCCCCGAGGCGGCCGACGACCGCATGGCCGCCGGAAACGTCTACGTCCGCACGCGAGCGGTGCTCAACTACTTCGTCGCCAACCACGAGAACCGCATCGTGCTCGGAACGGGTAACCGCGCCGAGGCGATGACCGGTTACTTCACGAAGTACGGCGACCAGGCGGTCGACTGCAACCCCATCGGGAACCTCTACAAACAGCAGGTCCGCCAGCTGGCCGCCCACGTCGGCGTGCCGGAAGACCTCGTGTTGCAGACCCCGTCGGCCGAGATGTGGTCCGGCCAGACCGACGAGGGCGAACTCGGCCTCACGTACGACGCGCTCGACGCGATTCTCGCGCTCCACGTGGACGGCCCGCTTTCGAAGTCCGCGACGACTCGTCACCTCGACGTAACCGAAGAACAGGTCGACCGCGTGGTCGGCCTCGTCGAGGGGAGCGCCCACAAGCGGTCGATGCCGCCCGCGCCGTCGGCGCTGGACGTGTAGGTCACCGCGGCTCTGCCGACCCGCCGGCCCGCCGACCCGCCCGCGGAATTCACTTTTCGCGCGACGCCGCGATGTCGTCGACGTTCGCCCGATGCAACTCCGCGAAGCCGGCGGCTTCCCGTTCCAAGCGTCCGTCCCGGTTGCCGCGGTCGCGCAGTCGCTCCTTGACGATTCGGAGCGACCGGTGGTCGTTGTCGGCCATCGAGGCCGCGACCTCGCACGGGTCGTCGACGATTCGAGAGACGAGACCCATCCGGAGGGCTTCGTCGGCGTCGACGACGCGGCCCGAAAGCGAGAATTCGAGGGCGTGGCCCTCGCCGACGACGCGCGGGAGCCGAACCGTCCCGCCCCACGCGCCGAACAGGCCGAGTCGGACGCCCGGTTCACCGAGGGTCGCACGCGGAGTGGCCACCCGCACGTCGCAGGCGAGCGCGAGTTCGACGCCGCCGCCGCGGGCCGCCCCGTCGATGCCGGCGACGACGACCGATTCGGCCGATTCGACGGCGTCGGCGACGCGTTGGCCGTGTTTTGCGAACGCCTCGGGGTCGTCGAGGTCGGTGACGCTGTCGAGGTCCGCGCCGGCGCAGAACGCCGGGCCGCTCCCCCGGAGGAGAACGACCGGTGCGTCGGCACCCGTGACCGCGGCTTCGAGGGCGTCGAGGTCGGTCGGTCTGAGCGCGTTCCGTCGCGCCGGGCGGTCGATGGTCACGACCCGGAGGTCGCCGTCGTCCGTCGTCCGTATCATACGCCCGTTGTGCCGTGGTTTTCCAAAGGTCTTTGCCCTCCCAACCGTAAGTCTCGGCCGATGGACGACGCCGTGCGAGCCCGCGAGGCCGCGCGAGAGGCCCTCTCCGATATCGAGCCCGAGGCCCTCCGCGCGGCGCTGGACGAACGCCTCGACGCCGCCTCCTTGACGCCGGCAGTGCTCACGTTCGTGAGCGCGCGGGCCGTCGAACCGAAGGTCGACCTGAACGGGCTGGCCTCCCGCGCGGCCGGAGTGCAACTCATCTACGAGGGCCTCCGGCTCACCCGGTCGCTCGCCCACGACGAGCCGTGGTCGCAGCTCGATTCCCCCGAAGCGGACACCGACGCCGACCTCGATATCCTCGCGGCGGACGTGCTCGTCTCGCGCGGCTTCTACCTCCTCGCCCGGACCGAGGCCGCCGACCACGCCGTCGAGACGGTCCGCGCCTTCGGCCGCGACCAGACTCGCCGCCGCTCGGCCGCCGAGTCGGAGCGCCCGGACCTCGACGGCGAACTCGAAGTGAACATCTGCACGCTCGCCGTCGTCGCCGGTACCACGGCCGTCGGCTCGGCCCCCCCGACCGCGCTCGTGGAGTACGCCGCGGGACTGGCCGACACCCACGACGGCGACTTCCCCCCGGCCGACGAGACCGTCTCCGAGGGGACCGTCGAGCGCATCGCGGCGCTCTACCGAGGCGGCGGTGGCGACGACGCGGTCACCTCCGCCGCGGACCGCTAATCGGCATACGCTACCACGGTTCCGGGGCGATTCGAATCGAAACCCCTAAAGAGGAACCCGGACAACCAAGGAATGCCTGCCTGGGTAGCTTAGCGGTAAAGCGCGTCCTTGGTAAGGACGAGGACCGTTATTGGAACGCGAGGTTCCAAACCGACGGCTACAGGCACTAAAGCCACTTTCTGCACCGTCTCAACAAGAGAAATAAGGTGCGTTCAAGTGTACGATTACGCTACAACACAGACAGGCCGCTGTATAGCGATTAGCATTCTGACTACGACACACATCTCTCGTGAGGTATGGGTATGAATCGAGACGACCCACTCGATGATATGCCTCCATTGAGCGAGGACAGTACCCCAGATCTTCCTCCTGCTCGCACGCCGGTCGAGTTCTCGTTCCCGCTCGTGAGCAAGCGCTCAAAGGAGGACTTAGAGGCATTTGGTGTCAACATGAGTGGCGACTACCACGACTTCAAAGAGGAAGTCCTGACGTGGCTCGCCAACTACGGAAAACACCCCGAGAAAGGTGAGGGGCTGGCAGAAAGCACGCTTCAATCCACCCACTACAAACTTGAGACAGTCTTCCGCTGGCTGTGGGACTACGAGCAGAAGTATACGACCGACCTCACTCCGGAGAAGGCCGACCGCTTCATCCATCTCCTGAATATGTCCGACGGGATGATCGATTCCAGTGTTCTCCACCATCTCAAGGTCATCAAGCGATTCTTCAAATTTCACAACCACGTCCACGGAACGGACTACGACTGGGATCCTGACGTTGAGCTGAGCCAATCTAACGGAGACGAGCGTGATTACCTTCATCGACGTGCATTCAAAGCACTCTACAAAGCCGCACTCGACTACGGGACGGTCAAGAGCTACCACAGTTCCTCGATGACACCCGAGGAGCGTGATCGAATCAAAACGTACCTCGCTCAACGCAACGGGGTTTCCAAGAACGAGATTGGCCCTGAAGAGTTCAAGGCCGCGAACTCGTGGAAGATTCCCTCACTTCTCGCCGTAACGCTCGATACAGGGCTCCGACCCATTGAGGTGGGTCGAGCCACGGTAGATTGGGTGAACATAGAGGCCCACGAATTGAACATCCCGAAGGATGAGTCGACGAAGAACGAGGCTCATTGGAACTGCACATTGAAGAATCGAACTGTCAAGGTGCTTCGTCGCTGGCTCGATGAACGTGCAACCTACGACAAGTACCAAGACCGCGATGAGTTGTGGTTGACGAAGAAGGCGACTCCCTACAGTTCGAAGTCATGTAACTACCTACTGACTCGACTCATCGAGGAGGGGGATGTGCCGATTCCAGATCATAAGGAGATCACCTGGTATTCCATTCGTCACGGTGTGGCGACTCATTGGGCGAACCACGTCGGGCCGCACCACGCGAAAGAACAACTCCGCCACAAGAGCGTGACGACGACGATGAAATACCTACACTCGGACACCGAGATGCGGTCAACGGCGGTGGAACAGATTTGGTGAAATGAGTAGTAGTGTCTACCGAATTATTTTCTGAAATAACACACGTTTTTTATATGCCGTGATAAACCTATTCTATGGCTAAAATTTTTGGAAGACAGTTCAATCACCTCAGCCGAGAGTTCATAAAGGATCTTCAGGATCTGGAAAGTCAGGGTTGTATCTATACTCAACTCTGGCGTGAGGAGATAGATGAGTTTGGTTTTTGTAGGATTCAATTCCATCCCGATGAAATCGTGAGGTTTGTTGATTCGTTGGATGCATATGATGACTTCCTTAGATACCGGAGCCAAGGCCTCTCTTCTGAGGAAGCTCTAGATGAGCTATCTGACGAGAGTGTTAAAGCGAGAGTCAGAGAATACAACGAATGGGCAAAAGACACAGGACAACCTGAAACGAAATTTTGTCCAGCCGCATTCTATAGTGGAGAACTTGAATCGCTTGTCTGTGGTGGGAAGCCCGATCGGTATGAGTTCCTCCAACAGTCGTATACTGGTGATAGAAAATTCCTATTATCCGAAATAATCGAAGGGTTCTCTGAATCGGTTTCGATACTTAACGACCGTGATGCAGATAGACCTGACTTTGGGATGACGTGTGAACAAGACGTTCAAGACTTGCTCTATGCAATAATGAAGCCTATATTTCCAGACTCGCGTCCGGAAGAATACACACCAAAACACGCTACGACCTCAAAGAGAATTGACTTCGTAGTTCCAGAGATATCTACTGTTATTGAAGCGAAATATGTGCGAAATAGTTCTCATGCTAAAGACATCCCAGATGAACTGAAAATAGACATTGAAAGTTATCATAAACATACAGACTGCAGTCGGATGATCGCTGTTGTGTGGGATGGTGACTCAGAGATCACCGACCGTTCTAACTTTGAAAAAGATTTGACGGGGCCGCGAACGATTGATGGAACAGAGTTTCAGGTAGACGTTAGAGTGATTCCATAACTGATATCAAAGAAATTGTCAACACATAGAGCGGGCATCGATTGTTATCTTTCTCGTATGTTACCTTGAGACACCCTCGAAGCGTTTCATCACATTCTTATACAGCCCTGTAGTAAAATCGGATGCAGAAAGCGCATCAGTGGGGATATCAACCCATAGAGCGCCTGGGTAGCTTAGCGGTAAAGCGCGTCCTTGGTAAGGACGAGACCCCGGGTTCAAATCCCGGCCTAGGCTCTTCTCACAAACTCACACAGAGCGATAGCGAACCGCATCGAGTGAGTTCAACGTCCGTCTGACACCGCCCCGATCGCACGCTCATCCCTCCCAGTCCCACCACTCCCCACGACTCGCAGAACCCAGCACGTTCGCCTTCGAATACCGCTCAGCCTCGTCCTCGGTCAGCGCCGTCGCCCACGACACCCGCTCGCCCTCCGCCCCCGGGCCTCGGCTGTCGAACTCCGCGTATTCGACCGTCGCCTCGGCGTCCGGTCGCGACCAGTTGTGCCACCCGTCGGAGCGGACGTGCGAGTCCATCCACGTGCGGATAAACGCAGTTCGGGCGTGATTCCGCCACGGGCGGCCGAGATACGCTTCGGACACGTCGGCGTCGGCGGTCAGTTCGCAGTCGAGAAAGACGAAGCCGAAGGGCTCGCTCGCCGGCGTGGAGGCCGCGGTGATGTACGAGTCGGCTTTCGAGTGGACGCGGCAGTCCTCGAAGACGGCGGTCGCGCCGCCGAAGACGAAGTCGGTCGTCCCCTCGAGATAGCAGTCCGAGAAGAACTGGCGCGCCCCCTCGCCGGCGGCGTAGACGGTGTCTTGGTGGCCGAGGACGCGACAGTTCTCGAAGACGGCGCGGTCGGCGTCGACGTGGAGGGCGACGGCCTGTCCGACCGGGCCGGCGCTGTTCTCGACGGTCAGGTCGCGGGCGCGGAAGTCGTTGCCGCGGACCTTCAGCGTGTAGGTGAAGAAGGTGCTGTTGCGCCCGCGGTCGATTCGCTCGAAGTGGTCGCCGTGGGTGATGACCGTCTCCGTGGCGCTCTCGCCGACGAGGGTGATGTCGGGGTTCCACGCGTGGACTTCGACTTTCTCGTCGTACACGCCGTCTCGGACGAGGATGCGGACTCGCCCCGGCGGAAACGACTTCGCGCCGTCGATGGCGGCCTGAATCGTCTCGTAGTCGCCGCTGCCGTCCTGCGCGACGACGTAGTCGTACGCGCCGGCGTCGTCGGGGTCGTCAGCGCCTCCGAGAGTCCCGACCGTCCCGGCGGCGACGGCGAGACAGCCGACCGCGACGGCGAGCGACGTGAGTAGTGCGAACATGCATCGTACCACTCTCGCCGACGCCATACGCTTGGGGGGTACCGGTGGAGCCCACGGCGGGGACGCGAGCGGTTCATCCCCCGTACCGCGCCGACGCGAACGGGTTCGACTCCCCGGTTCGTCGTCGGGAACTGGGGGGCGTCGTCGCTCCGCTGGTCGGTATCAGGGGCAGCGCTGACGGCGGAGAGGCCGTCGTACGCGTTCGAAAAAGCGGGTGGAACTCGGGCAGAAGTGGGTGCGATTCAGCGGAAGTCGCGGACGAACCGCTCGGGCATGAGGTCGACGACGTGGTCGGGCATCGCCGCGACGGCGGTCTCGGCAATCGCAACCATCGGCTTGCGGAGCAGGACGTAGACGCCGGAGACGGCGACCGCGGCGATGACGAGCGTCTCCGCGAGGCCGTCGAAGGCGAGGACCGGCGGGACGGCAAACGCGAGCGTCAGCGCGAGGTCCTCGGGCGCGCCGTCGTAGCGAATCAGTCGCTTCGGGGCGAGCCACCGGCCGTTCCAGTGGTCGTAGACGGCGCGCTCGGAGGTGCCGAGCCACGGCTTGAGTTCGAGGCCGCCGCCGAGCACGTCCGACGCGGAGTGGAGCGCGGCCGCCGCGAGGAACAGTGCGACGGCGAGCGTCGTGGTCGTCGGGTTCAGCGCGGCGACCGCGACCGCGGGCACGGCGAGCGCGCTGAAGTACACGGGGAAGTGGAGGGTCTTCCGGTGCCCCGCGTACAGGTCGAAGTCGGGGAACAGGCCGCCGAGTGCGGCCGCGAGCACCGGGAGCATCCCGGCCTCGGGGACCAGCGCCCACACGGCGGTGCCGAGGACGACACCCGCGAGGGCGTGAGTGGTGGCCATCATCGGTGGGGCGTATGCAATCTGGAGGAAAAACGGTGTCGGTGGTCGTGCTAGCTAGTACCACGGTCGAATTTAGGGCGCTCAGGCCGTAGCACACCGCAATGGTCTCCCGTCGATTCGAACGGCTCGCGGGGCGGGTGATTCAGGCCGCCATCCTGTGTATCTTGCTCGTCGGCATCTACACGCGGAATCTGAGCGTCGTCGTCAACGCGGTGCTCGCGCTGGGCGCGACGTTCCTCCCCGCGGTGCTCCGCCGCGACTGGCAGATTCGGCTCCACCCGCTTCTCGGTCTCTGGTTGGCGCTGGCGGTGTTGCTCCACGCCGTCGGCATGCTCGGCCCGTACAACTACATCGACTGGTGGGACCACGTCACCCACACGCTCTCGGCGACCGTGGTCGCGGCCGTCGGCTACGTCACCGCGCGGGCCGTCGACGAGTACACCGAGGCCGTCCACCTCCCCGACCGCTTCATGTTCGTCTACGTCCTGCTTTTCACGCTCGCGGCCGGCGTGTTCTGGGAGGTGTTGGAGTTCGGCGCGCGCCTCGCCGCAGAAGCCATCGGCTCTGAGGCCGTCCTCGTCCAGTACGGACTCAGCGACACCATCGTCGACCTCGTCTTCGACACCGTCGGGGCGGTGCTCGTCGCCCTCTTCGGGACGCCGCCGCTCGCGGACACCATCGATTCAGTCAGGGAACGCCTCGAACGGACTCGGTCCTGACGGGGCCATCTTTTAGCCACCCGGTGTGCATACTACTACCATGAATTTCGTTATCGTTGGGTACGGTCGCGTGGGCTCGCGGACCGCCCGAGTGCTCCGCGAGGAGGGCCACGACGTGACGGTCGTCGACAACAACGACAAGAAGGTCGACCGCGCCCGCGACGAGGGGTTCGAGGCCGTCCTCGGCGACGGCGGCACCGAAACCGTGCTGCGGGAGGCCGGCATCGAGGGCGCGGACGCCATCGGCGGGCTGACCGGCGACCCGAACATCAACTTCGCGGCCTGCATGCTCGGCAAAGAGTACGACTGCCGGACGGTCATGCGAATTAGCGAGGACTACCGCCAGGAGATTTACGAGCGCTACGCCGACGACGTGGACGAGATTATCTACCCCGAACGCCTCGGCGCGGCCGGGGCGAAGACGGCGCTTCTCGGCGGCGACTTCAACGCCATCGGCGACCTGACGGACCAACTTCGGCTGACGACGGTCAGCGTCCCCGACGGCGCGCCCGTCGTCGGCGAACACGTCGCCAACATCGACCTCGGTGCGGACGGCCGCGTCTACGCCCACGGCCGGGAACGCGAGCCGATGACGATTCCGCTTCCGGGAACCGTCGTCGAGCCCGGCGACCAGCTCGCGCTGTTAACGGAGCGCAACGCGTTGGACCGGGTTCGGTCGAAACTGCTCGGCTGACGCCGAAACGACGAGTTTCCTGTCGAGACCCGTCGCAACCGAGACGCTTCGCTGCGGTACGGTCTGCCTCGGAAAACAGCGCCGTGGTGGCGGCGCCGCGCGTCGTACCGGGGGAACCAGAACGACGATGGTGGTGGTGGTTTTCGTGCCGGGCGCGCCGGTGGGAGGATGGGAACGAAGGCCGAATACGCGCCCCATACTCGGGTACGTATGGGGAACCTTAAATCCGCGTCAGACGGGAGTCACACGCCATCTACCCGCAATATGTGCTGTTATACCACCGACGAGACCGCGGCGGTCAGCCCGCGTTCAGTAGACGAGTTTCCCCTCGACGAACTGGCGGACTCGGTCGTCGTCCGGCGACTCGAACACCGCGTCGGTCGGCCCCGACTCGATGCACGTCCCGCCGAGGATGACGGCCGTCCGGTCCGACACCCGCCGAGCCTGTTGCATGTCGTGGGTCGCGAGTGCGACGGCGATGCCGCGGTCCCGCGCCGCCCGCATCGCTGACTCGATGGCGGCGGTGTTCCGCGGGTCGAGATTCGACGTCGGCTCGTCCAGCAGCAACACGTCGGGGTCGGGCGCGAGCGCCCGCGCGATGGCGACGCGCTGGGCCTCGCCCGCCGACAGCGAGCCGGCGTCGCGGCCGACTTTGTCGAACATTCCGACGGTCCGAAGCGCGTCTCTGACCGTCTCGGACGGCTCGTCGCGGCCGAACAGTCCCTCGACCGCGTCGCGGACGCGAGCCGACCACGACCGACGGACTCGAAGCCCGTAGGAGACGTTCTCCTCGACCGTCGTCGAAAAGAGGCTCCGCGTCTGAAACGCCATCCCGACCCGGCGTCTGACCGCCAGCCGGCGGGCCTCGGGGAGGTCCCACACGTCGTCGCCGCCGACCTCGACCGTCCCCTCGCCGGGACGCTCGAACATGGCGAGCAGTCGGAAGAGCGTCGTCTTCCCCGTGCCCGAGGGGCCGACGACGGCGAGAATCTCGCCCGGTTCGACGGCGAGCGAGATATCCTCCAGCACCGCGCCGTCGCCGAAGCCGTGGCCGAGGCTGCGGGCCGCGAGTCGGGTCTTGCTCCGCCGCGCGCCGTTCGCCGCCGGGTCGGGCGCGGCGGTCTCGTCGGGCTTCTCGGAACCCGAATCGCCGGCACCCGGTCGCTCGGTCGTCATCGTCCCCTCCCGTTCCGTCCCGGGGTCCGGTCGCGGAAGCGCGCGCCGAGGGCGTTCACGCCGAGGACGAGCGCGAGCAGGATGGCTCCGAGGGCGATGCCCGTCTCGATGTTCCCCTTCCGCGCCTCGACGGTGATGGCCGTCGTGAGCGTCCGGGTGAACGACGTGCTGTCCGAGAAGACGATGTTTCCGCCGACGATGAGGACCGAGCCGACCTCGCTGATGGCGCGGCCGTAGGCGGCCAGAAGCGCCGTGACGATGCCGTAGCGCGCCTCGCGGACGACCAACAGGGCGACGTCGGTCGAGGTGCCGCCGGCGGCGAACGCGGCGTCTCTGAGGTCCTGCGGAACCGACTGGACCGCCGACAGCGAGACGCTCACGAGGACGGGGAGCGCGAGGATGGTCTGCGAGAGAATCATCGCCTCGGGCGTGAACAGCAGTTCGAACGTCCCGAGCGGCCCGGACCGGGACAGCACCAAGAGGACGACGAGCCCCACGACGACGCTCGGAAAGCCCATCCCCGTCGAGATGACGGAGGTGACGACCGACTTCCCGTAGAAGTCGCGGAACCCGACCGCCAGCGAGATTGGTAGGCCGAGCGCGGCGCTCAGCGCGACCGCCGCGGTACTCACGTACAGCGAGACGGCCGTGATGCTGACGAGGTAGGTGAGGTTCAGGTCGCCGAGGGCGAACACGGGCGGTGGTGGGGTCCGGTCGGACTAAAAGTCCTCGGGGACGTGCTGTGCCACCCACGACTCGAACTGCGCGTCGGAGACCGACGCCGACGACGAGGCGTTCTCCCCGCCGTCGTAGTTCTCGGGGACGTACTGGCCGAACTGCGGGTCCTCCGAGAGCGCGTTGGGGAAGAACAACTGCGACCCGTTGGCCGTGTAGTTGCTGATTATCTCCTGTCCCTCGGGGCTCGTGAGGAAGCCGGCGTAGGCCATCGCCAGCGAGTAGTTCACGTCGGGGTACTTCGCGGGGTTCACCGGGATGACGCCGTAGGGGTTCTTCAGGATGGTCGGACCGCCCTTGAGCGGGCCCTGCACCTGAATTTCGAGGTCGATGTTGTCCTGCGTCGCGAGGAACGTCCCGCGGTCGGAGAGCGTGTACGCGCCCGACTGGTCGGCCTGCACGAGCGTGTCGCCCATGCCCTTGCCGATTTCTCGGTACCACGTCCCCGACGGCTCGACGCCGGCGGCCTCCCAGATGAGCAGTTCCTTCTTGTTCGTCCCGGAGTCGTCGCCGCGGGAGACGAACGTCGCCCCGGCGTCCGCGACGGTCGCAAAGGCGTCGGCCGCGCTCTCCATTCCCGAGATGCCCGCGGGGTCGTCCGCCGGCCCGACGACGACGAAGTCGTTGAACATCACGTCGCGGCGGTTGACGCCGTAGCCATCTTGCAGGAACTCGTCTTCCGCGCCGCGGGCGTGGACGAGAATCACGTCCGCGTCGCCGTTTCGCGCCGTCTCGATTGCCGCGCCGGTCCCCTGTGAGATGGTTTTCACCCGAGCGTTGAACTTCTCCTCGAACACCGGGTTCAGGGCGTCGAGCAGCCCCGTGTCGTACGTGCTCGTCGTCGTCGCCAGCGTCAGCTCTTGGGTCGAACCGTCACCGCTTTCGCTCCCGCCAGAGCCCTCGGCGGTCTCGTTGTTCGCCTGCGGGGGACTCGTGTTCCCCGTGCATCCGCTCAGTCCGAGAACCGCACCGACACCAGCAGCCTGTAAGAAACGCCGTCGCTCTATCGCCATGCATTGTGGTTCGCCGAACGCGAATTAACTGTTTCCCACGCAACGTAATCACAAATAATTTCAATACCGGTGCATCGTAACGATTCGACCCCGAATCCGGTTGCGTCGGATTCTTTTCGACTCGCCCCGTGGAGACGGCCATGAGCTGGGAGTCGCTTTTCGCCCGCGCCGCCGCCTACGACACCACCGAAGCCGACATCAGCGAGGCGCTTCGCGCCCGCCGAGGCGACGATGCCTGAGACGGAGCCCTCGCCCGCGCGGGTCGTCGCCGACGCCGACGTGCTCGCGGCCGACCTGCTCGTCGATGGCCCCGCGAGAGCGGCGCTCGACCACCTGCGGCGACACTCGTGGACGACGCTCGTCGCCAGCGACCCGCTCCTCGACGACGCCGAGGCGGTCGTCTCGTCGCTCGCGGACGCCGACCTCGCGGCCGACTGGCGCGAGAAAACCGACTCGTGGGCCGAACTCGTCGCCCATCCGGACGGCGACAACCCCGCGCTTGCGTCGGCCTACCGCGGCGGCGCGATGCATCTCCTCACGTTCGACGACCGGCTTAGCTCGGCGCAGGCGGGCGCGGCGCTCGGCGGTCGCTTCCCGGTCAGCGTCCGCCATCCGAAGGCGTTCGCGTCGCTGTTCGCGCCGGAGAGTCTCTACGCCGAGGTCGAAGGCGGGCCGTACCCCGGGCCGGACCGCGACCCGCGGGCGTAGTCGCTCGCGCCGCCCCAATCGACCACCCGTGTCGGCTCTGTCGCTGACCGCCTGTCGGGTCAGTCGTTGAGGACGCGGGTCACCGCGAAGATGGCGAGGACGGTCACGAGACCGAAGCCGACGGCAACACCGAGGCCCTGCGAGGCGTCGCCGAAGAACACCGCGATGGCGGCGAAGACGGCGATGCCGTAGCCGCTGGCCGCGCCGGCGGCGACGACGTTCGCTCGGTTCATGCGTCTCCGTACGCGCCCGCGATGCCTGAGCGTGACCCCCCGCGATTGTGGGTCGTGACGGGGTCGAAGTCGGGGCCGGGGCGAGGGTCGGCTCTCACTCGGGCGGTGCGCGCGCGGTCGGTCTGGCCGGGGTCGGTGACGAGTGGGAGGGAGTCGTCGGAGTCGGGAACCATCACGGCTAATGTGGCACCGCCGAACGTATCAAACTGTTCGCTCGCGAGCCGGGACCGGCGTTAGTTCCCGCCGCCGGAGTCCTCGGCGCGCTCGACGGCACACCCGAGCGATTCGAGCTTCGTCGCGGCCGCCGCCACGTCGCCCTCCCGGACGAGCACGTGGTCGGTCGAGTACGCCGACAGCGCGAACACCGAGATATCTTCCGCGGCGAGCGCGCCCGCGACCCGCGCCAGAAAGCCGACGAGTTCGAACGGCAGGACCATCTCGAAGGTGAGTCGCTTCCAGCCCCGCTCGATTTCGACGGCCGCCGCCTCGTCGACGCGTCCCTCCTCGACGACGACCGTCGTCTCGGTTCCGTCTCGAATCGTCGCGAAGGCGTCCGGGTCACTCCGTTCGGTCTTGACGACCGCGTAGGTCGCCGCCGAGACGGTCACGGTCCCGCCCTCGAAGAAGTCGCTGGGGTCCATGCGTCTCGGGGTCGCTCCGGCGAGGTAAGCGTAGCGACTGGCGACGCGGTCGACGACTCCGGTTCAGCGTCTGGCCGACAATCAGCGACTTTCGACGGACGCCTCACTACCGTTCGGCGTACTTCCGTCGGACGCTCCGCGCCCGACGACGTTCGCCTCGCTATCTCTCGGCGTACCACGTCGCGAACTTCGCTAACGCCCGCCCGCGGTGGGAGATGCCGTTTTTCTCCTCGGCGCTCATCTCCGCGAACGTCGCGCCATCGTGCTCGAAGATGGGGTCGTAGCCGAAGCCGCCCTCGCCGCGCGGCGGGACGATGCGGCCGTTGACGCTTCCGGTAAAGAGCTTCACCGGGAGCGCCTCCGTCTCTTCTGCGTCCTGTTCCGCGCCGCGTGCGGCCGCCACGGTCCGGTCGTCGCGGTCTATCGGGTCCGGACTCGCCTCGAACGGCTCGCCGTCGCAGTACGCGAGGACGCAGCGGAACGAGGCCCGGCGGGGCTCGTCGAGCTCGGCCGCGGCCAGTCGGTGAACCGCCTCGACGCCGAGGGTGTCCTCGACGTACGAGGAGTACGGGCCGGGAAAGCCCTCGAAGCCGTCGATGAAGAGACCGGCGTCGTCCACGAGCACCGGCTCGTCGGCGTAGCGGTAGGCCTCGCGCGCGCCGTGGGCCGCGATGGGGCCGAGGTCGGACGCCTGCACCTCGGTGTAGTCGAAGTCGAGTTGAGTCACGTCGTCGTCGAGGTACGAAAGCGCCTCGCGGACCTTCCCCGCGTTCGTGGTGACGTATCGGAGCATGTCCGGCCCTCCGCGGGCGGACGTGGAAAAGTCGTCGGTGTCGGTCGCGTCGCCTCAGTCGACGATGACTTCGACGGGGCCGTCGTCGGCCTCGGCCTCGTCTTCCGTCTCTTCCGCCTTCTGGCGCTCGTTCCAGAGGAGGCCGCCGGCGACGAGGAGGACGACCCACGACCGCCAGCTCGCGAGGTTCAGCGTGTAGCCGATGCCGAACGGCTTTTCGACCAGCATGCCCTTGCCGGGCTGCCAGTACGACGAGAGCAGTCGGCCGGCGCTCGGGCGCTCGAAGTTGTACGGGATGCCGAAAAGCGTTCCGCGCTGCGGTTTGTCTGCCATGTGTGACGGATACGCCGGCTCGGGATAAATCGTTTTGGCCTTCCGACGAGTTCGACGGCGGCCTACCGGTACCGGCCGCGCGACTCGACCTCGCGCAACCGGGCGATGACCTCGGCCGAACCGACGGCCTCGTAGCCCGCTTCGAGCGCGTCGATGAGCGGGTCGGCGTCGGCGGCGGTCCCCTGGACGCTCTGGGCGAACACGTGGAGGTCCATCGCGTGGTCCTCGACGTGGCCCGTGTGGAAGCCGAGGCCGAAGTCGATGAGATACACGCGCGGGTCGCCGTCCGGCCCCGTTCCGACACGGACGTTCCGCGTCGTCGGGTCGCCGTGGACGATACCGGCCTCGTGGAGTCGTGCGAGGTACTCGCCGACGACGCGGACGGCCTCGGGGTCGAGCCGTTCCGCGAGGTCCGCATCGCCGACCCGCTGGAACGCGATGACGCCGTCGACGGGGTCTATGTCCTGAATAACGGGCGTCCGAACGCCGGCGCGCCGGGCGTCGCTCGTCAGCCGCGCCTCCGCCTTCGTACGCTCGCGTCGGAGCCTGTCGTCCAGTTCCGGGTGGCGGTACGTCTTCGGGACGCGCCGCTTGACGACCTCCTCGGTACCGATGTCGACGGTCGCCTCGGCCCCGCGAATCGCGCCGTCGTCGGTGTAGGCGCGCGCGACCGACTCGTCCGCGCCGCGCCACGTCACGTCGACCTGGTCGGGCCGGAAGTTCGGGTCGACGGTCGAGTCTTCGACCGCGAGCGTGTCGCCCGCGGCGAGCATCCGCGCGCCGAGGGCGGCTATCATGCCGGCGTTGTCGCGGAGGAACCGCGGTTCGGGCGCGTGGAACTTCGCGCCGCGCTGGTCGCACATCTCCGCGAGCATCTCGCGCAGGCGGGCGTTCTGGCCCACGCCGCCGCCGAGGACGAGTTCGTCCGTCCCCGTCAGCGACAGGGCGCGCTCGGCCACCTCGGTGAGCATGGCGAAGACGGTCTCTTGGAGACCGGCGCAGATGTCGGGGACGGGCGTGCCCGCGTCCGCCTCGTCCTTCGCGGCGCTCATGATGCCGGAAAACGAGAAGTCCATCCCTTTGACGACGTACGGCAGTTCGACGTAGTCGCCGTCCTCCGCGGCCGCCTCGACCTTCGGGCCGCCGGGGTGGGTCCAGCCGACGTGGCGGGTGAACTTGTCGAGGGCGTTGCCGACGCCGGTGTCCATCGTCTCGCCGAGGACGCGGTAGCGGCCGTTGTGGTAGCCGAGCAGGTGGGCGTTCGCGCCCGAGGCGTTCAGACACACCGGCGAGTCGAAGCCGGACTGGTAGCGGCCGATTTCGAGGTGCGCGACCATGTGGTTGACGCCCAGCAACGGCACGTCGAGCGTCTGGGCGACCGAGCGGGCCGCGGTGCCGACGATGCGGAGACACGGCCCCAGACCGGGGCCGCGAGAGAAGGCGACGCCGTCGACGACGGGGCCGTCGCCGTCGTGTCGCGCCGCGGCGTGTTCGAGCGCGGTCTCGACGACCTCGGGGATGGCGGTCCCCATGTGCTCTGCGGCCTCGCGCGGGTGGATGCCGCCGCTGTCGGGCTGGTACGGGTCAGATTCGATGAAGACGTGGTCGACCGCGGGGTCGGGCGTCCGTCCGGTACCGGAGCGGAGCGCGTCGGGGTCGTCGGTCTCGAAAACCGCGGCGCTCGCGGCCCACGCTGTACCTTCGATTCCGAGAATGCGCATCGAGTGTGAAGAAACGGCGGTCGGAAGCCGAGACTACGCCTCTTCGGCTTCGACTTCGGCGTCGGTAATCTTGTTGCGCTCGAGCATGTGGTCCTGCTCGACGTCGCGCGCGAACTCGGGGCTCTCGTAGACCTTCGCGTAGCCCGCGGTCTTGCGCATGCCGAACTTCGTGTCGAGTTCGTGGACGACGACCTCGTCGGAGTCCTTGTTCAGCTTGGCCGCGAGCGAGTCGCGGACCGACAGACGAGAGGGCGTCGCTTCCTCGTGGACGATCTCGAATCGAACGTCCGTCCGGTGCAACATGGGGTTCTCCTCCTCGGAGATGATTTCGATATCCATGGTTCAGTTACCCGTAATTCCCTCCGAAGCAAGTAAAAGGATTTCGAAGGGACGAGCGCGCCCGCGTCTCAGGCGTCGATGGGCGCGACGACGGCGTCGAAGTCGCCGTCGAACCGCGCGAGGAGGTCCCGCATCTCGCTTTTGGCCGCGTCGGTGACGGCGACGCGGACCATTCCCTCGTCGGGCTGGCCGTAGACGACGGTCGAACCGACGGGCGCGGCGAGCACCGCCGGGAGCGTGGCGAGGTCCTCTTCGCCCTCGACGAGGAGCGTCGTCGGCTCGGGGTCGTCGAGCGCGGCCACGAGCGCCTCGACGAGGGCGACGGAGACGGTGCCCGGTTCGTTTTCGACCTCGACGAGGCGGCCGGTCTCGACCGCCCGCCGAATCTCCTCGCCGACGGCCTCGCGTTTCGTCTTGCCGTCGACGACGGCCACGTCCGGCGGGCGACCGGCGCGGCGGAGGTGGAAGGTGACGACGTCGCCGACGGCGACGAGCGGCGCGTCCGCGTCCTCGCTGGATGCGTCTGCCAGCAGGTCGTCGGCCTCGGCGTACACCGGGCCGAACGGCTCTTTGAACGCCGCCCGAAGCGCCGTCGGCAGGGTGAGCATGCTCAGCGGACCCTCAGCGGACCTTCAGCGCGTAGCCGCCGGGTTCGGTGACGTTCATCTCGGTGGCGATTTCGCTGTCTTCGGGATGGGTGATGACGACGTAGCCCGCCCAGTCCTCGGTGAGACTGCTCGACCCGCAGTTCTCGCAGGTCTGTTTGTCCGGGTCGTTGACGAAGTGGCACTCGCGGCAGGCGAGACGGGGCTTCGCCATCAGTTACCCTCCGCCGAGGCCTCGCTCTGCTGGCGCTTCGATTCGAGCCAGCCGTGCTTGCCGAGCCCCGGCTGTTTGGCCGTGAGGCCGATCTTCGAGTCGCGCGGGTTGCGCTCGTCGATGCTCTTCGTGACGATGCGGGCGCGCACCTCGTCGTCGACGGCGAGCGTCTGGTTGGACTCGGTCGACGCGAGCTGCTGGTTCTCGCCGTCGTAGGCGAGGTATTCGTCGGATATCTGCGAGACGTGCAGCAGCCCGTCGACCGGGCCGATGCCGACGAAGGCACCGAACTCGACGACTTCGACCACGATGCCGTCGACGACCTCCTGCATGTCTGGGTCGTAGGTGATGGCGTCGAAGTCGGCCTCGTAGTAGACGCCGGGGCGGTTGGGCAGCACGGTGCCCTCGCCGATGTCGTTGACGTTCACGACGCTCACGACGCTCCCCACGTCCTCGTCCATCCGTCCTTCCAACTTGTCCTGCAACAGTCGCTTGACCCGCTCGGGCGTCACGTCGCCCAGGTGTCGGGGTGGGACTTCGACTGTATCTTTGAGTCGTACCCGTTTGTACATAGTTTCGTTAAGGTTCCGTGATTGCCAGCGTGGCGTGCCCCCGGATGCCGACGACGGGAATCCCGCAGTCGAGCACCCGGTCACGGAGGGGCTTGTCGTTCGTGACGACGTAGTCGACCTCGCCCGATTCGGCGAGTTCGACGACCGCGTCGTCGGCGTACGATTCCTCGGTTTCGACCGCCCGGCACCGGGTCGCCAGGTCCGCGCCCACGCTCGCCGCGACGCCTTCGGTCCCGCCGCCCGACGAGAGCTTCTCCAGCTCGTCGAGGACGGCCGTGGGGACCACGAGGTCCGCGTCGGCCGCGAGCAGCCGGTCGAGTTCGTCGAACACGCGGACGTCGAGTTCGACCGGCATCATGAGCGCGTTCGTGTCCATGACGACTACGGTGGCGGTCACGTCACTTGAGCGTCCCGATACCGATGAGCCGCCAGCGAGCGCCCACGCGGCGGTTGATGGCTATCTTCGCGCCCTCCTCGGCGCAGACGGGGCGCTTGAGCGAGACTTCCGCCTCGCCGCTTCGCGCGCTCGTCACCGCGCCGACCGTGGTCGCGGTGCCGACGGTGAGCATCAGGGGCTCGCCGGTGGATATCTCGTCGATACCCTCGCCTTCCTCGCCGCCGACGACGCGGTCGAGCAGTTCCACGTCCATGGTGAACTGCTCGCGCGTCGGCGGGAGCGTGCCGGGCTCGCCGGCGACCTGTCCCGCGAGCGCGTCGCCCTTCGTGAAGCTCGGGTCGAGACCGGTCCCGACGCCGCAGAGCCCGCCGGGGCGGACCTCGTCGACCATGTTGCCGCCCGCCTGGAGCGAGCGGATTTCGGTCGTGATAGAGCGCCACTCGGTCTGGCCCTCCTCGTCGACCTCGCGGCCGGGGCGGAGTTCGAGTTCGTCGCCCGCTTCGAGCTTGCCGGCGACGACGCTGCCGCCGATGACGCCGCCCGCGAGGCCGTCCCAGGTCGTCCCCGGGCGGTTGATGTCGAAGCTGCGCGCGACGTACATCTGGCTGTCTTCGGTCTCGTCGCGGTCGGGCGTCGGAATCTCCTCCTCGATGGCCTCGATGAGGAGGTCGAGATTGACCTCCTGCTGGGCGCTGATAGGGACGATGGGCGCGTCTTCGGCCACCGTACCCTCCACGAACTCCTGTATCTGTTCGTAGTTGTCGACGGCTCGCTCGCGGTCGACGAGGTCGACCTTGTTCTGCGCGATGACGATGTTCTCGATGCCGATGATGTCGAGCGCCATCAGATGCTCGGCCGTCTGGGCCTGCGGCACGTCCTCTGTCGCGCTCACGAGCAGGATGGCACCGTCCATGATGGCGGCACCAGAGAGCATGGTCGCCATGAGCGTCTCGTGGCCGGGCGCGTCGACGAACGAGACGGTGCGGAGTACGTCCGTCTCCTCGCCGTCTTCCGTCTCCTCTTCGACCGTGTAACACTCCGGCGCGTCAACGCCGGGAATCTGACGGAACGTCGCGTCGGCGTACCCGAGTCGGATGGAGATACCGCGCTTCATCTCCTCCGAGTGCTGGTCCGTCCACGAGCCGGACAACGCTTGAACGAGCGTCGTCTTTCCGTGGTCGACGTGACCGACGAGTCCGATGTTCACCTCCGGTTGTTGTGGGTTTTTCGTCACCATTGACCTCCTGAGAGTAATCTTGCGTGAACTTGGCTCCGAACGACTGATAAAGGTGCTGTTCTCGGAGCGGCGACGCTGTGGCCGCGTCGGGCGGTCACACACCGCGCGCGGCGATTCAGCGGCGTCTCCCGGTCCCGGCGACGGCTCGAAAAATGGGTGGTCGTGCCCCCCGGCACGACGGTTCGTGGACCGATTCGAGTAACCCCTCGAATCGCTGTCGGCTCCGGGCGTTGCCGGTTATTCGACGCCCGCGACGAGCGACTGAAGCTCCTCGCGGTAGGCGTCGGGCGTGAGGCCGAGGTCGATGTCGACCGAGACCTCGATGGCCTCGGTCGGCTCCTTGGTCACGCTGAGTTCGATGTTCTCGCCGGGGTGTGCGCCGCCGGCGACGAGAATCGTCCCGTCGTGCTCCCAGACGGCCAGCATCCCGCTGACGTCGAACTCCTGTCCCTCGATGGTGAACTCCTTTTCCTCGGTGAACGGGAACGTAATCTCGTCGAAGGCGATGGTGGCTTCGTACTCGGTCACGCGCGCCGACTCGCCGGTGTCGACCGTCGTCGACCGCGTGCCCGTCTGTTCGATGTCCGTGACATCCACGTCCTCTAACTGCCCCTCGTAGTTCGCCCGCGCGTGTTCTTCGACCACGTCGACGACCGTCCCGCGGGCCGCTTTCGGGAGGTTCGACAGGCTCGGGTCGAGCGTCACGCGCGTCGCGAAGAACAGCGAGAACTGCCCCTCGGCCTGTCCGAGCGTCTTCTCTTTCAGCGTCTCCGAGAGGTCCATGTCCTCGTAGACGAGCGTCTCGAACGCCGCGGAGACGCTCGCCGGGCCGACCGACTGCTCGAAGGCCGGGTCTAAGGAGTGTCCCCCGATGTACTCCCAGCCGCCGGCTTCGAGCGCCGCCTCGGGAACCTGCGGCGGTGCCCGCGCGGCGCTCGCGGTCATTCCGGAACTACAACCGGCGAGACCTGCGAGTCCCGCGCTGGCCGCGATTCCGAGGTACGCTCTCCGCCTGATACTGTGGGTTTCGTTGTTTTCCCCCTTCATCGGTCAGTACTGCCGCGCTCTGTCTCAAATAGGTACCCCCCGAAAATCAGATACGAGAACACCGACACGACCCGACGGCCGTGGGAGCGACCTTTTTGCCGCTCCGCCACCGAGCGTGTCACGTGCCCGTTCCGGCGTCGTCGCCCTCGGAGTTCGCCTTCGAACTGGCGCTTTGCGCCCGCCTCGAACAGACGACCGACTGGCTCCCCGCGCGCCAACTCGGCGCGTCCGTCGCCTCGCCGGGGAGCCGCATCATCGACGTGTGCGCCGTCGTCCCGGGGCCGGGGTTCGACGACCGCGCCCGCATCACCGACCGCGCGATTCCCGCGGCGGCCATCGAGAGCGACGTGGGAGCCGGCAGCGCCGTCTTCTGGCGCGACGGCTTCGACTGCCACCCCGGTCGCGCCCGGCGCGCCACCGACCGCGCCGTCGAGGTCGGCTTCTTCGAGTCCGAGCGCCGCCGGAGCAGGGAGTACGTCCGCCGCGCCGCCCGCTACCCGGACGACTGGTTCGCCCGGCTCGTCGGCATCGAGAACAAACCCGACCTCGGAAGCCCCGGCGACCTGCTCAGACAGCTTCGCCTCGACGTGAGCCTCGCGGTCTTCGACGAAGTGATTCTCACGACTGAGAGCTATGTTACCGGCGCGCACCTCAACCGCATTCCGGAGGAAGTCGGCGTCTGGCGCTTCGACCCCGACACCGGCGACCGCGAGGTGGTCCGCGAGCCTCGCCCGCTTTCGCCCGACTCGACCGGCGTCGAACCCGTCGAGTACCACTCGCTGCACACCGACGTGGCGCTCGTCTCGCCCGCAGAAAAGCGAACCGCGCGCCTCCGACTCGCCGAGCGCGCCTACGGCAAGGGATGGCGCGCCTACGACCTGCCGGGCTGTGCCCGCGCCCGCGTCGACGCCGACGGCCGCCCGGTCTGCGACCACTTCGACCACGTCGTCGACCCCGGTTCGGAGTGCGGCACGGACTGCCCGGCGTTCGAGGCGGCCGACCCGCCCGAACTGGACCGCGACGGCCTCCGCGAGTCGCGGACGGACTGGGTCGCTGACCCGCCCGGCGCGGTCCGCAGACAGTCGGGACTCGACCGGTATCGCTGACGCCTCACTCCGCGTCCGCCCGCCGCTCCATGTAGTTCCAGTAGGCGACGAGCGCGACGCCGATGACGGCGACGAAGACGACTTGGACGACGACGCCGACGAGGTCCAGCCGACCCGTGTCGACGTACGTCAGGACGAAGTTTCCCGCGGCCGCGACGACGCCGGCGACCATGAGATATCTGAACGCCGTGTCCTCGGCGACGGCTCGCAGCCTCACAGGTCGTACACCTCGCCGTCGACCGCCAGCGGCTCTTCGAACGCCTCGTCGGCGGGATAGTAGTGGGCGACGTGGACGAGGCGGGTCTCGTCGGCGTCGAGTTCTTCGCCGAGCGCGATGGCCCCCTCGCGGGTCATGTGCTTCGTGCCGAAGGTCCGCGCGACCCCGTTTTCGTCGTAGTCGTCGCCGCCGATGGGGTGGTACTCGCAGACCGACGCGGGGACGATGGCCTCGGCGAGAAGCAGGTCGGGATTCCGGAGCACGTCGCGGGACGCCTCGGGAATCGCGTAGGTCGTATCTCCCGAAAGCGAGAGCTTCGCACCCGTCTCGGGGTCCTCGATGGCGACGCCGTAACAGACCAGCGGCGGGTGGACGACCGGCACGAACGTCACGTCGAGGCCGCAGGCGCGGAACGACTCGAACGGCGTCCGGTCTTCGACCGAGATGCGGTCGAGGTAGTCGAACTTCGAGCGAATCGCGTCGGCGACGCTCTCGCCCGTGACCGGGTCGACCTCGTCGGCCGCGTGGACCGCGAGGTCGTCGAGGAGGCGGTAGACGTTCCCGAGGCCGTCGAGATGGTCGAAGTGAATGTGGGTGACTAAGGCTTCGTCGGGCAGCGGCACGTCCTGCGTGAGAAACTGGTGGCGGAAGTCCGGACTGAAGTCCACGAGGAGCGACTCGCCGGTCCGCTCGTTTTGCACGTGGACCGAAAAGCGCGTCCGCTCGATGCCTCGCTCGCGGGCCGCGAGGCAGGTCTCGCAGTCGCACCCGACGGTGGGCGTTCCGGTCGTGTCGCCGGTCCCGAGGAGGGTCACGCGCATTGATTCAACCACGGAGGCGGCGAGGTATAAACGTGGCCGACGGCGGCGGGCGCTCCCGTCGCCCGCCTACTGCGCCGCGCCGGCGTCCTTCTGCGTCTCGCCTTCGTGTTCGTCCGCGTGGTCGTGGTCGTGACTGTGGTCGTGACCGTCTCCGGACTCCGACCCCGCGACGAGTTCCGACGAGTCGGACATCATGTCGAGGTTCTTCAGGTTGTCGCGCTCTTCGAAGTCCGCGACGGCCTCGAGCAGGTCGTCCTGCGTGAGTTCCATCCGCTCTTCGGTGAGCGCTTCGAGGACGGCCTCGCGGAGGACGAGTCGGAGGTCGGAGCCGGTCAGGCCCTCCGTCACGTCCGCGATGGCCGAGGGGTCGAACTCGTCGATGTCCATCCGGTTCGTGATGACGCGGAGGATGTCGGCGCGCATCCCGCGGTCCGGCTTGGGGAAGTTGACGATTTCGTCGAAGCGCCGCCACGCCGCCGAGTCGAGCTGGTCGGGGTGGTTGGTCGCGCCGATGAGGATGACCTCGTCGCGAATCAGCGAGATGTCGTCGATGCTCTTGAGCAGCGTGTTGACCGCGCGCTTGAGCGCCGCGTGCTCGTCCGACCGGCGGGTCTTGGCGACCGAATCGAACTCGTCGATAAAGAGGATACACGGCGACAGGCGCTTCGCCACTTCGAACGTCTTCTCGACGTTCTTGGCCGTCTCGCCGAGGTACTGGCTCGTAATCATCGAGAGCTTCACCTCGACGAACGGCAGGCCGAGTTCGTGGGCGAGCGCCCGCGAGACGGTGGTCTTGCCGGTCCCCGGCGGTCCGACGAACAGGATTTTCCCGATTTCGCGGAGGCCGATGTCCGCGAGGTACTCGCGGTGTTCGATGGCCTTCATCAGCTTGTGAATCTCGCCCTCTTGGTCCGTCGTGAGCACGAGGTCGTCGAGCGTCATCTCGATTTCCTCGGGCGCGCGGACCTGCACGAGGTCGAGCATCTCGGCGTCGTCCTCGTCGTCGAAGTACTCGTCGAGCAGGCTGTCTATCCACACGCGGTCGGCGTGAATCGGCCGGGTCTGTTCTCTCGCGTCCGCGTGGGTCACGTCCACGTCGTCGCGGTCCTCGACCGACTTCGCCACCGTCGGGTTCGTCACGAGCCGGTCGTAGTCGGCTCGCTTGACGAACCACTCCAGCGCCATCTCGGGCTGCGTCAGCGAGAGGCGGCCGGAGAACTCCTCACGTTGGGTGAACATGAGGTCGGAAATCGCGTCCCAGGGGTGTTCGACGCCGGTCGCCTTCCGCGCGACGGACTCGGTCACGACGAGCGGTCGCTCGATGCCGGCGGCCGACGAGTCGTCCTCGTCGCCGTCGTCCTCG
Source organism: Haloferax sp. AS1 (assembly GCF_014530665.1). NCBI lineage: Archaea > Methanobacteriati > Methanobacteriota > Halobacteria > Halobacteriales > Haloferacaceae > Haloferax > Haloferax sp. AS1. The sequence continues at coordinate 1,824,586 of NZ_SPSA01000001.1, forward strand.
GCGTCCGCCCAGAAGACGCGTCGATACCGCGGGGGAAGGTCGTTTTCGTCAAGCGTTCGGTCGTCAGTGTAGAGGTGGGCCGTCAGCAGAAACTCGACAACCTCGAGCGCCCGTTCACTCATCCCCCAGAAATTGCCCGGGGAGACGCATAAGAGCGTCGGAGCGCCGCCGGGTGCCGCGCGCGACCGACCGGCCTCGATGGCACGGAACGCGGTCCGGAACCGCCGTCAGACATTAATTTCAGAAAAACAATCAAAAAACATATTTTAAATTGGGGGATTTACGCGATTATATTCCTTTCATTCGATTGTATATTGTGTCTTTATTCGGAACACGTGGGGAAAATATCCGTTATTAAACGATTAGGTCTTTATGGTTATCTTCCGCCACTGTGAGCCAAGAAAGTGAAATGATATTCACGAACGGCACGGGATATATGCCCGAATGCGGTACATTCGACGCGAGCGGTGGGTGGTGAGTCGCGTGGCGAAACAAGTCCCCACGACCTGCATGCGCTGTGCGGTCGGCTGTGGCCACGTCCACCTCGGCTCCGATACGGCGTACGGTCTCGACGCGGTCCGGGGCGACCCCTCGCATCCCGTGAACAACGGGCTGGCCTGCGGTCGCGGCATCCGCGAGTCGGCCGACCCCGACGGCTCGTGGCTCACGCGACCGCTCGTCAGGGAGAACGGCGAACTCCGGCAGACCTCGTGGTCGGACGCGCTTTCGCGCGCGGGAGACGCTATCAGCGACGCGATGGCCGACGACCCCGACGAGGTCGCCGTCCTCGGCAGCGGCCAACAGACGAACGAGGCCGCCTACGCCCTCGGAAAACTCGCTCGCGGCGGTATCGGCACCAGACACTACGACGCGAACACGACGCTCTGCATGGCGAGCGCGGTCACGGCCTACTACCGCGCCTTCGGGAGCGACGCGCCGCCGCCGACCTACGACGACATCCCCGAGGCGGAGACGCACCTCGTCTGGGGGGCGAACCCGGCGGTCGCCCACCCCGTGATGTTCCGGTGGATTCGCCAGTCGGCCGACGACGGCGACCTCGTCGTCGTTGACCCCGTCGAGACGAAGACCGCGGGCGTCGCCGACGACCACGTCGCCATCGACCCCGGCGGCGACCTCGCGCTGGCGCAGGCGATTCTCGGACACCTCGTCGAGACCGACCGCGTTGACGAGGCGTTCGTCGAGGAACATACCGAGGGGTTCGACCGCGTCGTCGACGAACTCCCCCCGGTCGAGGAGGCGGCGTCGGAGGCCGGCGTCACCCTCGACGAGGTCGAGAAACTGGCGTCGCTCCTCGACGCGCCCACGCTCGTCTACTGGGGCATGGGCGTCAACCAGAGCGTCCGGGGCACCGCGACCGCCGGCGCGCTCGTGAACCTCTGTCTCGCCTCCGGCAACCTCGGCCCCGGGTCCGGCCCCTTCTCGCTCACCGGGCAGGCGAACTCGATGGGCACCCGCGTGGTCTCCTCGAAGGGGACGTGGCCCGGCCACCGACCGTTCGAACACCCGGACCACCGCCGGACCGTCGCCGAGGCGTGGGACGTGCCCGTCTCTCGGCTCCCCGACGACAACGGCCCGGGACCGGTCGGCATGTTCGAGTCGTCGCCGTCGGTCATCTGGACCGTCGCCACCAACCCGCTCGCGGGGTTCCCGGACGCCACGGCCGCCCGCGAGGTCCTCGAAGACTCGTTCCTCGTCGTGCAGGACGCCTTCCGGTCGGAGACGGTCGAACTCGCGGACGTGGTGCTCCCCGCGGCGACGTGGGGAGAGTCCGAGGGGACCACGATGAACATGGAGCGGACGGTCTCGCGGGTCCGCCCGGCCACGGAGACGCCGCCGGGCGTCAGACAGGACCTCGACATCATCGCCGACGTGGCCGCCCGCGTCGCGCCCGGGTTGCTCCCGAGACCGTCGGTCTCACCGAGCGAACTGTTCGACGAGTTCGCCGCGCTCACCGAGGGGACCGACGCCGACTGCTCGGGGCTGTCGTACACGCGACTCGACGGCGAGCGCGCCGTCCGCTGGCCCGCGCCGGACCCGACGAGCGAGGGCGGATACCGCTACTACGACGACGCCGACGGGGAATCGGACGACCCGACGTGGTCGTTCCCGACGGCGTCCGGGAAGGCCCAGTTCAGCGCGCTCTCGGGGTCGTCGCTCCCCGAACCCGCCGACGAGTCGTACCCGCTGACGCTCACGACCGGCCGCGAGGCCGACGGGTACAACACCGGGGTCCGCACGCGGAGCGACACGCCGGACCAGCCGGTCGCCCGCGCGCATCCCGACACTATCGACGCGCACCGCGACGCGGTCGTCGACCCCGAGGGCGACCGCCGAACCACCGTCGTCTCCCGTCGGGCGTCGGTCCCGGCGACGCTCGACCCCGACGACGCCGTCCCGCCGGGCCTCGTCTGGCTCTCTATTCACCATCCCATGACAAACCGACTTACAAGCCCTGCGGTCGACCCGCAGTCGAACGAACCGAACTTCAAGCAGTGCGCCGTCCGCCTCGAACACCCCGAGACGACAGCCGCCTCCGACCGCCTCGCCGCCGAGGTGAGCGACTGATGGCGTTCGTCGCCGCCGGCGGACGGTCCCGCGAACTCGAACCCACCGCCGCCTGAGAATGGCAGACGCGTCGCACCCACACCTCGACACCGGCCGCGCGGGCATCATCCTCGCCGGCGGCCGCTCGACCAGATTCGGCGGCATCGACAAGGCGACGGCTACGGTCGGCGGCCAGCCCATGATTCACCGGGTCGCCGCCTCGCTCGACCCCGTCGTCGACGAACTCGTCGTCAACTGCCGCGCCGAACAGCGCGACTCCCTCGCCGGCGCACTCTTGGACTTCGATATCCGGTTCGCGGAGGACTCGCATCCCGACCGAGGCCCCGTCTTCGGCCTGCGAACCGCCCTGCGGGCGACGAGCGCCGAGTACGCGGCGGTCCTCCCGTGCGATATGCCGCTCGTCCCGAGCGGGTTCATCTCGCACCTCTTCGGCCGCTTGCAGGGCAGCGCCGGCGTCGTCCCGCGGGTCTCCGAGACGACCCAACCGCTCCCCGCGGTCGTTCACTGCCGCGCCGCCGAAGTCGCCTGCACCGACACTATCCGCGACGGCGACGAGCGCCTCCAGACCGTGATGTCCGCGCTCGACGTGACCGTCCTCGACGACCGCGAAGTGGAGGCTCACGCCGGGACGCACGCGTTTCACAACGTGAACTCCTTCGACGACTTGCGCGCGCTCACCCCTCGCCGGTGAGCCGCGTTCGAGGCACATACTACACTATCGTTCATTATAGTGGGTTTAGATTGTCGAATAAACAGCCGGCTTTCTGCCCAGAATACGCCCTTATATTCGGAATATTTGGTTATAAAATGGACGAATAGTGAACATAAGGCCTATTTCTACACATTATCAACGAATACGCTTATCAACTTCTATCGAGTCGTGTTATCACGAAACATGACCAAGTTCGCAACCAAACGCACACGGATAGTGGACGATTGCCCACTGGTGGTCGGTAATGGCGAGTAAGAAGGAAGCCTGGAAGTCGGAGCTCTACGGCGACGCGGTCCGCGACAAAATCGAGGAGTTCGCGGAAAAGGGGGTTGACGCCATCCCCGAAGAGGAGCGAGACAAGTGGTTCACTCGCTTCAAGTTCTGGGGCGTCTTCCAGCAGCGGACGGGTCAGGACTCGTACTTCATGATGCGGCTGACGAACGCCAACGGCGTCCTCGAACCGGGGCAGCTTCGCGCCATCGGTGAGGTCGCGCGCGACTACGCCTCCGGCCCCGTCGAGAACCCCGAGTTCGGAGACGCGTGGATCGACCTGACGACCCGCCAGTCGATTCAGCTCCACTGGCTCGAACTCGAAGACATCCCCGAGGTCTGGGAGAGGCTCGAAGCGGCGGGCGTCTCCTCGCGCTCTGCGGGCGGCGACACGATGCGGAACATCACCGGCTGTCCGGTCGCCGGCCGCGACAAGCACGAACTCGTCGAATCCCAGCCGCTTCTCGACCGCTTCCAAGAGGACCTCCGCGGGAACGACGCGCTGTCGAACATGCCGCGGAAGTTCAACATCAGCGTCACCGGCTGCCGGGAGGGCTGCGCGCAGGACTCGATAAACGACGTGGGGCTCGAACCCGCGACCAAAGAAATCGACGGCGAGACCGTCACCGGCTTCAACGTCCGCGTCGGCGGCGGCCTCGGCTCCCGGAAGCCGCGCGTCGCCCGCGACCTCGACATCTTCGTCGCCGACGAAGAGCGCGCCTACGAGGTCGTCCGCGGCTTCGTCGAACTCTACCACGAACACGGCAACCGCGACGTTCGGGCCCGCGCCCGCAGTCGCTTCTTCGTCGACGAGTGGGGCACGGAGAAGATTCGCGACCTGCTTCAGGAGGAGTACGTCGACTTCGAACTCCGGTCTGCGGGCGAGAACATCCGCGACGAGTACACCTACAACGCGGGTCGCCCGGAGTCTGACGGGAAACACGACCACATCGGCGTCCACGAGCAGGCCAACGGCGACTACTACGTCGGCCTCAGCGTCGCGGTCGGTCGGCTCACGGCGTCGGACGCCATCGAACTGGCCGACATCGCCGACGAGTACGGTTCCGGCGAAATACGGCTCACTCGCCGCCAGAACCCGCTTCTGATGGACGTGCCGGAGGAGAAGCTCGACGACCTGCTCGCAGAGCCGCTCCTCGGCAAACACACGCCCGTCCCGAACCCGTTCCAGCGCGGCACGGTCGCCTGTACCGGCACGGAGTTCTGCTCGCTCGCGCTCACGGAGACGAAAGCCCGGACCGCCCGGATGCTCCGGTGGCTCCGCGACAACGTGGACGTGCCCGACGACGTGAGCCAACTGAAGATTCACTACTCCGGTTGCACCGCCGACTGCGGGCAGGCGAACACGGCCGACATCGGCCTGTTCGGCATGCGCGCCCAGAAGGACGGCGAGATGGTCGAGGCGATGGACATCGGCGTCGGCGGCGGCATCGGTGAGGAGCCGTCGTTCGTCGACTGGATTCAACAGCGCGTCCCGGCCGACGAAGTGCCGGGGGCCATCGCGTCGCTCGTGGAGGCGTTCGCGGAGCGCCGCGAGCCCGGACAGACGTTCCGCGAGTGGGTCGACGCCGAGGGGACCGAGGCGGTCACGGAGTACTGCGTGCCCGAGGAGACGGAGTTCGAAGCGCCGTACATGCACGACGCGAAGCAGTCGTGGTACCCGTTCGCCGAGGACGAAGCGCAGTCCGAACAGGCGGTCACGAGCGACTGAGCATGACCGAACGCAGCGCCCACGACGACCCGGCTGACGACGCCGAGGCCGTCGCCGACGCCGACACCCGCGTCGACGACGCGCCGTTCGAGCACGCCTCGGCGGATGTCGCGCCGGAGCTCTTCCCGGCGGAACCAACGGCTGCCGACGCGGGTACCGGCGGAACCCCCGGTCGGCCGGACAGCGACTCCGCCACCAGTTCCTGAGTTCCGAGAGTCGGGCCGTCGTTTCCACGTTTCCGCTCTCTCGGCGTTTTTCGACCCGATGAACAACTCGTCACGACGAATAGCGAGTTCTAAACTATTTATGGTGTTCGAACCCCGATGCTGTGCCATGCCAGAGCCAGTCATCGCGGCCGCGTACCGCACGCCGTTCGGTAAGGCGGGCGGCGTGTTCGAAGACGTTCGAAGCGAGGACCTCTCGGTCACGCTCATCGACCACATCCTCGACGAACACGACGTCGGCCCCGACGACGTGGAGGACCTGATGTGGGGCGTCGCCCAGCAGCGCGCCGAACAGGACAACAACGTCGCCCGCGTCATCGCGCTCCTGTCGGCCCTCGGGGAGGGGACGCCCGCGACGAGCATCAACCGCTGGTGCGCCTCCTCGATGCAGGCCATCATCTCCGCGTCCGACGCCATCGCCGCCGGTAACCGCGAGTGCATCGTCGCCGGCGGGGTCGAGAGCATGTCCCGCGTGCCGATGGACGGCGATTCCTACGAGCACCTCCACCCCGAACTGGGCGAGCAGTACAACATCTTCCAGTTGCAGATGGGGATGACCGCAGAGAAGGTCGCCGAGGAGTACGAGGTCTCCCGCGAGGCCCAAGACGAGTTCGCGTTCCGGAGCCACCAGCGCGCCGCCGAGGCGACCGACTCGGGTCGCTTCGACGACGAAATCGTCCCGGTCGAGACGGCCGACGGCGTCGTCACCGAGGACGAGGGCATCCGCCGCGACACCTCGATGGAGATTCTCGGCGGCCTCGACCCCGCCTTCTCGGGCGACGGCTCGGTCACCGCCGGCAACTCCTCGCAGATAACCGACGGCGCGGCCGCCGTCCTCGTCACCAGCCGCGAGTTCGCGGAGGACCGCGGCCTCGACGTGCTGGCCTCGGTCGGCACGAACAACGTCGCCGGCGTCGACCCGACGGTCATGGGCATCGGCCCGGTCCCGGCCACCCGCGGCCTCCTCGACCGCGCCGGCACCGACATCGACGACTACGGCCTCGTCGAAATCAACGAGGCGTTCGCCAGCCAGTGTGAGTACTCCCGGCGCGAACTCGGCATCGACGCGGACAGCCTCAACGTCAACGGCGGCGCAATCGCGCTCGGCCACCCGCTCGGGGCGTCCGGCGCGCGCCTGCCGGTGACGCTCATCCACGAGATGCAGAAGCGCGACGTGGACCGCGGCCTCGCGTCGCTCTGCGTCGGCTTCGGTCAGGGCGCGGCGATAGAGTTCAGCAGATAGCTGCGGGCTCGGCTGCTTTTTGTTTTTCCAGCCCCCCGAGACGCATCGTTGCTCCCCGCCCGAGATATGTCACAAACGTCCGTGCCAATTCCGTCACGTTCATACTCCCGTCGTCGAGAGTATCTCGGTGATGAACCTCACGACGACCGCCCTGTCGGGGGCGTTGGCGGCGCTGGTGGCGCTGGTGGCGGCGGCCGCCTCCGCGGGATTCGGATTCGTTTCGAGCCCCGCTCCCGGCGCGTCCGTCTGGGTCGTCCTCGTCGCGCTCACCGTCGGCTACTGGGCGGTGTTCGTTCGGTGGGCCCGGCGCTGAGCGGTCGGGGGCGACGCGAAAAACCGAACGAGCGCCGGGCGGCGAGAGCCGCTATTCGGGGTTGACTAGCTCTTCTGCGTCCCGGACGGCCTCGCGCTCGCCGATGATGGTGATGCGGTCGCCTTCCTGGAGTGTGTACTCCGCGTTGGGGACCGTCGTGTCACCGTTCCGCGAGACGAGCGTGACGAGACAGCCGTCCGGCAGTTCGGGTCCGACCTCGCGGATGGTCCGACCGATGAGTCGCTCGGCGGTGACCTCGACCTCTTGGACGTCGCCGGAGCGACCGATTTCGCCCATCCAGTTCGACATCGACGGGCGCTCGATGTAGTTGTCGAGCGCCTGCGCCGTGGCGATGGTCGACGAGATGGTCCGAACGCCGAGTTCTTCGAACGCCTCGACGTTGTCGGGGTTGTTCGCCCGCGCGAGGACGCTCTCGGGGTCGAACTTCGAGTTCGCCAACTGCGCGACGAGCAGGTTCACGTCGTCGTCGCCGGTCGCGGCGACCACGAACTTGGCGTTCGCGGCCCCCGCGGAGCGTAAGACGCTCGTGTCGGCTCCGTCGCCGTGATGGACGGTAAAGCCCATGTTCCGGGCCGTCTGGACTACTTCTTGGTCCTGCTCGATGAGGACCACGTTCTCTCCGCGGTCTGCGAGGCGTTCGGCGAGCGCACGGCCCACTTTCCCGCCTCCGATGATGAGTACACGCATTGGGATGACGTCGAGATATTCTGCAATCCGGCGAGCGAGACCGGCCTCGAAGACGACGGTCGTCAGGATGACGAGGAACACCGTGCCGACGAGAATCGAGGCGCTCTGGTTCAGCGCGGCGGCCTGCTGGGTCATTCCCTCGGCCGCCAGTCGCGTCGCCTCCTCCTGCAGGGCGATAGCGAACAGCGAGGCCACGGACGCGGGGATGATACCGCGCGGGCCGACGAAGCTCATGAAGAGCTTCTCTTCTCTCGTGAAGCGGTCGCCGCGCGCCGAGACGAAGACCAAAAACGGCCGAATCACGAGCGCGACGGCGGCGACGACGGCGAGGCCGCCGACGCCGAGATTCAGGAGGTTCTGGAAGTCCAACAGCGCCGCGAGGGCGATGAAGACGAACGACAGCACGAGCAGCGTGATGTCGCCTTTGAACGCCGAAATCTCCTCTTCGTACGGCACGTCCGCGTTGCCGAGGAGGATGCCGGCGGTCGCCACCGCGGCGATGCCGGCCTCCGTGGCGACGTAGTCGGCGGCCGCGTAGGACACGAGCGCGCCGGCGAGGACGAGCAGGCGCGCGTTCTGCGGCGCGTTGCCCGGCGAGAGGTCGACGTACCGGAGCGCGTAGTACAGCGACCCGGCGACGATTGCACCCACGATGACGCCGACGCCGAGGCGCTCGGCGAACAGCGTCACGAGGGCGTCGGGACTACTGACGCCTTCGAGGATGGCCTCGAAGATGACGACGGCGACGATGGCCGCCGTCACGTCGTTGACGATACCCTCCGTGTCGAGCGCCGCGCCGACCCGGTCGCGGACCGGGACGACTTCGAGAATCGGCGCGATGACCGTCGGTCCCGTCGCGACGAGGAGCGCGCCCACGAGGAACGACACCGGCCACGGCGCGCCGAGCGCGTAGTGGACGACGACGCCCGTCGCGACGAACGAGATTATCGCGCCGACGGTGACGAGTCGGAACGTCGCGGCCGGCGCTTCCCGTAGCTTGTCGATTCGAAGGTGGAACGCGCCCTCGAAAACGATGATAGCGACCGAGAGACCGACGATGGCCTGTAGTGCGTTCCCGAACGAGTCGGGAGAGATGACGCCGAGGACCTCCGGGCCGAGCAGGATGCCCGACGCGATGAGGAACACGACGCTGGGGACCTGAAAGCGGTCCGAGAGCACCTGCGAGACCACGCCGATGCCGATTATCGCGGCGACGAGCGGGATGAGGTTCGCCCCTCCTGCTGCGGCCACTTATATCGCCTCCATGGATTCGGTTCATGTGACGACGGAAGATAAAACCATACATCTCGGGCGGTATTTCCGCGGCCTTGTGGATACGTATGCCCGCAAAACGCTCGAAAAAGTTTAGGCTGTCAGATTTCACTGGGTCGCATCCCGCTCGCGACTCCGTCGCTCCTCGGTCCCGCGGTCCTCGTCGTAGATGAGAGACACCTCGTCGGCGTAGCGGTCGAGGATGTTCCGGCGCTTTTTCTTCATCGTCGGCGTCATCAGGTCGTTGCCCTCCGAGAACTCCTCGGGAACGACGCGGAACTGCTTGATTCGCTCGTAGGACTCGAAGTTCTCGTTGGCCGCGTCCACCTCGGCCTCGATGCGCTCGTACACCCGGTCGTCGCGGCAGACGGCCTTCGGGTCGTCCGGGAGGTCGATGCCCTCCTCGGCGGCCCACTCCCGCAGGCCGTCGAAACTCGGGACGATGAGCGCCGAGACGAACTTGCGGCCGTCGCCGAGGACCATGCACTGCTCGACCACCGGCGAGGAGGCGAACGCGTCCTCGATGGGGCCGGGCGCGACGTTCTTCCCCGTCGAGAGGACGAGAATCTGCTTGGCGCGCTCGCGGAAGGCGATGTAGCCGTCGGGCCGGCGTTCGACCACGTCGCCGGTGCGGAACCAGCGTCTCCCCTCGTCGTCCTCGACGAACGCCGCCTCGGTCTCCTCGGGGTCGTTCCAGTAGCCCTCGGTGACGCTCGGCCCGCGGACGAGCAGTTCGCCCACCTCGCCGCCCGCCTCGCCGAGTTGGTCGCCGACGACGGTCGTGTCGAGTTTCGTCTCGACGTTCCGAAGCGGATAGCCGATGGTGCCGATTTTCGGCGCTTCGGGTGGGTTGACCGAGACGACCGGCGAGGTCTCAGTGAGGCCGTAGCCCTCGTAAATCGGCAGGCCCATCGCGTGGTAGAGCGCGCACAGCTCGGCCGAGAGGCTCCCGCCGCCGCTGATGAAGAAGTCGAGATTGCCGCCGAGTGCGTCGCGCACCTGCCCGAACACGAGGCGGTCGGCGAGGCGGTGTTTCGCGGTGAGCAGGTAGCCCGGCGCGTCGGTCGTGTGGTACGCCTGCCCGACGCCGACGGCCCACTCGAAGACGCGCTTTTTCGCCGGCGACTCGCTGGCCTGCGCCCGAATCGCGTCGTACAGCTTCTCGTACACGCGAGGGACGCTCGTCCCGACCGTCGGCCGGACGAGTTGGAAGTCCTCGCGGAGCGTGTCGGGACTTTCGGCGTAGGCGACGGTCGCGCCCGCCGCGAACATCATGAAGTGGCCGGCCATGCGCTCGAAGACGTGCGCGAGGGGCAGGAACGACAGCGCCACCGCGTCGGGACCGATGACCGGGGTATCGCCTTTGTCCGGGCGCGGGCCGAAGCGTCGGTAGCTCTCGTTGACGTTCGACCGGAAGTTCCAGTGAGTGAGCCGGACGCCCTTCGGCTGGCCGGTCGTCCCCGAGGTGTAGATGAGGCTGGCGAGGTCCTCGGGGTCGCGCTCGTCCAGCCACGATTCGTAGGCCGCCTCGTCGTACGCTTCCTCGCCGCGGCGATACAGTTCCCCGAGCGTCAGCACGTCCTCGCGGTCGTCGTGGCCGTCGTACTCGTCGACGACGACGATAAACCGCAGGTCCAACTCGTCTTCGACGGCGAGCACGCGCTCCAGTAGCGCCTCGTTTTCGACCACGACGGCGTCCGCGCCCGGGTCGGAGAGCAAGTACTGCGTCTGTCGCTCCGACGACGAGGTGTACACCGTGGTGACGACGCCGCCCGCGCCGAGGACCGCGAAGTCGGTCTGCGCCCACTCCATGCGCGTGTGCGAGAGGACGCCGACGCGGTCGCCGCTCTCGATGCCGAGGTCGCGGAACCCTGCCGCGAGGCGGCGGACGATGCCCCGCATCTCGTCGTAGGTCAGGCCGGCGTAGTCGCCGTCGGGGGCCGCCGGAACGACGCCCTCAGCGACCAGCGACCGCCGATAGACGCCGCCTTTGTATCGCTGCGCGACCCGCGAGGCGTTCCGCGAGGCGCTCGCTTCGAACATCCGTGGGAGGGTCGTCCGCTCGATGACAGGGTCGTCGAACGCCGCCTCCGCGTCCCGCCAGTCCATGTCCTGTTAGTTGTCATTCACCATTTAAAACTATGTACGTTCGGTCTGTTGAAAGCCCGCGATACCGCGGGGAAACGCTGATTGCGACCCGCTCGCGTCACTCGTCGTCGCCGATGTAGTCGAGGTAGCCGAGCACGCCGCGGGTGTTCAGGCGCTCTTCGTCGCGGGCCTTCCGCTCGCCCCACACCTCGTCCATCTGGGTGTGTTCGACGAAGTGGTCGATGACGGCCTCGTCGACGCCGAGCTCCGCGCGCTTCTGTCGGATGGCCTCGACCCACTCCACGAGGACGCGCTTGTACTCCTCGGCGAGGTCGGCGTCGTAGGGCTTCGGGCCGAAGTGGCCGAAACAGACCGTCTCGGGGTCGATGTCCTCGATGGTCCGCACGTCGTCGAGCGCCTTCTGGAGGTGGAACTGCGAGGGCGGCGAGGTCTGGCGGAGCGTCCGCGACCGCGGCTCCCAGATGCCGAGCGCGTCGCCGACGAACAGCACGTCGTCGCCGTCGTCGTGGAACATCACCTGATGCGGCGCGTGGCCGGGCGCGTGGTGGACCGTGAGCGTCCGGTCGCCGAGGTCGATTTCGTCGCCGTCGGTGAGGCCTTCGACGCGGTCTTCCTCGATGGGGAGCGGTTCGTCGTAGAACCGCCACTGGTCTTCGACGGCCGCCTTCGTGCCCTCGATGAGCCGCGAGGGGTCAACGAGGTGCGGCGCACCGAGTTCGTGGGTCATGACGGTCGCGTCGGGGTAGCGCTCGGCGAGGTAGCCCGCGCCGCCCGCGTGGTCGAGGTGGACGTGCGTCGGCAGGATGTACGCGAGGTCGTCGACGCCGACCTCGTCGAGCATTCCGAAGACCGCCTCCCGGTCGGCGGCGATGCCGGTGTCGACGAGCGCCGGCCTCTCGGCGTCGACGAGGTAGACCGAGCCGTACTTCTCCACCTCGTACATCCCGCTGTCGACGTAGTAGAGGTCCGTGCTGTCCGGGACGGGTTCGACGTCGCCAATAGCCATAGTTGACGGCCGTCTCCGGGGAAGAAAAGCGTTCGGTCGCCCCGACCCCCCACGTTGATTACGGGCGACCGCAAAGCCGTCTCCATGTCCGAACAGGGCAGCGACCCGCTCCCGGACGTCGACATCACGGACATCTCCCCGATGGCGTGGCGACTGCTCAGAGTCGCCGCCGGCTACAACCAGCGGGCCGTCGAGCGCGCCGTCGACGACCTCATGCAGGCGCACGTCTCCATGCTCGAATCCGGGAGCCGCGGCCTCTCGCGGTCGCGCCGCCGCGCCCTGCTCTCGCTGTACGCCGCGGAACTCGACGACGGACAGGTCCGCACGCTCGTCGAACACTTTTAAATCGCGTCGGGGCGCGACGCGAAATCCCCGCTTCCGTCTGCCGATTCCGTCGAGAACGCGGCTGTCGACGCCGATATACCGCCGTTCGCTACCGTATTGAAAATAATTAAGTAAGACTATCGTTAGAGATACCGTGTATCAATGATACGCGGTGTTACAAAGACTGCTCGCGGACGATTCGCCGTCTTCACGCTCGCCCTCGTCGCGTCCCTCGCGCTGGCCTTCGGGCCGTCGCTTGAGGGACTCTCGACGCGGGGACAGTACGCATTAGCGACGATGGTGTTCGCCGGCATCCTCTGGGTGTCCGGCGCGCTCCCTCTCGCGGTGACTGCGCTGTCGATACCGGTGTTGCTCACGGCCTACGGCGTCTACGGCGATATCGACCCGGCGCTGGCGGGCTTCGCTGACCACCTCATCTTCCTCTTCATCGCCGGCTTCATGCTGGCGAACGCGCTCCAGAAGTACAACATCGACCGCCGCATCGCGCTGTGGCTCATGGCCGTCATGGGGTCGTCGCCGCGGCGGCTCATCCTCGCTATCATGCTCGCCACGGCGTTCCTGTCGATGTGGGTTTCGAACACCGCGACGACGGCGATGATGACGCCCATCGCGCTCGGCGTCCTCGCGCAGGTGCTCGGCCGCGAGGAGGTCTACGAGGCCGACGCCGCCGAGGGCTCCTTCTCGAACATGCAGATAGCGACGCTCCTCGGCACCGCCTACGCCGCGAGCGTCGGCGGGGTCGGAACCCTCATCGGCACGCCGCCGAACGCGGTCGTCGCCACCCAGCTCAACGCGCTCCTCGGCTACGACATCGGCTTCGCGGAGTGGCTCCTCGTCGGCCTCCCAATCGTCGCCATCACCCTCCCCATCGTCTGGTACCTCCTCACGTTCCGGTTCTATCCGCCCGAGGTCGACGACGTGGAGGGAGCCCGCGAACAGGCCCGCGAGTACCTCGCCGACGAGGGCGCGCTCTCGACCCGCGGCCGCCGGGTCGCGTACATCTTCGCCGCCACCGCCGGGTTGTGGGTGCTCGGCGGCCTCGACCTCGCGTTCGAGGGCGTCCTCTCGGACCCGGTGTTCAACACCCTGTTCGGCACCGCCGAGGGCATGACGCTCCTCGGCGTCGAGGGCCATCAGGGCCTCCTGTACTACGTGATGGTCGGGATGGTCTCCATCCCGGCGCTCGTCCTCGCGGACACGATGGAGTGGGACGAACTGGTCGACATCGACTGGGGGACGATTCTCCTCTTCGGCGGCGGCATCTCGCTGGCCGACGCGTTCGCCTCCACGGGCGCGACGCGGTGGCTCGCCGAGGCCGTCTTCGGCTCCTTGACCGGCGCGCCCATCGTCCTCGTCGTCGGCGCTATCGTGCTTCTCGTCATCTTCCTCACGGAGATGACCTCGAACACCGCCACGGCGACCATCATCGTCCCCGTGCTCATCGGCATCGGGAGCGTCTTCGCGGCGACGCTCGGGCTCACCGAGGTCTCCGCGGCGGTGTTCCTCGCGGTCAGCGGGGCCATCGCGGCCTCGTTCGCGTTCGCGCTGCCGGTGGCGACGCCCCCGAACGCCATCGTCTTCGGGAGCGGCCACATCAAGCAGTCCCACATGATGCGGGCCGGGGCCGTCCTCAACGTCGTGATGACCGGCGTGCTGACCATCCTCATCTGGTTCCTCTTCCAGTTCGTCTGGCCGGCGTTCCTCTGGTAGTCGCTCCGTCGGCTTCCGACCGCGGCGGCCGCTCTCACCGCGGTGTCGGGGCGTTCCGCCGACGCCGTTTCGTCGCGCGCATTCGGCGCGGATTCCTCGCGTTCGCCCGCCGCGTGCTCGCCCCCGTTCCTCAGCGATGCGATACGATTTTCCCGCCCGCCCGGAAATCACAGCCCAATGATTGACAGGCAACTACTCCGCGACGAACCGGAGCGAGTTCGCGACGCGCTCGCCGCCCGAAACATGGAGGACGTGGACATCGACCGCGTCCTCGACGTGTACGACGAGTGGCGCTCGCTGAAGGCCGAGGGCGACGACCTCCGCCACGAGCGCAACGAGGTCAGCCAGCAGATCGGCCAGCTGAAACAGGAGGGCAAAGACGAGGAGGCGCAGGAAGCCATCGACCGCTCGGGCGAACTCAAAGAGGAGCTCCAGGAGCTCGAAGCCCGCGCCGACGAGCTCGAAGCGGAACTCGACGAGGCGCTCATGGAGCTGCCGAACCTCCCCCACGAGTCGGTCCCCGTCGGCGCCGACGAGGACGACAACGAGGAGGTCCGCCGCGTCGGCTTCGACGACCTGCGCGAGCTCCCCGACGAGGTGACGCCGCACTACGACCTCGGCGAGGAACTCGACATCATCGACGAGGGTCGCGCGGCCAAGACCACCGGCGCGGGCTTCTACTTCCTGAAAGGCGAGGGCGCGATGCTCGAACACGCGCTCGTGCAGTTCATGCTCGACGTGCACCGCGAACAGGAGTACGTCGACCTGTTCCCGCCGATTCCGGTCAAGACCACCTCGATGGAGGGCACCGGCCAGCTCCCGAAGTTCGCGGAGGACGCCTACCGCATCGGCGGCGCGGAGACCGAGAACTACGACGACGACGACCTGTGGCTCTGTCCCACCGCGGAGGTGCCGGTGACGAACATGTACCGCGACGAGATTCTCCTGAAGGACGACCTCCCGCTGAAACATCAGGCGTACACGCCGAACTTCCGGCGCGAGGCGGGCGAACACGGCACCGAGACCCGCGGCATCGTCCGCGTCCACCAGTTCAACAAGGTCGAACTCGTCAACTTCGTCGAACCCGACGAGTCGTACGACCGGCTCGAAGCGCTCGTCGACGAGGCCGCCGAAGTGCTCGACCGACTCGGCCTTCCGTACCGCGTCCTCTCGCTTTGCACCGGCGACCTCACCTTCGCGTCGGCGAAGACCTACGACCTCGAAGTGTGGGCCCCCGGCACGGAGTCCGAGGACGCCCCCGAACAGGGCGGCCGCTGGCTGGAAGTGTCGTCGGCCTCGAACTTCGAGGACTTCCAGGCGCGCCGCGCGGGCCTCCGCTACCGCCCCGAGCGCCACGAGTCGGCGGAGTACCTCCACACGCTCAACGCCTCGGGCACGGCCGTCGGCCGCGTGATGGTCGCGCTGCTCGAATACTACCAAAACGAGGACGGCACGGTCGACGTGCCCGAACCCCTCCAGCCCTACATGGGCGGCCGCGAGGTCATCGAGGGTCACGAGCCCGTCGGCGAGGCCGCGGTCGGCGCTGGCAAGAAAGACTGAGCGTCTGACGCGCCGCGACCCCAGTACTCCGATTTCCAGCGACGCCCCGTCAGTTCGCCGTCGAGGATTTGACGAACGTCTTCAGCTCCGAGAGCTTCCCGTCGCGCGCTCGAAACCGGTCGAGAAAGACGAACAGCTCGTCGCCATCGCCGTCTTCGAGGTGGCCGCGGACGACGATTTCGTCGTCGGACTTCGACTGGATGTAGCGTTCGATGACGTGTCGCGTGTCCTTCTGCGGCCGGTCGTCCCGCATGAACGTGACGAACTCCTCGCGCCCCGAGAGCGTCATGTCGCCGCGGTGCTGGACGAACTCCGGTTCGAGGAGGTTCCGAAGCATGTCGTATCCGTGGTGGTCGAGCGCCGTGTAGTACTGCCGGGCCAGATACGTCGCGTCGGGGTGCACGCGCTTTCTTCGTCGGCGGGCGGGAAGAATCCGACGCCGGCGCTGCCGGCCCTGTCGGTGTTGCCGTCGAACGCCCCGGCCGACACCGCGTTCGGGACGCTTTTCTCCGCCAGCCGCGTACCGCGGCTGTGGACCTGCACGTTCGATACGAGGGCGACGACGACCCGAAGAAGTGCACGGCGAAGAAGCTCGAACGCTTCGACATGGCCGTCCTCCACGGCTCCGACCGCGAGACTCCCTACGGCGTCGTGCTCAACCCGCACGCTGACAGGGCGCTGTCCCCCGCCGACGCCGACACCGGCGCGCTCGTCGCGCTCGATTGCTCGTGGGAGTCGGCCGGCGAGGCCATGTTCTCGCTCCCCGGCGAGCACCGCGCGCTCCCGTATCTCGTCGCCGCCAACCCCGTGAACTTCGGCCGCCCGATGCAGCTGACGACCGTCGAGGCGATAGCCGCCGCGCTCGTCATCTTCGGGGAGAAAAAGCGGGCCGAAGACGCGCTCTCGAAGTTCAACTGGGGCCACACGTTCCTGGAACTCAACGAGGAGCCGCTGCGCCGGTACGCGGCGTGTGCGGACTCGACCGAGGTCGTCGAGATTCAGCGGGAGTACCTCGAACGCGGCGAGTAGCCCGTTGCGACGCCCTCCAACCGCCGCCTCAGATTCAGCTCAGCCTCAGCCCTTCACCCACGCGCCGACGGCCCCGGCGATGGCGCTGTCGATGGCGAAGATGAGCGTCAGTACGACGCCCGCGACGAGGACGCCGACGCCGCCGAGGAGGCCGCCCAGCGGCCCGCCGGCGAGTCCGAGCAAACTCCCGAGGAGCGCCGCGAAGAGCGTGACGACGATGCCCGAGATGGAGCCCGCGACGAGGCCGTTCCACGCGCCGTTACCGGGCGTGCCGCCCGCGAGATAGCCCGCCGCGAAGCCGCCGAGCAGCCCCGCGCCGATTTGGCCGACGACGGGGAGCGCCAGCCCGCCCGTGCCGACGACGACGATGACGACGAAGCCGATGGCGACAGCTTTCCAGTCAGTCATGCGTCGAGGTAGGCCGCGGGCGGGCAAGAACTTCGTGGCGGCCCGGGTGGGGTGGGGTGGGGCGTCCGGCCGCGCCCGTTCGCGTCCCCGCGTCCCCGCGCCGACCCCCTGCGACCCCTTCGCTTCCGGTCGAACCGTGCGGGAGACCTGCACGGCGAATCCCCCGCTCGAAGCGCCGAGCCCCAAACGGACGCGCTTTTACGGCTCGGCCATGTAGCGGACTGCAATGATTTTCGAGTCTCTCCCGACCACGCCCCGGTCGGACGAACTCATCGACAAGGCCTTCTCGCGGGCCGCGCGCACGGGGCGAGCGAAGCAGAACAAGTTGGAGGCTCAGCAGTCGATGCTCCAGACGGCGTCGAACATCCTCTCGGACAACCTCGAGAACGTCGTCGTCGAGTGGCCCGACTTCGAGACGGTCGACCCCTTCTACTACGAACTCGCCGACGCCATCGTCGACGTCGACGAGGTCCGAAAGAGCCTCTCGGAAGTGATGTGGGCCTCCCGGCAGGTCGACAACATCGCCCGCGAGTACCAGCCGAAGCTCCGCAAGACCGACGCGGACCTCGCGCGCAAGCACCGAAAGCAGGCGTTCGCCCGCATGGCGAGCGTCGTCGAGGAGGTCGAAGACGACCTGCTCCGCATCGGCGAGGCGCGCGACGCCCTGAAGGACCTCCCCGACATCCGCCCGGACGAGCCGGCAATCGTCGTCGCCGGCTACCCGAACGTCGGCAAGTCCTCGTTCGTCAACGACGTGACCCGCGCGTCGAACGAAATCGCCCGCTACCCCTTCACGACGAAGGGCGTCCAAATCGGGCACTTCGACCGCGACCGCATCCGCTACCAGATTATCGACACGCCGGGGCTGCTCGACCGTCCCGAAGACGAGCGCAACGACATCGAGCGACAGGCCGTGAGCGCCCTCGAACACCTCGCGGACGCCGTCCTCTTCGTCGCCGACGCCAGCGGGGCGTGCGGCTACCCCATCGAGTCGCAGCTCGAACTCCGCGACGCCGTGAAAGCGCGCTTCGAGGAGCGAGACATCCCCGTCCTCACCGTCTGTAACAAGAGCGACCGCTCGACCGACATGGACGCCGACATCTACATGAGCGTCGAGACGGGCGAGAACGTCGAGGCCGTCCTCGACGCCGCGGTCGAGGCCATCGGGTTCGAACCCGACATCCCGCCGTCGCGCAACGAGTAAGTGAATCGACGCGGAGTTTTGGGCACCGTCACTTTCGTCTCGTCGCAGCACTTCGACGAGAGAGCCGCGGCTACGGGGTGAGTCTCTGAGAAGAGGGACGTGGGGCAGTTCAACCCGAGAACCGCGGGTTCGGTCAGCGGGGGCGGGTTCCTATTCCGATTCGGCTTCGTAGACCATCTGGACGGTCGCAGAGACGGTCACGGGGCCGGGCGAGAGTTCGGTCGACCCGGAGGAGCCGCGGGCGGCGTCCTCGGCGTAGGCGACCGGGTACGGGCCGGGCGAGGCGCCCCCGCCGACGGTGGCGGTGTGGACGCCCGCGACGGTCAGGCCCGAGGCGCTGGCGACCGCGTCGGCGTCGGCCTTCGCGGAGTCGACGGCGCGGTTCAGGGCCTCTTCGCGGAGTTCGGCGCGCTTCTCGTCGGTGAGCGTGAAGGCGACGCCGCGGATTTCGCTGGCACCGGCACCGACCGCGAGGTCGATGACTTCGCCGGCGCGGTCGGGGGCGACCTCGACGCGGAGGGTGTGGGCGGCGCGGTAGCCGAGGAGTTCGCGTTCCTGACCGCTGTAATCGTACTCGGGGTAGATGTTGAAGCTGGTCGTCTGGACGGCGTCCTCGGCGATGCCGGCGTCGGTGAGGGCGGCGCGGACGGCGGCCACGTCGTCGGCGACGGTGCCGCGGGCCTCGTCGGCCGAGTCCGCGGTGGTCGTCACGGCGATGGAAACCACGGCGAGGTCGGCGTCGGCGGTCACTTCGCCGGTGCCGGTCGTGGAGATGGTCGTCGCGTTCGTCGCGTTTATCCCGTCTGCGCCCCCGTCGGCCGTCGTCTGCAAGGGTGCCGAGAGGCAGCCCGCGAGGAGGACGAGGCCGACGAGGAATATCGGAGCAATCGTGCGTCGTTGCATACCTCTCGTACGTCGGTTCAGCTATTCAAGCCGCGCTAGAGACAAAGAGCGATTGTAGCCTTCGAAACGGGTGCCAACCCCCCGCAGCGAACTACTCCACGACGGCGACGTAGCGCACTTCGACGTCGATTTCGCTCGCCCCCCACGGCGACAGCGGTTCGGGGGCGACGGCGTTCACCCGCCTCGTGAGTTCGCGTTCGACCATCGGCGGGTCGGAGGCCGGGTCGTAGCCGACGGTCACGACGATACCCTCCGGCTCTTGCAGCGGCCCGCTGTCGTACCGCAGCTCCATCGACAGCAGGCGGGCGTCGGTGTCCGAAAGCGCGTCTTCGATGGCGTCGTGCGCCTCCGACTGGAAGTCGGCGTTCCGGTAGGTCGTGTAGGTAACCGCGCCGAGGAACGACGAGAGGACGAGCAGGCCGACCCCGATGACGGCGATGCGGAACAGGGCGGCCCGGCGGGCCTCGTCGCGACGAATCCAGCGCTCGGGGCGGTAGCCCTGTCGCCAGAGGACGCCGATGGCGACGAAGTTGACCGAAAGGATGTTGACGAGGACGAGGATGGCCGACCCGACGACGGCCTCGGGCGCGCCCCACGCGATGCCGATGCCGACGACGGCGGTCGGCGGGACCAACGCGGCGGCTATCATGACGCCGACGAGCGCGGTCGAGACGCCCGAGGAGAGCGAAATCGCGCCCGCCGCCCCCGCGCCGAGCGCGATGACGAGCGACAGCACGTCGGGCGCGAGGCGCTCGTCCACCTCGGGAATCGACAGCACCTCCGCGGGGGACAGCGGGACCGCCCCGGTCTGTTTGAGCAGGAAGGCGAAGGCGGCGGCCGCGCCGACCGCGAGGAGGCCGCCGAGCGCTTGCAGGCGAACCCCGCGGGCGAACATCTCGTCGTCGTCGACGACGGTGCCGACGCTCGCGGACATCGCGGGGCCGACGAGCGGGGCGATGACCATCGAGCCGACGACCACGGCCGGCGAGTCCAGAAGCAGGCCCGCGGTGGCGACGAGCGCCGAGATGACCGTCATGAGCACGTACGTCGACACCGACGGCGCGAGGTCGGCGGCCTTCGAGGCCAGCTCCTCGCGGGCGATGCGGTCGCCGTTCTCGTCGTCTTCCTCGTACTGCTCGCGCAGTTGGTCGAACCGCTTCGAGGCGACCGTCTCGGCCGCGACGACGACGGTGTAGGCGTCGCGCTCGACGCCCGCTTCGCGGAGCCGAGCCAACACCGGTTCGACGGCCTCCTTTGGGACCGGGAAGGTGACGACGGCGACGAAGCCGCGCCCGGAGGTCTCCTCGGAGACGGCGTAGTCGACGCCCTCCTCGTCGAGCGTCCGCAGGACGGCCTCGCGCTTGCCGGTCGGCACCAACACCTGTACGAGTCGCACGGCCTCACGTCGGCCCGGGCGGTGAAATAAGCAGGGGCTCGGCTACTCGCCCACCGCGCCCGACTCGTCGCGCAACCGCCGGAGGACGGGCATCTCGTCGAGGCGCTCGTCGGGGAGCGCGTCCCAGTCGATTCCCTCGGGCCGCGGATACGGGGTCTCGGTTCGGACCAGCCGCTCGGGGGTGACGACGAGGTCCATCGGCACGTCGTGGGCGTCCGGCTCGGGCAGGTCGTCGCGGACCTGTCGCTCGTGGACCGTCGTCGCCACGGTCGTCTCCGCGGTGACGGCTCCCAGCCCCCGCAACACCGCGTATTCGAGGTCGCTGAACCCCTCGCCCTTCCCGACGCGAGCGCCCGCCTCGGAGACGGCGACCGACCCCGAGACGACGAGGTCGATGGGCGGCAGGGCGTCGGGACCGACCGTGTCGGCGTAGGTCTCGACGTGCGAGACGGTCGGCGCGCTGTCGAGGTGTTCGTCGTCGATGCGCGCGGGGTCGAGTTCGTAGAAGCACTCCTCGTCGCGGAGTCGCGGGACGGCCATGTAGACGGTCTTGCCCTCGCGGAGCGCCCGCCGCCTGACGGGGAGTTGCGGGGCGTCCGGGTTGGCCTTCACCGCGTCGGCGGCGGCCCACTCGGGCGTCGCCGCGAGTCGCTCGGCGGCCGCCGTCGCGTCGGCAAAGTTCGGGATGCGGCCGTGCGGCGGGAAGGGGAACCGGGCCGCGCCCGACGATTCGAGGTCGTCCCACACCGTCGTTCGGAGCGTCGCTTTGTCCATCGCGTCGCCGTCGCGTACTCGCGCCGGGCCAATAGCTCCCCCGCTCGGGCCGCGAGCGGTTCCGGCCGCCGCGCAGTCTCCCAGTCGGTCGTTACGAGAGGTCGGCCGCCGACTGCGACAAGAGCACCTTCCGGAGGACGGTGTCGGCCCCGCGGCGGACGCGCTCGGAGGCGGCCTGCGGGCTGATTCCGAGTCGGTCGGCCACCTCGTTGAGCGTGGTTCGCCGCGGAACCTCGAAGTACCCCTCGGAGACGGCGGTGACGAGCGCCTCCTGTTGTTCGTCGGTGATGTCGAAGTTGTAGACGCCCGGTTCGCCCTCCGCGAGAGTGTAGATGCGCTCGACGTGGAACTCGATGGCCTCGTCCTGACAGCGGTTGTGGAACTCGGTGAGCGCCGCGTGGTCGTTGAATCTGAGGCGGAACAGCCACGGGTCGTTGCCGCGGGCTTCGAGAATCGTCGCCTCGCTGTCGGTGAGAACCCGGGTCAGACTCGACGTGGACTCTCCCCAGTTGACCTTGTACAACACCCGGTCTTCGATGCGGGCGACGGCCGCCAAATCGTCGACGAGCCGGTCGTCTCGGACGACGCGCTCGAACGCCTCGAAGTCCGTGCCGTGGGCCCAGAAGAACGGCATGACCTCACCGCCGGTCGGGACGACGCGCTCTAACTTGAGGTGAACGCCGTTCGACACGGCGGTGACCCTCCCGAGGTCGAAGCTCTCTGAGTCAATCGTCAACTCGACGATTACGGCCATTGCTGGCTCTCATTTAGCAGCCGCTGTATTGAACACCTATGTCAACCGAAAGCCACGACCGCGCCCGGAGGTCGGCCTCGTCGCCGCCGGGGCGCGCTCGTGTTCGGCAGGATTTCGGCCGACAACGTTCGTGTGTGACCGCAGCCCACTCGGACGCGCGCCCCATCGGCTTCCCGGATGCACTACTTCAATGACCGGACTGTGAAAGCAGAAAGAGAATGCTGGCTTGCTAGCTATGACCCCTCGGGGACGTAGTTGTGAACGCACACAGACATCGACAGCCGTACGCCGCCCGACAGCGCCGTGGTGGTGCAGCCGCGTACGGACGTGTGACTGACGAGCCGCGCTCTCGACGGTACCGGTATCGGGTGGTGTTCGCCGGGTGCCCGGAGCGGGGCCTGTCAGCGACTCGCGGAAGCCGCGTTATCCCGGCGTCTCGCGCCCGTCGCGCGACGCCCGTTCGGATTCGACGGGGGTTGCGCCGATGGTAGCCACAGCGTCCCCCCGCCTCGACGAGGCGTTCGACGCCCTCGGAAACGTCCATCGGCGACGGTTGCTGTTGGGCCTGCGCCGACGGCGACGCACGCGCCTCGACGCGGCAACGCGGGACGCGGCCGTTGGTGGCGGCCGCGACCGCGACCGACTGAAGCTGGAACTGTTCCACGTTCACCTGCCGAAGCTCGCTGACGCCGGCTTCGTCGACTGGAACCGTCGTCGCGGTTCCGTCGCGTGCGGCCCTCGATTCGACGAAATCGAGCCGCTGCTGCGATTCCTCGACGAGCACGCCGGCGAGCCATCGGTCGGCGGCTGTGACTGACGCGGCCGCCGCATTCACGCGTCGTCGTCGAGTCGCTGTGGGGGCGACTCGCCCGGAGACGTGATTTTTCGACGCCGACGCCGCGCACCGGCGGGTCCGTTCCGCCCACCTTATCCGTCGCGGTGGCGAACCACCGGTATGTTCCAAGACCGACCGGACCGCGACGAAATCGTCCTCGTCGGGCGGTCGAACGTGGGGAAGTCCACCCTGATGCGAGAGCTGACGGGTCACAGCAAGTTCACGACGGGCAAGAAGCCCGGCGTCACCCGAAAGCCCAACCACTTCGACTGGAACGCGGAGCACTTCATGTTCACCGACCTGCCCGGGTTCGGCTTCATGTCCGGCGTCGACCGCGACACCCGCGAGGCCATCAAGACGGACGTGGTTCAGTACATCGAGGAGCACGCCGACGACATCCTCGCGGCGGTCCTCGTCGTCGACGGGAAAAGCGTCATCGACATCATCGACCGCCACACCACCGAGGACTCCATCCCCCACGACGTGGAGATGTTCTTTTTCCTCGACGAACTCGACATCCCGACCGTGGTCGCGGTCAACAAGATGGACAAGGTCGACGATCGCGACGAGCGCCTGAACGACCTCTGTGACCGCCTCGGCCTCTTCCCGCCGTGGAAGCAGTGGCGGAACGTCATCGCGCCCATCACGGCCAAGCGCGGCGACATCTCCCACCTCGAAGACGCCCTGCGGTCGCACCTCCACGAACAGGGCCGCGACGACCTGTTCAAGTTCCTCTGAGCGACGCGCCGTCCCGCCGACACCCCCGCGACCTGCCCCCCAAGCGAACTCACGCCACGCGGTTCGTGAGCGATTCGCCGGCCGCTATCTTCTCGACGTTCTCCCGCACGAGCGCCGCGATGTCCTCGTGGTACTTCCCCGTCGCGGCGCTCACGTGCGGCGTGACGAGCACTTCGTCGAAGCCCCACAGCGGCGACTCCGCGGGGAGCGGTTCCTCGGCGAACACGTCGAGCGCCGCGCCCGCGATGTCGCCGGCGTCGAGCGCCGCCACGAGGTCGGCCTCGTCGACGACGGGGCCGCGCGCGACGTTCACGAGGTAGGCGTCCTCGCGCATCGCTTCGAACGTCGGCGCGGCGACCATGCCCTCGGTCTCCGCGGTCAGCGGCATCGCCAGCACGACGAATCGGGCGTCGGCGACGGCCTCGTGCAGTCGGTCGGGGGTGAACACCGCCGAGACGTTTTCCACGGGGTCGCCGGAGCGCCGGACGCCGACGACGTCCATGCCGAGGGCGGCCGCGCGGTCGACGACGCCCCGGCCGAGCGTGCCGAGGCCGACGACGCAGACGCGCTCGCCGTCGAGGGTAAAGGGCTCCGTGTAGCGCGGGAGGTCCCACTCGCGGTCGCGCTGGGCGTCGCGGTAGGCGTGGAGGCGGCGGGCGAGCGTCAGCATGTAGCCGACGACCGTCTCGCCGACCGTGGTCCCGTGGACGCCGGTGCTGTTCGTGAGGGCCGTGCCGGCCGCCTCGTAGTCGGAGACGGGGAACTCGTCGTAGCCGGCGCGGACGCAGTGGACCCAGTCGGCGTCGACGAAGGCGTCTCTGTGGCCGAACGTGGCGACCGCGTCGCCCGGCCCGAACTCCTCGTCGTCGCCGACGCGCTCGACGGGCACGCCGCGGCCCGAAAGCGCCTCGACGAACAGCCCCGGGGGCATCGTCCGACCGACCGACTCGTCGACCGCGATGCGTTCGATGTGCATGGCCGAGGGGTCGCGGCGGCTCACGAAGGACGTTGCGGCTTCGGCGTCGGTGTCCGGTTTCGGGGCTCGTCGAGGGTCGGCGCGCCACTCGCCCCACGTCGTCACCGACGACGGGAGAATCGCCAGTCGCTCGCCGGACTGCGGGCCACAGATGCCGGTCGCCAGCAGTTGACTCCAGTAGCTTCCGGTCGCCTCGTCGTAGAGTACGAGGTTGGCGGCGTTTCGGAGTTCGGCGTCGCCGGTCAGGACCGACGCGCCGAACACCCGCCCCTCGGCGGCCGCACATTACCTTCGGTACAGCCCGCGAGTCCGGCGGCCGCCGCGCTCACGACTCCGAGAAACGTGCGGCGGTACACCCCTCTTTGGTCGTTCGGCGGCAAATAGCTAGCTCGAAACGGCTGATTCGGCGCGCCACGGTCGCGGACGCGGCGCTCCGGGGCAACGAGATTCGGAGCGATAGGACGACGGGTCGTCAGTAGTTGGTGGCTCGGATGAAATCTATCATCACAAGGGGCTGAGTGGGGGTAACCTTCGTCATCGCCACCGAGTCGGAGTCCGGGTCGGACGTTCAAGAATCCACCCTTTTGCCCCCGCCGGCAGTGGTCCCGGCGGTTCCCAGAACCCCGCACTCCCGACTCAGTCGTCCCACGCCGCCAGCGCGGCGTGTTCGGCCGCGACCGCGCCGATGTCGCCCGCGTTCAACACGCCCGATTCGGTGACGACCCCCGAGAGCGAGTCGGCGGGAACGACCTCGAAAAGCGGGTTCTCGGTTCCTATCGCGGCCTCGCCGTCGTACAGCGCGCCCGCGTCTTCACCGGCGAAGCGGTCGTCGCCGCGCACCTTGTCGCGGGCGCAGACGGCGAACACGGGCACGTCGGCGCGGGCGGCCGCGAGCGCGGCGGGGAGGCTTCCGACCTTGTTGACGACGCCGCCGGACGCGAGCACCGAGTCGGCTCCGAGTAAGACGGCGTCGGCCCCGCCGGCCGCGACGAGTCCGGGGAGCGCCGCGTCGGTGGTTAGCGTCACGTCCCGCCCGTCGCGGGCGAGCCGTTCCGCGACGCCGACGCCCTCGCCGCCGGGTCGGGATTCGGAGACGAGGACGGCGACTGCGGCGGCCTCGGCGGCTTCGAGCGCCGCGAGGACGGTCCCCGACCGCGAGAGCGTGGCGAGTCGGTCGACCCCGCGCTCTCTGATGAGTTCGGCCGCGCGGGCGGCCGCCGCGTCGTCGGCTTCGGCGGCGGCGTCGATGGCCGCCTCGGCGCGGCGGCGAACCGATTCGGGGTCGGAATCCGATTCCGCCATGGCGCGGTTGACGCGATTCTCGACGGCGGCCATGTTCGGGCGGGCGTCGCGGAGTCGCCGGGCGACCGATGCGACCGCCTCCAACGAGTCCGCCTCGGCGGCGGCGTCGCGCAGGACCTCCAGCGCCCGGAGCGAAATCCACGCCGACCCGTGGGTCTCGTCGTCGGCGACGGTCTCGACCGCGGGCGCGACCCGGCGGTAGGTCGCCCACAGTCCGGGGACCGCCTCGCGCTCCCGAATCGCGGTCGGGTGGACCCACTCGACCGCGGCGAGTTCCTCGTTGGTGTCGATATCGCGGCTCTCGGCGTCGAACAGAAACGGGTGGACGGTCCACTCGCGGCCCTCGTCGGTGACCGTGAGGGGTTCCCCAGCACGGACGAGTTCGGCGTCGGTCTCGCGGACGCCGACCTCCTCGGCGAGTTCGCGCCGGGCGTCGCGCTCGGCGTCGGCGGGGTCGCCCTCGACGTAGCCGGAGACGCCGGCCCAGCGGCCCTGATACGTTCCGACGGCGTCGCTCCGGCGGGTGAGGAGGACGCGGCCGTCGTGTCGAAGGAAGACGGTGACGACGTGTGGCATATCGTGACTTACGGCCGCGACTGACAAAACGACTATTCAGGCCGGTCGCGTGGTGTCGGTATGCGACTCGCCATCCTGAGCGACACGCACGTTCCGGGGCGGGCCGACGGGATTCCCTCGTGGGTCGAAGCCAGGGTCCGCGAGGCCGACCTCGTGATTCACGCGGGCGACTTCGACTCGCCGGCCACGCTCGACCGCCTCCGCGACCTCTCGGCGCGGTTCGTCGGCGTCAGCGGGAACGTCGACCCGCCGGGCATCGACCTCCCGTTCGTCGAAATCGTCGAGGTCGACGGGCTCACGTTCGTCGTCACTCACGGCACGGGCACGCGAACGGGCTACGAGTCCCGCGTCGCGAAGACGGTCAGAGACGCCGCGGGCACCGACGCGGTCGGCGTCGCGGGCCACATCCACGAGGTGGTCGACGAGGTGGTCGACGGCGTCCGCGTCCTCAACCCGGGCACCGCGACGGCGGCGAACCCGGGCGACGACGCGACGATGATGGTCGGCACGGTCACCGACGGCTCGGTGTCGGTCGAGGTCGTCCGCGACGACTGAGGTCGGCGCGTCGTCGCGCTGTCTCGCAGCTGAGCCGCTTCCGGTCGCCCGCCTGCGATACCGGCCCGGTTCGCCAGCATCCCGTCGTTTTTCACCGCCCTCGCCCTCCGAAGCGGTATGGAGCTGTTTCCCGTCCCCGACGTGCCCGAGATTCGCGAGGGCGACGACCTCGCCGCCCTCGTCTCCGAGCGCGTCGACCTCCGGCCCGACGACGTGGTCTGCGTCGCCTCCACCGTCGTCTCGAAGGCCGAAGGGCGGTTCGCGGACCTCGACGACTTCCCGGCCGGCCCGCGGGCGCGCGAACTCGCCGCTCGCCTCGCCGAACTGACCGGCGACGAGAAGGACCCGCGGTTCGCGCAGGCGGTCCTCGAAGAGAGCGTCGACCTCGTCATGTCGGAGCCGTTCCTCCTGACGGAGACGCGGTTCGGCCACGTCGGCGTCAACGCCGGCATCGACCGCTCGAACGTCCCCGACCACGACCTGCTGTTGCTCCCGAAGCGCCCCAGCGAGTCGGCAGAGCGCATCCGCGCCGGCGTCGACGCCGACCGAGTCGTCGTCACCGACACCTGCGGCCGGCCGTTCCGCCACGGCCAGCGCGGCGTCGCCATCGGCTGGGCGGGCCTGAGCGCCTCGCGCGACTGGCGCGGCGAGGCCGACCGCGACGGCCGCGAACTCGGCGTCACCGTCGAGAGCGTCGTGGACGAACTCGCCGCGGCCGCCAACCTCGTGCAGGGAGAGGGCGACGGCGGCACGCCCGTCGTCGTCGTCCGCGACTTCGAGTGGGGCGACCACGGCGAAAGCGACGCCCACTTCCGCGACATCGACGGCGACTTCGTGCGACAGGCGCTCCGCGAGTGGCGCTACGACCCCTGACGACCCGCTTCACCATTCCACGCTCACACCACGCTCACACTACGTTCACACCATGCTCGGACTCGAACTCACCCCGGAACATCCCGTCGACGACCTCGTCGAACTGGGCGCGCAGGCGGAACGCGAGGGCTACGACTCGTGTTTCGTCTCGTGTCACTACAACAACCGCGACCCCTTCGCGGTCCTCGCGCGACTCGCGGCCGAGACCGACGACATCCGCCTCGGCCCCGGCGTCGCCAACCCCTACGAGCTACACCCCGTGACGCTCGCCGGCAAGGTGGCGACCGTCGCCGAGGCCTCGGGCGGTCGCGGCCTCCTCGGCATCGGCCCGGGCGACCCCTCGACGCTCCGCAACCTCGGCCTCGAAGACGAGCGCGGCCTCCGCTCCGTGCTGGAGGCGTTCAAGGTCGCACAGAAGCTCTGGGACGGCGAGCGCGTCAGCCACGACGGCACGTTCGAGGCGACCGACGCCGGCCTCAACTTCGACGTGCCCGGCGAGGTGCCGGTGTACGTCGGCGGCGAGGGCCCGCACATGTGTCGCATGGCCGGCAAGCACGCCGACGGCCTGCTGTTCAACGGCTCGCACCCCGACGACCTCGCGTGGGCGAGAGAACAGGTCGATATCGGCGTCGAGGACCGCCCCGACTCCCGCGGCGAGTTCACGCTCGCCGCCTACGCCAGCGTCTCCGTCTCGGAAGACGCGGACGCGGCCCGCGAGGCCGCCCGCCCGCCTGTCGCCTTCATCGCCGCGGGGGCGGCCCCGCCGGTCCTCGACAGACACGGCATCGACGCCGACCTCGCGGGCGACATCGGCGAGAAGATTTCGGCGGGCGACTTCTCCGAGGCGTTCGACCTCGTCACCCCCAAGATGATAGACGCCTTCTCGATGGCCGGCACGCCCGACGACGTTGCCGACCGGATGGACGCGGTGCTCGAACACGCCGACGGCGTCGTGGTCGGGTCGCCGGTCGGCCCCGACCTCGAAGAAGCGATTACTCTCGCTGCGGCGGCCTACCGTTCGACGAGCCGACACCGATGATGCCGAGTTCCGCGCCGAGTGCGCCGAGGGCGACGTAGGCGAACGCGCCGACAGCGAGCAGGATGAAGATGTTGCCGAAGAGGAAACTCACCGTCGAGAGCGGGTCGCTCAGCGCCACGTCGGCGAAGGTCACCACCAGTTCGAGGACGCTCGTGAGGAGCGCGATGACGAAGTCCGTGAGTGTTGCCATGCGCGACTCTCGGGATTCGGGGGTATTGATTGTGTGGGTTTCGCACGGCGCTCACCCGTCCGGTGGAACTCGCCTCGCCCCCCGGTTCGCGGCGGTCGTCCACCGCGCCGCTCGGTCGGCACCGATAAGGACCGCGCCCACGGACGCTGAGTCATGCCGAACCGCTCGCTCGACGACTTCGCCGGCGGCGACGACGGCGCTGCCGACGAACCGACGGCTGTCGATGGCGCTGCCGACGAACCGACGGCTGTCGACGGCGCTGACGACTCACCCGATGCCGGCGACACCAATGCCAGCGACGCCGACGACCGCGACGTGAGCACGCTCGCCACCTACCGATGGACGCCCGAACCCGCGGCGTGCCCGCAGTGCGGAGAGTCGGTCCAAAAGCGGTGGCTCGACGGCGACGAGTACGTCTGTCTGGACTGCAAGGACTGGTAGCGGCCGGGCGCACAAATATAGTAATCATTCGGTAACTATTCCCGCACGAGCCACCGCGCCACTTCGCACGACTCCGTCGGGGTGGCTCGACAACGTTGCTCCCAAGGAATGCTACCCGAGCCGACCGCTTCGTCGGCCGAATCCGCGGACGAACGTCTCCTCGTCGATGGCGAGCACCGTGGGTCGGCCGTGCGGGCAGGTGTAGGGCGTCCCGCACGAGCCGAGTCGCTCGACTAACCGCGCGGCCTCGTCGTCGGTGAGGTCGTCGCCGGCTTTGATGGACGGGTGGCACGCGAGGTCTTTCAGCAGTTCGTCCCGTGGGTCGGCGTCGTCGCCGGCGGCGACGTCGGCCACCACGTCCGCGAGCGCGTCCGGGGCGAACGGGCGACCGAGCGGTGCCGGGACCGCTTCGACGCGGTACGTTCCGGTTCCGCCCCCCTCGCCGAACTCGACGACGCGGAACCCCAGTTTTTCGACGAGGTCGCGGTTCGCGTCGAGGAGCGCCGCGTCGGCCGGCGACAGCGAGACGGTCGCCGGCGGGTCGACGGCGGCCGAGTCGATGCCCGCCGATTCGACCGCCTCGCGGAGTCGCTCGTAGTTGATGCGCTCGTGGGCCGCGTGCTGGTCGACGACGAGGAGTTCGTCGTCGGCCTCACAGAGCAGGTACAGGCCGCGGAAGCGCCCGATGACGCGGAGGTCGTCGAACACCGAGGCGGCCTCGACGGGCGCGAGCGAGCTATCGAGGTCCATCGCCACCTCGCCGCTCCGCCGGAGGTCGGCCGTCGAGAGCGCGTCGCGGACGCTCGCCTCGACCGCCTCGGCGACCGCGTCGGCGTCTCTGAAGCCCACCTCGTCCTTCGCGGGGTGGACGTTGTGGTCGACCCACGCGGGCGGCAGGCGGACTCTGACCACGCCGACCGGTTCGCGCCCGTCGGGAAGCAGCGTCCCGTAGCCGTCCGCGACCGCCCGGCGGAGTCGCGGTTCGGCGAGGGCGCGGCCGTTGACCGAGACGTGGACGTGGTCGCGTCGGGACCGCGTCACCTCGGGATGACAGAGCGCGCCGTCGACGTCGACCGTGGCCGTCTCGCCCGCGGCCTCGACCTCCCGCGCCGCGTCGAACGTCGAGGCGTGGCTCGCGGCGTCGCGGCCGTACACCGCCAAGAGCGCGTCGGCGAAGCGGCCGGTGCCGGGCGTCGCGAGCGTCTCGCGGCCGTCGTGTCGCAGGACGAACCGCACGTCCGGCCGCGTGAGCGCGTAGCGCGTGACGACCGCCGAGACGCGGGCGAACTCGGCTTTCGACGACGCGAGCGACTTCCTCCGCGCCGGGCGGTCGGCAAACAGGCCGGTCACGTCGACGGTCGTCCCGCGCGCCCGACCCGCGGGCGAGACGGTCTTGTCGCGCTCGCCACCGGGCGCGTTCTCGCCGCCGTCGACGACGACTCGCGTTCCCCGCGGGCCGCCGTCGTTCGTCGTCAGTTCGAGGCGGGCGGCGGCCGCGGCGATACTCGGGAGCGCCTCGCCCCGGAAGCCGAGCGTCTCGACGGTTTCGAGGTCGTCGGCCGCCGCAAGCTTGCTCGTCGTGTGTCGCTCGACCGCGAGCGCGGCGTCGGCCTCGGCCATCCCATGACCGTCGTCTGCGACGCGGATTCGGTCGGTGCCGTCGCCGTCGACGTCGGTTTCGACGGTCTCCGCGCCGGCGTCGAGCGCGTTTTCAATCAGTTCGACCACGACGCTCGCGGGCCGGGCGACGACCTCGCCGGCGGCGATTTTCGACCGCGTCTCCGGGTCGAGTCGGTGAATCATTCGAGTCTTCCTTTGAGGTCCGACAGGAGGTTCAGCGCCTCCAGCGGCGTGGTGTCCACGAGGTCGGCCTCGCGGAGCGCCTCGGCGACGACTTCGAGTTCGGGGTTCGGTTCGGTCGTTTCGGCCGTCGCGGTCGCTCGGCTCGGATTCTCGCTCTCTCGGTGGCCGTTCTCCAGCCCATCGACGTAGGCCGCGAGCGTGCCGTCTTCGGCGGCCTCGTCGACCTCGCCGTTCGCGGCGGCGGCGACGCCGTCCCTTCCTGTGTCGGTCGCGCGCTCGGCGTCGGCGTCGGTCTCGGGTTCGTCCACGAGGGTTCGCGCCCGCTCGACCACGCTCGCGGGCACGCCGGCCAACTGCGCCACTTCGACCCCGTAGGACGACGACGAGGGGCCGTCGGCGACGCTGTGGAGGAACGTGACCTCGCCGTCGCGCCGCGCGGCGGTGAAGTGGAGGTTGAACACGCCCGCGCGGTCGTCGGCCGCGTCGGTGAGGTCGTGGTAGTGGGTCGCAAACAGCGTCGTCGCGCCAACCTCGTCGTGGAGGAACTCGGTGGCCGCGCGGGCGATGGCGAGGCCGTCGGCGGTGGAGGTGCCGCGGCCGACCTCGTCGAGGAGGACGAGCGAGTCGCCGGTGGCGTTGTGGAGGATTTCGGTCAGCTCGCTCATCTCGCGCATGAACGTGGACTGGCCGCCCGCGATGTCGTCGGACGCGCCGATGCGGGTGAACACGCGGTCGAGGACCGGCAGTCGGGCCGATTTCGCCGGGACGAAGCTCCCGACCTGCGCGAGGAGTGTGACGAGCGCCACCTGCCGCATGTACGTCGACTTCCCGGACATGTTGGGGCCGGTGACGAGCGCGACGCTCCCCCGCGGGAGGTCCGCGGGGTTCGGCACGAACTCGTCCTGCGCGCGCTCGACGACGGGGTGTCTGCCGGCGTCGATGCGGATGCCGGCGCTCTCGTCCGTGTCGCCCGCGTGGAACTCGGGTCGGGCGTAGTCGTTCGCCACCGCCACGTCCGCGAGGGTTCGGAGCACGTCGAGGTCCGCGAGGGCGTCCGCGACGGCCTGAACCCGGGCCGATTCGGTCGCCACGTCGGCGCGCACCTCGCAGAACAGGTCGTATTCGAGGGCGTCGGCGCGGTCCGAGGCGCGGAGAATCTCGTCCTCGCGCTCCTTCAGTTCGGGCGTGTAGAACCGCTCCGAGTTCTTCAGCGTCTGTCGGCGCTGGTAGTCGTCGGGGACGCGGTCGAGGTTCGGGTTCGTCACCTCGATGTAGTAGCCGTGGACCTGATTGTAACCGACCTCCAGCGAGTCGATGCCGGTGCGCTCCTGCTCGCGGGCTTCGAGGTTCGACACCCACTCGCGGCCCGCCTCGGCGGTGCCGCGGACGTCGTCCAGTTCGGCGTCGAAGCCGTCGGCGATGACGCCGCCCTCGGTAATCTCCTGCGGCGGGTCGGAGACGACCGCGTCGCCGACGAGGTCGCGCACGTCTTCGAGCTCGTCCAGCGAGTCGCGCAGGTCCGAAAGCAGGTCGGAATCGGTTCCGGCGAGCGCCTCGCGGATTTCCGGCACTCGGTCGAGCGTCGTCTTCAGCGAGCGCAGGTCGCGGGCGTCGGCGCGCTCCCGGGAGACGCGGGCGACGAGCCGTTCGAGGTCGTACACCGACGAGAGGTGGTCTCGGAGGTCGGCGCGGGCGAGCGCGTCGTCGCAGAGGGCCTCGACGGCGTCCAGTCGGGCCTCGATTCGGTCGCGGTCGACGAGCGGGCGGCGGAGCCACGCCTCCAGTCGGCGGCGGCCGAGCGCGCAGGCCGTCTCGTCGAGGACCGAAAACAGCGTGCTTCCCGCCCGGGCGCTCCGCGACTCGAACAGTTCGAGGCTCCGGATGGCCGTCGCGTCGAGTTGGAGGAACTCGCGGGGGTCGAACCGCGTGACGCGGGTGACGTACGCCAGTTTCGAGTCGCCCTGGGCGTACTCGGCGTAGGCGAGCGCCGCGCCGACCGCCCGGAGTTCGGCGTCCGACTCGACCACGGCGTCCGGCCGGGGCGCGTAGGCCGACAGCGTCTCGCGGGCCGCGTCGGCGTCGAACGCCCCCGGTTCGAACGGCGTCTCCATCGGGTCGAACGACAGGTCCGGGAGGTCGCAGTCGGGACCGACGACGAGTTCGGCGGGCGCGAGGCGTTCGAGTTCTTCGAGCGCCAGCGCGCGGTCCGCACCGGTGACGAGGCATTCGCCGGTCGACACGTCCACGACGGCGAGGCCGTAGGTGTCGCCCTCGGCGTCGTCGTCGCTTCCGTTCTCGCCGTCGCCGCCGCCCCGAGCGACCGCCCCGAGGTAGGTCGCCCGCCCGGCGTCGAGCAGTTCCTCGTCGACGACGGTGCCGGGCGTGATGAGTTGGGTGACCGCGCGGTCGACGAGGCCGGACGCCTCCTCGGCGTCTTCGACCTGTTCCGCGAGCGCGACCCGGTAGCCGGCGTCGAGCAGGCGTTCGAGGTAGCCCGCGGCGTTGTCGATGGGGATGCCCGCCATCGGCCACGTCCCGGTGGAGTCCTCGCGCTGGGTCAGCGTCACCTCGCAGGTGCGGGCGACGGCCTCCGCCGCGCCGCAGAACGCCTCGTAGAAGTCGCCGACCTGAAACAGCACGACGGCGTCGTCGTGTTCCTCGCAGAGGTCGGCGTACTGCGAGAGCATCGGCGTCAGGTCGTCTCGCACTGCCAGCATCTCCGGCGGCGCGCCGTACACCGCCTCCTGCTGGGCGTCCGCGTTCATACCCACAAGGCGGGCGGCCGAGCAATAAAAACGGCCGGGAACGATGCGGTGGGCGGTCGCCCGTCCGCGCCGCCGCCCGCGACTGCGGCGTGTGGGCGACCAGCAAGGCCAATGTACACACCCAGCAAGGTTAGGTAGGCTGAGGCAATACTAACACGCAGAGACCCGTCGGCGGTGCGGACGGTCGGCGGGGCATCCGGGATATCAATGACTGATGCACATGCAGACGCCGACTTCGACCCCGCGCCCTCGGTCGAGGCGGTGTCGGACCTCGCGACACGAATCTCCGAGAACGTCGAACGGGTCATCGTCGGCCACCACGACGCCATCGAAGACATCATCGTGGCGCTGTTCGCCCGCGGCCACCTCCTGTTGGAGGACGTGCCGGGCGTCGGCAAGACGATGCTCGCCCGCGCTATCGCCACCTCGATAGAGGGGGAGTTCGAGCGCATCCAGTTCACGCCCGACCTCCTCCCGTCCGACGTGACGGGCGTGAACGTGTTCAACCAACAGACCAGCGAGTTCGAGTTTCGCGAGGGACCGGTCTTCGGGAACGTCGTCCTCGGCGACGAGATAAACCGCGCGCCGCCGAAGACGCAGGCCGCGCTCCTCGAAGTCATGGAGGAGCTTCAGGTGACCGTCGACGGCGTCACCCGCCGCGTCCCCGACCCGTTCACCGTCATCGCCACGCAGAACGACGTGGAACCCGACCGGACGTACGACCTCCCGCTGGCCGAACTCGACCGGTTCATGAAGAAGATTCACCTCGGCTACCCCAACGAGGCCGAGGAGACGGAACTGCTCGGCCGCGTCTCCGGCCACCATCCCATCGAGTCGCTCGAACCCGTCGCATCGGCGGGCGACGTGCGCGACGCCCGCGAGCGCATCCTCGACGTGACGGTGAGCGAGCCGGTCCGCAGCTACGTCTCTCGGCTCGCCGCCGACACCAGAGCGCGCGCCGACCTCGGCGTGAGCCCCCGCGGCTCCATCGCCCTCGTCCGCGCCGCGCAGGCCCGCGCCGCACTCGACGCCCGCGACTACGTCGTCCCCGACGACGTGCAACGCGAGGTGCGGAGCGTCTGGGCCCACCGCATTCGGACGACCGACGAGCGCGCCGGCCGCGACGTGGTCCAGCGGGCGCTCGACACCGTCCCGGTCGAGTGAGACCGATGCGGCTCACCCTCCGCGGCTGGGTCGCCGTCGCGGTCGTGGTCGTCGGCGTCGCCAACGCCGTCGCCTACGGCCCGCGGGCGCTCAACGCCGTCGTCGTCCCGGTCGCCGTCGGCCTCGTCGTCGGCGCGGTGCAGGTCTGGCGCGTCTCGCCGCCCCGCGTCGAACGCGTCGCGCCCGACGACGGCTTCCCCGGCGAGACCCACACCGTCTCGCTCGATATCGACGCCGACCGGCCGTTTCCGGCCACCGTCACCGACGCGCTGTCGCCCGGTCTCGACGGCGACACCGCGGTCGATTCGGTCGTCGGTGACGGCCGCATCGACTACGAAGTGACCTACCGCGGTCGCGGCCCGGCGACGCTCGGTCCGGCGACCGTCGTCGCCCGCGACATCCTCGGCCTGTTCTCGACGTCGTTCACCGCCGGCGGGACGACCGAAGTGCTCGTCTTCCCGCGGGTCCGGTCGCTCGGCGCGACCGCCCGCCGCGACCTCTCGGCACTCGCGGACGCGGGGCGAACCGACGAGCGCGCCGAGTTCGACCGCCTGCGGGAGTACGTCCCCGGCGACCCGCTCCGCGACATCCACTGGAAGTCGAGCGCCAAGTCCGGCGACCTCGTGGTGAAAGCCTACGCCGACCGGGTCACGGCCGACGCGGTGCGCGTCTCGGCCGGCGCGACCGACGGCCACGAGGACGACGCGGCGGAGGCGGCCGCGGCGCTCTGCTGTGCGCTCCTCGACGCCGGGGTTCCGGTCCACCTCACCTCGCCCGCGGGGGTCGTCGAGGCGACGCCCGGCGACCGACGGCGCGTCCTCGGCCACCTCTCGCGGCTCCGCTCGGGGTCGGTCCCCGACGAGACCGCCGCGGTCGTCGTCAGCGGCGACGCCGGGAAGACCCGGGTCGCGCTCGGCGGCCGCGAGACCACGTTCGACCGCCTGCGCGCCGACGGCGACGCAGTGGGTGGGTCGAACCGGAATCCGGCGAGTCGCGTCGGAACCCGCCGACCCGACTCGGGGGTGTCGGCGTGACGGTCGCCGGCGAGTCGTCGTCTGCTTCTGCCGGCTCGACGAACACCGTCTTCGGCGTCCCCGCGGGCCTCCTCGCCACGGCGGCGTCGTTGGTCCTCATCGGCGCGTTCCTCGCGGTCGTCTACGACATCACGGACGTCGTGGGTCGCCGCGACCAGTTCGTCCTCCTCGCGGCGGGCACGCTCGGCCTCGCTACCGTGGTGGGGTGGACGCTCCGCCCCAGATACGCGCTCGGCCTCGCGGTTCTCATCGCCGGCGGCGGCTTCGCGGCGTACTTCCTCGCGCTCCCCGAGAGCCAGGTCGCGCTGCTCTCGCCGGAGCGCCTCCTGGCCGACACGTTCGCGCTCCTCAGCGGCCTCTCGGCGCTCCGGCTCCTGTCGGCCGACGTGTGGGCGCTCGCGGTGACGCCCGGCCCGGTGTTCCTCGCGTGGTATCTCGCGGTCCGCGGGCGAATCGCGCCGGCCGTCGCGGTCGCCGGGAGCGGCCTCGGCCTGTTCGTCCTCACCACCGACGCGACGGGGACGCTCACGCTCCTCGGCGTCGGCGCGGGCATGGCCGCGGTCGGCTTCGACGGCATCGACCGCTTCGGGAGCGCCGGCGGCCAACTCGACGTGCTGACAATCGTCCTCGCCGCGATGGTCGTGCTCTCTGCTACCGTCACGGTCCTCCCCGGCGCGGGCGGGTCGCCGGTCATCCCCGACGGGGGCGTGGCCGAGGAGCCGACCGTCGAAGCCAGCCTCGTGAGCGCGGACGACCGCATCTCAATCGTCGGGAGCATCAGTCTCTCGCCGCAGGTCCGCTTCGAGGTCCAGAGCACCTCGCCGGACTACTGGCAGACCGCGACGTTCGACCGCTACACCGGCGACGGCTGGGTCAGGACCGGCGACACCCGCGACTACGAGGGCGGCCGGTTGACCGGTCCCGAAGGCCCCTCGCGGCTGGTCCGCCAAACCGTCACGCCGGCGACGCCGCTCGATTCGATGCCCGCGGCGTGGCGGCCCGTCGCCGTCTCCGGCGAGGTCGAAAACGAGACGCTCGTCACTCAACAGGGGAACCTCCGGCCCGACCGCACCGTCGAAATCGGGGAGACCTACAACGTCACGAGCGAGGTCCCGCAGCACACCGCGGCGTCGCTCCGGCGGACGGGAACCGACTACCCCGACGAGATACGCGAGCGGTATCTCGCGCTGCCCGACAGCACGTCCGACCGCGTTCGCGACCGCGCCGCCGAAATCGCGGGCGACGCGGAGACGCCCTACGACAAGGCCGTCGCGGTTGAGGAGTGGCTCGAAGCCAACAAGGAGTACTCGCTTCGGGTGTCTCGACCCGACGGCGACATCGCCGAGTCGTTCCTCTTCGAGATGGACGCCGGCTACTGCACCTACTACGCCTCGACGATGGTCGTGCTCCTCCGCTCTGAGGGCGTCCCCGCGCGGTTCGTCACCGGCTACACGACCGGCGAGCAGGTCGGTGACGACCGCTACGTCGTCCGCGGCCTCGACTCCCACGCGTGGGTCGAAGTCTACTTCGAGGACACCGGCTGGGTGCGCTTCGACCCGACGCCCGCCGGCCCCCGAGAGGACGCGGAATCGACGACGCTCAGCGACGCCCGCGACGAGGGCCAGACGGGCATCGACACCGACGAGACGGACGCCGAGTCCAACGAGACCGACGAGCCCACGCCGACCGCGACCGACACCGAGACGCCGACCGAAAACGGGACCGAGACGAACGCGACGCCCGCCGGCGGCAGCCCGCCGGGCCCCGGTATCGACGAGCGCCTCGGCGTCACCCCCGCGGGCGACGGCGCGGCCGAAGACGACGAGGGCGGCGGCCTCCTCCCCGAACTGCCGTCTCGGGAGACGCTGTTCGTCGGTCTCGTCGGCCTCCTCGGCGTCGCCGCCGGCGTCAGGCGAACGCGGCTCCCGGCGCACCTCCGGTTTGCGACCGCGGCGTACCAGCGGCGCACCGACTCGCCGGCCGCCGACGTGTTCCGGGCGTACGACCGCCTCGAACTCGCCCTCGAACGCGAGTACCGGCCGCGTCGCCCCGGCGAGACGGTCAGGGCGTATCTCGACTCGCTGTCCCGCGTCGGCGTCGACGAGCGGACCCGACAGGTCGGCCGCCTCTACGAGCGCGCGAAGTACGGCGACGGCGTCACCCGCGCCGACGCCGACGAGGCCGTGGCCGCGGCGAACGCCGTCGTCCGCGGTCGTCTGCCGCTCGTCAGACGCTGGACGGACTGAGCGGCACGAAGAACCGCGTCACTTTTTCTGCGTGCGCTCGCACGAACGCCCAATGGCGACACGAGACGCTGTCTTCGCACTCCTGTGTGCCGCCCTCTGCGTGCTCGCCGTGGTCGCGCCGACCGCGGCCGCACAGGAGAGCACCGCGAGCGGTCCGGGCGTCGAACCGCTCGTCCAGCAGGGCGTCGAACCCGACAGCACGCGAATCGTCGTCGAGGTCTCCGAGCGCGGCGACGCCCGCTGGGAGATTCAGTACTGGACCCGGCTCGACGACGAGAACACGACCGAGGCCTTCCGGTCGCTCCAAGACGACGTGCGGGCCAATCCCGACGACTACACCGCGGCGTTCGCGGAGCGCATCGCCTCGACCGTCGGGGCCGCCGAGAACGCCACCGGCCGGGAGATGGCCGCGACGAACGTCTCGGTCGCCGCCGAGACGCGGTCGCTCCCCGATAGCTTCGGCGTCGTCAGCTACTCCTTCGAGTGGTCCAACTTCGCGGCGGTCGACGGCGACCGACTCGTCGTCGGCGACGCCATCGAGGGCTTCTTCCTCGACAGTAGCTCCCGGCTCATCCTCTCGTGGCCCGACGACTACGGCGCGACGACCGTCGAGCCCGCGGGCGACGAGACCCGCGAGAACGCGGTCATCTGGCGCGGAACCCAGACCGAGTTCGTCTCGGGCGAGCCGAACGTCGTCCTCGAACGCGGCGCTGGCGGCTCGGAACCCTCGGCGACGCCCACGCCCACACCGACGCCGGGCGACTCCGAGACGCCCGCCGCGGGCGACGACCCGTTCCCGACGACGACCGCGCTCATCGCACTCGCGCTCGCGCTCGTCGTTCTCGTCGGTGCCGGCGCGGTCTATCTCCGCTCGCGGGGCGCGCTCGGCGGCGGCGACGGCGGTGCAGGTGCAGTCGACGCGACCGGCGGGACGGACGCCGACGCACCCGCCGACTCGACCGCCGCGACCGCGGACGAAGCCGGTTCGGAACCGGCGGCCGACGACGCCGCGACCTCGCGGGCGACCGCCGATGTCGGTGAAGATACCGCCGCCGCCGACGATACCGACCAGTCCGACGCGAGCGACGACGGCGAGCCGAGTCCGCCGCCGGAACTCCTCAGCAACGAAGAGCGCGTCCTCCGGCTCATCGAGTCCCGCGGGGGCCGCATCAAGCAACAGGAGGTCGCCGGCGCGCTCGACTGGACCGACGCGAAGACGAGCAAGGTCGTCCGCGGGATGCGCGACGAGGGGACCATCGAGGGCTTCCGCCTCGGCCGCGAGAACGTCCTGCGACTGCCCGAAGACGACGACGGAGGCGCGGACGCCCCCGACGACGACGGCGACTCGAACGGGGTATAAATTTCTTACGACCGTTTCGGTCGGTGGTCAGTTCCTAATCGGGAGACGGCGTCGCCCCGAACGCGACTCTCAAACTGCCGTTGACTGGGGTTGATTCGGGGGCACGACCGCACGCTTATATCGGAACGGAGTTCCAAAACGAGGGTGATGAGTCGACGAACCGCTGTGCTCGCCGTCGCTGCCGCCGTGTTGCTGGCGACGGTGGGCGCACCGCTCGCTCTCGCCGCCTCGGCCGGACCGACGGGAACGGCGGCCGCGGCCACCGATGGTTCGGTCGCCGCGCCCGTCGCACAGACGACCGCGAACGACAGCGCGACCACCGACACGGCGGGCAACGACAGCGCCGCGTCGTCGGAGACGCTTCCCGGGCAGCGCCTGTCCGCCGTCATCGGCGTACAGGGCTCGGAGACCAACGGCGAACTCGAACGCCGCAGCTTCGACGCGCGCTTCGCGAACGCGAACTCGAACGCCTCGAAGGCCGCGGTCGTGGCCACGCAGGTCGAGACGGTCCGCGAGCGCCTCACCGAACTCGAACAGCGCAGGGACCGCCTCGAAGCCCAGCGCGAAAACGGGACGCTCTCCGAGGGCCAGTACCGCGCGCGACTGACCCGGACGGTCGCCGACATCGAGCGCACTCGGAGTATGCTGAACCAGACGACTGACGCCGCCTCGACGGTCCCCGCCCAAGAGCTCTCGGCCCGCGGCGTCGAGACGGCCGAACTCGACCGGCTCCGCACGAACGCGAGCGAACTCACCGGCCCCGAAGTGGCCGAAATCGCCCGCGGAATCGCGGGGAACCCCGGCAAGGGCATCGGCCGCGAGCGCGCCGCAAACGAGACGGAAACCGACGCCGGCGGACGACCCGACGACGCGGGGCGGAGTGACGCCCCGGGAAACTCGCGTTCTGAGGCGAGCGACCGCGCCGCGGACGCCCGCGCCGACGCCGGGAACGCGACCAACGGAACCGAGACCGACGGAAACGCAACTAACGGAACCGTGACCGATGTGGCCGGTGGCGAATCCGACGGGGCCGCCGACGGCCCGGACCGCGGCAACGCCCCGGAGACGCCGCCCGGGAACGACAAGCGGGCGAAGGACGCCGACGGGAGCGATGTCGCGGTACCCCCCGCCGACGAGCGGTCCGACGACGATACGACCGCGACCGACGACGATACGACGGACGACGAATCGGAAACGTCGTCCACGGACGACTCGGGCGCTTGAGGGCGCGGACGGCGACCCCGCCTCCCGATACTGTTTAATATCCCCATCTTGTAGGTCCACACTGTAATGTCGGAAGTCTGCTCGACGTGCGGGCTCCCTGAAGAGCTCTGCGTCTGCGAGGACGTGGCGAAAGAGTCTCAGGAGATAGTCATCCGCATCGACGAGCGCCGCTACGGAAAAGAGGTTACAGTCATCGAGGGATTCGACCCGAGGGACGTCGACATGGACAGCCTGTCGTCGGACCTCAAGTCGAAGTTCGCTTGCGGTGGAACCGTCGAAGACGATTCCATCGAACTCCAAGGCAACCACCGCGGCCGCGTGGAGGACTTCCTCCGCGAAAAGGGGTTCAACGTCGCGTGACCGACCTCTGAGTTAGCCCGCCGTCGAGATTTTTTCGAAGCAAGTCAGCGCGCGCGAGCCGTTAGTCCGCCAATTCCCCGACCGTTCGCGTCTCCAGTCGCGTCACCGCCCAGCGACGCCGTTCAGTTCCTCTCGTCGCCGTCTTCTTCGTCGCCGTCCGCACCCTCGTCGAGGCCCTCTTCGAGCGGGCCGTCCCACGCCGCGAGCCCGCCGGCCATGCTCTGGATGCGGGCGTCTTCGGTCCCCTCGTAGGCCGACAGCAGGCGGACGGCCTGCACGCTCGCCTCGCCCCGCGGGCAGACGGTGACGATGCGTTCTGCGCCCGCGACGCGGTCGAGATGCGAAACGAGGTTCGAAAGCGGGACGTTGATGCTCCCCGGCACGTGCCCGAGCGCGAACTCCGCCTCCGTGCTCACGTCCACGACGAGCGGCGGGTCCTCGCCGTCGAGGAGTTCTTCGACTGCTGCGGGGGAGACCTCGTCGACCATTTACAACAGGCCCTCGTCGCGGGCGAAGAGCACGCCCTCGACGGTCGCGTCGTTCGTCGGCGGTTCGGTCGCCCGCTCGATGGCTTCCTCGACCGACACGGCGCGGACCGAGAGGAACTCGTTGTCGTCGAGGTCGCGCTCGACCGGCGTGAGGCCCTCGGCGAAGACGAAGCCGCGGCGGTGCCGGAGGACGCCCGTCGAACACCACACGTCGCCGATGACCGACGCCGAGTCGGCGGCGAAGCCCGTCTCCTCGCGGAGTTCGCGCACCCCGGCGTCGGTGAACGACTCGCCCTTCTCGACGACGCCCGCGGGCAGTTCGAGCTGCGTCTGGCGGATGTTCGGCCGGTACTGCTCGACGAAGACGACGTGGTCGTCCGCGACCGCGACGACGACGACCGCGGTCGCCAGTTCGGCCCAGTAGTAGCGCTTCGTGGTTCCGTTGGGCTGTTCGACGAGGTCGTAGCCGCCGGTGAACCAGCCGGTGTCGTACTCGGTTTCGGACTCCAGTACGCGCCACTCGGGGTCGGGCAGGCGCTCGTGTCGGCGGCCGTCGTCGGTCATCGGTCCGCTCCGGTCGCGTCGCCGTCGGTCCCTGCGGCGTCGGTCGCGGTGTCGTCGTCGGCTCCGGCCGACGCGTCGTCGTCGCCCTCGGCTTCCTCTCCGAGCAGCACGTCGCGGTAGACGCGGCCGAAGGCGTTGCGTCGGAGCGTGCTGACGGCGGCGTCCTCCTCGTTTTGGAATGTCGTCGCCAGCACCGTCTCCGCGAAGGGGACCGCGTGCCACGCGACGCGCTCTACGTCGGGGTTGCCGAGTTCGACCACCTCGTACTCCTCGTGGGTCGAACGCCAGTCGTCGAACTCGGCGCGCGTGCCGACCGTGACCGAAAGCGACTCCGCGAACAGCGCGTTCCGGACGGTCTCGATTACGTCGCCGGTGACGCGTTCGCTGTACTCCTCGCGGTCGAACTCCATCGCCTTGGCCGTCTCGCGGACGACCACCTGTGCGGTCGGTCCGACGCGGTCGAAGGCGGCCTCGGCCTCGTCGAGCGACGCCGGCGCAATCGTCCCGTGGGTTTCCATCGCCAGTCGGTTCGGGGTCCGGACTTACGACTCTTTCCTGTCCGCGCCGTCGGTCTCCTCGCCGCGGTCGTCGGCATCGGTGGCGTCGCGGGCGTCGTCGCCGTCCCGCGGCGCGTCCTCACGCTCGCCGTTCTCGCCGTCCTCGCCGTCGTCCGCGACCATCTCGCGGGTGAGCGACTGCGCCTCCTCGAAGATGCGCGCGGCGTCACCCGACAGCGACTCCGACCCGCCGGCCCCGCCGAACGGTTGCGGCTGTCGGTCGGGGATGTCGT
Organism: Haloferax sp. AS1; assembly: GCF_014530665.1. NCBI lineage: Archaea > Methanobacteriati > Methanobacteriota > Halobacteria > Halobacteriales > Haloferacaceae > Haloferax > Haloferax sp. AS1. Next base: position 1,868,164 of record NZ_SPSA01000001.1, read on the forward strand.
GGTCGTGTTCCTGTCCGTGCGGGTGAGCATGGCCGGGGCCGCCCGTGCGGTCGACCGTGTCTTCGAACACCTCGTCGAACTCGCGTTCCTCCGCGAGGTCGGCCACGAGCGGGCCGAGCGAGTCGGCGTTCAGGTCGGCCCACTCGGGGGCGTGTTCGTCCAGCCACGTCTCGTGGTCGTCGCCGTGGACGATGGCCTGTAACGCGAGGTGGTTCGCGAGGTGCGTCTCGTCGCGTTGCGGCGCGTCGCAGACCGGACAGGCGTATCCCATGCCCGCCGGTAGCGGCTCTGTGTACCAAAACCCGTCGCACTCTCGCGTCGTTCCGTGCCGCGTCGCGTTGCGGCGCACCGTGTCGCGGCGCGTCGCAGCGCGTCAGCGTCGTCGGCGTCGGTCTCGAAAGAAATGGAGCCGCCTCGCCCGCGTGGTGATGATGGTGGTGGGTGCGGGCGGCGGTCGGCAGTCGCGGCACCCCCGTGGAGTGCCGCGTCGTGTGGTGGTTGTGGTGGTGGGATTACCGATTCGTTCGTGTGTCGATGCGTCAGGCGGGCGTGACGATGACCGTGCCGTCGGCCCAGACGGTCACGTCGCAGGCAGCGTACCGGAACCCGATTCGACCGCGAGCGGGCGCTATCGACCCGCGAGTGCCGCCGTCGGTCGCCGCCACCCGCGCCAGCGGGGCGAACAGTTGACAGAGCGCGTCGGGGTCGATAGCCTCGGACAGCGGTGGGAGGTCGATGGCGTCCACGCCGTGCAGTTGAGCGGTCGCGGTGACGACCGTCACCGCCAGAGTGTCTCGTCCGCTCCAGTCGTGTCGGGCGACGACCTCGTCGGTCGACCCCGTATTCCATCCCACATCGTTGCCCGGTAACACGCGAGTTTCGTCCATAGTTCGGTTCGCGCCGGCGCCTCGCCGACATCCGCACCGATGACGCTCGCGGGTATATCGGTCGCTGCTATCCAACTAGTGGTGACGCGCGCGCCACCTCTAGGTACCTAGAACCGTAACTGAAAATCAGTTGGTATCGCTGGTCTACACGTGGTACGTCGTCACTCGAAGACGCGTTCGACCAGTTTTCGCTCGGCCGCGCGCAGGTGGTACTGGTAGGTCGGCGCGCTGATGTCGAACGTCTCGGCGAGCGTCTCGGCGGTGCTGCGGCGCGGCCACTCGTAGAACCCGGCGAGGTGGGCCGCCCGAATCGACTCGTGCTGGCGGCTCGTCCACGCCGCGCGCATCTCGGCGGCGAACGTCTGGGGCGACTCGGCCCCGGCGGCGGTCCGCCGCGACAGCAGACTCGTCCCGGGGTAGTTCGAGTCGAGCGCGTCCACGAACGACCGGACTCGGACGCGCGTCGGAACCTCGGCGGTGAGCGTGGTCTGGGTGGGCGTCGCGTCGAGCGCGCGGAGCGTCGCCTCCGAGGCGTACAGCGTCTCGAACAGCGACTCCCGCGGGAGTCGGAGTTCGAACAGCGACCCCGAGTCGTCGGTCGAGACGTGGCGCACGCGCGTCGCGATATCTCCCCCGGCGGCGACGACGTCTTCGGGCTCCGCGTCGCTGGCGACGAACGCGATGACCGAGCCGTCGGACTGCGGGATGACGCCGCTGAGACTCACCGCGCGGCCGACCCGCCGGGCGAGCCGCGATATCGACAGCCGGTCGCCGCCGAGCCGTACCTGTACGCTCGTCCGGCGCTCGGTCAACATGGCGTCGGCGCGCCCCGTGGCCGCGAGCGCGTAGCCGACCGACTCCCCCAGTTCGGTGAGCAGGCCGTCGTCGTCGAAGGCGCTCGCCCCGGTCGCGTGGACGACGAACAGCGCCTCCACTTGGCCGTCAGCGACCGCGGGGATGACCGCGATGGCTCGGAACCCGTAGCTGAGGGCGTCGCCGCGGTGGTCGGCCCACGCGGGGTCGTCGAGCACGTCCGCGACCACCTGTTTCTCTCGGCTCTCCACGGCGGCTTCGAGCAGCGAACACAGCGGGTCCGCGGTCGCCACCTCACCGAGCCGGTCGGCGTAGGCGGTGTCCGCGCCGTGGACCGCGTCGCTCGGCGGGCGGTACGCCTCGTCGATGTCGCTGACCTCGGCGTGCCAGACGACCGTGATACCGTCGGTGTCGACGAGGTGTTCGGCAACTTCCGACAGCGCCGCGCCCCGGGTCGGCGCGCGGATGAGCGACTGGTTGATGTTCCGGATGGTCTCGTTGATTCGGTCGAGCCGGGTGAGCGCCTCGTTTTGGGCCTCGAGCCGGCGGTCGCGCTCGCGGAGCTCCGCCTCGGCGTCGATGCGTTCGAGCAGCTCCTCGACGGTCGCGGAAAGCAGGTTCACGAGCTCCACGTCGACCTCGTTCGGCGCGACGGTGCCGGGATGGCCGGTGACGAGCACGCCGTGGCGACCGAGCGGCGCGGCGATGACGCGCTCGACGCCGTCGACGACGCCCCCGTCGGGCGCGAGTTCGACCACGCGGACCTCGCCGGAGACGAACGCGTCCCAGACGCCGCCGCGGTCGAGGCCGCCGTCGAGCGGTTTGTCGCCGAGGCCGGTCCCCGCCGCGCCCACGCGGACGAGACTCGTGTCCGCCTCGTCGAAGACGAACAGTTCGGTTCGGGCGTCACCGAGCACCTCGTCGCAGGCGTCGGCGGCCGCCCGGAGGACGGTCTGTCTGTCGGTCGCGCCCATCATCTCGCGGGTCCGGTCGTGGAGCGTCGCCAGCAGGCGCTCGTAGCGGTGTCGCTTCGTCACGTCGCGGAGGACCCCGACCGAGCCGACCTCCTCGCCGCCGACGACGAGCGGCGTTCGGTGGTTCTCGACCCGGACGACCTCGCCGTCGGGCGTCCGGAGTTCGAGTTCGACGATGCCTCGCGACGTGGCCGCGAACGCCTCGTCGCTCCCGTCGGTCGCGGTGGCGTGCTGGGCGAGCAGGGCCGTCGACGAGCCGATGACGCGGTCGCGGTCGAGTCCGGTGAGCCGCTCGAACGCCGGATTGACGGCCGCGAACCGCCCCTCGTCGTCCAGCGCGTACACCGCGTCGGCGACGGCCGCCAGCATCCGCCCGTACTGCTCGGCTTCGACCTCGTGTTCCAACCGCTCCGTGATGTCGGTGAAGTAGACGGACAGCCCCGTCTCGGAGGGGTACGCTCGAACCGCGTACCACGTTTCGAGGCGCTCGTAGTAGGTCTCGAAGGTCGCGGGCTCCTGTCGCTCCATCGCGCGCTCGAACTCCTCGCGGAAGACGCTCGCCTCGGGGACCGAGTCCCAGATGCGCGTCCCCAGCACCGCCGCGGCGGACATCCCGAGTCCGTGTTCAGCCGTCGAGTTGACGTACGTGACCCGCCAGTCCGCGTCGAACCCCATCACCGCCTCGTCCATCCGCGCTAACACCTCCGAGAGCGCCCCTTTGAGCTCGTGACGCTCGCTCGCCGCGCCGACGACGGCCGCGATGTTCTCCAAGAACAGCACGTCGTCGTCGCAGAACTGCCCGCAGGCGACGCCGTGGACGTTGATGACCCCCCAGCAGGTCCCGTCGCCGCCGATGGCCGCACTCATCCCGCTTTTCGGTCCCGACGGGACGCCGTCGGCCGCGCGCTCGAAGCGCTCGTCGGCGTCGAAGTCGTCGACGAGCGTCGAACGGCCGGTCCGGTAGGTCTCGGCCGCCTGCGTCCCTCCGACCGCGGCGGGTCCGTGACTCCGGTCCGCCGACCAGCCCGCGGCGGCGGCGACGCGAAACGCGCCGTCGTCGAGCCCCTCGAAGATGGTGACGGAGTCCGCGTCGAGCACGTCGCGGACGCGACGCGCGGCGTGGTCGAGCGTCGAGTCGAGGTCGGCGGCGGTCAGCGCCCGCGTGCCGACTTCCGAGACGACGCGCTGTTGTTCGATGCGGTCTCGGTGGTCCCGTGCGAGGCTGCACTCGCCGAGCGCCCGCTCGACGCGAAAGGCCAGCCACGGCATCGTCTCGGGGTCGTCGTCGCGGACGACGTAGTCCGTCGCGCCGGCTTCGACCGCGCGCGCCGCGACCTCGCGGTCGGCGGCCGCGACGACGACCGGGATGTCGATACCCTGCGCGTAGATGTCGCGGACGAACGCCCCCTCGTCACCGGTCGTCGTGGGTGCGGTGAAGACGACACACGAGACGGCCGCGGCGGCGACGAGCTCCGCGCGCGCCGCGGCGGGGGTGCGAACGTGGCGGACGACCGTCGTCTCGTCGAGCGACGACAGCGACGAGTCGAGCGACGCCGCGAACGCGTCGTCGTCACTCACACAGAGGACGGTGGGGGGCGGTAACACAACTCGTGTACGCGGCTCGTCGTGATAAGCCCTCGTTCGACCGTCTGCGGTCCTGTCAAGCGCTTTGCCACTCGGCTACGTCGAGGACCATGACGTACGCGTCCTCGCCGTCGCCGTAGTAGCTCGGCACCCGGCGGGCGGGTTCGAAGCCGAGGCTCCGGTAAAGGCCGATTGCCGGCTCGTTCGAGGCGCGGACTTCGAGTTTCACGACGGTCGCGCCCGCGATGGCCATCGCCGTCAGCGACCGGACGAGCAACCGCCGGCCGAGGCCGTTGCCGCGGGCCGCCGGGCGGACCGCGAGGTCCTTCACGTGGCCGATGTCGTTGCCGTGGTTGGGCATCACGTCGGCGACGACGTAGCCGAGCACCTCGTCCCCGCGGGCGGCGACGAGGAACGCCGGCTCGTCGACGAACATCTCGAACGCGGAGTACGGCCACGGCTCGGAGAAACAGGTCCGCTCGATGCGGAGCACGTCGAGGAGGTCCGCCCGGTCGACTCGCCTGACGACCGCGTCGTCGGCGAGCGCGTCGTCGAACGCCGTCACGCCCGGCGCTACGTGGTTGGCACGCAAAAGCCCGACGGCACGGGCCTGCGGGAATCGGGAGGAACGCTCACGGTCGCGGGCGGGTCCCCCCGCCGGCCGCGCGATGGCCGCCGCTCGCCGCGCGAAAAAGTGAGAAGGTGGTGTCGGTCGCGTTCAGTCGTCCGCGGGGGCAGCGCCGCCCTCGGCCTGCTGCTTCGTGAGGGGGAGCTTGCCGCCGGCGGTGAGGATACGACGCTCGCGTTCGGAGGCGTGCAGGTTCGCCGTCGCTTCCCAGTCGTCGTTCACGCGGATGGTGAACTCTTCCTGGCCGGATTCGACGGCTTCGGCAACGTCGTCGACGATTTCGACGTCGTCGCCCTGCTCGATCTTCTCGTACGTCTCCTCGTCGATGGCGAGGGGGACGATACCGAAGTTGAACAGGTTCGCCTTGTGGATGCGAGCGAACGACTGCGCGAGGACCGCCTCGATGCCGAGGTACATCGGACACATCGCGGCGTGTTCGCGGGAGGAACCCTGACCGTAGTTCTCGCCCGCGACGAGGACGCCGGAGCCGGCTTCCTTGGCGCGCTGGGCGAACGTCTCGTCGACGCGCGAGAGCGTGAAGTCCGAGAGGCGCTCGATGTTCGAGCGGAACTTGAGGATGTCGGACGTCGCCGGGATGATGTGGTCGGTCGTGATGTTGTCCTCCATCTTCAGGAGGGTCTCACCCGAGATGTCGGAGCCGAGGGGGTCCTGCAGGGGAACTTCGCCGATGTTCGGGCCCTTGATGAGCTCGTCGTCGATGGCGTCGTCGGCGTAGATGAGGTCCGTCTTCGAGCCGTCGTACTTGTCGGGGAGTTCGACGCCGGGGGCGTCGAGGCCGAGCTCGTCGGCGAGGTCGCGCGGGTCGACGATTTCGCCCTTGAGCGCCGCGGCGGCGGCGACCTGCGGCGAACAGAGGTAGACGTTGTCGTCTTCGATGCCCGAGCGGCCCTCGAAGTTGCGGTTGAAGGTGCGCAGCGAGACGGAGTCGGAGGCGGGGACGTGGCCGATACCGATACACGGGCCACACGTCGCCTCGGAGACGTTGACGCCGGCCGCCATCATCTCGGCCGTCCAGCCCTCGCGGGCGAGCATCTCGCCGGCCTGCTTCGAACCGGGCGCGACGATCATCTCGAGGTGCTTTGCGACCTCCTGGTCCTTGACCATCTTCGCGGCCGGGAGGACGTCCTCGTAGCCGCCGTTGGTACAGGACCCGACGAGGACCTGCTCGACCGTCTCGCCGGCGACTTCGCGGACCGGCACCACGTTGTCGGGCATCGACGGGCAGGCGATGAGCGGTTCGAGCTCGCTGAGGTCGATGACGATTTCGTCGGCGTATTCGGCGTCGTCGTCGGCCGTCAGCTCGACGTACTCGTCGCCGCGGCCCTGACGTTCGAGGTAGTCTTTGGTCTTCTCGTCGGTCTCGAACAGCGACGAGGTGGCACCGAGTTCGGTCCCCATGTTGGTGATGGTGGTTCGCTCGGGCACGGTGAGCGATTCAGCACCGGGGCCGGTGTACTCGAAGACCTTGCCGACGCCGCCCTTGACGGTCTCGCGGCGGAGCATCTCGAGGATGACGTCCTTCGCGGAGGACCACTCGGGGAGCTCGCCTTCGAGGCGGACGTTCACGACTTCGGGCATCTCGACGTAGTACGCGCCGCCGCCCATGGCGACGGCGATGTCGAGGCCGCCGGCACCGATGGCGAGCTGGCCGAGGCCGCCGGGGGTCGGCGTGTGGGAGTCCGAGCCGAGGAGCGTCTTGCCGGGCGCGGCGAAGTTCTCCTTGTGGACGTTGTGGCAGATACCGTTACCGGGGCGGGAGAAGTGGGCACCATATGTCCCGGCCGCGGAACGGAGGAAGCGGTGGTCGTCCGTGTTCTTGAAGTCGAACTGGTAGGTCTGGTGGTCGCAGTACTGGGCCGCGAGTTCGGTCTGGGCCTCGTCGAGGTCGAGCGCCTCGAACTGGAGCCAGACCATCGTCCCGGTCGTGTCCTGCATCAGGACTTGGTCGATTTCGATTCCGATCTCCTCTCCGGGGGTGAGGTCACCCTCGACGAGGTGGTCCGAGAGAATCTTTTCCGTGAGCGTCTGTCCCATAACACCCGAACGTCGATGGTCCTCGGATATAAATCCCGCGTACTTCCCTATCTTCGAACGTGAACGATAGCGCCGTCTCTGGATTTCTAGCGTCTAAGGGCCATTAAACTCCTTGTTGGTTCTCCAATGTGACTGGTCACCGCGGGGGTCGTCACCGCCCCCACCGCGGGCGTGTTTCGGCCCCGTCGCGGCGCGGGAATCGGGGTGGCGTTCAGGCGGTGATGACGGTCGAGGTTCGGCACAGTTTTGCGCCCGCTGGCCGGGGTTCGGATATGCACCGCGCTGGCTCGTTCGTCGCACAGCACATCTCGCCGGTCACGGCCGAACAGGTCCAACCCAACGGCGTCGACCTGACGCTCGAAGCGGTCCTCGAACAGGTCGAACCGGGTCGCCTCGGTCGCGAGGGAAAGACCGTCGGGGAGCGCCGCGCCCTCGACTGCGCCGACCCGGACACCGAGACGTACCGACTCGACCCCGGCGGCTACGTCCTCCAGTACGCCGAGACGGTCCACATCCCAGAGGACCACGTCGGCTTCATCTACCCGCGGTCGTCGCTCATGCGGAACTCCTGTATGCTGAACACGGCCGTCTGGGACGCCGGCTACGAGGGGAAAGGCGAGGGCCTCTTGGAGGTCCACCACCCGGTCGAACTCGAACGCGGCGCGCGCGTCGCCCAAATCGTCCTCGCGGACGCGACTCACGACGAGACCTACGACGGCAGCTATCAGGGCGAACGGACCCGCTGACGACCGCCGACCGCGACTCTCGGAAGCGGTCGCTCGCCGGATACTACCGGATGAATACCGACATCCCGATTTACGGGACGTTCTCGGCGATGACGAATTCCTTTCAAGTCGGTGGGCGTCGTATCCCTTCTCGCGGAGGGCACGTCGGGCCGAAACGAGGGGCGACCTGTACACACCGAACCTCCGCAACTTCCTCCTTCCACACCTTCGTCTTCGTTGCTTCGCGCGTTCCTGCGACAGCGCGTTCCTGCGACCCGCTCGTGCCCGTGAGCCGCGGCGTCGCGCTGCCGGCCTGCGATTCGCCGCCGCGAGCGAGCGCCACGGGACCGCCGCCACCTAAAGCCGCTTCGAGCGCGGCAGTCGGGTTCTCTGACCCAAAGGCACATTTACGCGCATACCTAAGTGAGGCCAATCACTGATGTCACGGAGTCCATCTCTCCCGGAACGTCCTCATCTCGATCTGGACCCCGAGATGTCGGATGCAGAGCGGCTGTCTGCACTCCGCCAGCACTTCGAACGCATGGTCGACGTCAACCGCGAACTCGACCAGCGGCTCCAGAACGCCGATGACCGCCACGCCGAGTTAGTCGACGAGGTCGACCAGATGAAAGCGCGCAACGAGGCGCTGAAGACGGCCTCGTACTACATCGCCACGGTCGAGGAGCTGACCGACGACGGCGTCATCATCAAGCAGCACGGCAACAACCAGGAGGTCCTGACCGAGTTCGCACCGAGCCTGAACATCGACGACATCGAGCCCGGCGACCGCGTCGCCATCAACGACTCGTTCGCCGTCCAGACCGTCCTCGACGACGAGACGGACGCGCGGGCGCAGGCGATGGAGGTCGTCGAGTCACCGACGGTCACCTACGACGACATCGGCGGCATCGACGAGCAGGTCCGCGAGGTCCGCGAGGCGGTCGAACAACCCCTCGAAAACCCCGAGATGTTCGCTGAGGTCGGCATCGACCCGCCGTCGGGCGTGCTCCTCTACGGCCCGCCGGGCACCGGGAAGACGATGCTCGCGAAGGCCGTCGCCAACGAGACCAACGCCTCGTTCATCAAGATGGCCGGCTCCGAACTCGTCCAGAAGTTCATCGGCGAGGGCGCGCGGCTGGTCCGCGACCTGTTCAAGCTCGCCGCCGAGCGCGAACCGGTGGTCATCTTTATCGACGAAATCGACGCCGTCGCCTCGAAGCGGACGGACTCGAAGACCTCCGGCGACGCCGAGGTCCAGCGCACGATGATGCAGCTGCTCTCGGAGATGGACGGCTTCGACGACCGCGGCGATATCCGCATCATCGCGGCGACCAACCGCTTCGACATGCTCGACGAGGCCATCCTCCGGCCCGGCCGGTTCGACCGCCTCATCGAGGTGCCCAAGCCCGCCGTCGAGGGACGCCGCCACATCCTCGACATCCACACCCGCGACATGAACGTCGCCGACGACGTAGACCTCGACGCGCTCGCCGAGGAACTCGACGACTACTCCGGCGCGGACATCGCGTCGCTCACGACCGAGGCCGGGATGTTCGCCATCCGCGACGGCCGGACCGAGGTGACGGGCGCGGACTTCGACGCCGCCCACGAGAAGCTCTCGAACGTCGACGAGTCCGGTACCGGCCCCATCTCGGGCTTCACGGACTACCAGTACTGAGGTCGGCGGCCGGGGACCGCCGCCGGGGGCGGTCACGGACGCCACCCATTCCCCAACTTTCGAGCGCCGCTATTCGTAACCCCCTTTTCCGCCGCCGCGAGAGTTCGGACATGAACACGATTCGCGTCGTCCGCGGGGTCGGCACCGCCCCCACGGAGATGGCGTCGTACGACGCCGCGCTCGCCGCCGCCAACATCCACAACTACAACCTCGTCGCCGTCTCGTCGGTCGTCCCCGCCGACGCGACCGTCGAGGCGGTCGACGTGGCTCCCGACCTCGGCCCGGCGGGCAACCGACTGACCGTGGTGCAGGCCCGCGAGACCACCGCGACGCCCGGCGAGACGGTCGTCGCCGGCCTCGGCTGGGCGACCGGCTCCGGTCCCGGGCTGTTCTACGAGGCGTCCGGAACCGACGAAGACAGCGTCCGCGCGGCCGTCATCGACGGCCTCGAAGCGGGCCGGAACCTCCGAGAGTGGTCGTTCGATGACGAGGAAGTCGCGCTCACCACCGGCACGCACGAGGGCGAGGGCTACACCACCGCGGTCACGGTCGCGGCCTACGGGCAAAGCGAGTCCGTCTTCTGACACGCCGCGCTGACCGACGGACTCATCAGCGTTTGTGAGTATTGCTCGGGCATGAGTGGTGATGCGCCGTTCGACCTGTCCCCGAGGCGAGTGGCGCTCATCTACGCCGCCTTCGGGTTCCTCTGGGTCGCGACGAGCGACAGTCTCGTGGCGGGGCTCCCCAACCACGACCTCATCCAGACGGTGAAGGGATGGCTGTTCGTCGTCCTGTCGGCGCTGTTGGTGTACGTTCTCGTCGACCGGAGCCAGTCCGAACTGGACCGGACCTCCGAGCAACTGGAGTCGACGCTCGCCCACACGAGCGTCCTCCATCGAATCCTCAGACACGACATCAGGAACGCCTGCACCGCCATTCTCGGCTACGCCGAACTGGTCGAGCCGCGGGACGACGCGGACGCGAACACCGACCCCGTCGAGGCGATTCGAGAGCGAGCGAGCCGACTGGTCGAGGTAAGCGACGAGGTCGCGCTCCTCAGGACCGTCGAGCTCGCGGAGGGGAACGAGGTCGACGTCGACCTCACGTCTGCGGTCACAGACGCCGTCGAGGACCTCGAAATGGAGTACCCGGCGGTACAGGTCTCGGTCGCCTCGCCGGAGACGCTCGTCGCGCGGGCGCACCCGGCGCTCCCGCGGAGCATCGCAGAACTACTCGATAACGCCGTCGTCCACTCCGACTGCGACGACCCGGAGGTACACGTCGGCGTCTGGCAGCTCGGCGAGGTCGTCGGGGTGACCGTCACCGACAACGGTCCCGGCATCCCGGACGCCGAGCGCGAGGCCCTGCTTTCGGGCTCGGAGACGCCGCTTTCGCACACCAGCGGCGTCGGCCTCTGGCTGGTCCGCGCCATCGTCGACGCCTCCGGCGGGTCGCTCGACATCTCGACGCCGAAGTCCCACGGGACCGTCGTCACCGTCTCGCTTCCGCGACCGGCCTGACGGCGTCGTCACCACGTCGTCATCCGCTTTCGATTCGCCCGCCGCGTCGGTGACCGACGACGGCTTTTTACACGTCCTTCCCGTATCGCAGACGACTGATGAACGGGAACAACCCATATGCGGGCGCTCCCGGCGTGACTGGGGCCGGCCAGGCGTCGGCCGACCGAGAACTGACCGTCGACCAGATGGACGCGCTCCGGCGGGCCGTCGCCGGTATCGTCTCGCGGACGGAGTCGTACCTCCCCGAAGGCTTCGCCGTCGGGTCGGAGCTCTCGACCGGGTCGACCGGGCCGCTCGCCACCGTGGCCGTCCACCCGCCGGTCGGCCACCCCGTCAGCGCCGGCTTCTCGCCGGACGCCGACGAACTCGACGCCGGACTCACCGACGAAGACCGAAACGAGGTCGCCCGCGGGCTAGCCGCAACCGCGGCGTTTCAGGTGATGAGCGCCGTCGGAGACGACCTCACCCCCGCCGCTCGGTAACCCCGACCGACCCCCGTTGCCGTCGGGGTCCGAGTGGCCACTGACGCGCCGTTGTGACCTGCCGACCGATTTCTCGTCGTTGCTTCGTCGTCTCGTCCTTCGTTTCAGCTCGTACTCTCGTCAGTTCAGAACGAGAACAATACACTTCACGGAGGCGGTCGAAAGAGAGGTATGGTTTCGCTTTTCGGCTACGCGGACGAGATTGGCCCGACGACGCTCATCATCGTCGGCTTCCTGCTGTTTGTCTTCCCCGAACCGGCGACTTCGGCTCTCGGTGCGGGGCTGATGCTGTTCGGCGCGGCGTACTGGTTCTGGGAGTGGAACCGCCCCTGAGCGCAAGGCGAGCGAGCGACCCCGCTCAGACGCTCCCGCGACGGCGGTTCCGACCGGCGTCGTCGCGGACGCGAGTGGTGACGCCGTCGAGCGGGGCGTCGGTCTCGGCGGACGCGCCCGGGCCGCTGGTCGGACCCGCCGCCGACTTCGGTGTCGCAACGAACAACCCGTAGGCGAGCACGGCCGCCGAGACGAGGCCGCTCGCGCCGACGACGGGCGAAATCGGGAGCGGCGAGAGCGCGCCGACCGCCGCACCGACGACGAGCGGGAGCGGTAGTGTCGCGAGAATGGCGTCGTACCGCGTCGCTTCCGAGACGATGCTGTCGCTATGGGATGTTCGTGTGCGCATGATACCACTCGGCGGCGAATACGAACGTGTGAATATTAGCTATTTCGCCCGACGGGAGGGCCGTGCGGCTCACGGGTGCGGTGAACCAACGGAACAATCGGGGCGCGGTTAGTCGCCTATTTGCCCCAGAAGGGGTCGCGCCGGCGGTGTTTTTCGAGGTAGCCCGACAGCGCCTCCAGTTCGTCGGTGGGGATGTCGTCTCGGAGCTCCTGTTCGAGAATCTTCGCGTGCTTCTCGGGGAGTTCGATCCAGAGCTCGTCGCCCTCCGCTATCTGGCGGCCGACCGTCGGGCCGTCGATGGCGACGCTGACGCGCGAGCCGGCGCGGGCGCTCGACACGTCCTCGCCGTTCTCCTGGATGCCCGAGAGCTGGCCGACGCGGTTGGGCTCGCCGTCTTCCCACTTCACGACGTTCATGTTGTTCTTGATGGTCCCGGACATGACTTCGACGCCGACGACGGCGGGGTTGTTCTGTCGGAAGACGTGGTCTTCGAGGATGCGGAACCGACACGGGCGGACGATTTTGTCGAGAATCGTCTCCTGTTGGGCGCGCTTCATCTCCTCGACGTGCTCTTCGTACTCCTCGACGAGCTGATAGATAACGTCGTCTTCGAACAGTTTCACGTCGTTCTTGTCGAGTTCGGCCTCGGCGTTCGAGAGCACGTCCACGTTGAACCCGAGGATGACTTTGTGTTCGGGTTCGCGGGCGGTCGAGGCGACGGCCACGTCGCGCGGGGCCACGTCGCCGACCTCGGCGCGGAGGATGGGCACTTCGGCCTCCTGTAAGGCGTTCGCCATGGCTTCGAGGCTGCCGAGGGTGTCGGCCTTGACGACGACGCCCTCTTCTTCCGTGGTGACCTCGATGTCCGCGAGTTCGGCTTCGACCTCGCGGACGACCTCGTCGAGGTCGCGGTCGCCGACGACGCGGACCGGCGCGCCGGCCATCGCGTCTTCGAGGTCGGGCGCGGCGATTTTCACGCCGGCCGCGGCGCGGACCTCCTCGACCTTGTCGAACCGCTTTTCGGTGCGAATCTCGGCGTTCGGCCGGGGCTGGAGGAGCGCGCGGACCTCGGTGACGATGGGGTCGTTCGCGCCGCCGACGACGACGGTGTCGCCCGCGCGAATCGTCCCGTCGTAGAGGACCACGTCGAGGGTCGCGCCGAAGCCGCGTTCCTCCTTGACTTCGAGGACCGTCCCGGAGCCGGGACCGGCCACGTCGATGGCCATCTCGTCTTTCATGTAGCGCTGCGAGAGGCCCATCAGGACGCCCAGCAGGTCCGGAATCCCCTCGCCGGTGAGCGCGGAGACGGGAACGACGCCGATGTTGGACTGGAAGTTCTGGACGCGCCAGTAGAAGTCGGAGGAAAAGCCCCGGTCGGAGAGTTCACCGATAATCTCGTACAGCTTCTCGTCGAGTTTCGAGCGCGCGCGCTGTGACTGCTCCTCGTAGGTCTTCTGGATGGGTGCCCCCTCTTGGGGGTTCCAGCCCGGCGTGGTGTCTATCTTGTTCGCGGCCACGATGAACGGCGTCCCCGTCCGCTTGAGGATGTCGATTGCCTCCTCGGTCTGCGGCTGGAAGCTGTCGTTCACGTCGACCACGAGGATGGCGATGTCGGCCAGCGCCCCGCCGCGCGAGCGGAGGGTGCTAAAGGAGTGGTGCCCCGGCGTGTCGATGAACAACAGCCCCGGGAGGTCGAAGTCCTCGGGTTTGACCAGACTGCCGGCCATCTGCGAGACGGTGTCTAAGGGGACCGCGGTCGCGCCGATGTGCTGGGTGATAGCACCGGCCTCACCCTCGCTGACGGCGGAGCCGCGAATCTTGTCGAGAAGACTCGTCTTCCCGTGGTCCACGTGGCCGAGGACGGCCACGATGGGTGTGCGAAGCGTATCGGATTGTGACGTCGAATCAGTGTCGGACATGAAGAATCGCCCCGGAGAAAGCTCTTACCGGAATCGAGTCGGTGACTCAAGTTAAGTCCATCGTCACGGCCGCGCGCACGAATCCCACGATTTGCCGTGTCGACTGTTCTCGCGGCCCGCAGGCGGGATGGGGGGTTCGTCGGCCGCTCGTCAGACGTGCCCGTACCGTTTATGTGAACCGACGAGGAAGGGGTGTGTATGGCCGACATACTCGCCGAGAACCTCTCCGGAAAGGCCGTTATGGGCTCGGACGGGACGGAGCTCGGGATGCTGTACAACATCACGATGGATATGAAATCGGGCGAGCTGCACGACCTGCTCGTCCAGCCGAACGAGCAAATCTCCCCCGGACGCGTCTCGTTCGACCAGGACGACCACGGACGGTTCCGAGTCCCGGTGAATCGCGTGCAGGCGGTCAAGGATTACATCGTCGTCCAACGGTAGATTCAGGATAGATTCTCAATGCGGATTCTCGACGCGTCTGCGTTCATCCACGAGTACCACACCGACGACGAGACGGCCTCGATTCCCCTCGTCAAAGAAGAACTCACCGGCGAGCACGCCTTCCGCTTCGACGCCCTCGAAGGCGCGGGCATGTACGTCCACATCCCCGGACAGGGAACCGTGGACAAGGTGCTCCGCGCCGCGGGCGAGACCGGCGACCGCGACGTGCTCTCGGAGACCGACACGCGCCTCATCGCCGCCGCGTTCGAACTCGACGCGACGCTCGTCACCGATGACTACGCGATGCAGAACGTCGCCGAACGGCTCAACGTCGGCGTCGAAGTCATCGCCCAAGACGGCATCGCGGAACAGCGAACTTGGAAGTTCCAGTGTCAGGGCTGCGGCCGCGAGTTCGACGAGGACAAAGAGCGCTGTCCCATCTGCGGGATGGAGCTGTCGCGGAAGAACCCGGCGTAAGCCGGTCGCCGCCCGCGGTTCGATGCCGCTTTTTCAGACCAGCCCGGTCGCCTGCGCGTAGCTCACGAGGAACTGGACCGCGTTGTACAGCCCGTGGACCAGCGCGACGACGAGCAGGTTCCCGCTTCGCTCGTAGACGACCGCGAGGACGCTCCCGAGGACGAGCACCATCCCCAACGAGACGTACAGCCCCTCGCCGGAGAACGACCAGAGGTGAATCGACGCGAACACCAGACTCGACAGGACGACCGCCGGGGCGGGCCCCCACAGCCGCCGGAGTTCGCCGAAGGCGATGCCCCGGAAGATAAGCTCCTCCGCCGGGCCGACGAGGACGATGGTGACGACCGTGAGATACAGGAAGTACACCGGGTTCTCGCGGCCCTGCTGGGCGATGACGCTGTCGCCGCTCTGGATGCCGAGCGCGGCCATCAGCGCCGACGCGCCGAGGTAGACGCCCATCACGGCGACGAATCCCCCCGCAATCCACAGGGCGTCGCGCGCGGTCGGTCGCTCGAACCGAATCAGTTCCCAGTCGTCGCGGGCGGCGAGGTAGCCCGCGCCGACGACGCCGAAGCCGACGAACTGTCCGGCGCTCTCTATCGCGCCGATGAGCGCAGTATCGCCCGGAACTACGCCGCGAGCGAGGCCGCCGGCGAGCGAGCCGAACGTCGCGCCGACGAGGAGCGAAAGGGCGACGACGATGATGATGCCACCGTACGCCTGGAGGTGGTCTGCGAGGCTCGCAGACGTGCGGGCGGTGTCGTGTGCCATTGTCCCCCCTTCGGAACGGGGTCGGATAATCTATTCGGGTCGATTCTCGTGACTCCGTGGAGTCACGTGCGTCTGTGTCGGTTGCGTCGTTTCGAGCGGAGGACCGGTCTGTTGGACCCCCTCGAAAGCCCCCGCGGCCCCTTTCAGTCCCACCCCGTGGACTGTTCGGTCGTCGTCGCTGGTTGGCCGTTCGGTCGTCGTCGCAAAAGCCGAGTCTCGGCCGTGGTCGCCGTGCGCCGCTCGCTCCGACTACTCGACGACCAGCCGCGACTTCTCTTCGACCGCGTCGGCCTCCTCGAAGTCGCCGCCGCCGAGCAGGCCGCGGGCGGCGCGTTTGCCCCACTCGACCGCCGGCTGGACGAACGTGTCCACGCTGGCGAGTTCGCCGTAGAGGACGCAGGCGGCCTCCATCGCGTAGAGCAGTTCGCCCAGTCCGTACTCGTCGACGCGGTCGAGTTCGATACGGACGCTCGGCCGGCCGGCCGCGGCGAGGCTCGCCTCGGTCGCTTCGAACTCGGCGTCGAGCAGGTCACCGAGCGACGAGCCGCCGAGGTACGCGAGGCCGTCGAGGTCGGTCTCGGGGATGGCGACGTCGTCGCGCTCCGCGGCGCGGACGAGCGTCACGAACTTGTCGCGCGGGCCGGCGCGGTACAGTTGAAGCTGGGAGTGCTGGTCGGTCGCGCCGAGCGCCCGCAGGGGCGTCTGGCCGAGGCCGTCCTTCCCGAGCGACTCGGCCCACAGCTGGGCGAACCACTCGGAGAACGTTTCGAGCGATTCCGCGTAGGGCATCATCGCGTTCTGCTGCATGCCGCGCTCGGCGAGCGCGTAGGACACCGCGCCGTAGGCGTACGCCGGCGAGTCGAAAAGCGAGTCAGACAGGCGCGCTTCCTGTGCGGCCGCGCCCTCCAAGACCGCCTCGATGTCGTGACCGCAGAGGGCGGCGGCGGCGAGGCCGACCGTCGAGAGCACCGAAAACCGGCCGGGCACGCCGTCCGGGACGGGGAGCGACGGGAGGTCGTGTTTGTCCGCGAGGTCGCGGAGGTTCCCCTCCTCGCCGGTCGTGACGAACGTCCGGTCGGTCCAGTCGACGCCCGCGTCGGCCATGGCCTCCCGGACGACGAGGAAGTTCGCCAGCGTCTCGGCGGTCGTGCCGGACCGCGAGACGACGTTGACGACGGTCGACGCGAGGTCGAGCGAGTCGAGGAGGCGCTCGACGGCCTCGGGGTCGACGTTGTCGAGGTAGTAGGCGTCCACGTCGCTTTCGAGCGCGTCGGTGAGGGTGGCCGCGCCGAGGGCGCTCCCGCCGATGCCGACCGTGACGACCGCC
Organism: Haloferax sp. AS1; assembly: GCF_014530665.1. NCBI lineage: Archaea > Methanobacteriati > Methanobacteriota > Halobacteria > Halobacteriales > Haloferacaceae > Haloferax > Haloferax sp. AS1. Next base: position 1,885,130 of record NZ_SPSA01000001.1, read on the forward strand.
GAGGGGTCGTCGAACCGGCTCACTGCGTCGCGAATCGCCGCGGGGTCGGTGGTGTTCGGGAGGTTCAGCGATTCGTAGCCGTGTTCGCCGGCCGCTCGGCCGCGTTCGATGCGGTCGTGAGCGGCCGCGACGCGGTCGTCGAGTCGGTCGAGCGCCTCGCGCGAGACGCCGTGGGCGGGCGCCGTGTCGAGGACGTTTCCGAGGTCTACCTGCATACCGGATGCCGCGTCGCCCGGCGTCAAAACGACACCGGTCGCTTTAATCGCGGCCGCTCCCAAGGGCGACCGATGGCAGACGACTACGGCGGCGTCATCGGCGCGTTCCCGTACGCCTTCCGGCACAGCGAGTCGTGGCTGTTCAAGTGCTACGTGCTCGTCGGTGCGCTGGCGACGGGCATCGTCTCGTTGTTCGTCGCCTTCGGACTCGTGGTCCTCATCGGTGCGACCGCCGGCGTCCCCGGCGGGTCGCTCACCCTCTCGCGGTCGTTCTACGTCCTCGTGGGGCTGTTCGTCGTCGCGCCGCTCGTCGCCCCGATACTGTTCGTCGCCCGCCGACACCGCCGCACCGGGTCGAAGCCGCGGTACGACCTGAGCCTCGCGCTCGCGGGCTTCGTGTTCATGCTGTCGGTGTACGTGGGGCTTCTCGCGTCGGTTCCCGCGGAGCTTCAGACGCCGGCCGAGCCGTTCACCGTGGGCCCCGTGACCGTCTCGGCGCTCGTTCCGGTCGTCCGACTCCTCTACGACCTGCCCGCGCTCTACGGCCTCGTCCCGCCGGTCGCGTGCGCGGCGGGCATCTACGGGATTCACCGACTGCTTCGCTAACCGCGACCCGCGCGTTTTCTCAGCCGACCCTCGCCGCCAACTCGTCGCGGTAGCGGTAGACGACCGCCGAGGCGACGACGCCGATTCCGACGAGGAGCGCCACCGCCTCGTAGTTCGCCGCGCCCGCGTTCTGCCCGGCGGCCGCGGCGAGCGCGAACGTCGGCAGGCGACCGACGGCGACGAGGACGACGAGCGTCCGCAGTCGAAGCGGCGAGAGCCCGGCGAGGGCGCAGAGCGCGTCGTCCGGGAACGCGGGCAGGAGAAACAGGACGAACAGGCCGGCGACGCCCCGGCGGTCGGCGAAGCCGTCGAACCGCGCGAGGGCGTCGTCGGCGACGAGACGCTCGACCGCGGGCCGGCCGAAGCGCCGGGCGAGCAGGAAGACGATGGCGCTTCCGGCGACGACGCCGACCATGCTGTACGCCGTGCCGGCGACCGTCCCGAACAGATAGCCGCCGACGGCGGCGAGCGCTTGGCCGGGAATCGGCGCGAGAATCACCTGAAGCGTCTGGATACCGACGAACACCAGCGGGGCGAACGGGCCGGTCGACTCGACGGCCGAGCGGACCCACGCCGGGTCAGCGAGGCGCGGGGCGAACACGGCGACGCCGACCGCGACGGCCGCGAAAGCGACCGCGACGGCCCCGATTCTGACGAGCGCCGCGTTCCGCGCCGCGGGCGAGTCGAACAGGCGACCGGTCACAGGAACGAGGCGGTCTTGAGCCGGGCGTTCAGCGCGTACTTCCGCAGGTACTGGCGGGCGGTCGTCCGCGTCCCGCGAGCGACGGTTCGCCCGGCGCGAATCCCCTCCAAGATGGCGTCCGTCGTGACGCCGCCGTCCGCCTCGACCGAGACGGCCGTGTACGCCTGTCCGACCAGCGTGGGCCGGTGGGCATCGCTCCCGCCCGTGCCCGGGAGTCCCTGCCGGCGGGCGTAGCGCCGCGCCTGTCCGTTTCTGAATCCGGTGAGCGTGTGGGCGTTGTACGCCTCGATGGCCTCGATGGCGTCAACGTCCCGAATCGCCCGCCGGGACGCGCCGTGTCGGAACGTCTGAAACGGGTGCGGCACGACCGCGAGTCCGCCCGCCTCGCGGACCTCTCGTGCCGTCTCCGAGAGCGGTCGCCTCGTCGCCGGCGGGTCGTCGACCCCGAGCGCGAGGAGGTGGCCGTCGGCCGTCGAGACCTCGACGCCGGGGACGACCCGGACGCCGTACTCGTGGGCGATGTCGAACGCCCGCGGGAGCGACCCGACCGAGTCGTGGTCGGTGATGGCGACCGCGTCGAGGCCGACCGCCGCCGCGCGGGCCAACACCGCCTCGACCGACATCTCGCAGTCGTAGGAGGCGTCGGTGTGGACGTGGAGGTCCACCGCGAGCGTCTGTGGCCTCCGCGAGCCCTGCGCCCGCCCGCTCATACCACGCCGAATTCGAGCGCGAGGCAGCCGACGACCGTCAGGACGCCGGCGACGCCGACGAGGACGTGGCCCGCGTCGGTCTTGTACGCCTTGTAGTCGGAGGTCATGAGCGGGCAGACCGCCACGATTGTCGCGCCCGCGACCCAGCCGTTCCACAGCGGGACGAACTGGAGGAGGAAGTAGTTCGCCAGTACGACGAGGTGCGTGTGGACGACCGTCGTCCCGTGGTAGTACGAGGTACCGCCCTCGTCGCCGAAGCCCTCGCTGTTGTGGCGGATGAGTCGCAGGCCGCCGAAGGTGAGGACGACGAAGCCGACGACGGCGCTCACGGCCGGGTTGGGCGCGAGCGCGACGTGGTACAGGAGCGCCGCCGACACGAGGTACGCGAAGATGTCGATAAACGAGTCTATCTGTCGGCCGAACGCCGAGGCGGTCCCGGTTTTGCGGGCGTAGTAGCCGTCGGCCTTGTCGAAGGCGAAGCCGGCGAGGACGGCCACGATGGCCCAGTTCGGCTCGCCCGACACGAACAGTATCGCGCCGACCCACGCCCAGAAGAGCGCGCCCAGACTCAACCAGTCCGCGGTCCCGAGCCGCGAAATCATGTTCTCCCCCGTCGATGAGCGCACGACCTCGCTCGCCCGCGCGTCGACCGCGTCCAGCCTCCCGCGAACTGCTGACCTGAGTTCGTCCGTCATGCCTGTCTATCAGACACACTCGGTCGACCGAGTATAAATTTAACCGATATAGTATATATAAATCAAATATCTATATACTAACGTTCCCGAACGGAGCGCTCGGGACGGCACTGACTGTTCTGTACCGCTATGAACGCGGTTTGACGCGCCGGCGTCGCCACGGGCCGACCCGGTAGTACGCCCGGGTGCGGGCGACTCGGAAGCCGACGCTCTCGAAGGTCCACTGCGAGGGTCGGTTGTCGCGGGCGACGAGCGCGTGGACCGTCTCGGCTCCCCGTTCGCCGGCGACGGCGACGGCCCGCGAGACGAGCGCGGTGGCGACGCCGCGGTTCCGCGCCGCGGGCGCGACGAACACCCGGCGGACGTAGCCGCCGGGGAACGTCACGTCGGCCTCCAGCGGGTGGACGTGGTACGTCAGGCCGGGGTCACCGAGAAAGAGGTAGCCGACGAGGTCGGAGTCCGCGGCTTCACCGTTCTCACCGCCCTCGCCGTCTCTCCCTCCGCTCTCGGCGTCGAACGCGCACACCGCCGTCTCGTCGTCTCGGAGTTCGGAAAACGCGTCGTAACGCCCCTCGAATCGACGCGTCTCCGCGGGGTCGAGCGCGCGAATCTCGACTCCCGACGGGGGGTCGCGGTCGGCGTCCGCCGCGGCGGCGTCCGCGACGTACTCGTCCATCTGCGTCGCCGTGAGGCCGCGGGCCTTGAGCGCGTCGTAGACGCGGCGGGCCGTCTCGGTCCGAGTCAACCGCCAGAGCGCGGGCATCGTCAGTCGCCTCGAAGCGCCGCGAGAAAAGCCCACCGTCGCCGTGGGTATCGGTGCCACACACCGCCGTCAGCGCCCGAAACGGGGAAAAGGCCCGGTGGCGTACAGCGGGTGATGACCGAGTCCGAGACCGACACCGAGGCCGAGTCCGAGCGAACGGGAACGTTTCTCGTCACCGCCGCCGACGAGGAGTCGGCCGTCCTGAAGGACGTTCACTCCGGGCAGGTCCACGCGCTCTCGTCGAACCCCGGCGTCTCCGAGGACGAAGCCGTCCGCGGGACCGTCGCGCCCGACCCGCCGATGAACGTCTCGTGGCAGCTCGTGGAGGTCGAGTCGCGCTGGACCGTCTCCGTCGAGCGCTCGACCGAGTCGCCGACGACGAACTCCCGGGACATCGCCGCCGACAACCCCGACGGCGAACTCGTCCGCGAGGAACGCGCCGGAACCGGCGAGATTCACGTCCTGTCGGTCCCCGACGACATGACCGAACAGGCCGTCGACGACATCCTCGACGACAGAGAAGGCCTGCTCTCGCGGGCCGCCAGACTCGACGTGAACCGCGTCGAAATCCGCTCGCAGCCGGGCGTCGTCGCGGTCCGCTACATGCCCTGACAGGTCGGTTTTCACCCCGGAGTTCGTCTCGCGTTCTACCGCTGTTCCGCCGTCGAGGAGACCGGCCCGTCCGCGCTCTGGACGCACCAGCCGCCGTGGACGCTCCCCTCGCGCTCGACGAACTCGACTGTCGTCTCGTCGTCGATGCGGGTCGCCCCTTCGGGGTCGAGTTCCTCCACGCGGAGCGTCAGCGTCAGCGAGTCGCCGCAACAGCCAACGTCGAGGAACTCTTCCCACTCGTCGCCCGGCGCGGCGTCCTCGTGGACCCGTCGCAGGTAGGTCACGAAGCGGTCGGCGGTCAGCTGGTCGTGGCCCCACGCGCTGAGTTCGTCGGGGAAGGAGACGACCACGCGGGTCGCCGTCGGTTCGGTCGTCATAGTTCACGATTGTCGGCCAACGACTATGGGCCTGTCGCGGGTTCGCCGCGCGCTCGCCAGACCGCGCCGCGGCCGAAATCGTCCGCGGATAAGAAACCTTATTCCGCACCGCTCAGGACCGCAACCCATGGTTGAGTTTACGGTACCGGAGGTAGACTACACCCGGTACACGAATCGCCAACTCGCGGCCGTCCCCCTCGCGGTCCTCGCGGTGGCCCTACTGGTCATCGGAGGGTGGTACGTCGCGACTGGTGCGCCGGTGAATCCGGGCGTCGACTTCACCGGCGGTACCGAACTCCGCATCGCAACGGATGCCCCGCAAAGCGAGGTCGCCGCGGCCTTCGATAGCCAGCCCGAATCGATTCGCTCCGTCGCGGCCGACGGAACCTACGTCGTGACGTTCCAGTCGGGGAGCGCGACATCGACCGAACTCCAGACGCAGGCCGAGGACGCCGGCTTCGAAGTCAGGTCTATCGACGCCGTGTCGGCTAACTTCGGCGGCGAGACGCAACTGCTCGCCCTCGGCGGCCTCGCGGTCGCCTTCGCGGGCATGAGCGTCCTCGTGTTCGCCATGTTCCGCTCCTTTGTCCCCTCCATCGCGGTCGTCCTCTCGGCGTTCTCCGACATCGTCATCCCGGTGGCGCTGATGAACCTCTTCGGCATCGAACTGTCGCTGGGGACCGTCGCGGCGCTCCTGATGCTCATCGGGTACTCGGTGGACTCGGACATCCTCCTGAACAATCACGTCCTCCGGCGCTCCGGTGACTTCTACGAGTCGACCGCGCGCGCCATGCGCACCGGCGTGACCATGACGCTCACGTCCATCGCGGCGATGATCGTCATGACCATCACGGCGACGCTGTTCGGGATTCAACTGCTCGCCGCCATCGGGACGGTCCTCGTGTTCGGCCTCACCGCCGACCTGATGAACACCTACATGCTGAACGTGACCCTCCTTCGCTGGTACAAGTTCGAGGGGGTGGCTCGATGAGCACGCTCCGCGACAACTGGCGGGTCATCTTCCTCGTCGTGGCCATCCTGCTATCGACGTTCGCCCTCTTCTCGCCGACGATGGGCAATCAGTCCCCAATCGGCGAGGACGACAGCGCGACGAACCTCCAGTTCGGTCTCCAACTCGACGGCGGGACGCGCATCCGCGCGCCGCTCGTCGGCGTCACCGCCGAAGACGTCGAGTTCGAAGGCGACTCCGAGCGCGTCGTCGAACGGCAGGTCGCCGCCCAGATAGCCGGTGCCGACGCCGCGGACATCATCGCCCGCACGGGCGCTGAGTCCAGCACGGTCGAAGCGACCATCGAGAACGTCACGGCCGACGACCTGAGCGCCGCGCTCGACGCCGCGGGCTACGCCCACGGCGAGGTCAGAGACGGCGTCACCGGGACGACCCGCGCCGAGACGGTTCGCGTCCTCCAGTCGAAGATTAACGAGGCCGGCCTCTCCGGCGGGACGGTCCAGCAGGTGACCACGGCGACGGGCGAGCACTTCATCCTCGTCGAGGTCCCCAACCGCGACCAGTCCGACGTCGTCGACCTCGTCGGCGAGCGCGGGACGGTCCAAATCGACATCTACTACCCGACCGGAACGGACAACGGCTCGCGGACCTACGAGACGCGCGAGGCCGTCCTGACGCAGGCCGACTTCACCTCCATCGGGACCGCACAGGAGTCCCAGACCGGAAGCGGGGCGTTCGTCCCCGTCTCCGTCCGCGACGACCCCGCGGCGGAGTTCCAGACGGCAGTTCAGGACACCGGCCTCGCCCAACCCGGCGGGACGCGGTGTACCTACATGGAAGACGGCGGTCGGAACACGACCGAGGGCTGTCTCCTGCTCGTCGTCAACGGCGAGGTCGTCAACGCCTTCGGTATGAGCGGCGGGCTCGCCGACACCATGCGGGCCGGCGAGTGGGCCGGAGCGCCGAGCTTCCAGCTCCAGACGCGCAACACGTCCGAGGCGCAGGAAATCGCCATCAACCTTCGCGCCGGCGCGCTGCCGGCCCGCCTCGACCTCTCGGGCGAGGATAGCGGCACCTCGTCGTACATCTCCCCGAGCCAGGGTGAGAGCTTCAAGTTCGACTCGCTCATCACGGGCATCGTCGCGGTGCTCGCGGTCGCGGGCGTCGTCTTCATCCGCTACGGCAAACCGCAGGTCGCCCTGCCGATGATCGTCACCGGCCTCTCCGAGGTGTATATCCTCCTCGGATTCGCCGCGGCCATCGGCTACCCGCTCGACCTTTCCGTCATCGCCGGCTTCATCGCCGTCATCGGGACCGGGGTGGACGACCTCATCATCATCGCCGACGAGGTGATGGGCGAAGGCTCCGTGAAGTCCCGCAAGGTCTTCCAGTCGCGGTTCCGCCGCGCCTTCTGGGTCATCGGTGCCGCCGCCGCGACGACCATCATCGCCATGAGCCCGCTCGCCGTGCTCTCGCTCGGTGACCTCCAGGGCTTCGCCATCTTCACCATCCTCGGCGTCATCGTCGGCGTGCTCGTCACCCGCCCGGCGTACGGTGACATCCTCCGACTCCTCCTGACCGAGGACCGCTGAGGCCGACCTCGATTCGGCCGACGCGTTTTTGCCGACCGCCCCCCGGACACCGCGAAGTCGCGATTCCGTCCGCTCGGGCGGCCTCGACGATTCTCGAAGCTGATATCTCCGTGCCCGGACGAGCGTTCTCTATTTCAGAATCGGCAGACTGCGGCGGTTTCGGTCGTCCTCACCGGGGCGGATTCGCCGACAGAATCATATAGACTGTCTATAAAATATTGAGTGAAGCGGCAACCAAGCAACCGCCGCCCGTCGGTAATCACGGTGCACGCACTCCACTCATGGACGATACGACCCTTCGACACGACGACCCGGACGCGACGACGACCCGCCCGGACGCCTTGCGGCGCTCCGACGCCGCGGACGACGAACTCGTCGCTATCGTCGCCCCGTACGACGACGCGCCCGACGAGTGCACCATCTTCCCCGCAGGACTCACAGAAGACGAGCTGCTGACGACGTGGCTCTCCGCCCAGGAAGGCGCGTACGTCGCGCTCGCCGAGATGCGGTAATCGTCTCCGCGATTCGCCTCCGAACTACCGGCCCTCCACGTTTTCCACCGCCGGTTCCCCGACGCCTCAGAAATCCCCTAGTGACGACTGTTCGTGCGCGGCCACGAGGTCGGCGCACGTCGACCACGACTTCCGCGCGCAGTCCGGCAGAATGCCGTGGTCGCGGACGTACTCCCGCAGGAACTCGCGGGTCGTCCCGTCGCTCGGATAGCCGCTTCCGACCTCGCCGTACTCGTCAGCGATGGCCTCGACCCGTCGGTCGCGTTCGACTTTCGCCACGATGCTCGCCGCGCCGACGATGGCGTGTTCGTCGTCCGCGCGGTGCTGGGCGCGGACCGCGACCGAGACGCCCGCCTCGGCCAGACCCTCGCGGACGCGACGGCCGAACCGCGACTCGCTCACGTCGCCCGCGTCGCAGACGAGTTCGTCGGCGTCGGCGGCGACGTCGGCGGCCGCTTCGACCTGCGCCCGGACGGTCAGCAGGTTCATGTCCGTCTCGGGGTCGTCGATGGTCTCGGGCTCGACGAACGCGACGCCGACCGAGATGTCGTCGCGCTCTCGCAGCTCTGCGGCGAGTTCCTCGCGCCGCTCGGGGGCGAGGCGCTTCGAGTCGGCGATACCGTCCGGGAGGGCGTCGGGGTCCGCCCGGACCGCCGCGGCGACCATCGGACCCAACACGGGTCCCTTTCCGGCCTCGTCGACGCCGATGTGCATACCTGGTCGGGTCTTGGGGTGGAAAATTAGAGGTTGCGGTCCGTGACGCCGACCAGACCGGTTCCCGCCGACTCCCGCCGGCGTCTCGATTCAGTCCTTGAAGAACGCGTCGTCCTCGAACGGCTCGTCCTCGCCTTCGACTGCAATCACGTCGAGCGCGGTGACGACCGCGCCCGTGTCGAGGATGCCGGCGAGGCTCGGGTTGGTTCGGCCCTCGTCGCCGGAGACGAGTTCCTTGATGTAGAGGCCGCCCTCGCCGTGGATTTCGACGGTCGCGTGGTGCGGGTCTTCGAGGTCGCCGGTGGCGTCGTAGACGTGGCGGGTGCGGGTGATGCTCGCGCGGCGGTGGTCCACGCGGTTGGGGGTGTACTGCTCGATGGTCGCGCCGGTGAGTTCGTCCAGCGCGGCCGCCAGTTCCGCGTCGGTCACGCCGTCGTCGAACTCGACGGCGGCGCGGTACTCCTTGCTCGCGTCGAGTTTCTTCACGCGCTCGACCATGTCGTAGGTGGCGAGTCGGAGCCCCTCGACCTCGATTTCGCCCTCGGCCATCGCGTTGATGTCGCCTTCGAGCTGTTCGACGTCGACGGTGCGGCGACGCGGCTCCATGATTTCGACCACGAACGGTCGGCCCGTGCCGAGCATGAGCGCGTCCACGTCCTCGCGGCCCGCGCCGTGGAACTTCGCGTCGACGCCGTCCATCACGTCCGTCACGACGGGGGCGACGAAGCCCTCGACGCTGTCCTCGTAGAGGTAGCCGGAGCCGCCGCAGTAGTCGCACGGCTCTTTACCCTTGTAGCCCGAGCCGTCGCACTCGCGGCAGGGCCACTCGGTCTGCGGGATGTCGCGGGCGAGCTTCCGGTAGCGCCCGTAGACGAACGCGGAGTTGAGTTGCGCCTCGACGGTGTCGGCTTCGATGTCGAGGAGGAACTGCACGTCGGGGCGGGTGAAGTCCACCTCGGTGCCGGTGAGCCGGCCCACGCGCTTTCCGACCTCGCGGTTGAACTCGGATTTGAACAGTTCGCCGGCGTCCTCGGGGAGCCCCGCGCCCTCGCGGAGGAGCAGTTCGTTCTCCTCGACGAGCGGCGGCGCGCGGGTGCCGACCTGGTACGTCTCGACTTCCACGTCCTCGATGGCCTCTGCACAGCGCTCGGCCCAGTCGTCGAACTCGGCGCAGGCTCCCTCGCAGACCCAGCAGTCCTCGGTGTCGACGGCCTCGTACGGTTCGTCGTCGTCGAGGGCGGCGGCGACCCGGAGCGACTTGCCCCGCTCGGCGTTCGTCAGCCCGAAACTGCGCTCGGCGAAGGCCCGGCCCAGACAGGCGTCGCAGACCGGCCCGCTCTCCGCGAGCGCTCGCGCGTCCTCAAGGATGCTCATGGTCGGTCTCTCTCGGGGCGCGCGTAACTAGCTTACTTTGTTCGTCGGGTCGCCGACGGCTTCGCTGACGTTCCGCCACGCTGAGACGGTTGTCAACACGACCCGAGAGGAGTGCTATCTCGGCTCCGAGAAATTTGATGTACGGCGGCGTGGTAGCCGTTTCAACACCTGGGTCTACGGTCGATATCTCGTGTCTATCAATACGCAAACGAATCGGACGCTCGCACTGTTCGCGACCATCGCGGTCCTCTGGGGGACCTCCTTTATGGCTATCGAGGTCGGACTCGACGCCCTCCCGCCCGTGCTGTTCGCCGCCCTCCGGTACGACGTGGCCGGCGTCGTGCTGTTCGGCTACGGCCTGCTCGCGGCGGAGGACTGGCGGCCCCGCGGCCGCGACGAGTGGCTCGTCGTCTTCGTCGGCGGCGCGCTCCTCATCGGCGCGCACTTCTCGCTTCTGTTCTCCGGCCAGCGGTACGTGACGAGCGGCGTCTCGGCCATCGTCATCAGCCTCGCGCCCGTCCTCACGCCGCTTTTCGCGTGGCCGATGCTCCCCGAAGAGCGCCTCGACGCGTTCGGCTTCCTCGGCGTCTTGCTGGGGCTGGCCGGAACGGTGGTCATCGCCCTCGCGTCCGGGTCGGTCGGCGGCCAACTCCTCGGCGTCCTCTTGCTGTTTCTCGCCGCCGCGGCGTGGGCGTTCGGCTCGGTACTCGTCAAGCGACTGCCCGGCAACCCGCCGGTCGTTCCGATGCAGTCGTGGATGATGCTCATCGGCGCGGCCATGCTCCACGTCACGAGCCCCGTCCTCGGCGAACCCGGCCTCGCGAGCGTGGCGTGGACGCCCGTCGTCGTCGCCGCGCTGCTGTTTTTGGCCGTGCTGTGCAGCGCCGTCGGCTTCATCGCCTATTTCGTCCTGCTCGACCGCATCGGCGCGGTCGAAATCAGCCTCGTCAACTACGTCACGCCGGTCGTCGCCGCCGTCACCGGCTGGGCGTTCCTCGGCGAGCGCCTCGGCCCCGTCACCGTCGCCGGCTTTGCGCTCATCCTCGCCGGCTTCGCGTTCATGAAGCGCGACGCGCTCGGCCCGCTGGGGCGGCGCTTCGGCGTCCGCGTCGGCCTCGTCGCGCCCGCACCGGCGGCCGACCCGGACGGACTGCCGGCCGACGACTGAGTCGCTCCCGTCGCTGCTCTCGCGTCGCGTTACGCTCCCGTCGCTCCGCGTGCAACAGCGCGAGTCGTCACCCGCTTCGGTCGAAAAAAGCTCCGTCGCGTCCGACGCCGGCGTCGGTCGTCGGTCGTCGTCCTCAGTTGCTGGTCTCGTTGCCGGACGACGTGGTCGTCTCGGTCGCCGTCGTCGTGACCGTCTCGTTGGCGGTCGTCGTCTCGGTGACCGTCTCGTTCGTCGCGGTTTCGTTCGTGGTCGTCTCGTTCGTGGTCGTCGTCGCGGTCTCCTCGGCACCGACCTCGTGAGTCGCGAGGACCTCTTCGGCACCCTCGCTGCCGACCCAGACGACCTCGACCGTCGAGCCGCTTTCTGCGGACTCGATTTCGAGGAAGTTACCGACCGAGACGGGGAACTCCCCGCCCTTGTCGCCGTCAGCGACCCACGTCGCGGTGCGCTCGTCGTCGACGGTGACGTAGACCTCGTCCGTTCCCTCGTCGGTGATTTTCTCGCCGCCCATGTGGACGACGCGGAGGACGCCGCTGTTCGTGCGGAAGGTGAGTTCCGGCGACGGGACCTCGGCCGGTTCGGCCTCGGTCGTCGTCTCGCCAGTCGTACTGTTGCCGGTCTCGTTGCCCGTCTCGGTATCCGCGGTCGGCTGCGACTCGGAGCCACCGCCCATACAACCGGCGGTGGTGAGGAGGGCTCCCGTCGTGGCGACGCTCTTCAGGAAGGTTCGTCGTTCCATACGCCACGGTTTGCAAGCTCGTATATATGTCTTGTAGTTTATATTTTGGGGGGAGATAACCAGCCACACACCCGGTTTAGTTAGTTTGTTTTTCAGATAGTTACAATAGGCCAACCTGTCCGAGCAGCCACAGGGCGACGAGCGCAGTCGCCGCGCCGAGCGCGACGAGCAGGAGGGTGACGGCGGCCACCGCGGCCACGAGGAAGCGCCGGTCGGCCGCTGCGGCCGCGGGGGAGGTGTCGTCGCATCGGGCTTCCAACAGCCGGACGTTCCGGGCGTTGGCCTTCCACGCCGCGTCGAACACGTCGCCGACGAGCGGTATCGACCCGACGGTCGCGTCGAGGACGACGTTGCCGAGCATCCGCGCGAGCGTCGCTCGCGGCACGCCGAGCATGGCGGCCTCGACGAGGATGTACGCCGAGAGCGCCGAGGCCGTCGCGTCACCGACTCCCGGCACGAGCCCCAGTATCGGGTCGAGGCCGACGCGGTAGTTCGTCCCCGGAATCTCGACCGCCTCGTCGAGGTAGAAGCTCACCGTGCGGAGTCGCGCGAGGGTCTCCTCGTCGGTGACGCCAGTCGCCTCGAACTCGACGACTGCATCGGGTTCCAGCGGTTCGTCGCCGTCGCCGCTGCCGTCGTTGGCGTCGTCGCTCTCCGACGCGGTCGTCGCCGGGGTGTTCGAGGAATCGTTCACACGCGTCGAGTCGCGCGCGCGGACCTTGAGGCTAGCGTCGATAGGAGGCCTGTCGAGTCGAAGCGGACCGCGCGAGACTGCCGAAAAAAGCGAGGCGCGCCGCCCCCACGGTTCGGGCGCGCGCGCCGCAGAGCTACGAAACCGGACGCCGTCGTCTGACCAAGCCGGAAACCGGGGCCGACGGCGGACCCCCTGTGGCGGACCGTCTTCCGCGCTTACAGACCCACCTCCATCGCGCGCTCGACGACGCCCGCGCCGTAGCGTTCTTCCAGTTCATCGTGTTGGTCCGGGCGGTTCTCGTACACGTCTTGGAACAGGCTGATGGGCGTCATCGCGGCCTGATAGGTCGCTTCGTCCCACATCCGGTCTTTTTCGATGTCGATTTCGGTGCCGCCGATACGGAGCGTCGCGGACTGCGTCATGGCGATAGCGCCGCGGCCGGCCTCCTTGGCAGCCTCGAACTCCTCCATGGAGTCGACGATGTCGTCCATGCTCGGGACGTACGAGGTCAGACCCAGCAGTTCCTCGCGGAGTTCGTCGGCGGTGAGCTCCCGCGCGTCGCCGCCGACCCGGAGTTCGTAGCCGCCGTCGGTGGCTTCGAGCGAGAGGCGGTCGCCGTCGTACGCCTCGACGCCGTCCTCGGACGCGAGTTCGACCTCCTCGCCGTCCGCGTCGAGGAGCCAACTGCCGGTCTTCGGCGGGAGCGGCGAGGTGTTTGCCTCGACGACCTGTCCGGGCGTGAGCGACCAGATGCCGAGCATCCCCTTCGCCTGATTGTCGGTCATGCGCTCGCGGTAGCCCTCCACGTCGCGGATGTCGTCGTAGGGGCCGTCCACGGCGATACAGCCGGCGGCGCTGGCCCCGCGCGAGGTGTTGTGTCGAAGCTCCGGCCACGCCGGGAGTTCGCCCGTCGGCGTCATGGCGCGCATGTCCTTCGTGTAGTCGACCTCGCCGTCGACGAGGAGGAACAGCCGTTCGAGGTTGTTGGAGGGCTTGCCCATCTCGTCGCGGAGGTCGCACATGGCGAGTTCGGCCTCGCCGCTCTCGATGATGACCGACATGGCGAGGCTCCCCTCGTCGAGGCCGTGCTCGTGCTCGACGATGGTGAAGCACTCGTCGGCCTTCTTCCAGTCGTCGATGCCGCCGACCTCGGGGATGACGAAGCCGTCGATGTGCTCGACCGCCCCGCGCTCGGGGTCGGTGATGTCGAGCATGTGCTGGAAGCCCTGATATCGGGTCTCGGGGCTGTCGCGGTGCCAGACCATCCGGGGGTGAATCTCACCGGGGAACTCCGAGCCGTGTTCGGAGATGACTTCGACGATGTTCTCGGCCCCCTCGTCGCGCATCGACGGCGCGGTGGCGTCCTCGTTGTCGGGGACCCACACGTCGGGCGCTTGCATCCCGCGGAGGCCGGCCGCCCGTCGGAGCATCTTCGCGGAGTCGTCTTCGCCCTCGACGGCCGTCGGCGAGGTGAAGAACGTCCGCACGAACTCCCTGTCGTGTCTGCGCTCAGTCATCGTCGTTGCTCGTGATGGGGTCGGCCTGCTCCTCGCTGAACCCTTCGGACTCCTCGATGCGGCGGCGCGCCTCGGGGTCGAACTGCGTCTCGATGTCCTGATACCGCGAGACGAACGACAGTTCGTGGTGGCTCTCGGTCGGGTGGCCGAGGTAGCGCTGCTCGAGGTCGAACTGGCCTTCCTCGTCCTGCTCGGCGAGCTTCTTGAAGTCCTCGTAGACGGCGTGCGCGCCCGAGTGGAGGCCGAACAGCGTGATGAAGATGTACTTGTAGCCGAGGTCGCCCAACTCCTGGAACGTCAGCGGGTCCTCCTCTTCGGACCACGCGAACGACGACGAGTAGTTGAACGCGAGCTTCAGGTCCGGATGCGTCTCGTGAATCTCCTCGGCGTAGGCGACGGCGTCCTCGCGCGAGGGGTTCGGCATCTCGGGCCAGACGATGTCGACGCCGGCGTCGGCGTAGATGCGGCCGCGTTCGACGTGCTCGTCCCAGTCGCCGTTCGAAGAGCCGTAGGCGTCGGTGCGGGCGATGACGACTGTATCTTCCGACTGCTTGGCGTCGACGGCGGCCTCGAAGCGAGCCTTGGCCTTCTCGCGGGAGACGATTTGCTTGCCCGCGATGTGGCCGCAGCGCTTGGGCGTCGTCTGGTCTTCGATGTGGACGGCGGCGACGCCGGCCTTCTCGTACTCGCGGACGGCGCGGCGGACGTTGTGGATGCCGCCGTAGCCCGTGTCGCAGTCGGCGATGACCGGCAGGTTCGTCGCCTCGACCATGCGCTTTGCGTTCTCGACCATCTCGGTCATCGTGACCATCTCCAGGTCGGGGAAGCCGAACTGCCCGAGGACCGTCGAGTAGCCGGACATGTAGGCGGCGTCGTGGCCCGTCATCTCGGCGAGGCGGGCGTCGAGCGCGTGGTACATGCCGGGGGCGAACACGAAGTCCTGCGTGTTCAGCATCTCCCGCAGTTCGCGGGCCTTCTGGTTGTCAACATCCTGTGCGAAGACGTCGCTGTCGAGTTCGGTCGGGTTCATTGGGTGTCGGTGGGCTGCATCGTTCGCTCGATGCGGTTCAGTTGGGCGCGGAGCGCGGCGAGTTCGCGCCGAATCGTCGTCATCTCGTCGTCCTCGCCCGGCCGCTGGATGAAGGGGACGAGCGGCGCGTCCATGTTCTCCTCGTTGTTGGGGTAGCGCCGCGCGGCGGGGGGACGAGTCGGCGTCGAGCGAGCGGTGGTCGGCGTGCGGGTCGTCGTGTCGGTTCGGGTCGTGTTGTCGCGGTTTGTCATCGGTTACGTCGGTGGGGTCGGCGGTCGGTAGCGGTCGGTTCGTATCGCGGTCGTCGAGCGGTCGGACGCGTGGTGTGCTGCGGATACTACCATCGGATGTCTCCTCACCCGGTTCGACTGCCGAGGAGTACTAATAGTTAATGATTGATAATGATAATATTAGTTAATGACTTAGTTCTGTACGGATGGATATTAGGCCCTAATTTGATACATGGTAACACATCGTCCCCTCGCAGAGGATTCGAGCGTCGTCGGCTCCACCCGGCGACCGGGCGTGCCACGCCGTGACGGGGCGTTCCGCGGACACTACGCTTAATCGCGTCCACGCCCGACGACGCACCAGCGAATGGCATCTGCGATTGAGATACGCGACTTGACGAAGTCCTACGGCGACGTCCGCGCCCTCGACGGCGTCGACCTCGACGTTCCGGAGGGGTCGTTCTTCGGGCTGTTGGGGCCGAACGGGGCGGGGAAGACGACGTTCATCAACATCCTCGTCGGCCTCGTCCGCAAGACCGGCGGCGAGGCGAGCGTCTTCGGCTACGACGTGGAAGACGACTACCGCGAGGCACGCGACCGCATCGGCCTCGCGCCCCAGGAGTTCAACGTGGACCGCTTTTTCCCCATCCGCGAAGTGCTCGAACACAAGGCGGGCTACCACGGAATTCCGCACGACGAGGCCGCAGAGCGCGCCGACGAGGTGCTCAAGCGCGTCGGCATCTACGACAAGCGCGACACCCGCTTCGACTGGCTCTCCGGCGGGATGAAACGCCGGTTCATGCTCGCGCGGGCGCTCATCACCGACCCCGACCTGCTCATCCTCGACGAGCCGACCGCCGGGGTCGACGTGCAACTGCGCCACGAACTCTGGGAGACCATCGTCGACCTCAACGACAGCGGGACGACCATCCTCCTTACGACCCACTACATCGAGGAGGCCGAACGCCTCTGCGACGAGGTCGCCATCCTCGACTCCGGGTCCGTCATCGAGGTCGCCAGTCCCGAGGAACTGATGGACCGCGGGACCGACGACATCGTCGTCCAACTCCGCGACCCGCCGACCGCAGTCCCCGACTTCGCGGCCGACGACGACCGCGTCGAGGCCGTCGAACTCGACGGCACCCGCCTCGTCGTGACGGCCCAGCAGGGCGGTCTCGTCGCCCCCGACGTGGTGCAGGCGCTCGACCGGCAGGGCCACGAAATCGTCGACCTCGAAATCTCGCGCACGTCGCTCGAAGAGGTGTTCGTCGAGATGACGAGACAGGGCGAGGGCCGCGCCACCGCGGAGGTCGAGCAATGAGCCTCACGAGCCTCGACGTGACCGGCTTTTACGCCCTGCTTCGCCGCGAGGTTCTCCGGTTCGTCCGCCGCCCGCGCAACACGTTCGTCCCGCCGTTTATCACGAACGTGCTGTACTTCTCCGTGTTCGGCGTCATCCTCGGCGAGCGCATCAACGAAATCGCGGGCGTCCCGTACATCCTGTTTATCCTCCCCGGGCTCATCGTCCTCGGGGCCGTCTCCAACGCCTTCGAGAACGCCTCTTTCTCTATCTTCCACGGCCGCTGGAACCGCTACATCGAGGAGGCGCTCACCTCGCCGCTGTCGTACACCTCG
Organism: Haloferax sp. AS1; assembly: GCF_014530665.1. NCBI lineage: Archaea > Methanobacteriati > Methanobacteriota > Halobacteria > Halobacteriales > Haloferacaceae > Haloferax > Haloferax sp. AS1. Next base: position 1,901,986 of record NZ_SPSA01000001.1, read on the forward strand.
ATGGTCGGCGCGTACGTCCTCTCCAGTGCGACCCGCGGGGTGCTCGTCGGCGCGCTCGTCGCCCTCATCGGGATGGTCTTTACCACCGTCGGCGTCGCCCAACCGTTCTACCTCGTCGCGTTCATGCTCATCATCACTCTGCTGTTCGCGGGCCTCGGCGTGGTCGGCGGCCTCTGGGCCGACGACTTCGACGACCTGACGATGATGAACCAGTTCATCCTGCGCCCGCTGGTGTTCTTCGGCGGCGTCTTCTACTCGCTCAACGAGATTCCGGCGACCTTCCAGCAGGCGTCGCTGCTCAATCCGATGATATACATGGTCAACGGCGTCCGCTACGGCTTCCTCGGCGTCACCGAGGTGGACCCGAACCTCTCTCTCGGCGTGCTGACGGCGCTCACGCTCGCCGTCGTCGGCCTCAACGTCGTGCTGTTCCGGCGCGGCTACGGGCTGACCGACTGAGACTAACCGGCCGACGCTCGGGCGACGGCGAACCCTCGGGCGATGCAGTTCCCCGCCGCCGTTATTGTCTGGCGGACTGTATTTTCTAATGACAAGTATTTTGAAACCGGCTCGAAAACTCACGGTCGACGTATGGTATCAAAACCCTCCTCCGCGGCGTCGACGCGGACCGTCTCGGTCCTCGCCATCGTCGCGGCCGTCCTGGTTGGAGCATTCCTCGCCCCCGTCGTCTACGACGCGGCCGCGCCCACCCCCGACAGGGTCGCGGTCATCTCGGTCGACGGGACCATCACCTCCCACACAGCTGACCAGCTGGAAGAGGACCTACAAGAAGCGCGAGAGAACGAATCGATAAAAGCGGTCGTCCTGCAGGTCGACAGCCCCGGCGGCTCCGCGGCCGCGTCCGAGCAGATGTATCTGGCGGTCAACCGGACCGCCCAAGAGATGCCCGTCGTTTCGAGCGTCGAAGGAACGGGCGCGTCGGGCGCGTACTACACGATGCTTCCCTCCGAGAGTATCTACGTGACGCCCTCCTCGGTCATCGGGAGCGTCGGCGTCCGCGGGTCGGCCCCTATCGGCGGCACGTCCAACGAGATTCGCACCGGACCGGACAAGGCGTCGATGACCGTCGACCAGCGCGAAGCCCAGATTGAGACGCTGAAACACGCCTTCGTCGGTAGCGTCATGGAGCACCGCGGCGACGAGCTCTCGCTGTCGCGCGAAGAGGTCGCCTACGCGAAGGTCTACACCGGCGCTCGCGCCACGCAGAACGGCTACGCCGACGACATCGGCACGCTCCAGACGGCCATCGACCGCGCCGCCTCCGAGGCCGGCCTCGAAAACTACGAGGTCGTCGAGAAGGAGCCGCCGACCCAGTCCGGCATCATCCTTCTCAGCTCGCAGGACGGCAACTCGACGGTCGTCGTCGAAGAGAGTCCCATGGGCTACGACGGCGTTCGCGCGCCGCAGTTCCTGATGGTGTACGGACAGGTGCAGTACGAAGACGAGGTGATCGGCAATGTCTCAGCGTAACTTACTCGGCGGGACGGTCGTCTTCGCGGTCGTACTCGGCCTCATTCTGGTCGGGGCCGCGGTGGCACCCTACGCCGTCCAACTCGGCGGCAGCGACTCGGCAGACACCCAGAACGCCGCGAAACAGGCGTTCGACGCGGACGAACTCGTCGCCACGCCCGGCCCCGAATCGGGCGAGGTGACGATGGACTCCAACGCCGCGTCGAAGACCGTCCTCATCGACGTCGGCCACGGCAACGACGTGAGCGAGTCCGACATGCAACCGCTCGTCGACGCCCTCGTCGCCAACGGCCACGAGGTTGAGTACCTCACCCGCGAGGACGCCCAGCGGAACTTCAACGCTTCGCTCCGCCGGGCCGACGCCTTCGTCGTCGTCAACCCCGAGCAGCCGTACACCGGCGGCCAACTCGACGGCCTCCGGTCGTTCGAAGACGCCGGCGGCCGCGTCGCTCTCGTCGGGGACCCGCAGTCCGCGGGCACGACGAGCATCCTCGGCCTCGTCAGCGTCTCGGTGTCGTCCGGCCCCACCGGCGGCGACGCCGGACTGACCTCCGACTACGGGGTCTCGTTCGGCTCCACGTCGCTGTACAACATGCACGACTACTACCTCAACTACGAGAACGTCTACGCCACGCCGGAGGGCGACACCGCCCTGACCGAGGGCGTCGACGAGGTCGTGTTCCGCGACGCCGCGCCGCTTTCGATTTCGGCCGACAGCGTCTCGCCGGCGCTCGTCTCCGGCGGCGAGACCCGCGTCGAGTCGATTCGTAAGTCCGGTCCGTACACGGTCGCCGCCCAGAGCGAGACGGTCGTCGCCATCGGCGACGCCGACTTCCTCACGCCCGAGTCGGCCTACGAGGCCGACAACGAGGTGCTCGTCGGCAACCTCGCGGACTTCCTCGTCTCCGGCGACAAGGAGTCCGGTGCGCCCGCTCCGGCCACGCCCGAATCCGGCGCCCCGGGTCCGGGCGGTTCAGCGTCCGGCCCGGCACCGGGTTCAGCACCCACCCAGGGAACCACGCCGACCTCGGCGTAACCGAGTCGCACCGACGCGACTGACACCACCCATCGACGACGCGACCGAAGCCGGACCCCCGGTTTCGACGCGTCCCGTTCGTTTCTTTCGAGGCTCAGTCCCCGCGCCTCCGAGCGACGGCTCCCGGCCTCGCCGGGCGTCTTCGCCGCCGTCGCCCCTTGTCGCTCGCCCGCGAGTGGACACCGATAAGGTCCCCACGCGCCGAGTCGGACGCATGCGCCAATTCATCGTCACCGGCCACGACGCGCCGACGACGCCCGACTTCTCGCTCGACGACATCGCGGGCGGGGCCGGCCGACTCGACGTGCTCTGCCGCTGTGTCAACTCCGCGTTCTTCCTCTCGCACGACATCCGCGAGGACGTTCGGGTCCACCTCGTCCTCGGAAACGAGTACACCGTCCGCTTCGAGGGGTCGGAACTCCGCCGACTCAACCCCGACGAGCGCTCCACCGCCGCCCTGATTCGCAAGGCGCTCGAAAAGCGCGAGGAGGCCATCGGCCACATGCCCGCCGAGTCGTCGCCGGGGGTCTCCATCCGCCGGATGGACTTCGAGACGACGCTGGAAAAGGCCGCCCGCGACGCGACCGTCGTCGAACTCCACGAGGACGGTGACCCCGTTGTTCAGGTCGAACCGCCCGAAAACCCGCTTTTCGTCCTCTCGGACCACCACGACTTCACCGACGAGGAAGCCGAGTTGCTGGCGGCCGCCGCCGACGAGCGGGTCCGCCTCGGCCCCGAAATCCTCCACGCCGACCACTCGATTACGGTCGCGCACAACTACCTCGACACGGCGGGCTATTCGCGGTACTGAGTCGGGGTCGGCGGTGTGCCACGGCGTCTGACGGTGGCCCGCAATCACAACTGTTAAACGCGACGGTGGCTTGCCTCAAAATGCGGGCCGGTGGGGTAGCTTGGTATCCTTCGGCCTTCGGGTGGCCGTAACCTCAGTTCGAATCTGAGCCGGCCCATATTCTCCCCACCTTTCACGACCCGCGAGCGACAGCGAGTGGTCTGAAAGGTGTGGGGTGATTTCACCCGGTGAAGATTCGAATCAGGGAACGAACGAAGTGAGTGACCGTGGTTCACGCGAGCACAGCGAGCGTGAAGAGGCGAGACGACGTCTCGCTGGATTCGAATCTGAGCCGTACTCGCGAACGAAGTGAGCGGGTGCCTGTGACGAGCGAAGCGAGTCACAGTGTCCCATTTCTACCCCTTTCAACGCCAACGAGCACCGCGTAGCGTGTGCGAGTCCCCCCGAAACGGTTGTCTGGGTGACTGAAGATTCGAACGTCCGAGCGACAGCGAGGGAAGTTCGAATCTGAGACGGCATCTTCACGGACAACCTACCTGAGTTTTGGACAGTAGTTGCAAACGGGCGGATCCACCGACACGGCCGCCGTTTCGACACCGACGAATCCACGGTGTCTCCGACGACTAAACGACCACTGGCAGTCGTGACCCCGCTGTCGCCCGAGAACCGAAGCAATTATCTATTTTAGGCAGGCCTAAAAAACTATGGAGCACGACGAGACGCCACGGACGGGACTGACGCGGCGCGACTACGTGAAGTACGGCGGCGCGGCGGTCGGCGGCGGCCTGCTCGCCGGCTGTACCGGGGGAAATGATTCGGAATCGACGGCGGACGGCGAGACCGACGCCCCGACCCAGACCGCGACCGAAGCGGCCACCGAAACGGGGACTGAATCGCCCGCGGACGGGTCGTACTCGGTGACGATGTCGCCGGTCGGCACCGTGGAGTTCGACGAACCGCCGCAGAGCATCTTCACGCGGCTGACCCACCACGCGGGGATGGCGTTCGCGCTCGGCCGCGGCGACGACGTCAACGCGGTCAACGGGCCGGCGTACTACGACGCGACGTGGAAGCAGTTCACGGCGCGGCTCCCCGGCGTCGAGGTGGACTGGGCGGACCTGTACCCCTCGTGGGAGACGAGCAAGGAGAAGCTCTACGAACTCGACAGCGACGTGCATCTGGCCGACCCCGCGTGGGTCGTCCAACTCGAACAGTGGGACATGGCCGACATCGAGGAGGTCGCCGAGAACATCTCGCCGTGGTTCGGGAACTCGTTGAGCGCCCGTCACGCGTCGCCGACGGACGAGTGGACCGGCGACTACGAGTACTACACGCTGTGGGAGCAGTTCGAGAAGGTCGCGCAGATGCTCAGAGAGGAGGAGCGCTACGAGGCGCTTGCGGCCGTCCACGACGACGTGCTCGCCACCATCGAGGCGGGGCTGCCGCCGGAAGACGAGCGCCCGAGCGTCGTGTTGCTCACCGCGTCCGACATCGAGAACCAGGTCTGGGCGTACACGGTCGGCAACCCCGGCTTTATGACCTCGCACATCCGGCCGCTCGCACCGCACGACGCGTTCGAGGGCTCTATCGAGTCGGGGTCGACCGTCGACTTCGAGGCGCTGTTGGAGGCCGACCCCGACGTTCTGCTCTTCCTGAGCGGGATGCAGCCGAGCGTCAGCATGAACGACCTCCGGGCGACGCTCGAATCTGACCCCGTCGCCGCGGAGATTTCGGCGGTCCAGAACGGTCGGGTCTACCCGCAGGGCGCGCGCTATCAGGGGCCGATTCTCAACCTCTTCCAGCTTGAGATGAGCGCCAAGCAGTTCTATCCCGAGGCGTTCGGGGAGTGGCCGACCTCGGACGGCGGCCCGTACCCCGAAATCCCGGAAGACGAACAGCTGTTCGACCGCCAGCACGTCGCCGACATCATCAACGGCGAGTTCTGAGCGGTCTCGCCGCCGCTTTTTCGGCCAGCGACCGGCCGCGAACGCGTCGCTCGCCGGTCGAATATACGCAAAATGTAAGTTATCGTTCTGCCGCGAAACGCGGCGTACTAAATTAGTTTAAAGGCGCGTGAGGTTCGTCGCGCGGGGGCCCTTGGGGGCCTGCTCGATGTCGAACTCCACATCCGTGCCTTCTTCGAGGTCCGGGCCGCCGATGTCTTCCATGTGGAAGAACACGTCGTCGTCAGCATCGTCCGTCGAAATGAAACCGTAGCCGCCAGTGTCGTTGAAGAAATCAACGTTTCCTTTCGCCATTGCTTTTGAACACACACGCCCTTTACGGATAAGACTTGTGAGGGTCGTGTTGTCACGGGGTTATTTTATTGAATACTTTTCTGAATCATCGACGTTTGTAGACGAATGTTCTGATACGTCGGTTCTGGACGCGCTCGCCTAGTGGTTCGACGGCGATTCCGCGGTAAGCTGTGGTATCGGCAGTTCCGATCGTCGAATCCGGCGGGTCGCGGCCGACGAGGCTTTACGCGTGGCCGGACGGTCTCCGACACCGTGGATGCTAACGACGTTCGTCGGAAGTGGGCAGACCGGTCGGGAGAGTTCTCGCCGGAGTACTACGCGTACTACGGGCCGAACGAGACGAGCGAGGCGATTCGGCGGGTGTTCGACGAGCGACTCGACGCCTCGGCGTCGATTCTCGAACTCGGTTGCGGACCCGGCCGACACCTCTCGCACCTCCGCGAACACGGCTTCGAGAACCTCCACGGCGTCGACATCAACCCCGACTGCTTCGAGGTGATGGCCGACGCCTACCCCGACCTCGCCCGCTGCGGGACGTTCCACGCCGCCGCCATCGAGGAGACCGTCGAGGAGTTCTCTCCGGGGCAGTTCGACGCCGTCTACTCCGTCGAGACGCTCCAGCACGTCCACCCCGACGACGCGTGGGTGTTCGAGGCGGTCGCTCGGAGCGCGAGCGACTACGTCGTCACCGTCGAAAACGAGGGCGACCGGTCGGTGCCGCCCGAGGACCGCGGCGTCAACGACGAGGAGTACGACTTCCCGCTGTACTACCGCGATTGGGCGGCCGTGTTCGAGCCGTTCGGCTTCGAACAGGTCGCCTGCGAACACGGCGACCGCGACACCCGCCGCGTGTTCCGCCGGGTCGACTGACCCCGCGAGCGCGGCCGCCCCGCGTTCACCTCAGAAGCCGCCGTAGCGGAGGTACACCATGTCGGCGATGAGGACGAGTTGGAACACTCCCTGCACGCCGCCGAGCATGGCGTTCTGTTTTCCGATGGCCGAGATGACGCCGGGGTCCGGGTCCTCGGAGGTCATCTCGAAGTACATCCGTATCTCGCCGGGCATCAGGAAGCCGAAGCCCTGCACCGAGAGGATGGTGACGACGACGAGCGCGACGACGATGGCCGGGGTCGTCATCCGGAAGTCACCGATGGTGGTCGCGACCCACGCGAGCGACCCGACGGTGGCGACGGCGAAGACGACCTGCCAGCGCCGGTCGCGCCACGCGTTCAGCCGGCGACCGAGCAGGAGGCAAATCGGAATCAGGTTCGCGGCGGTGAACAGCGCGAGCCACGGTTCGGCGTGGGGAAACACGCCGAGTCGCTGGGCGAGCGTGATGCCGCCCGCGATGGTGACGAGCGCCATCGACGGGAGGAAAAACGAGGTCTTCGGCGTGAGGCGCTCGAACACCGCGGCGCTCTGTTCGTCGGTCAGCCCGCCGATGACCGGCCCGAGAATCGCCCCCATGAACAGGTCGGTCCCCGTCCAGAGCAGGCCCGCCATGACGTGGACGAACGTGTGTTGCTGGAGCGACCCGACCGTCACCGCGTAGGCGAGCGCGACCACCGAGACGGCGACGATGCCGCCCGCAAAGGCCGGGTTCGCCCGTCGTGCCATCCCACCGATTGTCCCACCAATCGATGCCCTGTGTTGGCTCATCACATCCGAGACGCGTATCACCGATGATAAATCCGGCGACGGACGCACTTATCCCCTCCAATCGCCACCTTCCGACCATGACTGACGCCCTCTCGTTCGATATCGCGAGCGTCGACGACGTCGCGGCCAACCGAGACGAGGTCGTCGCCGCGGTCGAGGCCCACGCGGGCACCATCGCGCGCGAACTCGCCATCCTCCAGGGCGGCGACTACGGCCAGGAGACGTTCAAGACGCGCCGCGGGACGTGGACGCTCAAGTACGAGGCGGGCGCGCTCCAGTATCTCCGGTTCAAGGGGAAGTCGGGCGGCGAGACGTACGTCGTCTCGACCAAACAGCCGCCGGAGCCGAAGGCGCTGGCGACGGCGATGCAGGACTACCCGGCGTTCGTGGAGGCGTACAACGACCACGTCGAGTCGCTCGACGGCGTCCTCGACGACGTGCCGACGGCGTTCCCCGCGGTGACGACGACCGAGGAAATCGTCGCCCAGCGGGACCACCTCGTCTCGACCATCCGCGAGGTGGCCGACACCATGGCGGGCGAACTCAACCGCTTCGACGGCGAGTACGGCACCTTCACCCAGCGGGTCGGCGGCACGCGCTGGGAGCTGAAGTGGGACGGCCCGCGGGCGTCGTACCTCCGCGTCGGCGGCGAGGGCGGCATCTACCTGCTGTCGCAGTACGAACCGCCCGCCGCGCCCGACGTGCGCGAACTCGCCGGCGACTTCGCCGCGTTCGTGGAGGCGTACAACGACTACGTCGACGACCTCGAAGCCGACCTCGCGACCGTCTCGTTCGACGACGCGGGGTAGCGGGGTATCGCGACGCTTTTGGAAATACCGCCGTCACGTGCTGTCATGAGCGACGACGACCTCGCGTGGGAGACCACCGACACGCGCATCGACTACTCGTGTCCCGGCTTCGACATCCGCATGGACGACGTTCGGCTCCCCGACGGGACCGAGACGGACTTCCACTACGTCGACGAGCCGGCGGCGGTCGTCGTCCTCCCCTTCACACCCGACGGCGACGTGGTCGTCATCGACGAGTGGCGACAGGCCGTCGGCCGGACGAACCGCGGCCTCCCCGCCGGCGGCACCGAACCGGACGACGACGACTACGCCGCGGCCGCCCGGCGCGAACTCGCGGAAGAGACCGGCCACGAGGCCGAGACGGTCGAACCGCTCGTGACCGTCGAGCCGGCCAACGGCATCGCCAACTCCGTCCACCACTACTTCGTCGCGCGCGGATGCGAGCCGAGCGCCGACCAGAACCTCGACTTCAACGAGAGCATCCGCCCGACGACGGTCGACTACGACGACCTCAAGGGGGCCGTCCTCGCGGGCGAGGTGCGCGACGCCCGGACGGTCCTCGGCGTGCTCTACTACGAACTCGCCGGCGAGTAGCGCACCCGGTCACTCGCGCGCCCGCGTTCGCCCCTCGAACCCCGTTCCGAGGCGAGAAGGATTTTGACGCCGGCGCTCCAACTGGTCGCCTGTGTCTACTACGACGCGTTTCCCCGACCTCGCTCGGTCCTTCCTCGCAGCTATCGCCCTCGGCGGCGGCGGTCTCGTCGTCGGCACGATACTCGTCTTTATCACGCAGTTCGCGGCGGCGAGCGCGGGCGTCGAACTGACGCCCCTCGCGCTCGTCGTCACGTCGCTCATCCTCTTGCAGGGCATCGCCTTCGGCGGCGTCGCCCTCGTCTACACCAGATACCGCGGCCTCGACCGCTCGTACTTCGGCGTCTCGATGCCGTCGCTCCGCGACCTCGTCGCGGTCGTCCTCGGCTACGTGACCGCGCTCGTCGCGGCGTTCGTCGGCGCGTTCCTCGTCTCGACGTTCGGCGTCCAAGCGGGGTCGAACCAAGTGACCGAAATCGCCGCACAGGACCCCGAAGTGCTGTTGCTCCTCGTCCCGGCGTCGTTCCTCCTCATCGGCCCCGGCGAGGAACTGCTGTTCCGCGGGGTCGTCCAGAACCGCATCCGCGAGTCGTTCGGCCCGGTCCCGGGCATCGCCCTCGCCAGCGCCATCTTCGCCGCGATTCACTACGTCGCGCTCACCGGCGGCGCGGGCGGCCGCCTCGTCACCATCGGCATCCTGTTCCTCCCGAGCGTCGTCTTCGGCACGGCGTACGAACTGACCGACAACATCACCGTCCCGGCGCTCATCCACGGCGCGTACAACGCGACGCTGTTCTCGCTCGCGTACCTCGTGTTCAAGCTCACCGAGATGAGCCCCGGCGGGGTCCCGACCGAACTGCTGTTCTGAGCAGTCGTCGATACCAGCCTTTTTCGCTCGCTGTCCCCTCGAACAGATGTGTTCTTTTCCACACTCGTGTCGGTAGTCGAAGGACTCGTCCCGGCGGCCGTCACGGGCGATATGCTCGTCGTCTTCGCGCTCATCCTGCTTTCTCTCGTCTTGTTCGCCACCGAGTGGCTCCCCATCGACGTGACCGCCATCGTCGTGATGGTCCTTCTGATGGTGTTGGAGCCGTGGACGCAAATCACCCCGCAAGAGGGACTGTCGGGGTTCGCCAGCCCCGCGACCATCACCGTGCTGGCGATGCTCATCCTGAGCACGGGGGTCAACCGAACCGGTATCGTCCAACTCATCGGGCGGAAGATGGCCGAGTTCGCCGGCAACAGCCGCTCGAAACAGCTCGCAGCGACCATCACCGTCACCGGGCCGGTGTCGGGGTTCATCAACAACACGCCGGTCGTCGCCATCCTCGTCCCGGTCGTCGCGGACCTCGCGCACAAGGGCAAGACCTCCCCGTCGAAGCTCCTCATGCCGCTTTCGTTCGCGTCGATGCTCGGCGGCACCCTGACGGTCATCGGCACGTCGACGAACATCCTCGCCAGCGACATCGCGGCCCAGCTCGGACGGGAGTCGCCCGGCCTCGGCCTCCACGCCTTCGGGATGTTCGAGTTCACCAAACTCGGCGTCATCGTCTTCGTGGTCGGCGCGGTCTACCTCATGACGGTCGGCGTCCGCCTGCTCCCCACGCGGGTGCCCGCCGAGGACGACCTCGTCGAGGAGTACGCGCTCCATGAGTACCTCGCCGACGTGGTCGTCCCCGCGGACTCGTCGCTCATCGGCCAGACCGTCCAAGAGGCCCTCGGGAACGACGACCTCGACATCGACGTGTTACAGCTCATCCGCTACGGCGAGCAGTTCCCCGAACCGCTGGCTCGCAAGGAGATTCACGAAAACGACACGCTCCGGCTCCGCACGAACCGCGAGACGCTCGAACGAATCATGCGCTCGGAGGGGCTCACGTTCGTCGGCGGCCCCCGCTCCGAGAGCGAACTCCACCCGGGCGAAGAAGAGCCTGTCATGGTCGAAGTCGTCATCCCCTCGGGCTCGTTTCTCGTCGGCGAGAGCCTCGCCAGTTCGACGTTCCGCCAGCGCTACGACGCGAACGTGCTCGCCTTTCGGACCCGCGGGAAGGTCGTCCGCGACCGCTTCGAGGACATCGACATCCGCGTCGGTGACACGTTACTCGTGCAGGCCCCGCCCGACAGCCTCACCCGCCTCGTCCAAAACGAGGACTTCATCGTCGCCCACGAGTTCGACGACGTCGACTACCGAACCGAGAAGACGCCGTTCGCGGTCGCCATCATCGCCGGCGTCGTCGCGCTCCCGGCGTTCAACGTCCTTCCCATCGTCGTCTCTGCGCTCGGGGGCGTGGTCGCGATGATTCTCACCGGCGTCCTCAAGCCGAACGAACTGTACAAATCGGTCGAGTGGAACGTCATCTTCCTGCTGGCGGGCGTCATCCCGCTCGGCGTCGCGCTCCAACAGACGGGCGCGGCGGCGCTTCTCGGTGACGCCGTCGCCTCGACCGCGACGTTCCTCCCCGCAATCGGCGTGCTGTGGGTGTTCTATCTCGCTACCGGACTGCTCACGAGCGTCATCTCGAACAACGCGAGCGTCGTGCTCATGATTCCGGTCGCAGCCAGCGCCGCCCAATCAATCGGGGCCAACGCGTTCGCGTTCGTCCTCGCCGTGACCTTTGCGGCGTCGACGGCGTTCATGACCCCCGTCGGCTACCAGACGAACCTGTTCGTCTACGGCCCCGGCGGCTACACGTTCTCGGACTTCCTCCGGGTCGGCGCGCCCTTGCAATTGCTCCTGTCGGTCGTCACCGTGGCCGGCATCGCCTTCTTCTGGGGCGTCGGCGCGTAGGCGCGCCTCCCCGGCGCGCGAGTCGGCAGAAAAACGTTCGTCGGGGGCGCTCGCCCGTGCGCCGGTCGTCGGTCAGTTCGGGTTCAGTCGTCGCCGCCGTCGGCCCGCATCGCTCGGTTCGGGGCCGAAGCCGCGGGCGTCGCCGCCTCGCCGCCCGGTGCGCCGCCCGTCGCGTGCCCGGACTCGAACTGCGAGACGAGCGATTTGAGCTGTTGTGCGCGCTCCGAGAGCGACGAGGACGACGCCGCAATCTGCTGGGTCGCCGCCGTCTGTTCTTCGGCCGCGGCGGAGACGTTCTGCGCCTCCGAGGCCGTCTGGTCGCTGAGGTTGGTGATTTCGTCCATCATCGTGACGACCTCCTGGGTCGACTGCGCCTGCTCGTCGGTGGCGCTGCTGATGGACTGGATGGAGTCGTTGCTGTCTTCGATTTTGTGGACGATTTCTTCGAGCACCTCGACCGTCTCGCCGACGGTCTCGCGGCTGGACTCGACTTCGGCCTGCGTCTCGAAGGTGTCTTCGGCGACGTTCTCGGTCGACTGCTCGATGTCACCGATGAGGGAGTCGACCTCTTGGGTCGCCTCGGCGGTCTCCTCGGCGAGCGTCTTCACCTCGCTTGCGACGACGGCGAAGCCCTCGCCCGCGTCGCCCGCGCCCGCCGCCTCGATGGAGGCGTTGAGCGCGAGGATGCTCGTCTTCTCCGCGATGTCGTCGATGAGGTCGACGACCTCGCTGATCTGCGTGACCGACTGCTGGAGTTCCTCGACCTCGGAGACGGTCTCGGTCGACCGCGACTCCAACTGCTCCATCTTCTCGATGGTCGAACTGGCGGCCTTCTGGCTCTCTTTGGCGCGCCCGACGGTCTGTTGGGACTGTCGCGCGATTTCCTCGGACGAGGAGGCGATTTCCTCGATGGTCGCAGAGAGGTTGCTCAGTTCGGACTCCGCGGCGTTGAGGTTCCGGTGTTGCGTCTCGTTGCCCGCCGAAATCTCCTCGATGCTGTTGGCCACGTCCGTGCTCGTGGTCTTCACGGCGTCCGCGCTCGCGGTGACTTCGGAGCTCTTGTCGTCGACCTGCTCTGCGAACGTCTGGATTCGGACGATGACCGAGTCGATGGCGTCTAACATCTCGTTGAAGCCCAGCCCGATGCGGCGCATCGCGTCGTTCTGACTCTCGGCGTCGACGCGGACGGTGAGGTCGCCGTCGGCGGCCTTCTGCATCGCGTCGCCGTACGTCTCAGCTTGTTGTTCGAGGTCCGTCGTGAGCGCGTCGAGTTCGCGCCGCCGTTCGTCGGCGTCGTCGACGAGTTCTTTCATGTCCGCGACGATGGCGAGCGTCGCGGTGCCGCCGATGGCGAAGACGGCGACCGTGGCGGTCATGAGCGGCGAGGTCACGAGGTTGAATACCTCGGTGTAGATGCCGAGTTTCTCCATCGTGAGGCTGATCATCCACAGAATCGCCAGCACGGAAGCGAACGCGTACGTCAGCCAGAACGACGACTCGGCGTCGGTGTCGCGGTAGTTGAGCCACGCCAGCCCCGCCGCGCCGATGAACCCGAGGGTCCCGATGGCGTCGAACAGCGCGTCGATTATCACGAGGCGTCACCGCCGTTGATGACGTTTTTCCGGCGCAGGTACGCCGCCGCGAAGAAGGTGACTCCCGCGAGGCCGATGCCGAACGCGTGCTCGACGAAGTTGAGCACCGACCCGAGGAAGAACACCTCGAGGTTCGTCGCGACCATCCCGATGACGAGCAGGACGTAGCCCGCGGCGAACAGTTTGGTCTCGTCTCTGTACTGCGTGATAACCGGTATCAGCCCGACGAGGGCGACGGCGAGCGCGGTTACTTCGAGTGGTGATAGGTCGGCTAACATCTATACTCTCGGTTGACTCAATCTCTTTGTAAACTGTTCGCCCAAAAAATCACGTTTGATATCTCTCCTGTCTGTTTTTCTAGAATATTTCGATGAATAAACCGATATGTCGTCGTGCGTCTATTTTTCTCCCCGACGACCGGCCCGCGAACGCAACTCTTACCGCCGCCCTCGGGAAACGACAGTCCATGCGCGACCACTTCGAACTCCGCGACGGGGACCTCGCCGGGCGCATCGGCCGGCTTTCGGTCCCGCGTGCGGGGATCACCGTCGAGACGCCGGCGCTCCTGCCGGTCGTCAACCCCAACATCGACACGATTTCGCCCGCGCGACTGGAGTCCGAGTTCGGCGCGGACGTCCTCATCACCAACTCCTACATCATCAAGACGAACGACCACCTCCGCGAGGAGGCCCTCGACGTGGGGCTCCACGAGATGCTCGACTTCGACGGGGCCATCATGACCGACTCGGGGTCGTTCCAACTCGCCGAGTACGGCGAAATCGACACGACGACCGAGGAGATTCTCCAGTTCCAACGCGACATCGGCACCGACATCGCCACGCCGGTCGACATCCCGACGCCGCCGGACGTGGCCCGCGAGCAGGCCGAGACGGACCTCGAAATCACCAGACAGGCCCTCGCCGACGCCGAGGCCGCCGACACGGGCGAGATGCTCGTCAACGCCCCCGTGCAGGGGTCGACCTACCCGGACCTCCGCGAGGAGGCCGGCCGCCACGCCGACGCGACCGACCTCGACGTGTTCCCCGTGGGCGCGGTCGTCCCGATGATGAACGCCTACCGCTACGACGACATGGTCGACGCCGTCGCGGCCGCCAAGCGCGGGCTCGGCGTCGATGCCCCGGTCCACCTGTTCGGCGCGGGCCACCCGATGATGCTCGCGCTCGCCGTCGCGCTCGGCTGCGACCTGTTCGACTCCGCCGCCTACGCCCTCTACGCCCGCGACGGGCGGTATCTCACCGTCCGCGGGACCGAACACCTCGAAGACCTCGACTACCTCCCGTGTACCTGTCCCATCTGCACGGAGTACTCGCCGGACGACCTCCGCGAGAAAGGGCCGAAACGACAGGAACAGCTGCTCGCCGAGCACAACCTCCACGTCACGTTCGCGGAACTCCGCCGCATCAAGCAGGCCATCCGCGACGGCGACCTCATGGAACTCGTCGAGGAGCGCGCCCGCTCGCACCCGGCGATGCTCGACGGCTACCGCGCGCTTCTCGACCACGTCGACCAGCTCGAACGCGAGGACCCCGCCTCGAAGGGCGCGTTCTTCTACGCCTCCAACGAGAGCGCCCACCGCCCCGAGGTTGCACGCCACCACGCCCGCATGGACCGCCTGACCGCCGAGGGCCACGTCCTCCTCACCGAGGGCGGCGTCCCCTCCGGCGACGACTTCGACGCGACGTGGCGGGTCGTCCCGCCGTTCGGCCCGTTCCCGCGGTCGCTCTCCGAGACGTACCCGCTCACCGCCGAGGTCCCCGAGCGCCTCGACCGCGACGCCTACGAGCAGGCCGCCCGCGGCGTCTCGCGGCTGGTCGAGGAGAACCCCGACGCGGCGTTCACGCTGGCGCACGACGACTGGCCCGAGTCGGCGCTCGCCCGCGTGCCCGAGTCGGTCGAGTTGGAGTCGCTGTCGGCGGTTTCGGAGCGATTGGGCGACGAGGCGTCGGTCGGCGGGGATGACGGCGGTTCGGCGTCGTCTGCCGAGTAGCGCGCCTCGGTCGGTCGCGTCCGTGTCTGTCGGTCGATGCTCTTAGGTTCACCCGACGTATCAACGAATACGATGGAGGCTGTCCTCTGGTACGTGCTCACGGGAACCCGCGGGGGCGAAAACCGTGTGCGTATTCTCAAGACCGTAGAGGAGCAGCCGCGAAACGCCAACCAACTGGCCGAGACGCTCGACCTCGACTACAAGACCGTCCGACACCACCTCGACGTGCTCATGGACAACGACGTGGTCCAGCGAAGCGGCGACGACTACGGCGCGGTCTACCTCCCGTCGCCGCGGTGTCGCGCCAACTGGGAGACCGTCGAGACAATCGTCGAGCGGATGGACTGAGCGTGCGACACTGTGACGCCACGATTATGGAAAGATTTGGGAAAGCGTATATCAGGATGACGGGGAAAGGAGAGAACGAATGAGTATCTGGGTGGACGTCGCGACGGTCTCCTCGGGCGTCAACGTCGTCGTGCTTCTCGCACTGTCGGCGGTGTGGGCCCGAAACTACCTGACCTTCAGGTCCAAACACGCCGTCGGCCTCCTCGTGTTCGGGGTGTTCCTCCTCGCAGAGAACGCGCTGGCGTTCTACATGTACATCCTCGACCCGACGCTCTCGGGGTGGTTCAGCACCGACGTGCCCGTCATCGCCTGGCGGCTGATGATGCTGTTGCACGTCTTCGAGACGGCCGGGCTCGTGTTCCTCGCGTGGATTACGTTCGACTGAAACCGCTGTTTTCTCCCGCTCCAGTCCGGTTTTGACGCACCTTCGCCCGCTCAGTCCCGGTGTTTCCGCTCGTGGGTCGGGTGTTCCGAGATGTAGACGCTCGTGTGGTCCGGCACGTCTTCTGTGACCCACGAGTTCGCGCCGATGCTCACGTGGTCGCCGACGGAGACCGCGCCGAGCACTTTGGTCCCCGCGCCGATGACGACGCTGTCACCGATGTCCGGGTGGCGTTTGTACCCCTTCTTGAGCGAGTGTTCGTCGTCTTCGTCCTCCTCGAAGTGGAGCGCGCCGAGCGTCACGTCCTGATAGATGCGCGCCCACTCGCCGATGGTCGTCGTCTCGCCGATGACGACGCCGGTGCCGTGGTCGATGAAGAAGTAGTCGCCAATGGTCGCGCCGGGGTGGATGTCGATGCCCGACTCCATCTTCGCGTACTCGGCGAGTTCGCGGGCGTACGCGGGCGCGCCGGCCTCGTAGAAGGCGTGGGCGACCCGGTGGACGACGATGGCCTGCACGCCGGGGTACGACCGGATGATTTCGACGTAGCTGCGCGCGGCGGGGTCGCCTTTGTACGCCGCCTCCACGTCTTTCTTCAGTCGCTCGCGGATATCGGGGAGTCGCCTGACGACCTCGTCCACGATGGGCGCGGGGTCCTCGTCTATGTAGGGGTCGATACCGGAGTAACAGAGCGCGCCGAAGTTGGCGACGCCGTCGCGGAGGAGTTCCTCGTCTGCGACCCACGGCCCCGCGTTCCAACACCGGGGAAACAGGAGGCGCTTGATGAGGTCGACGTCCTCTCGCAGGTGGTTCCGGCGCGGGAACGAAAGCGACGTGTCCGTGGGGAAGGGGTCGTCGTCGGCGCGGTAGGACGCCGCGAGCCCGAGATGCGCGTCGCCCGAGTAGGTGTAGGACATCCGATAGCGATAGTTGGTGGACGAGCGATATTTAACCCCGTCTCATCGGGCCCGATTCGCCGTCTTCGAGTCGCGGATTGTGTGTTCGAACTGGCGCTCGACAGCCGGCGCGTTCGCTCTGCCGACCCGGCGTGAGCCAACCGCCGGATAAGGATTCTGGCCGCCGAAATCGGGCGACTGGGGACACATCGGGGAGAGATTTGGGTGACAGTTCGGAAAATCTTCTTTTAAATATTCGTCCCCCTCTGAGACATGCGACGCACACTCGCAGTGTTGATGACACTCGTCGTGGTCGTCGGGGGCATCCCGGCGGCCGCAGCGGCACAACAGGAGACCACGGCCGTCTCCTTCGAGAACCAAGCCACCGGCGGGACGACCGTGACGGTCGACTCCGTCACGCTCCCCGAGGGCGGCTTCGTGACGATTCACGACGCCTCCGTCACGGACGGCAACGTCCTCGGGAGCGTCGTTGGCTCGTCGGCGTACCTCGACGCCGGCACCCACGAGGACGTGACCGTCCACCTCGACGAACCGGTCGACGAGTCCGGCACGTTCGTCGCCATGCCCCACATGGACTCCGACGGCGACCGCGTCTACTCGTTCGTCGCGGCCAACGGCGAGACCGACGGCCCGTACACGGCCGACGGGAGCGCCGTCGTCGACACCGCGACGGTCAACGCGAGCGCGACCGTCTCGATGTCCGACCAGCCCACGACCGGCGACTCGGTCGTGGTCGACCGGGTCGAACTCTCGCAGGGCGGCTTCGTGACGATTCACGACGCCTCCGTCACCGAGGGCGCGGTGTTCGAGAGCATCCGCGGCACCTCGGCGTACCTGCCCGCCGGCGTCCACGAGAACGTCCGCGTCGAACTGGACGGGCCCGTGACCGAGAACACGACGCTCGTCCCGATGGCGCACATGGACACCGACGGCGACGAGACGTACACCTTCCCCGAGTCGGAAGGCGAGACGGACGGCCCGTACACGGCTGACGGCAGCCCCGTCGTCGACACCGCGATGGCCACGCCGTCGGACACCGCGAGCGTGAACTACACCGCGCAGGCCACCGGCGGCTACTCCGTCGTCGTCGACTCGGCGTACCTGCCCGACGGCGGCTTCGTGACGGTCCACGACGGGACGGTCACGGAAGGACAGGTCTTCGAGAGCATCCGCGGCACCTCCGCGTACCTCGAACCCGGCCTGCACCGCGACGTGCGGGTCACCCTCGACTCGCCGCTGAACGAGACGACGACCGTCGTCCCGATGGCGCACATGGACACCGATGACGACGAGACGTACACCTTCCCCGAGTCGGAGGGTGAGGCCGACGGTCCGTACACGGCTGACGGCAGCCCCGTCGTCGACAGCGGCGAGGCGACCGTCTCTGCCAGCGTCGACTACACGACGAAGGCTTCGGACGGCGCGACCGTCGTGGTCGACCGGGTGGAACTCTCGCAGGGCGGCTTCGTGACGATTCACGACCCGTCGCTGTCGGGCGGCGCGGTGTTCGATAGCGTGGTCGGCACCTCGATGTACCTGCCCGCCGGCGTCCACGAGGACGTCGCAGTCACCCTCGACGAGCCGATTCGCTCCTCGCAGGTGCTCACCCCCATGGCGCACATGGACACCAACGACAACGAGGCCTACGACTTCGTGACCAGCGAGGGCGAGGCGGACGGCCCGTACACGGCTGACGGCGGTGCGGTCGTCGCCAGCGCCCACACCTCGGTCAACGCGGTCGTGACCGCGATGGACCAGTCCGGCGACGGCACGACCGTCACCGTCGACTCCGTCACGCTCCACGACGGCGGCTTCGTGACGGTCCACGACGGGACGGTCACCGAGGGCGCGGTGTTCGAGAGCGTCCGCGGCACCTCCGCGTACCTCGCACCCGGCACCCACGAGAACGTCGAAATTACTCTCGACGCGCCGCTCGACGAGTCCGGCACCGTCGTCCCGATGGCGCACATGGACACCAACGGCAACGAGGCCTACGACTTCGTGACCGGCGAGGGCGAAAACGACGGTCCCTACGTGGCCGCCGGCGGTGCAGTCATCGCCACGGCCAACTACACGGTCGAAGGCACGATGTCCGAGACGACGACCGACGAGCCGACCGACTCGATGACGGACGAACCGACCGAGACGATGACCGACGAGCCCGCGACCGAGATGACTGACGAGTCGATGGAGACGACGACCGAGTCGTCAACCGACGCGCCCGGCTTCGGCCTCGTCGTGGCCCTCGTCGCGCTCGTCGCGGCGGCGCTCGTCGCCGCCCGGCGTCGGTAACCCCGCTGAGACGCACCGGCCCACCACCACACAGAGGCACCCTTTTTCGTACGCCGCGCGGGCCACAAGCCACCCCCGCGCGGCACGCGGCCCGCTTTGGGGTTATTTTGCGCTGTCACACGTCGGAGAGCGTCCGCGTTCTGCCTAGCTAACAGACAGCTCTACCCTTGCCTGCAAGACAGCCGCTGTGTTCTGGTGAGTCTCTCAACTACGTCGGTTCGTCGTTGCACCCCAAAGCGCATACGAGACGAAGAGCGAAATTACGTCGATGCGACTGCCCTCCCGCAGAGTCGTTCTCGCCGGTCTCTTGACCGGTCTCGTACTGGTCGCCGGTTGTACGTCACTGCTCTCCGACGATGAGTCACAGGTTCTCATCGAGAACGAACGAGAATCAAGCTACTCGGTCACGGTCTTCCAAAGCGCCCACGAGACCCCCGAGAACCTTCGCTTCGACGTTACCACGGGGGACGGTCGCCAGAGACTCGTTCGGAGAGCGGAACTACGGACCGAGGCGAACTACACCAACGTCACTCTCCACGACCCGGTCCGTTCGGACCGTGTGTCGACCGTTCCGAATGGCAACAGTACGGTGTTTGTCGACGATTGGAACGAAAGCCAGGCGACTGTCTACGTGGTCGAAACACACCAAAATGAACTGTTGGAGGTTTACGTCATGCAGTGTGGTCTCGACATGGCACTCACGTTCACGACCACGCCGGACGGGGAGTTTAGAACCACTTCACGCTGCGTTCAGGATGTCCACGGGTGATTACCACGCGCAAGTCGCGACTGCTTGACTGGACCCGACTGCATACACACTGTATTGGCCGCACAGCGTCCGGTCGTGTTATCTTCTGCGGTTTCAACAGATCCTCCGATTTCGCTACGCAATCAGTAACCGGGGAGTTCACTAGCACCGACTACTCCGACGAACGCATCCGCGACGCGTAGTCCCACGTGTGCACCCGCTCGGGTCGAATCCGAATCACGACCTCGTCGCGCTCGGGCGAGAGCAATCGCTTCGCCAGTTCCGAGTCGGTGTCGCCGAGATAGCGCGTGATGAGTCGCCGCAGCACTGCCTTCTCCGCGTCGGGTTCGACGGTCGCGGCCCCCCGGCCGCGGACGCCCCGGTACGGCGGGTCGTTCGTCGAGATTTCGAACGCCACGTCGTCGCGGGCGCGGAGGAATCGCACCACGTCGGCGTCGGCAGAGGTGGCACACCGAAGTTCGGTCGCTTCGGGGTCCCACTCGTACCACAGCGAGAGCATCCAGAGGTCGTCCGCGGGGGTGCGACACGAGAGCCGGACCGGGACGGTCGACGCGGCGAGGAAGTCGTCGACGCGGGCGCGTGACCACGGGCCGGTGGGGTCGGAGGCGTCCATACCGTCACTTCGTGGCCCGGGGGCTAAGTCGTGTAGGCCGAGTGGTCGGTTTCGGTCGCCGGGCGCGCCCGCAGAAGACAAGTTAATTGCCTATCGGGGGCCGAAAGCGGGTATGACCGATTACTTCGAGGTTCACGCCCGCGACGGCGCCGCCCGAATCGGGGAGTTGCGGCTCTCCGACTCGGTGACGACGCCGGCGGTCGTGGACGACGTGCTCGCGGACGCCGGCAGTCTCTGGGCGGCCGAGCGCGAACTCCCCGACGGCTCCGACGACGTGCTGACCGTGCTCCCCCACCGCTCGCTCCCCGCCGGGAGCGCCGACGAGGTGCGCGAGTCGTTTTCGGTGGCCTACCCCGACGTGGACTTCCCGTCGGCCGCCGTCGTCACCGCCGACACGGCCGACGATTTCGGCGCTGACGCCTACGTCCTCTCCGACGCGCAGGGCTTCGTCGGTCACGCGCGCGCCTTCCGCGACAACGTCATCGAGGCGAAGGAGAACCTCCCCGCCGACACGGCGCTCATGCTCTCGGGCGTCGCCACGCCCCGGAACGTCTCGCTTCTCGTCTACGCCGGCGTCGACCTCGTCGACGAGAAACTCGCCCGCGCCCGCGGGTTGGAGGGCTTCTACCTCACGAGCGACGGCGAGTACTTCCTCGAAGACCTCGACGAACTCCCCTGCGCCTGCGAGGCCTGCCGCAAACCAGCCTCCGAGTTCACCCGCGCCGACGCGGCCGACCACAACGCCAACGCCCTGCGCGCCGAACTCGCTCGGGTCCGGCGTCGCGTCCGCGACGGGCGACTTCGGGACTACGTCGAGGGGCAGGCCCGCCACGACCAGTGGTTGACCGCCCTGTTCCGCCGGTTCGACCAGCAGTACAGCTTCATGGAACAGCGGGTTCCCGTTATCCGCGACTCGGAACTCACCGCGGCGTCCGAGGAGTCAATCGACCGCGTGGAGATTCAGCGGTTCGCCGACCGCGTGACCAAGCGCTACCGCAACCGCTTCGACAACCCGCTCGTGCTCCTGCCGTGTTCGGCCAAAAAGCCGTACAGCGAGTCACAGAGCCACCGACAGTTCCAGGAGGCCGTCCAGTACCGCGCACACATGGTGTCGATGACTTCGCCCATCGGCGTCGTCCCGCAGGAACTCGAACTCACCTACCCCGCCCAGCACTACGACTCGGTCGTCACGGGCGACTGGTCGGAAGACGAGAAGTCGTTCGTCGCAGAGGTGCTTCGGCGCTATCTGGAGCGCAACGACTACCCGCGAATCATCGCGCACCTCCCGCCGGGCGCGTACACGGACATCGTCGAACGCGTCGCCGACGACTTGGACCTCGACGTGGAGTTCACCGTCTCCGAACACCCGACGACGACGGAGTCCATCGGCAACCTGATGCGGACGCTCGACGGCGAACCCAAGTTCACTCGCGAGGAGCGCGAGCACAACGTCGTGAAGGCCCTCGCGGACTACCAACTCGGCCCGGACGCGGGCGACGCGCTCTTTTCGGACGTGGCGTTGGAGATGACGAGTCGGTACCCCAAACTTCAGGTGTGGAACGATGCGGGCGTGCAGTTGGCGACGATGGTCCCGCAGTACGGCGTGCTCTCCTTTACGCTCGAAGGCGCGAAGGTGTGGCGCGACAGCGACGCGCCGACGAAGACGGTCGAAATCGACGGCTTCGTTCCCCACGGCTCGGTCCTCGCGCCGGGCGTCGTCGACGCCGACGAAGACATCCGTCCGGGCGACGAAGTCGTCGTCGAGGGGCCGAAGGCGTTCGCCATCGGCCGCGCGGAGATGGGCGGCCGCGAACTGGTCGAGTCCACGCGCGGCATCGGCGTCGAAATCCGCCACGTCGAAGAGCGGTAATTCGGCCCCGGTTTGGACGAGAGGTCTCCGACCCGACCGAACGCGACCCGACCGGACCCAAAACCGTCTGACACGCCGAGGCAATCCTCAAAATCATATTTCCCAGACATTTTCTCCGTGATGGTTAATCAGCCTTTGAACGCCGCTAAATGGGCCGTTACTCGGTTTTCTATGCACCGGTATATGGCGGAAATATCATGCCACTACAACTTTAAGTAGCATCACGGCCCAAGGTGGGCAATGATGGCAGAACGACAGGAGGGAGAACGACCGGAGTTCGACGAGCTTCCCGACGAGGGGGCGGTAGACTGGATGATTACCCATGCGCTGTTGGCGGCGAGCGATTCGACCTCGCGGGCCTTAGAATCGCATCTGTTGCAGTCGCAGTACCACGGTGACGCCGGTTTCGACGCGGCGGCGACGGCGCGTCACATCGACGACGCAATCGACCGACACACGCGAATTCTCGAGGACTTACGCCTCGCGCGCGACGCGCTCGACCACCGGTAACTCGACCCGAGACCGCCGCGTTGTTGTTCCTCGCCGCGCGAGCCCGACCGGACGCCCTCCCACATAAGTTGTTTATTTAACAGCGGCTACGAACAACCGTGTATGAAGTTGGCCGTCCCAACTGACTTCGACATCCTCGAAGCGCTTTCAGATCGGAGGCGAAACACCGCCGTGAACCTCTCGTATATCCTCGATAAGAACCGCTCGTACATCAACACGCGACTGCCGATTCTCGCGGACTACGGCCTGTTGGCGCGAGTCGGGCCCGCGCCGAACTCCGGGCTGTACGAAATCACCGACAAGGGGCTGGTCGTCCTCGACAACCGCGACCAGTACCGAGCCGACGGCGTCGACTTCGACGCGCTCGTCGAGTCCGAACTCAGGGCGCGGACCGACGAGGCGAACGCCTAACAGGAGCGACGCGCCGCAACCGAAGGTCGGGACGGCCTTCGGAGGCACCCCGGCGCGCTGTTCCTCGCGCGGAGTGGCAACGCCGCTCAGCCCCGCGTTGTCGACGGGGCCGTGGCGTCGGGAGTCACCGCGCTGTGCTGCGACCGTCGCCGCCTTTTTGCCGCTTTGCCGCCCAGTTCGAAGTATGGCTATCGAACCACTCTCGCTCGGCGTTCCGAAGCCCATCATCGACTCGCTGCCGGAGGCGGACGGCACGGCGGCACAGGACATGCAGCGCGCCGTCGAGGGACTCGAAACGCGACTGAACCGCGCAATCGAGGACGCCGACACGGAATCCGAGGCCGCCGGCTACGTCGTCGACGCGCTCGAACGCCTGGAAGGCCACTACGAGCGCTACGACGAGTTCATCCCCGAACTCCGCGCGTGGGGGCAGTCGCCCATCTACGCCATCGCGTGGCGGAACCTCCAAGCGGACCTCATCCTCCAAATCGAGGAGTACGACTGGCTGAAACCCCACATCGACCGCGAACGGAACCTCAGACTGGTCGAAGACGGCATCAGGTACGGCAAGTAGGTACGTCGCCCGCGGCGTCGACTGGGGTGTCGTTTCCGGAGCGAACGCTTGTTCAGTCTTGAAGAAATGTGGATATGGAACACGACCGTGGACAACCTCGCCATATATAAAAATTTATTCACCAAACCCGAATGCTTGTTTTCTGATTACATTAGTAGAATATATTCTAAAATAGCTATATAACTCAAATAGTCTCATGAATGCGGTAGATAACACGCTATCTCGATACTCTTGACTCGACCCCTGTCCCTCAATAGTATTGTCTATTTAAAACACTACTACACTCCAAAATTCGCCCTCTCACCTGTGTTCTCTCGTTCGGCGGCGGTTCGGATATCTCGCTCGACCACCGCGAGTCGGCACTTCCCTCTCCCTGCCCACTCCGTGGCAGACCGACCGGTTTGGTGTCGACCGACGCCGGCGGTGGCGGCGGGCTCGACTCGACCCGTCCGAGTGATTCATATGACAGCTATCCGGGACGACTCCCGCCGGATTCGAAGCACCTCGTTCGCGCCCGGCCGTTCGACGTCACCGACGCTCTCTGGAGAGACACAACAGCACAGTCGTTAGTGAGAGTCAGTAGTCGCGCCCCGTAAAGGGGTGACCGAACCTAATGGGGAAGGGGGGAAGGGGGGATGAGTTCGGTCATGTGGATGCGTCCGAGGGGTTACTCTGTACGGTGTTGCATCCAATTGAGTACAACCACTTCGGATATATAAATCATTCTGATTGTCAGCCCAGAGGACAGTACCGGAGTTGGTGTAATGAGTGTAATGGTGTTATACAAGATGAAACGACTACGGTACTCGGTAACGTAACCCTCGATACGGCGGGACCTTTTTCCCACCCATCGTATTAACGACACCTTCGACCGGGCCACCGCTCGCGTCGACCGCGCCGAAGAGCCCCCGTGGAATGCGTTCGCGACCTCCCGGACGACGCGGACGACGAGTTCGGCCGACTGTTCGAGCGGTTGTGGCCGTACGGAACGAACTCCAGCGGGTGTCGACTCCCGACGACGCGGACGCCGTGGAGGGCGCAGGAGAGTCGCGGCGTCCCTTCGAGTTCCCGACGACCGACGACTGACCGCGGTTCGCCTTCGGGCGGGGTTCGCCGGACCGGGGTTCGCTACGCTGCCTGCTTCTCTAACCACTCGCTCGCGTCGACGACGAGGTCGGACAGCGCCTCCTCGACGGACTCGTCGCCCGCGAGGCCGACGCTCCAGGTGACCTGCGACTGTATCGCTTGCAGGCTGAGCATCGTGTTTTGGACCCGCGACGCCAACACCACCGGCACTGTCGCGTCGAACCGACGGATACCTTTGACCGCTTCGATGCCCTCGAACGCCGGCGGGGCGTGGAGGCAGATAACCAGATGCACCGGTCTCTCGGTCAATCGCTCGAACAACTCCCGACTCGACCCTACGAACTCGACGTTCACGTCGCGCTCTCTCGCCCCCAACCCCTCGGGCTGCGGGCCGTAGGCGAGGATGCGCGGCGTCGCCGCTATGCTAGTCTCGGACACGCATTCGACTGTTCGTCGAGAGGGTATTTGACAGTTTCTCCGACCCGAGTCCACGCCGGACGCCGACGGCGGTCGCGCTCGGCGTCGGACCGCGGGACCGGCGGGGGCTATCGTCGAGGCGGTCGGGTCAGAACAGCGAGTCGAGGCGGTCGTCGACGACGGCCTCCGTTCCGTCCTCGCGGTCGGCGGCGTCGCTCGCGCTCCGTTCGCGGCGGTTCTGCTCGGCCTCGACGGCGGTCGACCGAATTTCGGCCACGCGGTCGCTCCGCGACACGTCGCCGAGGAGGACCAGCACGCCGACGTGGTTCGACTCCGAAAGCGGGTAGTCGCCCCCGCGGACCTCCATGCTCCCGGTCTGTTCTTCGACCCACGTCCGACTCCGCTCGACGGCCTTCCGGTTGAGCCACTCGGGCGGGCCGCTGACGACGACCAGCCCGCGGGAGGCGGAGTCGACGTCGCACGGGAGGGTGAGCTGTCCGAGCACAGCCTTCCGCGTCTGGGTCGTGATGCGGTTGATGGAGTCGAGTTCGTCCGTCGACGACGAATCCCCGCCCAAGAGTCCCTTGATGCTGAACCCGCCGCCGCCGTCGCTCTCGGGGAGTTCGCTCGCCGCGTAGCCGATCGTCGAGATGCCGCCGCCGCGGAGGGTGTTGATGACCTCCGAAGAGTCGACGACGCTCTCGGCGACCGTCCCCGACTCGGCCACCTCGCCCGAGGCGAAGAGGATGCCGAGGCGTCGAACGAGCTCCTCGTTCATCGTGTCGTGGGCCTGCGCGACGTCCTCGCCGCTTTCGGCCCACGCCCCGTTGTCGAACGCGAAGACGTGGTCGGTCACGTCTACGAACGCCCTGAGCGACCGCGCGGCGTTGCGCGAGTACAGCGCGCCCTCGTCGGCGGCGGGGAGGATGCCGACGCCGTAGATGGGCTGTTCGTAGATGCGGTTGAGATGCTTTGCGAGCACGGGGGCCGCGCCGCTGCCCGTCCCGCCGCCGAGACCCGCGAAGATGAGAAACGCGTCGGCCGTGGAAGTCGGCGCGCCGTCGGTGCCCCGCAGAAGCTGTCGGCTGTCGCGCTCGGCGAGTTCGGCGGCGAGTTCATTGTCCGCGCCGACGCCGTGACCGCTCACCTCGTCCGCGCCGAAGAGAATGCGGTTTTCCTCGGGAACGAGGTCGAGACCGCGGAGGTCCGCCGACGCGGTGTTGTACGCGACCGCGTCGACGACGTAATCGGCGTTCGTGCGCTGTTCGTACCGGAGGAGGGCGTCGAGGACGTTCCCACCCGCTTGTCCCATTCCGAAGCAAAGGACCTTCATCGTCTCTCTTTGACACGTCATCAGTGGTGAATCTTCTGTTAGTTGCCTGCCACACCGAGTCGAACGCGCCGCCGGGGACGGGGTAGTTCTATACGACCCGGGCGAGAATCATCGGCAAACTGCATGACTTGTCCGCGGTGTTCACAGCCACTCTCGACGCTCTCGTTCGACGGTCGCGCGGCGCGCTACTGCGAGCGCTGCGGCTTCGCCGGCGTCGAGACCGTCCACGAGCGCGACGCGCCGAGCCGAGAGTCGTGGGACGACGCCATCGCTCGCTTCCACGAGCGGGCGCTCCGCGAGGCGCGCGAGCGGGACGACGGCGCGGGCGGTACCGGCGGAGCCGACAGCGGCGAGGCAACCGACGGCGACACCGCGGTCGAAGCCGAGCGCAACGGAGCCGGCGCGGAGGACGATGAGACGCAGCACCCGGCGGACGATGCGACCGACGCGGCGGACGACGCCGAAGCCGAACACGGGGGCGGCGACACGACTGAAGACGTGGCTGCTGCCGGTGACGACGAGGGCGACGACGAAGCCACCGACCGCGAGCCCAGTGACTCGCAACTGAAAAACGGGGAGGACGGCGACCGCGGGGACCGCGCTGACCGCGCGGGCGACGAGTGACGCGCGCTCGCGCGTCGCCGGCGGCGCGTCGACCTCGGTCGTGACGTACTGTCCGGCCGGTGTGTCAGCTCGGGCCGGCGCTCAGTTCGATTCCGGCGCGGCTTCGGCTTCCGGTTCGGGGTCGGAGGCGCCCCCGTCGGATTCCTCTTCGGAGCGGGCGGCGACGAGCGACCCGCGGGCGACGCTGTACAGGGGGCGGTCGATGCTCCGGACCTCGTTGACCGAGAACGGAATCGTCGAGTCTTCGAGGTGGTGTTCGAACAGCTCCTCGAAGCCCTCGGGGCTGGAGGTGCCGCCGGTGACGACGACGGGCACGTCGAGGCCCTCCTCGATGTCTTCCTCGTCGACCTCGCGTTCGATGTTCTCGATGACGTAGTCGAGGAGGTTCTCGTAGTAAATCGACAGCGCGCCCTCGACGCCGCCGACGTCCGTGCGGAAGTCGAGCTGGAAGTCGTCTTCCTTGATGGACGTGACCTTGTCGACGGCCGTCCCGGTGGCCTGGGCGGTCTGCTGGTCTATCCAGTCGCCGCCGCGGGCGATGGAGAACTGCATGACCGGCACCGCGTAGTACGCCAGGCAGATGTTCGTCATCCCCGCGCCGAACGAGACGCCGAGGCCGGTGAAGTTGTTGTCGGCGAGTTCGCTGTAAATGACCGCCATCCCCTCGTTGATGGGTTCGGGGTCGTAGCCCATGTCGCCGAGCATCGATTCGAGCGTCTTGTCGTGATACAGCGTCGAGAGGTCGGAGTCGATGGGGTCCGCCGGACTCGAATAAAACAGGCGCTCGTTCGGCCGGGAGGGCGAGCCGACGACCTGCTCGATGATGAGCTTAATCATCGGAATCGCGGAGGACTCCTCGCTGGAGAGGATGCCGTGTTGCATCGGCCGTCGCGTCTCCTTGCCGAAGATGTTCGCGAAGTTGAGCGCGTCGTCGCCGACGACGTACACCTTGTCGTCCTTGCGGATGTGGAGCACGTCGCTTCGCGAGAGCATCTGCTCCGCCATGTCGCTGTAATCGATTTCGACGAACGAGTTGCGCTGCTGGACAAATACGGTCTCACTCCCATCCTGACTCGCGGACAGGATGTTCATGGTTCCTACGTCAAGGCCTTTCGCCATACCTCACGCGTCGTAGGGCTGTCGCATAAATCTGTATGCGCGTTTGCGATTCGGTTCGGCCGGGACCGACGCCGAACCACCGTCGCGTCACTCCCTGATCGACGCCGCGTCAGTCCCCGCCCGCCGGCCCGCGACGCCTCAGGAGAACAGCCCGCGAATCCGGTCGACCAGCCCCTCGGCGTCCTCGCGTTCGGCCTCCGCCTGCTGTTGTTTCCGTAACTCGGCCAGCGCGGCGGTCTGGTCGTCCGTGCTGTCACCGACCGCCGTATCCTTCTTCCCGCCGCGGAGTCCCTGGAGCCCCGCGACCGCGTCGTCGACGCCGCCGCCGCGCGTCTCGGTCGCCTTCGCGTTCTCGAAGCTCGCGCGGTCCGCGTCGTCGACGGCGGAGGTGTCGAGCTTCAGGCGGGTGGTCTCGGTCTTGCGGACGCCGCCCCACGACAGTTCGGTGTTCGACAGCGCCTCGTCCATGTCGCGGCGAACCTGCGCGGAGACGGCCTCCTCGTCTTCCTCGTCGCTCGCGTCGGCTTCTGCGTCGCTCCCGGCCGCGGCGGGGGCGCTCGTCCTCGCGCGGGCGAGTTGGAAGCCGACGAGCGACGTGCCGCTCGCGGCGACGACCGCCACCGCACCGAGCGAGTAGATGCCGACGATGCGGCCGCTCCGGTCGGCGTTCGCGGCGACGTTCCAGTTGTGGGGATACGCGCCGACGAACTGGACGACGGCGACCGCACAGACGAGCAGCCCCGCGCCCGCGAGGAGCTTCGGAAACCGGTACTGCGAGGGAAGCAAGACCACGACCGAGGCGAGGAGGAGGGGAATCCCGAGCGCACCGGTGACGCCCGCGACCTCGCGGAGTTCGTACTTGAAGATGTTCTCGGGCGGGATGCCGCCGCTCCACACGACCGCCGCGAGCGCGACGGCGAGCAGTCCGATAGCCGTAAAGAACAGTGCGAAGCCCGCGTAGACGGTCGTCTCGTCGGGGTCGGCGTCGACGTACCGTCGGTAGAGGGCGATGAGGGTGTTCTGCCCGTCACTCGACATACCTCAGACCATTCCCCCGCGCGACATATAATGTTCGCCGGACTCGGGTCGAACCGCGGCCGGGCGTTCGACTCGACTCGACTCGCCCCGACTCGACTCACGTCACGACCCGCCGGCGTGCTCGACGGTGATGTCGTAGGCCGCGACCGTGTCGCCGAGGGCCGCCTCGGTGAGCGAGGGGTCCGCGTCGAACCGGGCGCTCGTGAATCGGGCGGGACCGTGGACGACGGTGTCACCGAAGGCCGCGGCGTCGGTCACGTGCGTGTACGCGAAATCCAGTCGCCCCTCGATTTCGACGCCGAACGTGAGCGTCCCGACGGTGCAGTCGGAGAAGTCGACGTCGCGTCCGACGCGGACGCCGGAGCAGAATAGCTCGTCACCGAAGCGCGCGTGGTCGCAGATGACGCACCCGTCGACCGTGGTTTCGACCAGTCGCACGGGCGAGTCGGCCGAACAGACCGCGTCGGAGAGGTCGAACTCCCCGTCGACGGCCGCGCGGACGAACGACGCCGGTCCCGACCCGAACCGGGCGTTCCGGAAGCGGAGCGCCCGGCCTTCGACGGTCGCGTTGTCGAAGTAGACCGGCCCGTCGAACGCGCTGTGCGTGAAGTCGACGGGGCCGTCGCGGGCGGTCAGCCCCGCGCAGTCGACCCGGCCGCCGAAGGCGGCGGTCGTCGCGTCGATACCGCCGCCAACCGTGAGCCGAGTCGCGTTGAGTTCGCCGTCGACGACCACGTGTTCGAGCGAGAGTCCGCCCTCGACGGTCGCCGACGCGGCCACGACGCCCCCGCGGATGCGGCAGTGCGCCAGCGAGAGCCGGTGGTCGAACGCGGCGTTTCCGAGGTCGAGGCGGCCGCCCAGTCGGGTGTGGGAGAACCACGCCGGCCCGCCGAACCTCGATTTCGCGAGCGACACGTCGTCGTCGACGACGCCTTTCCTGAACGTCGCTCCGCCCTCGAAGCGCGCCTCGGTCGCCACGACGGACCCCGCACTGAAGCCGGTCGCGTCGAAGCGCTCGCTCAGTTCGGCCTCGCAGAGCACCCAGCGGTCACCGACTTGCAGGTGGCGACAGCTGACCGCTCCGGTGGCGTCGAAGCGCTGCATGCACACCGCACCGCCGACCGAGACGCGGTCGAGTCGGAGCGCGCCGTCGAGCGTCGCATCCCGGAGGTCGATATCCGATTTCACCATCGCGCCGCGGAAGTCCAGCCGCGCGTCGGGCGGGAGCGTCATCCCCGCGAGGTCGACGCGTTCGAACGTCGCGCCGACGAACGCCGAGGGCCGCCCGTCGTCGGTGACCGCCTCGCGGAGCGCCTCGGTGACGGCCGCGGGTCGCGTTTCTTCGACGGGGCGGTGGAACAGACAGCGGGCGGAGCCGTCGCTCGCGGGATGCGGACACCGCCACACCGACGACGACCCGTCGGCACCCGTCTCGTCGGCGGCGTCGAAGACGTGCTCGTAGGCACAGCGACTGTGTTCCACGTCACCTGACCGTTCATTGCCTTAACATAAATAGGTTGTCACTAAATCGGATGTCGTCGTCGTTCTCCCCACTCCTCCCGTCGCGTCGCTCGAATCAGTCTCCGGCGAGCGGTGCGCCGACTTCGGCGTCTCCGACGACGGCCGAAAACGTCGCCGCGAACTCGAAGTCGCGGGCGGGAAGCGTGACCAGTCGAACCGTCTCGCCGGTGCTGTCGTGGAAGCCGACGGTGGTCCGCTCCGGTTCGAGTTCGACGGAACAGCCGGCGAAGACGGGGCGGTTGAGCTGTATCGTCCGTACCTCCCGGACCTCCTCGGGGTTCGCCTGCTCGCCGTCGTGTCGAATCTGGACGAGTCGCGTCTCGGTCAGGAGCACCGTCATCTCCTCGTAGTGGCTCACCGACCGGAGCGTCTCGCGCTCGCCGACGAACTGATGAATCGACTCGTAGAGACTCATACGCCGCCTACTCGGTCCACTCGTATCAACGTATCTACAACAGTTTTTCGCGACCGCCTCGCGGCGTCGCCGCGAGCTGCGTGCTCACAGCCCGCGGTCGAATCGCCGGACCATCGGCCGCCCGTCAGAGGCAACCGGGCGGGACGGATAGGCGTGATTGGGCAATCGTGCTGTCCACATCCTGACTCACTCGACTGCCCGCCGTACAGTCGTCGTTCGGAGTATATCAACGTTGTCCGACGGAGCGGCCAGTCGAGCGAAGTCGCCGCGGTCAGTCGGCGGCTTCGAGCGCCGGGTCACCCGTCAGGACGACGATGTCGGCCATCCCCCGTATCCACTTGAACGGCACTCGGACGCCGCGCGGGCCGACTTCCAACCCTTCCGGGGGGTCTTCGACGGAGACGAGAAGCGCGGTCACGCGGTCGGCGTCGAGGTCGACACAGAGGTCGACGGCCTCGCCCAATCGCTCGCCCGAGGCGGTGTACACGGGGCGGCCTTCGATACTCGGAATCGGTTCGATGCCCGTCGGTGACTGGGGGACCATACCTCCGGTATCGGACGTGTCAATAAAAAATACCTCGGTCGGCGCAGGCCGTGTCGGCTCCGCGGTTGCGACGCCTGCGGTGCGCTCGGTCCGGACGCGGTTTCCAGTTTCGGCGTGCGCCACCGTAACTGAAACGTCGTTTTAGGCGCTCGTGGCGGCGTGAACGGCGAATATCCACAATTTCCGATACGTATTTAGGCTCACCTAACAGATATCTATCTGGTCAGGATAGCTGGGCCTCGGTGTTCCTTCCGTAGACCCACCACCACTACCGGGGCCTCTGGCCACATTCTGGTCTCCGAAGTCGCCGGCGAGCGCGCTTTTTTCCGGCAGCTGTTGGCCGTCGCGGCGGCCGTCAGCGGTGCCGTCATCCGCTCGGGCTTCGTCGCTCTCGACTTCGTGCTCGACGCGGTCACCGTCTGGGGTTATCCGGCCGCGGTCGGCGTGATGGTCGTCTGCGCGGTCGTCAGTTGGCCGACCGACCTCCTCGGTAACCTGTCGAGCGAGTTCGGAGGCAGCGGCGGCGAACCGCCCGGAGCCGACCTCGGAAACGCGACTCGCCTCCGTCCGACTGCGCTGCGGTCAGTCGTCGTCTCGCTTCTCGTCGGTCGTAATCATCGACTCGCGGATGTCCTGTAACCGTTCGGTGCCGCGGAGTTCGGACATGTTCACGCCGAGGGCGTCCTCGTCCTCGTCGGTGGCGACGCCGCTCGTGAGGATGCTCCGGATGCCCTCCTCGACGGTCATGTCGATGTCGTACACGTCGTCGGCGGGGATGTAGGTGAGCAAGCCGCCGGTGACGGGGTTCGGTGCGAGCGGGAGGAACATCGAGACCATCTCCTTGTGGCCGGTCGACTGTTCGATGGTCGCTGGCGACCCCCCCGTCTGGAAGCCCAGCACGTACACGTCGTCGTCGAAACACTGGACGAGTTTCACGTCTTGGAACTCGTCGGCCCCCTCGTCGAGGACCACGTCGCCCATGCGGCGGAAGCTCTTGTACACCGTGCCGACGCCCGGAATCGACGAGACCACGAGGTCGAACACGCCGATTATCTTCTCGCCGTACTGGTTGCGACCGACGGTTCCCACGACTGCGACGATTGCGAAGAGGACCAACAGCGCGACCAACTCGGTGAAGAAGTCGACGACGAACGAGTAGACGCCGAGGTCGATGAGGAGGCTGATGAACTCGACGCTCTCGAAGCGGCTGATGACGCCCGCCCAGCGCAGGAGTTCGATGAACGGTTCGAGGGCGTTTCTGACGAAGTCGATGCCGACGCGCAGGACGTACAGCGTGATGACGATGGGAATCATAATCGCCACGCCCGTCAGCAGGGTGTTGTACGCCCGTTCGTACAGCGACTGACCGGTTTCCTTAGCGCTCACGGCGAGTGTACCCGGCGAGCGCGGAGGGTCTGCGGAGGACACGCCCGGAGATTCCCGTGGGCGGTAAAAATAGTACTGGCAGTCGAACCGTCTGTGTTTCAGGCGCGTGCCGGCGCTGACGCTCTGCGAGCGTCCGGCGGGAAGCGAGTCCGGCGAGCGCGACGAAAACGGGGACCACAAGCGGGCCGAGAAGATGCGGGTACGGTAACCGTGAGCGACGACGGAAGGCGAGACGGCGGCCCGTGCCGTCCCGAACGCGGGGTCAGGAGACGACTTCGAACCGTCCGACCGAGAGGTCGACCGCGAGCTGTTCGCGCGGGTAGACGAACTCCTCGTCGTCGTACATCGTCCGGACGGTCTCGTCTTCGATCTCCACCACCGTCTGTTCCGTACACAGCGTCGAATGCCGGATGGTCGACCCCTCCGTGATTACGTGCGGGGCGACCTCGAGTGTCTGCGTCATCGTTTCACTAACGGGCGGTGAATCGTATAATTCTTTCGCAACTCTCGGGGTCTTGTATCCAAATGTAGCTATATAGTGGTATTGTCGGGTGGATTGTGCACTTTCTGTTGCGGTCGCCTTCACACCGATACGAGTCACTCTGACGGACTCGTGGTCGGACGATGACGGCAGTCGGGAGCGTCAGACGCGCCGCTATCGGGAGCGTCACCACTCGCGGACGGGACTCGCATGACTCGACTCGCACCGCGCCTCGGCGGTTCTCCCCGGCGCGCTACTCGCCGTCGAACGGGTCGCGCTCGGGGAGTTCGTCGTCGAGGACGGCCGCCACGGCGTCGACGAACGGCTCGTGGGCCGACAGCGCCTCGCGGAGCGCCTCGTAGTAGGCGACGGTGTCGCCCGCGAGGAACTGCGAGTCGACCCGCCAGAGCGTCCGCCCGGTGCCGAACTCGCCGGTCGGGAGGTCGTCGCGTTCGTCGCGCGCCTCGTCGAGCGCCGCGACGAGTCGGTCGCGGAGCGCCGCGTACGGCGAGTCGCCCGAGAAGTCGGCGTCGCCGTGGATACCGTCTTCGAGGTGGAGTTCGAGCCGGAACTGCCCGCGCTGGAGGGCGCGCGGCGTCGGGTAGTGCTCGAAGTGGAGGTCGTAGCCGCGGTCGCGGCCGCGCTCCCACGCCGCGGGCGTGACGCGACCCCACGGCTTGCCAGAGTCGAGGGCGTGCCACGCGTGGGTGCCCCCCGGGGGCGACGCGCGGAGGTAGTCGGCCCACTCGTACTGGAGGACCTCACGAGCGAGCTTCGCTACGGCGTCACGGGTCGCATCGACCTGTAGCTCGTAGTCGAAATAGAAGCTCGTTTCGTCCGCGGTGTCCGGGCCGTTCATACCTCCCTGCTAGACGCCCACACGGATAAAGATTCGACACAGACCCCCGTGGGCCCGTGTTCGCTCAGTTCTCGCGCCGTACTCGGCGTCCGACCCCGAACAGGAGCGCCGCGATGGCGACGTTCGTCGTTCTCGACGTAGCCCCCGTGGCCGTCGCGAAGGCGGCGGTCACGTCCGGCGAGGCGGACGCGTTCGCCGCCGACTGGACGCTCGAATCGAGCGCGCTCGCGTCCGCCTCAGCCGCGACGCCCGCCGCACCGGTGGGGAGCGTCGCGGCCGTGAGATCTAACACCAATAAAAACGTTATAGTGTGTCTGAAAACCGGTCGTGGTGTCGCGTGCGAAAACGGAATTACTTAAATCTGATAATAACTCGGATACATCAGATATAGTAGACTATTCGAAGCGGTAGCCGGGGACCAACTGAACCAGATGGTGCAGACGCCGGCGCTCGCCCGAAAGCCCCCAAGAGACGCCCGGCGTCGAGTGTAGGGTGTCGCGCCGTCGGCGGGCGGTCAACGATGCTGGGCTTCGTTCTCAGAACCCCGTCACTCCGCCACTTGACCGTGGAGACCCGCGAAGACGGACGGCGAC
The DNA here is from genome assembly GCF_014530665.1 of Haloferax sp. AS1. Taxonomy (NCBI): domain Archaea; kingdom Methanobacteriati; phylum Methanobacteriota; class Halobacteria; order Halobacteriales; family Haloferacaceae; genus Haloferax; species Haloferax sp. AS1. Next base: position 1,937,131 of record NZ_SPSA01000001.1, read on the forward strand.
GTTCCGTGATGGCCTCGGGAACGGCGGCGGGAGATAGAGGCTCTCGTAGGCCGTATCGGCCACCGCGAACTGTCCGTTCGAGCCGTGTTTCGTGTTGTTCGAGCCGCGTACCGTTCGCATCTCGTGAGTCCGGGCGGCACGCGGCCGACTGTCGAACGTACTGGCTGGTCCTGCCGGACGTGTCTCCCGGGCGCGCTCACTGACATCGGTGAGCGCGTTTCCGGCCGAGTTGGGGCGGACACCACGGCCGAATACGCAGTAAATGCACTATTTCAATCATACTTTGAAATCAAAGATGTTCCGTCGTCGCTCCCGGTGGGGCGGCGTCTCTACCGGCGTCTCTCGTCGCGCCGATGCTCCTCCGGCCGAGTCACTCGGCGTTCTCATCGAGCGCGGCGCACACTCGGGTTCGAACGTCGGCGGGACTCGCCGCCGACGCGTCGCGCCGGGCCATCCGTCCGGTGACGAGGTCGAGGAGGTCGAGCGCGGTCAGCGCCTCACGGACCTCGGCGCGGTCGAGTCCGAGGCGACGCTCGACTTCGTACAGCGTCTTCGCGCCCGCGACTGCCGCACACACGTCCGCCGTCGAGCAGTCGAGCGAGGACAGCGACGCGGGAAGCGACGGGAGGTCGGTCGCGGTCGGCGGCTCCTCGGCCGCCCCGCTCGTCTCGTCGGCGTCGAGCGCGACCGACTCGGCGTCCGCGTCGGCGTCCGGGGCCGCGTTCGATTCCGGTTTGGGAGACGGTTCGGGAGCCGGTGCCGGTTCGGACTCGGTCGCGTCCTCCGCGTCGGCAACGCTCGGCTCCGAGTTCCGCACTTCGTCGTCGCCGTCGCTCGTTCCGCCCGAAGACGCCGGTTCGGACGACGGGCCGTAGCTATCCGGCTCGTGAATCCCGCGTTGAATCATCTGGTTGCGGACGGTCTGCGGGGTCACGTCGACGCCGAGGGCGTCGGTCATCTCCTTGAACGTCTCGCAGGTCTCGTAGGCCTCCCGAAGCCGAACCGGGTCGTGATGGGCCGGTACCGTCTCGGGTTCAGTCTTCGCGTCTGCGTCCGCGCCCGTCGCTGTCTTTCGGCTGGCGTCCGCGTCCGCCCCCGCGGCCGCCTCGACGGCGTCGTCGGCCGATTCCGCTGCGGCCCGGTCGCGCTCCGGCGCTTCGTCTCTCACCGTCGGGACCGCGGACTCCATCGTCGGCGGCGACGCGCCGGGGGTGACTGGTGGGTCGACCGACGAGTTGCGCGTCCCGGAGCCGTCGGTTCGGGCGACCGGCGACGCAGTCGGTTCGGGGTCGTCCTCGCCGGCGCGACCGGACGACATCGGTTCCGGTTCGGCGGCTCCGCTCTCCGGGGGCGCGAGCGTCACGTCGAGTTCGAGTCGAAGCAGGCCGTCGGTAACCGCCGCCGCGGGCGACGACACGCGGAGTCGGTTCGGGTCCACCGCGCACTCGGATGCGAGGTCGTACTCGACGGTGGCGGAAGCCGAGACACCCGCCGCGGTCGAATCGCCTCCGCTCGCCAGTTCGACCCCGGTAACCGCGCCCGTCATCTCCGTCAACTGTTCGAGAACCGCCGTGAGTTCTCGGACGTTTCTGACCACTTCCATATGTGAGTGTCAACTGTCCCACATCGGATATAATTTCTTGCCGCCCACATCATCTAGTAATATATATTCTATACAGACGTCTATTCCCTCGGTTCCCGGTGTCGCGGGCGGTCCGTGCCCGTCGTCGCCCCGTTCGGCCGCCGCCGTAGCTGTTTTTATCGTTGTGCCGTGATACCACGGATGTAATGGACGTGTCTCCGCTCCACGGCATCGCTCCGTTCAGCACGGGACAGCGTGCGATGCGAATTCTGCTGGTCGACGATGACGAAGCGATGGTGGACCTGTCCGCGACCTTCCTCGAACGCGAACTCGACGATGCCGAGACGGAGACGTACACCGACCCGGAGCCGGCGCTCGACGAACTCACAGACGGAGAGTACGACTGCGTCGTGAGCGACTACGACATGCCGGGGATGGACGGGCTCGAACTGCTGACGGCGGCGCGCGAGCGGTCCATCGAGATTCCCTTCGTCCTCTTTACCGGCAAGGGGAGCGAGGAGATTGCGAGCCGTGCCATCTCCGCCGGCGTCGACGAGTACCTCCAGAAGGGCGGTCCCGAGGAGTACCCGGTGTTGGCGAACAAGGTCTCGAACCTCGTCGAGAAGTACTGGGCCGAGACGCACATGCGACGCGGCTTTCTCGCCATCGAATCTGCCGAGGAGGGAATCGGCATCATCGACGACGACGGCGTCTACCAGTACCTCAACGAGGCGTACGCCGCGCTCTACAACCGCGACCGGTCCGAACTCATCGGTGAGCACTGGGACATCCTCTACCCGGCCGACGAGGCGCGACGCTTCCACGACGAAATCCTCCCGCAGCTCGAATCAGAGGGGTCGTGGCGGGGGCTTTCGACCGGTATCACCAAAGACGGCGAAGCCGTCCCCGAGCGCCTCGTGCTGACGCAGATGGACGACGGGGGCCACGTCTGCATCGTCCAAGAGCTCACCGAGGTCGACGCGCTGCGGGCGGAAGCCGAGCTGAAAGACCGGGTGCTCGACGCCGTCGAAGTCGCCATCGTCGTCATCGACCCCTCGCGGCCTGACAACCCCATCGTCTATCTCAACGCGGCGTTCGAGACGCTCACGGGCTACGACGCCGAGTCGGTGACGGGGCGCAGCTACCGGTTCCTCTGTGGTCCCGAGACGGACCCGGAGACGGTCGCCGAGGTTCGGCGGGCCGTCGACGCCGGCGAGTCGATTTCGACCGAGATTCGCAACTACGACGCCCACGGCGACCCCTTCGTGAGCCGCCTCGATATCCGTCCCGTCCGGGACGACAACGGTGCGCTCGACTGTTCGATCTGCTTTCATCGTCCGGCCGACGGCGACGGGGACGGCGACGCCGACGACGCGGGGTCGTCCTGACGCGGCGGCCGATGGCTGTCGGCACCCAGATACTGGAAACGGTGGGGTGTCCGTCCCCGGTGTGAGTAAGAACTATGCTCGCGGCGGGTATCAGCCGCGACCGTGTCGGCCCACGTTCGACTCTATCAGGTCCTCGCCCTCTCCGCGTTCGGCTTCGCGACGTACCGGTGGTTCGATGACTCGCCGCTCGTCGCGGCCGGCTGGACCGCCGTCGGGCTGTGGTATCTGTACGCACTCCGGTTCGGACCAGACCGAATCGACGAGTATGCCGTGGATACGTAACAAAAAGACGGACCGGCTGCGTCCGGGCTGTTATTCGTCCGAAGCGCGCTTGAAGAACGCCAGCGCCGCGCCGAACAGCGTCAGGTTCTGGAGGAACGACGTGAGCTCCTCGTCGCGGGCGTCGTCGTCGACGGCCCAGAAGTCGTGCATCGTCGGCGTGACGCCGGCGAAGAACGCCGCGATGCTCGCGGAGGCGAGCCGGGGAAGCTTCCAGAACCCGACGCCGAGACTCCCGCCGAGAAGCAGGCCGGTCGCCGCGGGGACGAGTCGGTCCGCCTCGGGGACGCCTTTCGCCTCCGCGTAGGCGATGCGGCCGTCGAGGTCGGTCAGGTTGCGAATCGCCAGAATCGCGAGGCCGCTCGCGAAGAGGGCGCGGGCGAGCCGAGATGGCGTGCTGCGTTCGGATTCGTCGGTGTCTGTCATCACCGTTTGAAAGCGGATTGCTAATTATAAGCGCTCTGGTTACAGACCGCCCGGTACGCTTTTCATCGTTCGGCGCTCCGTCCGCCGACTTCGGCCGCTCTCGCGTCGCGGACACCGCGGGCGCGCACGGCTGCGTCGGCTTCGCCCGGCACCACCATTATGTTCTCTTGGCGTTATCTACCACCGCGTATGGACACATCTCGTGACGCGCCGCGTTCACTCTCGAAACCGGCGTCTATCGCCGTTCTCTACGTCGGCGGCGGTTGCGACTTCGCGGCGCGCTTGGAACGCGAGCGCGAGCGCTTTACGGTCCATACCGAGTCGGACCCGCGGGCCGCACTCGACCGGATTCGGGGCGGTGACGCGGCGTTCGACTGCGTCGTCTGCGACTACGACCTGCCCGCCCTCGGCGGTCTCGACGTGCTGGACCGCGTCCGCGCCGAGTTCCCCGAACTGCCGTTTATCCTCGTTACCGAACAGAGCGACGACGAGGTCGCGAACGAGGCGATTTCGGCGGGCGCAACCGACCACTTTCGCAAGCGCGACGACGCGGCCCGACACCAACTCCTCGCCGCCCGCATCGAGAACGCCGCCGAGCGCGCCCGAACCTCGCGGGCGCTCGAATGGGGGCTCACGGCCGTCGAGACCGCTCGCGACGCCGTCTGCGTCCTCGACGAAGACGGGACGGTCGAGTACGCGAACGCGGCCTCTGCGACGCTGTTGGGCTCCGACCGCGAGGGCCTCGTCGGTCGCAGGTGGGGGTCGTTCGTCCCCGACGACGAACTGCAACCGACCCGCGACGCGATACTGTCCGAAGCCCGCGAGGGGCGCTGGTCGGGCCGGTCGTCGCTCGTCCGCGGGGACGGCGACCGCATCGAGGTGGAGCACACGCTCACGTCCACGAGCGACGGGTCGCTCGTCTGGACGGCGTCGCGCAGCGACACGCTCGAAGAGCGCCTGTCGCGTCGGGAGCGGGCGATGGACGAAGCGCCAATCGGCATCGTGCTCACCGACCCCAGCCAAACCGACAACCCCATCGTCTACGTCAACGACGAGTTCACCGCCCTCACCGGGTACAGCCGCGACGAGGTCCTGGGGCGGAACTGTCGGTTCTTGCAGGGCGAAGCGACCGACGAGGACGCCGTCGCCGAACTGCGGGCGGCGGTCGACGAGCGCGAGGCCGTGACGACCGAGCTACTGAACTACCGCAAGGACGGCACCGAGTTCTGGAACCGCGTGCGCATCGCGCCCCTGTTCGACGACGACGGCGTAATCGACTTCTTCGTCGGCTTTCAGGACGACATCACGCCGCGGAAGACGTACGAGGAGCTCTTGCGGTCGAACACCGCGCGGCTCGAAGCCCTGTTCGAACACTCACCAGACCTCGTCGTCGTCCACACCGACGACGGCAGCATCCGAGACGTGAACCAACGGATGTGCGAGGAGTTGGGGTACAGCGAGGCGGAACTCGTCGGCAAGACCGTCTGGGAGCTCGACCCCACGTCCGACCCGGAGCGGTCGCGGTCGTTCTGGGCCGGCCTGCCGCCGAACGAACCCACCCGGTTCGAAGGTGCGCTCGAACGCCGCGACGGCACGACGTTCCCGACCGAAGTGCATCTCATCGAACTCAACGTCGACGGCGAGGACCTGTTCGTCGCGATGATTCGAGACATCAGCGAGCAGAAGCAACGGGAGGCCGAACTCGTCGAGCAAAACGAGCGACTCGACCGCTTTGCGAGCGTCGTGAGCCACGACCTCCGCAACCCGCTGCAAGTCGCGATGGGTCGGCTCGAACTGCTCGCAGACGACTGCGACAGCGACCACATCGACGATATCAGCCGGGCGCTGGACCGCATGGACGACCTCATCAGCGACCTGCTCGTCCTCGCCCACGACGGGAACGACGCCATGGATATCCAATCGGTCGCGCTGTCCGACCTCGCGCGGACGTGCTGGCAGAACGTGATGACCGGCGACGCCACGCTCACCGTCGAGACCGAACTGGTCCTCGACGCCAACCCCGAGCAACTCCAACAACTCCTCGAAAATCTGTTTCGGAACGCCGTCGAGCACGGCTCGACGGGCAACCAGACCGCGTCTGGTGACGCCGTCGAGCACGGCTCCGGCGACGGCGGCGTGGCCGTCACCGTCGGCGAGACCGACCGCGGGTTCTACGTCGAAGACGACGGTGTGGGCATCGACCCAGAGGACCGCGACACCGTGTTCGAGGCCGGCTACACCACGTCGGCGCAGGGGACCGGCTTCGGCCTGAACATCGTCTCGCAGATAGCGGCCGCACACGACTGGGAGGTGCGGGTCACGGAGGGCACCGAGGGCGGTGCGCGGTTCGAGTTCCGCGTCGAGTGAGCGACCGACTTAGGCGTCGTCGTCCCCGAGGTCGAACTGCTCGTTCTCGGAGACCGCGTTGAGGACGACGCTCGTGTTCGACTCGCGAATCGGTGCCTCGCTCAACAGCGCCTTGATCTGGCGGTTCATGTCGTCGGTGTTCTTGAACTTCCCGACCGCGAGCACGTCGTAGTCGCCGGTGACCTCGTACACCGAGACCATCTGCGGTTCGTCTGCGAGCAGTTCGGTGACTTCCGCGAGGGCGCTGCCCTCGACTTTGAGGTGCATGACCGCGGTCACGTCGTAGCCGAGCGCGTCGTAGTCGACGCGGGGCGTGTAGCCCTCGATGATGCCCTCGTCTTCGAGGTCTCGCAGGTGGTTCGAGACGGTCGTCACCGACACGTCGAGCTCTTCGGCGAGGCTCCGAAGGCTGCGTCGCCCGTCTTCGAGGAGTGCGTTGATGAGGTCGGAATCGAGGTTCTCGTAGGTCATCCTCGGAACTTTTGCGTGTGATTGTCATTAATCTCCCGGTCTAAATTGACGATTCGGTGAATCGTCGCCCAGTGGCGTCCGGAAACTAGGTCGAACGTGACGGTCGAAGCGCGTTTGTCGTGCGGCCGCCTCGTCGCACCCGGCCGTTTTCGAGCGGACGTGCGATAAACGAATATCTCACACTTTCCTCTCACCCGTTCACAATATGAAAATAGCGAATAATTATTTATGTTACTCAGGACTGAGTGAGTCTGAGGAAACACAATGGCAGCAAGGGACACTGGAAACGGAGATGCGGCAGACGAGACGACTCGGGAGACACGACGCGGCATCGAGCGGCGCGACGTTCTCAAATCGGGAATCAGCCTCGCGGCGATAGCTGGGGTCGCGGGCTGTCTCGGGGGCGGGTCGGACGACGAGACCACCACGACGACCGCCGCGGACGACGGCGGCGGCGACTCGGAGACCACCGGCGAGACGACCGAAAGCGGCGGGTCGGAGGGTGAGACGACGAACGTCGCAATCGTCTCCAGTCCGGCCGGCTTCGGTGACCAAGCGTTCAACGACCTCGCGCTGCAAGGGCTTCAGACGGCGGCCGAGGAGTACGACATCGAGATTCAGCAGGTCGAGGAGACGAACCAGTCGAACTACCAGACGGTTCAGTCTCGACTCGCCGAGAGCACGAACCCCGACTACGACCTCGTCGTACTGGTCAGCTACAACCACACGCAGGCGCTCCAGACGAACGCCGAGGCGTACCCGGACCAGAACTGGATGTTGATTAACGACTCCATCGACCAGCCGAACGTCGCGGGGTACACGTGGGCGAACCACCAGATGTCGTTCCAGGCGGGCGTGCTGGCGGGGACGATGACGACCCGCGAACTCTCCTACGAGGGGAACTCGCTCGACCCGGACTCGTCGACCGTCGGGTTCGTCGGCGGCGTCGACGGCTCGCTCATCAACGCCTTCGAGCGCTCCTACCGGGCGGGCGTCGAGTGGGTCGACGAGAACCTCGACGTCACCGTCGGCTACATCGGGAACTACACGGACACGCAGACCGCCAACAACATCGCCACCTCGCAGTACGACGCCGGCGCGGACATCGTCTACCACGCGGCGGCGGCGGCGGGACAGGGCGTCTTCCAGGCGGCGCAGGACGCAAATCGCTTCGCCATCGGCGTCGACGCGGACCAGTCCGTCACGCTCCCCGAGTACCAAGACGTCATCATGGGCTCTGCGGTGAAGTACATCAACGAGGGGACCTACGAGGTCGCGGAGGCCACCGTGCAGGACAACTGGTCGGCGGTGCAGGGCTCGAACATCCTCGGTCTCGAAGAGGAGGCCGTCCGCGTCGTCTTAGGGCAGGCGGTCGGCGGCGAGCTTCCGGACGTGGTCACGGAGAACCTCGAAGCGGCGAGAGAGGCCATCATCAACGGCGACGTCACCGTGCCGTGTAGCGCCAGCGGCTGCTAGCGACGCAGCCATGGCACCACCTCGCAGGCTTTTTCCAGATAGCGTAGACTCCAACCCATGACAGACACGACCGCACCAGCAGTTCAGCTCACGGACATCACGAAACGCTTCGGCGACGTCGTCGCCAACGACAGCGTCGACCTCACCCTCGACCGCGGGTCGATTCACGCCGTCATCGGTGAGAACGGCGCGGGCAAGACGACGCTGATGAACGTCCTGTACGGCCTGTACGACCCGAACGAGGGGACCATCGCCGTCGACGGCGAACCCCGTTCGTTCGACTCCCCCAGGGACGCCATCGCGGCGGGCATCGGGATGATTCACCAGCACTTCCAGCTCGTCGACAACATGACCGTCCTCCAGAACATCGTGCTCGGTCACGAGCCCTCGACGCGGGGCCTCGTCGACGAGCAGGCGGCCCGTCGTCGCATCACCGACATCTGCGACACCTACGGCTTCTCCGTCGACGAGCACCTCGACACGCCAATCGAAGAGCTCGGACTCGGCATCCAACAGCACGTCGAAATCGTCAAGAGCCTCTATCGAGGTGCCGACACGCTCATCCTCGACGAGCCGACGGCCGTGTTGACGCCCCAAGAGGTCGAGGGGCTGTTCGACGTGATGGAGGCGCTCACCGCCGACGGGCGGTCGCTCATCTTCATCACCCACAAGCTGGACGAAGCGATGCACGCCGCCGACGACATCACCGTCCTCAGAGACGGGAGCGCCGTCGGGACGGTCGACGCGGCGGCGACCTCGCAGAACGAACTCGCCCGCATGATGGTCGGCCGCGAGGTGCTGTTCGACGTCGACTCGCGGGGCGGAACCCCCGGCGAGGTCGCGCTCACCGTCGACGGCGTGACCGTGCGCGACGAGCGCGGGCTCGAACAGGTCCGCGACGTGAGCCTCTCGGTTCGGGAAGGAGAGATTCTCGGCATCGCCGGCGTCGAGGGCAACGGCCAACAGGAGCTCATCGAGGCCATCACCGGGATGCGAACCCCGGAGCGGGGCACAGTCTCGCTTCAGGGGCGCGACATCACCGAGCTGTCCCGCCGTCGCCGCATCGAAGACGGCATCTCGTACGTCCCCGGCGACCGGCTCGAAGAGGGCCTCGTTCAGGACTACTCGCTCGTCAGGAACGCGCTTTTGAGCAATCAGACGATGGACGCCTTTTCGGACGGGCTCTTCCTCGACTGGCAGCGAATCGGTGACCACGCCGACGAGATAATCGAAGCGTACGACGTGCGCCCGCGGAACCCCGAGGCGACCGCGAAATCGCTCTCGGGCGGCAACCAACAGAAGTTCATCGTCGGCCGCGAACTCGAACGCGACCCGTCGGTGCTCGTCGCGGCCCATCCGACCCGCGGCGTCGACATCGGCTCTATCGAGTTCATCCACCAGCGGTTCCAGGACATGCGGGCGGAGGGCGTCGCCATCCTCCTCGTCTCGTCGAAGCTCGACGAGGTTCAGAAGCTCTCTGACCGCACGGCAGTCATGTACGAGGGGTCGGTCGTCGACACCGTCGACCCCGACGACGTGACCGAAGAGGAACTCGGCCTGCTGATGGCAGGCCGGACTCGGGACGGCACCGAACGCGCGGCGCGCGGCGCGGAGGGTGACGCGTGAGCGACGCTGCGACCGGCGTCCGGTCTCTCGCGGACCGCATCGCCGCCCGGATGCTCGACGCCTCGGTGCTCGAACGCGTCGTCATCGCGCTCGTCGCGACCGCGCTCGCGTTGCTCATCGGCGCGGTCATCGTCGCCGCCTCGGGGTACGACGCCGTCGAGTTCGTCTCGTCGCTCGTCTACGGCGCGGTCGGGAACGTCTCGAACCTCGCGTTCATGCTCCGGCAGTCGTCGATGCTGATTCTGACGGGCGTCGCGGTCGCGGTCGCGTTCCGCGCGGGCGTGTTCAACATCGGCGTGCAGGGCCAGTTCGTCGTCGGCGGCTTCGCGGCCACCCTCGGCATCCTGTTCGCCGCGCCGCTGCTCCCGAATTCGCCGGTCTCCGCGATTCCGCTGTTGGCGCTGGCCACGCTGTTGGCGCTGGCGGCTGGCGGCGCGTACGGGGCGCTCCCGGGCGTGATGAAGGCGTACGCCGGTGCGAACGAGGTCATCACGACCATCATGCTGAACTTCATCGCCTCGGGTGTCGTCTACTTCCTGCTCGACGCGTATCTCCGCCCGGAGGGGGCGGCCGCGCCGAACACCGAACAGTTCCCCGACTACGTCGGACTGCCCGGACTCGTCTTCGAGAGCCCGTCGTTTTCGATTCTCGGACTCGGCGTGGCGCTCCTGACGGTCGTCGTCGTCTATCTGGTGATGGACCGGACCGGTTTCGGATACGACCTCGTCACGAGCGGCTACCAAGAGCCGGCGGCCAAATACTCCGGCGTCGACCCCAAGCGGATGATCGTTCGGACGATGACCATCTCCGGGATGATTGCCGGCCTCGCCGGCGCACTGTTTGCGATTATGATTCTCGGCTATTACAGCGACCCCAACACGTTCCCCACGTTCGGCTTCGACGCCATCGCCGTGAGCCTCCTCGCGGCGAACAACCCGCTCGGCGTGATTCCCGCCGGCCTGCTGTTCGGCGGCCTCGACGCCGGCGGCCAGTACATCGGCTTCACGCTCGACGTGCCGAGCGAACTCGTCGACGGCGTCATCGGACTCATCGTCCTGTTCGTCGCCGCGCCGGAGCTGTTCCGCGCGGCGGGGCAGTACACCTCGCTCGGAGGTGACCGCGAATGAGCACCGCTCGCGCGCTTCTCGACGACCAGCGGACGCTCGTTGGCGCGCTCGTCGCACTCGTCGCCGTCATCGCGCTCCTGCTTTTCGTCGACCTCCCGGGGTCTGACCTCGTGACGGTCGGCGCGCTCGAACGCGCCTTGCAGGCGGCGACGCCCATCGCGCTCGCGGCCATCGGCGGCCTGTACGCCGAGAAAAGCGGCGTGTTCAACATCGGGCTGGAGGGGTTCATGATATTCGGCGCGCTCGTCGGTGCCGCGGTCGCGTGGCTCCTCGCCGGCGACGGGAGTATCACGCAGGCACACCTCTGGGTGGCCTTCGTCGCGGTCGCGCTCGTCTCCGGCGTGCTGGCGACGCTGTTCGCCGTCCTGTTGATTCGGTACGAGGCCAACCAAATCGTCGCCGGCCTCGCCGTCTGGTTCATCGGCCTCGGCTTCGGGCCGTTCGCCGCCACCGTGCTGTGGGGCGGCGTCTCCAGCCCCTCGCTGCCGAACGTCGACGCGGTGTCCGTGCCGGTCCTCGCAGAGATTCCGGTCCTCGGACGACTGTTCTTCGACGCCTCGCCGCTGGTCTTGCTGACCATCGTGGTCGCCGTCGCGGCCTGGGTCGTCCTGTTCCGCACGCGCTACGGCTACTGGGTCCAGGCGGCCGGCGAGAACCCGGAGGCGCTCGACACCGCCGGCATCGACGTCAACCGCGTCCGCTACGCGACCGTCATCTTCTCGGGCGTCATGGCCGGCTTGGGCGGCGCGGTCCTGTCAATCGGCATCGGCAGCGGCTTCACCGGCACCGGCGTGACGATGGTCGACGGCCGCGGTTGGATTGCCATCGTCGCGTACCTCTTCGGCAACTACAACCCCCTCGGGACGTACGGCGCGTCGCTCCTGTTCGGGGCGATGGACATGCTCCAGATTCAACTGCAAACCATCGGCATCTCGCTGCCGGGGAGCATCACCGGGTTGTTCCCCTACGTCGCCGTGCTCGTGGTCCTCGTCGGCGTCGGCTACACGCGCGTGCCGTCGGCGGTCGGTGAGTCCTACGACACCGAAGAGTAAGGCACGGCACACTCCCCCTTTCGGCCCCGTTCGCGCCGCTCGACCGACCTGCGGTGGCCGCAGGGCTGTCACCAACGCATACATTCAACTACCGTTCGTCTCGAAAGACAGGCTAGTGACTGTCGACGAACCAACCGTCCGCGAACGACTGAAAACGTTCGGCTTCTCCGACAAAGAGGCCGACACCTACATCGCGCTCTTGGGACAGGGCGAGGCCAAGGCGAGCGAACTCGCCCAGCACGCCGGCGTGTCCAAGCGCTACGTCTACAACGTCCTCGGGAGCTTCGAGGACCGCGGGCTCGTCGAGGTCAACGACCACGAGACGCCGACGACGATTCGCGCCGTCGACCCCGCGGTCGTCATCAGACGGCTCTCCGACCAGCTGTCCTCGCTCGAAACGCAGCTCGAATCCATCCACAACCCCGACCCCGGCGAGGACAGACGCTACGAGGTCATCAAGTCAAAATCCACCGTGAAAAAGCGCATCGCGTCGCTGGTTCGACAGGCCGAAAACGAGGTCAACGTGTCGGTGCCGGCGTCGCTACTGCCGGACCTCGCACCCGAGTTGGAGGCCGCCGTCGACCGGGGGGTGCTCACGCTCGTCCTCGCCAACGGCCACGGCGACGAGGCCGTCTCGGAGTCGACGCTGAAGGGACTCGGCAGCGTCGTCCGCTATTGGGCCGACGGCGGCCCGATGCTCGTCTGCGTCGACCGGCGACACGGGCTGTTCTCCCCGCCGGAGTTCGTCATGGGGCGGGGGTCGGACCACCAGGCGATTAGCTTCACCGAAGACCGCCTCTCCCCCGCGCTCGTGGGGTCGTTTCTCGGAAACTACTGGCCGCTCGCCGAGGAGATTTACCTCCACGAACCGGACGAGCTTCCGGCGACGTACGACCGCTTCCGACACGCGATTTTCGCGGCGACCCGCTATCTGAAACGCGGCTACACGCTCGTCGCGGAAATCGAACTCAGACCGGCGGACTCGAACGAGGCGTTCGAAACCCGGTTCGGGACGATTACCGACGTCACCCAGGGGCTCGTGAAACCGACGACGAACTCGATTCCCATCGAGAACGCGTTCCTCATCGACGACGGCACCGAACAGCTGAGCGTCGGCGGCCCCGGCGCGATTGTCGAGCCCTACGAGGCCAGGCGCGTGACGCTCGACGTCGTCGAATCGTCCGGCCAGTCGGTCCCGGACCTCATCGCTCGCTCGGACGCGCTCAACCGATGACGGTCGCCGTCCGCCGCGTTCTCCGCCAGTAAGTCGAATTTACAAGCGCTCTCCCCGAACTCCGCCTATGACCCGTGACCCGCTTTTGACTGTCGAGATGAAGACGACGCTCGCGTTCATGTTCCTCGGGCTCACGTCGTGGTACTTGGCGCAGCGATACCTGAACGACGGGTTCGTCGAGCTCGTCGCGCTGTTCGGCGTGGGGGTCGTGCTTCCCACGCTGATCAACGAACTGCGTCAGCGGTCGCGGACGGAGTGAGTCGCGTCCGAAAACATCCGAATCATGATAAAAACGCCTCACACACGGACACAAACACCGATTCGTGAGCGTGACGTAATTAGCAGAAATCAGATAGTTACATAGATAGGTGTCGAAAACGAACGCGTTGCATCTCAAGCGAGCGCCTGAACTATCGGTTTTTATTGCAGAAAAGGTTAAATTCGGTATGCAGATTTAGCTATATAGATTCCATCAGATTCAAATAACGAACCGTACATGAATTCGAACACCCCGACTCACTGCTCTCGGCGTTTCGCCGCCGAGAAACTGTCTGTTTCCGGTGAGTTAAACGGGGATGTCTGCGTGCGTTGCGGTCTATCCCCACTCCAGGTTCAACGTGGCCGCCCGGTTTGCGAACTCCTCGTCGTCGATTTCGCCGCGCGCGTACTGCGTCCGGAGGTCCTGCATGGCGCTGTCGGCTTCCTTCGGTGGCGTCGTCTCGGTACTCGCCGCCCGGACGCGACTGACGTACACGAGACTCACTCCTGCGAGTGCGAGAAGCAGGAGGACTCCGGCCGCGAGCCACCACAGCCCCATGCCGCCGGTGGCTGTCGCGCCCCCCGCGGCGACCCCGTGGCCGCCGTGGGGACCCATCGGCCCGTGTCCACCCCACTGGAGTACGACGGTCGCCATTTCGCTCATCTTTCTCACCTCTATGTAGTAGTTCACTCACGGACCGTATCAACTCACGCCGTGATTATCGCTCGCTGGGAACGCCCCCGTCCGGCCGTCCGAATCGCTGTCGAACAGGCACCCCCTGTCGCGCCCTCCCGTTTCGTGCGCTGTGAATCAGCCGTCGACGACGTTCTCAAGGACGACCGCTCCGGCGAGGTACACCGGAAGCAGATACAGAATCGCCATCACGGGGAGCACGATGAACATCGGCGTGTGGCCGTCGCCCGTCTCGTACACCTGTGCGGCCAACAGAACGACTATCAATCCGAGGAACAGGTCCGTCCGGTCCATGTGTACCCGTGGGCGAGCAGTCTGTTAGTTGTGGTGTGTCCGAGACCGCTGTGTTCCGAGACACGCGTCAAACCGCAAGTCTAGACTTCGTTCGAGGGATGAGCGAGTCGTTATCGGGACATTCGAATTTGCAGATATATTCCACTGAAAAAGCAGACCATTGACACAAGTAACAGACCGCCGCTCAGCACGTCTCGAAGGCCGCCAGACACGCCCGGGTTCGTCACCAGTCCGAAGGCACCTTCGAACACGACCGACTGACTGACCAGCGCCAACCCCCCAATCGACATCAGTAGGTGCGGCACGCGTGCGCTCGCGTCTGTACTCATGTTTCGGGGGTCATCGGCGTCGCTCATGAACGCTGCGTATTCTTTCGTCGCTTGGTGAGCTCCGCCGCTCAGTGTTACGCCGAGGCTATCCACCACCTCGGCGTTCGACTACGGTTGCAAGTCCCCGTTGATGATGTCAGCCACGCGCTGTCGGTCGAACAGTCGCTCGGCTTCCGGAACGTCGGGATACGGGCCGCCTTCGTAGGTCGGCCACGCGCCGAACTGCTCGGGATACAACTGCTTGGCGATCATCTCCAACTGGAACAGGTTCATGAGCGGGCCGCCGTAGCGAACTCCAATCGGGAAGACGCGGTCGTTTGCGACCGCCGAGAGGCCCTGCGCAGTCGGCTCGTCGTACAGTTCCTGTTTGGTCGTCGTCCAGTCCGGGCCGAGGCCACCGTCGACGAGGATGACGTCCGGGTCGGCTTCGACGAGCGCTTCCATGTCGATTTGCGTCCCGCTCGGCACGTCGGCGAGTGCGTCTTCGGCGTCGAACACGCGCGTGTGGGCTCGGACCGTCCCGGGGCCGTTGAGTGGGTACACCCAGATGCCGCCTCGCCACAGGAACCGCGCCGTCGACGGCCGGGCCTCCGTCTCTTCGAGGCCGGCCGTAATCGTCGATAGGAGGTCGCCGTGGATTTCCGCCAGCGCCTCGTACCGCGCCCGTGCTTGGAACACCGCCGCTACCCGCTCGAAAATCTCCCAGAGCGTGTGATACCGGTACTGGTCCGCCCACCTCGCCGGCGGCTCGCTGTGGTTTCGGCTCAGCGAGTTCCCGAACCACGGGGCGACTTCCGTCCGAATCTCCGCAACGTCGTCGGGCTCCCACGCCTCCATCGTCGCCATCAACGCCGGGTCTTCGAGATGGATATCGCTGTCGAGTTCGTAGAGCTCCTCCTTGTCGGGATTCCAGGTATCCACCAGCCCTGACCAATCGACCGAGACGCCGGGGAGTCGCTCGAATAGCAGGTCGTACAACTGCCCGAACCCCTCCGGGTTGTACATCCCGTTGAGCGACTCGCCCTGCCCGAGTGCGACCGCCATATCTGCGTGGTGAAGCAGGACGGTAAACACGTTCTCCGGGGGCTCGGTGAACTCCACACGACCGGCCGGCGAGAGGGTGGCTGCGTAACGCTCGTCGTCCGTTGGTGTCGCCGTCGTGTTCGCTTCGGTTGTCGGTGGGTCGGACGCCGACTGTCCGCCACAGCCGGCGAGTGCGGCCGTCGCTGCCGCAGCCCCGTACTTCACGTAGTCCCGTCGAGTGAGTCGTTTGTACTTGTTCACCATGATTTTAGGCTAGCCTAAAACCAGATAACGGCTTCGATTTTTAGGCAAGCCAAAACACGGTGCGCTGTCGAAGTGTTTACTCTGGTTGGCCGGTGTCTCAGCATTCTGTGTGGGTTTGGTAGCGCCACGCTGTGGCACCGATGCGGCTGTTATACCTCACACCGGGCGACCGTTGGTTCCCTCGGTCGTCCCCCCTCGAACGCGTCCCACGTCGCGTTCACACTCCGCTTCGGCGTGAACGACGCCGTGCAGCGACAGTCGCCTGCGGGGAGACGGTTACCCAGTAGAGACTGAATCCCAAGCGGGGAGTTACTCCGTTCGCCCACCGGTCTCTTCTATCGCCTTCGGCCGTAGAACCATTACGAGGCCCAGCATTGCGACAACAATCGCGCTGCCGATGTCCTCGCCAGTGAACACGGTGAGCTCTAAGCCGGCCATCAGTAGTGCGACGACACAGAGGAGCGCGCCGAACCATCTCGTCGACACCGAAATCCACGGTGAGACGATGAACGCAGTAGCGAGCACCCCCAACGCAGCAAACGCCGCGATAGTCCCGCGGTCAGCGAACGCGCTCGGCGCAACAAGCAGTGTGAGACCAGCGACGAGTCCGCCAACGAACAACAACAGCACTCCACTGGCTTGCTCATCGAGCCGATGTGAGACGAACCGATAACCGAACAACAGCGCCAGTATCGTCACCCCACCGAACGCCCGAACCACGTCGGCTGAAGTCGTCGCGTCAACGAGGTTCCGAAGCAGTAGCCCCACGAGAATGAGCGCAATCGCAATCGCTCCGGCGGTCTCTGCCAAATCGAAGTCCCAGCGTGTCCGTCCCACAGTCGAACGAGCGAGAGTGGCTACTTAGTACCGGGAGTGTCGGCCCGCTGGCGTAGCTATGCGGATTTCACCGTCGTACGGACCGGGGCGTACGGTTCACGGTGCACGCGCAGTACGTCTATCCACGTGCAGTCGGTCCGGCTCTCCTCGCGGAACCGTATCGCTCAAAGCGTGGTGCGGGTCGCGCGGTGACGCAACCGACCCAGCGCCGACGGACACGAGACGAACCCACGCAGATTGCACCACCGCGGGCGATACGTTCTTGTCACTCGGTGAGAGCTTCGGTGTATGGACGGCAAACGAGTCCTCGTTACTGGCGGTGCCGGATTCATCGGCTCGAATCTCGCGAACCATCTCGCCGAAGACAACGACGTGATTGCGATTGACGACCTCTATCTCGGAACGCCCGAGAATCTCGACGACGCCGTGGAGTTCCACGACACGACGGTCCTCGACGACGACCTCCCGACCGAGGGCGTCGACGTGGTATTCCACCTGGCGGCGCTGTCGTCGTACAAGATGCACGAGGAGAACCCGACGAAGGGTGCCCGCGTCAACATCGAAGGCTTCGTCAACACGGTCGAACAGGCTCGCAAGGACGGCTGCGATACCGTGGTGTACGCGACGACATCGTCGATTTACGGGTCGCGAACCGAGCCCTCGCCCGAGGATATGCCCGTCGAGTCCCGGACGGGCTACGAGGCGTCGAAACTGGGCCGCGAGCGCTACGCGGAGTACTTCCACCACCACTACGATATGCAGTTGGCCGGGATGCGCTTTTTCTCGGTGTACCAGGGCTTCGGCGGCGCGGAAGAACACAAAGGGGAGTTCGCGAATACGGTCGCGCAGTTCACCGACAAAATCGCGAACGGCGAGTCGCCGGAGCTGTTCGGCGACGGCACTCAGACGCGTGACTTCACGCATGTGGACGATATCGTCCGCGGCATCGAACTCGCCGCCGACCACCGGCTGCAGGGCATCTACAACCTCGGGACTGCCGAGAGCTACTCGTTCAACGAGATGGTCGACATGATAAACGAGGTGCTCGGGACGGACGTTGACCCCGTGTACGTCGAGAACCCCTTCGAGGTGTACGTCCACGACACGAAAGCCGACTACTCGAAGATGCACGAGGCGACCGGGTGGGAGCCGGAAGTTTCGTTCGAAGAGGGTGTACAGCGGGTTTGTGAGCCGTACCTCGACGACTGACGAGCGCGCTCGCGTTAGTGTGTTTCGACCGGGGGTTCCGAGCTCACTCACCGAGGCCCGGTGTCGACAATCGAACCCCCAGTACGAGTCAAGTGTCAGACGGTGGTTGTCGCCCGACACGGCGCAGTCGACGTTTCCGGAGCCGGTCTCCGAGAACGCACTGCTTCGAGGGTGATTGACCTACTTTTCACCCGGCTCTCGTAATTTGGCTGCGCCCCCCATCTCGGCACAGTTCCGACCGCACGCTCCCCGAGGGGTCCAACAGAGTCATCGCAGTGTGAAGCACTTTGGCGGTGGAGCCCCTCCGTTCTCGAGCGATGGGTCGAACGGTTTCACTCTCCGGGACGTGGTTCAGCTATCTGCTGTACGCGTTCCAACTGACTGCGCTCGCGTTGGTGCTCGTGTTCGTCGTGCCCGCGCTCCAGTACCCGGTCAATCTCTTCTTGGGCGGACTGTTCGCCGCGGTCGTCTTCGCGTCGGGAGTCGCGCTGTGGCGGCGCGCGACCGGACGGGACGAAGGAAGTCGGCTCGGAACCGCCGAAGACATCACCTACGACCCGTTTGCGGACCCCGGGCAGGCCGCCCGCGACCGGTGGGAACGGGCCGTTCGACGGCTTCCCGGTTCGGACGACGAGGAGTGAACTCCCGAAGGTGTGAGGGCGGTCGGTGGCTCACGAACGACCTCCTCCGTCGGTCTGCCGCCTCCACCGAGTGATACGAACGAACTGCTCAGTACCAGTCCACGAATACGGTCGCATCTCCCACCGAACTGCGGTCGCAACGACGTGCAAGCGTACGGTCTCGGTCGGCGTCAGGTGCGGGCTTGTCACGAGTCGCTCGATAGCCTCCGGCCTCGCGAGCCGCTTGGGTCGGTAGGAAAAAACACGGACCGAGTCAAAGTGACTACCCACCTAAGCCGATGGCTACGCCATCTCGGGAACGGGGAAGTCGAACAGTTCCGCTCGGAGCTGATCGGGTGATTCGGTCATCCCCCACTGGATGAGTTTGCCCACTAACTCCGGGTCAGAGAAATCGACGTGCCGTGCACGCTCGTCTCCCCAGGCGTAGACATGCTTCGGAAGCCAGTCGGCCCGCCGAAGCTCCGCGAACAACAGTCCGGCTGCCTCGCCAGCACTCGCGTCTCCGTCCCTGTAGACATCCAGTACCTCTGCCATCCGCTGGTGTATCTCGGTCTTCTGCGGGACAAAGGGCGCGCCGTCGCCTGGCGACGACTCCGCGAGGAGCGAGTCGAACTCGGCGGGTCGCCCCGTTGCGAGATAGTTGAAGCAGTGCCGCTGAACGTACAGGTCGTGGAACAGGACCTGCCCCAGCCACATCTGCGTCCACGCGTTCCAGAGCCGGAAGTCACCCATCGACTTGTAAGCGTTGCTGATGACCCGGTCGTTGGTCGCAAGCTGACGGCGGTGCATCTCGTCGATTGGCGCGAAGCGCGCCACCGAGAACTCGCCGTCTTCGAACGCGTCCAAAAGCAGGTTGGTCGACACAAAAACGGATTCGAGGGTGTTCACCAGGCCAACCGCGTACAGCGGGTCGACGAACCCATACGTGTTGTTGGTCAGATAATGGCGGTGTCCCGAGGACTGACTGGCGGTCCGTTGAAGCCTCCCGGTTCGAACCCACGGCCGCACCGGCACCGCTGATTCGAGGTGTCGTTCGATGTCGGGGAACTCGGCGATGATTCGTCGGGCCTCTTGCTCGGCGCTGACCGACTCGTCAACGGGGTACTGCGTTCGGTCGAGGACTACCCCGACGCTCGCCTTGTTCGCCTCCGAGCGCTCGAAGTTGTCGAAGGGGATAATCCACATCCAGCCCCCGTCGAACACGTGGTGGAGCGTCCCGTCGTGGAGGCGGTTGGACTGTCCGGGGCGGGCAGCCTCGTCGAGCACCTCGTCGAACGGGGCGAGCCCTTCGACGTGCGTGAAGATGGCGCGCGAATCCGTCTCCAACGCCGGTGCGTCCTCGCGGTACCCCATCTCCTCGGCGAGGACGGAGTTTCCCCCGGTCCCGTCGACGTAGAACGCCGCCTCGATGTCGCCGCGTCCGGTCGTCACGGTCACCCCGTCGCGGCCGATGTCCACGCCGGTGATTTCGGTCTCGTCGAGGTACTCGACGCCGTACCGCTGGGCGGCCTCAACCAGATACCGGTCGATCTCTGAGCGCAGGAGGTGGCTCTCGCTGTAAAACGGGAGGTCCGGCGGAATCAATTGGTGGCTGTGGTCCGGCGCGACCCTCCGCCCGGGTTCGTGGTAGGCGAAGCCGATGGAGTGTTTGATGCCGCACGACGACGTGACGTTGTCGACGATGTCGTCCGTGTCGCTGAGGTACTGAATCTCCGGGATTCCGTGGTACTCCCCGAGAATCCACATCCACATCGAACTCTGCGGGAGCATCGCCTCGCCGACGGCGAACCGCGGATGCGACCCGGCTTCCAGCATCACCACGTCGAGGCCGTGTTTTCCCAGAATCATCGCCGTGAGAGACGCCGACATCCCGGAACCACCGACAACAACGTCGTAGGAACCCGTCGGTGCTGATTCTACGGCGTCCCAGTTGTCTCGTCGCCTGTGCTGTCGATCGCCGCCGTCCTCCTCGGTCTGCCCTGTCCGTTCCATAATCCGTTCGACGGAAAGCTCAGGATTATAGTCATTCCCTGAGACGGCATCTCAGTTCGTGAGACACAGTTCGATCAGTACACAGATTTCACGCGTAGAGTCGCTACTTCTTGGTGCTCATCTGAGTCACGTTGAGCCTGTCCGCGTCGCGTTTGTAGCGTCGATAGAGGTCGACGGCCCACTTGCGAGCCTCGGGGTCGTCGGTTGTGACCGAAGCAATCGGGAGGGATGTCTCGTCGTCGAAACCGCCGACGATGACAACGTCGTCGATGATACCCATGGTGAACGGCAGTCCGGGGTGAGTGTATAGCGCGGGTGCTTCAGCCGACGCGATGGTGTCGAACGCGTTCTTCGAAGCGTTCCGGTCCGCTTCGAGCGCCAGCGGCGTACAGATAGCCTCGAAGTCCACGTCGTTTCGGGCGTGTTCAATACCCTGTTCTGTGACCTTCGGTGGACACCCTGCGACGACTAGACTCCGCGAGTGCTCGAACGACGCGAAGTGTTCGAGCCACGGTTCGATGGGCGCGTTCGGATTCTGCGGCGTGGCGACGTGGAGGTCGGCGTCGGCGAATAGGTGGACATGACGCGTGAACTCCGGTGCCGAAATCTGAGCGAGGAGGGGTTCTAATCGGCCGGCCGCTGCGACCGACCGCTCGAACCGTGACACGGCATCGGCCACGGCACAGCCCGCTCCGGTCGTCCGGTATCCCGTGGGCGTCTGCTCGAGCAAACTCTCGTCGGTGAGTGAGGATGTCCATCGGTAGGCCGTTGCACGCGAGATGTTAAGTTCGTCTTGGAGCGTCGACCGGTCGAGCGGCCCATCTCGGGTCGCATCCAGCAGCGGTGCTTGGTCCAGTAACTGGTGTGTGTCCGGTTCGTGGTGAGCCATGTCCTCGGAACGGACTTGGAAACCCTAAGTGTACCTCCGGCAAGCGGCTGAAGGTTGCCGCCCCCGCTGACGTCGCTTTCGAACACGTCACCGAATCCACTCGTACAGCTCGAGGAAGCCGAGCGACCACACGAGTCCCCCGATACACCGCTCTGTTTTCACGGTTCGATGTGATCCCGGATAAGTGGTTGGTCGCGCACCTTGATGTGGCCCAACAGCCAAGACTCAGCGAGCATTCGATTTGATTTTCATGTCGAGCTCGTCAATCAACTCCTCAATTCCCGTCGTCATCTTTCGGAGAACCTTCTGTTCCGACCCATAAGTCCAGTTGAAAATCCCGCTCGCTCCCCCACCGACGACGATCTTTAGGAACCAGGTCGTCCTAGTCATCTCTTCGAGGATAATCGTTACCTGCATATTCGAGTTCGTCCGCCAAAATTCGTATTTCTCAATCAGTAACACCGCGAACCCATCTCCTGTGTGAGATTCCTCCGGAGAAAATCGCTCAGTTAGTGCGTCTATGAGGTCCGAAAATTGCCCACCTGTGACAGTATAGTTCACGACTCTCATACCGGTTCATTTCAACGAGGGTACAAAACTTGTGGACTTCATCAGCTCCGCACACTCTTAATTGATCACGCCACGAATTCACGTGAGAGGGAACGCCAGACACGAGAGCACGAACTCAACTGGGCCAGCCCAGCGGACACAAGAAAGAATCGCCGTCTGTCCGAGTGTCGTGGAATCTCAATAGTCGCGCCGCGTGAATTCAGATACCTGTTCCAGCAGTCGTTTGAGCTGCGGGGATTGCCGATACCGGATACACCCGCTTCGTCTGTTGTGTTCGATGACGCCCGCGTTGAGTTTCGGCAGCGAGGTGTGATGTAGACACCGTTCGATTCATGTTTCTTCGTCATCGCCCACTTGGGCTTGTGGTTGAACGCCAATATACCGGGGCGTCCGTTTCTCCATCGGCCACTCATAACGGGAATTCGACTCTCGAGACTGAGCGGGGGCGGGCGGCCTCGGACCCACACACCGCCCCGAGGCTAATCGACGCGCTCCCATCCACCGTGGCTGGCAGGTCGTGGCGCTCGGGACGGGTTTGGTGGCTGGGTTGTCGTTGCGGTGAGTTGCAGTCGGTGTGTTGGTGAGTCGGTGGGTTACCATACCTCTGCTTCGATTGGAATACACCCACCGTCTGTCCCGCAACAATAGACTTCACCGAAGCGGTGTGTGGCCGTATCTTCCTCAATGAACAAGCGAGATCGTTCGAACGATCGAAAACCTTCGTGATAACGAGGCATTCGGTGTCTCGAACTACGAGTTCGTCGAGAGCAAGTGCGTTCGATTCGAGAGCGAACACCTGTCATGACACATCTGGGACCGTGGCCTCGTTCAACTCGGACAGACGTACCCAAAGGGACACCACCATCTTCTGAGGCTACTGTGTACAATGGTCCTCGGATGGCACAGGCCACAGTCAACTGGCCTTCCTCGTCAGGGCACAACGACTGGGGCGTAACGCGACGTGGTTCCCACGAGTTAGAACGCGAGCACACCAACATCACAGCGCCACTGCTGGACCGACCTGCCAGCAAAACACGTCCAAAGGTACGTGCAAGCATCTACTGGAAGCCACGTCACCCTCACGCAACCCACTTGGTTCGAAGGGAAGAGAGTTGAAACTAACTGACCGTTCTCGATTTCGTCGCGTCCACGTTTGAGACCACCGTCAGAACCCCCTCTTCAAGTCGAGGCGAACACACCAGTACCACGTCAACGGGTCCCAAAAGCGAGAGTTCGGCGTGTTCGACTCTCTGCTTGGAACGCGACGATGACCAGTACTGAGCAGGCATCAACCCCGACCAACGACGCCAACCGAGAATTTGAAAACCGCCCATACACCACCTCTCTGACGTGGTGTACTGGAGAATAGCGGATTCGAGTATACCTGAACACAGGCGGATGGGTGGTGACTTTCGATACAACGGTGGTTCTCCTTCAATACGAATCGCACATCTGAGCGGCCCTAGACGCCAACACCAAAAGATTCGTTCGAGGTTCATTCCCTCTTGAGGCTGTGGTCCTCGCCTGTATCTACACCCAAGTAAGCCACAACTCACATACACCCATACGGGAAATCGGCGTGGATGTACACCCCTGAAAAATGGGGCTGTAGAGGGTGTATTGACGAATCACTCACTTCCGCCCCAGTGTAGAAATCGAGGGAATCGACCCACCGGTGTAGCAGCACGAAATAGCTATCTATGTGTCCACGAGACCATCGAGTACCCAATGACCCCACCCCTACCCACACGTGATACACTCCCCGATACTCTCCTCGAACGAGACCACTGGGTGGGCTGGCGTAAACAGACACGTGGTGGAGACGAAACGAAGGTGCCTGTCTCGGTGAACGGCGGCTATGCCTCTGCAACCGATGCGGTGACGTGGACGACCTTCGACGAAGCGCTCGCGTATGCAAGGGGTGGCGCGGCAGATGGTGTTGGCTTCGTGTTCAGTACTGACGACCCATATGTCGGTATTGACCTCGACAAATGCCGCACTCGCGAAACGGGCGAGACAGAAGCATGGGCCACAGAGATCATCGACCAGCTTGCGTCGTATACAGAAATCAGTCCGTCAGGGACGGGCTATCACATCATCGTCCGTGGATCATTGCCGCCAGGAGGCAACCGAACAGGGAACCTCGAACTCTACGAACACGCGCGGTTCTTTACGATGACTGGCGACCACGTCGACGAGACGCCCACGACGGTTGCCGACCGAACAGACGAACTCACCGCAATCCACGGTGCGTACTTCGAGACACAACACACCCAGAGTGGCACACAAACATCGAACACCCCGAATATCACTACGACATCGAGCACTGTCGACACGCCAGGAAACGACCTCACCGACGAGGATGTCGTTGAACGGGCATCGAACGCAGCCAACGGGCCGAAGTTCAGCCGACTGTGGAAAGGTGATACGAGTGCGTATGACAGCCACTCAGAAGCCGATATGGCGCTGTGTTCGATCCTCGCATTTTGGACTGGCGGAGACACAGCACAGATTGATCGACTGCTCCGAGACTCTGGACTGTATCGCAAGAAATGGGACGAAACGCATTTCGCCGATGGGTCGACGTACGGCGAAAAGACCATCGAGCGATCGGTTTCGGGGACGTCCGATTTTTATGACCCCTCACAGTGGTCGACCGAAGTCCGTCGGTCATCGTCGCGCACAGACACCACCCGGACTGGACGTGCGGACCACCAGACACCACACGATCCGACGTCGGTCACACCAACCGACAGTACAAAGACAGCCACTCCCCGCGATACCGACACTCTCGAACGGCTCAAAGACCTGCAGAGCCATCTCGAATCGGTACTCGAAGAGAACGAACGACTACACGCGGAGTTAGAAACCGAACGCGAACGGCGACGTGAACTGGAAGCAGCGGTCGCTGCAGGAGACGAGACAGACGAAAGTGATCGTGGGTGGTCGCTATTTGGGTGGTTCAGACGGTAGTCACGTCACCGATCCTCACGAGTGCGAAGCATCTGACTGTAACTCTTGGAGGGTGTGCATCTCGGTGAATCCGGGTTGGTGAATCTGGAACGACGATGGCGGTGAATTCGAACTATAGGTCTTTTCGACGCGTGGGTACCCCTCGTTTGGCTCGTTGAGGGCACGAAGAATCTCATGTGCATCGCTTCGATTCTTCACGACCCACACTGCGGCTTCGGGATCGCACGCAGCCATCTTGTCATAGTCTTCGGGGACCGCAGTCAAGATATCGTGATTCGCTCGTTCAGCTTCAAGTGTGACGACGATGTTTCCATCCTCATCGAGACAGACCGCATCGAGACGCGAGCCTTCGTGTTCGAAGTATGAAACGGCCTCGACAGCCGCGGAGTCATCGTCTTCGACGAACTCTGTTTCGAGATATCGTCGGCCAAGTTCCACCATGACGACGTGGAGACTCGACTCACTGAGATCGCCTCGGCCGTGGCCGTGGGCAATACCTTCGCGGTGGCGAACTGCAATCGCACGGCGGCCTTTTGGGGTGACTGTATAGAGTTTGTGTGGATACGTACAATCGACCGACAGCGACCCACCATCGATGAGTTCTTGAACTTCCTGATATCTGATGCCGGTGTATTCTTGGAGGCGAACCATGCTGTCATACAAAAGGTCGTACTCGAACTCGGGATCGAATCGACGTTGATGTGCAGAGTAGACCGCTTGGAGAAAGCGCAGTTGGGCGTCGGTAAACGCGCTACTGCCGCGTTCGACGGCTGAGAGTTTGAGTGGGAGTTGTGAGAGTGGGATTTCGTCGCGGTCGACTGCTTCGAGGCTGTGACAGCATTGGACGGCGTTTTTGATGCCCGTGAGTGTTGGGTCGTATCGAGTCGAACACTCCTCACAGACGACGACGTGAACTTCGGGGTCATACCCCACCATTGGGGGAAGACGCGACGTGTAGGGCAGCGCAGAGTTGATACGCGCATCGGGAGTCGGCGCATTCCGATCTGGGTATGGGTCTGGTGGTGCGTCTTCGGCTGGCGTGTGTGCG
Source organism: Haloferax sp. AS1 (assembly GCF_014530665.1). NCBI lineage: Archaea > Methanobacteriati > Methanobacteriota > Halobacteria > Halobacteriales > Haloferacaceae > Haloferax > Haloferax sp. AS1. The sequence continues at coordinate 1,963,180 of NZ_SPSA01000001.1, forward strand.
GACGTGGGAGTCGCGCGGTGTGTCGACGCTGCAGAATCATCGAGCGGTGCTGCTTCGCGGTGGCCCAGCGGCGTGTGTGTCTCTTCTGTGGTGGTCCGGCTGCCAATCCCCGAGACGTTGAGACCAGACGCTTGGGCGGTCCGAGCAGTACGCAACTCGAGTGCAGCCGCGTATGCTGTCTCACGAGCGGGCGAAAACGGGTCATCACTTTCTGGGTGGCCAACTGGAAGCGGTGGGCTCTGGAGGACGAACGGCTGTGGCTCTGGTTGTCCAAACTCTGCCGGGAGCGTCGCGAGCCACTGGCCACGGCGAAGCGCGCGGAGTCGATTTTGTACTTCCGTTGCGGGACGGTCGGCTGTTGTAAATCGCCGGCTGAACTCGGGGTCGACTGCGACGTTCCCCGTGATAATCGTCGAGACGTTATTGAGGACTTCACGATAGGCCTCTGGATTGGCCTCTTTGAGTTGTGCAGGAAACTGCATCGCCAAGGTAATCGAGAGGCCGAACGAACGAGACTGGGCAAGGAGATCTGACAAGAGCGATGATGTCGATAACTGCGCAGCTTCTTCGAGATACAGATTCACGAGTGGGTGGTCTGTCTCGTCGTCGCCCTGCTGGGTCCGGCGTCGAAGGGCGGTCCACAACGCCGACAGAAGGACGAGCGTGATGACGCGCTGTGAAGCCGGCCTGAGGCCCCCTGTCTCGATAATAATGACTGCGTCTTCATCGATGAGCCTCCGAAGGTCGAATTCCGGATCGTCGCTATCATCGTCTGGAGTATGATTGAATACCTGTGCAAGTCGGGCATCGATTGGAATCTTCTCGATGCGGTTTGCAACCCCTTGCATGAGCTCGTCGAACGAGCGCTTGGAGTTAGCAGCGACACCAGCGAGCATCGCCTGGAGGTCTTCATCAACGACTGGTGGTGGGTCGCGTGTTTCGTGTAATCTGGCGACGGCCGTCTGGAACTCACGATGGCTAAACGCGTTCGAGCCGTGGATCGGATCAAACATCGCTTTGAGCACGTAGCGAATGATGTCGGGTGACCGAACCGCCTGTTCGAATCTGTCACGACCCATGATACCGATCAGGATATCGATATAGTGGTCGACGACGTCCTCGACGGCGGTCGTGCGGTCGATACCTGCATCGAGTTGATCACGAATGTCGAAAAACGACAGTGCGGGGAGTGTCTCTGTGCAATCGAAATAATAGACATCGTCGAGAGAGCCGTATTTCGCATAATGTGCCTTGAGATAGTCGTCGGCCATCCCGTCGCCTTTGGGGTCGATGAAGATATCAGCGCCATCGGTTGCTGCGTGATTTGCGAGAAGCGCCGCAACGAGAGTCGATGATTTGCCAGAGCCGGTCCGGCCGAACATACCGAGATGGAGTGGCTGGAGTGCGGGCGGCAGTGAGATAGGGACGGCTTCGGCATCGCCGTCGGCCGTCTGTGCATGGCCAAGTGTGAGCCCTGCTGTTCGATACCGCTCAATCCGATCACGCGGTGGGCGTGGCAGACCGTGTTCGTCTGTCGGTGTGGGCGCGAGCCCACGGTGGGCTTCTGTCGGGAGGGTGGCCGCATCGACGAGACACAGCAACGGGAGTTCACACCCATCCATGACGAGTCCACGACTGGCATGGTCGGTCCACGGAAGTCTCGCAGTGAGCTTCGCGTGTTCTGGGTCAACCACGACGCGATTGCGTAGTGATTCGTAGATTGATTTTGCGCGATCGCCGTCGTGTATGCGACCTTCGATTCGGTAGTGGTCGCCATTGAGATGCGAAAACGCAGTCGATACTGGGGTGCAGTCGGGCAGTTGTGCACGCTGGTCGATCGTTGCCGCAACTGCCCGAGCGGTGACTACAAAACTGTGTTGTGCGTCTTTTTCGTCGAGTGCATCCACTCGCGAGCGGACCCTTGGATCAGAGACGTTGTTTTCGGAGTCTGTAGACAAAACCCAGTCCTCGAAGAACCGCTGGAAGGCTGTCTCTCGACCCTGTTTGAGCCGTTGTTTTCTGTCAAGGGCGTGGTGTCGCCAGTCTGGATACGGCCGCACGAGTATCTGGACGGCCATCGGCACGGACGCGTCCGCAAGCGCGCTCACCACCGTTGCGAGTGGCAGACGGCTCTGTTTGTCGGTGAACTCATCGTATCGAGTGAGCGTGGTTTGCCAGTCTTCACGCCGGTCTGTGACGCCCACGAACTCGACCGCTCGGTATCGTGGTGGTGCATACGATTCGAGGGCCCTATCGTCTGGGTCGGCGTCAGCGTCAGCAGGCGAGAGACAACGCAGTGGGTCTGTCATTGTCGTCGAAATATCGAACGAATTCGGAACGAGCTCTCGACACCACGCTTCGATCGTCGATGCGAGGGCAGTGTCGACGCTCAGGACGTACTCGATGGGTCCTGTGTCTGACCCATCAGTGACGAGTACCCATTCGAGGGTGGACGGAGTTTTGGTCGACGCTAAGAGGTAGTACAATCGAGTAAACTGTGCGGTGACAGTCGACGGGGTAAACGTATCCGCAGTTGGCGAGAGGTGGATGAAGGCTCGGTCGGTGGTGGACGAAATAATACATTTCACTCTCACTCAGTAGGCATAATCTCTTCTATATCTGTGTTTTCAGAAATAAAACTAGATAGAATTGCATTAATGTTTGATAATTGTGCTGCTACTCGACTTCTCATTGACACCGTCACTGGGTTTGTGACTCAGTTGGCGTCTTTTTCACGCTTGATCGCTTCTCACCCCAGCACTGGCGGCTTGGCGAGGTCCCCAACGTAGTCACCCGTCGTTGTTAGCTTTCGTTGCTTTTCGATCGAAATGAGTGTGTCGTGCCACATCGTGAGTGCTATCTCTGGACCCAGGATATCGATGACACCGTCAGTGAGGAATCCACGAAAGCCCCCGAACGCTCGACGGCCGCGACTCGCTGCGCGCCTCGTTCCTGCGGTGCTTGCGTCGTCGGGGCACGCCGAGCGTCCGGCCCCTTTCAATCCCACCCCTAGGCTGTTGTGTGGCTGACGATGGCTGTCGGTAGCCCGGTGTGGTACGAACGGCACGCCCCGCTCGCCGCCCTGTGCCCGCCGTACTCACTCCTCACGTCGTTCGTGACGAGTTGCTCCTTGCAGTCGCACTCGCATCGCTCGCACCCTTCCGGTGCGCCAGCACCAAGCGCGCTGTCGGTCACGACGCCCTCGCTGGCTCGGTCGTCAGACACGAAACCGGCTTGTGTGCTGGCCGCTCGCGGCGGCCAGGCCATCGGGTCGCTCACGATGTTCGCGCCCCGAGTCTCACCTCACTGCGTTCGGTAAGCTGGCGCGCGGTGCTGGCTGTGTGTCCGTCGTCGCGCGCACGCCTTCCGCGCCCTGCGGGCGCGATGAAGGCGCGAAAGGCGTGCGCAGAGCCAGTTGGGCGAACGAGAGAGCCGCGGCTGGAGAGTCGTGGTGTCGGAAGAAGACGCCGAGTGAGCGCCTTTCAGGTAACAGCAATGAGTAGTAAGAAGCAGTTCAGTACTAAAGTTTCGCACTCCGAACTCCCCCGAGCGGTCGACGACGACGTGGTTGGTGAGACGCCAGCGCTCCATCCCACGGTTGAACTCGAGATTCAAGCCAAAGTTGACCTGAACAATCCTGAAGCGGTTAGTCGGGGACTGACCCTCGCGGAAGAAGAGCGGCTGGCTGCGCGTGAGTGGGAGATCGAACAGACGCGTGCACGGTGGGACCGGAGACAGACGTCGAGTCGAGAAGCACGGACGGCGACGGCGGTGGAGCAGTCAAGTATTGAAGCAACGCGTGCGTTCAAGAAGCGTGCGGGGTGTGTGAATCGGTGGGCCGACCCCGAGGAGGTGGATCCGCGTGAGCAACTGACGGCTGAACAGTTGGGCGTTGTGAACAGGGAGGCGGCACGGATGCAGTCGAAACTCGATGCGTGGTCGCGGGCGGCAATCAGCCGGCGTCTGGCCGAAGTAGTCGCAGACGGGAACTCGATGATGAGCGCGGTCGTGGGTGTGTTCGAAGCGTTGCAACAGGCACCAGGGCGGGTGATTCCGATTGCAGCGGTCAGTGAGGTCAGTCATCGAGAGGTGTCAATCGAGGGAACGATTACGCAGTTGTGGGAGTCGTCGAACGCGGCGATTCAGCAGGTGGGCCTCATCGAGGACGATACGGGACGAACGAAGGTGACTGTCTGGGAGAAATCGAGGCAACCGGCTGTGAGAGAAGGCGAGCGGGTGACGCTGCGGAACGTCGCAAAGAGCTGGTACGGTGGGCGCGTGTCGGTGGCTGTGACGGGGTGGTCCGACATCAGCTTCCCAGAGCGCGAGGCGTGGTGGGAATAGCCAGTCATCGCACCCTTCTTTTTTGCTATGTGCCCGGCCGACCCAGACCCCACCTCCCCACCCACCGCTCCGTGCTCGCACCTGCGGTGCTGCGCGCGCAGCCACAACCTCACGACGGATTTTCGGCTGTGTTTAGTGCGTCGAACGAGGCCGTTTCGTACGCTCGACGCCAGAGTTGATGCACCGCTCGTGCAACGAGCATTGGCTCTGTTGTCACGATATAGGACTGCTCTACGTCGCCCGAATTTGCTTCGGGTGGCGTATGAAAGTGCTTCTCTGGTGCATCCGGTTTGGGACGGTAATCGTAGCGGAACTGTACACCACATTCATCGAGACAATGGAAACTGTAGTACTGACGCTGGAACCAGCGAATATCGAACCGACACCACGTCGCCTCGGCAATCTCATCTCGGAAGTGAATCTGTAGCTTCGTTGGGTCAAGGCGACTATCGAATCCGGCATCTTCGACGAGACCATCAGCACGTGTGCAGACTGTGCGAATCTCTTCAAGTGTGACATCATCGATTGAGCCAACAGGGCCCTCAATGTCCGCCTCGTCTGCCATCTATGCAGTCGATTGAGATTCGTCGTCCTGTAGTGCACCCCGGCTGCGGATCGTGTTTTCACGATCGGATAGCCGAGCTGCTGCAGATCGGCTATCATCTGGGTCGAAATCGTAGAGCGTCAGCGCAGCTTGGGCGATCTCAAGATTCTGCTCAATTTGCTGCCACCGAGTGAGGTCTGCCCACCCGTCAGCACCGGACTCCAATTCCAAGGTCAGCTCGTCGACGGTCGTCGCGTCGTACTGTTCTTGGATCGCTTGACGTTCATCTTTCAGTTCTCGGATTCCCTGTCGAATCTCGTCTTTCGTGTGCTCGCGGTGAATGTCGGCGATCCGCCGCATCGCCAGCATCTGTGGTGCGCGCATGTAGCGAGTGGCATCACCGGCTACAATTCTTTTGACACGACCGGTCTCAGCGAGCGCTGAGAGGTGCTTCCGTGCAGTTGGTTCACTCATATGGGCACGTTCAGCAATTTCGCTGGCAGTTTGTGGATTCGTTGTAACGTCGATTACCTGCCGAATACGTTCGAACGTCGTGGTATCTGCTTTCCAGTCATCAATGACTGTCTCGTTGACGTCACCTTGCCACGGTGTTGTGGGGGAGCCTGCTCCGGTCACTGGTCGTCGTACGAGCGCAGTAAGTAAAATAGATTTGCTGGAAATTAGTAATTTTAGCTGCTTGCGCCCGAATCTGGTTAGTAAATCACGATTAGTAAAATCACAATTAAGATAATCAGAACGACTATCATCTACCAAGCCAAACACAGACTATGTCTCGGCCTTCCTTCGTCAACCGCGACGACGAACTCTCGTTTCTTCGATCCCGGTTCGACCGTGATACGGCGGAGTTGCTCGTCATCTATGGCCGGCGGCGGCTTGGAAAGAGTGCGCTCGTCCGTGAAGCAATTCGTGACCGAGACGATGCGGTGTACTGGCAGGCGACCGAAGAGACTCCGGACGTACAGCTCGCAAGCTTCGTTGAGACCGCTCGCGACACGTACCCAGTCGTTGACGATATCAAGCGTGACTGGGAGACGATTCTCAAGACGCTTGGACGGCAGGACGCAGTCGTTGTTATCGACGAGTTTCCGTACTTGATCGAATCCGACGATGCAGTTCCCTCGAAGATACAGCGGGTCTGGGACCTCCATCTCGAACAGACGGCGGCGTCGTTGGTACTCGTCGGGTCGTCGATCAGCGTTATGGAAGAGAAAGTGCTCGGAGGCGGGAGCCCGCTGTACGGACGTCGGACCGGAACTATCGACCTCCCACCACTTGCGTTGGCCGACGCACGACAGCTGTACCCCACAGACGACCCAGAGACAACGATTGAGACGTGGAGCGTCTTCGGTGGGACGCCGTACTACCTTCAGGCGCTCACCCCAACGGCATCGCTCGCGGAGAACATCCAGACACACGTCCTCTCCGAACACGGTGTGCTCCACAACGAGCCAGAGTTCCTCCTCCGGACAGAGTTTGGGATTCGAGAGCCACAGACCTACTACACAGTCCTCCGCGCGATTGCGACAGGAAAGCGCGAGGCGAGTGAGATTGCTAACTTCGCCGGTATCGATTCGAACGCACTCGGATCGTATCTCGCGAAGCTCCGTCGACTGCGACTGGTCACACGGGATATCCCGGTCACGGCGAATCCCAATGCGACGCGAAAGAGCCGATACCGACTGAATGAACCGCTGTTTCGGTTCTGGTTCCGTTATGTGTACGGTCAAGAAGGGAAGCTCGCCCAGCTCGGTGACAATGCTTTCGAGGAGTTGGTCACACCTTCGTTCTCGGAGTACATGGGCTCGATGTTCGAACTCGTCTGTCAGAATGCGCTCCCGTCGTTAGTTCCCAATACCTACCACGGGATTGGCTATTGGTGGCACAAGCATCATGAACTGGACGTTGTCGGCCTGGCGAGTGACGGCACGCTCGTCGCTGGGGAATGCAAGTATACGCAGCGAGAAATGAACGAAGGCGACCTTGCGGACCTAGAACGGAGCGCTGCGCAGGTCGACTGGACGCCACCGGAGGGTGGTGATCCGACGTACCACTACTGTTGCTTCGCTCGTTCAGGATTCTCTGACGGCTTGCGAGCGGTTACTGACGAGCGCTCGGATGTGTCTCTGTTCACGCCCAACGATATCGTGGAGAGCCAGTAGCCTGCGACTGACGTAGTAGAGGCCTTCAGTCTCCTCTGTGAGATATGTGTCGGTGGTGAGATTTTGGCTATTTTGTCACCCCCTGACGGGTGCGGGGCGTACTCAGTATCCCGCGGAATTCAGATGGCAACCACAGAACCAACCCCCAGAGAAGCATCGTTCACTGACCGATCGACTCGCGACGACGAAATGCATCTCGCCGTCGACGAGTGGTTAGCAGACCTCCTTGCCGACGTCGAACAGGCTCGAGAAAGCGAGGTGTTCAAAGATTGGTTAGACGTCCAGAGTCGGTTCCACGACTACTCGGCTCGCAATAGCCTCCTCATCGCACTCCAATGCCCGGAGGCGACTCGCGTGGCTGGATACAGAACGTGGCAAGACGACTTCGACAGACAGGTATCGAAAGGTGAGTCGGCACTCTGGATCTGGGCTCCAATCACGGCGAAGATGTGTCCAGTGTGTGGAGAGACGAAAGCCAGACACGACGAGGACTGTGGGAGCGGCGGGGTCCAATACGAGGAGTGGACAACCCAACTGCTTCGGTTTAAGCCAGTTCCAGTGTTCGACGTCTCCCAGACTGAAGGCGAGTCACTTCCAGCGTTGGAAACAGCATCGTCCGGTGTGGCTGCTGACTTGGTTGTGTCACTCTGTTCGGCCGCAGACTCGCTTGCACTTGACGTTAGCCTCGTCCACCCGTCAGACTGGTCGCACGGTACTGCACGTGGCATCTGTGAGTTCCCTCCACGTAGTCGGCCTCATGTCAAGGTACGAGAACGGCCAAACGATGCTGACATGGCGACGACACTCATCCACGAGTTCGCTCACGGATTGCTGCACGCAGATCGGTCGAACCTGCCAGAACGAGCACGCCGAGAGGTCGAAGCAGAAGCAGTTGCGTACCTTATTGGTCGATACGTTGGCCTCGATGTGAGTGGCTCTGCGTTCTACCTCGCAGCGTGGGCTGGCGAGGACGCCGACTCGATTTTCGAGCGCCTGAATCGGATTCGATCGATCGCGAAGTCGATTCTCGGTGCGATACGAGTGGATTAGTACAATTCGGTCAGGGGCTGTGAGCTGCTGAGATTTTTTCACCCCCTGACGGGTGCGGGGGCACTCAGGTGCGCTCGATGACCACAGATGACTGTCTCAAACGACCACAAGCGACGCACAACAACCAGCAGTCCAGCCCACGGTCACGACCTCGTCCGCGTCACCGAATGGGTGCCTGGAAGCGAGCCAACCGATTACGAAATCGAACTCTCTGACCTCGATGGCTACCGGACGAGATTTTGGCGCTGCCGGAAGTGTGGCCAAGAACGGACCCGTCAACGGGAGTTCCACGAACCCTGCACAGTCGTCGATGGACAGACACTCCTCAGTGACGGTGGCTACTCTCTCAATGACTCCCGGACGTGGAAAGCACTCACCGAAGAGATGGACATCCGATTCGGTGATGTTGGTCCCATTTATCAGGTCGACTCGCCGAGTGGGAAGTCGTACGAGGTTGACGTTGAAGCGGGGACGTGTTCGTGTCCAGACCACCGGAAACGTGGTGTCGAGTGCAAGCATCTCCGACGCGTCCTGTTCGAAATCCGAACGCGGGTGCTGCCCAAGCCGACTGGCCGCTTCGCAACGTGTGAGCAGGAGACGAGGCGGCTTCGCAATTCAAACTAATTGGTGAAAATCACAATTGAAACCGGGAGTCCCCCCATGGTTCTACGTTCAGCGAGAAATTTTGTCACCCCCTCAGGGGTGCGGGGCGGTATGCCTCGCTGATTCGAATGCGAACAGACACAACCCAACGAGTCGGGAGTATCGTCGAGCGGACTGAACAGGGCCACGAACTCGTCGTCGTCACCGAGTGGCGGGCAGCGGCTGAGACGCCACTGACTGCCCTCGCGTCGTTCGACCAAGATCGGCGTCGATTCTGGCGGTGTACGGAGTGCGGTCTGGAACACGCGTCCAGAGCTGCGTTCGATCCGGAGTGCGCAGACAGGTCGGCTGACGCGACTCTCGACTAATCTCGAACCAGACCGACCGCTGTTTTATCACCCCCACAGGGGTGCGGGGTGCCGAAGAAGCGCCTCACAGAGAACTCATGGCACTGAGAGACATCTACGAGCGAACATTCGACGAATCGTGCGGGAAAACTATTGATGCGACTGACTGTCCCGAGTGCGACGGCACGCTCACAACGGAGGGTGGCGAAACGGGGTGTGACGAGTGTGGCCTCATCGTCAACCAGTACTACATCGACCACACCCACGGCCCGCGTGTGTTCGATGACGACCCAGAACCGACGCGGCGGACAGGAAGTCGGCTCACACCTACCCGACACGACTACGGTGTGTCTGCAGAAATCGGTTACAAGCGTGATGCGAACGGGAATCGTGTCTCATCGAAAAAGCAGTGGCAACTTCATCGACTTCGTCGTGAACACCGTCGGGCACGCTACGGGTCGAAAGCAGAGCGAAACCTTGCACACGCCCTGCAGGAAATCGCACGGATGTCGAGTGCTCTTGACCTCCCACGAGGTGTGGTCGAAGAAGCAAGTCAGGTCTACCGACAGGCACAACATCGTGATCTCATTCGTGGGCGGTCGATCGAAATGATGGCTGCAGGGAGTCTGTATGCGTCGTGTCGTTGCCGTGGGCTTCAGCGGCGACCAGGCGAGATTGGCTCGGTTGCTCGGTGTACTGCTGACCAGTTGCGAACTGGCTATCGTGCACTCAAGGTCGACATGGAAATCGAACCACAGATTGTGACGGCACGAACGTACGTCCCGCGGCTTGCGTCGGACTGCCGTGTGACCTCAGAAGTCAACGCACGTGCGTACGAACTCGCCGAGCTCGCAGACCGTGAACGGATAACGAACGGACGAAATCCCGCGGGCGTGGCCGCAGCGTGCCTGTACCTCGCTGGGAACGAACTGGAACGTGGGAAGACACAGGCGGAGTTCGCAACAGCTGCCGACGTAACGGTATCGACGCTTCGGGCACGGTACTACGAACTGCGAGAGTACGTCTGAGAAGAAATTCTTGACTACTCTTCGTCGTTAGGTGGCCGGCGTGAGAGTCTCTCGAACCGAGATTGCGCTGTGTCAATTCTGCCTACTGTTTCATCGGGTTCGTACGTTCCGTTCCCGTAGTCCCTATTGGTGATTGTAACAGTCAGGACAGCGTTTTGTTTCCTTGCACGCCATGGCAATCTCCGTCTTCATCCGTGGCGAGTGCGATGACACCAACTGTATCTTCTATAGACACTTCCCAGTCGTTCACGCATCATATCTCAAATTATCCTAAACACAACGACATATTGAAGAAAAGTGCTTACACAAACGTATGACTGGATTCGACCCTTCACCTGACTCTGATTCCGCTCGGAGAAGGTGCCAAGAGGGAACAGACACGTTTGACCGTCTATGATGTTGCGTTGGGTGTTACGTCGCCCACCGCGTACACTGATATCGCAGATAGCGGACTGCTCACCTAACGCTGCGAAAAAACACCTTGAACGACTCGCTGAGATGGGGATTGTCCGAGCAGACAGGGACAGCCGACCGGCTCAGTATGAGCGGAATGAGGGATATCTGGAGTGGCAAGACGCCAGTCGAATTGCAAATGAACTCTCTGTCGAAGAGATCATTGAGCGTGTGAAGGAGCTCGAAGAACGACGACGGGAGTACGAGACACAATTCGAGAGCACATCTCAGTGTTCGACTACGGTGACCACGACACGATTCACGACCGCATGACCGCGGTCAGTGAGTGGCAGGGAGTGATTCGGGATCTTCGGTTCTACGAGCTTGCACGCCAACTCTCCCAGAATGACGGGCACCTCATTCCAGCCTAAATGAGCACACCACCTGAAGACCCAGAACCGAATTCAACTAGGCCTCCAGAGCGTCAGACTCTACGATTGCTTGCGCGACACCTCGCGTCGGATTCGCTCGTGATTGAGACAGAGTTCGACCCGGACTCCTACGAACCACGACTCCTCCACGTATTGCTTGGTGCTGGCCGATACCCCGAATCGATAGAAACGGCACGACTAGATGTTCGGTGGTTCATGACTGGTGACTTTTCGATTCACTATGTCGAAGCGCATGACGACGGATCCCAATGGGAGTGCCGCTGGGACCGACATCCAAACAATCACAACGCACGGTTGCATTTTCACCAGCCCCCAGATGTAGCAGAGGTCACTGACCTTTCTTTGTCTGCACTCCCTCCTCTCGCAGTGTACTTGACTGTTCTCACAGCAGTTGACCAGCGACGTGAGACTCTGTGGTCGAATGACTAAACCCTATTAGGGGACCCCGTCTCTCGATGAGAGAGAAGTGGGTCTCTTAGGCCTTTGTGCTGTCATCAACTGGCTCCGTCTCAGTAATTGCAACCGGGAGTTCGATATTGAGATCCTCGTACCACACCGTCGACTTCTTTGAGCAACCAACCTGCTCGAACTCGACTAGTCCGAGTGTTTCGAGTTCCGAGAGGTTGTGATGAACCTGCCGAACGTCGCGACCGACGAACCAAGCGACGTGACCACGCCCAGGACGCGCTCGCCTGTGACTTCATCGAACGCCTCTACGACGAAGATGTTTTGACGGTGTCTGTCGGGGCGTTGACGGACGTGTTGGAAACACACTGGTCGGTCGAGACGAACGCGAAAACGAACAATTTCTGGGTGTTCCGAGCGTTCGTGAATCGACTGGTGTGTCCCGTTGAGGAATACAATATCTCGGTGCGCTTGGGGACTGACTCATCAAGCAAGAAGGTGCGACGCGGGGGATCCAGTATCGGCTCATCGAGCCGCGGGGTGACAAAACTGTTAATACTATCAGGACGATACGTCCTTACAACGCATGTCCGCTGACAAACGAATTCCAGTGACTGAAGAGACTCGGGAGGAACTTCACGAACTGAAAAAGCCGGGGCAGACCTACGACGATCTCCTCAAGGAACTTGCCCAAAGCCGTCGTCGCGAAGACCTCGAAAAGCGCTTCCAAGAGTTGGAGGACGCAGATAGTGATGATCTAACCTCGCTTGAGGATGTCTGAGGACGACTACGACGTTCTTCTTGCTGATCAACCACGCGAGTTCTTGAGTGTCGCCGATGAGAAGACGACACGAATTTGCAAGGGGAAACTGGGGTACTTGCGCGAAAGTCCATATCCGGGACGCGGACGCGGCGATAAAGAGAACTTACCCATCGACGGACGCCGCGATAGATTCCGAATGCACGTCTCGCGGACCTACACTGCGATTTACACCGTCTTAGAAGAGGACAGAGAGGTTCGCGTCCTCGAGATATTACCAATCGACGATGCCCACAAGCGATACGGTTTCTGACAATCTAGTAACTATCCCACTCCAGCGGGAGGAACCCTCGTGTCTCAGCGCGGGGTGGCACCGAGGTTGTTCGAATTGTTGAACGAAAGGTTGATTTCGAGACCGTCGTAGGCGAGTACAGGTTTCTTCGGGAGTCCAGGGTCACCGCCTTCGAAGTCAATGACACCGAGATCGGTCAGTTCAGTCAGGTTTCGGTGGACCTGCTTGTAATCACGGTCAACCAACTCTGCGGCTTCGCGGATGCTGTCCGGTTCGGCCGCAGCGATCGCCTCTAACAGTTCGAGGTTCTTCGGGCTGAGCAGTCGACTGAGCTCTGCGAACGAGTCGAAGTTCAGCACTGGCTGCGCGTCTTCGAATGCTTCGCCTGCCTGTGCCGCCTTGAGCCGCTTTTTCGTGGTTTCGTCGAGGTCGTTCCCCTCACCAACCGTTACTTTGAGCTTCGTCATGTCGTGGTCACCTTTTCGTGATTTCTCACGTTTCCCAGTCTCAGGAGACGGACGACATCTCCTCGGCCTCTTGTTTGAATCGGTCGGAGAGCGTCAGCATCCCGGGGAAGTCGATTTTCTCGACTTCGGACCCGGCGTGTCTTCATGATCTTTCGTCTGCTGGGCGTTGTCGTACCGGAAGATGGTGTCCCACCGAGGGTGCCGAGATGGCGTGTAGACCCACCCACTAGGATACTCGTCAGCCTCCGTCTGGTGGATGGTCACATTGACTAGCATTTTCCATGCGTGGGAAGCCTCGCCATTTCCGACGAAGAGGACGTCACGCCTCTCGAAGGGTACATCAATCGCACGACGGACGACCGCCAGCCTAGGAAGTTAACGAGAGGTACCGTTTAGTATTCGTCGACCTAGTGGAATACTCATTGAGATTAACGTCAGCAGCGACAGTCCGAAACCAACGAGAACCGCGGTCATCGGGATCCGTGACTGTTTTGCGGGCCATGCGTCCTGTTGTTGACCGTCAAAGGCAGTATTCTCGTAGAGAACATATTCCATCGTCTCACGCTGGACTCTGAGATCCGTTTGATCGTTGAGATAGCTATAGTTCTCGTAGTCTGCAGATTTGAACAGTACAATGTATTTCACTCCAAGTGGAGCGGTTGCTTCTCCGAATCCTGACCGATCACGCCAGTCCATTGCCACGAGAGTACGAACTTCTTGATGGGCGGGTTCTGGAGCGTTGCTTTCGATAGTCCCGATTTCGATGTTTCGGCCCCGCAAGACTGGTTTATCGAAATAGATGTCGGTGGGGTTTGCAATCGTTCTGTCTGTAAATGAAAACATCATATATTGATGCCATGGCAACACTAGAACGCGAGACGGTGTTTGGTCATCGGTGAGCTGTTCATTGAGTACGTTCCAACTATCTGGATACTCAGTGGGAGATAACTGGCCGTGGAAACCATTGAGCATTGGAAGAGAGTACGTAAGTGTCGCAACTAGGATCACCAGACTAAGCCCAACTCGGAGTGATGAGTCTCTTGAGAATGATGGTACGTTGATCGGGGGATCTCGAATCAGCTCATCGAGAGCAACCCCACTAAACCACGCGTATGCGAGACAGAGCCCAATACTGAACTTTTGGGTGTCACGCATCGCGAGAAGGCCGGGCACAGTCTCAAACAGTTTGGTGACTACTGGACCGGTCAATGGTCCAGTAGCGCCCATCGCTAGGATGAAACAGAAGATAGCACTGACAAACAACCCGTCTCGCCATGTCTTATCATCTGAGATGAATACGCCATACAACAACAATGCTAACAGAAGTGTGAATAATCCAAACACGAGCGGTGTGGGGAGAACATTAGTTGCGGTAATATAGCCAGGTCTCCAAAATCCATAGAGCATCATTACGGACAGTAAGATGTTCCCATTGATCGTTGGATATGCTGAAAATGCGGTGAGATCGGCAATACTGTACGCTGACAGCGTCCCGTTGCTTCCGGTCAAATTTGTAACGACTGGGAGGATCCAGTAGCTGTTCAGAAGCACGAATCCTACACAGTAGAGACCGACTCGTTTCACAGCTGAGCGGTTTTGTTCACGTTCGGAGTGGAAGCCGTGTACAACAGTGAATATCCCTCCAACAAACGCAAGCAGCACAGTTCCATGGGGGTCGAATACCGAGACGAGCGTTCCCCACAGTAAGGCACGATAGGGCCGCTCAATGTCTCCTGATAGATACTGATAGTACGCACGGACGGCGAGCGGTAATACGGCGTAACTCAATAGTAGATACCAGTGACCGGCAAGAAACCGAGTGTATACGAAGGGGTTGACAGCATAGATTAACCCCGTAGCAAGCTTGCCGGTGTGGGTTTGTGCAGGAGTACTGTGGATTCCTGCAAGACCACTAATCACAATCACACTCATCAAGACGAGTTTCTCAAGGACGTCTAACGGAACAACTAGCCCGAGTGTATCGAGAAGGAAGACAAAGGGGAACCGGCCATAGTATAGTGGTCCTTTGATCTCAATGAGGTGCTGGATGTGTGACATCCCAGGTGCCCAAACAAGGTCAAGCGACAGAATATATCCCGAACCAAACAACGGTGCAAATACGAGAAGTGTAATCCCTGAGAAGACAAGTACACCACGAATATAGAGGCTCTGTGTTTGGTTCATATTTGCTGTTCGCGATATTGCTCCTGTGAGTCGTTCGGGAAATTGCTCCTGTGAGTCGTTTGGGCACCAACTCCTCTACGATGTCTGTTCATTGGTTTTGCTCCTGTCGGAGGTAGACCAGTCCAGCCACGATGGCAAGCCAACTGACGCCCCAGATTCCGATCACGGGTGATCTAACGCCTTTTCCGGACCAAGTGATCTCTGCTGTCGTTGCATTCGTAAATGCGTTCGCCCATCCAAACGCACGGAGATGCGTTGCATTGGCTCCTGCCGCCCAGGCATCGTGGTAGGAAGTATATTTGACTGCAGTTTCCGTGTGATCCCACTCTCCAACGACCCAATAATCGACGACAGTCCCGTTTTCTGCTTCATACGTGGTGACTGTCGCATCATCCGGGATCTGTGTCTCAACCGTCTCGTTAGCGACGAGTATCCCCGCTCCCTGTCGATATGTGTCGTTCAGTACTACCGTTCCAGGCAGGACAGACTCTGCATCGGTCACAATAATGTCTGGGTTTAGCGAGGCACGTTCATCTGCTGGGAGGTTCACAGCCACCGTTTTTCCGACGTCTGTATCTGATTGTTGTCCGTCAATAAGAACACCTGGAATGCCCTCGGTGTTCTGCTCGAAGCCAACTGCAGCCGGCACAGTCGTTGGTTTGACGGAGACTGAGTGAAGGTAGACTGTTTCGTTCCTTGGTCGAATACGCACCGATAGATAGTCACCCTTTGCAATCACTTGTGCAGGAAGTTCTGAGATGGGGTACTCCCTGCGATCGATGAGGTTTGAATTATCTGCCTGTTGTTCTCCGTTATACCAGTAGAGAACAGCCGATACATTACCAGTTGAATTTACAGCCACCTGATATGCTTGCTTCGGATTTGTCTCGAATCCTTGAGCAACAGGGACGACGTTTCCGGTCGACGTCTCAAGTTTGAGCGTTGGCGTGCCGTTGTTAGAAACCGCTGTTGCTTGGGTACCTGTTGACCGTGGGTTCGTCCACCAACTAGTGAGTCCCTGCTCGAAATGAGGGTTCGAGATTAGGTTTGAGGTGTCACCGGCGTGAGTACTCGGCGTTTGGGGTGTGTATAACCTGTGTACTCCTTGTTCGGTGACGTTGTCGTCCTTTTCATCAATACCGTTCACACGATACACTATCAGGTTCTCAGTCTCCATCACTCGCGTGTAGGCCGCTGAGTCGTCGAATCGACTGATAAATTCGGTTGGATTTCCGAACAACCAGGGGGCACCGTGGCGTTCTTCCATTCGAATACGTCCCTCTGTTGCTGGGTATCGTTGTTGAGGAAGTTCGTCAACAACAACATATTGGACTCCAAGCGCCGAAAGGTGCGGGTAGAGGCGGTCGCCAGCTCCAATCGATCTGAAAAACTGGCGAACGTACTCCCCGTTCGCTTTTCCAGTATTAAGACCACCACTTTTTATTCCGATATGATTTGGGTATGTCGCTCGCAGCCGAAGCTGTGTCGTATAGCTGTATGGTGCCCAAAGGACCTTTCCATCAAGTGAGTTTGCGACGGTATCATATTCTTCAGGAATCGCATAGCTATCCTCATAGGTCCCATTCAGCCCTGCTGCGCCTGCCATGGGGGCGACATACGCAAACGAGCTGACAACGATGAGGACAACGAGTAGACATTGTGGGACCCGACTGTAGACTCTCCGCATTGGACCAGTTACCTGGAAATCGAACAGTTCCAAAGGCGACGTGCGTCGTGCGAGTGTTAGGAGGTAGTTGAAACCAGCAGCAAACAACAACAAGATACAGAGTGAAACCGGAAAGAGAATCTTGGTCATGTTCCGGAGCGTCCATAGTGGCGGAAATAGCTCGAAAAGCGGGTAGGTGATGGTTGCATTCGTAAGCACCGCGAACGAGACAAACACACCAATGGTTGGATAGAGAAACCGAAGTTCTGTCTTCGTAACTGCGAAGAGTGCAATACAGGGGATAATGAGACCAACAGCCGCCCATGGGTCAGTATTGTATCCATACGTGGTTAACGCGTATGAGCCATGATTGCCGGCGAGGCGGAGTATCGATAGGACAGTTGCATCAGCGTAGTTCCAATCGAGATGGCTCGCAAATCCATCGGCTGTCGAGATACTTGCTCCGCGAACGAAGAGATAGAATACCCCCGGGATTGAAAGGAGGATTCCAACACCACCAGACGCAACCAGTCGGGAAACGGATTTCAGATCTTCACGAACTGAAAACAAGAGATTCAGCGCGAAAGGGGCGAGGATCCAGAATAGGGTCCATGGAATGACGCCAAATAGTCCGAATGCTGCTCCCGCTTTGAGGACTGGTGTGAGTGAGTCACGTTCTGTAATCCGGTAGAGATATTCAATGACAATTGGGCCTCCAACGTACGCGAGAAATTCCCCAGTTCCTCCGTTTACCATCTCCGCTAGGGTTAGCGGGTTGAGGGCGTACACTCCCGCCGCAACAAAGAGTGCTGTCCCTTCTGGGACAAACCGGCGCCCAAAGAAGATGAAAGCGATGAACGCACCAACTGGGAGTGACAGAAACAGCAGGTTCTGCCCGAGTGGTCCAAGGACTTGGGTGAATACACCGAAGTACATCTTGTGAATCGGGTACTGGTGTGCGAACCCCAACATCGTCTCATGCCACGTCCCGAAGAACTTCTCTAGCGCAATCCCCTTTGCATGTGGTGGAAGATCACCAATAGCATAGTATCGGCCGAGAATTATTCCTTGGAGGAGAACACCATAGGCAACGAGAAATGCAATTCCCGCGAGAACTCGTTTAGACTGCTTATCGGTGATCTGATACTGAGAAAGACGGGTTAGGATGGATTGCATTGAGTATGATTGAAATGGGGATTTGTGTCGGTTTGTTGATTTTTCCTATATGTATCCGAGTGCGGCAAGTTTGTCTTCTGTTGAGAGAGCTTCGTCATCTGTTGTGGCGTGGTGTTTCCATGCAGTCGGATCCGGAGTGTACGATCCTGAGTCAGTTGCCTCATATTCACACCACGGAACCCGCTTGAGAGGCCACACAGGTGCATAGATTGGATGACCGTACATGTGGTATTCTCCGAGTGCGTTGCCATGATCAGCGGTGATGACGACTTTCCCATCGATATTGTTGATGAGCGTTTCGACACTCTCAAGCACATATTCGAGATTATCTCGGTATCCCTCCCAGACTTCTTCGCGACTGAGCTCTCCGCGTTGGAGCCGTGTCCACACATCTTCGAGGTCACTAAATTCGAGTCGTTCTCCAGTATCAGGATGCATGCCCTCACCGAGAGGTGATGGAACAAATGGGTGATGTGGCTGCATGTAGTGGACAATTAGCCGATCAGGTTGGGCGTCCCGTGCGACTGCAATCGCTCGATCAGTAAGGGGATCTGGTGGAATCGTTTCGAGTTCTTCATCCCACGCGTATCTCCAGACTTCATCAACCAGTTCGAACTCAGTTGGGTCGAGGTGAGTCTCGGAATATGGGTTCCCAGTAATGTATGCCGTTTGTTGCATTTCATCGAGGTAGGACGATGTGAAATTCTTCTCCATCCACTCTGGAGAGCAACTCCCGAGAGAGTTGGTGGCATCGAAATTGATAAAATTGTACTCGGCTACAACCTCTTCGATGAGGTCGGCTCGACACGCATCAAGCACGATTAATACGTCCCACTCAGCATCGTAAATCGGCTCACCGTAGTTGTGGATAAGTCCGTAAAATCGCAGAAGATGTGTGTAAAGCAGGCGAGCTGACTCTGAAAGCCCGGATAACCCCTCCTTCCGAATTGCTTTCACAGAACTCCGTGCCCAGAGTTTCACCCCCTCTACTACGTTACGAATCGCACCCATACTAATTCGGTCCCTGCTGCGCAGTTATAAAACAATCGAGGGAATTCTCAATTGTTGTATTGGAGGCGAGGCAAATGGGAACCTGCATTAGTTCGTGTGGACTACTTAGCCCCACAACTCGTAGCCCACCTTGATACTTCCTACACTGACTAGCCCTGTGTTTGCGGCCAGTAACGTTCGGATGAGCGCAATTGGGTCCCCTCCGAGCACTATCATCGCAATGACCTCACCAATCGAGACGATTGAGAACAGGACTACGAATCGATAGTTGGACCGTGCCAGCTCAAAATTCAGAATGACCAATGCCAGACAGAATACGAATATTGCAACGGCGTACCATCGAACAAAGGGTGCAGCATTGGCGTATGCACCACCATACAAAATCACAACAATGTGCTTTGGTATTAGGGCGTATACTGCGGTTACACTTCCGAGGAGAAGTACAGAATAACCCATCCCTCGTTTGAACAGCGACTGCATCTGTTTTTGATTTGCAGTCTCATCTGAATCGATCCGAGCAATCGCAGGGAATAACGCAGCAGTCAAGCCAATCACAAGGAAGATGAGGGACTTACCGAGAACAGACGCTGCTGTATAGTAGCCAGCAGCGGTATCACTCGTAAGCCCTTGGACGAGTATCACATCAACATTACCTGGAATGTTGAAACAGAGCCCAGCAAGCGTTGCTGGGACTAGATACCGGTATGCACGGCGAGGGGAGAAAGCTGACGAATTTTCCCCCCCGACGTTTCGGTCACGGATACGCTTCGTAGACCATACTGCGGTGACGGCAACGCCAGCAAAGATCCCGAGAAATGCACCTGCGATTCCGTAGCCCAGTAGCACTAAGCCAGCACCGACCCCAAGTTTGAGAACCGCAGGAATTACCTGAAACCCAGCAAGGTCTTTGAATTGACTCGTTCCCTCCATTAACCCAATATTGACCGGAAGAAGCAAAGAAAACGGAATCGAGAGGGCTACAATTATTATTGTAATGAACTGCCCGATATCAAGCAGCGCAGATAGCTCTTCAGTCGCCAGAAGCACAATACTAGCAAGAACGACACCAACCCCGACAGTACGTATTGCGAACGATGAATGGAAAGCTAAGACACTCTGTTGAGCTTGATTGAGTTTTGCCCCATAACGACTTGAGGCAAACCGAATCCCGCGGCTGAATACTTGCAGGAGATACGTAAGTGCAAACAGAGCACCGAATACGCCGTATTCTTCAGGACCAAGTGCTCGACCCATGAACAGTTGAAATCCGTAGTTGATTCCACCACTGAGGATAACACCAATGGTAACAATACCCGCGTCTCTTAGTAGTGAGTCGACCTGAGATCCCAACCGAGTCAGCAAGGTTGAACGGGGAAAATCCATATCGGTGTAAGGTTAATCGGCGAGAACTGCAGACATCATTGCTGCGGTATCCTCAATTGTACATTCTTGGCCCGCTTTCCGGTTTTTCGAGGCGAGTTCTTGTCGATACTCGATGTCTCCGTGCAATTTCTCAAACGCATGGCATAATTCGGATGCGTCACCCGGGGTGACAAATACTGCGTCTCCACCAGTATCGACAGTCGATGTCCGCATCCCCTCAACGTCCGCTGCAACAACAGGGACGCCGTAGGACTTCGCGAGTTGGAACACCCCGGAGACGCCAGTCATCGTATGATACGGCATCGTTGCGATGGTTGCATTCTCCCAGACACGCCGAAGGTCGTTATCTGGAATATATCCAGTAAACCGAACTCCGTCGAGACCACCGTATTGTTGTTTGAGGTCCTTTTGATACTCGGGATACTCGGGGTGGGATCCACCAGCAATTACCAATTCAGAATCCGGAACTCGGCGGTGGAAACGCTCAAACGCATTGACAGCGGTTTCAACGTCTTTCGTGGGTCCGAGATGGCCGAACAACAAGACCGTAAACGGTGAGTCTGTCTTCTCTGACTGGTTTTCTGTCTCCTGGCTTTGTCCTCCATCTGCTTTCATTGGTTGCTGGAAGGTACCATGCGGAATGTACTCGGCGTCTGTGATCCCGTATTCGGTCTCGACAAGTTCCAAATATTTCTCCGATGTGACAGTCACAACATCGCTAAGGAGTAACAGTCGGGTCGCGATTTTTGCTCCCCACACATGTGGCCGCCCCACATCGTCTGGGAGTTCCTCGTCTTCTACTACTTCGAAGAAATCGTGCATTGTGACGACGACTTTTGTTTCGAGAACCGTGCTGAGAAACGGTGGAATGAGAAGGCCAACAAACCGGTGGAGGTTCTGTGAACCAAAGTACGTCATATGGATGTTGAACTGTACTGCATCGTAGGTAGGATCTGCAATCTCGCGAATAAGTGATACTGCAGCTGCCAATGAGTCCCGCCGCCAGCGAGGCACAACTCGATATGGATACTCTGTGTGAGTGTTCTCAGTTGTTCGAGAGACGACTGTTGGGATGACATCATCACGACGATGGTATGCATGTGCCAGTTTCTCTCCGTACTCTGCAAGCCCACCTCGCGTTGGAGGGTGTGCAGAGACAAGTGCGACCGATTGCTTGTTCGTCGTACCGTGTTCAGAAACGGTCCGTAGTGAACGCCGGACACGGAGTAATGCCCGAAACATATCTGGGATATCGGCGTACAGCGTTACTTCGCTATCTCCAGGATCATTCCACTCAATTCCGACTTCCTCAATCGTGTATCCGTTTGCCTTCGCATGTGCCAAGAACTCAGTATCGAAGCCAAACCGGCGTTCACGGAGAGTGGGATGAGTCTGTTCCCAGACTTGCGCATCAAACGCCTTCGCACCACATTGAAAATCGGTTACTTGGACCTTCGTTGCCGCTTGTGCAAGCCTGCTATAGATCTGTCCAAGCAGTTGCCGTAAGGCAGACTGAGACGCTCTGCTATTTGACCCAATATCTCGAGAGCCGATCGCAACATGTGCATCGGTCGATTCAACAGTTGCGTAGAGTTTGTCAATGCTATCGGTACTGATTGCCCCGTCTGCATCAATGAATCCGATAATATCCCCTGTTGTGCTTGTGAGACCTTCATGGAGTGCTCCCCCCTTTCCGCGGCGCGACTGCGAGATTGAGAATTTAATATTTGGGTCGGAGATGCGATCAATAGCAGTCTGTGTTTCCGAATCCGGTTGGTCAATTGTGAGTATGACTTCGTCCCAGCCCGAGCTACGAAGTGAGTAAGCAAGAGATTCCCAGGTAGACGGGTCTTCATTGTAAATTGGAAGAACGATACTCCGCGTCGTGCTGGATGAGTTTTCGGTCGCACAAGGCTGGCGTTGCTGACTAACCTGCCCTGTCGTCCAACGACTGAGAACACCAGTCGGGAGAACGCGTACAAGCAGCTTTACGGGAAGTAAAATGATGAAGAAGCAACCTACTGCGAGAGTCTGTATGAGTTGGAGCATGTCTTTGATTCTGTGAGTGAGGGGCCCGTCCGTCGCGGACTCGGTTGTGTTACGAATTCTTTTGACAATACTGGTTATAAAACTGGCTATCATTCAGAATAATGATTCTCAGAAATTGGCTCTGGGAGCTCCCCCTCCTGTCAATATAATATCTATGATGCCCTATAACAGAGCTGAAAACCTCGAATTAAGCCGATAAACGATAGCAGTACATGTTGGGTTCTGCTGGTGGATCTTCTGAATATTCGAATTCATATTTGGTAATCCAAAGCTACTATATACGACTGGTGGGACCTAGCACGCAGACATGTCTCTCACCGACAAGTTGGATCAACTCCAGAACCACACGCGGCTGCTGAGTGTCCTGCTCGCAGCGGTTGTTGTGGTCTCTGTGTTGAGTGTAGCATCACCAGCATCAGCTATTACAGGGACCCTTGACGGGGACAAGTCCTCGGTCCAGAAAGGTAACCAAGTGACTCTTACTGTCGATATCGATCTTGAATCGGGTGATAGTACGCCAATCAAAAACCACTTGATTGAGCTTGAGGGCCCCGATGGCACACAACAATCCGTCCGCATTGATTCGAGCGGCGGCGTTGCATCTACGCAACCGCCTTGGTTGAATTCCGTGACGCTTGTGTCAAACAACGCAGGCTACGAGTACGGTCCAAACACAGTTGGCTACGGCTCCGGATACAGCAAGGACTTCGGATACGGCTACGGCTACGGCTACGGTAGCGCTGGAAGTGAACTTACCTACGAACTTGTCATCGACACCAGCAACTTTGATAACGGTCAGTGGACCGTGCGCTTTGACACGGAAGCCACCGATGGTGAGTACATCCCGTTCGATGACAGTCAGACAACGTATACGTTTGACGTCACAGAGCAGTCGACTAACAATAACAACAGCAACGACGACGACGATGATGACGACAGCAGTACCGGCAGCAGTGCCGGTGGTGCGTCCCAAAGCAACACGGGTTCCGAAATCGCAACCTCTGAGCGGGCAACAGTTGAAACGACTGGAGCCGCAGAGGTTACCGTCGAAGATGCTCCTGACGGACGGAGTATCTCAGTGGGTATCAAGTCCGGGTCGGCTGGTGAATCGGTCAAGCTAAATGTTAACAAAGATACAGTTGACGAGCAGGTCAAAACTTCTGGCGGTGCTGTCGAGAATGTTGATGTCACCTTCGAGAAAGACTCTGACTTCGACATGGAGGTGACCTATTCATCTCCTGACGAACCCGAGACGGGTGATGAAGAGATATCCACTTCGCCAACAGACGACGACGTGCTCGGATACATTAACGTCCGCCACAGCGCGCCTGATGACAACCTTGCGACAGTCGACTTCGGATTCCGTGTGAGTGAACAACAACTTGGCGACCGGTCGCCAGAAGATATTGCACTCTACCGGTACCATGACGGTGAGTGGGGTGAACTAGACACGAGCTTTACTGAGAAGGTTGGTGACTCCTACCGCTTTACGGCCGAGTCTCCTGGTCTCTCGGTATTCGCGATCTCGAAAAAGAACGCAATGACGACCGAATCGAACACGACTGAGACTACTACTGCGGCACCTACCGAGACGTCGACACCTCAAGAGGAGGTCACGACAACGGATGAGAGTGTAGAGACTGAGACCGAAACCGAAACGACGTCAACCGATGGGCCCGGGTTCTCTGTGGCTCTCGCAGTTATCGCCCTCATCGCGGCTGCGCTCGTTGGGATTCACCGTCGAGACTAACGAACAAACGAACCCTCGTTTTTTAATTTTAGCTGAAAATAGGCACTAAGCCCCCATCCTCAGCGAGCGCCGACCGAAGGGAAGACGCGATCAGGGAGGGGATACAGCGCCTGCACGGTTTTCATGATTATACCTACGAACGCCTGTGTGCTCGACGAGTGCGCTCACCACCGGGTAGCGATCCGGCAGCCGATTCCGTTGGGTCGAAGTCAATGACCCGCTTTTCTTTGGGCATCGCCTCAACGCGAATCCCACGCCACTCACCGTCGACGCCAACGAGCGCTTCGGAGTAGCCAGCGTCTTCATTCCCCGGAATCGCATCTTGGACGAATCGCATCTGGGCGTAGTTCAGCCCGAACTCTGTCGCCCACATTTCGTCCATTCCGTCAAGGTGGTGGAACTGCTTGACCGCACACTGGTCTAAGATTGCCTCGGACTCCGTGTGTTCGAAGAACTCGTCAACGGTCTGTGTGACGAGTCGAATCGAGAGGTCGTGATGGCGATGATGACGGAACACCGTCTCCAAGAACGCTAAACTCGCCGCATCCTGCATGATATACCGTGCTTCGTCGATGACGAACACGACTTCTTTGTCTGTTTCCTTGGCTCGTTCGTACACCAAGGAGATGAGAAGTTGCATCGTCAGCGCGGTACTACTACTGATGCTGCCTTCTTGCTGCGCGAGATCAAGGTAGATGACTTTCTCGTCGCGGATGTTGAATTCGGATGCCTGCCCGAGGTTTGCATACCGTCCTCCCTCCTCGAACAGCCGAAGTTGTCCAAGGAGCCACGTTGCATCCTCTCGTAGCTTGTTCGCCTCGGCGTTCGTCCGAACGACGAACTCACTGGGTGACTCACTCATCTCCTCGAAGACATCCATCATATCGCGAATCGTCGGGCTCGGATTGCCATGCGTGTCGATTTCGTCTGTGATCCCCTGTCGTTCGTACGCCTGTTGAAGCCCAAGTTCAAGCGTGATGCGACGGTCGCCAAGTGAGATCCCACGGAGCGCGAAGTAGTTCGTCAAGAAGCTCATTGCGTCGTCGAGTTTTTCGTTAAACGGGCTTGCATCCTCACCCAGTGCTCGCTGGACGTGTTCGGGTGTCTGGCGAATCTCTAAGGGGTTCAACCCGAGTGTCCCACCAACGGTGATGCGTTTGGCGTCCAAGGCTTCGGCGACGCCAGCCCAATTGTTGAGGGGTTCGAGGATGATCCCAATCCGGTCTGTGCTTTGTTCGATCGACCGGATGAAGTTCTGCTTCGAGCCAAATGATTTCCCAGAGCCGGTATCGCCAACGGTGAACATCGCATAGCCGTTCTCGCGAGCAAACGGGTCGATGACGACCGGGCTGTGAGTGTCTTTGTGGATGCCGAATTCGACGCCTCCTTCTTCGAGGATTGTCGCGTTGTGTGGTGACGCAAGGAGTGCGCCAACGGCCCCACCAAGTGCGATTGAGCTGCGGCCGACGATGTTCTCTCCAATCGGCGCTGCAGATTGAAGTGCGAGGTCTTGCTTACAAATCGCTGTTTTCGGTGTGAGGCTGGCCGGCTCATCGCGAAGTGCGCTTTTGACGCGTTGGACGGCATTAGACAGCTCATCACGTGTGTCGCCTCGGACAGTAACGAACAGCGACTGGTCGAAGACACGAGTCCCACTCTCGACAGCGTTGTACGTCGCTGCCGCTTGCTGTGCTCGTTGTTGGAGATACCCGCTTCGAACGCTCTTTTCGAGGTCAGCGTCAACCTGGAGGTCATCAGCAATCTCTTGGAGTTCGTTTCGAGCACGCAGCTGATTTCTTGGCCGAATGTGGGCCGTGAGGTCGAACTCGACATCGGTTAGCTGGAACAGATCACTGAGATAGCCGTCATTCGGATAATCAGGGTAATCGGTGATCGTGAGTGTTGAAGTCCACTGCTCGCCCACACGGGCTGCACGCGTCTCCCATTCGATGGCTGCGGGTGCAATCGTCGTCTTGTGTGATTCTGCGATGTCATCGAGAAGTTGTCCCTCAGTGTGTCCTGTTCGGATTGTGTCTTCGTCGAGGACGTCCGAAAAATCGACTTCAGGCTCGTGGTCTTCGTCGACAGCGCGGCGTTTCCACACACCGATCGCTCCGAGCGCAATCACGAGTGCTCCTGTAGCGTAGAGTGACGCACCTTCCAGTGACGTTGGCTGTTGGAGCCACTCGACGAGTTGGCGAGTGACCTCGGTCTCTATTTGGAGGCCAAGACTACGCATCGAGATCATCCTCTCGCCGAGACCGTCCGATGATGGGCTGGTCACGGATCACCCGTCGTGGATTGTCGTAGTCGTGTTCGTGGCCGTTCCAGAAGTCCATCGTCAACACGAACAGTTCGACTGTGCTCAATCGACGAGCAGACCACCCCGACGCCTGTTGGATGAATCCAGACTCGATGGTCGTGATTCGGGTCTCTAATCGCTCGAATAGCCGCCCACGCTCTTCGGCTTTCGAGAGGTCTTCGCGGCGCGTGACGAACGGGTTGAACAGGAAGCCAAGACCAGGGATTTCAGTTAGCTTCTCTGCGGGTGTTTGTTCGTCGCGGAAGCGGTCATAGACTTCGAGTGGCGAGACTTCGACGCCAATGAAGAACCGAATCTGTTGGGTTCCACGGTTTCGCATCGCTTGTGGACGCGTCTCGCGATACTCTTCGAGGAGTTCACGGAAGACTGGGTTTTGGGTAACGTCGTCATCCGACAGGCGCTGTTCGATATTTGCTGTGAGCTGTTCGACCGGAAACGACCGTGTCGTCGCGTGAAACTTCAGCTTTGAATCGAGTTCTTTGTTCGCGAACTCAGCGCCGGCTGCGTGGAGGCTCGCCCAGTCATCTGACATGGCGAAGTCCATATTCCCTGGGTTGACTTCGATAAATGCCTCCATCACGCCATCCGAACGCTGGATCGCACCCACACCGGGCCAGGCGCGCTCGATGTTGGTGAGATCCTGTGTTCGTTCATCTGGTTTGAACGGTGTGTAGTTCGCAAGGCCACCCTCGTTTCGGACGGCCTCTTGGGTGACTGTTGCGGTGGGAGCGCTGAACGTTCGACGCGGTCGTATTGCGAATCGAGACACGTCTTTGGCCCATGCCCACGCAGTGAGGTGGTCCGGTGCGACATAGATCACGGCGACACCCAGTCCAACACCACCTGTGATGAGTGGGACTGCGAGTGAGTCGAGTCCAGTGAGTCCGGCGATGAACAATCCAAGAAGTGGGAACGCAATCAGGACACCAACGTCCCCTTCTTCGATATTGAGCCCTGGGATACGACTTGCTTCTCCGAATTCGTCCATGATACGGCGTTCTGCAGCGTCTGAATCTGTCGACATGATGAACTAGCGATTGGCGTTGTGTGGGTCGTTCTCGGTCCGGCGGTACGAGGCAGTGTCGTGCGTACTGGGGTTTTCAGCTCGGGCGGCGGCTTTCTGGGCGATTACTTGGCCAGCAGCGGCTTTGGGCCCCCAGCGGGCAGCGGTCGTAGCAACGCCTGCACCACCCATAGACGCGCCTGCTGCGACGCTTCCAACGATGACTGCGCCTTTGCTGGCCGACCCGATGGCCCTCGCAGTGAGTGGGGTTGCGTAGGCGAAGGTCTTCCACGTCAGATAGAGTGCGATGACGGGTAGTGAGACGGCGACGAGATACTGCAGGAAGGCAGTTGGTGGGGAGAACGTCCCGCTGGCGAAGAGCAAGTCGTAGCCTTTGAACACGACTGCTGCGGGGAGTGGGAGGACGACTAAGGGAACGAATCGCTTTGCGAATCCAGTTGCGATGTCTGAGAGCACTGGGATGTTTCCATAGCCGAGTGCGATGGCAATCGGCATCCCATAGACGTAGACGTACAGCAAGATTTCGCGGATGAAAAAGAGGGCTTGAATTGCCCACATCGAGATCCCGCCGAGTGCTGTGAGTAGCAGGCCGAGAATGGGGTTTGTGATGGTCACTCCCAGGAAGTTGACTAAAACATCAGTTAGGCGTTCGAGTGAGGGAACAAGAGCGATTGTGAATCCGTCTACGAGGAATAACGATACAGTTGCAACCCAATACCAGAGGATAATGAAAATGGCCCCTGTCCATGCGTTTCTCTTCGTCTTAGTGTTCTCGTACGCACTTCCTATGTTGAAAATTCGGATCGCATGTCTACCTTGGACACTCACCACGAGGAGCAATAGTGCGATGAGCATGACTTCTCCACCGACGAGCGCCTCCCGAATCTGAATCCAAGGACTGTTAGACGGTGTACCGAAGATAAATGCACCACTTGTTTCTGGAGTTGGCGTGCCGAATAACTCAGCAGAAAGTGTGTTATATCCTGTCCGAATCCCCTTCATGAAGGAACTGGTAACCCAGCTAATGACGTCTTTGAAACCTTCCAAAACGACGTCTATCAGATCAACCATGACTATCTCCTGTTAATCGTGATACTGCAGTCTCTCATGACGTCGGAACCAGAGTATTCGACAGTGAATCTCTCTGAAATCTTTTTGGCGAAAACACGGCTTCCAACAAGCACAGAGAACTCACCTGTGTTCTTCTCTACAATACACCCCATGCCGTCATTGCCGACATGTGCACCAAATGGTAGAGAACTGCTGAACAGATCTCTTGTCTCACTCGGCGGAATAGTCACCTTATCAGCGTCGTAGAGACCACTATTTCGTGGGTCTTCGATTGGGTTTGGGATGTCTCCAGAGAATTGGAGTGAGACGGCTGCATCAGGTCCTGTTCCAGAATTATGGACAGAGACACATGCTTCGGCATTTTGTATCCGGTTAGTCTCACTCTCCCCATACACTGCATCCCACGGCTTGTCTGGGTTGTTCCTGAACAACCCAACGGCAACGATTTCGAGTTGCGGTCGAATCTCCACACTTGTCTCGGCTACCGTCTCTTCGCCGTGAACTGCGAGAATCCGGTACTCACCAGGGTCGTACGCAGTCCCGATCTCGAATGAAACCTGTCGAACACCGGCCGCAACCTCACGCGACCCGAATAGCTCGCCGTTTGGCTGGATGAGATTGAGCTGGTCTACGTCAGCCGCAGAACCAAGCTCGACAACAAGCTCGGTTCCCTCAACAGCGACCTGACGCAGGATACCCTGTTCGTCAGAATCGTCATTCGGGGTGGTAGTCCCATCACCGGTCTCACCACTGCCGTTGAGACAGCCAGCGAGACCACCAACGGAGAGCCCGGCTGCGGTTCGGAGGACGGTTCGTCGATTGAAATGTGATTGCTTGTGGTTCATGGATAGCGTTCAGAATCATCTCGTGGCCCGGAGAATTGGAGAATCTGCCTCCCTGCATAGAACACGACAACGAAGGGGATGAACTGCCAGCCGACCTCGATGAGCAATCCAACCCACCCATCAAGGGTGCCGAGTGGATGCCATCGCACCGTCGCCGTGTCGGACACATAGGCTGGATTTGCGACCAACCACGTGCCGGGATGATAGCGTGCCGTGTAAATTCCGGGTTGGTCGATAGTTACGACCGCGACCCCAGACTCGTTCGTCCGAACACGCTGGTCGGCAACAGTGAGATAGCCGCCTCCAGACTCACCATTCAGCGAACCGTGTCGGTCGTCGGCAGTGAGGTCGATTGGAGAGCCAGTCTCGGTATCGCGGAGCTCAATGTGGATGGTCGCCTGGTCGGTCGTCTGCGAGACCACTTCGGCGGTAAGTTGACTCTCGCGAAGTTCACGAGGAGTGCCCACCGTTGACGTGATGGGTGTTGCGTCGACGCCACGGACGATCCCACTCACCCGGAGTGCGTCGAGGTCTAGGTCATCTGTTCGGACGGCAAGTCCGTAGGTTGGCGTATACGACTGGGTGAGGACCTCGACAGAGACCGTGTCTGGGATCGTCGAGTGTGGTGAGCTCCGTATTCTCCCCCACGAGTCGAGTATGATCGGTCCATCACGAATTGGTTCAGCTCGCGGGCCGATGCGTGATGGATATGCGTGGACATAGACCGGGAGTGCCTCGGAGTGAATCTCGGTCTCGGCTGTCGCCGTTGCTTGGGTGAGCCGGTCCCAGCGAGGGTCACGAGCCGTGTAGAACCGCCAGACACCCCGAACGCGTGAGTCGCCATCCTCGGTGAGTGTGTAGCCTTGCCACGGCCGAGACTGGAAGATCGCAACCCCGGTGTCGCCATTGGGATACGCCGCGTCGTAGGCAGACGCGTGGAGGTTGTACACCTCGACATCGAGTGAATCCGCGACGGTGATCGTCTCGGTTCGATACGTGACGTCCGTCTGGGTGCGATTCCCGATTGTGGTTGTCGTCGTCTGCTTGAGTCGGACGTGAATGTCGGCTTCGAGGGTGAGCGTCGTACGCCACGTCTCGTCGAGTTGGTACGCAAGGACTGGTGTATGGCTCCCTCCTGTGCGGACGATAACGTCGTCATCAGACTTCAGGCGGACCGCTGAGATCTCGTCGTCGACGAGTTCCCACGTGATAGATGACCGATTGGAGTGATGGCCATCTGGTATCCGAACACGATAATCCACAAATCCGCGAACGCTCCCATTGGGTGCGACGTACAGTGGCGTGTCACCTGCTTCGAGATGGCCTCGCGTCGATGGATGGACGGCGAAGACTGTCGCGTGTGCATCGTCGATGAAGCGTCCACTTGTGAGAGACGCGTGGTCGGGATACAGCGATGTCTGTGAATTGCCTGCGCTCAGGTCACGGAAGTCATTGCGTGTCCACGTTGCCGCGGTCGCCGGTGGGCGGGTGAACGTGATGTCTGTCCCATTGGCGAGTTGTTGGATCGGGGTTCGGCTTTCGCCGTAGCGCTGGCGATACGCCGTCTCGTTTAGGTACGCATCTGCGTCACGAGACCACAAGGTTGCGGTCTCGTTTTCGGTCAAGCCATTGTCTTCTGTCCCCGAGCGTGGTGGCGTGGCTGTGACGAGACTGGCGAGACCACTCGTGAGAAGGAGGCAAACGAAGACGACAGACCACGTGGGAGTGCGCATACGGGAAGGCAATGTGAGTCTCTCGACCAGTTTACCAGGGGGCGAGATCGACACACTGCGCAAGTGGCAGTCCCATCAACGACCCCGCAACGGTGTAGAGGGGGCCGAGTACGAGCAGGGTGACCGCAGACTTCAGCGCCACCCGCATGTGTTCTTTCAGTTTGGCTTTCTGCTCGTGATTCGTCGTGAACATCTGGAAGAGCGAATCGCCTTGCCAGACAACGATGAGACCGATCAGTCCGAGCGCCGTGGTTAATTGGAAGAAGCCTTCGAGCATCTGTGGCAGTTTGCTTGTACTGCAGATGACTCCATCTTGGGCTGCAACAGGCTGTGTGAGGACGGCGAGTCCAAAGATAATCATCACGGCAAGGCGACCGGACGAAACAACTCGAACTGAATCGTGATCTGGATTGACTACTGTATTGGGTTGGCTGTCTTTTTCGTTCGACATGTAGGTTGCTTGTGAATTGTGCCAGCGGGCTACAATTCCTATACATTCAACTTTCAGGCGATAATTAAGTTCTTTTGATTGCTGGATGTGTGGTTTGAGTGCTACTATCTGTTAATTATCTAGATTTCAATGGTAGTTCATCATTTCACGACTGTCTTGTATACGAGGAGTTTACTGCAGATTTCAACCCAAGGTCACACCACGAACGAGCCTGCTGTTTGTGCGTGAGTGGCCGAACGTGCGTTCACTGCCACTCAATGTGGTGGGCCCCTGCCAGTACTGTCGCTGCATTGCTCACTCGGTGTGCGGTGTGTCTTCTTTCGAGAGCGAAAGGCGAATACACAACACACGCGACCACTACCACATACCACCCCAGCCAGGAGAAGAGCGTGTGATTGATGCAGTCTATCCAGATGCTCCGAATGACGTGCTTCGGATGGTTCTTGAGAGTATCGAGAAGCGAATCCACGATATCTGGGCGACAACAGATCTGGTTTTTCCGTCGGAATACGAATTCGAGCAGGAGGACGGCGCAGACTACCTCGTCGGCAATTGACTAATTGATTCGTTTTCAAGACCGAAACCCGCAACTTCAGATTGAATGTCGGCGACCCGGCGGACTAGTCTCGATGAGTTGAACTGGCCACTTCCCTTCTCCACGATATGATGACCAATGAACTCGACTCCTTGCTTGAATGGTTCGAGTTGAAGGACGAACTTCGGACGGGATGGGTGCTTCGGAATATCGACTCGCCTGAATCGGTCGCAGCCCACACATGGGGGACAGCGTCGCTTTGTCTGCTCTATGCCGACCAGCAAGAGGTTGACCCTCAGAAAGCAGTGACGATGGCACTCATTCACGACCTCGGCGAAGCTCGAACGGGCGATATCGCAACCCGCGCGGAAGACGGACGTCAGACCATCCCCACGTCCGAAAAGGAAGCAGCTGAACGGAGCGCAGTAACCGATCTCGTCGGACCCTTCGACACCGAACTGCTGACACTCTGGGAGGAGTACGAAGCACGTGACACCCCGACGGCACAGTTCGTCAAAGACATGGATCTGATCGATAACTGTCTCCAGGCGCTCAAGTACGAGCGCCAAGGTCGGTACGACGAGGACGAGACGAACGACCACTTTGCCGAGTTCGAGAACTTGGACGAGTTCTTTGCGACCGCCGCGCCCCGCTTCCGGACAGAGCTCGGCCAGGACTTGTTCGAGCAAATTAAATCGCAGTACGAACGAGAACTCGGGCGACCCTGCCAGCTCTGAATACGTCTTTCAGTTGCAACTCTCCTGGTCGGTGTCGCACCTGTATTGACCACGACTGGGTCAGAGTATATCATTTTCTGAGGATTTCAACAGAGCCCTTTCGACAGATTCCCACATCGGTCCGTACTGACTGCCTTCCGCCCGAAGCGCTTATCAGTATGAATATGATACGAATATGTATGAGTAAGGGTGAACGCCGGAAAGTCGGGGAGCGGGGCCAGGTAACGATCCCCAAAGAGCTCCGTGAACGCTTCGGAATAAAGGGAGGAGACGACGTCGTGATCCACGAAGAGGCGGGCAAGCTCGTTATCGAGCGGTCAATCACTCGTGAAGAGTTGGCCGCGGGGTACCGTCAGCGTGCCCAACGGACCCGCGAACTCGCTAACGAACTGGAGGGTGTCTCGACGGAGGCTGATGAACACCTGGGCGATGCCCCAGAGTGGTAGCGAATGGCCACGTCTGTCCATCGAGGAGACATCGTTGTTGTTGAACTCAACCCGACGCAGGGATCCGAACAACGGGGAACGCGTCCGTGTCTCGTCGTGCAGAATAACGTCGGGAATGCAAACGCACCGACAACGATCGTTGTTCCGTTCACTACCTCGTTCGGAGAGCAGATCTACCCGTTCGAAGTGCTCGTCCCAGCCGAAGAGTGTGCGTTTCGGGAGGATTCTGTCGCGCTCTGTAGCCAGGTTCGAACCGTCTCCGTAGAGCACCGCATCACAGAGAACATCGGCTCGATTCCGCAAGAGCGGATGGACGAGGTCGATACCGCACTCGAATACAGTCTCGGCCTCACCGAGGTCTGAGAGGGATTGGCGAACGTTCTCGTATTCTCAGTCGTGTGAACTACCCTACTCGCTCCCGGCTGACGCCGTTCGCTCCTTGAGGGTAGGGCTTCCTGCTTCCACGACGCGCTTTGCAGATACAGGTGTATCCACAGGGAGCGCAGTCTCCACAGGCGTTGATTCGGAGTATCCCATTCCTACGTCTTCGAGGCCACGAGAAAGAATGTTCCACGCTGCGTTCGCGTCCCTGTCCGCCTCAAACCCGCAGGCGGGACAGGAATGTTCACGGACCCACAACGGCTTCTCCGTCGAGACACCGCACGACGCACACTCTTTGGTCGTCGCTTTCGGGTTGACTGCGACGAAGTGCGTTCCCTCCCGTTCACACTTGTATTCGAGCAACGAGAGGAACGTCCGCCATGCTGCCGACGCCGTGTTTCGACTGTTCGACGGAGACTCCATCATCCTCTTCACGTTCAGGTCTTCGACCGCCACGAAGTCGTACTCCCGAGCGTAGTAGTTCGAGAGTTTGTGCAAGAAGTCACGGCGCTTGCGTCGGAGGTCAGCATGACACTCTGCGACCTGCCGTCGTTGCTTCTCGTAGTTGTTTGACCCGTGTTGCTTCCGCGAGAGCTTCCGTTGCTCGCGTTCCAAGCAGTCGGCGCTCGCTGAGGAAGGGGGCTTAGCGCCTACTTTCAGCTAAGGCCTGCAATAGGGGGTTTCGAATGGTGACGAGCAAGAGTTTGTGCATGGATACTCGTTCGATGCGATGCAGTTGTCTGGCGGGAGACGCCTGTATTCGTCAGTCTATCACTCGGTTCGAGGGGTGGAAGACAGCTGCATCATCCTGTCTGCGTCATCCGCTCAAAGGCAACAAGGGACTCATCGAGTACCCTGAGTACGCCGCGTTATTGCGTGATGTCGGGCAGGTCGCGGTTCTCGAACTCATCGGGGTTGAGGCCAAGTTCTTCGAGGTCATCGTCGGTGAGGGGTTCACCACCTCCCTCGTGGAGAACAAGAACCTCCGCAAGTTGCGAGAGTGCTTCCGCCCGGGTGTCGCCACCACGTGCGAGATTGGTCTCGGTGTCGTAGGCGGTGATGCTCCCATCATCTTCGCGGACGAACTCAACTCCGTTGGGGTCACCGTCCCGGGTCGCGCTTGCCATACTGAACTCGAATCAATCTCAGACGATAAGCGTTCGGACGGTGAAGAGTCCCGTGCAGACCCTTCTTCAATCCCGTTCCCAGGGGGCAGGCGTGAATATCTAACTTTCGAGATTCTACAGTCGGCTCACCCCCAGTCGTGATCTTTGATCCCTTCGTAGTGTTTCAGACGAGTCTCAATCTCCCACGTTTCCCAGCGACATTCATGGTAAAGGACATCAGCAAGCTTGTCGAAATTACTTTTGTCGAGTTCGATACCACGATTTCCACGGTGAGTGATATAGGGCTCGCTCCGAAGATCGGCGTAGACCTCACGTGCGACTGGGTAGTCATTGCCGATAGCCGAGAGGCTGAGGAGGTCTTCTTCGGTAATCGGTGTCCCCCACTTGTGCTTCGCGATCATTGTTGCTAAGAGGGCACATTTCACCGACGGCTTCTCCATGATCGGAGAATCAAGTCGGCCGCATATAAATGATGTTAATGGCCGTTAACACTAGTGGAAACGTTTATACACGCAGAATAGGTGAATCTCTGTATGAGCAGTATAGAGCACGCGGCTGATCGAGGAGACAAAAAGGAACTCCGAAAGGAGCACCCGAGTGGATGGCTCTATCTCACGCAACACGATGCCATCCCGATTCTCGTAGACGCGTTGCTTGACCTTCCGCCGAATCGTGAGTTCAACAAGACAGAGTTCGCAGACCACGCCGGCGTCACACGCCAGACTGTCGGCAATTACACGGACCTCTTGATTGAGGTTGAACTCATCGAAGAAGTACCGGACACGTCCCCGCGCCGGTACCGGGTCACAGACAGCACCGTCGTCCGAGAACTCTTTGAACTGAACAGCGCGCTCAATAGCGCCGGTCGCGAGTGAACAGTCGGTCGTGGACTCGGTGCCTTGGTTGTGGTCACGAGGATACCGTATTCAAACGTGGGTGACTCACACCCCTCGCACCGAGTGACAAGCAGGCGAGCGACGGCGTTGTGACGCCTGAAGTCGTAGAACAGCAGACACAACAGGACCAACGAAGAGTGTATCGCTGGCCATGCAAGAACGCCTGTGACTGTAGCTCCTGACGATGTATAAATAACCTCTCCAATGTGTTCCGAGTGTTCTGTCTCTTTATGTCCTCTCTCATACCGGTTTGCAAGTGTTCTCGTCACGTCGTGGGAAGTCGAAGGCATTCGACTACGACGGTGTCACGGAGGGGGACCCACACCGTGATCGAAGTAAGCTCCCACGCCCCGAAGAGCGTGGCATTCAGCGTGGACCCCCGTTCTAACTGCTGAGAGCAGTAGGCGAATATTCGCCGTTCACGTTCAGCGTCCCGCGATTCAAGCGCACATCTACGGGTGCGCCTCCACGTCCAGACTTTTGCTGGTCGCGGAGATACTTCAAGCCGATATTCTTCGCCGCGTTGTAATCTACGTGAACATCGTATCCACACTTCAGACAACCAACTTCGTCTTGACCGTTGGTGTGTGGCCGGTTATCCTCGTGGGTGAACCCACACTTTGAGCAACGTTGGCTCGTGTACGTTGAATTAATCTGCTTCACCACAAGTCCTGCAGACTCAGCTTTGTACGTGACGTACTCGAACAAGCGGTGGAACGCCCACCTGTGCTTACGACCGTGTACGCGCTGCTGCTCGGTGTGACCTACGAACTGACTCGGAATATTGTCCTCGTCGGGCTGTTCCACGGGACGTTCGACCTCAACCCGCTGTTCGTCGTCAGCGAGACGGGTGCGCCAGTCGAGGACCTGACGCTCCTCGTCTTGCCGGTGGCACTCGTCGTCTTCTGGGGCTATCGACGGTGGGCCAAGACACAGCGGCCGACCGACTTCAAACCACAGACGACCGTCGTCGAGTGAACAGGCAGTCGTTCTGAACGCATATCAGTTGTCGACGACGTTTTCGATGATGACTGAGACATCGGTTGTACCGACTTACTCAAACCGCTCTTAAGCTGATATGGATAGTGGCGCGACCTGGGCCACTTAGTCAAATTTGGAGCGAGTTTACTGGGTCTGGATGACGCCATCGGTACCGAGGGCCTCTGCCTTCTCGATCACTTCGATCACGTGTCTGTGAGATACGGCAGCTCGTACTGTCATTCAAATTCATCGCCCCACGAGTACCGAGACGTCGTCGTATCGAGGCCGATTTTCGCACCGACGACGAGTGTTGGGTCTGGTTCGCTCTCGCTGTACCCCTGCGTGTCGAACACGTCGTTGAACGCGTCGCTCCGAACCCACGACAGCCACGTTGTTTCAGCATTTTCTCCAAAGAGTGCAAGCACTCGGTCATCGACCAGCCACTCGACCGCCTGCTCGGCGTCAGTGTCCGTCTCATCGGGGAGAACGAGCAGGTCGGCTGTGGGATTCGCTCACCGTCTCGATGCCTGCAGGGATTGAGAGGTCCAGTCCATCGGCGACGTACACCGGCGTCACGTCGAGCCGCTCGTAGGCCGGCCGCTCTGCGTCCGAAGCGTCCGTTGGGAGGGCCGAACACCAAGCGAGAGAACTGAGAGCGACAATGCCGCACGCATGGAGGGTGTTCCGGCGGGTGTAGTGTTGCATGGAACCGAGTCAGTCGGCGGGACTGGAAAAGTGTCTATGAGATAACTAGTTCCAATTGGTTCCAGCTGGTAAACCGTGGTCGTCGCTCGTCTGGTGAACGATTACCACCCGCTGTCTGGTTCACACAGTTCTGTGGAGTTCCACGACATGACGGTCCTCGACGACGACCTCCCGACCGAGGGCGTCGACGTGGTGTTCCACCTCGCGGCGCTGTCGTCGTACAAGATGCACGAGGAGAACCCGACGAAGGGCGCGCGCGTGAACATCGAAGGCTTCGTCAATACAGTCGAGCAGGCGCGAAAGGACGGCTGTGACACCGTCGTCTACGCGACGACGTCCTCGATTTATGGCTCGCGGACGGAACCGTCGCCCGAGGATATGCCCGTGGAGTCGCGGACGGGCTACGAAGCGTCGAAACTCGGCCGTGAGCGCTACGCGGAGTACTTCCACCATCACTACGACATGCAACTGGCTGGGATGCGCTTTTTCTCGGTGTACCAGGGCTCCGGCGGCGCGGAAGAACACAAAGGCGAGTTCGCCAACACGGTCGCGCAGTTTACCGACCAGATTGCGAACGGCGAGTCCCCGGAGTTGTTCGGCGATGGGTTGCAGACGCGTGACTTCACCCACGTGGATGATATCGTCCGCGGTATCGAACTCGCCGCAGAGGAGCGTCTGCAGGGCATCTACAATCTCGGGACTGCCGAGAGCTACTCGTTCAACGAGATGGTCGACATGATAAACGACGTGCTCGGGACGGATGTGGAGCCTGTGTATGTGGAAAACCCCTTCGAGGTGTACGTCCACGACACGAAAGCCGACTACTCGAAGATCCACGAGGCGACTGGCTGGGAGCCCGAGGTTTCGTTCGAGGAAGGTGTCGAGCGGGTTTGTGAGCCGTATCTCGACTGACGACGACACTCGCGGTTGTGTTTCAACCGGGCGTTTTGGTTCACGCTTCGAGGTGTTCGTAGAACGTGCGTGGGTCAACAATCGAAATCCCTCTGAACGAATCGAGTGTCAGAAGGTGGTTATCACCTGAGACGACGTAGTCGACGTTTCCAGCGACAGCAGCCTCGAGAAATTTGTCGTCGTCTGGATCGTCTGCAACTGCACGAATCTCTTCTTGGGGGTCAACAAACTCGGCAAAGTACCGGATGGTTTCGACTTCTTGTTGTACCTCGTCTTCATTTAGGTGAAATCGGTCTGGGTACTTGAGGAGCGTCTCTCGGAACTCGGTGAGTGTGTCAACCGAAACGACGAGTTCGTATTCGCCTTCGAATCCTTTGACAACGATGTCGTGAGGAACGCCGGTCGCGATAACGCTCGAAATCAGAACGTTCGTATCGAGGACGGCCTTCATTCGTCAGTTCGGGCATCATGTACGAGTTGGTTGATCTCGTCCATCGAGAGTTCGTCTTCGCTGGCACGCTTTTCAACACGCCGCTGGAACTCCGTGACTGACGGCAACTCGATTTTCTTCAGTACGAGTCCAAAGTCGGTCGGAACGACCATCAGTTTCGTCCCCTTTTCGAGACCGAACTGCTTGCGGAGACGGCTTGGAATCGTGATCTGTCCTTTCGACGTTACCGTGGTCACCTCGGGATCATCTGTGCTCATGTTGGGACCTACGTAAGAATTCCTTACCCAGTAGGGTGAACCTTTCGGTCGTGTTGGAGCGCCGAGTCAATTCCGTGTCGGTGGTTCCTTCCGTCGAAGTGTCCGTCCACGACACGAAGGCCGACTACTCGAAGATACACGAGGCGACAGGGTGGGAGCCCGAGGTTTCGTTCGAAGAAGGTGTCGAGCGGGTTTGTGAGCCGTATCTCGACTGACGAAGGGGTTCGGTGGTTCGGCTGGGGGGTTTTGCGTTTGATTTTCGAGGTGGTCAAAGACGGTTCATCTGGGAGTCAGTTTCCAAGAAACCGGTTCAGTTCGGTAAATTCGTTGGGTGAGAGATTGACCTCAGATCATGAATCGTCAACACAGTATTCACACCTTGGTCGATCGCTACCCGAGCATACGGTCCACCAGCGTCACTTATGGAAGTTTCAAGGCTAAAACCCCGCCCTTCAGGGCGGGGATACAGCCGACAATTCCTCCACTAACCACGTTCGATTGCAGACCGGATATTCTACGTCTCGGTCGTTATTTTTAATATAATAATCCTCATAAGTGCTTATGAACACAGTCCGATGCTGGAAACAACCCGCACCTATCGAGCAAAAATCGTCAATCACCAACAGGTGAGTGACGACCTCGATGACTGCGGACACTCAGCATCCAAACTGTGGAACGCCGCCCGCTACCACGCCCAACAAGAATGGGATAACACTGGCGAGATTCCGTCCGAAGCCGACCTCAAGCGCGAATTAAAAGACCACGAACGATACAGTGACCTCCATTCTCAGTCAAGTCAGCGCGTTCTCGAAGAACTCGCTGAATCGTTCAACGGCTGGTTCAAAAAGCGCAAGAACGGCGACACAGACGCGAATCCCCCCGGCTACCGAAAGCGAGGCGACAATCATCCACGCTCCACCGTGACGTGGAAACAGAACGGCATCAAGCACGATTCCAAGCACAACCAACTCCGTCTGAGCAAAGGGTTCAATCTCAAGAACCACCGCTCGGACTTCATCCTCGCAGAGTACGAGACGCGCCCGGACGTGACCGTGGAGAACATCCAGCAGGTTCGAGCCGTGTGGAACGGCGACTGTTGGGAACTTCACCTCGTCTGTAAGGTCGAGGTTCCTGTCGAGGACGCACCCGGCGACAACACGGCTGGAATCGACCTCGGCATCAAGAACTACCTCGCTATCGCCTACGACGACGGTGACGCTGAGTTGTATCCGGGGAATGTGCTGAAGCAGGACAAGCACTACTTCACCCGTGACGAGTACGACACTGAGGGCGAGAACGGCCCGTCGCGCCGTGCGCTCCGTGCCCGGCAGAAACTCTCGCGTCGGAAAGACCACTTCCTGCACGCCCTCGCCAAGCACATCGTTGAGCAGTGTATCGACCACGAGGTTGGTCGTATCGCCGTCGGTGACTTGAGCAAGATTCGTGAAGACGAGAACGGTGATGCTCGAAACTGGGGGAAGCGTGGAAACAAGAAACTCCACGGATGGGAGTTCGACCGCTTCACTACGTTGCTCGAATACAAGGCCGAAGAACACGGCATCCTCGTTGACCGTGTTTCAGAGAGAGACACGAGTAAGACGTGTTCGTGCTGTGGTCGAAAGCGTGATGCGAACCGTGTGGAGCGTGGCTTGTACGTCTGTGAATCGTGCGGTGTCGCGATGAACGCAGATGTGAATGGTGCAGTGAACATTCGCAGAAAGATAACTCAGAATCCTCCTACGGAGGATATGAGTAACGGTCGTTTGGCACGGCCAGCAGTCCACCTGTTCAACCAAACCTCGGGGCGTTTCGCACCGAGCGAACAGGTGAGTTGCGAACCCTAATATCCCAACGCTCAGGAATCCTCGCCCTTTAGGGCGGGGAGGATGTCAACGCAGTGTTTCTCCGCACCCTTTCGAACCGCATCTCTGTGCTTCTGGGCAATTGGGTCGGCCTTTTCGATACGCGGCGTCGTCTCTTCTCGCTTTGAAGACGTTTCCTCAATAAGTTGCTCCATGCGGGCGAGAATTTCTTTGGGGTCGTCTTCCGAGTCAACCATGGCTATACTCCTACAAAGAGTGGGAATGAGTATATCCGATTTGGTCAGTCGACCTCGTTCATCCCTAAGCAATACGTCTACAGAAAACACGCGGGTATGCGATCGCACTATGTATCAACGCAGAGTGCCTCGGGCTTGTCCCTGTGGTACTTCACTATGGCGTCTTGACGCGTGACTTTGGCTATGCACACGGCCTACTTTCTGACCCCACGTCGGTCCGTGGAGTATGCATACAAATAGGTACACACGAGAATCGCCGCGCCAAGGCCGACCATATTCTGCAGCAGGTCTGTGACCGTCACGACGAACATGAGCGAGAACACGCCGTAACACGCCAGCCCGCCAAAGAGACACATCGTGAATCGCTTTCGAACCCAGTACAGTTCGTGTTCGCGTTTCTGTGGGAGGCCATCAACCACCGGCCAGTACGACCCTGCGACAAAGCCGACGGCGATTGCACACACGAACAGTAACAACAGCGTTTGTCCACTCCAATGCAGGAGTTCACTCGGCGTCCAGTGGGTGACGGCACTCACGACGAGGATTGACGCACTTCCGACCGTTGGAGATGCGATGGAGGCAATCCCAGCACCCTGGCAGGCGGCCATGAATCGAGTCAGCGGGTCTGGACGAGTGGGACCGTACGATTCGACCGACATCGTGAGCGGGTCCACTCGCGGCTCGTAGTTGGCTATTACGGCAGGCAGTCGTCGTTGCCAGAGAATGGCCAATCAATACTACTCGGCTCTGTTGAAATCCTCAGCTACTAACAGCTTGCAGCGGCCGTGCTGAATACAGCGCGCGAGTCGGTCACTTGACCTTGCTGGTCTCGATGGTATGTATAGTGAAGACGACACCAACGCTGGCTAGTTCTAAGGTCATAGCGCCTAGCTCAGAACTGAGCGCAACGTCAACAACGTGCGGTAAGTAGTCGAGCATTTTGATGAGTACCCCCTGAGATAACCTTCGGCCGAGGTAGTGGTAATAATTCTTCTGAATTGACCAATCATTGTACAGACATTGATCAGACTGTCCCGTTCAGGGTTCCTACCCAAGGGTTGTTCCACCACTGAGGGAGTCAAATAAACGATACCGGTTGCTGAACTCACCCTCTAAGTTCAGCACGCGATATCTGACAACAGTGATAGAGGTAGAAATAGGAATTCGTCCGTACAGCTCAATCGATTAGTTCTTCGGGTGCAACACCACCGTGATCAAGCAGCTCTCCGTCGAAGGTAACCATGGTCGCATCAACGTCGTTCGCTAATGCGAGCAGCACACAATCCATTGTATAGAGGAGATTGTCTCGCTGTAATTCGTATGCTGCAATTTGGTCGCTGATTTCGGGCGCGTAAATATCTACGCTACTGTAGATATCCGATAACACCGCCTCGACTCGGTCTTGCTCAACGCGCTTTTTCTTCGTCATCACTGACCGAATCTCCATGAGATTTAGAATAGAGGTACAGAACTCGTGGTCTTCGTTGAGTAACTGTGTCGCAATCTCACCGCGACCAGGTTCATCAGTCAAACTAGCGATGAAGACGTTTGTATCGACGAAGACCTTCATTCTCTCTTTCGTTCATCACGTACTGCTTCGACCGAGTCAACGTCTACGTCCGCAAGTCGGCCCGAAAGCAGATCTCCGAGTCGTGGCCGAGGTTGGTCGTCGTCCGACGACTCATCAGTCCAATTCGGTGGTGTTGCGTAGCTACCCATTATCGGTAATTGCAGACGTGCGTGTAAATCGCTTTCTCTGTCTGAGAACTCGTTCCACCAGTCACATTAAGACTGACATCCGTCTGCTGAACTCACCCTCTGTCTGTGTCACACAGGTTCTATCAGGTTCTACGGCATTCAACAGATCCTACTAATCACACCTGTTGTGATTTGTCTCGATGGACTCACCACCACAAACTCGTTTTATTCACTCACACTACCGTTGTCCACAGAGGAGCTTTCTTCAGTGCCGCTGCTAGAACGAGCGTCTGTACCCGCGGTGGGTGTCGACGACCTGTGGCGTGCGTCCGACTATCGATCGTTGATCACACGGTCGCTAGCGCCACCTCATCACAACGTCCGTGATCCCACTTCCACCCGCGGACGCAGATGACGTCTCCGCGAGTTCCGAGACAGCGTGCTCGGTGAAGATGACGCGTTTGGTCCCGCGGCGTTTCACGATCTTCACGCCTGCTTTGCCGAGGTCATCCAGAAAGTCCATCACACGACTGACGGTTTGGGTGTGTGGTGTTCGGCCTTCCTTTGCATGGAGGACGGTACGAATCGTACTCGAGTCAAGTGCGAAGCCTGCGGGGACGTTCGTGGCGTACTCTCTGATGTCCTTGGCGATGAAGCGAGCGCGTTCTTGGTTGGCAGTGAGTTTCGAGAGCGCTTGAGAGGGGAGCCGGATGAGTTGTTGGAGGGGGGAGCGACGTGTGTTGGACTCGTCGGTTGGGGTGTCAGCGGATTCCACGGCGTAGAGGCGCTGTTGGAGATGCTTGCGGTGGTCAGATGCGGCGTCGAGTTTGGCTTCGAGGTCTTCAGCACGGGCTTCGCATTGGGTGAGGGCTTCGCGTTGGGACGCGATTGTCTGTGCCTGGGCTTCGACTGTGTCTTCGAGTTGTTCGTTGTCGTTTTCGAGAGCGTCGACGCGCTCTTCGAGTTCGTCGATCCGGGCGGCGAGGTCCTCGATGGAGGTCATTCGTGGCCCTCCGTACGGGCTGGCTGTGCGACGAGACCTTTTTGCGTGGGTGGTGTGTTCGGAGACATGCGGTTGGGGTTAGACCGCACCGGATCCGTGCTCTAACACGGGTCCTTTCTGAGAGGACTTGGAAATCCGATGAGTCGTTACGCTAATCAACTCAGTCCAGCTACTTCAACTTGGTCACTAACAAGTGATTAAAATCTACAAAGTAGTGATTATTATCTAATATATCGATTCTGTTAACAGGATGTCCTGACTTGAGTGTGTATGCGCAAGCGGGGGGACTGGATGAAGCCAACTGACGACCAGATTCTAGAGATATTGGGTGATTCCGGTCTCGTATTGACGCCTACTGTTGTTGCATTCAATGCTGGATTTGATCGGTCCCACGTGAATCGACGCTTATCTGAATTCGTCGAAAAGGGGCTTGTGACGCGTGTTGAACGTGGTAAATACGAAATATCAGACAAGGGACTTGGCTACCTATCCGGGGATGTCGACGCATCAGAGCTGTAGTAACTGGTCTCTCCTCACTCGTCTCGCGGATCACTCACGAATTCAAAGAGCCGAGTCGGTTCATGAATGAGCTGTACGTGTCCACGAGCCTCAAGCACTTCGAGGCGATTATACACACTGTTGCGTGAGTAGCCGGTCTCATCGACGAGATAGCCTTTCGTCGCAAGTCCCCACGGACTCTCGCCATCACGTCCTCGCTTGAGTACGTCGAGAATTGCTTTGTCCGTGCCAGTAAGATTTGAGCCACTCATAGTCTCTACTCGACCAGCATATGCTATAAAGCATGGCATTACAAATATGCAATTTGACTGGGCATTATGCATAGTATTAAGTCGGTGAAGATCATAGTTGTAACTGAGAAGTACCGGGTTCGCCTTTCGCAGAAAGGCCACGTGCTGTAACACGTGACCGGGTGGCTTCTCAGTCCAGAGTAAGCCAATGTCAACTACGCACACCGCGACACAAGAGCGTACCGTCTCGCTAGCCGAGCAACTCAACAACGCCCTCGCACGCTCGTTCACGCTTGGGATCGACGCCGAGGGCTTCACACACCACTACTTCCGTCCTGCCGACGCCGTCGTCGTCTTTGATGGCCGTACACTCGA
The DNA here is from genome assembly GCF_014530665.1 of Haloferax sp. AS1. NCBI lineage: Archaea > Methanobacteriati > Methanobacteriota > Halobacteria > Halobacteriales > Haloferacaceae > Haloferax > Haloferax sp. AS1. The sequence continues at coordinate 2,008,023 of NZ_SPSA01000001.1, forward strand.
CCACTACGAGACACTCGATGGCCGGCCGCTTCGCGAGTGGAAGGCGTTCGTCTCCCAGAAGCGTGGGTGGGATTCGATGGGCCAACTTGCACACCTCGGGCTCCGAGTAGATACCGAGCGCAAGGAGACTCCCCGCACATGAGTGTCCACGAAGAGCTACAGATGCATCTTGCCCAAGCGCTGACGCGAACCTCCGAACCCGACGTGCAAGCGCATCTGCACGCCGCGTTGGAATTCTGTCAGGAGTTACCGACGACGGCCGTGGCGTGTCCTGTGTGTGGGGTGGTGGGTCTGCCAGAACGGATTGAGATACACGACTGTCGACGTGGATAAATCGAGTCTCAAACGCTATCAGAGCAAACCTATATTTTAACGCGTAACTACCAACTTCTTTGGTATTATGTATATATGGTATATCTGGGTTGGATCTGTTGGTATCTGGTTCTTCAGACGGACGTGTCTTTCCCAGCCGATCAGTCGAGTTCTGCGAATGCACGAATCGGCATTGCAGCCGTCTGTGATGCCTTAATTGGGACCGCAAACAACCGGAAGGACTCTCCGTGGAGTGCGTCCAATCCGGTCAGATTCTCTACGATGAAGATCTCCTCGTCGAGCAAGCGCGAATGAGCAGGCCGTGACGGATTGCGGTGGTCATCGGCATTGATCGTATCAACACCGACCAGACCCACGTTTTCGTCGATGAGTCTGTCGATCAGTGCATCTGAAATATACGGATACGACCGATACTGCTCTGTATCCCAGTGCTCATCCCACCCGAAATTGAACAAGACTGCTCGGTTTGTGAGCTCTCGATCGCTGGGTACCACCTCAACACCGAGTTCCTCATACGGTTCTAGTCCCCTGGCGTCGACGACGACACCCGGTAACACGAGTTCGTCAATATCCAGATCACCAATGTCACGACCGCTTGGGTAGCGATGATACGGCGAGTCCAAGTACGTGCCAATCGAGGTTTGAAACCTGATCTCTGTGATCTCGAATGCAGACTCTCCATCGTAGAATGATTCGGATTCGTCGTGGGTAAAAAACGGCTCTATCTCTGCGGTATACTCAGTGACTGTTCCGTCTTCGGCTTCCATACGGAAGCCCGGCATCCCATCTTCGAACGAATGGCTGAGATCGACAAAGCTCATAGACGCACGAACGAGCGTCTCGAAGTAAATGGTAGAGGTTTGAACAGACGCTAGCGAGTACGTACAACGGGTTTTGGTCGGTGACGCTCTTCTAGGGAATACCAGCGAGACACAAGCCTCCGATACTACAGTTGTCGTCCTGATCAGCGGCTGAATGCGTGGAACAAAACACATCCAATCATTGTCTTGTACCCCTCCTTCCCAAAATCCAGAATAGGACAGCCCACCAATAGAATAAATGGTATTGAAACTGATCATTACTGATTTTAGCAGGCTATAATTCATTTTTTGATCCTCAGGGAAGACCCCTCGTGATGGACTATCGAGTACCGAAAACTTCGGAGCTGGTGTACCGGACATATGGTTGTTATACCTTCTGGCCCCGCTGTTGTCCACAATACTCTGTGACGTGGACGGTCGAGTTGCCCGCTCAGCACGTCTGGCTAGTCAGCGACGCTGTCCCAATCGTACTTCTCGGCGTACTGTTCGACGACTCGATCACAACAATGCGACAGACACAATCTCTAACTAAATGGACGTTCGACACCGCTAGTAGTGTTCTCAGTCCCCCCACTGTGGTCCGGCGTGTCCCTCCAAACACCTCCGTTTCCCGTCGGTGTGCGTGAAACGCATGTGACCGGGCTCGTGGTGCTCATCGGGCTCATCTTCGGCGGGATGTATCTGTACACTCGCTGGCGTCAGTATCTGCGGTAGACACAGCGACGGACCGCGTTGCACCCTCTCGACGAACAATACCACCGTCGAACTGACGGCCGAGTCAGAGAGTACAGTTCGTACGCTCTCCTCTCTGATGCCTCGCGCTTTCAACGACGAACGAACGCAGGCGAACTGTACTCTCTCCCGTCCCACTTCGGCCATCGCGTTCCGAGTGAGTGAGTACACTTCGTATGCTTTCCTCAATATGAAGCGTTCTACGAGGGGGGAGGGTGCGGAGCTTTGAATGTATCGCGTTGTACAGGTCACCGCAGATGCGATGACGACATGACGGTTCCTCGGGGAGTACCGTTTCGAGTGTATCTCCACGACTTCGAGTGTATCTGATCTCGTGTCCTTCGCATCGGCCTCGGAGTCTCTGTTGCCGATTTCGTGTGTACCACTTCCTGAGACGCATCTAAACAGATGAAGTCGTGGGGGTCAGACTTTCGTCCCGGATTCTCAGAACGATTTCTTTGCAGTCTATTTCCTTCGTTTCCGGTATACGAACTGGTTCAGTTTACAGTTTGGTTGTCACCCCCCATCGCTTCATGTGTTCTTGTGGTTCGTCTCTATCCACAGCAGCGCTGCACTACCACCGGGATCTCCGTCTCGAACTGGCTTCGACTCGAAGATATTGGCATCTTGAACCCCTGTATGGCTGCTAAACAGATGAAGTGGTGGGGGTAGAACGATTACTAACTCCTCTCGGCTACCTGAACAGCCATGACCAACAATGTTGGAGACTCTCCCACCCCACCACTTCATCTGTTCTGACTATCTGCACTGTTTCTGTGTGGTTTGGGGGCTCGATAGTTCGGGTGGTCGCTGGCTCTTAACCATCATTGTCAGTCGTAGACAGATCACACGGCATAGAACAGATGAAGCCACGGGGGGAGGGAGGACCGGATCGGACCGTTCTGTGTGGCTCATTCGACGGCCGGTTACGGTGATACGACGGACACAATCAACTAACTACATCGATGCTCGCACCGCTATTCGCGTCTCGCACTCTCCCCCCGTGGTCTGGCGCGTCGCTCGGTCCCCAACGAACATCACCACCGACCGTCGATAGCGCGCTCGTACGCCTTCTCCGCTTGGTCGGCGACGCTGTCCCAATCGTACCGCTCAGCGCGTTTCGTCGGCTCGGTCGGCGGTGTCTTCCCCGCGAGTGCTCGGTCTAACGACTCGGCGACTGAATCGACGGTTGGCTCAGCCAGATAGCCCGCGTCACCGATGACCTCACTCGCCGCGGATTCGGGGTGTTGAACGCCGATAACGGTACAGTCGGCGGCCATCGCTTCGGCGTAGGTGATGCCGAATCCCTCTCTCGTACTGGGCGATGCGAACACGTCCGCGGCGCGCATCTGTCCCAACACGTCTTCGTACTCGTCGAGGAATCCAAGCATGCTCACCCGGTCGGCGTGGTCCAACGCATTGGCCTGTCGTTCGAGACGGTCGGCCTCCGGGCCGTCGCCGACGACGCCGAGGGTCACGTCGTCGTAGTCGTCGGCCACGCGGTCGAACGCGTCGAGGAGGGTGGAGACGTTCTTGTCGGCGATGAGTCGCCCAGCAAACAGCACGTCGAACGAGTCGCCGTCGTCGGGGAGCGGGGCGTTTCGAATCTGGTCGACGTCGATGCCGTTCGGGACGACCTCGATGGTGTCTCTGTCCCGGCCGGTATCGGCGAGGCGGTCGGCGGTGATACCCGAGACGGCGATTGGGTGTTGGGGAACTCTGACGGTGAGGTGTTCGGTGAACTTGCCGAAGGGGGCGAGCACGCCGAGGTAGTCGTCCCAGTAGTCGCCCCACACTTCGTGCCAGGTCGTGACGACGGGCACGTCGGTCCCGAGGGCGGCGAGCTTCGAGGAGAGAACAGGGAAGTACGGAAAGACGGAGGCGACGACGAGGTCGTGATTCTCGTCGTGGAGTCGTTTGGAAAGCGGGTAGGCGAGTCGGGCGGCGAAGTCGAGCGCTTCGGTGATGGAGCGGCGGTCATCGGTGTAGAGGTCTGTTTCGGGGGCGACTGCACGGAGGGTGACGCCCTCGTGAGTCGTCTCCTTTGGGCCGTCCCAGAAGTGCCGGCCGTAGATGGTCACGTCGTGGCCTCGTTGTGCGAGTCGGGTGGCGATTTCGTGGATGCGCTTTTCTGCGCCACCAGTGATGTAGGGATAAACGACGTTCGAGATGAACGCGAGATTCATGTTCTACCTCGCGTATTTGAGTCCAGCATTCGTGTTGGCAGATGTGTCGTGTAGATAAGATAAAAAAGAAACTATTGTGTATGTGCCGGGAGATGGTCTCACCGATGAAGATACTTCAGACACCTGTCCGATTTCCCCCATATATCGGCGGTGTTGAGTCATATACCCACGATATGTCAAAAGAACTTGTTGAACTGGGGCACGACGTGACTGTTCTCTGCGCGAAGGCCAAAGAGGAGTCCGCTTACCGAGAGGTAATTGACGGTGTTGAGGTCGAGAGATTAGACGATATCGGCAAAGTTGCGCAGACAAATATCATGCCACAGTTTCCGATTTCAGTTCTGCAGCATGCACGCGAGGCAGACATTATCCATACACACATTCCCACCCCTTGGACTGCTGATTTCAGTGCACTCGCGGCTAAACTCACCGGGACTCCGCTAGTCGTCACGTATCACAACGATATCGTTGGGAACGACCTGCTTGATTACGTTGCTTCGGTTTACAACCACACCGCACTACGGTTCACGTTGGCGACGGCAGACAAGATACTGATCACGCAACCAGACTACTTAGAAAGTTCAGATCACCTGCATCGGTATGCTGAGAAAGTTGAGGTGAACAGCAATGGTGTTGACGTGGACACGTTCCGGCCGATTGATGTTGTCGATGAAGACGTGGAGCGACTTGGATTCTCGAACGAATCTCCCAATCTATTCTTTTTGAGCGTTCTTGACGACGTTCACGAGTACAAAGGACTCGACGTTCTGCTGGAAGCTATGTCTCTCCTTGTAGAGAGAGATGGTACGACTCCGAGGCTCGTTGTCGGCGGGGGAGGTGAACTAAAACCGGAATACGAATCTCTCGCATCTGAATTAGGTGTCTCTGAGCATGTGCATTTCACCGGATACATCCCCGATGATGACCTTGTAACCGCGTATAATATCGCGGATTTATTCGTGCTTCCCTCGCTCTCATCTGATCAGGAAGGGTTTGGTCTGGTAGTTCTCGAAGCGCTTGCGTGTGGGACTCCTGTTGTTACGACGGAAGTTGTCGGTGTCTCAGACGAGATTGAATCGAATCATTTGGGTACCCTTGCTGATGTTGGTTGTGCGGAGTCACTGGCAGAGTCGATATCTATTGAATTAACTAAAAAAGATAGGAGAGGTCAAAATGGACGAGATCTATGCGAGAAAGAATATTCATGGGAGTCGTCAGCGAAGGAGTTAGTAAGGATTCACTCTAATTTGATATCAGGTTAGCCACACTCAAAACGTTGACTCTATTGAAACCGATTCATATCTGGCGATTTACTGAGGTGCGAGTTTCCAATAATATCCGTGGAGACATGAATGGACCTTATCAAATTAGAGATAGACGAGTTGATGCCTGCTAATGCGTCAGTCCAGTACTGACTAGCCAGTCAGTTCCCGATACAGCCCTTCAAGCTCTTCCACGTGGTCCTCTAGTGACCGATCCCAGTTTTTGACGTTATCTGTAAGCCGAGTAGATTCTGCCATGTTTTCTTGAATCGTTGTTCGAAGATCTTTCCGATCGTCGGGAGTGAACAGGTATCCACGCTTTCCGTGATCTACGAGTTCGGGGATTCCGCCGATATCTGCCCCGATGACCGGCGTATTGTGCGCAAAACTTTCATAGATGACCATGGGAGAGTTATCGTACCAGCGAGAGGGGACAACAGTGTAATCGGCTTGGTGGTATTTCCGCTCTAGTTTTTCCTCGGAGACAAATCCATGAACTGTGACATGTTCATATTGCTTAGCCTGTTCTTTCAGTGACTCTGTCTCAGGCCCTTCGCCGAGAATATCCAGTTTCACACCTTTCTCCTTCATCGGTCCAACGGCATCAATCAGCAAATCAACGCCCTTCTCGTATGTATGCTGACCGACGTACAGGAGGTTTAAACGGGTATTTTGACTAGTTCCGTCGTCTGGTTCCTCAGTTATTGTTGATGTTGATCCTAACTGGACTCGGCGGCACGGTACGTCCTTAAACATCCCCAACTCGCGGTGTTTGTCGATGATGAACTGTGACGGGGCAATTATCATATCGACATATCGGGAAATAATTGTGTCGTTGTATCTGTAGTAAGGCACGGCCAACTTTCCTGGATTGATCGGTTCTCCATCAGCGAAGAGATTTGACCGAAGATGGATCGAGGCGTAGTCATGGAGAGTATGAATGGTAGGAACACCAACACTTGCGGCTGCTTTAAACACCCCTGTAGAAAACCCTCTGTAGTTGTGGATATGGATGATGTCTGGGTCAACCCGTCCAAGAATCTCTTTTATACTTAACGTTGCATGAGGGTTCCAGAGGTTGATGCCATGCCTGAGTGCCTTCTTCCAACTTGGGACATCTTGAAAGTGGTATGGTGGGTAAAGATTAAACGGTTCAAAACGGTGAACATCCACCCCGTCGTGGAAAGAGCGGCGAATATGAGATAGTGGTATGTCTGCACCAGTTGTAATGACATTCACTGAGTGCCCTTTCTCAACAAGGGTTGAGGCGTCAGCGTGAGCATGCTTCTCGGCCCCACCGATTACCTCTGGCGGGTATAGATCTGATATTATGCAAATGTCCATGTTATCTAAATTTGTTGATGCTACCTGCTTGTAAGAGTTACCAAAAGACCACTATCCATCTGTCTCTGAGTTAGAGAGTATTTACGAAGAATTATCCAATAACACCGGTATTGCTAGTTCATGGGTCGTTCATTTCTAAAGAGCGTCTTGTCAATTGCAGGGGCCCAAGGATCGATATTATTTATTGGTGCGATTTTCACGCCATTGCTAGTTCGATTGCTTGGGCCCGAAAGTTATGGTCGCTATGCAACTCTATTATCCGTATTCGCTTTCGCAAACTTCTTTATGTCATCCGGCACGAATGGCGCAATCCGAAAGTTCATCTCAGAACGAGATGATGTAGTATGGCAGCAGGCGGTTTTTGGACGGATCGCATTTGTTGCCGCGGGGCTTGCGCTTTTGATATTTTTCTCATTCATTATGGCCGCGGCTTCAGGAACTATTCAAGAAGTTTTTGGAATAGACTATGTTATTTTATTCTATCTCCTAGCTATCTATTCGGTTGGAAGACAAGTAAGAGAGTTCACTCTCCGGACACTAATGGGCCTCAAGCTAGAGACATATTCGGAGCCAATCAAAGTTCTTCAGAAACTGGTATTTGCCGTACTTGCGCTATCAGCAGTCTGGTTTGATTATGGTGTCGTTGGAATCCTTACTGCAGACATAATCACAAGCGCGATAATATTTCCAATTACTGTCGTTATTTTATCGAAACATCTGAATCTACTCGGTGTCGCCGATACTAATCTTTCATCAACTACGAGAGGTGCGATCTACAGATATATTGCGGGAACTATATTTTTCATGCTTTCATTGATGTCTTTTTACCATATTGATGTTCTGATCCTGCAAAACTTTGAGGGAGAGCGGGTAGTTGGATACTACAAAGGCGCACTTGTGATAGCCGAAAACCTTTGGATGGTTCCAGTAGCTATTGAAATGGCACTGCTTCAACGTATTTCGAACCTTTGGCATGAAAACAAATTCAAACAAATTGAAAGGTTGGCCGGCAGAGCAACCCGATTTTCCATTTCAATTACATTGCTAATTGTGCTTGGAGTCGGTGCTTTGGCCGATCCTCTTGTAACCTTGTACTTAGGATCAGATTTCCAACCCGCAGTATTTCCATTATTACTTTTACTGCCAGGGATACTATGCTTTGCCACTATTCGTCCGATTCTCGCAATAAATCAGGGCCAACGGTCGTTACGTCCGTTGATTGTCGGAACGAGTGTTTGTGCTCTGTTAAACATCGTTTTGAATTTACTTCTGATACCAAAATATGGGATGCTTGGAGCGGCAGTAGCAACCTCCACTGGGTACTCAACTCTCGTTTTCTCTCAATATAAGGTCGCCCATTGGCTGGGGTATAACCCCTTCCCAGACATTCGCCTTCAACAGTTGCTCATGACTGGCGTGATCTCTGCAATCCCCATATTTGGTCTTGCAGCAGTTCTTCCACCACTCCTTAGCTTGATAATTGTTCCCTTAGTTGGTTTCTTTGTATACTGTGCGGCTGCTCTTACAACTGGGCTTATCGATATTAAAGAGTTAAAACCTGTAATCAATTACTTGCCAATTGAACCCAATTATTGACTTTGATTCTGTTTGACTACGCGAATTTTAGATCAAAGTCAGTCAATTACGTCGGCTAGGCTCAGAATTTCGTCCAGTAAGCGTTGAAATTATGATGTTTCTGGCGATTCCACAGAGAAATATCTTGGTTAATACCTCATTCTCGTTAAATGAGTCAGAATGTACTCGTTTGTATCGGGAGCAGTTGCGACGTACAGTCAGGGTTGCTGGTTGTTGATTCGAATCGTAATTTGTGACCGTGACGCGATTCGGTTTTTAATTGTCGACTGTAAATCGGCCTTCTGTGACTCAATCATGGACACTTTTTGAGAACGTTCTACACGCAACTCTTCAAGGATTGAGACAGTATTCGCCAGCAATATCCGTTAACTACAACGGAATACCGAGCTTCATCGCCGGTTAGGATATCCACTGTTGCTCCACAAACTCCAACACAATTCAGTCTATGTACCCATTGAAGTAAGTGAGTTCTGTGCAGGTAGAAAGAAACCAACCCGCTCACTCTTCATGCTTAAGTAAACACAAAAGACGACCTTCGGTAGAATGATTAGACGGCGAATACTGGTGTAACTATGGAATCGCTCACAGTGTGTACCCCAACCTACAATGATGTAGACACTGTACATCGCGCGCTCAGTAGCATCGAAAATATTGCTGATGAGATTGTTGTACTTGACAGTTTTTCTGATGACGGAACACGGGAAATTGTTTCCAGATACAATCAATCAGTTATTTATGATTATGAATTTGAGGGCTTCGCAGACTTGTTTCGAACGGCTGCCTCAAAAGCATCAAACAAGTGGGTTTTATTTGTGGATGCCGACGAAGAAGTTCGAAATGGCCTGAGGTCGGAGATTAAGAATGTTCTTAAGTCGCCAACAAAAGATGCATATCAGACGACAAAATGTAACCGTATGTGGGGGAAGTGGATGCACACTCAACACAAGCCACGCCCAATATTAGCTCGAAAAGATGCACTTCAATGGGACGATGCACTTGTTGGTGAAGAGTGGTTAGTTCAAGAGGGTTATGATACTGGAACACTATCAAACCCAATTCACCATTACGCCTATGACAGCATCGACGAATATATTGAGAAATGGATGAGGTATACTTCAGCTGATGCTCTTACTGAAGTGCGACAGAACTCTAAACCATCAGTCATATATTTTTATTTGAAAGGTGTCTTGGCTGTTGCTTACCGATACTTGTGGGAACGCGCGATCTTGGACGGATGGCAGGGCGCTTTTTTTTCTTTGATGTCTGGAGTTTTTTATGTAGTTGTCGATGCGAAAATGAGACAAATAAATTCGATTAAAAAGAATCATGATGATTGGGAGGAGTGGTGGATCGAGAATAAATTATGAATAGTGGAAGATATATGCCTCAGATGAGTAGCCTCCCACGAGAAAGACAGTGGAAGATTTCTTGCGTCCTACTGTTACTTCCTGTACTTGCTACCGCTTCGGGTTTATACCTATCAAAGACAAACAATTCAATTCCATTGATGATAGTTCTGGTTATTATCTCTGTTTCTCCTACCATATTATTTCGACTTGATGGAGGAGCATTAGAAACTGGTCTGTATGGTGTTTCACTTGCGTTACTTTTCCAGAATACGATGATTCATAGAAATCTACTTGGCGGTGACGCAGGCCATGAATACTATTTAGCAAATATCGTGTTCCATCATGGATGGGATCCAAATGCTGCTATCGCTCATAACAATCTCATTCGTCTAACTATTGGGCATCCTATATTTGCCAAAGTAACCGGTATGGACCTGATCTGGTCGTTTAAGCTTGCCCACCCAATTATTATTGCAATCATACCACTGGTATTATATAAAATTTCTAAGATTTACTTTAATAAGTATGTTTCTCTCTCTAGTGCACTCACATACATCTTCCTGCACCCATACTTCACGCGGTTAGCTCGAGATACAAGAACGGGGACCGCAATGTTACTGTTCGCCGTCCTTGTGCTATGTGTGTTAAAATTTAGACACAAAATGAGAGGCGAGAAAGGATATCATCTTACTGTTCTGATTCTCGGTCTTGGTCTTATTTTCGCTCATGAAGGCACGGCAATACTCGGATTGGGAATGATCCTGCTAACTATAACTGTTGAACAATTTTTCAACCCGCGGCCCAGAGATGTCATACTATTCACCATTGTGGGTATTATGATGTATCTGGTATATACTCTGACCGTAGACGGGAAAATGTTTGTTACCGTTGTCTCTGTAGTGTATGAAGTAACGACACAAATATCCTCATTTGGTCTGTCATCCGGATCTGCCGCCTCAAGTGCAGCAACAGCAACACTAGAATCAATAACTTACGAAGTGATACGTTTTGAATTCATAATTATATTTGGGCTCGCTGGATTTGGGTATTTATTTTTATTGTATGATAACATTGAAACCGGCATGAGAGTTAGGAATCTTGATTTCTTATGCCTGTCTGGGTCTAGCTTCTTACTTATTGCTGTATCTTTTGCTCCGTTCACAATATTCGGGGTTTCTAGAATTTCGATGATTGCCGGCTTAGCTGTTGTTCCTATTTTCACCTATTTGGTGTTATCGTCCCGGTATATCGACAAGAGAATTATGTGCATAGTATTGTCACTGATGCTAGTTTTAAATTCAGGGGTATTTGCGGTATTCGCTGGAGAGCGTTCACCACAGCCGAATCTTCAACGGGATGCTATAGAACCTAAAGATAATATCGAATATTTCCATCTACGATCTGGTTGGGCTACTGATGGAGAAGTAATTGCCTCGGATTGGTTGCTGTCTCACATTCAGAAGGATGAAAAGATCTATGCCCCGAATGGTGCAGGTGGGTTCCAGAGTTACTTTTCAACAACCGAGATATACACCGAGCGGCCACCTGGAAATGTCCATGATCTTGCATGTAATACTACAAATCCAGGATATCTCTATCTCAATAAGTACGCCGTAGATACTGGAGTTGCCAGGTCGTTATCAGCATCATACACCAGTACAATTGAGATAAACACCAACACTAGTAGTTATGACATATACTACTCAAGCGGACACGGAAAAGTAGGCTGGTTACCAAAGAATCAAAGACTCTGCTGACTCATCCCTTTATAAGAGACGTTAACAAAGAATTTGTGCCATTTCTGTATCAGAGCGCAAAACATTTTGTGGGCATCCGTCAGGTTGTTCGTCGTCTTCTCCACACGACTAGTTATTTACTCAAAGACACAGAAAGTGAGGATTGACCGTCTCACTCATGGGTTGGCAGCCGAACTGCCACTATTTCATGCGTCAACCGACCCCAACAGGAACGACCCAAAGACCATCTGCAGGCCAACCACGACGGCCACGGTCGCCACGACGTCGGCAACCGCAATCGGGAGCGCACTGAATCCACTGGTCACCCAGTTGAACGCCAAGAACCCACCGTACGCCAACCCAGCAAGGAACACCACAGACCCGATCGTCGCCCCTCTTTCAAGCGAAATTCGCTCGGTGAACCAGGTCGTAAACGGATCCGAAGCCCCGCGAACCGGATCCGAAGACACCGTCGAGAAGGCCCCGAACAGCATCAACTGGAAGCCGGCGAGCGTCAGCAGGCCACCACCAATCCCGGTGTGAATCCCGAACTGCGCCCCACCGAGCTCCACACCGCTCCAGGCCAACACCAGCGCCAACACGCCAATCACAGACAACCCGAAGCCGGGAGCCGAAAACAGATACCCCGGCGCGTTCACGAGCATGAACCGGACGTGTCGCCACCCGTCGGGGAAGCTCTCCAGATTCGCCTCGCCCTCGCGGGGGTGGTAGGTAATCGGCTTTTCTTTAATCTCCAAGTCCTTCGCGCCGGCCTCCATAATCATCTCGCTGGCGAACTCCATGCCCGTCGACGAGCAGTCCATGGTCTCCCAGGCGTCGCGGCTAAACACGCGCATCCCACTGTGCGCGTCACTGACGCCAGCGCCGTAGAAGACGTTCAAGAACTTCGTCAACAGTGGATTCCCGACGTGTTCGTGCAGCGGCGGCATCGACCCGGGGAGAATCTCGCCCTCCAGTCGCGACCCCATGGCCATGTCGGCGTCGCCGGAGCGAACCATGTTCAACAGCTTGGGAAGCTCCTCGAAGTCGTAGGTGCAGTCGGCGTCGCCCATGGCGATGTAGTCGCCGCGGACGCGCTCGAAGGCGTACAGATACGCGTAGCCGTAGCCCTTGCCGTCGGGCTCGATGACAATCGCCCCATTTTCCGCCGCAATCTCGGGCGTGCGGTCGGTCGAGCTGTCCGCGACGACGACCTCGCCGTAAATCTGCATGTCTTCGAGGGCGGCTTTGACCCACTCGATACACTGGGCGATGCCACCCTCTTCGTTGAGGGTTGGCATCACGACCGAGAGGGTGGGTGCGATATCACTGTCTGCGGACAGCAGTAGCTCGTCACCGCTGAGGTGGATGTCCGAGGCAGACTGCCCGTTCGTCGCTCCCTGCTGTGGAGCGTCTACGGGGGATTCTGATTGGGATCTCGTGCTCATTTACTGGATTCCTCCGTGTCACTAGTGGGTGTGCCTGCGAGGGGCTGCAAGCGTACACACTCCGAGTTGACGCGTACTATCAGATAGACGAAAGCACACCTATAAAGAATTTGGCCTCTTACGACTTCCAGGATATCCTAGGACTTACGAGACCTCTATAGTGAGAGCCACGGACCGAGGAGTTCAACCGCAAAACCCACAGGTATGTCATCAAAAAATCTCTGTATTTCCACGACTGTTCAGGACGGGTCGAGGATATCCACGCGCTGTGACGCCGAGGCTGAGCGGTCGCCGCGGCCGAACTCGCACCGAGTCGTCGGTGTGCGTCGAGCGCGGCACAACCGCCTGACGACGGCGTGTCGCTCGTGGTCTCCCGCGGCGTACCGGTGCGTTTGGGACCACAGCACTAACGGACATATGGCTGTTTTATCTAGCTGCTGTTACTGCTCGTCGACACGCTCGCAAAAAAGTCGGTCAGTGGTTCGTTCAGCCGTTGTACGTCCAGCTCTGGAGCGTCGAAGAGCTGGAGCCGGAGTCGGAGGTCCAGATAATGCGGACCGTTTCGCCGGAGTCGAACGAGCTGCCGTTCGCAGTGACGGTAATCGAGCTCCCTGCGGTGATTTCGGTCGCTGAACCGTCGATGTCCGCCCAGGTGTCGCCGTCGTCACCCACGGGTCCCGAGATAGAGACGCTGTCTGCATCAATCGAGGTTCCGCTTTCGTGGGTAATCGTGAGGTCTCCTGACGTGTTGGTGTAGTCGAAGTCGAAACTCGCTTGCGGCGACGTTTCGCTGACTTGGTCGCCGAGACCGAGGACGAACGTGCCGATGACGGCCGCGAGAATGACCGTAATCGCGACCATGAGAATCACACCGATAACCGGTGAGACGGCGGAATCGTCGTTGAAGAGAGTCGTGAGTTGCATTGGAAATTCCTGCGCCCGGACAGGGAGTGGTCGACGCGCGATGCCGACAGTCGAAGCGACGTTCCGTTCGGCGCTCGTCGACGATGTGACCACCTGCGGGGCTTAGATAGCCATTCGAACGGCTTGCTATTAAAAGCAGATTGAGCAATCGTAACATAGCACGGGCGGTCTGCACCGGGGTCGTCGCGAGTCGGCCGACGCGGGCCGCGCCTGCCGTCCGCTCATCGTCGTCAATCGGTGGCGGTCCATCCGTTGTGGCAGTCACCACGCACGCGACCGCATCGGCAACGAGCGAACGCTGTGTGGGGACACTTTGACGACCAAAATTCTCAGATACAGATATATAATCTACTTCTGATGAATAAAATCTGACTCCAAATCCGTCATCTGAATATGTATGAAAAATCGAATTTAAACACGAATATTCTCTAAAAACATACACTATATAGGGGGAATACGTAGTCAAAATCGAATATCTGAACACACTACTCATGCTCTCCTACTGTAAATTATATCTGGGAAGCGATTAGATTCAAAATTAATCAGAATATTTACGATTTCCATCACGGCCGGCGTGCGACGCGAGATGACTCGTCGGTCGCCTAGCCAGTCGTCTCGGCGGGAGACCCACAACACGCGGGACCGGCCCCGGTTGCGGTGAGAAGAGCGTCAGTCGGCGTCGTTCTGTTCCGTTCGGTCAGCCACTCCGTCCCACGCACAGAGTTGCAGCGCGTTCCGGAGGTGGAAGTCTTTCTCGTCGGGATCGTCCGTTTCGAGCGCTTTGTAGAGGTGATCTTTGGTCTGCTCGACGAACCGGGACGGCCCACTCATCGCTGTGACGCCCCCATATCAGTCGTTCCCTGCCCAGGGACATCCCGAGTGCCGCGACGTACCAAATTGTACAACCCAACCATCATGTCTAATAGCCAATCTAATCTAAAAAGTGTTTCTAGACCGTCTACCTCTTACGTGCTGTCTTCTCGGTGCGTCCTGATTCAAGCCGGGGCACTGATAATTCTGCGACACGAAGACGCGAAGACCTGACTCCCAGTCGGCTTGAGACGGTTGAACTGGGACGCGGCCCGAGTTGGCCGAGGAAACCGGACCGTAGTACTAGTCTCGGGCGAACCCGATCTGGTAGTAATCGGGCGTTTCGGGGCAATCTTTTTTCTTTCGCGTCCAGCGGTACGTGCTGTCCGTGTCGATGCTGTTGTCTCGCGTGTAGATTCGGAGCAGTTCCCCTTCGAGCGGGCCGCTCTCGTATTTGAAGTTCCACCACGGGAACGGGAGCGCGCCGCCTTTCCCCGGGGGGAACCGTCCGCCTTGGCCGTTACACCGGAACGGAAGCGAGTCATCGCGACAGGAGCCGTCGGGCGTCCGGTTGTCGCACGTTTCGGCTTCGAGAATGACGAACGACTCCTCTGGGTAGTACTCGTCTTCCTTGACGACCGCTTGGCCGCCTTTGCCGTTGGCGGCTGCTGTCCCCGTGGCGAGGAAGAGCGCCCCCGCACCGGCTGACGCTTGCAGCACCCGTCGGCGCGAGACTCCCTCGGAGCCAGACGTCTCCCGGTCGGCGGCCGACGTATCCGGCGAATTTGACAGTGGCATCATACAGCCCACTCGGACGACGCTAATCAAGATTCCGTCAGACAGCTGTTCGCTGGCTGTCGTGTCGAGCCCGACGCCATATTTATAATGATTGTTGATGAATTACATGGTGGAGGTCGCTACGGATGTACAATCAACACGGGGGAGTGCCCGACGATGACCAATCAACACAGCAAGTAATCCAACCCGCGGAGATTAACGCGACTGAGCACTACGTTTGTAGCCTCATCGGTCTCGTCACTATGGTCGGAGTGGTCGTTCTCTTTACTCCGCTTTTGGTCGCACTCACGCGACCCTTCCAGCAACTGTCGGCTACCGCCTTCGTCTTCGTCCTCGCGACGGTCTGGTTGCTCGTCTGGCTGGGGACGGAACTGGTATGGGAATGGCAAACCGGACGACTCTTCCACTGAGTCGCTTTTCAGCTAATCTCGGTCGTGAGCGGCGGGAAAGCACGCCGACATCGGCTACTTGTCAATTATTCATCGAATCCACCGAGTCCTCCCTCACTGAGTATTAGGCTGGCCTAAAAACCGGTGGCTTTTTATTTATTTAGGCAAGCCTAAAGTCTGCATGACAGCGAAAATCGACCGCGAAACGGGAGGAATAGTTGGATTAGTAATGCTTCTTTGTTTACTCACGGTCGGAAGTGTGGTGGGTGCTGCGGCAGCGGCACCCGCGCATACCGCCGTTACCGGAGTGAGTGTCTCCGAGGAGGACCCCGAAACTGGCGACCGTATTATAATCACACCGACAATTAGTCATTCTGGGTCGGGGAGCGGCAGCTTCGAAGTCACGGAGGTAACGGTGGAGGACAGCTCTGGAACGAAACATAGCGAAGCGAACCAAATCGGCGTGCTCGGCGCTGGCGACACCGCCGAAGTGCCGGTGAGCGCGCGCTTCGACACTGCCGGTGATAAGCGACTGACGGTGCACGTCCGCGGTCGCTATTACGACTCCGACGGTGCGACCTCGGAAATCGTCCACCTCAAGCATCCGGTGTTCGTCACGGTCTCGGAACCGAGCACGTCGACGACGGTTCCGCCCCGCGTCCACATCGAGACGCACAACGCAGTCGCCGAGACTGACACCACCGTGACCGTCACGGTGTCGAACGGTGACGACGAGGCGCTGACGGACCTGTCGCTTCGACTCGACTCGGTTGACGGCGAAATGCAGAGCCGGACCGCGATCACGCCGGTTCTCGCCGCGGAGAACTCGACGACCTACGAGTTCACGGTCGAACCGTCCGAGGCGGGCGAAACCGCGCTCAAGGCGACGCTCCGCTACAACGACGGCGAATCCGTCGAAGCGTTCGACACCGTCCAGGTCGAGTCGCTTCGGGACGACGTGTCGGTCTACGCGACCGCCTTCGAGGAAAACGACACGGTCTCCGTTCGGTACCGCGTCACCAACCACGGGAACGCACCCATCGACGACGTCGTCATCTCGGGCGTGTCGAACGAGTCGCAGCTCCCGACCACCACGCTCCAGTCGGTCGATGCCGCGACTTCGAAGACGGTCGTCGTCGACGTGAACGAGCGCCCGTCGAGCACCGCAACGGTCGCGGCAACCTACGACATCGGCGAGACGTCTGGCCGGGCGACGCAGTCGGTGCAGTTCGATTCGTCGGCAAGCGCCTCGGGCACGAACGCGCTCACCGTAAACCTCGGCAGCGCAGACCCGTCGAACACGTCGACGTTCCTCCTGAGCGGCTTCTTCGGCGGGCTCGTGGTGACCGCGCTGTTGTTCACTGGCCGCCGGTGGGTCCGAGACGACTGAGAGCTGAGCACTGAGCCCGCACACTCCCGTCGGTCGGTCCCCGCTGTCCCTCCCGTCGCCGTGACGACCCTTCTTTCCGACATTCGACAGCAAGCGACCCGCGACTGTCACCTCCCGTAACGCACTCGCACTAGCTGCCAGCACCGCGTGTGCCGTCGAACTCAGCGGTAAATCCGATCAGCGAGGTGCTCTTGAATCTCGCTGTGCAGCAGTTCGCTATCGATTGACTCTGTCGTTGCTTGCCGAAACAGGACCCCATCGACGAATGTGATGATGTGCTCGCTCGTCCGCTCCGGATTCACCGGCTTGAACTCGCCTTGGTCGATTCCTGCTTCGATTGTTTCGGTGAGCCGCCGTTTGATGTCTTCCTCTGAGTCGGTGAAAATGGCTCGATAATCCGGATTCGAAATCGATTGCGTCCGTAGTTCGACGTACGTCTTTGCGAGCTGTGTCAGCTCCGTCTCCGACTCACACCCCACCGGCGGAATCGTGATAAACAGCGTCAAAAAGTGTTCGAGCTCGTCACGGGGTGTTGTCTCTTCCTGCCCGAATATCTGCTCAAGAAACCGCTCGTGAGCGACATCGAGGAACTCTGCCAGCAATGACTCCTTGTCGTCGTAGTAGTGGTAGATAACCGATTTGCTGATGCCGACCCGGTCAGCGATTTGCGAGATGGAGATCCCATTGTATCCGGACTCGAGTAATATCTGGTGGGTCGCTTCGAGGATCGCCTGCTGTGTCTGGTGGCGATCGGAGTCTGCTGAATCCGAGAAGTAGGTCATAAATTCCGTTATCGTCAGTACGAGGCTAACGAAGCTAGCGCCGATTCGAAGTTAAACGTGTCGTTAGCTGGGACAGCAGTCCGAGAAATCGCGCAACTCAGCGCGGTCGTGGGGCGACCCCCAGTGTTCGCCGCCGCTCTGTGGCGCCGTCTCGCGACGTTTATCGACCCCCGTGCGTTCACGCGTCGCCCGAGTCACCTGCGTCCGCAACGGCTTGGAGCGCGGTCAACTGTGCTGTCGGGTTAATCCCGCCGAGGAGGACTAACACGCCGAGGGCGTCCGCATCCGGCCGGGGGTCGTCGCCGTTCCGAACCTCCAGACTCCCCGTCTGCTCTTCGATCCAGCCTTGGTTCTGACTAATCGCGTCTCGGTTGAGCCATGCCGGTCGCCCGGTGATAACGAGCAGGCCGCGGGACGCAGAGCCGATATCGCAGGAGAGCGTCAGCTGTCCGCGGACGGCTTCCCGCGTCTGTGTCGTGATTCGGTTGAGCGAGTCGATCTGGTCGACGGACTCGGCGTCGTCGCCGACGAGTCGCTTGAGACGCCCCACCACGCTCGTATCGCGCGGCGGGAGCGGGCGCTCGGAGTACCCCAGCGTTGCGAGTCCGCCGCCGCGAAGTGTGTTCATGATCTCCGAGGCGTCGACGACGCTCGCGCCGACGTCGTCGGCGGTCGTGACCTCGCCCGCTGCGAAGAGCGTGCCGAGACGGCGTGCGAGCTCCGCGTTGAGCGTGTCGTACGTCTCGTCGGAGATCGGTTCGTCTTCGTTTTTGACCCACGCCGCCGTGTCGAAGCCGAAGACGTGGTCGGTCTTCGACACGAGCTGGCGGAGCGACCGCAACGTGTTCGACGCGCGCTGTTGGTCCGTCGTCGCCGTCGAGAAGATGCCGACGCCGTACACCGGCTGGTCGTACACCTCCGAGAGCCGATCGGCGAGCACCGCGGCGGTCGGGCCGCCGGTCCCGCCGCCGAGACCGGCACAGACGACGAAGGCGTCGCTCGCTGCAATCGGCGCGTCGTCGGTCGGTTCGAGGAGTTTTCGATGCTCGTCTGCGGCGGCGGCAGCGCCGCGCTCGGCGTCACCGTCGAAGCCTTGTCCGTTGGTTTCGGTCGCACCGAACAGCACGCGTGCGTCTTCGGGAATCAGCTCTAAGGCGTCGAGGTCGGCCGCGGTCGTATCGCAGGCGGCCGCGCCGCTGATGAAATCCGGCTTGCGCTGTCGTTCGTACTCCAGCAGTTGTTCGACGACTCTCCCTCCTGCCTTCCCTGCTCCAAAGCAGAACACGTTCATGTTGTCTGCTCTGCGACGTACCGAGCGAAAAAAATCCCGGTCTCCCGCGGCTTCGCGCGACGCCCCGTTGGACTCCGGGACGTGCCGGCGGTTCGGCTTTCAGCGTGAGCGTCGTCGGGGTTACACCGCACCGCCGGCGCCGTCCGGGCCGCTCGCCGCGTCGGTCGACTCGGCGTCCTCGCCGTGGACGAGTCGCGCCCAGACGACGAGTGCCGGCGGTAAGACGACGAGCGATGCCACGTACGAGTACAGAATCGAGACCCCGGTCAGGAGCCCGAACTGCCCCAGAATCGGCGTGATTGCGATGACGAGCACGCCGATGCCGGTCACCGTCGTCAGCATGCTGCCGGTCAGCGCACCGCCGGTCCCGCGCACCGTGTCGGTCAGCGCGGCGAACACGTCGGTTCCCTTGTCGTACTCCTCGGCGAAGCGGTGGACGAGGTGTGCGGAGTAGTCGATGCCGAGACCGATACCGATCGATAGAATCGTCCCGGTCATCACGTTGAACGGGATGTCGAGATACCGCATCGTCGTGGCGATAGCGGCGACGGTCACGACGATTGGGACCAGATTCACCACGCCGAGCGAGGGCCGCCCTTCCAGCAGGGCGTAGATGAGGACCAGGAAGACCGCCGAGCCGGCGAGTGCGAGCACAAGGCTGATGAACGCCGACTGGGCGATGACGTCGGAGACGGCTTTCAGGATGACGACGTTCCCGGTGGCCGTCGCTTCCACGCGATAGCGGTCCGCGACCGTGCGCGTGTCTTCGGTCACGTCGGCCTGGCTGGCGTCGGATTCGACCGCGTACTCGACGCGCGCGGAGGTGTAATCGTCGGTGATGTAGTTGAGCGCCTGGTCGCGGGCCGGCGACGCGAGGAGCGCGTCGTATATCTGCTTGAGGTTGTCGTCGGGGATGCCGTTCGCGTCGCGGTCGTTCCGCGCGACGAGCGCCGCGAACTCGGGGTCCCGCTCCGCGTAGCTCTGGATGACGGTGACGATACTCGTCTCCCGCGCGTGGCCGTCGTCGACGACGAAGCTGTCGGGGGGGCTGTTCCCCGCCCGCCAGATGGATTCTAAGGTACCGCCGTCCGTAAGCGACCCCTCGACGTACACCGTCGTGACGTCTTCCTCGCCGGTCTGGAAGTTGTCTTCGAGGAAGTTCGTCGTCTCGGTCACGGTGTAGTCACGCGGTTGTAGCTGTTGGGGGAACAGTTCGAGATACTCCGGGTTGTCCTCCGGCGGGAGGAACGAATCCTGCGTGAAGCGACTGTCGACGCCCGACCCGTAGTACCCCATCCACGCGGTACTCACGACCAGCAGGACGAGGAACGCCTTCGGGGCGAGGCGCGCGATGTGAATCCCGACCGGGAGAATCTTCCCGAGGACCGAGTCTTCCGCACCGAGTGGTTCGGACCCGAACTCGGGGAAGCCGACCCGCTCTCGGAGGCTGTCGAGATACACCTTCGCCGCCGGCAGGAAGATGCCGAAGATGAAGAAGGTAAACACGATGCCGACGGCCGCGACGATACCGAAGTCGCGGATGGGCCCGAGTTCGCTCGACGCGTTGGCCGCGAAGCCGATGACCGTCGTCCCCGTCACGATAGTGAACGCGACGAGAAGTTGGTCGGTCGCCGTCCGCATCGACTCGTGGATGCCGAAGCCCTCGGTCCGCTCTTCGCGGTAGCGATTGATGGCGTGAATCCCGAAGTCGATGCCGACCGCGAGGAGAAGCGGCGGCACCGCGATGAGCATCTGTGAGAACGCGATTCCGGCCAAGCCCATGAAGCCGAACGTCCAGAGGACGGCCATCGCCAGCGAGATGACCCCGATCAGGAGGTCGATTGGGTCGCGGTACGCGAACACCAAGAAAAACAGGATCAAGACGACCGCCGCCGGCACGACGAGCGCGAGCGAATCGCCGATGACCGAGGAGAACTCCTCGGAGAGGATTCCGCTGCCGAACACCCGGATATCCCCGCCGACGGAGCCGACGATGAACTCGGCGTGTCGTTGAATCTCCGTCAGCGGACTGTCGCCGCCCGTCCCGGCCGAGTCGGACACCTCCGTCGTGAGCGAGTGCGTGACGATGCCGATCGTCGCGGACGCCGACGCGGAACGCGCGTTGAAGTCCTCGCTCAGACTCGACCGAACCGACGGGTTTTGTTCGACGGCGACTTGGACTGCGCGGTCGATTTCCGTCGGCGTCGCCTGTTCGACGGCGTCGATCTCTTCGTCGATGGTTGTCGCCGAGGGGTCTATGGCTCTGGCGACGGCGCGGGCGACGCTCGTCGTCTGTACGACAGATAGCTCGGGATTGGCCTGCAACCGCTGTTGAGCCTTGAGCATCCTGAGTAGCTCGGGCTTCGACAGGACGTTCGACCCCGATTGGATGAGCTGTGTCGTACCGGTGTCTTCCTCGAACGTCACCCGCTCGAAGTTGTCGTTGACCTCTTCGAACGCTTGGTACGCGGCGACATCTTCGGTAAACTGACTGGTTCCAGACGAGGTTCCAGACTGTCCGAGTCCGGCGGAAAACCCCGCCGAAAGCAGTAAGAAGACGAGGAGCACCGTCTTCGGCTGGTCGACTATCCAGCCGTCGACGACGTCGATGTAGTGCTGGTAATCGATCTGGAGGTCCATTAGTTACTCGTCCGTGTTGAAGCGCCGCCAGCCGAACACACCGAGCACGCCGATAACGATGACTGCACCGACGATTAGCCCGACCGGGAGGCCGCCGCCCTCTGACTCGATTACTTCGATGGGCGTGGTGTACGTCTGGGAGACTTCCGTGTCACCGTCCGGCATCTCGTACTGGAAATCGAACGAGACCGGGTAGCGCTTCGGCAGCGCGTTGGCCCCGGCGCTCAGCGCAATGGTGAACTCTTCGGATTCGCCCGGCGGGAGTTCGCTGATGATTCCCTCGTCGTTGCCGCTACTGAGCGGGTCGCTGACGAACGCCTTCGCTTCGATGTTCGTGAGCGGCTCGTCGCCGTTGTTGGTGACCCGAACGCGGAGCGCTCTCTCACTGCCCGCTTCGATGGTGTTGTTGACGACTTCGACGACGAAGCGGTCCCGATGCGGCGCGATTTCGGCGTTGGTCGTGAGACTGTCGCTGACCCGCGTGTTGCCGCGGCTGTTGCGGTACGCCACCGAGAGGTTGAGCTGTTGGACGTTCGCGTTCGCGGCGTCACTCACGCCGACCTCGTACGAGAAGTCGGCGCTGTCGCCGGGTTCGAGGTCCGGCAGCGCGTACTCGGACGATTCGACGTTGATGTTCGGGTTGCTCGAACTAAATCGGAGCACCGGGTCGTCGACGCGTTTCGGCCCGTCGTTGACGACCGTGCCCGAGACCGTTCCGTCCGCGCCGACGCGGAGGTTCGTGGTGACGTTTTCGAGCGAGAAGCTCTGTTCTTCGACGGGGGTGACGCCGACGTTCAACGTTCGCGACGTTCGAGCGATGCCGTCGGTGTCGGTGTAGTCGACATCGAGGTTCACCGTGTAGCCGCGAACCGTCGCGTCTTCAGCGAGCGAAACCGTGTAGTTGACCGTCCGGCGTTCACCGACAGCCCAGCGACCGACTTGCGCGGTCGAACTCTCCGAGGCCGTTCCGAACACGAGTTCGTCGCTGCGGGAGGTCGCCGTCACGCTCGCATCGGTCGCGGCGCGGGTGCCGGTGTTCTCAATCGTCACCGAGAGGTCGCCGGTGTCTCCGACCTGTGCGGTCGTTTCCGTCTCGACGACTTCGAACCGTGGCTGGTCGCGCACGCGAACCGTCACGTAGTGGGTTCTCGTCCGCGTGTTGTCCGTGTACTCGGCCCCCGACGGGTCGTAATCGACGAGTCGGGTGTACGTGTACGACACCTCGACCGGGATTCGATACGTCCCGGGGGTCGCGTTCTCGGAGACCGTGATATCTATCGGCGAGAGGTCGACGGTCCCCGTCGGGACGTTTCCAGCGCCGATTGTGCCGGTGTTAATCTCGACCGGGGCGTCCCCCGGGCGTGCCTCGACCGTGACGCCACGGGCCGTTGTCACGCGACTCTCGTATCGTTCCGGACCCGATTGGTCGATCTCGCCGTTGTTTCGGAGCGTGAGCCTGAGCTGGGACTGCGTTCCGGGCTCGAACTCACTCGTCGACGTGAAGACGTCGATATCGGGAGAGCCGTACACTTGCCCCGAACTGGCAGTCTGGGCGACCGCCGGGGTAACCATAGACGTAGTCAACACGAGAGCGAGACCGAGAGTCAAAAGCGTAGAACGGAGGGTGTCTCTGTGCATCAGTACGTCTCAGACGTGTGAATGAGAACGGTAGTTGAACAAGACTGCGCGCGCCCCGATACCTGTGTATACATCTCTACTAACAGTAGCGACACACAACTAATATCTTTTGTGGATATCGGTCGGTGAATCGACAATAAACCCCCGAATGATGGGGGTAGCGAACGTCAAAAGAGGGTATTCGGGACCGACATACGCTCTGTACGTTGCGTGACATTCCTTTGCTCGAAGCGACGGACACGCTACCTGGTGCAGTTCGCCCCTCGTGTTAGCGTCACATCAAGAGTTCACCGAAAACCGGACGCACAACGGACCTGCAAGCGCGCTAAGGCGTTTGTGGACGGTGGCTGTGACAGAAAGTACTTACTACCGGACCAGATAGTCAGGGGTATGAGTCCACGGACCCGCTCGATACGAACATTATCTGTTATTTTCTTGTTGATTCTCGGGTTGACGGCGATTCCCAGCGGCGCAATCGCTGTCGATTCTGACGAATCGGCAGCTGAATCGGTACGGTTCGCGGACGTCCAACGGGTCGAACAGCAGGGTGACTTCGTAACGCGCACGCTGGTCCTCAACAACACCGACGAGGCCAGGTTCCAAATCTCAGCTGTGGAAGGTGAGTTCTCGACGACGGTCTCAGTGACTGACGGCTCCGGCGACGGTAGTGTCACCGTGGTGTTCGACACGCAACAAGCGGATAATCCTGACGCTGCATTCCGAGTGGCGGACGCAAACGACACCGTCTCGGTCCTCACGCGGCCGAGCAAGACCAGCCAAACGACACTCCCGACAGGTCGGTACAGCGTGATTGCCTCTGCCGGCCACACCCGGATTGCGGACCGACTCTGGATCGAACCCCCATCGGTTCGTGGGAGTGCGGTGTGTTCAGTACCGGCCTCCCAGCAGCCCAGCCACATCGACTGTGCCGATAGAGTACGCGAGACTGGGTCCCCGTCCGTCGTTGCAGTCGGTGATGATGCAGTCGTGCAGTACCGTGTGAGTGGACTCGAAAGTGCCGTTCAGCAACCCGCTCCCGGTACGCAACCGGTGTTCGCACGCAATGCGTCCACGAGCGCGCACACGACACACGTTGTACAGTGGTCGCCAGAGAGTGACGCTCGTACGGGCCAAACGCTTCGGATTACCTACCGCGGGGGTCCGTCTCCCTCGCTGCACAGCTCACAGCTGGTCGACCACATTGGGATTGATACGGATGCCGACGGTGAGATCGACCGGTCGCTCAGAACCGCCGTCAATCGGTATCAGGTCACGTCTACTGGCGGGCTGACAGTCGCGTTCGACGAACCGATAACAGTCGCGGACAACGAGACACTGCTGTTCGAATACCACGTCGTCAACCCCCGTACGGAAGGCGTAAGCGATGCTTCGGTATCGTTCGGAGGCGAGACCATCCACAGTAGTCTCGAATACGCACCGAATGGTCTCGGTAACGTGGGTCCCGGTGTCGACCTCCGGGTTGAGAGCTCCGAGATGGATCTCATCTCCCCACAGACGGTGTTCGATGTCGCATACGATGCGGAGACCGACAGCCTCAACGTCGTCGCTGACTCCGCCCGCTTGGAAACCGGGACGTACAACGTGACGGTCGCAATCGACAGCGATATCCACGCCGACGGCGAGCAAGTCGTACTGACTGAAGCGTTCACGGTCGCCGAACCGTCGGTAGATGACCTCTCGGCCACCATGTCCGACACGAAGCTTAACGTCTCGGCACGGACCAACCTCGCCCCACAGACCAAGATGGATATCGATCTCACGATGTCGCAGGAAGGAACCACGTATTTCTCGCGGTGCCTGACGACGGTCGGCAAGAACGGCGTCGTCACTTGTAGCTTCGCTCCGCCAGGAACCGGCTCTGCGAACGTCTCGATTAGCTACAACGACACGGTCGTCGCGGGACCGGAAGAAATCGAAATCGAGTCGAACGTGACCACTCGCGGGTGACGCTCTTCCACGCGGTACTGCCGTCGGCTCGCGACTGAAGCTGTGGTCTGTCCGTGGATTCTCGGTCTGACTCGTCTCGGCGGTCGTGGTCTCTTTTCTTGCGTCTCGTGGACCTGTCGAGGGTGAGGCTGCCGTCGTCGTCACGACCGCTCTTGTCGTGTCGTTGTCGGTGGTCGGATTAGTTCGATGCTCGGTGGCGGTCGGGTTCTCGGTCGTCTGCTCCGAGAGTGTTGGCCGGAACCGTCCGCTGACTCTGACTGTATTGTTGCGTGCGGGCGGGCCCGCGTCCGGACGCCAAGTGGAAGACGAAAACGGGGACAGCGACCAAACATGCAATAGAAACAGAAAGCATTTACCAAGGCCGCTTATATCGTTCTACCGTACCCCTGCCCATCCCCCGCTAGTAGGGATCCGCGTTATAGCGAACTGCGCGGAAAATACTGGCGCTACAAGTACACTATGACAAAGCTCAAAGATCAAACGCGTGCGATACTTCTCGCCACGCTGATGGTAACTTCCGTCTTTGCGGGAGCCATCGCGTTCACGGGAAGTGCCGCCGCGGAGCGTGGAAATCTCGACGCTGACAACGAAACGTTCAACAAGACAATTGCATCCGGCGACCGCGTCTTCCTCGGTGAGGAAATTGACACGGACGCCGGCCTCGGTGCTTCGGAGCCGCTTCTGACGGGTGTCTCGGGCAACGCGGAAGGTATCTCCCTTGACCTTACCTCGCCCATCCCGCAGAGTTCGGAGAACCAGCCGCTTGGTACGTACTCCGCTGACGGCAACAGTGGTTCGGCCAACGTCACGCTGCTGGCGCCGCGCATCACCGACAGCGAAATCGTGACGGCCTCCGGTGGCGACGTCACCGGCTCCGCCATCAGCTCGGACGACGCTGACGAACTCTACGTCAACGCGAACTACAACTACGAGTCCGCCGAGAAGGTCACGGTGACCGTCGAAGATCCGAGCGGAACGGACATCACCAACGAGGTCCTGACCAGCTCCAGCGACATCATCAACGACAGCACGGTTGACTCGCAGAACGGTGCCCAGATCGACATGTCCGGTCAGGACGCTGGCGAGTACACGATCATCCTCGAAGGCGCTGAAGACCTTGACTTCGGTGACGCTTCTGAGACGATGACCCTCACGATCTCGTCGCAGGACGAGGTCGGCCTCGAACTCGACAGCGAATCCGTGACGCAGGGTACTGACGTTCAGTACACCGTCACGAACGGCATCGACGGCAACGAGCACGTTGTCGCTATCGACCTCTCCGACCTCCGGAACGACGCCACGACGGAACAGGCCAAGGCGGTCTTCCGTAACATCGGCGACACCTCGGAAGTCGGCATCGCGAACAGCAGCGCTACGAACGCGAGCGGCTCCGCCACGGGCCCGACCGTTGAGACTGCTGACATCGCGTACGCAGTCGTCGAAATCGACGGCGCCAGTGCAGTTGGCGGCGTTGAAACGCAGTACCTCGACGACAGCGACGTCGACATCGAAGTCTACGACGCTGGTGTGAGCGCGACTGCAGCAGTCGATCAGGACGCGACGAACGACATTACGCTCACCGTCGAAGAAGGCGGTGCATCCCTTTCGAGCCCGACCGGTCAGTACGTCGTTGGCTCGGAAGTCGACATTAACGGTACGGCTACCAGCTCCGACAGCGTCGCAATCTACGTCCGCGACGATGGCGACTGGCAGCTCCTCGAAATCGGTGGCAACAACGAAATTAACGTTGACTCCGACGACACGTTCGAAGAGGAAGACGTTGCGCTCTCGGGCCTCGGCGGCGACGGTAGCAGTATCCTGTCGCTGACGGGTACCTACCGCATCGGTGTCATCGACGCGTCGGACGCTGACGTTGGCGGCGACGGTTCCGTCGACGACTCGCTTACGACGTCCGAATTCACCAGCGGTGTGAGTAGCAGTAACTCGCTCCGTGTGACCGACCAGGCCCTCACGGGTCAGTTCACCACGATCAACGGTCAGGTCGCTCCTGTCGCCTCCGGTACGGTTGACGTTAACGGTACCGCCTCCGGTGCCAACTCCGTCCTCGTCATCTTCGTCGACGAGCGCGGTAACGTCAACTACCAAGAAGTGAGCGTTGACAGTGACGGTACCTACGAGGAGGACGACATCACCGTCGGCCTCACGCAGGGCCGGATCACCGCCCACATCCTCTCGGTCGGTCGTGACGGTAACGTCGGTGACGGTTCGCTCCCGCCGGCTAGCGGCAGTGGCGACCTCTCCGAACTGATGACCTACCTTGACGATCTTGACGCAGGTAGCAACAACGGTGAGCAGGTCAACGAGCTCATCGCCTCCGAAACGGTTGACGAGACGGCGAGCGACGACCTGATCGTCACCGAGACGTTCCGTCTGGCCGAGTCCTCGACGTCCATCGACTCGATCTACCCCGACGCCGCTGAAGCGTCTGGCATCAACCCGGTTGCAACCGGTGAAACGATGGTCATCGCTGGCTCGACGAACCTCAAGCCGGACGACAACACCATCAGCATCGAAGTCACGAGTGAAGACGGTACGTCCGTCGCACTCGAAGACACTGACGAGTGGAACAACGACGGCCAGTGGATGGTCGAAGTTGACACCACTGACTTCGAGACGGGTACGTTCACCGTGGAAGCCGACGACGGCGACAACACGGACACCGTGAACGTCGAAATCGTCTCCGAGCGTGAGGACACCACGACGACGTCCTCCGACAACGCGACGGACACGACGACCACGGACGAACCCACGGAAACCACGACGACCGCAGAGCCGACTGAGACCACCACCGAGACTGAGGAGACGACCACCACGTCCTCCAACACGCCCGGCTTCGGTATCGCAGTCGCTCTCGTCGCACTCGTCGGCGCGGCACTTCTCGCCCTCCGCCGCGAGAACTAACGCCGCCGTCCCTCCTCGTCACTCCGACGAGGATGTGACGACAACAGACGAGTAATCGCCGGACTCGTTCCGGTCTTTTATTTTCTTTCCCCTACTCCACTGAGAGACATCTCCGAGAGACCGCCGTCGCTTCGCACGGAACTCAGCGACCGCCGGTGTGCAGACTCAGGGTCGTGCCGAGCGAGACGACTCGTTGCGGCCTTCCGGTGGAACGGGGGTGAATCCGGACGCCTGTGCAACCCGGTTCTGCGAAACGCGTCGTGCGACAGGAAGTCGTCGAGAGCTCAGAGTTCCTCGACCGGTAGCCAGAACGCAGAGGACGTACGGGACTCGAAAACAGCGCAGCGCCGGCCGTGCAAAGCAGGCCGTCTCACTCGGTGACAGGGAGGCTACTCGTGAGGAGCTGTAAGAACGCCTCGGCAAACGTCGTGTTTGCGCTCCAAATCGCGATTTCGGGCGCTGATCGATTGCTGCGGACGCTCAGCAGGAAACTATCCGAATCAACGAGTAGCAACCGGACCGCGTGCTCACTTTTGGACTGTTGTGGCGGGACCGACACGCTGGACACACACTCGGTCTCCCTCCACGGCTCTGCGATCTCTTGGCCGTTATTCTGGAGCAGGAGTACTGGGACCTCCCGAGAACAGCACGACCGGACCGAACTCAGGAGTTCGGCATCCGGATGCGCGAGGTCCTTGGCACCGTAGATCACTCGCGTTTCGGCTTCGTCGATGAGTTGACTGGCCCGGCCAATAATCGCCGGAGTACCCGTAATGGTCCACACGTCTTCGCTCTGTTCAGCCGACGGTGCTGTCTGCCGCTCGAGCGTCTCAAGCCGGTCGAACGCCGTGTCGCGCTTGGACTCGAACTCACGGCTGAGTTGAGACTCCACCTCGGACAGCGAGATGGGTTGGAAGACCTGTGGGTTGGCCCGTTGAACGCTGATGAACCCTCGCGATTATAACTCTTTGGCCGTCGTGTACACCTGTGACCGAGGCACGTCCGACGTCTTTGCGACCTCACGCGCCGTCCCTTCCCCGAGTTCGATAAGCGCAGTAAACACGCGGGCCTCATATGTAGATAGACCGAGTTCGATGAGTGCATCAATCGCTTCGCTGTTATCCATGGATAGACTACCTCTCGGTGACTGGTAGCGGTTTGGGTACTTGTCTCCGGTGGTTCAATCTTTCGCCGGATGGGCTCTCACGAGGGCAGTGGGGAGGTGGAGCCGTGGTTGCCAACTCGCCGGACGTGGTGCGGTGAACGTCTATACACCAAGCGCGGCGAACGGCTTCCGCGCTACGACCGTGTGCGAACACACCCGCTTGGGTTTCCACGCGCGATTCTCGCACCCACCAAGTCACACGGGCCGTCTGTATATCTCGGCACCGACCGCGGAGAGCGACTCCCGTCGGGGTGAGCGAAGTCGGGCGGGTCGGTAACCGAGATAGGGGTGCCTGAGATGTGAGTTGAGACCGAAATAGATTAGTATCGATGGCTTTGATGAGAAGAAAGGTTGGCGCTAAGCCAGCCTCTGTATGGGCAGTCATCAGTTTCGACCCGACCAGGTGTGTTAGTGGCCGGTTGTTCGATGACTGTATATGCGGGTAATCGTGTAGATTTGCGTACTCGCAACGACAGGCCAGTAACATTCCATCTTGGACGGGTGGCTCCCGACTTCGGGACCGTCTTGGCCCGCGCTCTTGGAGTCACCTCTGTTGGTCCCCCTCCGAATTTCAACGATGATAGCCGGGTGTGTAGATTTATCTTCGAAACGCTCGCTGGCTAGTGTATTCGAACATGGACTCCAAGCACGTGGGTTGGGCGGCCGCGGTTCTCCTGGTACTTTCTTTTACTGCCGGGGTGAGCGCCGCAGCGGAGCCACCAACGACAACTGGAGACGCAGCTATCGACGTCCCCGACACACACCGGCAGGTCGGGCAGAACAATTCGACTGGCCTCTCAGAGCCGAACCTGACGGTGGTCATCGACAACCGAACCGTCGCCGACGGTGACACGATTACGACCGACGATAACCCCACACTCACGGTCCGAGCAAACGGTTCGGCACCGATCGACTTGCTGGTCGTCCGCGTCGATGGAGACAGCAGACGGATATATACGCCGAACAGCACCGCGGTCAACGAAACGGCGACGCTCGATGTGAACGCCGGTGAGCACGCGCTGGAGGTGCTCGTCCAGTCGAACGGGCGGACCACCGCCCACCGGGCGACGATAATCGAGGATTCGATCGCTCCGGCGATAGTGTTCTCGTCGCCGTTCCGGACGGGCAACACCAGTATCTACGACCGCCCCGAGAACAACTACACGATCAATCGGTCGCAGATCCAACTCGATGGGACGCTTCACGACCACTCTGATGTCGAGCAGGTAACCATCGAGCTACGCTATCACGGACAGGGTATCGATGCCCCCTGGGGGTTCCGAAAACGAATCGTGATCGACGACCCGAACACGTCGATTTCCAAATCACTTCGGCTGGGACCGTTCAACGAGCAAGTGGGTGCCGGCCAAAACAGCCTCAAAATCACGGCACTCGATTCGCGCGGCCATCGCCGTCACTACAATGTCAACCTCTACGTTGAGGACGAGGACCCACCGTCGATCGAGATACTCGACCAGCGTCTGATAAACACGCGCTCGGCAGTTCGGTTGACGATTCGGGTGACGGATCAGGTCGGCATCCGCTCGGTCGGTGTTCGTCGAGGGTCGGCCGACGGGTCGGGGTTGAACTACGAGATTCAGCCGAAGCCAGTCGGGGCACGCCCTATCGAGCACACGTTCACGAAGACGATTCCGCTCGCAGGAGACAGCCGAAACATCACCATCGTTGCGGATGACGGCACCGAGAACGCGACGAAACGCGAAATTGAGGTGGACCACACGCAGCTCGTGCGACCGACGATTGAGGTCCGACCAGATACGCTTCGGGTCAGCGATAACCGCGTCCACGTCGAAGGCCGCGTGTACGATGGCCGCGTGACCAGCGTGTACGCCGAGACGGTCGGCCCCACTGGCAACACCGTCGACCTCGCTCAGATATACGGTGGGGGTGTGACCAGCGCCGTTACGATCAACGAGACACTCCAACTGGATAGCTATCCGGCACGCGTCCGGATCCGCGCAACCGACTCGACCGGGAGGGAACACATCGAGTCGGTCCAAGTCGCACAGCCAAATGCGACGGCCGACCCGGAGACCGCGTCGACGACGACCCCGGATAGCACGGTGCGGACGAACACGCCGTTACCCGGTGTCCCGTCGGAGTCTTCGTCGCAGGGACTTCTCGGAACACTCGTTGAGGCGGTCAGAAACTTGGTTTCAACAACTGCCACCGGTGAGTCCCTCGAGGTGTAACTTCTCGGGGAACGCCGAGGGCTGGGCCCGTGGCCCGTTCGATATTCGTCCACCGCCCCGCGAGCGGTCGTTCGACGTGAAGTGCTGATTCGTTCAGTAGTGCCAAATCTATTATAAATCCTCATTTTGAATACGTCTACCACATGCCCTCCGACACGGAGCCGCCGCGGACCGTACTCATGCTACTGTGTCTCGTTGCGGTCGGTGTGGGACTGACACCACTTGCGACCGCAAGCATGGGTGTCGCCTCCAACAACGATGCAGAACCGACACCGCCGGATGCAGACGTTCCGGACCATACGCTGGCTCAAGCCCAACTGTCGTCGACCACGGACACGGCGACCGAGACAGCGAACACGACGCCCACGCCCACGCCCACGACCACAGCGATGTCGACACCGTCACAGACACCAAACACGACAGCCACCGCCACGCGAACTCCCACGCGGACGGCGTCTGCAACACCAAACACGACAGCTACCGCCACACGGACGACTGCTCCGGGGACGGCCGACGCGCCACAGGGGCTTACCGTTGCAGGGCTTTCAGCACCGGAACGACTTCGACCGACGGAGCCGTACACCGTGACCGCGACGGTCCGCAATCCCGCTAACGAGACGCGCTCGGAGCGGATTGAATACGTCTTTTCCGGGTCGACGATCACAAACCGAACGGTTCGGTTGGCCGGTGGTGCGTCGCGCGAGGTCCAGTTCGAACTGACGGCGAGCGGGCAGTTGACCGGCACGGAGACGGTTTCGACGGGGACGTACGTCCACGGCGTTCGTAACGCGTCGGGAGCGGGTATCCCGCGCTACCTGCGTGTGACACCCGACGTCGACCTCGCGATTGAAGCGTTTCAAGCGCCTGCGACGGCACCCAGCGACCGCGAATTTGTCGTCCTAGCGACCGTCTCGAACCCGGCCGAGACAACGATCACGCGTGATGTCGCCTATCGCTTCGCTGGAACGACGATCAGCGAGAAAACCATCACCGTCGGGAGCGGCGAGCAACGGCAGGTCGCATTCGCAGTCACGACCGAGCGGGTCGAGGCCGCAGATAGCCTTATCCAGCGAGGTCGGACCTACGACCACAGTATCGAGACCGCTGGTGGGGCAACCGTCAGCGATGCGATTCGACTGCGAAGCGAACCGAGTGCACGCGCGGCGGCGCTCACGACACGGGACGTGCAACTCCCGAGCGACCTTCGGGAAGATACCCGACACACGGTCGCGGTTACGGTCAGGAACGTCGGAACAACTGCTTTCGACGGGCAGTTCGTCTACCGCCTCAACGGAACCGCCGTTGCGACACAGAGTCGTAACATCCCGTCTGGCCAACAGCGGACCATCAGCTTCGAAATCGCCTACGCCGACATCGAGCGGGCGGCTCAGCCCCTTTCGACGCGCACGTCGACACAGTCACTCACCGTGGGGAACGCGTCGCTGGCCAGCGAGGATGTTACGGTCCACGGACGCATCGCGGACACGGACAGGCGCACAGAGTCTCCGACGCCTCGACAGGCGGCCAACTTCACCAACGACTCGGAGGAAGACCCCGAAGCGTCTCGTGCGACGTGCGAACGAGGATTTTTCAGTCGATGCGGTGAAAAAACCATTGACCAGATGACACTGACGCTTATCGGCACGCTCAGCTCTGTCGTCGCGATTCTCTACGAAATGCTCTCGGGGACCTAACCAATGGCGCGAGGTCTCCCTGCGCTCTGGAGTTCGGTTTTCGGGCTCCCGCTCGTCGCCGCCGGGGCGTATCTGTCCGGATTCGTCGCGGAGCTGTCGGGCGGCTCACCGAGCCAGTCATCGCCGGCCGCTGGGCTCATCATCTCCGTCTTCGGGCTGTTCATCCTCGCGATGGGGTGGTACGTGCATTTCGTGACGGCTCCGGAAACACCCCAGATGCGAGCCGACGAGCACCTCGTCGAGGCGCGGAATCCCGCACAACGAAGCGCGCTCGCGGAAGCCGCGCTCGCCGTGCCCCTCCTCTCCCTTGGAGGGTATCTGCTGTATTTCACGCACCGCCCGCTGTACCAGCCGACGATTGCGTTCGGAGGCGGCCTGTTTTTGTTCTCCAGAGGAATCTATCGCTACTGGCAGAACACGCTTACCACCTACTCCTTGACGAATCAACGCATAATCGAAGAGTACCGATTTATCTCGTTGTTGCGAAACGAGGTGCCGCTTGAGAAGGCTCGTGGCGTCGAGGAGACCCGTTCGGCGTGGGATTCACTGTTCGGGCTGGGGAACGTCAGGATTCGGTCCGGGGCAAGCGGCGGTCTCACGGTTGCCGTCGAGCAAGTGTATGACCCCGCCGACTTTGCCGGACAGGTCCGCCGGGAACTCTCCTCGGGAAGCGAGCAGACAGCGGCCGCTCAGGAGCCAACGGCTGAGGCGCGTGCTGACGGTGTGGCTCCGCCCTCGGCTGACGCGGGGGCCGAGCGGGAGCGGTCCGTGGACTCGACCGAGCCGGCCACGGGCGACGCGACCGACAGCGAATCAGAGGCGGTATCGGCGGACCGGAGCCCCGATACGGACGAAACCGCGTGATGCCCGTCGGAAGCATCCGTCGCGGACTGCGTTGAGCAGTTTGGGTGGAGGAGAGGGGGAGGGAAGGGTGTGTTACGAGGACGAGGACCGGCTGGCAGCCACGCGCTCGGCAATCGAGTCCAAGAGGACGAGCGTCGGCGGGAGCGTCGCCAACGACGCGATGAGCGTCAGGAACACGACGCCGACGGTCAGGAAGCCGAACCCGCTGAGAATCGGGAACGGCGACAATACCAGCGCCGAAAAGCCGAACACGGTCGTCATTCCCGACACGCTAATCGCCTTTCCGACCCGAGTGGCCGCGGTCTGAACGGCGTCGAGTCGACTGACGCCCGCCCGCTGTTTCTCTTGGTAGTATCGGTCCATCACGATGATGGTGTACTCCGCACCGATTCCGACTGTCATCGCCCCGAGACTCGCACCGAGTGGCGAAACCGGGATATCCAGCAGATACATGTAGATGTTCTGCCAGCCGATGACGAACACCATCGGGATGAGCGGCGCAACAGCCTTCACCAGATTGCGGTAGTACACGAGGAGCAGGATAAACACGAACAGGACGCCCAGTCCGGTCGTCACGTTCCGTGAGTTGATCTGCTCCACGATAGAGGGGGTCGCAATCGCGGCGGTCCCCGTGATTTCCGCCGTCACTCCGGGTGGGGGGCTACTGTACGCGATTGACTCGCGCGTGTTCTCCAGGAACGAGAGGGCCTGCTGAGTGGTCATATCCTGTGCGGAGTAGACCATGATGTGCGCACGCCCGTCGTTGTAATACTGGAGTTTCTGTCTCTCGGGGACGGTTTCGAGCACGCGTTTGACGCCGCTCTCAGTCTGGGGGAGTTGGCCCCCGTTGTACTGTTTAACCAGCGTCGCTGGCGAATCGACGCCTTGTACCAGCGGAGTCTGTGTCGCGATGTGCTCGAAGTCGAGCATCCACTGCAACGTTGCCGGATGTTTGAGATTCGTCCCGGTTACGAGCACGTCGTAACTCGTGCTCGAACCGCCGCCGGCAACAGAGCGGAACTGCTGGAGGTCGGTGTAGGCGGGGAGGTCCTGCGGGATGAACCCTTCCGTGTCCGCGAGCGTGTCGAGCGACCCGCCGGCCTGAAAGCCTACGAGAGCAATCAGCAGTGCGATACTGAGGACGAGCACCGGATGACTCGCGAGTATCCGCGCCGAACGACCGAGCAGTTCCCCGACGAGGCCGACGCGATCCGAGTCGCCTTGGTCTTGAGACTGCGTCGTTGTGGCCGTTGTCGGGGCGTCGTCTTCGTCCGGCGTCTCGTCTTCGGCGTCGCCCCGCCGGCGAACCCAGAGGGTGAGCAGCGGGAGGAGAACGAGTATCCCCGCGATGAAGGTGAGAAGCACGCCGAAGATCGAGGTCTGGGCGAACCAGATAATCGACGGCGACGACGTCGACACCCACGTCGCTCCGAACCCCAACGCGGCGGCGAGCATAGCGACGAAGACCGGTGGACCGATTCCGCCAAGCGCTTGCGGAAGCGCTTCGCGCGGCGGATGGTTTTCGAGTTCTTCCTCGTACCGCTCGTGGAACTGCACGGAGTAGTCGATGCCCAACCCAATCAAAATCGGGAAGACCGCGCTGGTCATCGTCGAATTGGGGACGCCGGCGTATCCAATCGCTCCGAACGTGTAGATGACGCCGACGAAAACGGCGACAATCGGGAGGAGACGAAGGCGGACGCCGCGGAACAGGAAGAACAGCGCCACGACCATGAGCCCGATTGCGAGGCCGAGTAACTGCTGGGTGCTCTGCTGAATGAGCGTCGAGAGCTGTGCAGAGAACGCGGCACTGCCAGTGACGGTTACCGTCGTCCCGGAGGGGAACTCCGCCCAGTCAGTCGCTTCAACGGCCTGCGTGTAGATGGGGCGTTCCTCCGTCTGAGAGAGCCCCGTATCGAAGACGATCTGGACGACCGTGTAGTCCGGCGACCCGATAACGCTTCGAATCTTCGCCTCCGAATCGGGGATTCGGCCGTACTCCTGGCGGACCTGATCGGCCGGACTCGTTACGGTATGGACGTTCGCCTTCGTCGACATCTGCTGGTCGACGCGGTCAATCGCGTGGAGCGTCTGCGGCTCCGTAATATCTCCCCGTACGAGAACGGCGATGCTGCCCCGGTCAAACGACTCCGTAAACGCGTCGAACGTTGGGTTGTCCGCAACGAATGCAGCGTCGCCAGTAACGCTGGTAATCTGCGCAGCACCGCCGAACGCGGTGAAGATAAGCAGGACTGCGAGAAGCAGCACTGCGACCGGTCGCTGTTGGACCTGTCTTCCGACCGCGCTGAACAGCTGGCGTAGCTTATCCATGGTTACTCCTTGTCCCGTCCATGGTCCGTCATCGACGGCGGTAGATGACGGCTATCGCTCCGATTCCGAGGAGTGCGACGACTCCGAGGACCGACATCGGAACCGGGAGTCCACCGCTCGACGGGGAGAGCGCAATGCCGACCGGCAGGCCGTCAGTGTACCTCGTGTCGCCGTCAGCCTCGTCGTACCGAACCTCGACCGAGGCGTCGTAAGCCTTGACAACCGCACTCGACCCGGCACTGACGGTGAACGTCGCCGTTTTCGTTTCTCCCGGCTGCATCTCTCCGAGATACGCGCCGTCGTCGGACGTCGAAATCGGGTCGCTCACGAAGAGCTTGGCGTTCGTCGCCGACACCGGCTCTTCGCCGTTGTACTGCACCGTGACGTCCACCGTGTCGGTCGCGCCCGGCGAGACGCTCGTGTTGACGCCGACGACCGTGAACGGGTCCTGTTCGGGTTCGATTGCTATCGACTTCCGAATCGGCGACGTCGTTCTCACGTCACCGTCCTGGTTCTCGTATTCGACGACGAACGGGAACGTGTTCGTCCCCGGTTCAGCGCCCGCCGGAATCGAGACGGTAAACGAGACCGGCTTCGACTCGCCGGGGGCGAGGTCTCCGATAGCGGACTCGCCGTTCGTCGGCGTCACGAGCGCCGTGTCTCCGATTTGGACTGCGAGGTTGTTCGCGGTGCCGCTGCCCGTGTTGACGACCTGTGCGTTGATTTTCGCTTCACCTTCGTCGACCCTGAATCGCTCCGTCTCGATGTCGCGTATCTCGAAGCTTCGCTCGGGGTTCACCGCGATGCCGGTCGTCAGCGTGTCCGACGTTTCGGTGACGCCGTTCTGGTTCTGGTACGACACGGCCAGGTTGACGGGGTACTCACCTGCCTGGGTCTCCGCCGCCGCACCGACCTGGACCGAGAGGTTCGTCCGCTCGCCCGGTTCGAGGGTCGGGACGTACAGGCTCGTCGACGACTGCGGATTCTGCATCGTGCCGAAGAAAATCGTCGGCGACTGCGTCGTGAGCTGGACCGACGACGACGTCGCGGTTCGCGTGCCCGTATTTTCGAGCGCGAACGAGAGCTGGCCGGTGTCGCCGGCGAATACGGCGTTGTTACCTTCGCTCACGACCTCGAACTGCGGGCGGTCTTCGACTTCGACCGTCACCGACTTCTCTCTCGTGACGGTCCGCCACGTGTATTCCGGCCCGTCGACGCTGCCGTAGGTGACCATCCGGACGTACTTGTACTGCACCTCGACGGGTATCTCGTAGGTGCCCGGCTCGGCGTTGCCGAGTTCGATGTTGAAATCAAACCGAGCGGTCCCCGAGTCGGGGATGGAGCCCGCGGTAACGGTTCCCGTCTTCACGTCGATTGGTGCATCGATCTGTTCTTCGAGAATCTCCATCTCCACGCTCTGTGCGGTCTGGACTTCCTGTTCGTACTGTGCCGGCCCGCCCTGTTCGAGCCGACCGTTGTTGCTTGCGACAACCGACAGCGTCGCGGCCTCGCTCGACCGGTAGGTGTTATCCGACACGCTGAGCGAGAGCTCCGGGTTCCCGTACACCGAACTCTCGGCCGACACGGGGACTGCGGCAATCGACGTTACGACTAGTACACAGAGGAGTATCGCTGATTTGTTCCGAACCATCGTATGATCTTGTTAGGTGTCTGACTGGCCGTTCGGAGGGTGACTTCCCGAGTCTTCGTCCGCTCCGATATCCGAGTTCACACCTGTGACGTGATTGGTTGAGGTGTAAAACTCTATCGAACGGTCGTTCTATCAAAATAATTCTATATTGGAACAGCCAGCAGCAGCGCCAAGGCGTCCCCTGTCGAACCAGTGACGTGTAACTTAACGAAGGCGAAAACTAAATCCGTATCCTGACGTATCAAGGTGTAAGACAAACGTGGTGGGTAACAAACTGATTTCGTGGGCGGTGGTGCTCGTTGTCGTCTGTACGCTTTTTACACCCGTGTCGAGTGCCCCGGCCGCGGCAGCGCCGCCCGCGGTCACGTTCGTCGAGACGCCCATCCAGTCGGATACGACGTGGACCGCGGATGAGGGTCCGTATCGACTCATCCGGAGCGTCGCTATCGAGTCCGGTGCGACGCTCACGATTCGCCCCGGTACGGAAGTGCAACTGGCGGAGGGTGTTTCGCTCACCGTCCGGGGCTCGTTGCAAGCCGCGGGCACTGCCGAACGGCCGGTTCGAATCACGCAGAGCGCGGCGTCGGGGCGGAATCTCAGATGGGAGACGATTCGCTACAACGGCACCGACTCGTCGACGCTCTCGCTTCGACACACGACGCTCCACGGCGGTCACAGCGGGATTACGACGACGAGCGGAGCCGGCTCCGTCACAATCGTCGACTCGCGCCTGGAGAACTTCTCCGTGGCGGGTATCTCCGTCAACGGCACGGCGATGCCCCCGGTCGAACTCACGCGGTCGACGCTGACCGATATCGGCGGCCACGCCGTCCGCGCGAGCCCCTCAATCGGGGCCGTCGAGGAGGTCGAACTGAACACGACGGACCGACGACGGAACCGGACGGCGCGGCACACGCTCGGGCTCGCCCCCGGCGTCGGCGTCTCGATGGAGACGATTCGGCTCCGGTATCCCACCGAGCGGTCGGTACGCGACGTCGACGCCGAGACGCTCGACCGAATCGGCCTCGACACCGACAACGATGGAGACATCGACCGGTCGCTCAACGACGACGTTTCGGACGTCTCGGTCAGCGGGCGTCACGTCGAGATTTCGCTGTCGCGGTCGGTGTACGTGTCGAGTCGGGACCGGCTCATCGTCGAGTACGGCGGGGTCGTGAACCCACGGACCCGAGGCGTGTACCCCGTCGGCGTCAGCGTGCTCGAACACCGGACGCCGCAGCTATCGGACGGTGTCCACGCGATGTACGTCGTCGGCGAGGAGACGACGCCGTTCGCGTACACGCGGCCGACCGACCTCACACGCGTCCGAGGTATCACCGTCCGTCAGTCCGTGTTCGACGGGATTGATGGTGCGGGAGTGTTCGCCGCCGCGGATATCGTCACCGGCGTCAGAATCAGCGAGAGTCGGTTCACCGACGTACGGGGCGACGGCGTGGCGATACGGGCCGCCCAAAGTGAAAGCAGTTTCCGCGACAACCGCCTGCGCGCCGGCGATGCGGGGATTCACGTCGAAACCCGAACGCAGACGACGCTGGTCGCGAGCGAAAATCGGATTTCGGAGTCGGAAACCGGGATTCGCGTTCGACAGTCCGAGCGGCGCGTCCGCGGCGTCACGCGGGTGACGCTCCGCGGAAACGAGTTGGTCGCCAACGACCGCAACGGACTCGAAATCCAGTCCGAAACGAGCGAGGGCGAACTGCTGCTCGCGAACAACACGATGAGCGAAAACGGGGACGACGGGGTCGCGCTCTCGAACTGGGCCATCAAGGACAGCCGCGTCAGCGGCAACCAACTGTTCGACAACGGCGACGACGGCATCGCAATCGACAGCCACGTGGTGCGGAACCTCACGCTGTCCCGGAACCGAATCGCGGACAACGGCGGCGGCGGACTCGACGTGTCCGTCCGCGCGTTGGTTCGAGATGTCGCTGCGACCGACAACACGATTTCCGACAACCGGGGCCACGCGCTCGCGGTGCGCTCCGACCTGCTCGTCCATCGCGTTGCTGTCGCGGGGAACGACCTCACCAACAACGGCGGGGCTGGGCTCCTCGTTTCGACCCCGCTCACGCACAACGGGCGGCTCAGCGTGACGGACAACGTGCTCGTTGCGAACGGTTACGGACTCGTGGCTCGCGGGACGCTGAATGCGACGGTGCAGCGCAACGACATCGTGTTCAACACGAACTCGCACGTCCGACCGCCACCGCTTCCCGGCGTCGACCCCGGTACGGGAGTCTATATCGCGGAAGGGCCGCGCGGTGCGGTCCTCGACCAGAGCGACCCGGACGCCCCGTTCGCTGAGCTCGTTGCGAACCCGCAGCTCCGGCAACAGATCGAGATTACGCGGCTCTGGGGCGATACGGTCGCCGTCCTTCGCACCGACGGGGTGAGCCACGTCCGCTCGACGACCGAGGGTGCGGTCGACATCCGCCGCGTCGACGGCACGCTCCCGACGGGTGTCGAACTCTCGTACGCCAACTCGACCCCCGACCGCTTCCGGGTCGCCGACAACGACATCTACGGTCACGACACCGGGATGGAGATAAATATCACGCAGCTCGTCACGGCGAACACGACGGCACGAATCGTCACCGACTCGATACAGACGGTCAACGCGGAGTCGAACTACTGGGGTGCCGCGAGCGGACCCTACCACGCGTCCATCCTGCCGGAAGGCGAGGGCGACGAGGTCACGATTACCAACGGCTGGGTCGACTTTATCCCGGTCGCGGACGCTCCGACCGGCCAGCAGTACCGGCGGCCGACTCCCCGCCTCGACGCGCCGTCGGCGGCCGAGCCGGGCAGTCGAATCGACGTTTCGGGGGCCGATAGCACAGCCGGGACCGGGTCGGTCACCACGTATCATTTCGTCGTTAACGGGACGAACCACACGACGCGGGACAGCGCCGACCTCCGCCTCCAGATGCCGAACGAGACGCTCTCGGTCTCACTCGCTGTCGAAGACGACCTCGGAATCGACAGCAACGCCTCCGCAACGGCGCGCGTCCGGGCGGCGTCATCCGGCGACGCGGCGGTGAGCGCTCCGGGGAGTCCGTCGGTCGCGTCCGGCCCCGAACAGGGGGTGTCGTCCGGGGCTGGACTCCGTTCTGCGTGGGGTCTCCTCGGCGGTGGCTGTCTCCTGGCTGCGCTCTTCTTCGGCGGCTACGGGATGGTCCGGACGGTCCGAAACCAGCCGGTCCCGATGCGCGGGGTGTTCGTGCAGGCGCTCGCGGCGTTCGGTATTCTGGTCTGGCTCGTCGCCGGCTTCGTCGGCTCGACGCAGCTCGTCCTCGTCGGCGGTGCCGCCGGGGTCGTTTGGGGCGGGCTCACCCTCGTCGCGTACCTTCTCGCCACTCGCCTCTGAGGCGTCGTCGAGGCCGACACACGGGTGTCAACCCTGTTCGACTGCGGCGGTATGTATGACGGATTTGGGTCTAAGTAGTGGAAAAACTCATTTATTCTTGGCTCAGTGAACTGTCCTGTGGAAATGGAGCAATCCAACCTGACAGTCCCACTGACCTACCGGCCCTCCCAGAAGCAGACACCGAGTACACGACCGGTTCGGATTCGAGAACGACCCGACTGCGGCGGTGTATCGAGTGTGACATCCGGGGCCGACGTATGACAGCTAAACGCGGCGCTCGACTCGCTGTCGTGGCGACAGTCGCGCTGGTTGCCGTTACGAGCGTACTCGTCGCGAGCCTCCCGGCGGTGAGCGCACAGTCGGGCCAAATCGTGGTCAACTCGACGACGGTCGAGCCGCGCGAGCCGTACGTCGGTGAATCGGTCACGGTCAGGGCGACCGTTTCGAACTTCGAGAGTAGCTCCGGCGGCGTCGACCTCAAAGAGGTCACGCTCCGGTCGGGCGGCGGCATCGTCGCTGAAGCGAACAACCTCGGAACGCTCGGACCGGGTGGGTCCGTCGACGTGCCGCTGTCCACCACGTTCACGAGCGCAGGGGAAAAACAGCTCAAAGTCCACGTCTCCGGCCGCCACGAAAACGGGAACGTCATCAACGTCGAGTACCCGGTCATCGTGACGGTCGAAGAACGAGACGTGCGGGCTGGCCTCTCGGTGGGCGAACAGACGAACGACACCGTCAACGTGGAGTTGACCAACTACGGGAACACGAACCTCTCGAACGTCGAAATCACCGCGTCAGTAAACGGTTCCCAGATTGCCCAGCGGTACACCGCGAATCTCGACCCGGACGCGAACCGCTCTGTCGTGTTCGACACCGCCGATATGAGCGACCGGGTCGTGCTGTTCACTGCGACGTACACCGTCGACGGAGAGACGTTCACGACCACGCTGTCGGAGGAGATAGACGACGACTCGGTCCCCGGAGAGATTCGACTGACGAGCATCGAGACCACGCAAAGAGCCGGCTCCGTGACGATACAAGGCGACGCCGCAAACGTCGGGAACACGGACGCGAGCTCGGTCTTGCTGACGGTCGAGGAGACGGCAAACGTCACCCACGGTTCGCCGTCCGGCGGCTACTTCGTCGGGCGCGTGGAGGCGAGCGAGTTCGCCACGTTCGACGTGACCGCAGAGCTCAGCGGCGAGCCGACGACCGTTCCCATCGAGGTGTCCTACATCGTCGACGGCGACCGCGTGACGACGACACAGGAGGTGCCACTCGATTCCGGTGGTGCCGCGCCTGTCGCCGCCGGTTCCCAGTCCGAGCAGGGTCCGGGCTCCAATGAATCGCAGTCGGGCGGTTCCCAGCTTCCGTTACCCGTTATCGGGGGCGTGCTGGTGGTCGTCGTGCTCGGTGGGGTCGGCATCTATCGCTGGCGCCAGCACTAGCATGAGTGTCATTGAACTCGCTGACGTCGTGAAACGGTATCAGAACGGCGAGGAGGTCATCGCCGCGCTCGACCACGTCGACTTTCGCGCCGACCGCGGTGAGATGGTGACCATCATCGGCCCGTCTGGGTCCGGGAAAAGTACCATGCTGAACATGATCGGGCTGCTCGACACGCCGACAGAGGGGACGGTCCATCTCGACGGCCGTAACGTGACCGACTTCTCTGAGGACGAACTGACAGAAGAGCGTCGGTCCGGTATCGGGTTCGTGTTTCAGGACTTCCACCTGCTGCCGATGCTGACCGCGACCGAGAACGTCGAACTCCCCTCGATGTGGGACACCTCGGTCGACCGGCACGACCGCGCCCAGGACCTCCTCCAGCGGGTGGGGCTCGGTGACCGACTCAATCACACTCCCGACCAGCTCTCGGGCGGGCAGCGACAGCGCGTCGCCATCGCGCGGGCGCTCATCAACGAGCCGGATATCCTCCTCGCCGACGAGCCGACGGGGAACCTCGACCAAGACACCGGCGAGACGATTCTGACCGAGCTGACTCGGTTGAAAGAAGACGAGAACGTCGCGATTGTCGCGGTCACCCACGACGAACAGATGCTCGAATACACCGACAGCACCGTCCGACTCGTCGACGGCGTCGTGACAGAGGTCTCCGGACGATGAGCGTCGTTGATTTCCTCTGGCGCTTCCCCAGCGTCCAGATGGCGTGGCGGAACCTCGGCCGGAACAAACTGCGGACCATGTTGGCCGCGCTCGGCATCATCATCGGCGTCGTCTCGATCTGTTCGCTCGGAATGGCGACGGCTGCGATTCAACAGCAGGCGACGTCGCAGTTGGGAAGTATCGGCAACGAGGTGTCGATAACGTCCGGTCAGGACAGCGACACGGACGGGGTGACCGACGACCAGGTCGATACGATACGGAATCTGGTGACCGACGCGGAGGTCGTCCCCCAGAAGACGAACTCGACGACGATCTCTTCACGAAACGGACGGGAGGTGAGGGTAAGCGTCACCGGGGTGACGAACGCGGCAGCGCTATACAACCTCACGTCCGGCGAAGCACCCTCCCGGCTGTTGAGCGGCGCGCTCCTCAGCAACAGCACCGCCACGACACTCGGGATTGAGGAGGGCGACCCCGTCGAGTACGACGGCCAACTGTACCGCGTACAGGGGCTCATCGAGGAAGAAAACGCGTTCGGCTTCGGCGGCGGTGAACTGGTGTTACCCGAGTCCGGCCTCTCCGACCAGAACCACTACAACACC
This sequence comes from Haloferax sp. AS1, assembly GCF_014530665.1. Taxonomy (NCBI): domain Archaea; kingdom Methanobacteriati; phylum Methanobacteriota; class Halobacteria; order Halobacteriales; family Haloferacaceae; genus Haloferax; species Haloferax sp. AS1. The sequence continues at coordinate 2,052,417 of NZ_SPSA01000001.1, forward strand.
GTGACGGTCGTCGCCGAGGATAGCGCGACCGCGACCGAAATCGGTGGGGAGCTGGATCAGTACTTCAACACCGAAGACGAAGAAGAACTCAGCATCAACACGTTCGGGAACGCGGGCCAAGTCGGCGGGTTCTTGGAGACGCTTTCGCTCGCCTTGTTGGCCATCGGCGGCATCTCGCTCGTCGTCGCGAGCGTCGCCATCCTCAACGTGATGCTGATGAGCACGGTCGAACGCCGCGGGGAAATCGGCGTCCTCCGCGCCGTCGGCATCCGCCGCTCCGAAGTGCTGCGGATGATTCTGACGGAGGCCGCCCTGATGGGCACACTCGGCGGGCTCGTCGGGGCGACCCTTTCGCTTGCGGCGGGGCTCGTCATCTTCCAGATGATTACTGGAGACCCGCTCGGAGCGCTCCAGTGGAGCAGTGCGCAGTATCTGGTGTACGGGTTTGGGTTCGCCGTCGTTGCGAGCGTCCTCAGCGGGATTTACCCCGCGTGGAAAGCGGCGAACGACCGCCCGGTCGACGCATTGAGAGGCTGAGTCACTCCCGTGGGAACGCCCGCGGCCTCAGCCGCCGGCGGATTTCTGCGTCGTCTCCGAAGCCGGGCCACCCTTGTGCAGTCGCGTGAGCCGGCGAAACACCGAGAGTACGAGTAGATAACAGAGAACAAGCCCGGCAGCGAACGCCCCGGCGACAACCCAGAACACGACCACCCCTCCCGCTTTGAGCAGTCGAACCAGAAGCGACGCCGCGTTGGGCCCTAAATACCCTGCGAGCGTGGTTTTATTCGCCTGTGAGTCTCCGGTGATATCTTGGATGTTGCGGGACTCGACGCCGGCCGCGGTGATAAGAAACCAGCCGGCGAAAACGGTCACTCCATCGAGCGAATACGGCTGCGGCGTTGCTGCAACGACCGAAAACACGGCCACAAACGCCCAGGTGAACCCGACGCCGATAGAGTCGAGCGTCGGATAGCGCTTCAGCCAGCCGTAGCTTCCGAGGACGACGAGGGGAATCTGCGCAAAGAGTAGGTCGCTGACGTTTGCAGTCCCCGTCCGAAACACCAGCAGACAGACCACGAGCTCGTAGCCGAGCAGCGCGAGTAGCTCCGTCACGAGTAGTTCCGTCTGGTACCGTCGCACGAGCTTCGTCCGATACGGCTGATTCACCTCGTCTTCGGCTGTCACCCCCCGCCGGTCTTCGACATATATGAAATAGAACAGGAGCGGTGCGAGCAGCAGCCCTCCCCCAACTGAGAGGGGTGCAACTCCCAACGCGACACCCGTGATTGCAACCGTCGCGGCAGAGAGCAAGCACAACCAGATGTTCAACTGGAAAAACAGGAATCGCATATCCGCGACTCTCATCTCAGTATGCACCTCCTTGAGGGGAGACGTTGCGGTAGATACGGTGTTGACGCCGCGGAGGGTAGTCCGTCCCGGTCATCTCTCGGACCTACCTCGCTGCTCGTACTATACTTGTTTGGTCAGCAACTCGCGACCGAAACGACAACCCGGCCGTCGACTGCCGTTCACGCCCCGTCGGCACCCGCTTCTTTCATTTCCGTGACTAGATATGCGTCTCGGGTGCAAATCTGTGGACTATATTACATAATTCCAAAAAGAATAATTAGCTCCCATCTACTGGTATAGAACACGGTGTTTGACCGATGGCTCACCCTCGAAATCTCCATAGCGCTGATGTATCTTGGGGTGATTCCATCTGTCGTGAACTGCTGTCTTCTCTGGAAGGAACGTGACAAACCAGGAGTCATCTGGTTTATCTTATCGATGGCCACGGGGGGTCTCTGGGCACTATTGTTCGCGACGTTCACACTCATCCCGGACCCGGGTCTCACGTTAGCGGTCGCAAATTTCTTCTGGGTGTCGATTCCGACTGCCGCAGTGACGTTCTTCTTACTCGCGTACGAGTTCGTTTTCAAACAAACGGTCCCGTCAACCGTCGTTGCTGCGTTGTTCAGCCCACTCGCAGTGCTATTCGTTCTCTCCTGGAGTAACCCGTACGAGTTGGTCTTTACAACTGCATACTACGTGACCGCCGATGGGGTGTTACACTTTCCAGTGTTCGACGGCCCGCTGAAAGTTCTCGTAACGCAGGTCTATGGCTACCTCCTCGTGTTTCTGGCTGCGGGCATGTTCGTCGGCGAACTGCTCCGGACGAACGGCACACAGCGCCGACAAACCGTGTACCTCCTGGTCGTGTTTTCGATGCTCGTCGGCTCGACGATGGTTAAGGTCGCGGGGGTCGTTCCGATTTATTTCGATCCCACGTCGGTCTTGTACTCGTTTTCCGGACTCTTTTTCGCGTATTCGATTCGAGAACACGGGTTGCTGAAGTTCGTTCCCGTCGCTCGCGAACAGACGTTTGATGAGATTACGGACCCCATCTTCGTGATTGGCTCTTCCGGGCACATCGTGGATGCGAACCGGGCCGGGAGCCAACTGTCTGATCAGAGTGTCATCGGGACCAAAATCGAACAACTCATCTCCGAATCCGCCGTGTCTTCGGACGAACAAGACACCGGCGTCATCAAATTAGAACTGGACGGCGGCACGCGGATATTTTCCATCGAAGCATCCGAAATCGTCTACGGTCGGGGCGTGACCGGGAAAATCGTCGTGTTGAGCGATATTACGGCGCTCAAGGAGCGCGAAGAGGAGTTAGATCTGCTCAAGCAAGTTCTCTCGCGTATCTTCCGGCATAACATTCGGAACGACCTCAACGTAATCGCGGGGTTTGCGGCGATTATCCGAGACTCAACGAACGGCGAGACCGCGCGGTCGGCGGACCGCATTCACACGCGTTCGATGAAAGTCGTTGACCAAGCGGCGAAAGCGCGGAAGATCGAGACCGTGCTGTCGTACGCCGAAACGGACCAGCGCCCGCTCGAAGAGTACCTCTCCAAGGTCAAACAGAACATGCCGGCCGAGCTGTTGAGCTGTGTCTCGTTCGCTGTCGACGACGTCGTACTCGACGCACACCCCCGGTTTGACCTCGCACTCACCGAGTTAATCGAGAACGCTATCTCTCACCACTCCGGCGAGGAGCCGATTGCTGTGCGCGTCACAACCGACGTGTCCCCGACGGACGTGACGATTATCGTCGAGGACAACGGACCGGGGTTACCGCCATCCGAATTCGCCGTGTTAGAAGCCGGCGAAGAGACGGACCTCGAACACGGGTCCGGTATCGGTCTGTGGTTGGTCTACTGGATCGTCTCCCGCTCGAACGGGACGCTCAGTGTGCAGGTCTCCGATTCCGGAACGGAAGTTCGAATCACACTGAATCGACCGGACTCGACCCCTGACGTTTAGCAACTCCCTGCGACTCCCGCGTCTCCAACAACCCCAGAGTCGTTCGCGAGAGACCGGACATGGCCGCAATAGTATTGTGTGTTTTTGAACTACTATATGTGTGAAATGACTATCTTAATATCAATATAGGTTGAGCATTTTTCTCAGAAGAACTGTTGAATCTCTGTCACTGGCCATTTTTTGACGAATATATCCCATATTAAATTCGAAACAGTTATAAAATATTAAATTAATGTTTTTAAAGTAGAATCTAATCAGAATCCCGGGGAGAGATATATTTGGAAAATTAGTATTCTCAGTTTAGGTATTTTCTTTCCCAGTTGGTTATGCTTTAATTACACATATCTCTTTATTCGGGTCGATGTGAATATGTGACCGGAGTTCGATGCCAGCGTAGTTCTGTTCCTTCATACCCGTCCTCCACGCTGTGAGGGGCGACGGCGCCCGGTCGCTTACAGCGTCAGTTCGAACTCGACGTCTCGCGCCGACCGACCGATTTCGATGGTGAACGGCCCTTCGAGCGCGGTCCAGCCCGCGGTCTCGTCGTACTCCGTGAACGCGAGGTCGTCAAGGTCGACGTCGACGGTCACCGTCTCACCGGCCGGAATCGAAACGGCTTCGAAGCCGCCGAGTTCGCGAACGGGCCGGTCGTCGCTCGCGTTCGAGGGCCGGACGTACGCCTGTACCACCTCGCGACCCGCCCGGTCGGAGACGTTTTCGACCGTGACTTCGACGCGGCGCTCGTCGACGAGTTCCGCGCCGCGGTATTCGAACGCCGCGTAGGACAGCCCGTAGCCGAACGGATAGACGGGGTCAGCCTCGGTCGCGTCGAAGTACCGGTAGCCGACGAGCAGGTTTTCGTCGTACTGCACCTCGCCGTCGATTCCCGGGAACGTCGCGTCGTCGGTCACCGGGTAGTCTTCCTCGTTCGCGAAGGTGACCGGGAGCCGTCCCGATGGGTCGGCGTCACCGAACAGGACGGCCGCGAGCGCGTCGCCGTCGGCCTGTCCGGGGTACCACGACTCCAGAACCGCGCTCACGTCGTCGCGCCACGGGAGTTCGACGGGGCCGCTCGACTGGACGACGACGACGGTGTTGTCGTTGACCGCCGTCACGTCTTCGACGAGTTCGTCTTGCCCGCCGGGGAGCGTGAGGTCGTCGCGGTCGACCGCCTCGGCGGCGGCGTCCTCGACGACGACGACGGCGACATCGGCGTCCGCCGCCGCCGAGACCGCATCGTCGAGTGTGGGGTCCGGTCGCTGGTCGTCGCCCTCGTCGTCGCCGCCGAAGAACGAGACTTTCTCGATGGGCGGGACGCCGCGCTCGACGGTGACGCTGCCCGTCGCGCGCGCGTCGATTCCCGTCGCCGTCGGGGCTTCGTGGAGCGCGTCCATCTCCGATGACCCGCCGCCCGTCGAAATCTCCTCGACGCCGGGGCCGATGACCGCAACGTCCGCGTCGTCCGCGAGCGGGAGTGTGCCGTCGTTCTCCAAGAGGACCGTCCCGCGAGCGGCGATGGTCTCTGCGAGTTCTCGGTGGCCGTCGTCCTCGGGTGGCGATGCCGCACGGCCCCCGCCGAGCACGCCGATGCGCTCCATCTGTCGGAGTATCCGCGTGACCATGTCGTCCAGTCGCGCGTGCGGGACGTCCCCGCGTTCGACGGCTTCGCGGAGCGGGCCGCCGAAGTTGCCGGTGTTGGTCATGTCCGGCATCCCGTCCGAAACGTCCGCGGTCTCGCCGAAGACGGCGTCATCGTCGTCTTCGGGGGGTTCGAGGTCGAACATCTCCCAGAGTTCGTCGCGGGTGACGCCCGGCATTTCGAGATCCAGCCCCCCGTTGGCCGACTCGACTGTGCTGACGGCTCCGAACCAGTCGGAGACGACGTAGCCGTCGAAGCCCCACTCGCCTTTCAGCACGTCAGTGACGAGCGGGCGGTTCTCGCTCATGAACGAGTCGTTGACGCTGTTGTAGGCGGTCATGACCGACCCGGCACCGGCGTCGACGGCCGCTTTGAACCCGGGGAGGTAACACTCCCTGAGCGCACGCTCGCTGACGCTCACGTTCACCGACGCTCGGTGTGTCTCTTGGTTGTTGGCGACGTAGTGTTTCGGGGTCGCGATGACGTCGGCCGACTGGATACCCTCGACGGCCGCCCCGGCGAACGCGGCCGTGAGAACGGGGTCTTCGGAGTAGTATTCGAAGTTCCGTCCGCAGTGCGGCACCCGAATGAGGTTGAGTCCGGGACCGAGCAGCGCGTCTTGGTCGCGGGCGTTCGCCTCGCGCCCCATGGCGGCCCCCTGCTCGCGCGCGAGATTCGGGTCGAACGTCGCCGCGAGGGCAATCGACGCGGGAAACAGCGTGGCGGGCGCGCCGTTGACGCGGACGCCGAGCGGTCCGTCGGCCAGCCTGAGCTCCGGAATTCCGAGTCGGTCGACGCCGGGGAGGTAGCCCGTCGCCGTTCCGTCCGGGTCGACCGCGCCGTGGACGAGTTGGATTTTCTCTTCGAGCGTGAGTTCGTCGACTACCGTCTCAACGTCGGCTTCGGCGGTTTCCATCCCTGTGGTCAAGTGCCGGCAAACGCTCATAAAACGATTGGAAATATGACTAGTATTACTCGCCGGTTCGCCGCCCCGGATTTCGGGTCGAAACCGAACACTGCACTCGAACGACCGGAAGGAGAACTTCGGAGTCTCGCCTTGAAGCACCGCTGTCTCCCGTTCGGTCGGGAGAGCCATCCCATCGACATCATATCCGTATTACTAGTATTTCTAAAACGGAATCGAATGCGCGGGGTCGACGCGTTCACGTTGGGACTCGACGCGATGTGTGCGTCCCCGCGACCAAAGATTACACGAATAAGAGTGTAATCTCATCTCGCGCCCACCCGACGTTCGGTCCGTGCCCGTATTTAGTTCGGCGGTACAGGTGTGTATAAAACGAACCTCGCGAGTCGGTAATACCGGTATTACGAAATCGCCAGCGTCTGGGTTCGGTCGCCGGCGAACAGCTCGTACGCCCCGCTTTCGAGCGTCCGGGAGCCGTCCGGTTTGACGACCCGGAGGTCGTCGGCGGTGAGCGTTATCGTCACCGTTCGCGTCTCGCCCGGCGAGAGCGTGACCTTCGTGAAGCCCTGCAACTCACGGACGGGCGTCACCACGGAGCTGTGTCGGTGCTCACCGAACAACTGGACCGTCTCGGTTCCCGCGCGGTCGCCGGTGTTCGTCACCGTCACCGACACGGTCACCTCGCCTCCGTCAGCGATGGTCTCCTCGGACACGTCGAGCGAGTCGTACGTGAACTCCGTGTAGCTCAGCCCGAAGCCGAATTCGAAAAGCGGGTCGTACGACGGGAGATGTTCGTCCATCCCCAACGGACTCGGATGCGGAAGCCAGTCGTGTCGAACCGGGAAGTCGCCCATCGAGCGGGGGAACGTAATCGGCAGGCGACCGGACGGGTTCGTGTTCCCGACCAGCACGTCGGCAATCGCGCGACCGCCTTCGAGACCGGGGAAGAACGCGACGACGACCGCGTCGACCTGGTCGAGCACGTCCGTCAGAACCAGCGGTCGCCCGGTGACGAGCACGAGGACCGTCGGCGTGTCGGTTGCGGCCACGGCGTCCAGTAGGTCCCGCTGTGCCGGTGGCAGTTCCAGCGAGTTCCGTTGCGGGAAGCCGCCGTTCTCGCCGCGTAGCGACGCCGGGCCGAACTCGTGGAGGTACCACGGCTCACCGAGGACGGCGACCGTCGCGTCGGCGCGTTCGGCGCGACTTGCGACGGCGTCTCTCCCTGCGGACTCGTCCGAGCCCACGCCCGGTTCGTACGTCACCGTCGTTCCGTCGTCGACGACGTGTTCCAAGCCGCCCCGAACGGTCGGGCCTTCGTTTTCGTCGAAGTCGAACACCGTCCAGCCGCCGAGGAGGTTATCGAGCGAGTCGGCGTTCGGCCCCGTCACGAAGAGTTCGTCCACGTCGCCCAGCGGCAGCGTCTCCTCGTCGTTCTGCAAGAGGGTCACGGACTGTCGGGCGGCTTCCCTCGACACCCGCCGGTGTTCCTCGGACCCCACGTCGATGATTGCAGACCGCGGTGAGACGTACGGGTCCTCGAACAGCCCGAGTTCGAACTTCAGCGCGAGGATGCGCCGCACGCTTCGGTCGAGTAGTGACTCCGGGAGGTCGCCCGACTCGACCAGTTCACAGAGCGTGTCCGCGTGCTGGGTTCCCCCCACGGACGCGATGTCGAGTCCGGCGGTCGCGACTTGTTCGACCGCCTCGGCGAACGATGCGGCGGTCTGGTGCCGCTCGACGAGCATCCAGACGGCGAGCCAGTCGGAACAGGTCACGCCCTCGAACCCGAGGCGGTCTCTGAGGAGGTCGGTCAGGTAGAACGTCGAGGAGTGCGCGGGTTCGTTCCCGAGCGCGTTGTACATGGGCATCACCCCCGCGACCCCCTCGTCGATGGCGCGCTCGAACGGCGGGAGGAAGACGCGTCGGAGCGTCCCCATCGAGATATCGACGGGTGCCGTGTCCTCGCCGCGGGTCGGCTCACTGCTCGCCGGGTAATGTTTCACCGTCGCCGCGACTGACGTGGGGTCGCGCAACGACTCACCTTGGAGGCCCCGCGTCTCCGCCGCGACGAACGCCTCGACGAGCGACGAGGACTCACCGTACGTCTCGTACGTTCGCCCCCACCGGGGTTCTCGGGCGACGTCCGCGGTCGGAGCGTAGTTCTGGTTCGCGCCGGTCGCCGCCATCTCGACCGCCGTGATTCGCGCGGCGCGCTCGGCGAGGTCGGGATTCCACGTCGCCGCCATGGCGAGATTGTGCGGGAACACGGTGGCTCCCTCGATGTGCGCGTGGCCGTGAATCGCGTCGACCGGGACGAGAAGCGGGATGCCCAGCCGCGTCTCGTTCACGGCGACGCGCTGGAGTTGATTCGCGACGCGGCCCGCGACGACGGCGGTGTTGTACGGCGAGAAGCCGGTGCCGAACGGCGTGGCCGACCCGACCTGGTGGTCGCGGATGGCGTCTTTGGCGTCATCTAACGTCGTCGTCCAAGAGGTCTCGCGCTGTAACACGGTGAACGAGCCGACGTGCAGCCCCACCATCTGCCCGGCTTTCTCCCGGAGCGTCATGCGCTCCAGCAGGTCAGCGACCCGGGCCTCGGTCGACTGACCTGAGTCCATGTATGGCGGCTGGCTGGTCATACTAGACGATGCTGTGAAACCCATATCAAACTACCTCCGATGCGGGGAAACTGTTATGCCCGCGGCGAGTAACCCGTAATACGAGTAATACACGATGTCTCTCACAGCGATATTCGACACGGATGCCACCGCTTTCCGGGAGGCTCACGCATGACTGACGACGAACCCACGGACGCCCCGGAACAAAGCCCGCTGGAGCATCAAGAAGCGCCGACCGGGCTCGCAAAGCAGTGGTCAAACCGGTCGAACCAGCAGACGACGCTCCCGAACGACGACCTCGACGTGAAATCCGAGTGGGTGGGGATAACCGTCTACCTCCCCGCGGAACTCCGCGAGGAGCTGGAGCTGGTGTTCCGAGAACACAGCCTCGAATCGAAGCGGTCGAGCGGTGCCGAGCTAAAGAAACTCCGGCACTACTACCCGCTCGTCGTCGCACTCGGTCTCGAACTGCTCGAAGACGCCGAACCGCGAGACATCGCGCCGCTTCTCTCCTACGTGATGGACCAGTACGAGACCGAACAGTAAGTTCACTATTGGGCCGGCAGATTCGACCGCGATATCGCCGCGTTCGGCAGGCTCGGCTCACTCATCGGGGTGGACCGGCGCGTCGAGGATGATTAAAGCGCTGTCGCAGGACTACTCGTCGCTCGGTCCGCGCCGGTCGACTGCGGCGCTCGCTCGTTAGGTCGTGGTGTCCTTGACATCGAGGACCCCCGTGGTAAACACTGATTCGAGACGCGATTACCGCGAACAATCCCCTATATAGTAGTGCAAATACTATTCAATAATATCTGGATAGAATATATTAGAAGCGACGATATAGAATATCTATTCTCAGAGCTATTTTGAAGTTTTTGACTTATATTGGTATAAATGGAGTTATACTATTCAATTATGATGTGGATAAGTATTTATCTGAGATTTTCCCAACTCTGGTTTGATTTCAGCAATAATACCATTTCTCAAAGATAGCTAATTCTCTCCACAAAAACTATACTAACATGTATATTCATCTGTTAACTCAGATGGCTGTATTGTTCAAATAGAGCACATATGTGGTGAAGATACTGACCGACCGGCCTGCCTCACGGTGAGTCGTTCGCGGCGGACGCCCCCCGCTCACCACTCGGCGAGTCGGCCGTCGTCGTGGTGCCAGACGGGGTTGTACCAGTTGACCTCGTCTTGGGAGCGCTCGCGGACGTACCCCTCGTCCACCTCGATACCCAACCCCGGACCGGTCGGTCGCTTGACGAAGCCGTCGTCGAGAACTAGCGTGTTGAACGTGGACTGTACGTGTGTAAGGAGTGCGATACAGTGGCGAACGCGGACGTGAATGGTGCAGAGAATATTCGACAAAAGGTACTCTCAAGTCTCGCCACGGATGGCGGTGATAGGGATAGCAGCTGGTTGGCACAGCCAGCGGTTCACCTGTTCGACCGTAGTGAGGGCCGTTTCGCCCCACGAGAACAAGTTGCTAACCGCGAACCCTGATATCCCAACTGCGGTCGGGATTCCCGCGTTGACGAGACGCTCTGCGCCTCGTTCGCACACCAGAACGCTCTGCGTTCTGGGGACGTCTTCAGGCGCGGGGAGATGTCAACGGGGTTGGAACCCCATCGCCCTGACTGCGCGCGCCAGCGGCGGCTATCGGGGTCTGCGGGCCGTCGAGTCGACTCACCGGCCGGTATCTCGAAGAGGACATCACCGGGCAGGTCATCAGCACCGCGAAATCTATTCAGGTCGACCTGACGCGGTGAGTCGCGACGCTGTCGAGGGCGGTTTCGAGGCATTCGAGTGCGAGGTCGAGTTCGCGGTCGGTCACGTCGAGCGGCGGCAGGAGGCGAAGCGACCGCTTACCGCAGCCGAGCGTGAGAAGCCCCTCGGACAGCGCGGCCTCGAGGACCTCGTCGCGACGGTCCTTGGTATCGAATTCGACGGCAGTCATCAGCCCGAGGCCACGCACGTCAGTGAGACAGGGGGTCCGCTCGGCGAGCCGAGAGAGGTCCGAGCGGAACCGCGTGCCCTTTTCGGTCGCGTTCGCCATGAGGTCCTGTTCCTGAATGACGTCGAGCGTCAGCGTGCCCTGAATCGACGCGAGGATGTCGCCCGCACCCCACGTCGATGACAGTCGCGCTTCGGTGTCGGGGAACAGCGCTTCGTTCGCCACCGTCGCGCCGACCCGAAGCGCCTTCGCGCTGGTGATGACATCCGGTTCGAGGTCGTAGTGGTCCGAGGCCCACAGTTCGCCGGTCCGACCCACGCCGGACTGAATCTCGTCAGCGATGACGGGGATGTCGTGTTCGTCGCAGATGGCCTGTACCTCGCGCATGAACGCCTCGCTCGGGACGTGGTAGCCGCCTTCGCCCTGAACGGGTTCGAGGATGAGGAACGCCACTTGGTCGGCGGGGAGGTGACCGTGGGTATCGTCGAGTTTGTCGCGCAGCGTTTCGAGGCCCGCCATCGAGTACGGCACGTCGTGGATGCCGCTCACTTCGGGGAACTTGCGGCGGTGGACGGACTTCGAGCGGTTGAGCGAGAGCGCGCCGAGAGTGCGGCCGTGGAACGCCCCGTCGAAGGTGATGCCGTACTTCGGGGTCTCGCAGGCGTCGTAACAGATTTTGATGGCGTTTTCGACCGCTTCGGCCCCGGAGTTCGACAGGAACACCGTGTCGAGGCCGTAGTGGTCGGTGAGGTCGGTCAGGCGGTCCATGAGGTGGGCCGGCCCGGGCAGCGACGCCGTCTCGGGCGACCCGCCGGTGCTCACGTAGAAGTCCTGACCCGCGATTTTCATCGGGTCGACGAGGTCGAGGTCGTCGAGGCGGGACCGCAGTTCGGGGTTGTTGTAGCCGAGCGGCGCGGCCGCGACGTGGCTCGTGAAGTCCAGCAACACGTTGCCGTCGGGGTCGGTACAGAACGGCCCGACGGCGTCTTTGGTGATATCCCACACGAACTCGTAGACGTACGTGCTCGTCGCGGCGGTCGACTGGTGATACTCGACCCACTCTGAGGCCTTCGGTCCCGGGAGCGACGTGACGGTCGGCTCGACTGAGTCTCGATCCATACGAACACCCTGGTGGACAATGTAACATAAAACTACCTAGAAAACTGAGTAACATCTTCAAATATGGGTCTCGGTAGCCGAACGTCTGATTATCAGGGGAAGTTGTTTGATAATAACGAACTATATCGGAGCGTGCGAACGCGTCGCAGGTCGCGAATCGGCGGCGGTTCGCGCCGAGGGCGCTCCTCGTGAGGTGACTCGCCACGCGCCGGAGTCGCGCGACGTTTGGAATCGTCAAAGTCCGGCTCACCGGGACGGGTCGAACGTGGTCGTTTCGAGGTTCACCTCGATGATGTTCGCCGCCTGCATCACGAGTTCGGGGATTTCCGAGCGAAAGCGGTCCCCGGAGAGTCGGCTCGTCGGCGCGGTGACGCTGACCGCCCCGCAGACGTCGCCGTCGACGCCGCGAATCGGTGCACCGATAGAGCGCATGCCGCGAAGCTCCTCTTCGTCGTTGACCGCGTAGCCCCGCTCGCGAATCTCCTCGAGTTCGTCGAACAGGCGGTCGGCGTCGGAGATGGTGTTGTCGGTCTGCTCGACGAGCCCCTGGTCGTCGACGATGTCGCGGACGCGGTCGTCGTCGAAGTGGCCGAGCATCGCCTTCCCGGTCGCCGTACAATGGAGGTACTGCGGGGCCTCGCGCATCCGCAGGTGGTAGTCGGTCGCGACCGCGTTGTCGCCGCGGCTCTCGTAGATGGTCACCTCCTTGCCGCGGGAGACGACCGTCAGGTGGACGTACTCGCTGGTCGTCTCGGCGAGTTTGTCCACCTCGACCTGTCCCGCGCGGTACAGCGGCGTCTCGTTGCGCACGGTTTCGCCCATCGTGACCAGTCGGAGGCCGAGGCGGTAGCGGCCGTCGACCTTCGCCACGAGTCCCTCCGCTTCGAGCGTCGCGAGATAGGTGTGGACGGTCCCCTTCGAGGCGTCGAGTTCGTCGCAGACGTCGCTGAACGTCGGGTCGGACCGCCGCTGTATCGCGGCCAGAATCTCGCTCGCCGTCTGTACGGATTTGATTCGACGCGGGCCGTCCGCGGGGCGACTGTCGTCCATACGACCCCGAACTCGGTGGAGTGCTATTAGTTCTGTTATATCAAACTGCGATTCGACTGACATCCCCGTTTGTCCGCTCTAGTCGCTATCTTGTTTGACTTTATCAAACATTCGTTGGTGAAATCTCCAAATAAAAATTTATATGGGACATTAATGATTGTTCGAGTGGTATGGTCTGTCAACCATCTGGCCGCCGCCGGGATGCGCCCGCGGTGGACCGGGTGCGAGCGCGCACGTATCGGCTTCCAACGACGGTCGGTGAACGCGGACCGACGGCACGCGCCGACCGCGCCGGTCCGGTCTCGGGCGGCCTCGGCCGCGGAACCCCGACGGGGCGGGCGGGCGACGGACGGCGACCGGTGGAGGTGTCACGATGGGGTTAGCGTTCGAGCCCCGCCTGTACGAGGAACTCGACGCCGACGACCGACCCTCGCTGCTCGAAGCGTTGGTCCCCGTCTTCGGGATGCTCGTCTTCCTCGGCGTCGGCATCGTCGTCTACGGCCTCGACCCGCAGTTCCCCCTGTTTTGGGGCATCAGCTTCACCGGTTTGTTCAGTCGGTACTGGCTGGGCATCTCCTGGGCGGAGCTCTACGACGGCATCACCGACAGCCTCCACATGGGGATTCAGGTCATCCTCATCATGTTCGTCGTCTACGCGCTCATCGCGACGTGGGTCGCCGCGGGGACGATTCCGAGCCTGATGTACTACGGCCTCGACCTGCTGACGCCGACGATTTTCCTGCCCATCACGGCGGTGCTCGCGTCGATCGTCACGTTCGCAATCGGGTCGTCGTGGACGGCCGCCGGCACGCTCGGCGTCTCGTTTATCGGCATCGGCGCCGGGTTGGGGATTCCGGCCCCGATGACCGCGGGGGCCATCCTCTCGGGGGCGTACATGGGCGACAAACAGTCGCCGCTGTCGGACACGACGAACCTCGCGGCCGCCGTCACGAACACCGACCTGTTCGACCACGTCAACGCCATGCGCGACAGCTCGCTCGTCGCGTTCGGCATCGCCGTCGTGTTGTACGCGGTCCTCGGCGTCCAAGCCTCCGGGAACATCCCGGTGGGCCGCATCACCGAGATTCAGGGCGCGCTCACCGGGTCGTACGCGATATCGGCGCTCACTTTCGCCCCGCTCGTCGTCACGTTCGGCCTCGCGCTCTACGGCGTGCCCGCGTTGCCGACGCTCGGCGCGGGCGTGTTCGCGGGCGCACTCACGTCGGTCGTGATGCAGGGAACCGCGTTCGGGGCCGTGTGGTCCATCGCGCAGTCGGGAACCTCGCCGTCGACCGGGATGGAACTCGTCGACGGCCTGCTGGCCAGCGGCGGGATGATCGGCGGCGCGTGGGTGGTCACCATCGCCATCGCGGCGCTGTCGCTCGGCGGGATGCTCGAACGCGCCGGCATCCTCGCCGTGCTCGCACACCACCTCGGCCGGCTGAGCCGCGGTGTCGCGAGTCTCACCGGCGTGACCGCCGTCTCCGCGGTGTCGATGAACGTCCTCGCCGCCGAGCAGTACATCAGCATCGTCGTCCCCGGCATCACGCTCCGGAACCTCTACGAGGAACAGGGACTCCAAAGCGAGAACCTCTCGCGGGCTATCGAGTCCGCGGGGACGACGACGAGCGCGCTCATCCCGTGGAACAGCGGGGCGCTGTTCATGGCCGGCACGCTCGGCGTCGGTACCCTCGAGTACGCGCCGTACTACTTCTTCGGCCTGCTGTCGCCGCTCGTCTTGCTCCTCATGGGCGTGACCGGGTGGCAGATTACCTACCAGCCGGGCGAAGCCCCCGGGGACGCCGGCGACCGTCGCGGCTCGCCCTCGTCGACCGACGACTGACGAGGACCCGCACCTACAAACTCCCTCCCGCGACGAGTTCCTCGACCCGCGCGTGGTCGAACAGCTGTTCGTCGGCCCCGAAGTCGGGGTAGTCGTCGCCGTCCTCGTAGGTCGGCCACGCGCCGAACCGCTCGGGATAGAGCTGTTTGGCCGTCATCTCGGTCTGGAACAGGTTCATCAGCGGCCCCTGCCACCGGGTCCCCTGCGGGTAGACGCGGTCGTTCCGGACGGCCGCCAGTTCGCGGCCGACCGGGTCGTCCCGGAGGTTCTGTTTCAGCCCGTCGAAGTCGAACGTCTCCGTGACCGTCCACAGCGCGAGAATCACGTCGGGGTCGGCTTCGAGAAGTGCCTCCACGTCGACCTCTTGGAACGGCCCCGTGAACTCTTCGTCACCGAAGGCGTCGACCGCGCCGAGCGGCCGGGTGTGGGCGTTCCAGTAGCCGGGCGCGTTCAGGCGGAGCAGGTAGATGCTCGACAGGTCCGTCGAGATGGAGAGGTACGCGGCGGTCGGGCGCTCGGACTCCGGCGGCAGGCCGTCTTCGACGGTAGTGAGCTGGTCGTCGCGGACGGACTGGAGCGCTTCGTAGCGCTCGCGTTCGCCGTACAGCGACGCGACGCGCTCGAACAGCTCCCAGAGGTCGTAATACTCGTAGCCGTCGGCCCACTCTTCGGGCGGCGCGGCGTTGAAGTTACTGTAATAGTTCCCGAACCACGGGCCGATGTTGTCCGCGACTTCGTCGGTGTCGGCTCGGTTCCAGTTGTCCTGCGTGGTCACCCACGCGGGGTCGACGAGGTGGAGGTCGCTGTCGAGTTCGTACAGTCGCTCCTTCGTGAAGCCGTACTCGCCCGCCGCGTCCGCCCACTCGATTTCGAAGCCGTCGAAGCCGGCGGTGAAGTATTCGAGCCCCGCGACGGTGCCGTCCCACCAGAGGTTGTTGACGGTGTCGCCCTGCCCGAGCGCGCTCGCCATGTCCGGGAACCACGGGAAGTGGGTGAACACGTTCGTCGGCGGCTCGTCCAACGTGACCGTCCCGACCGGCGACAACTCGGCCGCGTAGCTCGATTCGGCCGTCTCGGTCGCCGTCTCGGTGGCTTCCGCCTCGGCCTCCGTCGCCGTGGCGGTCTCGGTCGCCGTCGTCGTCGCGCCGTCGCCCGACTGCCCGGCACAGCCAGCGAGCGCTCCGCCACCGAAAAGCGCCCCGCCGTACTTCAGGTAATCTCTCCGCGTCGGTTCCGCGTTCTCGTCAGCGTCGTCCAGCATACGAATTAGGCCAGCCTAAAACAATATAGCTGCTTCGAAATTTAGTCCGGCCTAAAACTGAGTGATACGACGGTCCGCGTCCGGGAGTCGACCGGGACTCCGCCGCCGCCCGCGTCGGCGTCGGGTTAGGACTCCGATACGCCGACGACCTGCTTGCCGATGTTGTCGCCGGAGAACAGTCCGAGGAACGCGTCGGGCGCGTTCTCCAGCCCGTCGACGACGGTTTCGCGGTGTTCGAGGTCGCCCGACGCGACCCACGACCCGAGCTGTTCGCTGGCCTGTCCGAAGCGGGTGGCGTAGTCACCGACCAGCAGCCCTTGGACTTTCGCGCGCGGCGCGATGAGCTGCGGGAGCTTTCGCGGGCCGGTCGGTACGCCCTCGTCGTTGTAGTGGGCGATTTGCCCGCAGACGGCGACGCGAGCGTCGAGGTTCAGCTTCGTGAACACCGCGTCGGTGATGGGGCCGCCGACGTTGTCGAAGTAGACGTCGACGCCGTCGGGGGCGGCGTCGTCGAGCGCCGCCCGGTAGTCGTCGACCGCCTTGTAGTTGATTGCGGCGTCGAAGCCGAGGTCGTCGGTGAGCCACGACACCTTTTCGTCGGAGCCAGCGAAGCCGACGACGCGACAGCCGTTGAACTTCGCAATCTGGCCGACGACGGAGCCGACCGCGCCGGCGGCCCCGGAGACGACGACCGTCTCGCCGGGCGAGGGGTCGCCCACGTCGAGCAGGCCGAAGTACGCCGTCCGCCCGGGCATCCCGAGCACGCCGAGATAGGCGGGGAGGTCCGCGACCGATGGGTCGACCGGCGCGACGTTGTCGGCGTCGAGGACGGTGTAGTCGGCCCACGTCCCGTTACCGCTCACGAGGTCGCCCGCGTCGTACGCGTCGCTTTCGCTCTCGACGACTTCACCGACGACGGCCCCCTGCATCGGGTCACCGACCGACCACGGCTCGGCGTACGACTCCGCGTCCCGCATCCGGCCGCGCATGTACGGGTCGACAGAGAGGTACCGCACGCGAACGAGGAGCTCCCCGTGTCGCGGCTCCGGCAGGTCGCCCTCGCGGAGTTCGAAACTGTCCATGTCCGGTTCTTCCTCGGGCCGTTCGGCGAATATCCACTGGCGGTTCGAATCGCGCATACGTGAACACCGACCTGCGGACCAACGACGGTGTTGCTTCCAGCAGCACCCGCCGGTTCGACGAGGGATATCGGGTGTCGGGGTCGGTGCTCCACCGCGACGAGTCGCGCACGTCACCTTCGCTGAACCCAGCCCCTATCTGGCCGGGGCGACTACGGGACAGCGAACGATGCAGGTCGCAGTCATCGGCGCGAACGGCGGTATCGGCCGAGAGCTACTCCCCCGACTCGCGGACGCCGGGCACGACCCCGTCGGCGTCGTCCGCGACGAATCGCAGTTCGAGGCGGTTCGCGACCGCGGCGGTGAGCCGCGACTGGGCGACCTCGAAGGCGACTTCGACGCGGCGCTCGACGGAGCCGACGCGGTCGTGTTCACCGCCGGCTCCGGCGGGTCGACCGGCGCGGACAAGACGCTCATGGTCGACCTCTGGGGCGCTCGGCGGGTGGTTGACGCCTGCGTCGAGGCGGGTATCGACCGCTTCGTGATGATTAGCTCCATCGGCGCGGGCGACCCACTTTCGGGCCCGGAGGCGCTGCGCCCGTATCTGGTCGCCAAGCGCTGCGCGGACGACTACCTCGAACAGTCGTCGCTCGACGCGACGATTCTCCGCCCCACGAGGCTCACCGACGCAGAGGGAACCGGCTCCGTCTCGCTGACCGTCGAGAGTCTCGACGGCGACACGCCCGAGATTCCGCGGGCCGACGTCGCACAGGCGGTCGTCGCCAGTCTCGATATCGACCGGACGGTCGGCGAGACGCTGACGCTCACGGGCGGCGACACGACCATCGAGCGGGCGCTCCGCGGGGACGACTGAGTCGGTGAGGCACCCGCGGTCGCCGCGACACCAGACCGACATCACGCGGTTTCATATCCTTCCGCCGAGCAGGTAGCGAAACCGTGAGTACGACTGACGACACGACGGGCACGCGACGCGAGACACTGGGCATCGTCGTCGGCTTCTTCCTGCTTTCGACGGCGGCCGCGGCCTACGAAATCGCCCCGGCGAGCGTCTTTCCGGCCATTCAGGACTCCCTCGGACTGAGTTCGAGCGCGGCGGGCTGGCTCGTCAGCATCATGTACGCGACGGCGGTCGTCACGAGCGTCCCCGTCGGCGTCGTCCTCGACCGCTTTTCCGTGCGCCGCGTGGTCGGACTGGCGACCGTCGCGCTCGTCGTCGCCGGCGGCTGGGGCTGGTACGCGGCCACCGCCGGCGCGTTCGGCTGGCTCCTCGCCTCGCGGGTGCTCGGCGGACTCGCCTACGTCACGTTCTGGAACGCGGGCGCGAACGTCGTCGGCAACGCGGTCCCGCCGGCACGGCGCGCGACCGCGGTCGGCGTGTTCACCGCGAGTGCGCCCGTCGGGTTCGCCCTCGGGCAGTTCGGGAGCCCGCTCATCGCAAACGCGGCGGGCTGGCCCGCGATTCTCCCGCTGTACGCCGGGGTCGCCGTCGTCGGCGTCGTGTTCTTCGCGGCCGCGACTCGCCGCCGCGTCCCCGGTGTCGACGCGCCGTCCCCCGACGGGGCGGCACTCCGCGAACTGTTCGGCAGCCGGGCGGTCTGGACCGTCTGCGGGCTCTGTTTTCTCGCCTACTCGCTGTACCTGTTCGTCAACACCTGGCTGCCGAGCTTCCTCGCCAGCGAGTTCGAAATCTCGTTGGCGGCGAGCGGTCTCCTGACCGCGCTGTTCCCCGCCATCGGCGCGGTCGCGCGGTCGACGAGCGGTGTGGTGACCGACCGCGTGTTCGGCGGCCGTCGCCGCCGCGTCATCGTCTCGTCGTTCGCCGTCGCCACGCCCGCGGTCGTCGCCTTCGCGTTCGTCTCGGGACTCGGCCCCGTCGTCGGCGCGGTCGTCGTCGTCGGCTTCGCCATCCAACTCGTGACGGGGCTCATCTTCTCGTACATCGCCGAACTCGTCGCCCCGTCGGTGCGAACCACGGCCGTCTCGCTCCTGACGAGCGTCGGCCTCCTCGGCGCGTTCGCCGCGCCCATCGCTGCCGGCGCAATCATCGACTACGCGGGCTACGCGCCCGCGTTCTTCGCCGCGGGCGGCGTCGCCGTCGTCGGCGTGCTTCTGGCGCTCCGCGCGCCGGAACCGTCGCGGGCGTAACCCCGCGCGCCGCTCCGCCGTCTCCCCGCCCGTAACCGCCGCCCTCGTCCGCCGATATTTATATATTAACTATTCAGTCAGCTTATGTATGATGGGAACGGACGACTACGTATGGCCCGCGCAGTCAACCCCGTTCGAACCGACTACTCGAACACCCAGATGGGTCTCATGGGGACGCTCATCGTCGCTGGGATCGCAGTGCTCATGATTCCGTTCGCGCCGTTCATCCTCCTCGGACTGGTGTGGCGGCTGTTCCACTAGGCGCGCCGACCTCCCGACAGGCCGCACTTCGGCACGTGTTTTTTGACCGCCTGACCGTCGGGTGCGCCGCGACGTTCCCGACGGCGAACAGACGACTATGGACACCGACGACGAACCGGTCGGTCGGTTGCTGACGCGGCGGCAGGCGCTCGCGGTCGGCGGAACGGCCGCGGACGACTCGTTTTCGGCCGGTGGCGGCGGCCCGGGCGAGCCACCGAACGGGTCCGAACCGCCGAGCGACTTCAGCCCGCCGGCCGCGACGAACGACACGACGACCGAGTAGTCGTCGCTCCGACCTTGGCGACTCCGTCGTGACGCGGCCACCACAGCGTGACGGCGCTCGTTCCTCGGTAGCGACACATACGCATCCCGCGACCTAAGTTCGTCACCAGACCTACTCATTTATAATACATATCAGGAATTATGTCATTCGATATCGTCGGAGTAGAGAGATATATCTGAAAACCCCGATAAACGCGTTTGAGAGCGACGAGGAACTCAGATAGCTTCGTCGGACTACGACTGCGATTCCTGACTGTCTGAAATCTCAATCTGCGGTTAAATCCACTCTCAGTTTCTCTATGCGAGATATATCGCTTGCTCTCGGACTGTCGGATGAAATCATAGAGTATCTGGATAGTATTGGAAAACATCAAGTATCTATCTAAGACTCGGCTGGGGGAATCGCGACCGATTCCGCGAGGCCGCTCCCCTCCACGGTCGAAGCACCGACGCGGTTGCAGGCGGCGTTGTAGTCACTCGTCGCGCCCATTCCGTCGTCGGGCGTCGGCTCGGCCACGAGTCCGAGCGGTCGTCTACGGATACGCGAGGCGAGTGCCTCGGGGCCTGACTCCGAGGCGGTTCACGTATCGAGGTCGAAGTCGTTCCGGACGAGTTCGACCAGTCGCTCGACGGCCTGTTCGCCGTCGTTACCGTCGGCGGTGATGACGATTTCCTCGTCCGGGCCGACGCCGAGCGAGAGAACGGCGATACTGCTTTTGGCGTCTACTTCCGTCTCCCCGCCGGCTTTCCGCACGGAGATATCCGTCTCGAACTTCGACGCCGTCTGGACGAACATCGACGCGGGACGCGCGTGGAGACCGGTCTCGTGCTCTACGACTACTGTCGCTGATTTCGCTGCCATCCGTGCGGGCATTTCCCACGCCGGTACTAAGGCTTTTCCGCTAGGCGAGCGCCTTTGCCGGCGGACGCGGACTCGACGCCGGCGCTCGCCGAGGCGACTCTCAGCGACGAGACCCGCGAGGACGTGCGAGCGCTCGTCGACTGAGAACTGGAGGAGAGTGGAATGGAGTGAAGTGGAGTACTGGTCGCTCGCTCGTCGTGAAGCACCACTCCGCGGCGTCGTCTTCTCCCTTTCAACCGTCGAAATCGACGCAGCGCTCGACGACGAGGTCGAGCAGGCCGTCGGCGTCGCGGCGCTTCGTCAGTTCGGCGAACTCCTCGGCCTGGAAGAGTTTCGCGAGGTTCGAGAGGAACGACGAGTACCCGTCGGTGTCTGTCACGAGGAGTAACACGACGACTTCGGCGTCGACGCGCTCGTCGGGGTTGTCCATGCTCCGGAACGCTATCGACTCGCCCGCGGGCGGCAGTCCGAGGAGCACGGCCTGTTCTGTGACGTGGTCGGGGTCGGCGTGGGGGATGGCGATACCGAACCCCATCGTCGGGATGTCGAGTCCCGTCGGGTAATCGGCTTCGCGTGCCAGAAGGGCGTCCGCGTAGCTCTTGTCGGCCCAGCCTTGGTCGTAGGCGTACGCGCCGAGTTCCGTGAGGACCGCTTCGTCCGTCTCGCCAGTCAGTTCGAGGCTTTCGGTTCGCATCGATGAGTCGTACGCGGGTCTCCGAGAAAAGTGTTGGTACCGGTTCGCCGGCGATGCCGCAAAACGCGGCGACTCGTCGCGGTCGAGTCGCGGACACCGACGGGTAACTGCGCGGTCAGTCGTCGGAGCGACCCTCTGCGCCCGAGGCGTCGACGGTCGAGCCGAGTTTGTTGGGCAGGAGGCCGCCGCCTTTGCCGGTGTGACGACGTTCGACGGTCTCCCGCGCTTTCTCTTCGGACGCGCCGGCGACCATGTACATCCGCTGGGGCCACATCCGAAGCGCGACCCAGATGCCGAGGACGACGACGAGTCCGACCGCGAGGGCGACCGGTGCCGGGATGAGGGCCAGAATGCCCGTCGCGGGCGACCCCGCGTCAGCGACGGGCGACGTGATGAGCCCGCGACCACCGAGGTCGAAGCCCGCGCTCCCAGCCGCCTGCGTCAGGAGCGGAGCCACCGCGGAGGAGATGTAGTGCAGCGGAACCAGCAGGATGGTGCCCGTGACGACCATCTTCACGATGTTGCCGTTCATGATAGGGACCATCAGCGCGAAGAAGAACGGGAACGTCGCCAGGTCGATTCCCCACAGCACGTCGTTGCCGGGGAGGATAATCGACATCACGATGGCGATGGGGACGATGAGCAGGCTGGACGCGATGACCGACTCGTGGCCGATGAGGATAGCCGAGTCGAGGCCAATCGCCATGTCGCGGTCTTCGAACCGCGAGGTCATGTAGTTCCGAATCGACTCCGAAAGCGGCGTCAGCCCCTCCATGAGGATGCCGACCATCATCGGGAGGATGTGCATCACCGCGGCGAACGAGATGCCGGCGGTGAGGATGGCGTACCAGCTCTCGGCGACGAAGAGCGCGTTACTGTAGGCGGCGATACCGATGACGAGCCCGATGGCGAGGCCGACGAAGATTGGTTCGCCGAGGATGCCGAACCGGTCTTGAATCGCGTCGGGGTCGGCTTCGATGTTCCCGAGCGGCGTCTTATCCACCGCCCAGTGAATCGGAATCGCGGCGACGGCGTAGGGTGCCGAGGTCCCGTGCGGAATGGAGATTCCGGGCGTGTCGAACGTCTCCTCGACGGCCGGTTGCGTCCAGTCCGCGGCCACGAGGACGAACAGCCCCAGCGTCAGCCCGACCGCCACCGAGTACAGCCAGTTGTTCGTGCTCATGTAGACCAGTCCGCCGATGAAGGCGAAGTGCCAGTAGTTCCAGATGTCCACGTTGAGCGTGTACGTGAAGCCGATAGCGAAGAGGACGAGGTTCATCACCACGAACAGCGGAATCATCCAGACGCCGAGTTCCGCGATACCGAAGGCGATGGCGGCGGCGGCGGGCCAGCCGACGTCGACCGCCGGAAGCGTGATGCCGGTCACCTCGACCATCTGTTGGGCCAGCGGACTGATGTTCTCGCTGAACAGCCCGATGACGAGATTGATGCCGATGAAGCCGATGCCGATGAGGATGGACGAGCGCGCCGCCTTCAACACGTCCACCCGGAACGCGAGCGCGATGAGGAAGATGATTATCGGCAGGAGGACGCTCACGCCCAACGATTGGATTACGCTGTTGATAGAATTCAACAGGGAACTCACACCACTCTGTAAGAATACGTCTGGTACTGCCATGTTATTAACTCACAACCCTGTCTCAGAATGAGAGTGTCTCTACATAAATGTTGCTGTCATTCGTGAAAGATTCGTGTCGGCGACGTATCGGTCAGCCTTCGAGCGCCGCGGCGATGTCGTCGAGGACCTCGTCTTGGCCGATACCGGTCATGAACGCCGTCGTGTGGATGACCGGGATGTCGAACTTGTCTTCGTTGAGTTGCGTCGTGGTGACGATGAGGTCGAAGTTCCCCGACGAGACCTTGCCGGGGGCTTCCGTCGCCTTCGCCTTGGCGATGGTCCCGATGTCGAGGCCGCGCTCCGGGAGCTTCTCTTTCAGCGCTTCCTTGACGACCGTCGACGTCGCAACCGATGTGCCACACACTACGAGGATGTTTTTCGCTGTCATTGTCGTGTATTGCACATTATCGATGACCACTAAAAAGATTGCGCCGGTCCGACGCGCCGCAGTCCCGAGCGGAGCGAGACGGGACTGTCTGCCGTCGGCGGCCGTCTCAGGGGAAACTCGCGGCGATGTCGCGGAGGAGCGGCTCCGGCTCCGACGCGAGCGACACGGCCGACGCGGCACCGGTCGCGTGACCTCCCTGTTCGAAGGCGAGGCGGACATCTTCGGCGGTCGAGATGCCGCCGCCGACGAGGACGCGAGTGCGCGGATTCTCCGTCTCGACCATCGACATGAAGTCGCGAACGCGGTCGGGGTGCGTCTGCGTAATCGCGCGGTCCGACGAGATGTCCTCGGGCATCTCGTATATCATCGAGTCGGGGTCGAACTCCGCGACCGCGCGACCCATCTCGATGCTGTCGACGCAGACGACCGAGTCGAGGTCCAGGTCGCGACAGCGCTCGATTTTCCACACGAGGTCGGACAGCGTGTCGCGGTTCTCCGCGTGGTTGATGACGACGCCGTCGGCCCCCGCGTCTGCGACGGTCTCCGGGAGGATTTTCCCCATCCCGCGACCGGGCTCGACGGCGTCCATCGCGGGCGCGGTGACGGCGAGGTCGGTGTGTTCGGTTATCAGCCGGATGTCCGGCAGTTGCGGCGTCAACACGAAGCGCGCGTCGGTCTCCGCTTCTATCGTTTCGAGCAGCCGCGCGAACGCGAGCGCGTCCTCGCCGCTCGTGTCCGGATACACCTTGAAGTTGACCTGAAAGTGGGGGTACGGAAGGTTCATGAGCGGGTCCGGGAACTACCTCGGGGAGTCATAACAGCGTCGCCGCCTCCTCGATAGTCGCGCCCTCGTGGACGATGGCCGAGAGCGCGTCGATGATGGCCGCGGGGTCGTCCCGCTGCCAGACGTTCCGGCCGAACATCACGCCCTGCGAACCGGCCTCGACGGCACCGTGGACCATCTCCAGTACCTCTCGGTCCGTCTCGACGGTGGGGCCGCCGGCGATGTACGTCGGCACCGGCGCGTTGTGCACGATGCGCTCGAAGCCCGTGGGCGGGTACGGGGTCTTCAGGATGTCCGCGCCGAGTTCGAAGCCGAGGCGGTTGGCGTTGACGAGGTAGTCGGTGTCGAACTCGTCGTCAGCGCGCTGGCCCCAGAGTGTGGGCTCGACGATGAGCGGAATCCCCGCGTCGTCGCAGTCTTCGGCCGCGGCCGCGACGAACTCGGCGTTCTCCTTCAGCACGTCGGGACTCTCCCGCCCGAAGACGAGCGCGACTTTCGCGGCGTCGGCCACCTCGGCGCAGTCCTCGACGCTGAACACCTGGGAGTGGATTTCGGCGTTCTCGACGTCGCCCGGCATCGTCGAGTCGTACAGGAGGTCGAGCGTGCCGATGGTGTGGACGTCGGCGGCGTCGATTCGGTCCTCGAAGCGCTTCAGAAACGGCACGCTCGCCAGGATACCGTCGGGGCCGGCGTCCAACACCGTGTCGAGGAGCGCCGCGGGGTCCTCGAACCCCTCAAGCGAACCCCAATGGAGGCCGTGGTCGATGGCGACAGTCACCGATCGTCCGAGTCGTTGGTCCGTCATGGTTATCGTAGAATCGTCGTGGTAATCGTTCGCTCGCGCGGGCCGCACAGTTCGAAGAACATGACCTCTTCCCAGGTCCCGAGGTCGAGCTCCCCGTCGCGGAGGACGAGAAGGACCGGTCGCTTGATCATCGCGGAGATGAGGTGCGCGTGGGCGTTCGGCTGCTCGCCCGCGGTGATGTGGTCGAGGTCGTGGTAGTAGCCGTCGTCCGGGGGGGCTATCTCCTTGAACTTGTCAATCATGTCGTCGAGGAGCTTCTCTTCGTACTCGTTGGTCGAGAGCGCCGCAGACGTGTGGGGCGTCGACACGTACACGAGTCCATCGGTCACGCCGAGGTCCTCGATGGTCGCTTCCACCTCGGGAGTGACGCTCAGAATCTCGAACCTGCTGTGGCTCTCGATGGAGAAGCTCTCTGTCTGTATCTCCATACACCGTAGCTCAGGGAGTGAGCGTAAATAGTTTTTGCCGACAATCTCCCGAACGCCGCACAGTGACCGTTAGGCGGCAGATATCTTGGGCTCTCCCTTCTACAACCACCGTTCGGACGGTGTCGGTGGTTCGCTCCACTGTCTCACCGAGTCGAACAGTTGTTCTGCTCGGTGGAACAAACTATTTAGGGTTGCCTCGACGACACGCAGTTATGACAGAAAACGCGCCCAACCGGATCGAAACGAGTCGGAAGACGATTCGGGTGCTCGACGCGCTTCGAGAACACGGGTCGAGCAGTGTGACGTTCCTCGCGCGGGAACTCGGGATGAACAAGAGCACGGTTCACAACCACCTCAGCACGCTCGAAGCCGAGAAGTTCGTCGTCCGCGACGGGACCGATTACGAACTGAGTCTCCGCCTGCTCGGGTTCGGGGGATACGTACAGCACCGCCACCCGCTGTATCAGGTGGCGAAGCGGGAGGTCCACCGGTTGGCGTCCCAGACCGGTGAGCTCGCGAACCTGATGGTCGAGGAGTACGGACAGGGCGTCTATCTCGCCTCCGAACAGGGTGAGCGGGCGGTCGATTTAGACATCTACCCCGGCCTCAGACGGCCGCTCCACGCCATCGGTCTCGGAAAGGCGATACTGGCGCACCTCCCGTCCGAGCGCGTCGACGAAATCATCGAGGAACACGGCCTTCCCGCGGAGACCGACCAGACGATTACCGACAGAGCGGAACTCGACGCACAGTTGGCGACGGTCCGTGACCGGGGCTATGCCGTGGACAACGAGGAACTCATCAGAGGGCTCCGATGCGTTGGCGCCCCCATCATCGCGAAAGACGGGACCGTCCTGGGTGCAATCAGCGTCTCGCAACCCGTCAGCCGCATGAATAACGAGCGGTTCACCGACGAGGTTCCCGACATCGTCCAGAGCGCCGCCAACGTCATCGAACTCCACACGAACCACTAAAGATTACAAGAATACAGTTGTAATGAACGTCTCGACGGCTCTTGCAAGTCGCCGCCGGCTCTGACGGTGTTGTTCAGTCTGAGTGTACATTCGTTCTTAAATACAGAATGCATGCTACTCCAACAATAATTACGGTCTATCTGATTATGTCTCTTCTCTCTGCGGTTATCTAATTGTATTCTCCCGAACCGGAGCCATTTGTCACCCAGATATGCTCTCCGCTAGAGCGTATGCTAACTATTGCCAACTGAACCCCGCTGTTGCCAGTCGGCCGAACTGCGCCCTCGCGCCCTCGTCGAGGTACCATCCTCGGAAGGATTTAATGGCGTCCTGCGTGACAGCGTGGTATGGAGAGCCCGCAACTGGTCGGCGTTCATCTCGGTACCGCGAGCGTGCATGTCGATGTGTACAGCACCGACGGCGAACGACTCGCCGGCGGTGAGGCACCCGTCGCCGAGCAGACGACGCTCGCGTGGGAGCGAGCGCTCCACGAGGCGGCGCCGGCGCTCCCGCAGACCGGCATCGGCTCGGTCGCGAGTACGTCGGGGACCGCCGTGCTCGTCGACAAGTACGGCGAGCCGGTGTTCCCCCCGCAGATGTACTTCGATTCCGCGCCCGAACAGGCGTCGAAGCTCCGCGACCTCGACCTGTCTGACCTCTCGATTAACCAGAATATCGCGTTTTCTCCGACCAG
The DNA here is from genome assembly GCF_014530665.1 of Haloferax sp. AS1. Taxonomy (NCBI): domain Archaea; kingdom Methanobacteriati; phylum Methanobacteriota; class Halobacteria; order Halobacteriales; family Haloferacaceae; genus Haloferax; species Haloferax sp. AS1. Next base: position 2,079,224 of record NZ_SPSA01000001.1, read on the forward strand.
CCCTCTTCCGAAGATTCTGAAGCTTCGCGAGGAGCACCCCGAAAAGTTCCAGCGGGTGGAGTGGATTCTCAGCCCGACGACGTGGCTGTTGTACCGGCTCCGATTCGACGCGTCGACGCCGTGGCGCGATATCGAGACCGACTGGACGAACGCGTTGAAGTTCGGCGCCGACGTGACGACGCCACTCCCCACGTGGTTCGAGTCGCTGTTCGAGACGCTCGACCTGCCTCGGTCGCTCTTTCCGGCGATTCGCCCCCCCGGCTCGTTCATCGGGGTCGCCGACGGTCAGTTGGCCGAGCGGACCGACTTCGACGGTATCAAACTCTTTCAGGGGCTCACTGACGGCAACGCCTCGGTGCTGGCGAACGGCGGCGTCAAACCCGGGGACTTCAGCATCACCTTCGGCGCGTCGAGCGTCGTCAAGTACGTCTCGGAGTCCGTCTCGCCCCACCCGGCGCTGTACTACCACCGCCACCCCATCGACGGCTATCTGCCAGGTGCGTCGTTCGACACCGGCAACCTCCTCCGATGGTTCTTCGACCGCGTCCTCAACTGCACGCCGGAGCGCGGGCTCGAACTCGCCCGACAAGTCCCGAGCGGCCACGGCTACGAGGTGTTCCTCAAGGGCAACCGAAGCCCGTTTTTCGACGCCGACGTCGCGGGGTCGCTCCTCGGCCTCAACTACGACAACTCCCTGTCGACCGAGGAGGTCCACGGCCGACTGGCGCGCGGGCTCATTACCGGCATCATCCTGACCGAGTGGACGTACATCTCGCTGGTCGAAGAACACTTCGACACGGACATCGACCGCGTGCTCGTCATCAACGACGGGACGCCGACGCTCGACGGCAACTACGACTGGTGGAACACGCTCCGGGCGTCGATATGGGACCGCCCGGTCGTCGAGATGGAACCGCGAACGACTGCCGGCGCGGTCATGGCTCCCGCGCTCATCACGTCGATTTACAGCGACGTCGAGACGGCGGCGGAAAACCTCCTCCGAGAGCGTGACGTTATCGAGCCGGACCCGTCGGTCAGCGCGGACTTCGATACGCAAAAAGAGGCGTACTTCGACCGATGGCGGGACATCGCGGCGTTCTATCAACGGGAGTGACATCGACCGTGACGGCGTGGCCCGCCGACTGGACGACGACCGACCGCGTCGACGGCACGGACGCGGGAACCGTAATCCGTCGATGTATTACAAGCATACACCTGTAATCGATACTGCCTATCTCGTATCCGAGCGAAGCGCGTGACCGCTCGCTCCGAAACGGTTTCCAACTCACGTGGAAAGCGACGCACGGCGGCTCCGACCAGCGGCGACCATTCCAATCGGCGTTACGGTTCCGCGGGTCGCTCGCTCGCCGCCGAACCACTCCAACGACACTCGAAACCGTGCGTTCGCGTGGCTATCACGGAGCAAGTCCCCACGCAGTGCAACTCGTACCGTTTAGTGCTTTCACTCGGAATGGAAACGAAACTCTCGACCCGAACCGTTCGTAATCGTGGCATTACAACGCAGACGATTCCGGAACCGTCCACTTGTCGCACACGGAGGCGGACGTTCTGAAAGCGCTTCTCTGCATGCAACGGTCCCGTTTCGAGACGGAGACGGAGAGCCCTACGCCGAATGGTGGCCGGTGAGACAGCCGATACCCCGACCTAGGGTCGCTTTCTCGGCTAGTGTTCGATTCAGCGGTGATAACCGTGCTCAACTATGCTTCAAACCCAAATATTTAATCAGGTTGGAAACAGTGTGTTATCGTATGGCAACCAACGAACCACGAACGCTCGAGGCGGTTGAACGGACTCTCGAAATCGTCGAGGCGCTAGTGGAGGAGGACTCACTCGGGGTGACGGAACTGTCGGAGCGAACCGGACTCCCGACGAGCACCGTCTACGTCCACCTACAAACGCTCCGAGAGAACGAGTACGTCGTCAAGGAGGACAGCAAGTACCGACTCTCGCTTCAGTTCCTCCACTACGGGGGCAAGATTCGAGAGCGACTTCCGGTCTACCGACACGGGCGAAAGGTCGTCCACGACTTGGCGAAAGAGACCGGTGAACTTGTCAATCTCGCAATCGAGGAGAGCGGTCGCGGCGTCGTGATTTTCATGGCGCGCGGCGACAACGCCGCCGTCGACCTCGCGCCCGTGGGGAAGCACTCGTACCTCCACCGACCGGCCTTCGGGCGGGCCATCCTCTCGTGTTTCTCCGACGACGAGGTGAACGACATCGTCGACAAGTGGGGGCTTCGAGCGGTCACCGAAAACACCGTCAACACGCGCGAGGCGCTCTTCGAGGAACTCGACGCCACACGAGAACGCGGGTACGCTATCGAGCGAGACGAAGGCGACGTGGGCATCAGCTGTGTCGGCGCGCCGATTCAGGACATCGAAGGCAACCCGGTCGGCGCGATCAGCGTGACCGTCCCGTCGAACAAACTCCGGGACGACCGCGTCGAAGAGGAACTCTCACACAAGATTCTCAACGGGACCAACATCATCGAACTCAAGATAGAACACGCGTAACCGACGATGCGATGTTTCCACGCCAGTTGGAAAGCCGCCGAAACCACCTGACGAGGGCTCCGTGTTCGTCACGCTCGCTCGACGGCGACGCGGGCGGCGGTTCGAATCGCGTCGACCATGCTCGACTCGGATGCGATTCCCTGTCCCGCGATGTCGAACGCCGTGCCGTGGTCGACGCTCGTCCTGATAATCGGCAGTCCGACCGTCATGTTGACGCCGCTGACGGTGTCGGTACTGTCGAAGCCGAGCATCTTGATGGGGATGTGTCCCTGGTCGTGATACATCGAGACGACGCAGTCGTAGTCGCCGGCGGCCGCCTTGACGTAGACGGTGTCCGGCGGAATGGGCCCTTCGGCGTCGATGCCCGCCGCACGGGCCTGTTCGACCGCCGGTTCGATGGCGTCGTCGTCTTCCGCTCCGAGGAGGCCGCCCTCTCCGGCGTGGGGATTCAAGCCGGCGACGGCGATCGTCGGGTCGTCGATTCCCAGGTCGCGCAACCCCTGAGCGGTGACCGTGATGGTGTCGCGGACGTTTTCGGTCGTCACGAGGTCGCAGGCCTCGCGGAGCGGGACGTGCGTGCTCACGTGCGTGACGCGCAGTCCTCCCTCGATGAGCATCATCGAGTAGTTGTCCGTCTCCGTGTACGCCGCGAGCATCCCGGTGTGGCCCGCGAATTCGCTTCCGGCCCGTGCCGTCGCCTGCTTGTGAATCGGGGCCGTCGCGATGGCGTCGATGTCGCCTGCGATGGCGAGTTCGATGGCGCGCTCGACGTACTCCAGCGAGGCTCGTCCGTACGCTTCGTCGATTTCGCCGTGAGCGAGCGACGCGACGTTGTCGAGGTCGAGGACGGGCAGCGTCGACGGGGCGGACCGAACGTCAGCGACGGTGTCGACCGCCTCGACGGTCAGGTCGCTCCCGCACTGCGCTACCGCGTTCCGGACCGCGTCTGCGTCACCGATGACGACCACGTCCGCGTCGTCGGTCACCTGCGGTGCTGCCTTGACGATTATCTCGCTTCCGATACCACCGGGGTCTCCCATCGTCACGCCGACGAGGGGTCTCTCTGCTTCCGTCATCACCGCGTACCGATGAAGTCGAGGCAATTAACTATTGTCGTCGGCTCACCGAACGACCCCGCCTTGGTCACGAGCAACGTCTCGTCCGCCGGTCCGCCGCGAATTCTGGTGAGCGGAACCCCCTCCGAAAGTTCGATTCCCGTCAGGTCGAGCGATGTCGCGTCGAGTTCGTCGAGCACCGCGATAGTCGTCGAACCGCCGGTCGTGAACAGGCCGGTCAGTGGCCGCGACTCGTGGACTCGTCGGACGGTCTCGCGCAACGCCGTCGCGATTCGGTCTTTGACGGCGCTTTCGTCGAGTCCGAGCGCGTCCGCGGTCCGATGTACCGCGTCGACGGCCCCGGGAGACGCGGCCGACGTGACGACAGCGAAGCCGTGGACGCGCTGTGCGTCGAGAAGCGGGCCGAGCGCAGAGGCCGCGGCTTCTTCGGGGCGTTCGAGCATCGCCTCGGGGTCCAGTACCACGAGCGCACCGTCGGGGACTGCGGTGAGTTGCTCGAACGAGGTCTCGCTGACGCTCCCGACGACCCCGAGTACCGCCCCTTCGTCCCCGTCAGTGGGTGAGAGCGACAACGCCCCCGCGAGCCCGCCGCTCCCCGCGTAGGCGATATCGGCGGCGAGCCGGTCGGCCGCGTCGGCGAGCGACCGAAGGTGTGTCTGCGACGTTGCGTCGGCGACGACGACGGTCGGTTCGTTGTGGCGTCTGTGTATCTCGGTGAGCCGCGACCGGACGGCCTGCCGTCCCGCGTCTACGATGCCCGTGTGCATCGTTTCGACGGGGTACGGGACCGACGAGAGCAAATCCACGACGGATGACGCCGAAGGGAGGTTCTCCGAGTCGGTGAGCGTCTGAAGGACCGGGTCCCCATCGACCAGTTGGACGCCGTCTTCCGTCGTCCGTCCGTTCGCCGGAAACGCCGGCGCGAGCAACAGCAGGTCCGGCGTCGCGGCGTCGAGGAGCGCCGTCAGTTCGTCAGCGACGTTCCCGCGGAGCGTCGAGTCGAGTTTCTTGTACAGGACGGGCGCGTCGTGTGCTGCCACGACGGTTCGAACCGAGTCGTACGCCTCCGTCGGCGGCGCTTCCCGCGTCTCCGTGTCGACGACGAGAACGTCACAGTCCGTCGGTGCGTTCGGGTCGAACGCGACGTTCGTCCGATACCCTCGACTGGCGAATTGACTGCCGGTGTCGTTCGCTCCGGTGATGTCGTCTGCGATGACGACTGCGTGCAACTCGGTCATACCGACCGGTTCCGCCCCGCCCTCATGAATGTTCGGCCGTTGTGTGACAAATGTCAACAATGATTAGAAATGTATTTACATTACAATCATGAAGCAGGTTTCATGGCATCGAACGAATGCCGAGACAGCGAGAGGAGTGTCACTCGACGCAGAAACGTCCTGAGAGCCGTCGGCGGCTCAGCGGTCGCCGGGCTTGCGGGGTGTATCGGCGGCGGTGGCGGTGGTTCAGGGTCGACGCCCACGGAAGGAAGTACGACCGGTTCGGTCCAGGAAAACGGTTGGCCGGATTACAGCGGGCGCGAGATGCGCGTCGTCACCGACGAGTGTTCGGACGTGTTCAAGCGCGTCTGGGAGGACGCGTTCGCGGAGTTCGAAAACCGGACGGGCGCGTCAGTCACCCTCGAATGCGGTGCGGAGGGCCAGAGCATCCAAGAGCGAATCATTCAGCTCATTCAGTCCGGCAACCCACCGGAGCTGTTCCCCACGTCGGTGACGCAATCGACGCAGCTCCAGAATCAGGGGACGCTCGCGCCGATGACCGACTTGGTCGAGACGGTTACGGACCGACTGGGCATGCCCCACGAGCGGTCGTTTCTCAAACGCGACGGCGAGCATTACACGATTCCCTTCTTCGCGATTCCCTACCTGCAATGGTACCGAGAGGACATCGCCGAGTCGAAGCCGGACTCCTGGGAGAACATGGTCAGTTGGATGGAGGAAGCCAGCAACTCTGACGAGGTGACCGATGCGACGCTGCTCCCGTGGTCGACGCACTATTGTAGCGAACTCGTCGCTCAGTGCTTCCTTCGGAGTAACGGCGCGAACATGGCGACTCGGAACGACGACGGCGAGGTCGTGGTCTCTATCGACCAAGGAGAGAACCGCGAGCGCTGGATCGAGATGCTCGAATTCCGCAAACGGCTCCAGCCCTACACGGGTCCCGGTTCGGACATCGGCTGTGAGGAGCGAATCAACGCGCTTCACACCGAATCGTCGGCGCACACGACGTACGGCGGTGCACGGCCGAAGATTCAGTCGATTGAACGCGACCGCGACTTCCACCAACACATCCGCGCCGAGCCGATTCCGGGACCCGACGGCCCCGGGGAGTTCTTCGGCGTCATCAAGTCGATCTGTTCGTTCGAGGGGTCGAACACGGACATGGCGAAGACGTTCCTCGACCGATTCATCTTCCAACCGGAGTACTACGAGCGCTACATCAACATCCAGAACGCGCCGCTGTACCCGAAACAAAAAGAGGAGATAGACATGCGGGAGAAGCTCCCGGACTCCTACACCGACGAGGATATCGCGGCGTGGAAATCTGTCACCGACGCGATTCCGCCGGCGCACGAGACCAGCCCACCGAACCCCTACGTCGATTCGATCTTCACGACGCGACCGGGTTCGACCGCCATCTCGCTCGTGATCAGCGAGGACATGGCACCCGGCGAGGCGGTCGACCAGGTCGCCGAGAGCGCCCGCGAGTCGCTGAACCAGGCGAAAGGGCCGTAACGATGCGTGACTCACGTCACAGCCACCGACGCCGGAGGCCTCCGTCTCGACGTGTCGAAGGCCCCGTAACCGCGACAGCGGACTCCGTTACGTTCCAAACGACACACCGATTCACACACGACCCCAACAACAGATGACCAACGAACTTCACGGCGTAAACCCCCCGCTTATCACCCCGCTCGACGCTGATGGCCAACTGAAAGACGACGCGTTCAGAGACGAGATTCGCTACCATCTCGACGCCGGCGTTTCCGGCGTCGTCGTCGGCGGAAGCACCGGCGAAGGGATGCGGATGAACAACGACCAGCTCCAGCACCTCTACGAAGTCGCGGTCGACGAAGTCGACGGCGCCGTTCCCGTGGTCGCGGGAGTCATCGCGCGGCAGACGCGCGAGGCCACCACGAAAGCGGGGCTCGCTCGCGACGCCGGCGCTGACTTCCTCATGGTGATGCCACCGACGGGGTACGCCGGCTCGCATATGGCTGACAACGACTCGATTCGCGACTACTACCGCGCGATTGCGGACGTCTCGGAGCTCCCGATCGTCGTTTACGACGTCATGTCGTTGCTCGACCTCGACGCGGAACTCGTCGGCGACCTCGTCCGGGAGATTCCGGAAGTCGTCGGCATCAAGGTCAGTAGCACGCTCGGTAACTTGACGCGCTATCTCCGAGCCATCGGCGACGACGGCTTCGTGCTCGGTGGGATGAGCATCGCGCAGTTCCCGACGTACACGCTGGGCGTCAACGGCGGTATCGTGGGTATCAGCAGCGTCTGCCCGCGTATCTCCGTCCAAATCTGGGAAGCCACCCAACGCGGCGACTACGACCGCGCTCGCGAGCTTCACCTCTCTATCGTGCCGCTCATCCGCGCCGCGATGGAAGACTACGAGTCGAACTTCCCCGCTGGCGAAAAAGCGGCCATCGACGTCCTCGGGCGCGACCCGGGCCATCTCTTCCACCCGTTCGACGAGGTGACGAACGGCGACGAGAAACGCGCGGCAATCGAGCAGGCCGTCGCACACATGCGCGAACGAGGAGCCAGAGAAGTGGTCGCCGCCGACGATTAGGGCAGTCGTCTCCCGCCCCGAATCTGTCTGCCGTCCAACCGCGACGCAGATTCCGGTGTCGCTCCTGCCTGCGACGACCCGGCGTGCAGTCGGCGTCCCCTACCGATTTCTTTTCTGTGCCACATAGGTACCGACCCCGAGGCGTGTTCGGTTCGGAACCCGCAGCACCGTCACTCGTGTGCCACTGCTGGTGGTTCTTCCAGACGGTTCGTAAAAGCCCGCTCTCGGGTCGGTGTTACCAGTCGACCCAGTCTCGGTCGGCGATTCGTAGCTCGCGGTCGATATCGTCGATACGAGCGAGTTCGTCCGACGCGAGTTCGATATCCGCGGCTTCGAGGTTTCCACGGATGTGGTCTTCGCTCGACGCCTTCGGGATGGGGTGGACCCCGTCTTTCGAGAGCAGCCACGCGATGGCGACCTGCGCCTCGCTGAGCCCGTTTTCGCGGGCGATGTCGGTTATCTCCGGAATCTCGAAGACCTCGCCGCGGGCGAGCGGCGAGTAGGCGACGACTTCGATATCGTGACCGCGACAGTACTCGATGAGGTCCGGTTGCGGGAGCAGCGGATGCAGTTCGACCTGATTGACGGCGATTGGAACGTCGCAGGCGGCCTGCGCCTCGTCGAGCAGGTCGGCGGTGAAGTTACTCACGCCGACGTGTCGAATCAGGCCCTCGTCTCGGAGTTCGGCGAACGCGCCTAACGTGTCCGCGGCGTCGTAGTCTTTCGCCGGCCAGTGCACGTAGAGGACGTCGACGTAGTCCACGCCGAGGCGGTCGAGGCTCTCGGAGACCGCTTCGGGGACGCGGTCGGACGCGAGGTCGCCTGGCCAGAGTTTCGTCCCCAGCGTTATCTCCTCGCGGTCGACGTCCGCACGCTCGATTCCGTCGCCCACGTAGGCTTCGTTGTCGTACAGCTGCGCCGTGTCGATGTGGCGGTAGCCCATCTCCAGCGCCGTTCGGACGCTCTCCGCACAGGCGTCCGGGTCGGTGTTCTGCCACGTTCCGAAGCCCACTCTCGGCTCTCCAAATACCATGGTCGTCAGTACGTTCTCGCATACTCCTATAATAATCTATGGGGGGGGGATACGTCCTCGTCGGGGTGCGCTCCGCCTGGTTTCGTCCTTTTCACTCACCCCGATGACTACGGTGATGGGAAGATTTTTACCATTGGTTCATGAAGAATTGGCACGTTCCATGAGTACAATCAACAAGCACGGCTCTCGGGCTCGACAACTACGAGACGAGGCGTTCGAGTTCCTCTCGAAGAAGAAGGTACTGGCCGCGCTGACGATTCTCCCGCCGATGTTGCTCTTCACGTTCGTGAATCTCGTTCCGATTGTCGGCGTCATCGGCGCGAGTTTCTTCAGCATCAACGCGTTCTCGAACGAGTGGCAGTGGATCGGTGTCGCGAACTTCGAGACGCTCCTGTCGAGCGATTCGTTTTACGATGCGCTCAGCCGGTCGGTCGTCTACGCGGGCGGTTCGGTCGTCATTCAGGTGGTCTTCGGCACCACCCTCGCGTTGCTACTCAATCGGTCGTTCAAGTTCGTCAACATCGCGCGGACGTTCGCGATTCTCCCGTATCTCATCCCGAACGCGGTCATCGGCTTCATGGCGCTCTGGATGCTGAACTCGCAGTGGGGAATCGTCAACCAACTCGCCGTCCAGATCGGACTCACCGAGGGGTACGTGTCGTTCTTCGGCAATCAGGGCTCTGCGATGCTCGCGGCGATTCTCACGAGTAGTTGGAAGGACTCCATCTTCGTCACGGTGATGGTGCTCGCTCGGTTGCAGGCCATCCCGGAGAGCTTCTACGAGGCCGCGAAGATGTCCGGTGCGACGGCGTACCAACGCTTCCGGGATATCACCCTCCCGAACCTGAAGGGCGTGTTCTTCATCGTGTTGCTGCTGCGTGCGGTATGGATGTTCAACACCTTCGACTACATCTGGGTCCTCACTCAGGGCGGCCCTCGCGGGGCGACGACCACCGCACCCATCTACGCGTACAACGTCGCCTTCGGGACGAGTCGACTCGGTATCGCGGCGGCCGTCTCGACCGTGTTGTTCCTCGTGTTGTTGGTCGCGGCGGTGTTGTACTTCCGCATCTTCGAACCGTCCGCGGAGGTGCGTGCAGAATGAGCATCCGCAACGACATCGGGCGGAAGTGGTCGAGCGTCAAGCAGCGAACCGTAGACAAGCCGTGGAACCCGCTGACGCACCTCTCGCACCAAGGTCGGTCGAGAGGGTGGAACCTGCTTTTGAACGCCCTGTTGGTGCTGCTGCTCTTCGTCGTCATCTTCCCCATCTTCTGGATGGTCAGCACGGCGCTGCGGCCGACCGACATGATCTACAACGTTCCGCAGACGCTGTTGCCGCAGACGTTCTCCGTCGAGAACTTCGTCAATACGTTCGAGGGGACGAACTTCCCGACGTACTTCACGAACAGCATGATTCTCTCGGTCGGCGTCGTCGGCGTCACGACGTCGATGTCGACGCTGGCCGGCTACGGGCTCACGCGCATCGACATCCCACACAAGAAGACGTTCGCGAGAATCATCCTCTTCGGGTACATGTTCCCGCAGATTCTCCTCGCGATCCCGATGTTCATCTTCTGGAGTCGCATCGGCCTCATCAACAGTCACCTCGGTCTCATTCTCGCGGTCACGGCGACGGCGCTTCCGTTCGGTATCTGGCTGATGTGGAAGTTCTTCCAGAACGTCCCCATCTCGCTCGAGGAATCCGCTCAGATGGCCGGCGCGTCGCCGTTCCGCGCGTTCTACGAGATCGCACTGCCGATGGCGAAGCCCGGCGTCATCGCGGTCGCGATTTTCTCGTACGCGACGGCGTGGGGGGCGTACACGATTCCCCGCATCATCATGCCGACCAGTGAGAACTGGCCGCTGACCGTCGGTATCCACATGTTCACGATACAGAAGCAGACGCTCTGGGGGGAGGTGATGGCCGCGAGCGTGATGATGGTAATCCCGGCGTTCATCTTCGTCTTCGCGCTCCAGAAGTACCTCCTCGAAGGCTTCGAAGTCGGCGGACAGATGTAACGCTCGACCGCAGTCCTGTGCCCTCGTTTTTCGCTCGCAGTCGAGCTGAGAATCTGCATCCACCGAAACGTATAATGGGACCGTCTCACAAGATGTGTGTGGTTGTTAATCATGACTATTGAGGTCAGCTCCCTGCGGAAAGAGTTCAGTTCGCCGTCCGGCACGATAACGGCCGTCGATGGCATCGATTTCAGCATCGACGAAGGCGATTTCTTCACGTTCGTCGGCCCATCGGGCTGCGGGAAGACGACGACGCTCCGCTGTATCGCGGGGCTCGAAACGCCGACGAGCGGGAGCATCCGATTCGATGGCGAGGACATGACGGGGAAGCCGGCTCACAAGCGGAACTTAGCGATGATGTTCCAGAACATCGCTCTCTACCCGCACATGAAGGTAAAAGAGAACATCTCCTACCCGCTGAAAGTCCGGAACGTTCCGAAGCAGGAGCGATACGAGAACGCCGAGGAAGCCGCGGACATCATGCAGATTCGCGAGTTGCTGGAGAAGTACCCCGGCGAACTCAGCGGTGGCCAGCAACAGCGGGCGGCCTTGGCGCGAACCATCGTCCACGAACCGGAGGCGTTCCTGATGGACGAGCCGCTGAGCGACCTCGACGCGAAGCTCAAAGTCGAGATTCGCAAGGAAATCCAGCGCGTCCACGACCGCGTGGAGAAGCCGACAATCTACGTGACGCACGACCAAGAGGAGGCGATGACGATGAGCGACCGTATCGCGGTGTTCAACGACGGCGGCATCGAGCAGATCGGGACGCCCGACGAACTCTACCAGCGGCCGGCGAACCGGTTCGTGGCGAACTTCATCGGCAACCCGTCGATGAACTTCTTCGACGGCACCGTCGACCGCGCGAGCGGCGAGACGGTCGTCGTATCGGTCGACGGTCGAGACGTCGAGCTTCAGGTGGTCGACTCCACGGCGGTCGGCGTCGGCGACGACGTCACGGTTGGCGTCCGGCCCGAAGACGTCAGGCTCGACCGGAACGACGGTGATCTCGAAGGCGAAATCACCCTCATCGAGCGGATCGGAAAGCAGATGCTGGCGACCATCGAGGGCCCGCAGGGCGAAGTCAGGGTGACGCTCCCGGCCGACAACTCCTACGAAAAAGGCGAGGTGGTTCGCCTCGCTATCGAGACTCGGGCGACGCATCTCTTCGATTCCGGCTCCGACGACGTCGTGACCCGCGGCCCGGACGTCTGACGAGGTGACCGATGCACTGGCTACGTCACCGCGGCTCGACCGTGCTCGACCGCGTCAGGAATCCAGCGTACACGGGTGATAATCGGTGTCTCCCCTGTACCGGCGTGAACGCCGTTTTCGCCGTTGCCCTCGCCGGAGTCGTCGCGTGGGCGGGGTCGCCGCTCTTGGGTGCTGTCTCACTCGCGGCGTCGGCCGCAGTCATCGGTCTCCGGGGGTATCTGATACCGGGGACACCGACCCTGACACAGCGATACCTCCCCTCGCGGGCGATGGCGTATTTCGAACACGGGCCGGCACAGACGGCCCTCGATTCGCATCCGGAACCGACCGACGTGAGTGACCGCGACCGCGACAACGTCCTCGTCGAACACGGCGTGCTTGTGCCGTGCGACGGCGGGGCGGATTTCTGTCTGACGGACGCCGTTCGTCGTGCGTGGACGGACGCACTCGACGCCATCGGTGCCGACGTAGACGCCGCACTCTCGGAGTCCGCGCTTGTCGATGCCGAGTCGTCCGAGTTCGTCGTCGACGAATCGGCCGGCGACTTCGCCGTCTCCGTCGATGGGGCGCACGCCGGTCGGTGGCCCTCGCGCGAAGCGTTCCTCGCCGACGCGGCCGGTGCGGTTGCGCTGGCGAGCGAACTCCCGGGATGGCACGGGCTGTCTTCGCGAACGCGAGGCATCGCCCTCGGCGAGCTTCGACTGTTCCTCGACCGCTGCCCGTCCTGCGGCGGCGACCCCGGCTTTCAGCGTCGAACCGAAGCGACGTGCTGTCGGACGCGAACCGTCACGACGATGCGATGTGCGGACTGCGACGCCTCGTTCGTCGAAGTCGTCGGGGCGTGACCCGTTTTCACCACCGCCTGCGGTATCTTTAATATCCCCGCCCCAACTCTCTGAAACAGACGCATGCTAGCTTCACCCAAGAGAGTCGAGAGTGCCGAACACACCGTCGTCTACCACGGTGACGGCGAGTTCTCGGCGTGGCCCTTCAACGGCGGGATGTGGAAGACCGACGATGGCGTGGTCGTCGCGTTCATCAACCACGACTGCGATTACTCGGTGCCCGAGAACCTCCACGACGCCAAGGTCGTTCGCTACGGGAGCGTCGTCTCCCCGACCGAGAACAAGCAGAATCAGCTGAGCCACGCACGCATCGAGACCTACGGCGCTATCCGTGCGATGCGAACGACCGACGGCGGCGACACGTGGACGGACGACGGGGTCATCTCGGATAACGTCGAGACCTCCGAACAGGTGCTCTACAACGAGATTCCGGACATCGAGCCCCACGACTTCTCGAATCGGGACACCCTCATGGCCTGTTGGTCGTCTCCGCATTCAGCGGCCTCGGACGCGGTTCCCTGGGTGAAGCTGTCCGACGACGGTGGGGACTCGTGGAGCGACGCGAAGCGCCTCCCGATGTTCGACTTCGAGCGAATACAGGGCCGTCCGTCGTACATCACTCGCGAAGACGGCACGCTCCTGTTGATGCTGACGGGGAAGACGGGAAGCGACCCCCACGACGTGCCAATCGTGTACGCGTCGTTCGATGGGGGGCAGAACTGGACGTTCCTGTCGCAGATCGACGGGAGCGAGAAGTACCGCATGCTGTGTCCCTCGCCAGTCCTGCTCGAGGACGGGACGCTCGTCGCGGCCGTTCGGTGTAAGATATCAGTCGACTGCGAGTGGACCGAAATCTATCGCTCGACCGACGACGGGCGCAACTGGTCGTTCGTCTCGCGCGTGAACGACCTCGGCGCACCGAGCAAACTCCTTGAGTACGACGGGTCGCTCGTGTGCATCTACGGCTACCGCCACCCGCCGTACGGCATCCGCGCCCGCGTGAGTCACGACGACGGTGCCACGTGGAGCCGCGAATGGATTCTCCGCGACGACGGCGCGAACTACGACCTCGGCTACCCGCGGGCGGCCGTACTCGACGACGGGACCATCCTCGCCACGTACTATTTCAACAAACAGGACGACGACGTCGCTGTCGACGGGGGTCAACGACACATCGCGGCCACTCGATTCGACCCGACAGAACTACTCACCGAGCGGTGATTTCCCGGCGAACAACCTCGTAACCGCGCTTTTACTCCATGGCCGTGGCACCGTCTCGTCAGACGAGTCGCTGTTTCGATGCACCCCTACTGGTGTCTCGCTCGTCGTCCGCGGCGCAGTCCGCGGGACCGTTAGTCTCCCCGAGTAGGCATACGACGGGTCATCGAGGACGTAATTCTGACAACAAAATATTGTGAGAAACATACAATATAATTTGGGGACTTGGATTTCTATCTGATTCGGAAGATATTAATTCCAAACTTAAAATAGCATTTATTACACTTTCTAACTAGATATAATAACATGCGCTACTAAATAGTATGTTAAGTGCGGTGGATAGCTAGAATTGTCTAATTGGGCGATTCAACTCGATGCGTCACTTCGTGGTGGATTATTGCTTAGTTAATACTATATTTATCGGTGCTCTCGGGAGACTGACTTCGCTATACTCTACTTGTGGGAGAGCGAAGTGAACGCCGCCACCCGGTTGCGCGAAACGCTCCCGAACAGCTACCGAGGTTCGAGCGCTCCCGCTACGTGCGGTCGAACTCGTCGTCTATCATCGCCAGCGCCCCGCCGGCGTTGAACAGCAGGCGGCTCACGACCACCCACGTCGGCACCGCGAGGACGACCAACGCGACCGTGCTCGCCACGGGCGACAGCGGCGGCAACAGCCCGCGGTAGAACCACACGATGGCGAACGTCAGGACGATGCGGAGCATCGGCTTGACGGCGACGCTCATCTGTCGTCGTCACCCCGGCCGTCGGTGACGAGCGTCGGCTCGGCGTCGAAGTTCTCGATGCTGAACCGCTCGTCGACGCCCTGCGCGGCGCTCGGGACGCCCGCGCCGGTCTCGAACTCGTCGACGTGGATGCAGGCGGCCTTGTGGCCGCCGGTCGCGCCCGCCACGTCGTCGAGCGTCGGGTCGACCGACGTGCACTCCTCGGTCGCCGCGGGGCACCGCGGGTTGAACGAACAGCCCGACGGCGGGTCGAGCGGCGAGGGAACCTCGCCTTCGAGCACCTGTCGTTGCCGGGCGAGTTCGGGCACCGGCTGGGGAATCGCGCCCAACAGCGCCCGCGTGTAGGGGTGCTGCGGGTTCGAAAACAGCTCGTCGGCGTCCGCGAGTTCGACGATTTCTCCGAGGTACATCACGGCGACGCGGTCGCAGACGTGGCGAATCACGCTGAGGTCGTGGGCGATGAACAGAAGCGTCAGGTCGAACTCCTCCTGCAAATCGTCGAGGAGGTTGAGAATCTGCGCCTGAATCGACACGTCGAGCGCGGAGACGGGTTCGTCGGCGACGATGAAGTCCGGGTCGACCGCGAGCGCGCGGGCGATGCCGACGCGCTGGCGCTGGCCGCCGGAGAACTCGTGGGGGTAGCGGTTCGAGTACTGCGGCGGCAGGCCGACCGTCTCCATGAGTTCGTCCACGCGGGCGTCGCGTTCGCCCTCGTAGAGGCCGTGAATCTCCATCGGCTGTTTGATGATTTGGCCGACGGTCTTCCGGCGGTTGAGACTCGACGCGGGGTCTTGGAAGACGATTTGGATGCGCTTTCGCATCTCCGTCATCTCCCGGTCCGACAGCGCCGTCAGGTCGGTGCCGTCGTAGCTGACCGTCCCTTTCGTCGGTTCGTCCAGCCGGAGGACCGACCGCGCAGTCGTCGACTTGCCGGAGCCGGACTCCCCGACGAGCCCGAGCGTCTCGCCGCGCTCGATGTCGAACGAGACGCCGTTGACGGCTTTCACCGTCTCGTCGGCTCCGAGCAGGCGGTCGATGAAGCCGTCGTTCTGCGTGAAATACTTGTGGAGTCCCGAGACGGACAACAGCGGGTCGTCGCTCATTGGGACGCACCCCCGTCGGTCGCGGGGGCCGTGGGGCCGCCGCCGTCCGCCTCCGCGCGCTCCGTCTCCGTCTCGATGGCCGACGGCGAGAGGTCGTAGCCGCGGGCGTGGAGACACGCCGCCTCCCGACCGGGTTCGACCTCCCGCAGTTCGGGGTCGTACGACTCGCACTCGGCGGTCGCGTGGGGACACCGCGGGTGGAACGAACAGCCCGACGGCAGGTCGGTGAGGTTCGGCACGTCGCCCTCGACGGGCGTCAGCCGGTCGGTGTCGTCGGTCAGCCGCGGAATCGACCGCATGAGGCCGCGGGTGTAGGGGTGCCGCGGGTTCTCGAACAGGTCGTCCACGCCGGCGCGCTCGACGACGCGGCCGCCGTAGGCGACGGCGACGCGGTCGCAGGTCCCGGCGACGACGCCGAGGTCGTGCGTGATGAGGATGATGCTCATCCCGTACTTCTCCTGGAGTTCGTCGAGGACGTTGAATATCTGCGTCTCGATGGTCACGTCGAGCGCCGTCGTGGGTTCGTCGGCGATGAGCACGTCCGGCTCGCAGGAGATTGCCATCGCGAGCAGCGCGCGCTGACGCATCCCGCCGGAGAACTGGTGGGGGTAGTTGTCCACGCGCGAGGTCGGTTCGGGGATGCCCACGTCGGCCATGAGTTCGATGGTCCGCTCGCGGGCCGCCGCGTCCGACACGTCCTGGTGGGTCTTGATGACCCGGCTAATCTGGTCGCCGACGGTGAACACGGGGTTGAGACTCGTCATCGGGTCCTGAAACATCATCGCGATGTCGTTGCCCCGAATCGACCGCATCTCCGTCTCGCTCTTTTCGAGCAGGTCGTCGCCGCGGTAGCGGACGCTCCCCCGCTCGATGCGACCGGGGCTGTCCACGAGTTGGAGCATCGACAGCGCGGTCACGGACTTGCCGGAGCCCGACTCGCCGACGATGCCCAGCGTCTCGCCCTCGTAGAGGTCGAACGACGAGCCGTCGACGGCCTTGACCGTCCCCTCGTCGGTGTAGAACCGCGTGACGAGGTCGCGGATTTCGAGTACCGGCTGTTCGTCCGGGTCGGCGCTCATCGCTCGCCTCCGTCGTTGCGGGGGTCGAGCGCGTCGCGCAGGCCGTCTCCGAGCAGGTTGAACCCGAGGATAGTGACGACGATGACGAGTCCGGGGAACACCGAGTACCACCACTCGCCGCTGTAAAGGTAGCCGCGGGCGTTCGACAGCATCAGTCCGAGGCTCGCGTTCGGCGGCTGGATGCCGAGTCCGAGGAACGACAGCGCGGCGCTGGCGAGGACGGCCGTCCCCATGTAGAGCGTCCCTTGGACCACGACGGTCGGCAGGGTGTTGACGGCGATGTCCTTCACGAGGATGTGTCGGTCGCTCGCCCCGAGGGACTTCGCGGCGTCGATGTAGTCTTCTTCCATCTCCTTGAGGACGGACCCGCGCATGACGCGCGCGAAACTCGGGATGTAGACGACGCCGATGACGGCGATGACCTTCACGATGTTCGGAAGCGTGAACGAGCCGTATTCCGTGCTTCCCACCCCGAGCACGCCGAGTACCGCGATAGCGAGGATGAGGCTCGGGAAGGAAAACAGGATGTCCATGAAGCGCATGACGACCTCGTCGACCCACGTGTTACGGTAGTAGCCGGCGATTGCGCCGGCGGTCACGCCGAGCGCCATCGCGAAGCCGACGACGCCGAGTGAGACGGTCATCAGCGTCCGCAACCCGTAGATGATGCGCGAGAGGATGTCCCGGCCGTGGTGGTCGGTGCCGAGGTAGGCCGTCGTCGTGCCGACGACCTCGCCGGCGCTGTTCTCGATGAGCATCTCGGTGCCCATCGGCATCGGGTTGTGTTCGCCGTCCGGTGCCTCGAACTGCGTCGTCGGGTCGTGGGGGGCGAGAAACGGCGCGAACAGCGCGGTCAGGAGCATCGTGAGGATGATCGCGCTCCCCACGAGCGAGAGGGTGTTCTGGCGGAACTCCTTCCAGAACATCTCGAACTGACTGTGGTGCGTGCCGGGGGCTTGCGCGGCGGGCACCGCCTCGTCCGTCTGGTCTGTCGTTGCCATGTTAGTTTCCATCGTGTCTGATGCGGGGGTCGAGGTAGGCGTACAGCACGTCCACCGCGAGGTTCGCGAAGACGAACACGCTCGCGATGAACAGGATGAGCGCCTGGATGATGCGGTAGTCGCGGCGGTCGATGGCCAGTATCAGGAGCTTCCCGATACCGGGGAGGTTGAACACCGTCTCGGTCAGAATCGCGCCGTTCATCAGTTGGCCGAGTCCGACGCCGATAACGGTCACGACGGGGATGAGCGCGTTCTTCGAGGCGTCCTTGAGGACGATTTCGCGCGCGCCGATGCCCATCGCACGGGCGGTCTTGACGTAATCCTGACTGAGCGTGTCCAGCATCTCCGAGCGCATCATCCGGGCGATGAGCGCGGAGTAGGCCGTCCCGAGCGTGATGACCGGGAGGAACAACTGCTGGAGGTTCGCCACCGGGTCGACCCACGGCGGCGTCCAGCCGCCGGTCGCCCACGGGAACGAAAACTGCACCGCGAATATCATGATGAGGATGATACCCAGCCAGAAGTCGGGAATCGAGATGCCCGACAGCGCGGCGATACGCGCGGCGTGGTCCGCGGGCTTGTCCTTGCGGACGGCGCTGATGATGCCCGCCGGGATGGCGATGAGAATCGCCGTAATCATGCTGAGAATCGACAGCTCGACCGTCAGCGGGATGCGCTCGACGATGATGTCGGTCACGGGCGTTCCCTGCTGGACCGTCCACGACACGCCGAAGTCGCCTTGGAGGGCGTCGAGCATCCACAGGCCGTACTGGACGTACAGCGGGCGGTTGAGCCCCATCTCCAGTCGAATCTGCCTGACGAGCTCCTCGCTGCTGAGCGGGCCGAGCATCACCCGCACCGGACCGCCCGGCGCGAGGTGGACGAGCGCGAAGACGACGACGCTCACCCCGAGGAGGACGGGCAGGCTCAACAGCAGGCGCTTGAGGACGAACCGGAACATGCTCACGGCTGAGTCACCCCCCGGGTCGCCGCTGGAAATCGACGGGGCTGGCGCGAACGCGTGTGCATCTGTTCGTCACTCACCCTTCGAGACGAAGCGGTAGTTGTCCTGGAACGTGCCCACGTCGTAGTCGTTGACGGCGTTGCGCCACGCTTCGAGCTTGTTCACGTAGGCGATGTCGATCTGGATGCCGTGTTCGACGAGGTACTCCTCCAGTTCCCAGACGATTTCCTTCTGTTCCTGTTCGTCCGTCGAGGCCTGCGCCTCGCGGAGCTTCGAGACGTACCACTCGTGGCCGTTCGAGAAGTCGCCGTCGGCGTCTTCGGGCGCGGCGGGGCCGCTCGGCGCGTAGATGTCTTCGAGGTCGTCCGACGGGTGGTGCCAGTTGTTGTGGTTGTGGTTGTTGTCGGCGTAGCCGGCGTCGAGCCACGACGTGGCGACCGGAATCGACTGCGCCCAGTCTTCCATCGCGGCGTGCCACGTGTCCGTGCTGTACACTTGGTTGAGGAGCGTGGACTTGTCGACGGCGGTGACGCTGGCTTCGATGCCGATTTCAGACAGCTGGTTCTGGATGACGACGGCCTCGTCTTTGAACCACGAGCCCTTGGTGGCGATGATGTCCATCTCGAAGCCGTCGGGGTTGCCCGCGAGTTCGAGTTCTTTCTTGGCCTTCTCGGGGTCGTACATCTGCATCTCCTTGAGCTTCCGCGAGGTCCAGTCGCTGTCGGGGTACCACGGTCCCTTCTGGACCGCGCCCTGCCCGTAGAACACCTCGTCGAGAATCTCCTCGCGGTCGATGCCGAACAGCACCGCGCGGCGGTTGTGCCGGTTGCTCATCGGGTTGCCCTCCGACTCCATCAGATTCACGTACAGCACCTGCGTGAAGTTGCCGGGGACGGACTCGGTCGTGATGTCGGGCTGGCCGCTGAGGCTCTCGAAGTCCTTCGGGGGGACCTTGTCCGTCAGGTCGAGCTGGCCCGAGCGGAGGTTCGCGAGGCGCGTGGAGTCCTCGCCGATGAAGTCGAACTTGAACTCGTCGACGGCGGGCGCACCCTCCTTCCAGTAGTCCTCGTTCTTTTCGAGGAGGACGTGACTCCCGCTTTTCCACTCGACGAATTTGAACGCGCCGGTGCCCGCGCCGGAGGGGTCCTGCGTGAGGTCGGTCGCGAGGCCGCTGGGTCCCTTCCCGTCTGCGGTGTCGCCGCGGGAGCCCTCGGGAACGATACCCTCCAGGCCGCGCGTGAGCCACCAGTTGAGCGTCCCGAACGGCTGAGAGAGGTTGAGCCGGAGCGTCCGGTCACCGACGATTTCGGTGCCCTCGACGAACGGGAGGCGGCTCTTGACCGGCGACTTGTTGTCGGGGTTGAGAATCCAGTCGACGGAGTACTTGAAGTCCTCGACGGTCACTTCGTCGCCGTTGTGGAACGTGATGCCCTCGCGGAGCGTGTATTCGAAGGCGGTCCCGCCGTCGACGGGGTCGGGCACCTCGGTCACGAGGCCGGGCTGGAGTTCGGAGTCGGGCGTCAGTTCGATGACCTCGTCGTAGATGAGGCCGCCGATGGTGCTGGTCGCGGTGTCCGTCCAGAGCGCGGGGTCGAAGTTCCACGGCTCCGCGGCGAGCGCGACGTTGACGCGGACGGTCTCTCCCGAGTTGCCCGACGAACTGCTGTCGGTGCTCCCGCCGCTCGTCTCGGTTCCGTCGGAACCGCCGGAACCACCGGCGTCACCGCCGGTACAGCCCGCAAACGCGGTCGCGCCGACCGCGCTCGCGGCCGCAATAAATTGCCGTCTGTCCATGTTTATCTCGGTAATGTTGTCGTCTGACATTGTTTTCTGGAGCTACGTACACACCCTTGTAGCGGTACGCGTGATACCTTAGCTCATGAAACACCGTTATTTATAGCTTTGGCAACCTCTCACAATCTTGGTACTATATCGCAATGGAGCCGTGCGCGTTCGTTGTGCTACCGCTTCCCAAACAGTTTAACGGGGTGGTTGCAATGTCGGCTTCATGGCGTACGCCAGCACGCTCTCCCTGCGAGAGTTACGACAGGACCTTCACGCTCACCCCGAGTCCGGGTGGAAGGAGTTCCGCACGACCGCCCTCATCGCCGCCGCGCTCGACGACCGCGAGTTCACGCTTCACCTCGGCTCGGACGCCGTCGCCGAAGACGAGCGACTGGGCGTCCCCGACGACGACGCGGTCGCGGCCGCGGTCGAACGCGCACGCGAGGAAGGCGCACCCGAAGCCTATCTCGACCAGATGGGCGGTGTTACGGGTCTCGTCGCCGAGAAGCGCTTCGGAAACGGGCCGACCGTCGGCGTCCGCGTCGACATGGACGCCCTCGAACGCACCGAGTCGAGCGACGAGGAACACCGCCCCGCGAAGTTGGGCTTCGCGAGCACGCATCCCAACGAGATGCACGCGTGCGGCCACGACGGCCACACCGCTATCGGCCTCGGTATCGCCCGCGCCCTCGACGACGACGGCGGGTTCGACGGCACGCTCCGACTGTTCTTCCAGCCGGCGGAGGAGGGCGGCCGCGGCGGCAAACCGATGAGCGAGACCGACCTGCTCGCGGATATCGACTACTTCCTCGCGCTCCACCTCGGCCTCGGCAACCCCACGGGAACCGTCATCGCCGCCTACGAGAACCCGCTTTCGAACGCGAAACTCGACGTGACATTCGAGGGCGCACCGAGCCACGCGGGCAACGCGCCCAACGAGGGGCGCAACGCGCTCCACGCGGCGACGGCCGCGGTCCAGAACCTCTACGGGATTCCGCGCCACGCCGACGGGACGACCCGCATCAACGTCGGGAAGTTCGAATCGCCCAACCCGCAGAACATCATCGCCGAGGAGGCGCGCCTCCGCGTCGAGGTCCGCGGCGGGACCGCCGACCTGAACGAGTACATGCTCGACAAGGCCCGGCGCGTCCTCGACCACGCCGCGGGCATGCACGACGTATCGGTCGAGACGGGGCTGTACGGGAAGACGGCGACGTTCACGGCCGACGACGAGATGATAGAGGCCGTCCTCGCGTCGGCGGCCGACCTCGACGACGTGACCGAGACGGTCCCGCGACTCGACATCGGCGGCAGCGAGGACGCCTCCTACCTCATCCGGCGCGTGCAGGAACACGGCGGGAAGGCGACCTACGTCGGCATCGGCGCGAGCAACGAGTTCGGCCACCACACCTCGCGGTTCGACATCGACGAAGACGCCCTCGACATCGGTGTCGACGTGGTGTGTCAGACGATTCGCGCACTCTAACGCGGCGGTCCGACCCGGCTGTTCGACCCCGACCAGCCGCGCGTCTCGCCGGCCGTCGTCCCCCTCGACCCGTAGAATCTGCCACGAACACGCACAACTATTATCCGCTGTTCGCGAGTTGAGCCGCACATGCAGGCCTCCCAGCAACGACTCCGCGAGGATATCGAAGCGAACGCCCGTTTCGGCGACATCGACGCGCCGGCGGGGCGCGGCCGCACCGTCCTGACCGGGAGCGACGCAGACCGCCGCGCCCGCGAGTTCCTCGTCGAGCGACTGCGCGACGCCGGCCTCTCGGTCCGCATCGACGCCGTGGGAACCATCGCCGGGCGGTGGGTTCCCGACGGGGCCGACCCCGACGCGGCCCCCGTCGCCGCCGGCAGTCACCTCGATTCGGTCCCCGAGGGCGGCATCTTCGACGGCCCGCTCGGCGTCTACGCGGCGCTCGAAGCGGTGCGGACGCTCCAAGAACGAGACGCCGGCGCGAGCCTCGACCGCCCAATCGACGTCGTCTCGTTCACCGAAGAGGAGGGCGCGCGCTTCTCGCACGGCCTGCTCGGGTCGTCGGTGGCGACCGGTGCGCGCGACGCCGACGACGCGCTCGCGCTCCGCGACGCCGACGGCACGACGCTCGACGCCCACCTCGACGCCATCGGCTTCCGCGGGACCGACACCATCGACGCCGCGGCGTGGGACGCGTGGGCCGAACTCCACATCGAACAGGGGACGGTGCTGGAGTCCGCGGGCGCGGGGGTCGGCGTCGTCGACGCCATCACCGGCATCACGACCTGTGCGGCCGACATCGTCGGCGAGGCCGACCACGCGGGCGCGACGCCGATGGACGAGCGCCGCGACGCGCTCGTCGCCGCCAGCGAGTTCGTCGTCGACGTCCGGGCCGCGGCCGACGACGTGGCGCAGAACCAGAGTTCGACCGCCGTGGGGACCGTCGGCCAGTTCGACGTGGCCCCGAACGCGCGCAACATCGTCCCCGGCGAGGTCACGCTCCAGATGGACATCCGCGACGTGGACTACCGCGCGATGGACGCCATCGCCGAGCGGGCCGAGGCCGCGCTCGACGAACTCGAAGCCGCCCACCCGGTCGAGACGAACTTCGACCGCTACCGCGACCAGCGCCCGAGTCGGATGGCCGACGACTGCGTCGCCGCCGCCCTCGACGCCGCCGCGACCGAGGATATCGACGCGAAACGGATGCACTCCGCGGCGATGCACGATACTGCAAATGTTGCCGGCGTCACCGATGCCGTGCTCCTGTTCGCGCCGTCGGCGGACGGCCTCTCGCACAACCCGCGCGAATGGACCGACTGGGCGGACTGCGCGACCGCGGCGTCGGTTCTCGCTGGAACGCTCGCACGCCTCGCCGGCGCGTGAGTCGCGGCCGACGGCCTGCTCCCGCTTGTGGACTAATCCTTTGTTTTCAGACAGTTCGTGGCCAGATTCGCGCCTCTGTCGCGATTTCGTCGCGGCCGCGTCGCCTGTCTCGATATGTGACACGCGGCTCCGAATCACCCCGTGTTCCGCGTGGAACCCCGTATCCCGGCAGTGCGTGGGCGCTCGAACTCGAACCGTAGTTTTCTACGCCGCGTCGGTCGAATCCCCGTCCCGTGAGTTATCGGATTACCCCCGAGAATCATGCGGATACGCGCTTTACTCCGGGTGTTGTCACTATATGCAACCACTCTCTAAGCCGTATGCGGCGCGACCGCACACAGCGACGCCGAACGGTCGGATATCGAGTGCGAAGCCGATTCCACGTATCCGACAATTGATGGGAGTCCGGCGACGGGCGTCGCTTCGGGTGTGTCTCGGTCCTGTCTCGGGTCGCGCGCTCGTTCACACGCCAGTCGGGTCCCGGCCGTCCCACGGGGGGTCGCTTGCTGGACAATCATCGAGCGATAGCAGCTCTGATAGCCGGTCCCAACACCGTTTTCCCTCGTCCGAGTTCGATTGCAAGATATTCGGAACAGCTATCACACCAGATGGACGTTCTGGTAGCATGCCCGAGAACCCCAACACCGATGCGCCGTCCCGCACGCTGAGCACGGTGGACACGGCGGTCAGCGTCGTCCGGGCGCTCGAGGAGTTGAACGGGGCGCGCGTCGCGGAGTTAGTCGACTACTTGGACCTCTCGAAGTCCACGGTGTACAACCACCTTGCGACCCTGCGGAAGAACAACCTCGTCGCCAAGGAGGGCGACAGCTACCACCTCAGCCTCCAGTTCCTGCTTCTGGGCGAGTACGTGCGCAACCAGCAGATACTCTACCAGGTCGGCAAGGAGGAGGTCGAGGCGCTCGCGGAGAAGACCGGCGAGTACGCTCACCTCTCGACCGAACAGCACGGCCTGCGTATCAGTCTGCTCAAGGTGCGCGGCGAGCGCGCCGTCGGGAGTCAGTACCAGCGCTCGAAGATTCAGCGCCCTGATAACCTCCACGCGTCGTCGACCGGGAAGGCCATCCTCGCGTTCCTCCCGCGCAGTCGCGTCGAGGAAATCGTCGACCAACACGGCCTCCCGGCGAAGACCGACGCGACTATCACCGACCGCGACGAGCTGTTCGACGAACTCGACGCCATCCGCGAGCGAGGGTACGCCTGCAACGACGAGGAGGAAATCGAGGGACTCCGCGCGGTCGGCGCGCCGATTCGCGACCGCAACGGCACCGTCCTCGGCGCGCTGAGCGTCTCCGGGCCGACGAGTCGCATCAAGGGCGAGCAGTTCCGCGACACCATCCCCGAGATGGTCACGAGCACGGCCAACATCATCGAGGTGAACATGAACATGGCCGCGCGGAGTTCGAACAACGGGCGCTTCGACTGAGCCGCACCGGCCGACTTCCATGACATCGATAAGCGTGTAATGCTAATCGGGTTCTCGCGCGCTCTGTCGTCCGACGGTCACTCGACCAACTCGGTTTGTTGGAACCGGCACTCCGTCGCAGACCGCAGGCAGTTGCTCGCTTCGCCAGCAAAAATACCCGAAATAGTATATTTAGCAAGTAGTATCAAAATACTGTGTTTTCGGTCGGGTCTCCGATGCCGAACTCGAAATCCGTAGTATCGTATTTCTGCGCCTAAAGCGCGACTATTGGGTGTTTCAATCGCAAGCGCCGCGAATGAACAGAGACGGGCTATTGTCCATGTAATCTCAAAATTAAGGATAACTATCGAATTAACTCTGATTTATCCTAAAAATCAAGCATACTATCCCGAATATATCGACATATGGCTAATATAGGCTCAACCTCTGCCACCCTAATATATCTAGAAAAAATACATATCTTATATCTGTTATCTTGGCTCCTACTGAGTTCATTCTTCCGCGTCTCCAGTGAGTGACGGACCGCCGGCTCGACGACTGGTTTTCGGAACTGCGTCGTGTCAGGCGCAGAAACAGGTCACGTCAGCACCCGCGACTCGCCGCGACGCCGATAAATCGGGACCGTCAGTCCAGCCGCGCTTCCAACGACTCGACGAACGAGTCGTTGCCGATGTAGACCGGCACGCGGTCGTGGATGTCCTCGGGCGTTCCCGAGAGGAGCGACTGCTCGCCGTCGGACGACCGCCCGCCGGCGCACTCGATGATGTAGCCGATGGGGAAGCCCTCGAACTGCTGGCGGAGTTTGCCGCCCGGCGCGTCGGTCTGTGCGGGGTACGCGAAGACGCCGCCGTAGTGGAGAATCTGGTTCACGTCGCCGATCATCGACCCGCCGTAGCGGAGCTTCATCCCCTCGGTGCGTTCGGTCTCGCGGGCGAACGCCTCGAAGTCGTCGAACCAGCGGTTGACCCGGCCGCCGAAGCTGAAGATGGCGGGGTCGCCGGGCAGCGTTAGTTCCTCGCGGAGCGGGCGCTTGATACCCGATTCGAGGATGTACTCGCTGACGACGCCGTCGCGGGCGGCCACGAGCGTCGTCACCGGGCCGTAGAGGATGTAGCCCGCGGCGAGCAGGTTCTCGCCGCCCGTGGGGAGCGGTTCGTCGTAGATGCTGTACAGCGTTCCCATCACGTTGTTCGGCTTCAGGTTCGTCGACCCGTCGAGCGGGTCGAGCGCGACCGAAACCCCCTCGCCGATGTCGATGACGTCGGGGCGCTCCTCGCTGGCGTACTCGCCGACGCCGTCGAGGGGGCGGAGGCGCTTCAACAGCAGTTCGTCGGCGTAGGTGTCGGCTTCCAGTTGGCGCTCGCCGCTCGGGTTCGTCCCCTCCTCGTAGACGCGCCGGCCGGGCAGTCCCGCCCGAATCGACGGCGCGGCCGCACACAGCGTCTCGACGACGGCGTCGACCACGTCGTCCTCCCGACTCGATGCGTCTGTCATGCGGTCGATACACCCTGCGGAGTCGCGGCTGCGCCGAAGCGGTTCGACGGAGCGCCGACGGGCGGTGCACGGACGGGCGTCGGGGTGGTCGTCATTACCTACTGGTCCCGTGGGCGAAGTATAGTTCTGTCCCCGCGCGTAAGCGTTGCACCGCGGCGACGACGGCGTTGGCGGCGGGTTTTCGACTCGGGCGCTGGTCGAATCCTCAGTCGCAGAGCGGCTGTCGGGGCCGTGCTGCATACAGCGCGCGAGTCGGGTATCGGGTCGAAACCGACGGCGTCTCGTGATGCACCAGCGTCGAGTCACGGCCCATCATGCAGCTGTGAGAGAGAACAGGTAGAGAAATAGGAGAATCGAACTGCCAAACGTCAGTGCTCCGTACAGCGGCACAGACTTCCACGAGGAGGTTCGGCTGCACCGGTTCGACACGAGAGTTCCGACTGCTGACAGTCCCAGAAGGCCGTACACGATTGGCATTCCTTCCATCGAGAGATAGCCACCGATAACCTCCACAGCAATCATTGTAGAAAGGAGTCCACAACAGATAGCGAGGAGGGCAGCGATGGACTGTCGCTTCACACTCAATCCCATACTAAAACGTGACAAACTCCGATAATTAATACGTTGTCACTACGTGGGAACAGATTACCGGGCGGCGAACAGGCGTTCGAACACGACCGTCGGGAACTGCGGTTCGAGCCGGCTCGGCGGCCGGCCTTTCCGTTCGACGCGCTCCGCCGTGACCCGGCGGGTGATGCCGTCTTCTGCGAGTTCGTAGAGGATGCGCTTGACCGTGGTCGGTGAGAGGTCGACCGATTTGGCGATGTGCTGGCTCGTCGCCTGCACCGACTGCTGTTGGTCGGGGCGCAACGCGAGGAGTTCGTGGAGCACCTGCCGGCGGTTCTCCGGGAGCGAGAACACGCGGCCGAGCGAGACGCAGGGTTGGGGGACCGCGGCGATTCCGGCGGCGACGTCGGCGGCCGTGATGCTCCGGTGTTGGTTGCGGACCGCTTCGTCGGCCGCGCCGAACAGCGCCGCGAGCGCGTCGTGAGCGTCCCCGTCGGCCCACTCCGCGATGTCGCGAGCGAGTCGGTGGTCGAGCGTCCGCCGCGACCCGGCCGCCGACACTCGCGTCATCAGCACGTCGACGAGCACCTGACTCTGGTACGGTTCGAACTGAATCGCGCCGGCCGTGTAGTCGGTCAGCACCGTCTCGTCGGGCGGCGCGCGCCCGATAGCCAGCCAACTGACTTTGCTCGGAAGCCCGGCACAGAGGTCGACGAACGCCTCGCCGTCGAGCGTCCCCGGCTCTTCGAGGTGGTCGACGGCGACGACGGCACCCGTCTTCGGGCCGTCGAGCGCGTCCTTGAGCCGCGACTGGAGCGCCTCGGTCTTGATACCCTGCTTGGGCACGGACTCATCGACGAGCGCGTCGAGCACGGCGTGGTAGAACGCGAACGCGCTCGTCGTCTCGCGCGCGTCGACGTAGACGAACCGCGGCGCGAACGTCGCCTGCACGCGGGTCGTCGTGTGGATGGCGGCGTTGTTGACGCTCGACACGCGGACGAGGTGGTCGAACAGCGCCGTCACGACCGCCGACTTCCCCGACCCTTTGGGGCCGTAAACGTAGGCGTTCGGCGGGAGGTGACCGTCGAACACCGGGTCGAGGTAGTCGAGCAGTCGCTCTAACACCGGTCCGCAGTTCACCGGGTCGTCGGTGTGCGCGACCGGCGAGAGCGAGTCGTAATCGACGAGGAGGCGAGGCTCACCGTCCCGGCGTTGCCGACGTTGGATCCTCGCTTCGATGTCCATGTCGTAGTGGTAGTTCCGAAATGGGAGGTATATCAGTTCTGACTGCTTACGGCTGCGGTACGTCTGTGGTCGCCCAGTCGTCGAACGTGTTCGGGGCAACCGACTCGGCGGTCCCCGGCGAGGTACGACGCGTATGGCAGACACCACCCTCGACGTGCGCGACCTCCCACCGGCGGAGCGCCATCCGAAGATTCACGCCGCGTTCGACGACCTCGACGCCGGCGAGTCGCTGACGATTCTCAACGACCACGACCCGAAGCCGCTGTTCTACGAAATGCAGGCCGAAGTCGACGCGTTCGACGCCGACAACTACACGGTCGAACAACGCGCTCCCGACGAGTTCGCGGCGACGTTCCCGAAGCGGTAGCGCCGCGGCCGCGGGTCGCGGGTCGCGGCCGCGAGTCGTACATCGCTGTCCCGACCCGTCTCCGCCGTTTCTCCACTCTCGTCGAATATGTTCGGCGTCACCGGTAGGGCTTCGCGCCGCGCTAGTCCGCGTATGAGCGTCATTCCCGCCGATGTCGACACGGCCCGACAGCCCCCGATGACGATTCCGCTCCGGCACTTCGTCGTCGCGCTCGGCTTCCTCGCGGCCGCGGTGGGCCTCCGGGTCGCTCTCGCCGTCGGCGTCGCTCCCGGTGCCGCCCGACTCGCGCACGTCCACCTCCTGCTCGCGGGGTGGGTGTGCGTCACCATCATGGGCGCGATGACGCAGTTCGTCCCGGTCTGGTCCGGCGTCGAACTCTACTCCCGACGACTCGCGACCACGCAGTTGTGGGTCGTCAGCGTCGGTCTCGCCGGCCTCGCGGGATGCTTCCTCCTCGGGGCGTTCGCGTGGCTTCCCGTCTTCGGTGCCGTCGCGCTCCTCGGCTTCTGGACGTTCGCCTACAACGTCGCGCGCACGCTCTCCCGACTCGACGACTTCGACGTGACCGAGCGCCACTTCGGCCTCGCACTCGGCTTTCTCGCGGTCGTCACCGCGCTCGGCGTCCTGCTCGCGGTCGACTTCACGCGCCCGCTTTTCGCCGGTATCGGCGTGAGCCACGCGAGCGTCCGCGCGGCCCACGTCACGCTCGCCGTCTTCGGCGTCGTCGTGACGACCGTCGTCGGCGCGCTCTACCAACTCGCGACGATGTT
Source organism: Haloferax sp. AS1 (assembly GCF_014530665.1). NCBI lineage: Archaea > Methanobacteriati > Methanobacteriota > Halobacteria > Halobacteriales > Haloferacaceae > Haloferax > Haloferax sp. AS1. The sequence continues at coordinate 2,108,426 of NZ_SPSA01000001.1, forward strand.
CACCCAGACGAAGCTCCGCGGCGTCGACGTGTGGCTCCGCCGATTCGAGGAGGTCGGCTACCCCGTCGGTGTCGTCGCCCTCGCCGGTGGCCGACTCGCCTCCGACCCGACGCTCGCGCGGGTCGGCGGCGCGCTCGTCGCCCTCTCGCTTTTCGGCATCGCCGCGATTCTCGCCCGTCGCCTCGTCGAGTCGGCGGTCGATTGGACGCCCATGCTCACCCGGTACGCCGTCGCGGCCGTCGCGCTCGCCGGGTGGGCCGCCCTGACGCTCCCCGCGTGGCTCGCGGACCCGCTGGCGGGGGACCGACTGTTCGGCGCGCCGGGAACCGGGTCGCTGTTCCGGCTCGGCTTCGTCGGCTTCGTCGTGCTCGGGACGCTCTACCACGTCGTCCCCTTCATCGTCTGGGTCCACCGATACAGCGACCGCCTCGGCCTCGAACCCGTGCCGATGCTCGACGACCTCTACGACGCCCGCCTCGCCCGCCTCGATTTCGGTCTCGTCGTCTCGGGCGTCGCCGCCGTCGTCGCACGCGACCTCGCCGGACTCTCGTCAGTCTTCGAGACGGCGGGCTGGGCGCTCGTGCTCGCCGGTGTGGCGGCGTTCGCCACGAACCTCCTGCGAGTTATCTGGCTTCACAGCCCGCAGTCGCTGGTCGGCGGCGCGGCCGCGTCGGCTGGCGGTGCGGACGACGGCGCTGACTGAGTCGGCGCGTCAGGGACGGTCTCGCACCAACTCACATCCCGAGCAGTTCGGGTGCAAGAAAGAGGAGTGCGAGCAGGCACGTCAGGACGAGAACCGCCGCGACACGCAGGATGCCGGCCGCTCGTCGTCGATCCTCCGGGAGCGACTCCGCGATGCCGGACAGGGCGGTCCCGGCTATCATGAACAGTAGCCACCCGCCCGATAGGGACTGTTCCACGACTGCGTACTGCCAGTACAGACCCGAGAAGATGAGCGCGCCAGAGAGTTGGACGACTGGAAAGAGGCCGCCGGTGGGTTCGCTGAACAGGGTTTCGTCAACTATGGAGGGCATTGAACACGTCATCGCCCGCGAAGGTGAAAAGAGCACCTGCCTTCGCCACCTCGGTCGCGCTCGCGCTGGCTCTCGTTCACATCCGGTCGCTTCCGGCCCCGCGTCCCCCGAACGCGTTCGGCCGCAGGCTTACCGACCGTGCGGTCGACGACTCACTCGTGATGCCAGAACACGCCGCGCTCGACGACCTCCCGCCGCAGATGCACGCGCCCGTCTTCGAGACCGACCGTCCGAAAACCGTCAGACTCCGCCTCGAAGCCGGCGACGAGGTGCCGGCGCATTCCCACCCCGGGTTCGACATCGTCTTCCACGTCGTCACCGGCCGGATGGAACTCGCGCTCGACGGCGAGACGCACGAGGTTGCCGCGGGAGAGCTGCTGCGGTTCGGCGGCGACCGCGACATCTCGCCGCGCGCGCCGGTCGACAGCACCGCAGTGCTCGTGTTCGCCCCGGCTGTCGACGACTGAACCGCGGGGCCAACTCCCGCGGACGAACACCTGATTTACTCCGGCTCGCCCGACAGCCGCTTCAGTGCCGCTTCGAACTCCTCGGACAGCGAAACCGAATCCGGCTCGTCGCCGTCGCGCTCACCCGTCGACGACCCGGTATCGGGGACCGAGTCGTCCGTCTCCGCCTGCGCGTCAGCCGGGTCCATCGCGTCGAGCTCCGCGTTGATGGCGTCCGCCTGCTGGTGCATCGGCGCGACGCGGACTCGGACGCGGTCGTAGTCGTGACGGTCGTCGAGGCCGTTCCACGCCCGAAACGCGCCGACGGTGAGCGTCTTCGACTGCGGGCAAAACGGCGTCGTCGGCGTGAACTCCGCGACAAGCACCGACGGGTCGTCTCGATCCTCCGCGTAGCGGAACCCCGCGTCCGGGTGGCGGCGGTCGAGGTTCAGCCGCGCGAGGTTGTAGCCGAACGTCACGTCGTAGACGCCCCGCGCTTCGAACAGGTCGCGGGCGACCCGGTGGACGGCGACGTGGTCGTCGCCGTCGAGGACGCGGTGGCCGTCGAGGAAGGCGTCCGGGTCGGGCAGGTGTTCGGGAACGAACTGGTCGATATCGTCGAAGCGGTCGGCCCGCGACCCGCCGCCGAACAGGGACGGAATGTCTGGCATAGTCCGAAGTGGGGTCGCCACGGGCGTAGGCCCACCCCCGAACACGTTCAATTCACTGTTCGCCGCTGGCGCTCGTCGCGGTCGTGGCACGAGTCGATAGTGCTTGGTGCTGTCAAAACTCGTCGTCGCGGGGCGGGAGCTACTGATGTGGACGGGCCAACGAGTGGCACAGACAGCCCGGACACGGCTCGGAGCGCAGGTCACCGAAATATCGCCACGACGGAGACGGCTCCGGACGCACTCATCTCCGATTTATCAATCGCTGAATCCGGTCGCGAACGTCGTCCGCGGAGTCGTAAATCTCGTTGTCGACCGAGGCGAGCACCTCGTGGATGGGCTTCGACCCGCCTTGCGTTTCGACCTCGTAGTCGCCGTAGTTCTCGACGAGTTGCTCCGTCGTGGTCGGATAGTCCTGAATTTCAAGCGCATCGTCGAGGTCACCGAGCTGCTCCCCGGGGGCGGGTTCGTCGGCGCGGTCACGCGCCTCTTGGAGCGCTCGTTCGCGCTGGCGCTGTTCTTCGTTGGCCGCTTGCTTGTTTCGGCCCTGTTTGTCGTCTGGCATCCTTGGCACTTCGAAAGCGAACGGGATAATGCTGTGGCCGATTCTCGGTAGTCGCTTCCGACACGCGGGTTCTGTTAGCTCCGGCGGGGGTCAACAGCGTCAGGGAAACCCCGGTCAGTCCGGGGACGACCGGTCGGTGCCGGCGCTCCGTTGCGGTCGGAACGGTCGAGTACACGATGGATGCCAACCGTCCTCAGAGTAGCTTTATTTTCGGCCCGATACGGTACACCACTTGCGGAACGATGCGTTCTCACCAATCGCTCGAAATCCTCGTCGTGGCTATCCTCTACATCTGCGTGTTTGTGATAGTCGTCGGACCTGCGCTTGATTCGATAGCCGGCTTGGAAACGCTCTCGATGGATGCTCCGAGAGGCGTTGAACGCACGTGGGACTTAGTCTCGAAGCCACAGGGCTGGATACTCTGTCTCGGCTACGTTCCAGTTCATTTCGCGTACCTGTTCGTCCGCGCACGACTCGCCGGTGAATCGGTCGATTCCTACTGGGAGTAGTGCTCCGATACCTTTCCGAGATTTACAGACGTGAACTCCCACGGCAGCGACGTTGACGCGCCGAACTCACCCGCTAAGCGTTGCACGCGTGTGCTCTCAACACCGAGAGGTTTCGACAGAGACGGGCGAAAAACAGCGATCAATGGTTGCCAGTCGGTGCAACGGCGCTACTGCGGGTCAGGGTCGGGGTCGAATATCTCGGGGTCTTCCGGCCCCTCGGCGCGGACGACCGCCATACAGCCCTTGCGGACGACGCGGGACAGCGAGTGGTCGACGAGCTTGAAGTCGCCGGGGACGGGCGAACTCATCGTTGCGATGGTCGTGCTCCCCGGCGGCACCTGTCGCGTCTGGATGTGGGTCTGCGGCTCGGTCGTCAGCGACCCCTCGGGGTAGAGCGTCTCCCAGACGCTTCCGATGGGGTGGAAGCTACTGGAGAGGTTCGGCCCCCCGTCGACGAAGTACACCCGGACCGTCTCGTCGAGGCCGACCGTCGCGGCCGGCCCTCGGCCGTTGGGCGTCCACGCGTACTTCTCGCCGTTCATGAGGACGTACGTCGGCTCCTCGTTCCGCATGGCCTCGTAGTCGAAGGCGTGTTGGCCCTCCTCGCCGGCGTCCTTGTCGGTGTAGAGTTCGTGCTGGCCGAGGTATATCTCGTGGTCGACCTCGGGCATCCCCTCCGGCGGTTCGACGAGGATGAGCCCGAACATCCCGGCGCTGATGTGCATGTCCATGTTCGGCACGGCGCAGTGGTAGATGTACGCGCCGGGGTAGGTCGCCTTGAACCGCAGGTGCGCCGTCTCGCCGGGGTTCGTCATCGTCGCTTCCGCGCCGCCGCCGGGGCCGGCGACCGCGTGGAAGTCGACGTTGTGCGGCATGGTGTTCTCCTCGGGGTTCTCGAACGTCACGTTCACCGTGTCGCCCTGCCGGACGCGGACGAGCGGGCCGGGAACCTGCCCGTTGTACGTCGTGTAGGTGAACGTCACGCCGTCTTCTACCTCGGCGGTCACTTCCTCCGGCCGGAGCGTCACGTCGACCTCGGCGGGCTCGCTCCGGTCGATGGGACCGGGGATGTCCGTCGGGTCGGCCGCGACTTGGTCCACCAGGTTCGTCGAACCCTGTTGTGTCGGTTCCTCCGTCTCGTCGAGCGACTGCGCGGCGGTCGGCGATTTCGTCGCACAGCCGGCGAGCGATGCGACGCCGCCGAGTCCGAGCCACTGGAGCGTCCGCCGCCGAGTCGTGGATAGCATCTGTGTCTCCCTCCGGTTGAATCGAGTGCCCGGATACTGGTATAAACGGACACTGGTTGTCCGGGTTGGAGACGCGCTCCGAACATCTTCGCGAACCGTACCACGCCGTGAGACGCGGAGAGGCGCGGTCGCTAACGAGCGCGCGAATCCCGAGCAGACGAACGGGGGTTCAGTCGCCGCCGACGAAGCGGTCGCGGCGGTACCGACACTGCTCGCAGAAGAACTGCGCGAGCCCCGCCGGCTGCGTGCCGGTGAAGGCCATCTCGGAGCCGCAGTCGGGACACCATTCGGAGTGGGTGGTATTCGTGTGGTCTGAACTCATACCACGTACAAACGCATGGGGTATTATTACATTAACGATTATGCCAAATTAGGCGCGACCGATACGTTTCGGGTCGAAAACGGTGCCGCTCCCGGTGCTGACGAGGGGCACGCAGGAGGGGTGTCGGAGACCGCGCCGACTCAGGGCTCCCAAATCGCGGTGACGACGCCCTCGTCGCGCTCGGCGGAACAGTAGGCGAATCCCCGGTCGTCGAGCTTCGGGTAGAGGAACTTCGGCTCGCGGTCGTTAAGCTGGACGAATACGGTTTCGCCGTCGAGGTCGGTGAGGCGGTTCATCGTCTCCGTGAGCGGTTCCGGCGGCGGCAGCTCCCGCACGTCGAGGAAATCCACCGCTCGCTCGGTCGGTGCGTCGAGTCCGTCGAGGTACGCCTCGCGGTCCATATGCGTGTCGTGGGGGCGACAGCGCAGGAAGCTCACCCCGAACGTGTTCGATTCGGTTTCCCCGGCCAGTCGGCCGAACACGTTCGGGGCGTGGCTCACCTTCCGCGACGCCGAACCGCACGACGAGAGCCATGTCTCGACCGCCACACGTCGACACCGACGCCGACGCCGAAGCCAACGCCGACGCGGGAAGTGACGCCGGCGCGCCGCCGACTGCGACCGCCCCGCCGGACCCGTCGAGCATCGACACCTCGCGGCGGCCGTTCGTCCTCATCTGGGAGGTCACGCAGGCGTGCGACCTCGCGTGCGACCACTGCCGGGCGGACGCGACGCCCGCGCGACACCCCGACGAACTGACCACCGCCGAAGGAAAACGCCTGCTCGACCAGGCCCGCGAGTTCGGCCCGGGCCAACTCGTCGTCCTCTCCGGCGGCGACCCGCTGGCGCGCTCGGACCTCGCGGAGCTCGTCGAGTACGGAACCGACCTCGGCCTCCGGATGACGCTCACCCCGAGCGGAACGTCGTCGCTGACGCCCGAGACGGTCGCAGACCTCGTCGACGCGGGCGTCAGGCGCATGGCGCTCAGCCTCGACGGCGCGACCGCGGCGTCACACGACGCCTTCCGAGGAGAAGACGGGAGCTTCGACCAGACCGTCGCGGCCGCCCGCGCCGCCCGCGAGGCCGGTCTCCCGCTCCAGATAAACACGACCGTCTGCGCCCAGACGGTCGACGAACTCCCCGCGCTCTGCGACCTCGTGGCCGACCTCGGCGCGGTCCTCTGGTCCGTGTTCTTCCTCGTCCCCGTCGGGCGCGGGCGCGTCCTCGACCCGATTTCCCCCGAGCGCGCCGAGCGCGTCATGGAGTGGCTGACCGAGGTGAGCGAGGACGCCCCCTTCGGCGTCAAGACGACCGAAGCGCCCCACTACCGGCGGGTCGCTATCCAGCGCCGGCGGGACGCGAGCGACGCGCCCCCGACCGACGGCATCGGCCGCCGGCTCGGCATCACCGCGGGCGACGGCTTCGCCTTCGTCAGCCACACCGGCGACCTGTTCCCGTCGGGGTTCCTCCCGGCGACCGCCGGCAACGTCCGCGACGGCGGACTCGTCGAACGATACCGCGAGAGCGACCTCTTCCGGTCGCTCCGGGACCGCGACGCCCTCGGCGGGAAGTGCGGCGCGTGCGAGTTCCGCCACGTCTGCGGCGGCAGTCGCTCGCGGGCCTACGCACACACCGGCGACCCGCTGGCGAGCGACCCGCTCTGTGCGTACGTGCCCGACGGCTACGACGGCCCGATGCCCGCGACTCGGTCGGCGGGCGACTGACGCCTCGGAATAGCGGTCCGCGGGAGTCAACCCGAACACGTTCGGGACAATCGCTTGCATCCGTCGCCGCCGAGGTACAGCCGATGACGCGCGACACCAACCTCACGAGACGGCGTTTTACAGCACTGACTGCGACGGCGGCGCTGTCGACGGCGCTCGCCGGCTGTTCCGGCTCCGGCGGCGACGCCGCGAACGCGGCCGAGGCGGACGACGGCGGCGAGACGACCGCCGAATCGACCGCGGAGCCGACGACCGACTCCGGCGAGACGACCGGCGCGGAGAGCGGGTCCGGCGGCGGGAGCGCCCCGCAGTTCGACGGCTGGTTCGACAACGTCGGCAACTACGACGGCGTCGCGGACGCGACCGGGCAGTCGACAGTCACGGTGACGGTGGGATCACAGGCCAACGGCGGGGCGTTCGGCTTCGGCCCGGCCGCCGTACGGGTCGATTCCGGCACCACGGTCGTCTGGGAGTGGAACGGCAAGGGCGGCTCCCACAACGTCGCCGCCGCCGACGGCTCCTTCGAATCGGAGTTGGCGGGCAGTAGCGGCCACACGTTCGAACACACGTTCGAGGCGGCCGGGACGTACACTTACGCCTGTACGCCCCACGAGACGGTCGGGATGAAGGGCGCAATCGTCGTCGAGTAGCGTCCGCCCGCGCCGTTTTTCGGACTGTTTTCGCCCGTTGTCGGTCGGTTCGCACCTCCCGCGAACTTCTTCTCCCAGTGCGCCGAATCTCTCGTATGCCTCGGTCCTCGGTCCTCGCCGCCGCGCGCCGCCGCCCGTCGCTCACGTTCGCCCTCGCGGCCGGCGCGTTCGCGCTCTGGTACGTGCTCGCTGAGCCGGTGGTCGCGTTGCTGACCGGCGGCGACCGGGCCGTCCCCTCCGGACCGATGGCGGTGCTCGTCGCCGGGGGGTTTCTCGGCGGCGGCCTGCTCGCCAGCCTGCTCTGGCGGCGACTCGGCGGGCCGACCTCCCGACCCCGCGGCGCGCTCGTCGGCGGCCTCGTCGGGTTGCTCGCGCTCCCGGTCCCGATGTACCTGCTCGAACTCGCGGTGGTCGTGATGGAGGGGAGCCCGTTCGAAGCGCCGGTCGGGATGGGGCCGGTTGCGGCGCTCGCGAGGAGCGTTGCCCTGTTTCTCGTCGTCCCGCTGTTCCTCGGGGCGCTGGGCGTGATTGCGACGCTCGGCGGGACGATCGTCGTCGGGGCCGCGACGGGGCTGGCGCTCGCGTGGGAGTGAGTCGGGAGAGCCGACATCAACGAGAAATCAGAACGCGTTACTCAGTTCCCGGTGGCCGAGCGTGAAGCTTAGGAATGTTCGTCTATCAATGCACAGAACGCACCGAAATCGTGTGCCTCGGCACTCTCAGCGATGCTCCGGAGCGTCCCGGTACGTAGCTCGCTATGCAGGGGGACGGTTACCTGTCGGCGGTCCTGTTCGTTCGTCGGATGTTCGTAGTACAGTTGCGCATGGTCCCCGGTCGTTCGCCGCCACTCGAACCCGCCGGCGTTGACGAGAACTTTCACGACCTCCATCCCGGAGAACGTCCGCCGCCCCATCGATTAGTCGAGAACATCCGGCGGTTCTTGGCCGCCAGTAGCGTTGTTCGCGGGGTCGATTCCCAGCGCACGAAGTTCGTCGTCCGTCGGCTCACGGCCACATTCGCCGGCGTGGACTGCAACGGCGTCGTCGAGGTTATCCAGCGCGTCTTCTCTGGACTCTCCTTGCGTGGTCACGCCCGTATCGACGTCCTTCGCAATCCACCAGCCACCCTCTTGCCAGAGACGAATCTCGCCTTCGTTGGTATCGCCGTTACGAGTCGAACTGGCCATCTTACCTCTAGTTGCCCGATGAACTGTATAAGCATTCGGCATACCGCTCTCGCGACCGAAATGAAACCGTGATTCGTTCGGGAACGGGTGAGTGTGATGACCGACTCGCGCGCTCTATGCAGCACGACTCCGACAAATATCAGAAAATACGAGGTTCGACAGAGCCTCGCCCGTTAGTCGTCGCCCAAGATACCCTCAGCGACCGCCATATCGTCGACGCTCGGGTCGTCGGCGGACTGCCGGAGGACGAACCGCTTTCTGACGAGGTCGGCCGCGTAGATGACCGTCCCGAGGATGATGAGGGTGTCGCCGGGGAGCCGCGCCCAGAACAGCGTCTGAATCAGCGGCTGGTCGTAGAAGGCGACGCTCCGGGCGGCGGCGTAGCTCCCGGTGAACGCCGTCTCCAGCTGGAGGAAGCCGACCGGGAGGACGGAGACGAACACCATCAACACGAGGCCGACGTTCCAACACCAGAAGGCGGCGCGCAGCCACGAGCCGTCCCAGCGCTCGGCGTCGATGGAGAGCTGGAGCATGTAGGTGACCATGCCGAGCGCGAGGAAGCCGAACGCGCCGAACATCGCGGCGTGGGCGTGGCCGACCGTCAGGTACGTCCCGTGTTCGTAGTAGTTGATGAGCGGGAGGTTGATGAAGAAGCCGAGCACGCCCGCGCCGACGAAGTTCCAGACGCCGCTGGCGACGATGAACATGAACGGCAGGCGGTACGGGAACGACTCGCCCGACATCGCGCGGTACTGCCCGAGCGCCTCGTAGAGGATGAACACCAGCGGGATGAGTTCGAGCGTCGAGAAGACGCTCCCGATGGGCACCCACATGTCGGGCATGCCGACCCACCAGTAGTGGTGCGAGACGCCGATGATGCCCGTCCCCATGACGAGCAGCGCCTGGAGCATGACGGCCTTCTCTGCGCTCCGGCGGGACAGCAGGTTCATCGACACCAGCGTCAGGCCGACGATGGCGACGATGAAGAACTCGAACGCCCCCTCGACCCACATGTGGACGACCCACCAGCGCCAGAACTCCGTGACGGCGATGTTCGTCTCGGGGGTAAAGAGGAAGCCCGCGGTGAACAGGAGGGCGATGGAGCCGCCGGCGTACAGAATCATGTGCGCCAGTCCGTACGGCGGTTCCTTGTCGAGAAGCGGTTTCAGGCCGCGGACGGCCAGTCCCGCCCAGATGAGGAAGCCGGCGAGGATGCCGAACTGCCAGAGCTTCCCGACTTCGAGGTATTCGAGCCCCTCGTTGCCGAGAATCCACCACAGCGAGCCGTCGATGTAGCCGTTCGCGCCCAGCCAGATGCCCGACAGACCGCCGACCACGACGACGACGATAGCGCCGAGGAGGACGTTGATGTACCTCGACTGCTTCGGCGGTTCGTAGCCGGTCAGAAGCGGCGGGAGGAACAGCCCCGCGCCGAGCCACGTCGCGGCTATCCAGAGGATGCCGAGGTCGATGTGCCACGTCTTGGCGATGGCGAACGGGAGCAGTTGCAGGATGGGCACGCCGAATAGCGACTCGATGCCGAAGAAGCCGGCGCGCTCGATGTAGAAGTGCGCGAGCAGACCGCCCAACAGCACCTGCGCCAAGAACAACCCGGCGGCGACCGGGACGAACCGGAGCGCCGCCCGCTGGCTCGGGAAGACGCTCACGTCGCCCGGTTCGGGCACCGTGATGTTCTCGGCCGACGGCTCGGGGAGTTCGACCGACTTGTACAGCCAGATGCCGAGGCCCGCCCCCGCGACGAGAAGCACCATGGCGACGACGCTCCACGTCATCGAGGCGGCGGTGGCGTCGTTCCCCGCGCCGGGCTGGTACGGCCAGTCGTTCGTGTACGAGTGGGTGCCGTCGGGGCGGTCGGTGTGCGAGAACCACGCCGTCCACATGGCGAAGTCCGCGAACGCCCGCGCCTCCTCCTCGGAGTCGATCATGTTCACGGGCACGCCGCGCTCGTGGTCGCCCTCGTGGTAGCGCTCGACGTACTCCTGTCGAACCTGCTCGTGGGCGTAGACCTCGGCCGCGGTGTACCGAATCGCGCCGCCCTCGTAGCTGTCGTCGAGGTCGGATTTCACCACGTCGGCGACGGCCGCTTGGTCTGCGGAGTCGAGTTCGTCGTAGGGTTCACCGTAGCGCTCTTGGGCGTAGTAGTTCCGCATGAACCCGACTTTCAAATCCAGCGCGTCGGCGGTGTAGTCCGCGCCGTAGTACGCGCCGTTGCCCAGTATCGACCCGTGGTTCATCAGGCCGTCTTTCTGGAACACCGTCTTGCCCTCTCGAATCACGTCGCCGTTGGCGACGACGTCACCGTCGGGTCCGACCACCTCGTCGGGGATGGGTGGGGCCTCCTGATAGGCGAACCACGCGCCCGCACCCATCACGACGAGGTTGAAGACGAACACGACGACGATTGCCTTCGCGATGGTCTTGCGTTGTATCTCCATACACGTCGTGGTTCACACGCCTGCAATAGGCTCTACACGCCGCTTCCCGGCCTCGCACAGCTCGGACGAACATGTTCGGATGGTCGCTCTTTGAGCCGGACGCCGTTCCTCGAAGCGTAATGACGACCGATTCGCGACCCGCGGCCCACGACCACGACACGCCCGACACGGCGACCGACCGCGTCCACGACACCTCGTGGTCCGCGAACCTCGAACTCCCGCGACACGCCGCCGACCGCGACCTCGTCGTTGCGGAGGCGGTCGCCGCGGTCGAACACACGACCGCCGGCCACCACGTCAACCTCGTCACCCACGGCGACCACGGCCACCCGGAGACGTACCTGTACGACGCGCTCGCGGAACGGTTCGAGGGCGTGGCGTACGAGTACGTCGAACAGTGCGGCTGCGGCGGGCACGTGACGCGGGTGTACGTGGAGTAGTCTCGGTCTCGTGCTCGAACGTCGAGACCGGTGTCTACACTCGCGGCGAGCCGGTGTCTAGCTCCCCCGACGAGTCCGGGGTTTCAGCGGTTCCGTCGCCGGCATCCGTTCCGGCGAAGAAGTCGAACGCCAGTTCGCCGTCGAGGACGTGCGTGTGCTCGAACGCCCCCGTCTCGACGAGTTCCACGGTACTGTCGACGACGAGTCTGCGGGCCGAGTCCGGCCATTCGGTGACCGCGAGGTTGATGAACGCGGTCTCGTCGGCGAGCTCGCCGAACCGGTGGACCTCGAAGACCGTGGCCGTATCGTCTCGGAACAGCGACACGGACGGGTGGGGCTCGTGGCCTCCCTCGAACGGCCCTCGGAGTGAGAGTTTCGGCGGAGACCCGTCGCCGTCCGGTGCCACGAACCGCTGTGTGAGCGACCGGAGTTCGGTGTCGTCTGTATGCGAAATCGAGACGGCGAGCGGTCTCGGAAGGGGGCCGGAAGTGGGGTCGACGCCCACGGTGGCGAGGTCTCCGTCGTCTCCGGCCCCGTCGAATTCGAGGTATTTTCCCCTGTCTCGGGGGTTGTCGTCGGTCTCGACTACCGGGTCCGTGCGTTCGGTTTGCGGGCCGAGAGAGCTACATCCTGCGGTCAGGGTGGAGGCTGCGATCAGGGCGGACGCGAGAAACGCGCGACGGCGCATACGTAGCAACACACCGGAGTCAGTAACAATGTTCTGGACCGATGACACGCGCTGTGAGTGCTTCGGCAGCGTCCCGGTTCTGTTCGCTGTCGTCCGGTCACAACCGCGGCACACCGCCGACCGCGACCTGGTTGTTGCGGAGGCGGTCGCCGCGCTCGCGTCGATGCTGTACCTATTTATCGGGGAACGCGGATGACTCTCCTATGGCCTCGCAACTCGTTTTGGCCCTGCTGGCAGGCGTCTTCGCCGGAGCCCTGTTCGGCCTCATAGAAACACCGATTCCGGCCCCGCCCGACCTCGCCGGGATACTGGGTATCGTCGGCATCTACCTCGGATACAAGGGCGTCCAGCGGTTGGGGTTCCACGTCGATATCTCGGGGGTGCTCGCGTCGCTGTTCTGAGCGCGCAGTTCGAGAAAGACGGTTCGGTCCGACACTGAACTGAAACCCCCCGACTCCTCCCGCGGACGAGTTACTCCGACTTCCCCTTCGGATACGTCTCACCCGCCGACTCGCCGCCCTCGCCCTTGAGCCACATGAACGCGCCGAACAGCGCGGGCGACGCCAGCATCGCGCCGAACGTCCCGGCCAGCGCGATGCCGCCGAGGCGCTCGGTCCCGGGGTCACCGAACGGTTCGGCCACCTGCGCGTTCGACCCGCCCTCGTCGTCGGTGACGACGACTGCCCCTTTCATGCCGAGCGTCTTGTGCGGCGTGCAGGCGTAGGTGTACGTCCCGGCCTCCTCGAAGGTGTGTTCGAACGTGTGGTCGCCGGCGCTGACGAGGTCGGATTCGAAGCTCCCGTCCTCGGCGGCGACGTTGTGCGACCCGCCCTCGCCGGTCCACGTCCACGCGACGGTCGTCCCCTTCGAGACGCGAATCGCCGCGGGGCCGAAGCCGAACGCCCCGCCGTTGGCCTGCGACCCGACCTCGACCGTCACGCGCTGGAGGCCGGTCTGCGCCTCCACGCCGTCGAAGTTCGAGGTGTTTTCGAACCACGCGTCGAGGTCCGCGTCTCCCTCGCCGGCGCTCTCGGTGGACTCCGACTCGCCCTCGCCGGCCGAGTCGGTCGAGTCGGCTGCCTCGGTCGCGGTCGCGCCGCCGACGTCGCCGACGACGATTGCACCCTTCATGCCGAGCGTCTTGTGCGGCGTGCAGACGTAGGTGTAGACGCCGGTCGAATCGAACGTCCGCTCGAACGTGTGGCCGCTGTCGCCGACGAGGTCGGACTCGAAGCTCCCGTCCTCGGCGGCGACGTTGTGCGACCCGCCCTTCCCGGACCACTCCCAAACGACGGTCGTTCCGGGGTCGACGCGCACGGCGGCCGGGCCGAACCCGAACGCCCCGCCGTTGGCCTGTGACCCCACCGTCACCGTCACCGTCGAGCGTCCCGTCTCGTCCACCACCCCGTCGTAGTTCGAGGTCTGTGCGAACCACGAGTCGAGGTCGGACCCCGACTGCGCTCGTGCGGAATCGGTGACGCCTCCCAGCGCGGTCGTAGAGACGGCCGCGCCGCCGAGGAGTCGAAGTACGGTTCGCCGGCCGAGCGTCGGAGATGTGGTGTCGTTCGAACTCATGATTGAGGATGGCGAGGCGGTGGACCCGCCCCGCTCGACACTCGACGGTCGGGGGTCCGGTGAAAAGCCCGTCTCGGTGGTTCTCGAACCGCGGCCGGAAGCCGAACATGTTCGGAACTATCTTTGTGCGGCGGGGACGACTTCGTTTCACTACCGATGCCCCGGGCAACACTCTCCATCACGCTCCCCGAGCAGGTCTGGGTCTCCGACCTCTCGGGCCGCTATCCGGACGCCGAGTTCACCGTGCTCGCGGCGATGCCGGCCGACGAGACGGGCGTCGGCCTCGTCGAGATACGAGCGGCCGACATCGAACCCGTCGTCACCACCATCGACGAGTACGAGTCGGTCGTCTCGGTGACGATTCTCGAAGCGCAGCCGGAGCGCGCGCTCGTGCAGTTCGAGACGACCGAGCCGCTGTTGATTCTCACGCTCAGCGAGGTGGGCATCCCGCTGGAACTGCCCATCACCATCGTCGACGGCGAGGTGACAGTCGAGGTGACCGCGCCGCGGGAGAACCTCTCGGAGTTGGGCGAACAGCTCACGCAGTTCGGCATCCCGTTCGACCTCGTCTCCATCCACCAGTCGATAGACACGGAGTCGCTTCTCACCGACGACCAGTACGACCTCCTCGAAACGGCCGTCTCCGAGGGCTACTACGACACGCCGAGGACATGCACGCTCACCGAACTCGCCGAGGCCGTGGGGCTGGCGAAGTCGACGACGAGCGAGAAGCTCCACCGGGCGGAGGGCAAAGTGATGAAGGCGTTTCTCGCGCGGGACGACGCGACGGTCGGGTAGGTCTCAGTCGTCGGCTTGGTCGCTGACGGCCGACCACATCGTCGAGAGCTGGTCCGAGGCCGACCGCGACGGCGACGACACCGAAAGCGAGAGGTCGCCGGGTTCGCGCGTCACGACGACCTCCTCGAAGCCGAGCGCGTAGCGGGCGGCGTCGCGGCCGCGGTCGCGTTTTTCGAGGAGCCCCGCCTCGACCATCTGTTCGAGCTTTCGGTACACCGTCGACCGCGGGAGGTCGCACGCGGCGGCGATGTCCGAGGCGGTCATCGGCCCGTCGAGCCGCCTGAGGACCGCCCGACACTGCGGGCTGGTGAGGGCGGCGAACACCGTCTCGAAGTCCGGTTCGAGCGCGTCTGAGAGTGGATTGGTCGACATCTGCGTGAGAGTGGATTGCTCGGCGGCGACCCGCGCGCCGTCGGTTCGATTCCCGATACACCTCCGGGGCGTATGAAAGTCGTGGGGCACCAGCGTCGGTGCGGTCGAACCGATGGCCGTCGATTCTGACTGGTACGCCCGACTCGACTGTTTTCCCGCCCGGTACGTATCGGTCATGCCGAACATGTTCGGTGAACTCCTGTGCGTCGGGAACCGGCGAGACCGTATTCCATACCCCCGGACAACGACCGACCGTAATGCGAAACTACGTCGGTGCACCCGGTTCGACGGTATCGCGTCGCGAATTCCTCGCCGCAACGGGAAGCGTCGGAGCGCTCGGCCTCGCGGGGTGCGCCGCGCCCACGAACGATGACGGCAACGCCGCCGTCGGCACGGACGAGACGACGGTCGCCCAGACGAGCGAGTCGAGTCTGCCGTACACCAGTCCGCCGGAGGTCGTGCAGGTGGACGAACAGGGCGGGCAGGTCACCCTCAAGAGCGCGCCGGCGCGCCACGCGGCCCACCCCCTCGAAACGATGGGCGGGCCGGTCGAACTCCCGCAGGTGTGGGCGTTCAGCGCCGACGACGGCGAGCCGAGCGTCCCCGGGCCGATTCTCCGGACGACCGAGGGCAACGACATGGAGGTCACGCTGGACAACACCGACGGGATGCGCCCGCACACGGTCCACTTCCACGGCGTGCGCAAGGCCTGGAAGGACGACGGCGTGCCGACGACGACGGGCATCCGAGTCGACCCCGGCGAGAAACACACCTACACCATCCCGGCGAACGTGCCCGGAACGCACCTCTACCACTGTCACTACCAGACCCACCGGCACATCGAGATGGGGATGTACGGCATCCTCCGCGTCGACCCGAAGGGGTACGAGCCGGCCGACCGGGAGTACTTCATGACCGTCCGCGACTGGGACTCGCGGCTCCCCCGGCAGATGGCCGGCGAGAACGTGACGTACGACCCCCGGGACCGGAAGCCGGACGTGTTCACCGTCAACGGGAAGAGCGCGCCGCGGACGCTCCACCCCGAAGACGGCTCGCCCATCATCGTCGAGCAGGGCGACACCGTCCGGGTCCACTACGTCAACGCGGGCTACATGAGCCACCCGATGCACATCCACAACCACCGCTTCCAGGTCGTCGAGAAGGACGGCGGCGTCGTCCCCGAGGCCGCCCGCCACGACATGGACGTGACGAACATCGCGCCCGCGGAGCGCCACACCATCGAGTTCACGGCGGACGCCCAACCCGGTATCTACCTCATGCACTGCCACAAGGTCAACCACGTCATGAACGGGGGCTTCTACCCCGGCGGCATGCTGAGCGGCGTCGTCTACAAGGAGGCGATGGACACCGACATCTTCGCGAGCCTGATGGAGTACGCCGGCTACGAGGGCTGAACGACGTACCCTCGTGTCGTCGGAGCCGGTAAGCAGGTCGCCCGCTTGTCGGTCCCCCGTTTCCGACCCGCCCGTCACAACTGTTATTAACCAGTTGTATCACTAGCTAATCAATGGCGTCGACACAGCTCCAACACGCCCGAGCGGGAACCGTCACCCCGGCGATGAAACGGGTCGCAGCGCGCGAGAACCGCGACCCCGAGTTCGTCAGGGAGCAGGTCGCCGAGGGGCAGGCGGTCGTCCCCGCGAACCGCAATCACGACTCGCTGGACCCGATGGTTATCGGCCGCGAGTTCGCCACGAAAGTCAACGCGAACATCGGCAACAGCGAGACGACGAGCGACCTCACCGCGGAGTTGGAGAAACTCCACACCGCGGTCCACTACGGCGCGGACACGGTGATGGACCTCTCGACGGGGTCGAACCTCGACGAGATACGCGAGGCGAACGTCGCGTACTCGCCGGTCCCCATCGGCACCGTCCCCATCTACGAGGCGGTCAAGCGCGTCGACAGCCCCGAAGACATCACCCGCGACCTGCTCCTCGACATCATCGAGAAACAGGCCGAACAGGGCGTCGACTACATGACGATTCACGCGGGCGTGCTGATGGAGCACCTCCCGCTTACCGACGGCCGGAAGACGGGCATCGTCTCCCGCGGCGGCTCTATCCTCGCCCAGTGGATGGAAGAACACGGCGAGCAGAACCCCCTGTACGTCGCGTTCGAGGACATCTGCGATATCTTCGCTGAGCACGACGTGACGTTCTCGCTCGGCGACGGCCTCCGACCCGGCTGTCTGGCCGACGCCGGCGACGACGCGCAGTTCGCCGAACTCGACACGCTGGGCGAACTCACGCGGACCGCGTGGGACCACGGCGTGCAGGTGATGGTCGAGGGGCCCGGCCACGTCCCGATGGACCAGATTGCCGAGAACGTCGAGCGCCAGCGGGAAGTCTGCGACGGCGCGCCGTTCTACGTGCTCGGGCCGCTCGTCACCGACGTGGCTCCGGGCTACGACCACATCACGAGCGCCATCGGCGCGACCGAGGCGGGACGCGCCGGCGCGGCGATGCTGTGTTACGTCACGCCCAAGGAACACCTCGGCCTCCCCGACCGCGAGGACGTGCGCGAGGGGCTCGCGGCCTACCGAATCGCCGCCCACGCGGCCGACGTGGCGAACGACCTCCCCGGCGCGCGCGACTGGGACGACGCGCTCTCGGAGGCCCGCTACGAGTTCGACTGGGCGCGGCAGTTCGACCTCGCGCTCGACCCCGAGCGGGCGCGGTCGTACCACGACCAGACGCTCCCCGGCGACAACTACAAGGAGGCGCGCTTCTGCTCGATGTGCGGCGTCGAGTTCTGCTCGATGCGCATCGACCAGGACGCGCGCGAGGCCGACGGCGAGATGGAGACAATCGAGTCCGCGACCGACCTCGACGCGTCGCCCGCGGCCGACGCGAACCTCCCGCCGGTCGGCGCGCACGACACCGACCGCGTCCCCGACGAAATCGAAATCGGCGGCGTCACGTTCACGCCCGAGTCCGCCCACGGCGACGACTGACGACCCGCCGCGTCCGCGGCCCGCCGACCAACCGACCGCGCGGGCAATCGACCGAACCCACCGCGCGACCACCCCGTGTCGGTGGCTTCTTTTTCCGGGTCGCTGAAAGGGAGTACCAATGGTCCTCGGCAGTCTCCTCCCGTCGTCGCCGCTCGCGAACGTCGCCCTGATTCTCCTGATGACCGGTCTCATCTGGGTCGGCAGCGGGTGGCTCGAAGCGTCAGCCGACCACCTCGCGGCGTACTACGGCCTCCCGGCGGTCGTCCAGGGCTCCATCATCGTCGCCCTCGGGTCGAGCTTTCCCGAGTTCGCCAGCGTCGCCGTCGCCGCGGCCGCGGGCGTCTTCGACATGGGCGTCGGCGCAATCGTCGGCTCGGCCATCTTCAACGTCCTCGTGATTCCGGCGCTGTCGGGGCTCGCCACCGACGGCGACCTCGAAACCAGTCGCCTCGTCGTCTACAAGGAGGCGCAGTTCTACATGGTCGCCGTGGCCACGCTCGTCGTCACCTTCTCGCTGGCGGTCATCTACTTCCCCGTGCCCGACGGCCCGCCGCTGACGGGAGAACTCACCCGCCCCATCGCGCTCATCCCACTGCTCCTCTACGGGCTCTATCTATTCATCCAGTGGCAGGACGTGTCGGAGCACGAAGCCGAGGACGCTGGCGTCGCTGACGGCATCGGCCGCGAGTGGGCGCGGCTCCTCGGCGGCCTCCTCGTCATCCTCGTCGGCGTCGAGCAACTGGTCGGGAGCGTCGAGTCGCTCAGCGCGACGTTCGGCGTCCCGACGTTCCTCGCGGGCGTCACGGTCGTCGCCGCCGCGACGAGCCTCCCCGACACGCTCGTCAGCGTCCGTTCGGCCGCCGACGGCAACAGCGCGACGAGCCTCGGCAACGTCCTCGGGTCGAACACGTTCGACCTGCTCGTCGCCATCCCCGTGGGCGTGCTCATCGTCGGGAGCGTCCCGGTGGACTTCGCCGTCGCCGTCCCCATGCTGGGCGTGCTGACGCTGGCGACCGTCCTGCTTTTCGGCCTGCTCCGCACGGACCTGTCGCTCACCCGGCTGGAGTCGTACGCGCTCGGCGCGGCGTATCTCGTCTTCGTCGGCTGGGTTATCGCCGAGACCGCGGGCGTCACGGGTCTGCTTCGGAACTGACGGGCGGACGCGGTCGGTCCGTCGGGTCCGCCGACTCGGGCCGACTCGGGCCGACGCCCGGCGACCCCGCTCTACTCCTCTCGCGGCTGTCTGACCGTCACCACCGGCACCGGCGAACTCCGAACCAACTTCTCGGCGACGCTCCCGAGCATGTAGCGGTCGAACCCCGTGTGGCCGTGGGTTCCCATCACCACGATGTCCACGTCGTACTCGTCGATGTACGCGAGGATGCCGTCGTGAATCGACACGTCGCGGCCGACCGACTTCCTGATAGTCTCGACGCCCGCGGCGGCCGCCGTGTCGCTCGCCGCGTCGACCGCGTCGCTCGCCCGCTCTTCGAGTTCGTCGAGGAGGAGCGGTCCGCGGATGTCCGCGCCGAAGGCGGCGACGTTGACGACCGACACCGCGTGGAGCGCCGCGTCGGTCGCCGCGGCCAACTCGCTCCCGAACGTGACCGCCGCGGTCGCGCAGGCGCTCCCGTCGGTGGGCGTCAGCACGTCGGCGTAGGGGTACGCGAGGTCGGTCGCCGCGTCCGGCCGAACAGTGAGCACGGGCACGTCCGACCGCCGGACGACGCGCTCCGTGGTGCTCCCGAGGAGGAGGCGGCTCAGCCCCGTCCGCCCGTGGGTCGGCATGACCACGAGGTCGGCGCCCTGCTCGGCCGCGTACTCGGTGATGACCTGATACGGCTCGCCGCGCTCGACGCTCGTCACGGCCGTCACGTCGGACTGCGACGCGCGGGCCGCGGCGTCGCTCACGAATCGCTCGCCGTCGCTTCGGCGGCGTTCGCTGGGGTCGTCGCCGGCGCCGTCGCCCTCGGAGCCGGTCAGGCTCGGGCGGCGCTCGGGCTCCGGCGGGGCGACGTGCAGTAGGTGGAGGGTCGCGTCGTGGGCGGCGGCCATGTCGACGACGTGGTCGAGGACGGCGTCCGCGCCGTCGCTCCCGTCGGTCGGAAAGAGGAGTTGGTCGAACATGGTTCGATATTCTCAGCGAACGCACAAAAGCGAGGAGGCTGGTCGCCACGGGGTGAGAAGCCGACCGCGCCCCCGCCCCCGTCCGCCGTCAGCGTCGGAGCGCCCAGACCGCCAGTCCGATGGCTTCCCGAAGTGTCACGCCCGCCGCGAACACGTACACCGTCTGTAACGGCAGTTCGAGGAAATCGATGGCAGCGACCGCGAACGACATCACGATGGCCATCCCGACCCACCCGAGTGCGAACCGGCGCTCCGACGCCGACGTGTGTGTGCCCAACTCGACCATACTCCCAGACTCGGCCGAATCTATTTAATTTCTCGTGCTGGCGCGCCCGAGCGGGCGGTCGGGTGCGCCGTCGACGGCGGGGTTACTCCGATTGGGTCGTGTTGTTCCGCTCGGGGCCGCTACTCCGATTGGGCGTCCACCACGGCGACCCCCGCCAGGTTGCACGACCACCTTTTTCCGGTTCGGGTTCGCTCCGCTCACCCTCTCCGCAAAAATCTGGACCAAAAAACCCTCGCTCCGCTCGGGGCCGCTACTCGGATTGGGCGTCTACCACGGCGACACCCGCAAGGTTGACGATGTCTTTGACTTCGTCGCCGCGCTGGAGGACGTGGACGGGTTTGTCCATGCCGACGAGCATCGGGCCGATGGCCTCCGCGCCGCCGAGGCGCTGGAGCAGTTTGTAGCCGATGTTGCCCGCTTCGAGGTTCGGGAACACGAGGACGTTCGCGGGGTCGTCGAGTTCCGCGAAGTCGTAGGTGTCGGTCAGCATCTCCTCGACGAGGGCGGTGTCGGCCTGCATCTCGCCGTCGACCGGGAAGTCGACCTCGGGGTCGGCGTGCAGTTGTTCGACGGCGTTTCGGGGCTTGCGCGTCCCCTCGTTCGTGACGCTGCCGAAGTCCGAGTACGAGAGGAGCGCCGCGCGGGGTTCGACGTTGAAGCGCCGGGCGAGCTCGGCGGTGTGTTTCGTCACCTCGGCGAGCACGTTCTCGTCGGGGTCGAGGTTGACCGTCGCGTCGGCGCAGAAGATGACGCGATTCCGGAACGTCAGCATGTAGACGCCGGCGGCGTAGTCGGCGTCGTCGGCCGTGCCGATAATCTGGAGCGGCGGGCGAAGCGCCGACGGGTAGTGGTGCGTGAGGCCCGTCAGCATCGCGTCCGCGTCACCGACTTCGACCATCACGCTGGCGAAGTAGTTCGAGTCGCCCCGCACGAGTTCGGCCGCCTCGGTCCGGGTGAGGCCCTTGCGCTGGCGGCGCTCGTAGAGGTGGTCGACGTAGTGGTTCCACTCGCCGCTTTCGGGGTCCGCGATGGTCGGGTCGAAATCGAGGCCGAGGTCCTCGGCGGTCCGGAGAATCTCCTTCGTTCGGCCGACGAGGATGGGTTCGGCGATGCCCTCCTCGACTAGCTGGCTCGCGGCGCGAATCATCTTCTCGTCTTCGCCCTCCGCGAGGACGACGCGCTTGGGGTTCGACGCCGCCTTGTTGAGGACGACGCGCATCATCTCGCGGGACTTCCCGAGGCGGGCTTCCAACTCCTCGCGGTAGTCGTCGAGGTCGCGCTCGCGGCGGGCCGCGCCGCTCTCCATGGCCGCCTGCGCGACCGCGGGCGTCACCTCGTAGAGGACGCGCTGGTCGAGCGGCTTGGGGATGAGGTAGTCGGGGCCGAACTGGAGCGGGCCGTCGCCGTAGGCCTTGACGACCGCGTCGGGCACGTCCTGGCGCGCGAGGTTCGCCAGCGCCTCGGCGGCGGCGCGCTTCATCTCCTCGTTGATCTCGGTCGCGCGCACGTCGAGCGCGCCGCGGAAGATGAAGGGGAAACCGAGGACGTTGTTCACCTGATTCGGGTAGTCGGAGCGCCCGGTGGCCATGATAACCGTGTCGTCGCGGGCCTCCTTCGCGTCCTCGTAGGCGATTTCGGGCTCCGGGTTCGCCATGGCGAAGATGATGGGGTCGTCGGCCATCGACCGCACCATCTCCTGACTGACGATGCCGCCGACCGAGAGACCGACGAGCACGTCCGCGCCCTCGATTGCGTCTTCGAGGTCGCCGTCGTCGACGCCGCGGGCGAACGGCTCGGCGTACTCGTCGAGTTCGCCGGCCTCGGCCCGCGACTCCGAGAGGACGCCGTCGATGTCGCACAGCGTGATGTTCTCGTGAGGGATGCCCAGCGAGACGTAGAACCGCGCCGTCGCGGTCGCGGCCGCGCCCGCCCCCGAGAAGGTGACGTTCAGCGACGACAGCTCCTTGTCCGCGATGTCGGCGGCGTTCAAAAGCGCCGCCCCGGAGATGATGGCCGTGCCGTGTTGGTCGTCGTGGAACACGGGGATATCCATCCGCTCGCGCAGGGACTCCTCGATTTCGAAGCATTCGGGCGCACGGATGTCTTCTAAGTTGATGCCGCCGAACGTCGGCTCCATCGCGGCGACCGACTCCACGAACGCTTGGGGGTCGTCGTGGTCGAACTCGACGTCGAACACGTCGATGTCGGCGAAGCGCTTGAACAGCACGCCCTTGCCCTCCATCACCGGCTTCGACGCCTGCGCTCCGATGTCACCCAGCCCGAGCACCGCCGAGCCGTTGGAGACGACGCCGACGAGGTTGCCCTTCGCGGTGTACTCGTAGGCGGCGTTCTCGTCCTCCGCGATGTCGCGGCACGGCGCGGCCACGCCCGGCGAGTACGCCAGACTCAGGTCGCGCTGTGTGTTCGTCGGCTTCGTCGTCGCTATCTCTACTTTCCCCGCGGGCGGACGCCGATGGTAGTCTCGGGCGTCGTCTCCGAGTGTCATTGCTCGTGATGGGAACGGTGAGGTAAGTAGACCCTTCGCTCCGACAGCGCCACGTCAACGAGAGTCACGCACAGCGCAGCCGCTCGTCGCGCCGTTTCCCCGCCGGGGTGATGAATGTACGGGTCCGGCTGGTGCGTACGGGCGGCAGCGTCGTTGGCACGCCCCACCCGCGCGCTCACCGGAGCGCCTCGTGCGGCATCGTGTAGAGCTGAACGTTGTCCGCTATCGACACCTCCTCGAAGTGACTCTCCGTTACGAACAGGTCCGAAACCGAGTCGACTTGCTCGATGGGATAGATATGCTTCGCGCTGCCGTAGCCGTGGTACACCTCGACCGGCACGGCGAACGCAATCTCTCCCTCGTCGACTTCGACTGTCGCACCGAACGTCAGCTCGTCGTCCTCATCGACAACTGTACAGATAGTTGATGGTACCGTATCCCCTGCATCGTATATCTCTTTGACCATCCGTTGACAACCCACACTATTTTTCATTACCTTGAACCGTGTTTCTCCCCGCCCACTCTTCGGGAACACACTGCTCAAGTTTCAGCCATATGTCCAACGAGCACCGTCATAACTATTACTCAACCGTCAGAACTATATGAGTAGTTGATACGTTCGGCGGCGCGTTGACCCGCGTGCGTCGAGTCACTGCGTCGGAACCGAACCGCGAGCCGCCGACCGCTGGCCGACGCCCGTGGTGTGTCTCTTCGCCCGCCTCGGGGGCGACGAACTCGACAGCCGACGCTCCCGGCCCGGGCGAGAACCCGCGCGTTCACCGACGCGTCGCCGGGTGAACTCCCCGTCAACTGTCTAGTCGTCTCCCTGGTACGTCGTCGTGCGCGCGGCCTGATAGTCGACCATCAGCTTGCGGACAGTTCGTGTCGCACGCGACCCGCGAATGCGACGTCGGGCTCAGCGGAGGGCGTCGTGCGGAATCGTGTAGAGTCGGACCTCGTCCGCGACGGTCATCTCGGCGGGTTCACCGTCCGTGACGAATAGGTCCGAGACGCGTTCGATCTGTTCTGTCGGATAGACGTGCTTCGCGCTGCCGTAGCCGTGGTACACCTCGACCGGCACGGCGAACGTCAGCACATCCTCGGCAGCGGGAACCGAGCAGATATCCGTCGGTACGTTCTCTCCTGCTTCGTATCGCTTGTTAACCATTCTGATTACCCACCCTTTGTGGCGGCTCTGAGCAGTATCTCACCCACCCCTTGAGATATCCTATCGAGTTTCGACTACAACTCCAACGACCACGATGATAATCGTTCCCCCCAAGTGGACGAGAGCGGCGGCCGAACGGGTCTCACACGGTCGGGTGGTCGTGATCGCGAGTTTCATCGCGTTCGAGAACGTCCGACACGCGTGTTCTCGGCCGAGGTCGAACGCGCCAAACCGTTGTCGGTTGTCCCAGAGTGTGATGAAGATACGTCTGTTACATCTCTGTCGGTCACTCGCGTTCCGTCCACCGCGGTCGCCTCGCAACCGCCACCCGCGGTCGCCTCCCAACGCCCCTCGCTTACGCGGGAGCCAAGTCGACACCGCCGATATCATAACATATATTATGGATATTCGCACGTCGGCGGCGACCGCGCCGTGTCGCTTGCGACGACGGGGGTTGATTTCAACGGCGTGAGGTCCGCCCGAGAGCAGGCATCGACCTTTCAGAAATTTTCACATTCAAAAGTATTATGCCGTTTCTATCTGTTGGGTGAGATATGAGTCGCTACCGCAGGCTCTCCCGACAAGGGTTGAGTCTTGCACTCACTCTCATCGTGGTATTCTCGGTTATCGCAGGGCCAGTCTCTGCGAGCGCCGGGACCGCCACAGGTGAGGCACAACTGGGTGGACCGCCCGCTAACCAACTCGACACGGTCGACGACGACCAACTGACCCGGGCGTCGGAGAACATTAGCGTCTGGGACGGCGCGTTCCTGTCGCTCCGGCCTGACGACACCGACTCGCGGCTCGACTCGGCCGCGGCGTATCAGGTCCAGTCGACCAACACGTACGTGCGGGTAGACGGGAGGGAGCGGTCCCTCGAAAAGAATCCGATGTACGTGTACAACGTCGGACAGGAGGTCCCGTTCACGTTCTCCGGTTCGAGCGCCGGTGCGCCCCGAGCCATCGAGGGCCAGGACGTCCAACTCGTCGCGGCAAAGCTCGATAAGGGCGCGACGATTCCCCGGAGCGTCCCCGGCATCGCCCAGACGCTCACGAGCGACGACGACGTGAGTTCCTCGGTCGTCGGCTCGGCGCAGGGCACGTCGGACGACAACTCGTTCGCGTTCACGCCCGACGAGTCAGGCATGTGGATGTTCGCGGTCGTCACCGTCGACGACGGCACCGGCTTTTCGGACGCCAACGGCGACGGGAACCTCGAAACCGACGGCAACGTCACGTTCGTCGGCGTCGACGCCCTGCCCGTTCAGCAGGGGTCGTCGTCGGTGAGCGCGCCGTCGCTCGCGGGCAACGGCCAGAACGTGACGGTTACGGTGGACGCCTCGTCGCTCGACGCGATCGAGGTCAGCCACACCGTCGCAATCTTCAACGAGTCCGACCTCTCGAACTACGACCAGACCATCAACGCGACCGACCGGTCGAGCATCTCGCTCGAAACCGAAATCGCGCGGGTCAACGGGACCAGTCGGATGCCGTCGAACGCGAACATCATGGGCGTCACGCCCGGTTCGCGCTCGTTCGTCGGCAGCGAGACGGCCGTTTCGATTTTCGACCAGCTCAACGACAGCACGTCCCGGTTCGACGACGTGACCGTCGTCTCCCCGGGCGCGACCGTCTACGGTTCGGCCGTCACCGAGGTCGCGGGGAACCAGACGACCGTCGAGGTCCCCATCGCCGACGACGCCACGCCCGGTGACTACGTCGTGATGCACGTCGCGACGAACCAGTCGGGCACCGAGTCGGTGACGAACCGCGCGCCGCTGCAAGTCGCCCAGAGCGTCCAACTGAACCTGACGGCGAACACGACCACGCCCGTCGCGGGTGAGGACGTGGAGTTCGCCGTCACGCGCGAAGACACCGGCGCGGCCGTCGAGAACGCCGAGGTCACCGTCGGCGGAACGACCGTCCAGACGAACGCCAACGGCGTCGCGGTCGTCACCGTCCCGACGGCGGGCGAGTACAACGCCACCGTCTCGAAGAACGCGACGAACGGCGAGGCGTTCGCCGGCGACGCGCTCGCGCTCGACGTGTTCGAGCCGGCGACCTTCGAGTACAGCAACCTCACCATCGAACCGAAACAGGTCGTTCCCGGAACCGACGTAGTCGCGAACGCGACCGTCGAGAACGTCGGTGAAGTCAACGGGAGCTACGAGGCGGCGCTCACCGTCGATGGCGAGCCGCAGCCGTCCTCCGACACCGGCGAGCTCCAGCCCAACGAGTCGACCGAGGTGAGCTTCACCACCTCGTTCGAGGACCCCGGCACCTACAACGTCTCCATCGACGAGCTCTCGACCGACGACGCCGAACTCGTCTCGCGGACCGTCCGCGTCATCGCGCCGGCGAACTCGACCGTGACCGACGTCACCGTCGAGCCGACGAGCGTCAACACGACCGAGCGCTACACCACTTCGGCGACCGTCGAGAACACCGGCGGTCGCTCCGACCTGGTCCGGCTCACGTACACGACGACCGACGACTCGGGCACGGAGGTCTCCAACACCACCCGAACCGTCGTCGTGGGCGCTGATTCCACGGTCACGAGAAACGTGACCACGCTCGCGCCGACCGCGCTCGGTGCCGACGACGTCGGAAACTTCACCGTCGCCGTCAACGGCGTCGAAGCGGATTCGACGCTGACGGTCACGCGGCGCGACCGGCTTCCGCCGACCGTCCGGCTTCCGGAACCCGCACAGGGCGCGGTTCCCTTCGGCACGCCCATCACGCTCAACGTGAGCGACGAGTCGGACATCAGGCGCGCGACGTACAGCTTCGGTAACGGCTCGCAGCCGCTCTCGCTCGACGCCAACGGGAGTGCGACCGTCCCGACCGGCGACCTCGACGAGGGAGAGACGACGCTGACGGTCAACGCGACCGACACGGCCGGGAACACGATTACCCGGACGTTCAGCTTCGACTTCGTCTCCTCGCCGCGCGTCACGAGCGTCGAACCGACCGACGTCGTCGGGCCGTCGAGCACTATCTCGGCGTCCTTCGCGGACGACCGCAACGGCGACGCGGAGTCAGGCATCAACGCCAGCGCGACGACGCTCGTGGTCAACGGCACGGCCGTCGACCTCTCGGGCGCGACGACGAACGACAACTCGACGCTCGAAATCAACGTCTCCGAACTCGGCGTCTCGCTCGACGAGGGGCCGACGACCGCGAGACTGACCGTCGTCGACGAGGCCGGCCACGCCACCTCGCGGCTGTTCGAGTTCGAGTACGACGAGACCGCGCCGACCGCGAGTCTCACGCTCGACCCCGACTACGACGAGGACCGCGAGGACGTGAGCGCGAACAACCCCGTCGACATAACGCTCGACAGCGCCGACGACAACCTCGAATCCGCGGCGTTCGTCGTCCGTGACTCGGACGACGAGGCGGTGTACACGCGCGACGTGACCTCCCTCGCCAGTTCGACCGGCGAGTTCGAAATCGAGTGGGACGGCACGAGCGACGACAGCAGTCTCGTCGACAGCTGTTCCTACAACCTCACGCTCGTGAGCACGGACGCCGGCGGTAACACCGGCGTCGCCAACGCCACGGTCTGCGTGGACAACGATGAGCCGACCTACGACGTGTCGGCCGTCGACGGAACGACGGACCCCGTCTACACGAACGGCAGCGTCGATGTCGCGTACAGCACCTCGGAGAGCGTCACCGTCGAATACGCGTTCGAGTCCGACTCGGGCGTGACGGCGACGTTCGAACGGACGCCCGACAACGGGACGGGCAACCACACGCTCGACGTGGCGTCGGCGCTCCCCGACGGGAACTACACGATGACGGCGACCGCCACCGACCTCGGTAACAACCAGGTCACCGTGGAACGGGCCGACCCCGTCGTGGTCGACACGACCGACCCCGGACTCACCGCGACGCTCAACACGACCGAGTCCGGCACCCTCTCGGTCAGCGTCGCCAGCACGGAACCGCTCGCCGGCACCCCCGACGCGGAACTCACCGACCCGAACAGTAACGTCGAGTCGCTGAACCTCACGGAACAGGACTCGACGACGTGGACCGCCGAACTCGACACGACCGAGTCCGGCGAGTACGCACTCGACGTGACGGGGACCGACCGCGCCGGAAACACGGCGAGCGACTCCAGTACCGCGACCGTCACGAGCAACAACTTCTCGGAGCAGTCGTCGGTGCTGCTCGTGAGCGCGAGCGGCGACACGTTCATCCGCATTAACGCCAGCGACGACGCCGACCTGCCCGCTGGGCAGACCGTCATCACGCTGACCGACACGAACGTCCCGCCGAACGCGCTCTCGCAGGGCACGGCGGCGACGAAGTACCTCGAAGCCAACGCCGGACTCACCGAGGACCAAATCGAGAGCGTCACCTACGGCTTCAACGAAGACCTCGACACCTCCGGAAACGGCTTCAACATCGTCTACATCGAGCGCGGCGGCACGCAGGTGCTGCCGACGACGCTCCAGACCGACCCGTTCGGCCTGTCCGGTAACTACTACACCGCGACCCGAACCGGTCTGTCGACCTACGGCGCGGTCGAAAACGACACGGAAGCGCCGACCATCAGCTACGACGACCCGACGGAAGGCGCCGAGTTCTCCGAGGTCAACGACACGGTCTCGGTGAACGCGACGCTCTCCGACAACGTGGAGGTCAACACCTCCTCGGTGTCGGTGACGCTCGACAGCGACGGACCGGTCAGTAACGTGGACGTGACCGACAACGCGACGGTCACGAACGAGTCGGTCAACTACACCGCGTCCGGTCTCTCGCCGGCGGACTACACCGTCACCATCGAGGCGTCCGACACGAACCTGACCGCCAACACGGCGACCGAACAGGTCAACTTCACCGTGCAGGACGACCGCGAACCGCCGACGATCACCGCGCTCGGCCCGACCAACGGCACGACCTTCCCGTTCGGCACCGACACGGTGGAACTCAACGCGACCTACGAGGAAGCGAGTGACGCGGTGAACGACACCGGCGTCGACGCGGAGAACGTCACCGTCCTGTACGACGGACAGGACATCTCGGCCTCGGCCGCGCCCGACGCGACCGGGTTCAACACGACCGTCTCCGTGGACGGAAACGAGACGCACAACCTCACCGTTCGCGTGCTCGACAACGCCGGTAACAGCGTCGAGGACACGACGAACTTCAGCATCGCCGCTGACGACGCCGAGCCGACGGTCGAGATTTCGAGCCCCGTCGAGGACGAGGAACTCTCGAACACGACGAGTTCGGTCAACGTGACCGCGAGCGTCGACGACGCCGAAAGCGGCGTCAACCTCAGCTCCGTGACCGTCACCTTCGACGGGACCGACGTCACGAGCGAGGCGGCCCTCGACGACCTCTCGAACATCCGGCTCAACGAGACCGGTCTCGAACCGGGCACCAGCCACACGGTGTCCGTCTCGGCGGCCGACGAGAGCGGGAACGAGAACGTCTCGACGGTGAACTTCACCGTCGCGCCCGACCTGACGGCACCGAACGTCACGCGGGTCAGTTCCCAGAACGCCACCTTCGAGAGCGACGCTAACGTCTCGGTCGAAGTGAACTACTCCGACCCCGAGAGCGGCATCGACGCCTCCGCGGTGACGCTGCTGCTCGACGGTGAGGACGTGACCGACGACGCGACGGTGTTCTCGAACCCCGGCGCGACGCTCGACCTCAACTCGTCCGAAATCGACTCGGGCGAACACCTACTCAGCGTGCGCGTCACGAACAACAACGGTGACACGACCACGAACGACACCACGTTCTCGGTCAATCAGGGTCCGGACATCGCCGTGACCGCCGCGGACCTCAACGCGACCAGCGTGCAGACCGGCGACCAAGTCGAGGTGACCGCGCAGGTCGAGAACTTCGGTGACGAGACCGGGTCGCTCGACATCGGCGTCACCGGCACCAGTCAGGCGGGCACCACCGACTTCGGCGTCACGAAGTCCGTGACCCTCGACACTGGTGAGAACCAGTCCGTGAGCCTCGTCATCGAGCCGACGAGCGCGGGCACCTACTCCATCGCGGTCGACGAAACGACCACGGAGAACGCGCTCGACGTGAGTTCGCCGACCGCCGACATCCAACTGCTCAGCGACTCGTCGGCCAGCCCGTCGACGCTCCTCGAAGACGAGGAGACGACCGTCACGGTCAAACTCGGTAACCTCGGCGGCGCGAGCGGCAACATCTCCGGCGACGTGACCCGGAACGGGACGACGGTCGGGAACGTCTCGACCTCGCTCGCGTCCGGCGCACAGCGGACGTTCACCTTCACCGACACGCCGCCGGGAACCGGCGACTACGTCTACGCGTTCGGCGGCGAGACCATCGAGACGGTCAGCGTCTCGGCGCGTCTCCCGGCGTTCAGCATCGACGCGGGCGCGAGTTCCATCTCGCAGTCGACCGTGGACACCGAAGAGACGTTCACGGTCTCGGTGCGCGTGAACAACACCGGAACCGCGGAGGGGACGTACACCAAAGCGCTCACGGCTGACGGCACGACGCTGGCCACGGAGAGCGTCACCGTCGGCCCCGGTTCCTCCGGCACGCTGACGTACACCGTCTCTATCGACGACGCCGGCACGTACGACCTCCAGGTCGACAACGTCACGGTCGGCAGCATCACCGTCGAGGAACCGAACGTCGGTGGCGGCGGCGGCGGTGCCGGCGGGAGCAGCCTCCCCCACGACGACACGACCGACAGCGACCGGCTGTTCTCGGCACGCGGCTTCGACGCCCAGTTCGACGGCGGACAGGGCGTCTCCGCGGTGAGCATCACGTTCAGCGAGCAGACGACCGGCGAGGTCGTCGTCAGCGAACGGTCGGGAGTCCCCGGCAGCGTGGGACAGCCCGATGGCACGGCCGTCAGCTACGTGCGGATTGACGTGCCCGACAGCGCGCGCGACCGCGCGTCGACCCTCCGGTTCACCGTCAAACAGAGCCGGCTCGACGAACTCGGCATCGAATCGTCCGACCTCGTGGTCCGGCGGTTCAACGAGGACGCCGGTTCGTGGGAAGACCTCGAAACCAGCGTCGTCGACAGCGGTAACGGCGCGGTCGTCCTCGAGGCCGACACGCCCGGCTTCTCGTACTTCGCCGTGACGTCGAGGCAGGCCGTCACGACGACGACGCCGGACGACGACGACGGCACGACGACGACGACGACGCCGGACGACGGCACCGACACGACGACTGGCACTGCCGGCTTCGACGACGAAACGTCGACGGCAGCGAGCGACACGACCGACTCCCCCGTTCCCGGATTCGGCGCGGCGCTCGCCGTGGTCGCGCTCCTCGCGGCCGCGCTCCTCGCCGTCCGTCGGAACGACTAACGACCGCACCGCGCGGTTCGTCCCTTTTTTCTCTCATTTCTTCGACCGGTCCAGCGACGCCCGCGGCCGGCTCGACTGCCTACAAGCTTTTACCACCGGTGAGCAAAACGAACGATGATGTTACGACCCCGCGTCTCGATTCCCGTTCTCGTGGTTGCCGCGATGCTCCTCGCGGCCGTCGCGCCCCCCGCCGTGGGGACGACCCACGACTACGACATCGACATCGACGGCTCGATCGACACCGTCGACAGAACCGTCTCGACCTCGCAAGGCGAGTTCACCGTCACCCAAGTCGGCCGCGCCGACGCCGGCGACACCGTCTCGGTCTCCGTGGACGCGCCGAGCGACAGCGACTACACAATCACGATTCTCGACTCCGAACAGCGATTCCGGCGGACCGCCGACGCCACCGGCGACGCGAGCCGCGAGTTCGGAACCGGTGGACTCGAGCCCGGAACCTACGCCGTCGTCGCCGGCAACCAGTCGACAGAAGAGGTCTACGCCGGCGAACCGCTCGTGATTCGCGCCTACGCGGTCTCGACGCAGGCCGCCGAGAGCGTCGAGCAGTCGGACGACCTCGACGTGACCGTCGAACTCGACGAGGTCGAGTCGGATGAGTCCATCGAGGCCGTCGAGGTCGTCCTCGCGGACGACTCCGAGAACCTCCGCGTCGACGCCTCGGCGGTCAACGACACGCACTACTCGGCGTCCGTCTCCACCGACGACGTGGACGCCGGCGACTACTCGCTGTACGCGGTCGTCCGCGGCGACGACCAGGCCCTCGGCGAGAACGAACTCATCGGCGTGAGCGACGCCTCGACGGTCGAGGTGGTCGAACAGAGCGACACGTCGACGCCCGACGAGGGCTCCGGCGGTGCTGGCGGTGGCGGCGGTGGCGCCGCGGACGACGCCACTGAGACGACCACCACGGAGTCCGACGACACGTCGACATCGACGACCGACACCGCGGCGACGACCGACGACGACGAGCGGTCGACCACCGAGTCGACCGAGACGACCGACGCCACCGAGCCGACGGCGACCACGACGACCGATAACGTCGTGACGCCCAACGAGTCCACGACGACGGCCCAGACGACGACGTCTTCGGAAGTCCCGAACACGGCGCTCCACGTCCTGTTCGGCGCGCTCGTCGTCTTCGCGGTCGGTCGCCGCCTCGTCGGCTAACGCGCCCCCCGCGCCCCCGCGTCACTCCCTGTTTTTCTGTGCCTCTCAGCGCTCCGCTCGCGCGCGCCGATTGTCGAGTCGGTTGACCAGCCAGATACCGAACGCGACGGCGGCGAGGGCGTACTGGAAGTTGTACCGCGGGTCGCCGAGCGATTCGAGGACGCGGACCCACGGCGGCACCGAGTCCGCGGCGTAGTCGGTCGCCGGGAACAGGGGCCACAGGAGGAACTGCATCGAACCCCAGTCGCCGGCGAGGAGCGCCCGGGAGGTGTCGCCGAGGTAGTGCGAGAGCGTCGCGACGACGAGGGCGGTCGCGTGCTCGCCGTAGCCCAGCCGATAGCCGACGCCGACGAGGACGACGAGCACGGGCAGCATCACGAGAAGCGAGTGGCCGAGCGAGCGGCCGCTGACGAGGACGCCGTAGTACGCGAGCGGTTTGTCGATGAGGTCGGGCAACTGCGACCCGACGAGCGCGGCGGCCAGCGTCCACCCGGTCGGCAGCGGGCGACGCCGGCCGACCCGGAAGAGCGCGACCGAGAGATATCCGAGCGCGAGGTGGCCGATTGGGAACACTACCGAGGTGGACGGCACCGAGGCTATTCAACCGTGTGGACGGCGCGGGGCCGCACGACCCGCGAATCTGGACGTTCGTCGAATCGCGCTGGACTCTCGGCGCTCGCGACTCCACGCACCAAGTATATGTCACGTCGGGGACCACGTGGCAGTATGTCTGATTCGGTCTCCGAACACCGCCCTCCCGCCGCGGCGGACTCGGCGGCGACGCTCCGTTGCGAGCGGGTCGTCCGCGAGTACACCCGCGGCTCCGACTCGTTTTTCTCCCGCGGGTCCGACGCCCCGACGGTCCGCGCGCTCGACGGCGTCTCGCTTTCGGTCTCGACGGGCGAGTTCGTCGCCATCGCCGGGCCGAGCGGGAGCGGTAAGTCCACGCTGTTGCACCTCCTCGCCGCGCTCGACACGCCCACCCGCGGCGACATCCGGGTCGCGGGCACCGACGTTCGGTCGCTGTCGAACCGCGGGCGGACGAAACTCCGCCGCGACACCATCGGCATCGTCTTCCAGCATTTCCACCTGCTGCCCTCGCTTTCGGCCCGCGGCAACGTCGCGCTCCCGCTCATCGAACGCGGCGCGTCGAAGCGCGACCGCCGCGCCCGCGCCGAAGACCTCCTCGAACAGGTGGGACTCGGCGACCGCGCCGGCCACAAGCCGGGGGAACTCTCCGGCGGCGAGCAACAGCGCGTCGCCATCGCCCGCGCGCTCGTCTCCGACCCCGCGGTCCTCATCGCCGACGAGCCGACCGGCGAGTTGGACACCGAGACGGGCCAACGCGTCCTCGACTACATCGAACAGACCGCCACGGAGCGGGCGGTCGTCGTCGCCACGCACGACGAACACGTCATCGAGCGGGCCGACCGCGTCGTCCGCCTCCGCGACGGCCGCGTGGTGAGCGATGGCTAGGCGACACCGGCTGTTCGGCGTCGTCGGCCTCGCGGGCCGGCGCGTCCTCGGTCGCCTGCGGACCACGTCCTCGAAGCAGGTGCTTCTGAGCGTCATCGGCGTCGCCCTCGCCGTGACGCTCATGACGACCGTCAGCGGCATCGCCCTCGGTCTCGGCGCGGAAAACGCCATCCAGAGCGAGGGCGTCGACTACTGGGTCGTCCCCGAGGCCAGCACGGCCTCGTCGGTCGCCGTCTCGGTCGGCAGCCCGCAACTCGGCGACACCCACGCGATTACCGACCGGCTCTCACGCGACGAGCGGGTGGACTACGCCACGCCGGTCCAGACGCAGTTGGTGACGCTCGCGCCCGAAGACGGCTCGACCGACGAGTACGTCCTCGCGGCGGGCATCATCCCGCCCGAGGAACCGACCTCGGTCGTCGGCGTCTCGACGGAGGCGCTCACGCCGGGCGACCCCCACTACGCGAACGGGAGCTACGACGGTCCCCGAACCGGCGAACTCGTCCTCAACGACGCCGCCGCGGAGCTGCTCGGCGTCTCGGCCGGCGACGAGGTGACCGCGAGCGTCGGCGGCTCGCGGGCCGAGTTCACCGTCGCCGACGTCCGCGAGGGGTCGCTGTCGTCGGGCGTCGGCCCCGTCCCGGTCGCGCTCGTCCACCTCTCGGAACTGCAAACCATGACCGGCTCGACCGAGGGCGACCTCGCGGACCAACTGCTCGTCAGCACCGACTCGGCGGGCGTGCGGTCCGACATCGAGGCGCTCTACCCGCGGACCTCGGTCGTCACCCAGACCGGCCTCGCCGTCCGCGGCGCGTCGACCTCCAGCCTCCCGCTGGCGATGGCCGCCGTCTCGCTCGTCGTCGCCGTCCTCGTCGGCGTGCTGTTCGTCGCCACGATGATGGGCCTCGAAGTAAACGCGGACCGCCGCAACCTCGCCGTGCTCTCGGCGATGGGCTACCGGACGAGTTCGCAGATGTTGCTCGTCGTCGCCGAGACGGTGGTCGTCGCCACCGTCGGCGGCGTCGTCGGCGTCGTGGCCGGCATCGGCGGCATCCACCTGACGAACGCGATTACGCGGGAGCTCCTCGGCGTGCAGGTCGCGCTGTTCGACCCGGTGCTCGTCGGATACAGCGTCGCGGTCGCGGCGCTCATCGGCCTCGTCTCCTCGATTTATCCGGCGTGGCTCACCTGGCGGACCCCCACTCTGGAGGCGATGTCGCATGACTGAGGGCGCCGACCCGAACCGCGGTTCGGACGCAGCCACGACCCCGGAGTCGTCGCGGTTCCCGCGACTGTCTCGGGTCCGCGGGTCTGCGGGCATCGCGGTCTCACAGCTCTCTCACGCCCGCGGGCGGACGGTCCTGACCGTCCTCGGCATCACGCTCGCGGTCCTCGCGGCGACGCTCTTGGCGGGGACGGGTATCGGCGTGATACAGACGGGCCAACAGCAGTTCGACGCGGCGGGTCGCGACGTGTGGATTACCGGCGGCCCGGTCCGGTTCTCACCGACCGGCGTCGGCGGCTTCGAAAACAGCATCGTCGACGCCCACGGGTTAGACGCCGAACTGGAGGCCCGCGAGGACGTGAAAGTCGTCACGCCGATGTCGTTCCAGACGGTGTACGTCAGGTCCAACGAATCGGACTACGAGACGCTCGTCGGCGTCGGCGCACCCGCCCGCGGCGGCTCGGTCCAGATTACGAACGGCTCGGGCTTCAGCCGACCGGACGTCCACTACGCCGGCGGCAACTACACCGGGCCGATGACCCACGAGGTCGTCATCGACCAGCGGACCGCCGAGATGATGAACGTCTCCGTCGGTGATTCGCTGTACGTCGGCGGCACCACGGGCATCGCCCGCGAAAACGAGTTCACCGTCGTCGGCGTCTCGCCGACGTTCTCGCGGTTCCTCGGCACGCCGAGCGTCGTGGTCCACCTGAGCGAGCTTCAGGAGGTGACGGGCTCGACCGGCGCGGACACGGCCACGCTCATGACGCTCACCGTCGCCGACGGGGCCGACCCCGAGGCGGTCGCGGCCGACATCCAAGCGGACTATCCGGACTACGACGTGCGGACGAACCAAGAACAGCTCACGGAGATTCTGCGCGACCAGGCGGTCGTGATGGCCGCCGGCGGGAGCCTCGTCTTCCTCGCGCTCCTCGCGGGGCTGGCGCTCAGCGTGAACGTCCTGCTGTCGCACGTCTACCACCAAAAGCGGGAGCTCGCGGCGCTGAAGGCGCTGGGTACGTCGTCGTCGACGCTGTCGCTGACGCTCGTCGCGCAGGCGCTCGTCCTCGGCACGTTCGGCGGTCTGCTCGGGGTGGCGCTGTCGTTCCCGGCGGCGGTCGGCCTGAACCGACTGGCACAGCTCCTCGTCGGCTTCGGTGACGTGGTCGTCCTCCCGCGGGCGGTGCTCGCCGGCGGCTTCGCCATCGCGTTCGTGATGAGCCTCGTGTCGTCGCTCGCGGTCAGCCGGCAGATAGCCGGCATCCGGCCGCTCGACCACCTGTAATCGCGGGGCCATCCGGGCGTCGCCCGACCCCCGCAAGCGATAGTTTAGTTATCCCGCCCCGTCCACGACCGTACATGGCAACGGCACGACGCGAGCGATTCATCCGCGCCCAGCTCGCCTGGATGCTCGGCGCGACCCTCGTCTTGGCCCTCCTCGATTCGCTCTCCTACGAGTTGGTGTTCGTCGTGTCGCTCATCGGCTTTCTCGTCGTCGTCGAACTCACCGCGCCGGTCGCGGTGACGCCCGCGTGGCGACGACGGCTCCTGTGGCTCATCGGCGGCGGCCTCGTCGCCTTCGGCTACATCGTGGTCAGACGCATCCTCAACATCCTCCCGCCGGGGGTGTTCTGAGTGCGCCTCGGCTCCCGCGAGGTCGGCTATCCGCACCTGTTGGTCGCGGCGCTCCTCGTCGCGATGCTCGTCGGCGTCGGCGTCGGCGCGGGCACCTCGTCGTCCACCTACGGCGCGTTCAACGCCGCGTGGGACGGCGGCTCCGGCGTCCGCGGGGTCGCGGCCGACGCGGGCGCAGAGACCGAGGTCGTCTACAACACCACCGAGTACGACGCGGTCGACCCGGCGGGCTCCGTCGCGTTCGTCATCTCGCCCGAGCGGGGCTACACCGACGCCGAGGCCGCCCGCATCGAGGCGTTCGTCCGCGCCGGCGGGACCGTCGTCGTCGCCGACGACTTCAGGCCGCACGGCAACGACCTGCTCGCCCGACTGGGCGCGTCGGCGCGCATCGACCGGACGCCGCTCCGCGACGACCGCCACCAGTACAAATCGGGCGCGCTCCCGGTCGCCACGCGTGTCGCCGCGGACCCGCTGACCCGAAACGTGACGCAACTCAGCTTGAACCACCCGGCGACGGTGACGGCGAACGAAAGCACCGTCCTCGTCCGCTCGTCGAACTTCTCGTATCTCGACCGCGACGACGACGGCGAACTCGACGACGACGAGACGCTCCAATCGCACCCCGTCGTGACCAGAGAGCGCCTCGGCGCGGGCGACGTGGTCGTCGTGAGCGACCCGAGCGTGTTCATCAACGCGATGCTCGACCGGCCGGACAACCGGGCGTTCGCGACGGCGCTCGTCTCTGACCGGGCGACCGTCGTGTTGGACTTCTCGCACGCCGAGGAGCGCCCGCCGCTGCAAGTCGCGCTTCGGGCGCTCCGCGACTCGGGCGCGCTGCAACTCCTGTTCGGCGTCGTCGCCGCCGGTGCGGTCGCGTTGGTCGCCCGACAGGGACGGCTCTCGTAGGCCGTCTCGACGCTCGACCGGCGCTGTCGCCTCGCTGTCCGTCTCGCGGGGTCGCGGAGACCGCAGTTATATGTGGCCGCCGTCCCGACTGTTGCCATATGAGTGCTCCCGAAGAGGTCTACGAGGCCATCCTGGACGAGACGTCGCAACTCCTCGTCGGGAACGAAGACGCGATTGAGGCGCTCACCATCGCGTTGCTGACGAACGGGCACGTCCTCCTCGAAGGGGTTCCGGGCGTGGCTAAGACGACGATTGCCAACCTGTTCGCCCACGCCGCGAACCTCGACTACCAGCGGATTCAGATGACGCCCGACGTGTTGCCTGCCGACATCACGGGCACCCACATCTACCGCGAGAACCTCGGCGAGTTCGAACTCCAGCGGGGGCCGGTGTTCTCGAACGTCGTCCTCGCGGACGAGATAAACCGCGCGACGCCGAAGACGCAGTCCGCGCTCCTCGAAGCGATGGAGGAGGGACAGGTGACAATCGAGGGCGAGACGCTCAAGCTCCCCTATCCGTTCATGGTCGTCGCCACGCAGAACCCCATCGAGTACGAGGGGACGTTCAATCTCCCGGAGGCCCAGCGCGACCGCTTCCAGTTCAAGGTCGTCGTCGACCTCCCCGAACGGGCCGACGAGCGGGAGATTCTCGAACGGTTCGACCGCTCGCCGTCGCTCAAGCCCTCGGACATCTCGAACGTCATCGACGACGCCGACATCGGGAAGGCCCGGCAGGTCGTCACGGGCGTCCACGTCGACGACAAGGTGTTCGACTACATCCTCGACCTCGTCGGCGCGACGCGGACGCACGCCGCGGTCGATTTCGGCGCGTCGCCCCGCGCCTCGCTGGCCTTCCTGCGGGCCGGGAAGGCCGCCGCGGCGATTCGCGGCCGCGACTACGTGATTCCGGACGACGTGAAGCGACTCGCGCCCATCATCATGTCGCACCGCCTCGTTCTCGGGACCGAGGCGGACATCAGCGGGCGCGACCCCCGAGACGTCGTCGAAGAGGTCGTCGACACCGTTCCGACGCCCGAAGTCGGTCTCGACGAGTCGACGACGACCTCGGTCGCGGGCGACGACGACTGAGCGCGAGCCGGCGACCTATCGGCGCTCGTCGGGGTCTGCGTTCTCGGTCTCTCTTCTCGTTTCGGTCGTGCCGTCCGCCGCGTCCGCCGACGGCTCGGTCTCAGTCTCTTCGTCGCCTCCGACCTCCCACCGGCAGGTGACGGCGAAATCCATCTCCTCGCCGGCGGCGACCTCTGTGACGACCGGCGCGTCGAGGCCGCGGGCGACGACCACGGCGACGAACGACGCGACCGGCGTGTCGAACGTCTCGGCGGCGGCGAACCGACAGTCCTCGACGCGGACCGTCAGGCGACCGTCCGCGGCGTCCGTCTCGGCGGTCGCGGCCCCGGCGAGTTCGAACAGTTCCACGAGCGCGTCGGTCGCCTGTCGCGCCAGCGTCTCGGGGTCGTCGCCGAGGGGACCGTCGAGACTTCGCTCGAACTCGTCGAACAGGCCGCCGCCGCTGGGGTCGAACGCGACGCCGCGGGCCAGTTCGTCGTCGGTGACGACGAAGGTGTCCCGGAGCGCCTCGGCGTCGGGAAGCGCGTAGGCGCGGTGCTCCGGGACGAACAGGCGGACGCTGTCGCGGTCGGCGTCGGGGACGTAGACGGTCGCGTCCTGCAATCCGAGCTCGTCGACGACGGCGGCGTGGTTGCCCGCGTGCGCGCCGAACACCGACGCGCCGACGCCGACGGGGATGAACCGCTCGGGGCTGAGATACCGGGTCACCGCGGCGGCGAACAGCCCGATCGCCCCGAGGACGACGAGCGTCTCGCGAACGGGCGGAAACAGCGCCCCGCCGAGCAGTCCGGCGACGCCGAGCGCGGCCAGCGCGACCGCGGTCCGCCGGTACTGCCCCTCTCGGAGCGCTTCGTAGCGCTGTCTGAGCCGGACGTTCTCGCGCCGGAGCCCGGCGAGTTCGGCGCGGTCGGCGTCGGGGTCGCCGGTGTCGGTTCGGCCGGCGTCGCCGTCGCGTTCGGTCGCAGCCGACACGACCGCGTGGGTCTCGCCGTTCGCCAGCCCCTCGTCGAGACGGTCGGGGTCGTCCGCGCTCATCGCTCCGCCTCCGGCGCGTCAACGAGACCGAGGGCGACGCGCTCGTATCGGTGGAGCCCGTAGGCGACCGCCGCGGCGAGGACGGCGGCGACCGCCGCGGCCTGCCACGCCCACCGAAGCGTCGACCACAGCGCCCACGCGACCCCGAGGGCGACGACGTAGCCCGCCGCCAGCCGGGCGAGTCGAGCGCGGTCCGGCGGCCACGCGAACGCGGCGCTCGCGAGGAGCGGGAACGCGGCGAGCTGCGCGCCCCCGACCGCGACGAGGCCGGCGTCTCCGAACAGCGAGACGGCGGTCAGTTGGGCGACGACGAACGCGAGCGGTCCCCCGGTCGCCGCCGCCGCGACGAGGACGAGGACGCCGGCGGCGACGCCCCACGGCCCGCTGGTCAGCCCCACCGCGAGCGTGAAACAGAGGACGCCCGCCGCGTCCATCGGGGTGAGCTCGTTCGCGTCCAACACGGTTCGAATCGTCAGTTCGCTCTGGTTCACAGGTGTCTCCATCGGTGTTCACTCCGCTGTGGTGGCCCGCGCCGTCGCCAGTGCCATCGCGCTCTTCGGGGCGACCTCGTAGGCGGTGACGTTCGGCAGCCGTTCGAGGCGCTTTCTGAACTCCTCGAAGGCGACGAATCCGGCCGCGAAGTCCGTGGCCCCCGCGTCGACGGCGTCGGCGGCGTCGTCGAAGAACGTCGTCGGCGTGAGGAAGACGCTCGTCTGGCTGCTCCGCTTCGATGCGACGACGACCGCCTCGTAGGTCTCGACTTTCGCCGAGTCGTCGGTGACGAGCACGAGGTGGTCCTGTCTGTTCGACCGCGAGCACGCGGATTTCACCGCGTCGAAAAGCGGCCGGTCGCTGACCCGCGAGACGTAGCTTTCGCCGTCGCGGAGATACGGGCGGAGCGTCGCCGCGAACGCCGAGTCGTCGTCGAGGAGGCGACTCCGCTTGCGGGCGTCTTCCGGGGCGACCGGGCGGGACGCGTCGACCGGGCGGCGCGGGCTGGCGGTCGGCTCCATCGAGAGCAGTCGCCGCCGAACCGTCTGGTAGGCGTTCGACGAGGAGGAGGGGCCGAACTCCCACTCCATCGCGTCGTCGCCGACGAACTGCGTCGAGACGGGGTCGCCGTGGGACTCCGCGGCGTCGACGAGGCCGAGCGCGATTTCGCGCGCGTACGACAGCATCGTCCGCCCGGTCGGGCCGCGGTTCATGTGCGACCCGCAGTCGACCACGAGCGACAGTAGGTAGTCGGACTCAGATTCGAACTCGCGGATGTACGGGTGGTTCATCCGGGCGGTGGTCTTCCAGTCAATCTGCGACAGCGTGTCGCCGGGGAGGTACTGCCGCGTCTCGTGGGGGACGAGCCCCGGTCCGGTCTGGTCGCTGGAGTGGTCACCGAACGTCGTGCCGACCAGTTCGCCGCCGCGCCCGACGTGGATTCCCTCGGGGGCCGGCGGTTCGACCAGACAGCGGGCGTCGGCGTCGAGCGTCACCGACTCGGTGAAGAAGCCGGCGCGCCCGTCGATATCGACGGCGACCTCGTCGAAGGCGATTCGCCCGGCGACGGGGAGTTCGACGCTGCACGTGACCGACCCCTCGGTCTCGCCGGGGGCGAGACTGACCGTCCGGCGCGCCCGCTCCGGTGCGTTCACGCTCGGCGGCGCGACGAGTTCGACTTCGACGGGCGCGTCGACGGCCTCGGACAGCGACGCCGTCAGCGTCACCGCGGCGCGGTCGCCGACGAACACCGACGTGGGCTCGACCGAGACGGACGCCGAGAGGTCGCGGTCGACGGCGCGCATCGCCCCGACGGCCTCGACCTGCGCGACGACGAGCCACGCGACGAGACCGCAGGCGGCGACGAGCGGCGTCGGCTCGTCGAGGACGACCGCGTAGACGGCGAGGAAGCAGGCGACGCCTGCGAGTGCGGCCCACCGGCGGGTCGGAAGCATCGTGGATTCGATTCGTGCCCCCGAAGTTGAATGTTTGTGTTGGAGCGGGCCGCAGTCGGTCGCGCGGACCCCGCGATTCACGCCGCGGTCGCGGCTTCAACCGGAGGTTAAACCCGACGTTAACGCATCGCAGTCTGCGAATCGCGCCTCCGAGGTCGCGGCCGAGCGTCAGCCGAATGCCAAAACCCATTACGTCCCCCCGTCTGACTACGAGTAGTGCGTGGAGCATGGGGCCGCCCGGCACGGTTGCTTTGGACGATGTTGGTCGTCGCCTGTCTCGTCGCGACAGCGTCGGCGGCGGCAGTCCCCGCGGGAGCGGCCGCCGACACTGCCGCGCAGTCCGCGACCGTCCCGGCGTCGCCCGGAGCAGACGCTGACCGGTCGGCACTCGGGACGGCCGCGACCCCGCCGCGACAGACCGGGAACGAGACGGACAACAGCACCGGCGTCATCCACGAGAACCCCGACGAGGTCGACGGAGAGAACGAACTCGACCGCCTGCTCTCGTACCTCTCGGGCGAGCTCAACGGCGACATCGGCGCGAGCACGCTGCGACTCAGTCGGGGCGAGTACGAGGCCGCGCGGGCGGCGCTCGGCGACGACTACGACGACTCGCTCGGCAAGTACGTCGACGTCGAAGGCGAGACCGAGACCGACGGCGACGGCGCGAGCGAGGAGTACCGGACCGTCGGCGAGACCCAGCGGGCGTACGTCGACACCGTCAGCGAGTTCCGCGAGACCCGTCGCGAGTACGAGGCGGCGAGGCGGGCCGGAGACGACGAGCGCGCCCGCGAACTCGCCCGCGAGCTGACGCGGCTCGCCGAGGACGGCGAGTCGCAGTCCGACCGACTGCTGACGGCGTTCGACGTCATCTCGAACCGGACGGACGGCGACCTGACGGAGAGCAGCACCCAAATCGAGGCGGTGCAGGCGAACGTCTCCGAACAGCGCGACGAAATCGTCTCCCGCGAGTTCGTCGCCACCAGCCTCACCGTCGACGACTACGACCGGAACATCTCCTTTACCGACCCGCTCGTGCTTTCGGGGTCGCTCGTCGCCGACGACGGCACGCCGGTGACGGGGTCGACTGCCCGCTTCGCGGTCGGCGGACAGACGATTCGAACCGCGGTCGACGCCGACGGCTCGTTCGAACTGACCTACCGGCCGGCGCGGATTCCGGCCGGCAGTTCCTCGGTCACCCTCCGGTATCTCCCGAACGACACGTCGGTGTATCAGGCGACGGAGCGGGTCGTCCCCGTCGCCGTCTCGCAGGTGAACGCGACCGCGGGGCTGTCGGAGCCGGCCGCGCCGGCCTACGGCTACGCCGACGGCGTCTCGGTTCGCGCGACGCTCCGCGTGAACGGGACGCCGGTTCCGAACTACCCGCTCGCCGCGAGTTTTGCCGAGTCGTCGGCGACCGCGCCGGCGACGAACGCGAGCGGCCAGTCGACCGTCTCGACGACCGTCCCGGCGACCGCGACGGGCGCGGCGTCGATTCGCGTCGCGCCCGACGGCGACGGTAGGGCGGTGACGTTCGCCCCGGCGGCGGTGTCGGTCCCGCTCGAAACCGAGGGGACGGCGCTCGACGCGAGCGCCCGCGAGGCCGGGAACGGGACGGTCGTCGTCGACGGCCGCCTCGAAACCGACGAGGGCGAGGCCGTGTCCGGCCAGACGGTCGCCGTCAGCGTCGCCGGGCGGGAGGTCGCGTCGGCGTCGACCAACGAGTCGGGGGCGTACCGGGCGACGTTCGACCTCCCGAGCGACGCCAGCGCCGAGAACGCGACCGTCTCGGCCGCGTTCGACGGCGGGGGGACGAACCTCGAGTCGTCCGCCGCGACGGCGAGCGTCCGGCTCGTGGACGGTCCCGCCGCGGCCGGAGCCGGAAACGACGCGTCCGGCGGCCTTCCGCTCGACCTCGCGTGGGTCGTCGCCGGGACCGCGGTGGTCGGCCTCGTCGCCGCCGTTCTCCTCCGGCGGAACCGCGCCGGCGCGTCGGCGACGACAACGACGGTTGACGACGAACCGACCGCGTCGGACACCGACGACTCGTCCGAGCCGGACTCGGTGACGACGGGGACACCGGCGCTGGACGCGGCGGTCGACGCGCTCGACGCTGGCCGGCCGAACGACGCGGTGGTCGTCGCCTACGCGGGCGTCAGACAGTCGCTCGGACCCGCCGCAGGCGTGGACGACGCCGCGACCCACTGGGAGTTCTGCGACCGGTGTGTCGACGCCGGCGTCGCGCCCGCCGACGCGCTCGAATCGCTGACCGCGGGCTACGAGCGCGCGGCTTACAGCGGGCTGTCGGTGAGCGACGAAGCGGCCGCCGAACTGGTCGAGACGGCCCGCTCGCTCGCCGGCACGGCAGCGCCCGACGCGACGGACTCGCCAGATTCCGACGGCGATGCGGACGCCTCGGAAGCGGTCGGCGCGGTCGAGTAGCGCGCTCGCGGAGCCGCGGGTGACAAATGATTTTTGTGTTCGTGCCTCCCACCTCGAGTAGATGTCGCAGCGCCGAGACTGGCGGTTGTTCCTCCCCGAGCCTGTCCGCAGCCTTCCGGCCGACCTCGCGGTCGTCGTCGCGGGGGTCGCGCTCACGCTCGTCGTGACGCTCACGCCCGGACTGGCGGAGACGCCGCTCCGGGACATCGCCGGCTTGGTGTTCTCGCTTTTCCTCCCCGGCTACGCGCTCATCGCGGCGCTGTTTCCCGAGCGCGGCCCGCCGATAGACGCCGAGGACCGCGACCGAATGGGCGGTATCGACGGTATCGAACGGGTGGCGCTGTCGTTCGGAACGAGCATCGCCGTCGTCCCGCTCCTCGGTCTCGTCCTCAACT
The DNA here is from genome assembly GCF_014530665.1 of Haloferax sp. AS1. Taxonomy (NCBI): domain Archaea; kingdom Methanobacteriati; phylum Methanobacteriota; class Halobacteria; order Halobacteriales; family Haloferacaceae; genus Haloferax; species Haloferax sp. AS1. The sequence goes on from NZ_SPSA01000001.1 coordinate 2,152,839, forward strand.
TCACGCCGTGGGGGCTTCGACTCGGTCCTATCCTCGTCACCCTGAGCGGCTTCACGCTCGTCGCGACGGCGTTCGCGGCGACCCGGCGGTCGGCGCTCCCCGAGGACGAGCGGCTTGTGGTTCCGTACGAGCGCTGGTTCGCCGCCGCGCGCGACGAACTGTTCAACCCGGCGTCGCGGACCGACGCGATGCTGAACGTCGTCCTCGTCGTGAGCGTGGTGCTCGCGACCGCCAGCGTCGGCTACGCGGTGGCGGTGCCGAAAGACGGCGAGTCGTTCACCGAACTGTACCTCCTGACCGAAGACGGGAACGACGAACTCACCGCCGACAACTACCCCGAGGAACTCGTCCGCGGCGAGCCGGCGTCGCTCGTCCTCGGCGTCGGCAACCAAGAACACCGGACGGTGAACTACACCGTCGTCACCGTGCTCCAGCGCGTCGAGGTGTCGAACAACTCGACGACCGTCCTGGAGTCCGAGCGACTTCGGACGTTCACGCCCCGACTCGAACACAACGAGACGTGGCACGAACCGCACGAGGTCCGCCCGACGATGACGGGCGAGCGCCTGCGGCTGACGTACCTCCTCTACGAGGGCGCGCCGCCGGCGGCACCGACGGCGGACAACGCCTACCGCGAAGTCCACCTCTGGGTGACAGTTCGGGCGGAGTGATGGTAAAAACCGACCGCAGTCGGGTGGGTCTCGGCTATCTCACCTTCTGATATTTCGACGTTCCACCTCGAAATCCGCACGAACGAGGACTCAAATCGTGTAACTCGTTTGTGTTCTAGTTTTATCACGTCTGATAATCCATGGGTAACGTTTAGGGTACTGCACGCTAAGCTTCCGCCGGCGAAGTCACAATGCGAGACTCTGGAAGGTCGGTTTCCCGCCGCGGCGGCCGAGGTCCGAAGATAGAACGCATCGCGAATCGCTACGGCCTCGACGGTCTCGGCGACGACCTCGTCGATGCGTGGCTCGGCGATGGCCGAGCGCAGCGGAGCCTCCGCGAACTGGAAGGCGACGTGAACAAGCGCCTCATCCGGGCCGCACTCGATGAGGCCGGCGCACACGTCCTCGACGGGGAGGCGGAGAACTTCTACCGCCTCCTGACCAGCGACGACGTGACCGCAGGGAGTCGAACCGACGCGCGGAACACGCTCCGCGAACGCGGCGTCGATGTCGAGCAGCTAGAGGCCGACATCATCTCCTACCAGTCGGTGTACAACTACCTCAAGCGACACCGAAACGTCGAACGCGAAGACGATGACGACGACGAGACGGACGCCACCGAGGCGGGACTCGCGACGATTCGAAAGCTCCGGTCCCGACTTCGTACCGTGACCATCGACGTCGTCGACCGCTTGGTGAAGGCCGAGCGGGTCTTCATCGGCGCGTACGAGGTCGAAGTCGACATCAGAGTCACCTGTACCGACTGTGACACTCGAATGACCCCGACGGCGCTTCTCTCCTCCGGGCACTGCGACTGCGAACGCGAGCGAGACGAGTAGCGATTCGGGCTCACCAACACATCCACATCCGACACATGAACGATTCAGAGGCACTTCAGGCGGCGACTGTACGCATACGAAACATCGGCGGTATCGACGAGCGGCGCGTCAGACTCGACCCCGGCGTGACCGTGCTCACCGGCCGCAACGCGACGAACCGAACGTCGTTCCTGCGGGCGCTCATGGGTGCGTGCGGGAGCGACGCGATCAGCCTCAAAGGCGACGCCGACGAGGGGTCGGTCGAACTCGAACTCGACGGCCGGACGTACACTCGCCTCCTCTCGCGTGAGAACGGGACAGTCTCGACCGACGGGACGCCCTATCTCCGAGACGCGGCGACCGCGGACCGCTTTGCGTTCCTCCTCGGCTCGAACGAGGCGCGGCGGGCGGTCGTCGCGGAGCGCGACCTCTACGACGTCATCATGTCCCCGGTCGACACCGATGCCATCGAGGCCGAAATCGAGCGCCTCCAGTCGCGTCGCACGCAGGTCGAGCGCCGACTCGACTCGCTGGACTCGCTCGACGCCGACCGGCGGTCGCTCGAATCGAAACGCGACGACCTCGAAGCCGAAATCGAGGCGCTCGAAGCCGAGCGGGACGACATCGAAGCCGAAATCGAGGCCGAAGATCGGACGGTCGAGACGCAACGCGAGCACCAAGCCGAATTAGACGAGGTGCTTTCGGAGCTCCAGTCCGCGCGGTCGGACCTCGAGAGCGTCCGTTTCCGCCTCCAGAGCGAGCGCGAGAGCGTCGAATCGCTCCGCGAGGAGCGCTCCGAACTCCAGTTGGAACTCGACTCGTTCGACGCCGAGGCGGTCGACCGCGGCGAGGCGAGCGACCGAATCGAGTCGGTTCGGTCGCGCATCGAGTCGCTCAACTCGACGATTTCGGAGCTTCAGACCGTCGTCCAGTACACCGAAGACGTGCTCGACGGGAAGGCGGGTCTCGTCGAGGATTCGCTGGGCGCGGACGGCGACGGTTCGGTGACGGACCAACTCGTCTCGTCGGAGACGACCACCTGCTGGACCTGCGGCACCGAGGTCGACCGCGACCAGATTCGGGGGACGACCGACCGGCTCCGCGAGGTCAGAGACGAAAAGCGCGAGGAACGCGCCGAGCTCCGCCGCGAACTCGACGAGCTCGAACGCTCGATGCGGGCGGCGGAACAGGCCGAGCGCGACCGCCGGAAGCTCCGCGATAAACTCCGGCGGCTCGAAGACGAACTCGACCGCCGAACGGGACAAATCGAGTCGCTGACCGACCGGCGCGAGGAGCTCGCCGAACAAGTCGACGCGCTCGAAGCCGACGCGTCCGAACTCCGCGGACAGAGCGGAGGGGAAGGCGACCTCATCGAACTCCACAGAGAGCTCAACGAAGTCGAGTTCGCTCTCGACCGGACGCGCGACGACCTCGCGTCGGTCCACGACGAACTCGACGAACTCGACGACCGGTTCGACGAACGCGAGGAACTCGAACGCGAACGCGAACAGGTGAACGAGGAGCTCGAAGCCGCACGGACCCGGATTCGGTCGCTCACGGCCGCGGCGGTCGAGTCGTTCAACGAGGAGATGGAGACGGTGCTCGACCTCCTCGGCTACGACAACATCGAGCGCGTCTGGCTGGAGCGCGTCGAACGCCGGGTCCGCGAGGGGCGTCGCAAGGTCGAAAAAGCCCAGTTCGAACTCCACATCGTCCGCGCGTCCGACTCCGGCGCGGTGTACGAAGACTCCATCGACCACCTCAGCGAAAGCGAGCGCGAGGTCGTCGGCCTCGTGTTCGCCCTCGCGGGCTACCTCGTCCACGAGGTGTACGAGGAGGTTCCGTTCATGCTCCTCGACTCGGTCGAGGCCATCGACGCCGGGCGCATCGCCGCGCTGGTCGACCACTTCGAGCAGTACCCGACGTTCCTCGTCGCGGCGCTCCTCCCGGAGGACGCACAGGCGCTCGACGCGTCGTACCGGCGCGTCACGTGGGGCACCGACGTGACGCCGGCCGCCTGACTGACGTGCCCTGACAGCGCGAGTTCGCGAGGGGTTAGGTGCGTCTCCCGCGTCTCCGCTTCGTCCTATCGTCTCATTCTGCTCCGATTCGTCCCGTCCCGTCCCACATCCCGTTTCGGTCGGTTCTCGGTTCGGTCACGCGCTTCTCTCCGTTCTTCCAGCCGTCCGCTCGTTTCCACGACACCGAACCGCGTTCGCTGCGTCGCCGGTCCCCGCTCGCCAGCACAGTATTGCATTAGAACGGCACTATCAAGGGAACATACCGATAGTACGCAAGAAATATAACACATCGAGACGACGTATCAGACGGACGATACTGGGGGGACGAGACCATCATCACATCTGACACACGGACACGAACTGAGTACGAACCGACGCGTGTTTGGTACGACTGCGAGCGTACCGAACCGGTCTCTGAGGCGGTCGCCGCAGCCGTGGACAAACACGCCCGCGGCGACGCGGACCTGCCGCCGCTCACAGACCACGTAGACACCGACGCCCTCGATACGCTGTTCGGCCGCGACACGCCGGGCGCGCCGCGCGTCTCGGGTGCCTCGCTCGAATTCGACTACGCCGACTTTGTCGTCACCGTCGAGTCCGTCGGCCGCATCGAAGTTCGGGACGCGGGCCGGTAATCTGCCGGGTCGTTCGGCACGACGCTGTGACGGGTCGAGCGTCGCCGGCGGGACCGCTCGCCCTCGCCGCCTCGACCCGCGCCAATCGCTCTCGAAGTCGTCTGAGATGTTCGTTCGAACGAGACCACCGGACGCGGTCTCAACGTTATCAGTTAAGAACTTTCTGGCAGAAATCTTGCAGTTTATTTGAATTACTGTCCCGAATAACGGCGAGTGAGACGCCTCCGCGTCCTCGCCGCGACGTACCTTTTTGTCTCGTGGACGCCGACAAGGGGTATGGAACTCGAATTACGCTTCTTCGCGACGTTTCGAGAGGTGGTGGGTCAGAAGTCCATCTACTGGCGGGTCGACGACGACGCGACGGTCGGAGATGTCCTCCGGTCGCTGGAAGCGGAGTACGACGGCCTCGCCGGCCGACTCATCGAGGACGGCGAGGTCAAGCCGCACGTGAACGTGCTGAAAAACGGGCGCGAGGTGGTCCACCTCGACGGGATGGCCACGGCGCTCGACGACGGGGACGCCGTGAGCGTCTTCCCGCCGGTCGCGGGGGGCTGACGTGGCGCGCCGACAGCGGGCCTTCCGCGGCATCTCGCCCCGCCTCGCGATTCAGTACCTCGAAGGGCTCGGCGGCGAGGCCGACGGCGACGGCCGCGTGGTCGGTCCCGACTGGGCCGTCGACATCGAGACCGAGGAGGTCACGATAACGAGCAGTATCCAGCTCACCGAAGTGCAACTCGCGTTCGAGGGCGACGAGGAGACGCTCGACGACCTCGTCGAGCGGTTCGCCCGCAAGGCGATGCGCGCGGGGGGATGACCGTGGGGGCCGACGGCGACCGGCGGCCGGGTCGCGAACGACTCAGCGAGCGCCTCGCGCCGGACGGCGACGACGGCGCGCCCCGCGGGGGTGCCATCGACGGCACGGCCATCATGCTCGCGGCCGCGAAGGCGAGCGTCCCCGCCAGCAGTCTGCCGCGGCTGCTCGACCGGGCGCAGGCGTACCTCGACGGGCGGGCGACCGAGTACGCACAGGGGTTCGAGTGCGTCCACGAGGACGACGACGCGGCGGTGTATCTCGTCCCGCTGGGCCACTGGGACACGAAGGGGCTCGACCTCGACTTTTCCCACCGTGAGGTCGACGCCGTCCGCCGGGCGCACGCCGAACACCTCCGGCGGGTCGGCGCGGACGCCGACCGCCGCGACGAGTTCGAGACGGCGCTCGAAATCCGCGAGGTCGCCGTCGTCAGTCGGGAGGGAAAAAGCCGGCAATCCGCCCGACGATAGACGGCTATTTTGGGGACGGTGCCCTGCTACCGACAGATGCCAACCGTTTCCTCCGACCTCCTCGACGGCGTCCGGGCCGCGGGGCCGCTCCAACTCGGCATCGCGCCGTTCGGCCTCGTCGCCGGCGTCGCGGCCGTCGAGCAGGGGCTGTCGGTCGCGCACGCCCTCGGGTTCTCCAGTGTCGTCTTCGCCGGCGCGTCGCAGCTCGCCATGATAGAGCTCCTCGGTGCGGACGCGCCGCTGGCTATCGTCGTCGGCACGGCGGTCGTCATCAACCTGCGGACGATGATGTACTCGGCCTCTATCGCGCCCTACTTCCGCGACCTGACCGCCCGGTCGAAGGCGCTCGCGTCGTACCTGCTGACCGACCAGGCGTACGCCGTCTCAATCGCTCGCTACGGCCGCGACGGCGAGACCGACCGCTTCGCGTACTACGTCGGCGCGGGCGCGTCGCTGTGGCTCGTCTGGCAGGTGACGACCGTCGCCGGCGCGCTCCTCGGCTCCGGGCTCCCGCCCGAGTGGGGCTTCGACTTCGCCGCGCCGCTGGTCTTTCTCGCCCTGCTCGTCCCCACGCTGAAGGACCGCGCCTCCGGCGCGTCGTGTCTGGTCGGCGGCCTCGTCGCCACCGGCGTCGTCGTCGCGGGCGTCCCGTTCCACCTCGACATCATCGTCGCGGCCGTCGTCGGCGTCCTCGCCGGCCTCGCGGTCGACTCGCTCGGAGGCGACGCCTGAATGCCGACCGGCTACGACTCGGCGACCGTCTGGCTCGTCATCGCCCTCGCGGGCGTCCTCACGTTCGCCATCCGCGGGTCGTTCATCTACCTGTTCGGCCGCATCGACGACGTGCCGCCGGCGGTCGAGTCGGCCTTGGAGTACGTCCCCGCGGCCGTGTTCGCCGCGCTCGTCTTCCCCGCGCTCTTGGCTCCATCCGGCGACCTCGCGGTCTCCGTCGGCAACGACAAACTCGTCGCGGGCGCGCTGGCCGCGCTCGCCGCGTGGTACACAGAACGCGTGCTCGCCACCATCCTCGTCGGCATGGGCGCGCTCTGGGTCCTCCGGTTCGTCGTCTGAGCCGCTGTCAGCCCTGTTCGTTGACCCGTCGCCTCCCCCAAGATACTCGTCCCGCGGGCGACCACGACCGCACGTATGTCCTCTCCGTTCCCGCGCCTCTTCTCGCTCCCCCGCGACGACGAGGGTCGCCCTCTCCTGCCGACCGGGTTCGCCGCCGGCGTCGCCGCGTTCGCCGTCGGCACGGTCGCGGTCGCCGGCTGGCTCGTCCTCGCCACCGACGGCCCGTTTTCCACGCTCGACGCCGCGACCGAGATGACCGGCGGCAAGCTCGTTCCGGCCCCGTTCGTCCCCGTCTGGGCGTTCGGCGGCGCGATGGGCCTGCCCGTCCGCCTCGTCGAGACGACCGGCCCCGGTCGCGCGGTCGTCCTCCGCAACCTCGTCGACGGACTCGACGGCCCCGCCGACCCGTGGTACTGGCTGGGCGCGCTCCCGCCCGCCTGCCTCTTTCTCGCCGGCGTCGTCACGGCGCGCCTCACGGCGTGGTCTCGACGCCCCGCCGAGGGGTTCGCCACCGGGTCGTCCGTCGCCGTCGGCTTCGCCGCCGCCGTCGCAGTCACCGCGCTCGTCGCCCGCGTCGGCCTCGGCGACGTGCCCCCGAACGCGGAGGGGTTCGTCCGCGTCGGTTCGACCGGCTTTCACCCGACCGACCTCGACGGCGACTCCGTCGGCCTCCCGCTTTGGGGGGCGTTCTCCGGGCTGGTGTACGGCGTCGTCTTCGGCGGACTCGGCGGGGCGGTGGCGTCGCTCGTTGGGCGACTCGTCTCCGCGGTTCGCAATCGGTCGAAAAAGGCGTGATTCGGATTCGCGCGGGAGCCGATTGGACCGAACGGCGTCGGCTCGGTCGTCGGCTCAGTCGTCGGCGGGTGCCGGCGAGTCGCCGCGGGAGACGCCCGTGCCGGGGCCGATGTCGATTCCGAGTTCGTCGAGGCGCTCGTCGGGGACGACGCCGTCGACCCACTGGCGGCGGGCGTAGTACTCCTCTTTCATCTCGTCGAGTTCGCACAGCTGCCCCTCGGACGCGCCCTGTCCCGGAATCGCCTCGTCGCCCTCGACGAAGCGTCCCGGCAGCGAGTCGTCGGCACCGTCGAAGCCGGCGAGGTTGTTGTAGTACCGCTCTAACGTGTAGATGCGGTCACCGGTTTCGAGCAGTTCCTCTTCGGTCACGTCGCGGCCGGTCATGCCGTTGTACTGCAGGACGTACTCCTCGATGCCCTCCGCGAACGCGTTGAACTTGCAGATGTCGAACGAGTCCGAGATGGCGTGCATGTCCTGGAACAGCGCCACGAGTTCGCCCTTCCCGCGCCACTCGTGGGGGTCGTGTTTCTCCGGGATGCCGAGAATCTCGGCGGACGGCGTGTAGCCGCGGAGGTGACACGCGCCGCGGTTCGAGGTGGCGTAGCCGATGCCCATGCCCTTCATGCAGCGGGGGTCGTACGCCGGGATGGTCTGACCCTTGACGGCCAGCGAGTTGTCGTGGGCGTCGAAGCGCTCGGCGAGGCCGTTTGCGCCCTCCGCGAGCGCGTCCGCGAGGTCGCCGTCGCGGTTCGCAATCTCGGTGATGAGGTCTATCATGCGCTCGGTGTCGCCCCAGTCGAGCTGCTCGCTCAGGCCGTCGAGCTTGCCCTGTTCGGACATCTCCATCGCCATCGCCATCATGTTGCCCACCTCGATGGTGTCGACCCCCATGTCGTTACAGCGGTCGATCATGACGGCGATTTCGTCGCGCTCGGTGTGCCCGGAGTTCGGGCCCAGCGCGTACGCGGACTCGTACTCGTAGGACTCGCCGCGGACGTTCATCTCCTCGCCTTTGTGCATCACCGACACCTCGACTTCCTTCTTACAGGCGACCGGGCAGGAGTGACACGTCGGCTCGTCGACGAGGATGTTCTCGCGGACGTTCTCGCCGGAGACGCGCTCGGAGTCGATGTCCGCGCCCTCGGCGTCTCGCATCGCCGCGGTCGAGGTGTACTTCCCGTTTTTCGTCGGGAGGCCGTCGAGCTCCTCGCCCGCGTTCATCAGGACGTTCGTCCCGTACAGCGACAGGCCGCCCTCGTTGGGCGCGGTGACCTCGGACTCGCGGATGAGCTGCATCGCCTGCTGGTAGCCCTGCTTGAACGTGTCGGCGTCGGCGGGCTTCGGCATCCGCGTGCCGGACTTCACGACGATCGCCTTGAGGTTCTTCGAGCCCATGACCGCCCCCGTGCCGCCGCGGCCGGACGCGCGGTCGTCCTCGTTGACGATACAGCCGTACTTGACCTCGTTTTCGCCGCCGGGGCCGATAGCCATTATCGAGAGGTTCTTGCCGAGGCTCCCGTCGACCTCGCCTTCGAGCTCCTCGATTGTCTCGTGGACGCCCTTTCCCCAGAGGTGTTCGGCGTCGTGGAGCGTCAGTTCGCCGTCTTCGACGACGGCGTAGCTCGGCCGCTCGGCCTTGCCCGTGAACAGGAGGCCGTCGAAGCCGGACCACTTGAGCCGCGCGCCGCTCCAGCCGCCGTGGTGCGAGTCGGTGACGGTCCCCGTGAGCGGGGATTTCGTCACGACCGCGATTCGGCCGCTCATCACGGTCTGCGTACCGGTGAGCGGGCCGGTCATGAACGCGAGGAGGTTGTCCGGTCCGAGCGGGTCCACGTCCGGTCCCTGGTCGAAGACGTACTTCACGCCGAGGCCGCGGGCCCCGATGTACTTCTTTGCGTCCTCGTCGTCGATTCCCTCGTACGCGATGTCGCCGGACGACAGGTCCACCCGAGCGACCCTGTCGTGATAACCACCGAGTTCAGTCATTGTAATCCTCGTTGATTATATACGGTCGCTGTCGGGTTAGTGATTCCCACCTCGACGTAACCGTTCGAGGTTACGCCGACGCGAGCCGACGCCGGACTGTCTCGGGATTGCGGCAATCCGTGCGACTCATCCCGGTTGCGGGCCGGCGGCCCGGAGCGAGACGGTTCCGGTGGCGTCGACGACGACGCTCGCGGGGCCGCGCGGCGGACAGGACCACCACGTTCCCGAGGTTGCCGCGCCGGTTTCGAGGCTCACCGAGACGGCGTGCGGCCCGGAGGTCGTCACGGGGACGAGTTCGCGGGCCTCGTCGGGGTCGAGCGCGAGCGTGCGGTCGAACGACTCGCCGCCGCCCGCGGCGTCGACCCGGAGCGAGAGCCGGTGCGGTTCGTCGTCGCGGTTGGCGACCGTGAGCGTCGTGTTCGCGGGGCCGCAGCCGGTCGTCCCGCTCGACACGTCGACGTACTTCGTCGGCTGGTCGGGCACCGGCCACGCCGTCTCGACGCGTCGCTCGTCGGTCTCGACGGCGACGCGGTAGGTCCCGCTTCGGTACGTCACCGGAATCGACAGCCGCGCTCCCGTGGGGACGCGGTACGCCCGGTCGACCAGCGACGCGTCCCCGAGGTCGATGCGGAGCCGCGCGGTCGTCTCGGGACCGGCGTTCTCCACGACGACGCCCGCGGGCGCGTACCACCGGGCGGAGCCGTCGCCGACGAGCGGGAGGTCGATTCGCGGCCCGTCGTCGGGGGTCGCCGCCGCGAGCGAACACTCCCCTCGCGCGTCGCACGAGACGGTCTGCCAGAACGCCGCGCCGTCCCGGCCGAGGACGACCTCCAGTCCCTCGAACGCCGCGTCGACGACCCACTCCGACCGGGCCCGCACGCCGGTGTCCGTCTCGACGAGCACCGCCGTCTCCCCGGTCGGCACCGACACCGACAGCGCGGCGCGCTCGCCGGGCACGAGGTCGCGGTTCTCGAAGAACACGTCGCGGCCGTCGCGGACGCCGACGACGGTGGTAAACACGGGGTCCGGCGTCGGGTTCCAGAGCGTCAGCGACCGCTCGACGCGCGCTTCGGGCGTCGGCGTCGCGGTCGGCGCGTCGGTCCCCTCTTCGGGCGTCGGCGTCTCCGTCTCTCCGTCTGGCGTCCCACAGCCGGCGAGCCCGGCGACGCCGCCCGCGAGAAGCGAGAGGAGCGTGCGGCGCTCCATACCCCTCATAGGGCGCGGCGCATATGAACGTCTGTCGCGGCCGCCGCCCCCCGCGACGCGGCGCTCCGCCGCCGCGACACCGGCCTCCAAAACAGCTATTCCGTCGGCGGTCAGTCGTTCTCACGAATCGATGGGACTCGCCAGCTTCCTCGGCGCGATTGACACCGCGAGCCGGTCGCTCTCGGTAGTCAATCGCTCGGCTCCCGACCCCGTACAGCGGATGCTCGAAACCACGTTCGCCGACCAGCCGGTCGACGTCGACGAACTCTCCGACGACGCGCGCGGCGACGACGTGGTCGTGCTCACCGAGCAGACGGCCGAGGGGCACGAGGTCGTCGCGACCTCGCCGCTGGAGGAGGTGATGAACTCCGTCCTCCTCGTGAACTCCGACCTCTACAAGACGGGGCAGGCGAAGCTCGACGAGTTCGAACTTCCGTCGGTGCTCACCCGACTCGACGACGTGCCGTTCTCGCTTCGTGGCTATCCCGAATCGGACAAGGAGAAACTGCTCCTCGTGGCGATTTCGCGGTACATCGAGCGCCACGCGTGGCGCGCCGGCAACGGCAGGCTCCGGTCGTCGTTCCAGCGACTCTCCCGAATCGAAGACGAGCGCGGGACGCGAGCGGTCTACAAGAAGGTCGCGTCGACCGACGTGCAGACCCACATCTACGGCATCCCGGACTGGTCGCCGCCGACCAACTCGAACCTCGTGACCCACGGCGGCTACACGGACGACTTCTACGACTCGTGGTTCGTCGTCTACACGCCGCCCGAAGACGAGTCGGTCGAGGCGGAACCGGGCGACCGAACTGCGGCGAGCGACGGGCGTCTCGACGACGTGGAACCGGACCAGCCCGTCGCCCTCCTCGCCTTGGAGACCGAGCCGAAGCGCTGGGAGGGCTACTGGACGTTCCGGCCGTCGCTCGTTTCCGACATCGACCGCTACATCTCGCGGAACATGTGACGGCGGGACGGGCCGGCGACCGCCGCCCGCCGCCCCCAGACGAAGCCGCTTTACGCACCCGTCCGATACGGGTATCCAATGAGTAAGCCGAGCCCCGAGGTCTACGAACGGGGACGCGGGATGGACGCGCACAACAAGGTGATGCGCGACATCCGTTCGCAAAAGCAGAAGACCTACGACCCCCACGAGCCCACTCGGGTGTGGATAGACGAGGACAACACGCCCGACGGCGTCTACGACTCGCTGACGATTATCCTCAACACCGGTGGCTGCCGGTGGGCCCGCGCCGGCGGCTGTACGATGTGCGGCTACGTCGCGGAGTCCGTCGAGGGCGGCACCGTCGCCCACGAGGCGCTGATGGACCAGATTCAGGTCTGTCTCGACCACGAGGCCGAGGAGATGGACGACGGCGAAAAGGCGGGGCTCATCAAGATTTACACCTCCGGCTCGTTCCTCGACGAGCGCGAGGTGCCCGCCGAGACCCGAGACGCCATCGCCGAGACGTTTGCCGACCGCGACCGGATGGTCGTCGAGTCGCTGCCGGATTTCGTCACGCGCGAGAAACTCGCGGACTTCACCGACCGCGGCCTCGACACCGACGTGGCAATCGGCCTCGAAACCGCCACCGACCGCGTCCGCCACGACTGCGTGAACAAGTACTTCGACTTCGCGGACTTCGAGGACGCCTGCGAGGAGGCCGCCGCGGCCGGCGGCGGCGTCAAGGCGTACCTCCTGATGAAGCCGCCGTTCCTCTCGGAGCCCGAGGCGCTCGACGACATGAAGTCCTCCATCCGCCGGTGTGCGGCGGTCGACAACTGCCACACCGTCTCGATGAACCCGACGAACGTCCAGCGCTACACGATGGTCGACGAGCTATTCTTCAACGGCGGCTACCGCCCGCCGTGGCTCTGGTCGGTCGCAGAGGCGCTCCGCGAGACGGTTGACGTGGACGCCATCGTCGTCTCCGACCCCGTCGGCGGCGGCCAAGAGCGCGGCGCGCACAACTGCGGCGACTGCGACGAACTCGTGTTCAAGGCGGTCAAGGACTTCAACCTCCGGCAGGACCCGAGCGTCTTCGACCAGGTGTCCTGCGACTGCGAGGCGACCTGGGAGTTCGTCCTCGACAACGAGACGAGCTACAACATGCCGCTCGTGAAGTAAGCGCGCCGAGTCGCGCGACTGAGCGCCACCGCCGACGTTCGCCTTCGCGCGGGCGTACACTCGCTGAACCCGAACCGCAGCGTCGCCCGTCCGCATCTCCGACCGTTCGTCCACAATCCCGCGTCGTTTTCCCTCATTCGGCCGCGTTAGGGGGTGCTATCCGAAAGTAACAGGCTCCTAACCGTCGAATAGGATATTCGTATCAAAGAGGGTGTGAGTCGTTGTCATATTCGGTGGTTCGGACGTGTCCATCCGAACCGCCCGCCATCATGACGAAACACACGTACAAGACCGTCTACTACGCGGATGGGTGGTTCGAGATTCGCGAGGAGGAGAACGCCGAGGCGTGGGTCGCCACGGACGCTCCCTGCGCTCTCGCTCCATAGCACACGGCACGCGGGCCGGAACCCTCGACACTCCAACATCGCTCATCGTGTACGCCGCTCCGTTCGCTCACCGGCCCCGTGCCGTCCGCCACCGCGGCGGACGGTCTTTTTTATACTACTATCCCTCGAAGCCCGCCAGCACGCCCCGACCGTCGGTGTTGCCGAGTTGCGGTAGCGACGCCCGCTCGGGGTGGGGCATCAGCACCGCGACGGACTCGCTGTCGCCGAGGACGCCCGCGACGTTGCCGAGCGACCCGTTGGGGTTCGCCTCGTCGGTGACGTTGCCCTCCGCGTCGCAGTAGCGGAACAGGATTCGGTCGTCGGCTTCGAGTTCTTCGTAGCGCTCGGCGTCGAGTTCGAAGCGACCCTCGCCGTGGGCGATGGGCAGTTCGATGACCTCGCCTTCGTCGTACGCCGCGGTCCAGCGCGTGTCGGCGTTCTCGACGCGGAGGTAGACGTGTTCGCACTGGAAGCGGGCGCTCGCGTTCGTCGTGAACGCGCCGGGGGTGAGCCCGGACTCGCAGCCGATTTGTGCGCCGTTGCAGACGCCGAGGACGGGGACGCCGTCGTCGGCCGCCTCGCGGACCGACTCCATGATGGGCGAGCGGGCGGCCATCGCGCCGCCGCGCAGGTAGTCGCCGTACGAGAAGCCGCCGGGGAGCACGATACCCGTCGTCTCCTCGGGCAGGGGGTCTTCGTGCCAGACGCGCTCGGCCTCGAACCCGAGGTCCGACAGCGCGCGCACGGCGTCGCGGTCGCAGTTCGAGCCGCCGAACTGCACGACTGCAATCATCTCAGGCCTCGGCGACCGCGACCTCGTAGTCGTGGATGGTCGGGTTCGCCAGCAAGCGTTCTGCCATCTCGTCGGCGCGGGCCTCGGCCTCGTCGGCGTCGGCCGCGTCGAGGTCCACCTCGTAGCGTTCGGTGAAGCGCAGCGCCTCGAGTTCGAACCCGAGTCGTTCCAGCGCGCGCTTCGTCGTCTCCGCCTCCGGGTCGAGCACGCCGCGCTTGAGGCGCACCGTCACCGTCGCGGTGTAAGTGGTCATCAGGTGGCGATGCGCGGTCATGTGCAAAAACGGTTTTGGGTCGAGTTTGATATGCACAGATGTGGGTATCAACGCGCGAACCGGCGACGACGCCGCCGGCAACCGCGCTACACCGCCGCCGTTGGTCTCTGACGGGCAGGACTCCGCGGCGGCTCTCCCCCTGATTCATATTCGTTGTTATACGTACTATACAAATTATTTCTCTCAATTTTTAATATAATAATTACATACATGGTATATGATAATCATTTTTATAGCACGAGTGAGACGCCGTCTCACGTATGGCACTCGAATTCGCACAGAGTCCGCTCTTGACGTTCGTCATCGGACTTGCGTTGGTCGTGTTGCTACTGGTCGTGTTAGACCTCCCCGCGTTCGTCGGTTTGGCGATAGCCGCGTTCGCGGTCGGCCTCGTCAACGCGGCGTTCGTCCCCGACTTCGCGCTCGCGGACGCGGCGACGCGGACGGCGTCTGCCTTCGGCGACGGGATGGCCGGCATCGGGATTCCCATCCTGATGGCCGCCATCATCGGGAAGTCGATGCTCGAAAGCGGCTCCGCCCAGCGAATCGTCCGCGCTTTCCAGTCGCTCGTCGGGCGAGAAAACAGCGACATCGCGCTGTGGGGCAGCAGTACGGTGCTCGCCATCCCCGTGTTCTTCGACAGCGTCTTCTACCTCATGGCCCCGCTCGCGCGGTCGATGCGGGCCCGGATGGGCGACAACTACGCGCTCTACCTCGTCGTCGTCGGGGCCGGCGCGGCGACGGCTCACGTGTTCATCCCGCCGACGCCCGGCCCGCTCGCGGTCGCCAGCGAAATCGGGGCCGACATCGGCACCACGATGCTCATCGGCGTCACGGTCGCCGTCCCGTCGGCCACCATGGGCGGCCTCATCTACGGCCGCTGGATTAACCGTCACGTCGATATCCCCCTCCGCGACGCGATGGGGACGACCACGGAGGAACTGCAAGAGCGCGCCCAGCGCGACGTGTCGTCCCTGCCGAGTTTCCTCGAATCCACCGCGCCCATCATCATCGCCGTCGCGCTCGTCGGCTCGCTCACCGTCGTCAACGCCCTCGAAGGCGTGACGGTGGCCGAACCGTTCCGGCCGTTCGTCTCGTTCATCGTGGACAACCGGCCGTTCGTCGCGTTCATCGGCGACAAGAACGTCGCGCTGACTATCGCCGCGCTCGCCGCGGCCTACACGTACTACCGCTGGTCCGACCTCTCGCGGTCCGACTGGGAAGACGAACTCACCGAGGCGCTCAAAAGCGGCGGCAACATCGCGGCCATCACCTCGATGGGCGGCGCGTTCGGCGCGCTCCTCGCGGCCTCCGGAATCGGCACGTACCTCGCCAACGGGCTCGAAGTCTTCGGCATCCCGATGCTCGTGACCGCGTGGCTCATCGCCGCCATCGTCCGCATCGCGCAGGGCTCCGCGACCGCGGCGATGCTCACGGCCGCCGGCATCATGGCCCCGCTCACCGGCCAGCTTCCGGTCCACACCGCGTATCTGGTGATGGTCATCGGCGCGGGCGGCAACATCTGCTCGTGGTACAACGACTCCGGCTTCTGGCTCGTCAAGGAAATCGGCGGCCTCACGCAGATGGAGACGCTGAAGACGTGGACCGCGCTGACGACGATTATCTCCGTGACTGGGCTCGTCGTCGTCCTCATCGTCTCGTCGGTGCTGCCGCTGGCGTAGGCGACGACGCGCGCACGCCGGCTTTTCCTTTTGACGGGTGATTCACGGTCGTTCCCGAGGGATTCGCTTGCGGAGAACGACAGCGGTTTACCGTTCGCCGACGCAGGACGGGTATGTTCAGCTTCGAACAGCTGGAGGTGACGGTATGACTCGCGAACTCACCGAAATCACGGTCATCGGAGGAGACAAGACCGGACTCATCGCGAACGTGACCACCCTGCTGTTCGAGCGCGGAATCAACGTCGAGGACTTGGACCAGGCGGTCCGCGAGGGAATCTTCCGGATGACCCTCCACGCCGACACCGCGGAGATGACCTGCTCCCGCGACGAACTCCGAGCGGCGCTGTCCGACCTCGGCGACGACCTCGGCGTCGACGTGCAGGTCCGGTTCCCCTCGGACCGCGAGACCCGCGAAATCGCCGTCCTCGTCACGAAGGAGTCCCACTGCCTCGAAGCGCTGTTCGAGGCGTGGGCCAACGACGACCTCGGCGCGGAAATCTCGGTCGTCATCGGTAACCACGACACGCTCGAACCGCTGGCGAGCCACTACGACGTGCCGTTCCACGACATCGGCGACGAGAAAGGGACCGCCAACGAAGAGCGCCTGCTCGACCTCCTCGAACGGTACGACGTGGACCTCATCGTCCTCGCGCGCTACATGCGCATCCTCGGCCCGAACGTCGTCTTCCGCTACGAGGACCGCATCATCAACATCCACCCGTCGCTGCTCCCGGCGTTCCCCGGCGCGGCCGCCTACCGGCAGGCGAAAGAGGAGGGCGTCCGCATCGCCGGCGTCACCGCCCACTACGTGACGACCGACCTCGACCAGGGGCCCATCATCGCCCAGCGCGCCTTCGACGTGCCGGACGACGCCTCCATCGACGAAATCAAAGAGCGCGGCCAGCCGCTGGAGGCCGACGCGCTCCTCGAAGCCGTGAAGCTCCACCTCAACAACGACGTGTCGGTCCACCGCGGGCGCACCAGCCTCCGCGAGAGCGCCGACCCCGAGCGCTACCAACTCGGCCTCACCCGCGAGGCGCAGGCGTCGAACCCCGACCGCCCGGTCGACGGCATCATCGACGCCCTCGGGGAGCGCGAGGCGCTCGCGCCCGAACCGTCCGAGGACTGAGGCGACTGCGGCAGCGACGGCGGGGCGACCCCCGCCAGACACCAGCCCTATTTTGCCGCCGACACGACTCGGAGGCGTGCCCGTCTCTTCCCGCTACCGCGTCGCGCTCGGCTGTTACGCGCTGTGGCTCGTGGCGACCGTCCTCCTCGCCGCGCACGAACTCGGACTCATCCCGCTCCTTCCCGGCGTCGAACCGGGCGTCGTGACCGGCGCGACGGTGTTTTTCGCGCTCGGCGTCGTCCGACGCTCCCGCCGCGGCTGGCGGTTCCTCGTCGGCGACGACGCGGCGTGAGAAGGGGACAGACGAAAAGCGGAGTCGCTCGAGCCGCCCGGTTACAGGTCGCGGACGCGCGCCACGGCGTCCTCGATGGTCGGGGCGTCGAACCAGTCGTGGTCGACGTAGGCGTTGGTGCCGGCGCAGTAGAGGTCCGACAGCGCCTCGACGATGTCGGCGGGCAGGCGGTCGGGTTCGACCGCGCAGTTCTCGCGCCAGTTCGGCTCGCCCGTCTCGATGGCCTCGGCCTTCGCGTCTTTCACGGCCTCGACCCACTCGGGCTGGACGCGCTTGTAGTACTGGCGGACGACCTCTTTCGAGACCTGCTGGCCGCCGTAGGAAAACCGGTTTTCGTCGAACGTGCCGACCACGTCGCCGACCTTGACGGTGCCGTCGTGGTAGAGACACTCGATTTTGCCGTCCTCGTGGTCGAAGCCGGCTTCGTCGGCGCGTTCGGTCAGCACGTGGTTCACGGCGAGCGCCAGCTCTTCGAGGCGGTCGAGGTCGACTTTCCCGGCGATGTCGTCGGCCTCCGCGCGGGAGAGATACCGGTCCTGTTCTTCGTACTTCGTGGAGAACTCCACGACCGGCTCGGGGAGCGAGACGGCCTCGTCGGGCCACTCGTCCATTTCGAGGCCGTAGTCGGCGGGGTCGCCGCGCCGCCGGAGGCTCGACCCCACCGGGACGGTGTTGCGGAAGACGATTTCCAGCGGGATGAGGTAGTTGTCGCCGGCGGCCTCGTGGTAGGCGTCGTAGTCGTACGCGCCGTCGGCGTGCGGGAGGTCGGGCACCTGCGTGAGTTCGATGGCCATCTCCGTCGGCGGCGACTCGCACTCACCGAGTTCCTTCACCTCGCCGTCTTCGACCACGCCGAGGTAGTGGGTCGGGACGTGGTTCACGTCGAGCAGTTCGAAGTTGTACGCGCCCATGAGACAGAGGCTCGCGCCCTTGTTCGGGACGTGGTCGGGCATCTCGCCCCAGTCGAACACGGAGTAGCGGTCCGAGAAGACGAAGCGGCCCCGCCCGAGGTCGGTCGCCGTCGGCTCCTCCTCGACGCGGAAGTCCTTCACGCTGGTCATGGTCGTCCTCTGGGCTCATCCCACTAAGAAGCTTCCACTTCCGTGCGTATCTCGGTCGGATACGCGACCAATCTATGCACGAATGCGCTTACCGGGCGAATCGTATCGCTTTTTCGCGGCTGGCCCGTCCGTTGGGCTATGGACGCTGCCCTCGAATCAGACGCCGCGTGGGTCGCCCGCCGACTCCGCGAGGCCGACACCGCAGTCGCCTTCACCGGCGCGGGGATGAGCACGGCCTCGGGCATCCCCGACTTCCGCGGCGACGACGGCATCTGGGAGACCGAGTTCGACCCGGCGTCGTTCCACCGCGACCGCTTCGTCAACGACCCCGCCGGCTTCTGGCGCGACCGCGTCCACTTACAGGAGCGCATGTTCCCCGACGGCGTCGAGCCGAACTCCGGCCACGAGGCGCTTTCGGCCCTCGAATCGCGGGGCGTCCTCGACGCGGTCGTGACGCAGAACACCGACGGCCTCCACCGCGAGGCCGGCTCCGACCGCGTCGTCGAACTCCACGGGAACGCCGCCGAAGTCGTCTGCGAGGACTGCGGCGCGCGAACCGACGCGGCCCCCGCGTTCGAGACGGTCCGCGCCGGCGACGCGCCGCCGACGTGCGACGACTGCGGCGGCCTGCTCAAGCCCGGCGTCGTCCTGTTCGGCGAGCGCCTCCCCCGCGTCGCTTACAGCGAGGCGAACCGCCTCGCCGGCGACGCCGACGTGTTCCTGTCGCTCGGCTCGTCGCTGACGGTTCACCCCGCGGCGGGTCTCGCCGGCCGGGCCGCCGAGGTCGGCTCGCTCGTCGTCGTCAACTTCGACGCGACGCAGTACGACGACCGCGCCGACCGGGTCGTCCGCGGCGACCTCGCGGCGTTCCTCCCCGAAGTCGAAAAACGAATCTGAGCGCGACCGGTGCCGCCCGCCCGGGCTCTCGGCGTCGACCGCCTCGGACGCCTCGGGCGACGACGCGTCGGTGTCGTCGGACAGCGGGCTCCCTGTTCTCCTCACTCGCGGCAGATTACCGGCGGCCAACTGTCACGAACCGCCGGTCGCACTCACCAATCAATTGATGCTCTCTCCCAAGCATGTCGGTGCATGACTCGGTCACCCTCGCCGGGTTCGTCGGCGGGGACGGCACCGTCCGTTCTCTTCGTCGCTCCCGACCGCACCCGGGCGGACGCCGTCGCGGCCGCGCTCGACCGCCACGACGTGTCCGTCACCGTCGAGTTCGACCTCGGGACGGCCCTCGGACGCGTCGTCGACCGGACGGTCGACTGCCTTTTGATTCCCGGTCAGTTCGGCCGACACACCGCCGCCGACGTGGTCGCGCTGGTCCGCGAGCGCCATCCCGACGTGCCGGTCGTCCTCCTCGGTTCCGGCGGGAGCGACGACGGGAGCGACGGTGACGCACTCGCGGACGACCCCGCCGCCCACCGCGTTTCCGGCGACATCGAATCCCTCTCCTACGACCGCCTCGCCGACCGGGTTCGGGCGGCGGTCGCCCGCTATCGGAGTTCGGAGGCCCAGCGCACCGAACGCGACATCGTCAGCCGGCTCGAACGCCGCATTCAGCGCACCGAGCGGAAGATAACGTCGCTCCACGGCGTCGCCATGCGACTCGCGTCGGTCTCCGACGCCGACGACATCTACGCGGAGACCGTCGAGGCCGCGGAGCGCATCCTCAACCTCGACATCTGTTTCGCCTTCGCGGCCGAGGCGGACCGGTTCGTCCCGCGGGCGCAGTCGTCGACGCCGACCGACCGCGAACTCCGACCGGTCCCGAAAGACGCGGGCGCGATGGGCGAGACGTTCCGCACCGGCGAGTCCCACCGCGCGGTCGACATGGAACTCCACGCGTTCGGCCGCCCCGAGTTCGGTGACTACCGCTCCGGCCTCAGCGTCGCTATCGGTTCGTTCGGCGTGTTTCAGGCGGTCTCCGAGCAGACCGGCGCGTTCGACGAAATCGATCTCGAACTCGCGGAACTGCTCGTCGCCCACACGAACGCGGCGCTCCAGCGGCTCAGTTTCGAGCGCCGGCTTCGGGTCGAACGCGACCAGTACGCCGCCCTGTTCGAGAACAGCGCCGACTGCATCATCGACTCGGAGTTCGTCGACGGCGAGTCCGTCATCCGCGCGGTGAACCCGGCGTTCGAGGCGACGTTCGGCTACGACGAATCCGAGGTCGTCGGCCGCGCCATCGACGACGTGGTCGCGCCGGACGACCGTCTCGACGAGGCCGCGAAGCTCACCGAGATGGTCCGCGCCGGCGACTTCGTCCAGACGGAGGTGCGCAGACAGACCGCGAACGGCGAGCGGGACTTCCTCCTCCGGTCGGTCCCGGTCGGCGAGGACACGATATACGCGGTGTACACGGACATCACGGCGCGCCGGGACATCGAACGCGAGATGGAAGCCCAGAACCGCCGACTCGACGAGTTCACGAGCGTCGTCTCGCACGACCTCCGCAACCCGCTTTCGGTCGCCACGGGCCACCTCGACCTCGCCCGCGAGGAAATCGACAACGACCACCTCGCGGCGGTGGCGCGGGCCCACGACCGGATGACCGCGCTGACGGAGGAACTGCTCGTGCTCGCGCGACAGGGCACCGACGCGTTCGCCACGACGCCGGTCTCTCTCGCGGAGACCGCAGAGCGGTGCTGGGATCACGTCGAAACCGGGGACGCGGCGCTCGTCGTCGCGTCCGACCGGACCGTCGTCGCCGACGCGGGCCGGCTCCACCAACTGTTCGAGAACCTGATGCGGAACGCTGTCGAACACGGCTCGCCGGACGAATCCGGGTCTGCCGACGGCGGGCAGGACCGCGTCACCGTCACCGTCGGCGCGCTCGACGACGGTTTCTACGTCGAAGACGACGGCGCGGGCGTCCCCCCCGAACTCCGCTCGCGCATCTTCGACACCGGCTTTTCGACCGGCACCGCGGGCATCGGCTTCGGGCTGACAATCGTCTCGAACGTCGTCGACGCGCACGGCTGGACGGTTTCGGTGGAGGAAAGCGCCGCGGGCGGCGCTCGCTTCGAGTTCACCGGCGTCGGTGCCGGTGGCTGAGTGGCGGGTCGGAGCGACCCGGACTCAGGCGAACTCCTCGTGGAGGTACGCGCCGAGGTAGCCGCCGAGCGCGCCGAGGCCGACGGTGTAGACGAGCAGCGCGAGGAGGCCGAACAGCGCGACGATGACGATGCCGAGGATGCCGAGGCCGAAGCCCAACTCGAACGGGGTGACGCCGATGGCGAAGATGCTGAAGAACCCGAGGACGACGACGCCGAGGACCGTCCCGACGAGGCTCACGAACAGCCCCGAGACCGCGCCGGATTTCACGCCCAGTTCGCGGTCGCTTCCGGTCAGGTAGCCGGCGAGTGCCCCGCCGAGGACGGTCGACCCAGGAAGCGGCGAGAGGACGACGCTGGCGACCGCGCCGACGAGGGCCGAAAACAGCAGGCTCTCTCCTCCGTCGTCGAGAGCCGACTCGGTCGCCGAAGTCGGGGAGTGTTCCATGTGCGACCCAACACGGCGGGAGGGCCTAACGCTTTCTCCGCGGCGTCCCGCGGCGTCCCGCTGTATCCGGCGGCCGGAGTTCCGGTACCGCCCCGTTTTTACGACCGTGGCGCGTTGCCAACGAGCATGTCTGGTGCCGCCCACGACTTCGGGTTCGAACACGTCCCGGAGACAGACCAGTCGTTCGAGAACGCCTTAGCGAAGGCGCGAGCGGGCGAGCGCCTCACGGTCGACGACGGCGTCGAACTCATCACGACGGGGACCGACCGCGAGGGAATCGACCCCGAACGCAAGGAACTCGTGCTCGAAGCCGCCGACCGGCGGCGCGCCGAGATGGTCGGAAACGACGTGACGTTCGTCGCCAACCTCAACAACAACGTGACGACGGCCTGCAACACGGGGTGTCTGTTCTGTAACTTCAAGAACACCGCCCACCTGTTCGAGGCCGACTCCGACGCCGACCACGGCGGCTTCACGAAGACGCCCGCCGAGTCCCGCGACATCGTCGCCGACGCGGTCGAGATGGGCATCTACGAGGTCACGTCCGTCTCCGGCCTCCACCCCGCGCTCGTGCTCGACGAGGAACACCGCGAGATTCTCGAAGCCTACGACAACCCCGCCGCCGAGGTGAACTACAAGCCGCCCGAGGCGTACGACACCGACCCCGCGAGCTACGCCGAACAGCTCTCTGCTATGTCGGCCGCCGGCGCGCACGTCCACTCGATGACGCCGGAAGAGGCCCATCACGCCAAGCGCGGCACCGACTGGAGCTACGAGGAGGTCTACCGCCGCCTCGCCGACGCCGGCCTCGCCAGCGCGCCCGGCACCGCCGCGGAGATTCTCGTCCCCGAGGTGCGCGAGGTTATCTGCCCCGGCAAAATCGGCACCGACGAGTGGGTCGCCGGGATGGAGGGCGCGATGGAAGCCGGCCTCGACGTGACGGCGACCATCATGTACGGCCACGTCGAGACCGAGAAACACCGCGTGCTCCACCTCGACGTGATTCGCGACCTGCAAGACCGCTACGGCGGCATCACCGAGTTCGTCCCGCTGTCGTTCATCCACCAGAACACGCCGCTGTACGACCGCGGCCTCGTGACCGGCGGCGCGTCCGACGACGAGGACGAACTGATGGTCGCCGTCGCGCGGCTCTACCTCGACAACGTCGACCACATCCAGTCGTCGTGGGTGAAGTTCGGGAACGCGAAGGCGCTGAAGCTCCTCAACTGCGGCGCGGACGACCTGATGGGGACGATTCTCTCCGAGGAGATAACGAAGCGCGCCGGCGGCGGCTTCGGCGAGTTCCGCTCGTTCGACGACTACGTCGACATGATAACCGCCATCGGCCGCCGGCCGGTCGAGCGCTCGACCGACTACCGGACCCGCCGGCCAATCGACCCCGACGACGGCCCGCACGGCCCGACGCTCGGCCCGCGCGCCGACGGGACGCCCCTGCTCGACGGCCGCCGCGACCCGGCGACCGCAGACGACTGAGATGATGGCGACCACCCACGCGGCCGTGGGGCTGACCCTCGCCGCGCCGCTGGTCTGGGTCGCGCCCGACCTCGCCACAGCGGCGGCCGTCGGCGCGCTCGTCGGCGGCGTCTTCCCCGACGTGGACCTCTTCGTCGGCGTCCACCGCAAGACGCTGCACTTCCCCGTCTATTACAGCGTCGCCGCCGCGGTCTTCGGGGGCGTCGCCGCCGTCTCGCCTTCGACGCTCACCGTCGGCGTCGCCTTTTTCTGCCTCTCGGCGGGGCTCCACTCCGCGTCCGACTGGCTCGGCGCGGGCGGCGAACTCCGGCCGTGGGACCGCACCTCCGACCGCGCGGTGTACGTCCATCCCGCGAAGCGGTGGCTCCGCCCCCGTTATCTCGTCCGCTACGACGGCGCGCCAGAGGACCTCGCGCTGACGCTCCTGTTTTCGGTCCCCGGCTTCCTCGCCTTCTCCGGCGGCGTCCGGGTCGCCATCGCGGTCGGCGTCGCCGTCGCGCTGTTCTACACGGGCTTCAGAAAGCGGATGCCCGAGTGGTTCGGCATCTGAGGCGCGGCGTCTGCGTGACCCGCCGCGCCCGCGAGCGCTCGGCGCAACCACGAAACTCATACGTCTCGGTCGCCGAGTGGTCGAAGCGATGACGACTCGACGGCTCCGACCGGCTCGGGAGGTGGTCGCCCCGTGATGGCCCCGACGCACGTGGCGATGAGCCTCGCGCTCGCCGCCGCCGTCGCGGTCGTCGCCCCCGCGGCCGCGCCGCTCGTCGTCGCGGCGGCGCTCGTCGGCGGCGTCTTCCCCGACCTCGACATGGTCGTCGGCGTCCACCGTAGGACGCTCCATCAGGTCGAGGCGTTCGTCGGCGGCTCGGTCGGGTTCGGCGCGGTCGCGGTCGTCACCGGCGACCCGCTGGCCGCGGCCGCGGCGACCGGGTTCGTCGCGGCGGCGCTCCACTGCGCGGCCGACTACCTCGGCGGCAGCAGCGAGGCTCGTCCGTGGGAGGCGCGGACCGACCGCGGCGTCTACGTCCGCAGCCTCGGCGGCTGGGTCGAACCCCGCCGCCTCGCCGCCTACGACGGCTCTCCCGGCGACCTCGCGCTCGCCGCGGCGCTGTCGGTGCCGGGCCTCCTGACGCTCGGCGGCGACTCGCGAGGGGTTCTCCTCGTCAGCCTCGCCGTCGGCGTCATCTACACACTCGTCAGAAAACGCGTGCCCCAACTCTCGGGGCGCGCGCCCGCCGTGACCGCCGCGGTCGTCGCGCTCTACTCAGTTCTCGGTCGTCGTCGGTAGCAGACGACCACACGGTCGGCCGACGCGGCGTCGCTCTCACCGCGGAATCGACAGCGGGCCGTCGCCGCGGGCGACGTTTCGGAACCGCCGTCCGTGAACGTCGTCGGCGGCGAGCCGGTCGGTAATCGGGCCGCGGAGCCACTCGCGGTCCGGCGCGGCCGCGGGCGCGCCGCCGCTCTCGCCGGGTTCGTCCGCCGGTCCGAGCGCCCCGTTCGGCAGGAACCGCTCGTAGACCGGCAGTCGCTCGCGGAGCGGGACGCCCGCCTCGTCGGCGATGTCTGCGAGTTCCCGGAGCGCGGGCCACTCGTAGTCGGGGTTGACGTAGTCGTCCGTGACCGGCGAGACGCCGCCGAGGTCGTCGACGCCGCAGGCGACGAGGTCGGCCGCCGCCGAGAGGTTCGGCGGCACCTGCACCGACACCTCCTCGGGGAGCGCGACCCGCGCCATCGCCACGACCCGGCGCATCGTGTCGAGCGACGGGCGCTCGTAGTCCGACCGCTCGTTGGGGACGACGTTCTGGACGATGACCTCCTGGACGTGGCCGTAGCGCTCGTGGAGCGCGCGGATGGCCAGCAGGCTCTCGGCCCGGTCGCGCCACGTCTCGCCGATGCCGACGAGGATGCCCGTCGTGAAGGGGACGCCCACCTCGCCCGCGGCGCGGATGGTGTTGAGCCGCTGGCCCGGCGTCTTCCGCCGACTGCCCGAGTGGGCGGCCACGTCGGCGGTCGTCTCCAGCATCACGCCCATGCTGGCGTTCAGGGGCGCGAGGTCAGCGAACGCCTCGCGGGTCAGGTCGCCGGGGTTCGAGTGCGGGAGCAGGCCCTCGTCGAGCGCGACTTCGCAGGCCGCCGCGAGGTAGTCGAGGATGTCGTCGTAGCCCCACTCGTCGAGTTGGCGGTGAATCTCCGTGTAGCGCTCGTCGGGGGCGTCTCCGAAGGTGAACAGCGCCTCCGTGCAGCCGGCGTCCGCGCCCGTGCGGACCACCTCGCGGACCTCGTCGAGCGACATGAGCGTCGCCTCGCCGGGCACGTCGTAGTAGGTGCAGTAGGTGCAGGTGTACCGACAGGCGGTCGTCAGCGGGACGAAGACGTTCCGCGAGAACGAAAGCGACGCCGGCGGGTCGGCGTCGTCGGGGGTAACGGCGAGCAGTCGCTCCACGTCGGCATCGTCGATAGTCAGGTCGACTCCGTACTCGTCGGCACCCGTGAACATATCTCTCGGTGCGTGACGAACCACTAAAAGCGTGTCATTCGCGGCGATACGGCGGCGTCGAGACCGAAGCGCGGAAGTCGAGTTCGGGACCGGATAGTTGGTGCCAGACACGTCTCCGGCCCGTCCGAAGCGCCGTCAGGCGCTCGCCCCGAGTTGGTTGCGAGTGAGACTCGCGTCGTCGTCGCGACGTTCGGACTCCACTTCGACTCTCGCGTCGTCTTCGCGACGCGGGAGCGCGCGGCGCACGTTGCCTCAGTTCCCGCCGGGCAGACGGACAACCGCGCCAGACACTGTTTATCGCGGACCGTTAAGGTCCTATCGGCGCTCGCGGACGGCCTCGACCCGACCGGACCCGCGTGCGAGCCGGACGCCGGCGTCGACCAGCCACTCGCGGGCCC
Organism: Haloferax sp. AS1; assembly: GCF_014530665.1. Lineage (NCBI taxonomy): Archaea > Methanobacteriati > Methanobacteriota > Halobacteria > Halobacteriales > Haloferacaceae > Haloferax > Haloferax sp. AS1. Next base: position 2,178,964 of record NZ_SPSA01000001.1, read on the forward strand.
GCCCCTCGCCGTGGACGAGCACTTCGACGAGGTCGCTCGGCTCGTCCACGTCGACGGCGAGTCGCATCGAGTCCACCTCGGCGAACGAACAGCCGGCGTCGCGGGCGATTCGTCGGTGGTCGAGAATGGACGCGCCGTGGTAGTCCACGGAGAACTCGGGGTGGCGGACGACGAGCGCGTTCGTCCCTCCGCCGAGGCCGGGCGCGGCGACCACGTCGGCGTCGGTTTCGAACAGCCGCGACAGCGCCGCGGGCGTCGCGAGCGCGAGGTCGGCCATGACGACCGCGACGGGGCCGCCGCCGAGGTCGTCGAGTTCGCCGCCGACGACTTCGGTGAGCGGTCGGTCGTCCACGGTGACGGGCGCGTCGACGGTCACGGGCGCGTCCGCGACGACCGCCGGGTCGCCGCCGACCGCGCGGACCGCGTCGAGCACGTCGCGGAGCATCGAGACGGCGAACTCGCGTCGCTCGTCGGCGTCGAAAAACGGGGCGAGTCGGGTCTTCGGATCGCGTCCCCCGAAGGGAACGACGACTCGCACGGGGAATCAGCCCAGTTTGTCGTAGGTCGTCTGCTGGGACCGCCAGTAGAGGAATCCACCGACGATGAGCGCGACGACGAGCAGACCGCCCGCCGCGTAGATGAGCAGTTGGGTCGTCTGACTCGACTGCCGGGCCTGGTTTGCGCTCGTCTCCGCCTCGTTGGCGAGGTTCGTCGTGAGATTGAACTCCTCGCCGTTGAACGCTTCGACAGCGTTGGCAAACGTCTGCTCGGCTTGTTGCGTGTTGGCCCCACTCGCACGCTCAATCGCGTCCCGCGCGCTGTCGAGTTCGTCGCGCGCGGCGGCGCTTTCTTCGGTGTAGTGGTGGACCGACCACGAGTCGATATCGTTACTGGAGCCGCCTTCGCGGGTCTGGTCGAGCGAGATTATCGTGAACGTCTGTGCGGGGTCGTAGCTGAACGACTCCACTTCGGGAACGATTCCCGTTACGGTGACCTCCACTTCGCTCGTCCCGTCGGCAGTGGCGATCTGCGCGCCGCTGAAGTTCTGCCCGTCGAAGGACTGCTGGTCGACTCTCGCGCCCGTCTGGTCGTAGTACGCGACGGTCCACGTCACGTCCTCCAGGTCGGTCTGGCCCGCGAGCGTCCACGATTCGAGTTGTGGGCTCCGGTACAGCTCTTCGAGGGTGACCGACGCGGTCACCTGCGAACCGACCTGCGCCTCGTCGGGGACGTCGTCGGACGCGACGCTCACCGCCCCTGCCTGCCCTGCGAAGGCCGACAGGAGTACGACGAGCGCGAGCGCCAGCTTAGAAAAGCGACTCCAGTTCGTCCTCGTCATCGTTTATGAGGGTCTCCAGATTCGAATCACTCTCTTGACGGATCTCTTCGATGTTATCCTGTGCTTCGATGGCGACCTGCTGCAGCTCCTTGATGCGCGGGACGTTCGTCACGCCCGACAGAAGGATGACACCCGCCACCTTCTCCGCGCCCGGGATGGGGTAGTCGCCGCCGCGAACTTCCATGGAACCGGTCTGCTCCTCGATCCACTTCCGCCCGCGCTCTATGCCTTTCCGGTTCAGATGCTCCGGCGGACCAGCGAGCACGAGCAGCGCGCGCTCCGCGCCTTCGATTTCACACGGGAGCGTGAGCCGACCGAGCGCGGCCTTGCGGACGAGGCTCGTGATTCGGTTGGTCGTGTGGGCGGTGTCGAGATTGTCGTCGGGCTCGTCGCCGCCCGTCAGCCGAGACAGGAGGCCGCCGCCGTTGTTCTTCCGCGGCTCGACCCCCTCGGAGGCGTAGCCGACCGTCGAAACGCCGCCGCCGGCCAGCGTGTTGATAATCTCCGAGGAGTCGACGACGGACTCCGCGACTTCCTGTCCGTCTTGGACTTCGCCAGCTCCGAAGAGCACGCCGAACCGGTTGACGATCTCCTCGTTGATCTCGTCGTATCCCCCCTGTACCGACTCACCGGTCTTCCGCCAGGCGTCGTTGTCGAACACGAGGAGGTTGTCGACCTCGCGGACGAACGTCTGGAAGGAGCGCGCGGCGTTGAGCGTGTAGATACCACCCTCGTCGGACCCCGGCAGGATGCCGAGCCCGTAGACGGGTTCGGTGTAGATGCGCTTGAGGTGTTTCGCGAGGACCGGCGCGCCGCCGGAGCCGGTGCCGCCACCGAGCCCGGACACGACGAGGAAGGCGTCGACTTCGTGGACGGGGATGCTGTCGATGGCACCCTGTACCTCGTCGATGTCCTCCTCGGCGATTTCGGCACCGAGTTCGTTGTCCGCACCGACGCCGTGTCCCTTCACGCGGGATTGGCCGATGAGGACGCGCTGGTCCTTCGGGATGTTCTTCAGTCCGAGCAAGTCGGCTTTTGCGGAGTTCACCGCGACCGCAGCGCGGACGATTCCGGCGTTGCGTTCCCGGTCGTACTCGACGAACTTGTCGACTACTTTTCCCCCGGCTTGCCCGAATCCGATCATTGCGAGCTTCATAGGTTCAGTCCCCTCGCCATTGCGTGAATTGCAGTACGAACGCGGACATAAGCGTTGTGATGGGGACGTGTCGAACCACCATCAGATTATCGGCGGAACGCGGCGACTCGAAACCGGTGTTAATCAGTCGTTATCCCGTGAGAACCGCCAATTCCGGTAAAATGAGCCGCAGTTCACGGCTGCTTAACGCCGCCGAGTCGTCACTTCGGTGTCAGTTTCGCTCGCCGAGATACGCGCCGAGCGTCTTCATCGACGAGGTGTCGACGCCGAAGACGCCCACGTCGTTCCGGTCGGTCGTGTTGTCGAACTGGAGCGACCGGTACTGGTCTTTCCCCATCGGGAAGCCGGGGACCGCCCCGAGGACGGTCAGGCCGACGCCCGCGAGACCCATCGGCAGCGGAACGATGGTGATGGACTTGTTCTCGGCGTCGTACACCATCTCCGTGATTTCGCGGAGCGTGAGCTTTTCCGGGCCGCCGATGCGGTAGGTCTCGCCGGCGTGGTCGTCGCCCTCGACGGCGTCCGCGAGCATCGGCACGAGGTCTCCGACCCAGATGGGTTGGAACCGCGTCTCCCCGTTGCCGGGAAGCGGGTAGAGCGGGACGCCGGGCGCGAACATCCCCTTGAGCCGCTTCGTGAAGGAGACGAACTCGCCGCCGTCTCCGAAGACGACCGAGGGCCGGAAGATGACCCAATCGAGCCCGGACGACTTGACCGCCCCCTCGGCTTTCCCCTTCGAGCGGATGTAGGCCGTGTCGCCGTCGGAGTCGGCTCCGAGCGCGCTCATCTGGACGAGTCGGGGCACGTCGTTGGCCTCCGCGGCCTTCACGACGTTTTCGGTCCCCTGCCAGTGGACGATGTCGTGCATTCGATTGCCGCCGCTCGGTTCGAACAGCGGCGACAGCGCGACGAGGTTGACGACCGCGTCTTTCCCCTCGAACGCGCCCGCGATGGAGTCGTAGTCCGTCACGTCCCCCATCGCCTTTTCGACGCCGTCGGGGAGGTCCTCGCTGTTCGGACTCCGCGACATCGCGGTCACGCTGTGTCCCCGCGATTGTAGTTCGCGGCAGAGGTGGCTCCCGATGAATCCGCTTCCGCCGACAACAAGGACTTTCATGCCGTAATATTCGGCGGAATGAGGGTAAAGCTAACGGGGAATCGGGGTCGATTTCGCCGGAGAACACCCCGATGGGAACGACGCTCTTCCGGGCGGGCGCGTCAGACCGCGCCACCGGCCCGCACCCGCGCCGCCCGCGACCGCGCTCAAAACAGTATCGAGGGCGCGACCGGTCCGTCGGTGCGTTTCACCATCCGACCGACTCGGTCGTAGACGACGAGCTCCTCGGACGGGTCGGGGCAGTCGTCGGGCGCGTCGGTCGGGTGGTCGACCTCCGTCTGCTTCGTCGCGAACGACGCGTCCGTCGGGGGGACGCTCTCGTCGAACCGGACGACGGTGAACGGCTTTTCGCTCGGACGGAGGTCGTCCCACCGCTCGCGGGCGGGTGGCACACCACACATGTCGGGTCGCGTTGACATTATCATTGCGGCGTCTCGCTTCGGCGCGCTTTTTCCGGAGCGCCGAGTTGGTAGGATATGCTCGTCACACTCGAAGGGCTCGACGGGAGCGGGAAGACGACCGTCTGGGAGGCGCTCCACGACGCGTACCCCGACGCCGTCTTCACGCGCGAGCCCACGTCGGACTCGTGGTACGGAGAGGCCGTCAACCGCGCCATCGACGACGACGGCGCCGACCCGCTCGCCACGCTGTTTCTCTTCACCGCCGACCACGCCGACCACCTCTCGCGGGTCGTCCGACCCGCCCTCGCCGACGGGAAGCTCGTCGTCTCCGACCGCTACTCCGACTCGCGGTACGCCTATCAGGCCGCCGCGCTGCGCGACAGCGACCTCAGACGCCCGATGGAGTACATCAGAGGCATCCACACGGCGTTCACCCGTCCGCCGGACAAGACTATCTACCTCGACGTCGACCCCGAGACGGCCGCCGCGCGCAGCGGCGCGACGAACAAGTTCGAACAGGCGGCGTACCTCGCGGACGTGCGCGAGAACTACGAGCGACTCGTCGAGGCCGAACCGGAGCGGTTCGTCCGCATCGACGCGACGCAGTCGCCCGAGGACGTGCTCGACGCGGTCGAAGCGGCGCTCGAAGCGATTCTCGCGGAACAGTAGCCGCCGACCGACTCGCAGTTCACCGCGAGTTCGGGAGGTTCTCGTACTCCTCCGGCGGCGGGACGTAGAGCGTGTCGATGGTAAAGCCGAGCGCGAGCGGCATCCCTATCATCACGCCGAGAGCGGCCGTGGGGCTGCCGAGGTTCACGCCGATGCCGAAGACGCCGGAGAACACCAGCGTCGAGACGAGTAGCACGAGCGGAATCAGAAACAGGGCGTACAGGATGTACCCCCACTGCGTCTTCAACCGCAGGCGGAAAAAGCGGGTCATGACCGCCGCGATGAGCGTGTGGAGGACGATGAGCGCGCCCATGAGCACGAGGTTGACCACCGAGACCATAGCCGACGTAGGGAGGCGGTGGTCTTTGGCCTGTCGCTCTCGGCGGCCCGCTCGTCCCGCGCCGCCGTCGGTCGAACCGCCAGCCGGGTCCGCCCCCGCAACGGGTGACGTTTATCACGAAGGACCGTGACTCACCGCCATGCACCGACTCATCGCAGAGCGCGGGCTGGACGATACGGAGTTCACCGCAGACGACGCCCGCGCCGCCCTCCGCGACATGATTCGAGCGCGACGGTTCGACGAGCGCGCACTCGCCCTCCAGCGACGCGGCTGGATGAGCGGCTATCCGCCCTTCCGCGGACAGGAGGCCTCGCAAATCGGGGCCGCCCACGCCATGCGCGACGACGACGTGTTGCTGCCGACGTATCGGTCGAACGCCCTCCAACTCGCCCGCGGCGTGCCGCCGAGCGACATCCTCCTCTTTCGGCGCGGTCACGCCGAGTACGCCTCGGACCACGACGTGCCGGTGTTCCCGCAGGCGGTCCCCATCGCCTCGCAGATTCCCCACGCCGCCGGCGTCGGCATGGCCGCGAACTACCGCGGCGACGACCGCGCGGCGCTGGTCTGTTTCGGTGACGGCGCGACCTCCGAGGGCGACTTCCACGAGGGGCTGAACTTCGCCGGCGTCTTCGACGCGCCGGTCGTCTTCTTCTGCGAGAACAACGGCTGGGCGATTTCGCTCCCCCGCGAGCGCCAGACCGCAAGCGAGTCCATCGCGGCGAAGGCCGACGCCTACGGGATGGACGGGATGCAGGTCGACGGCAACGACCCCCTCGCGGTCAGGGAGGCCGTCGAGCGCGGCTTCGAGAAGGCCCGCGCCGGGGAGCCGGTGCTCATCGAGAGCCTCACCTACCGGCAGGGGCCGCACACGACCGCCGACGACCCCTCGCGCTACCGCGACGACGAGCCGGACCTCCCCGACTGGCGGACGCGCGACCCCCTCGACCGCTTCGAGTCGTTCTGCCGCGAGGCGGGCGTCGTCGACGACGCGGCGCTCGACGCCATGCGCGACGACGCCGACGAGGAACTGCGCGAGGCCGTCGAGCGCGCCGAGGCGACGCCCGAACCGGGGACCGACGAGCTGTTCGACAACGTCTACGAGGAACTGCCGCCCGAACTCGCCCGCCAGCGCGAGGAACACGTCGCGTTCGTCGAGCGCAACGGCCCGTTCGACATCGAGCGCTGAGCCGCGGCGAGTCGTCTCAGTCGTCCAGCGAGATGTACGTCTTCGTGTCTGCGACGCCCTCTAACCCCTGCACGCGGCTCGACGCGGTCTTCAGCACCTCGTAGACCGCGTCGGTGTCGACCTCCGCGATGATGTCGTACGCGCCCGCGACGATGTGGGCCTCGGTCACCGTCTCGAAGTCGCGGATGGGACCGAGCAACTGTTCCGACTCGCCGGCTCCGGTCTTCACCATGATGAACGCGTGAACCATGCGTGAGATATTCTACCACAGTCGTCAAAAGCCTTGCTTCGACCGAGCGCGGCCCGTTCGTCCGAGCCGGGGGAAGGTTATTTGCCTCCGCCGACATACCGTCTTATCATGCGGTTCGTTATCATTGGTGCTGGACGGGTTGGGCTGCGCACCGCTCGCGTCCTCCGCGAGGAGGGTCACGATATCGTCCTGGTGGAGTTGGACCGCGACCGGCTCAAGCGGGCCCGCGAGGCGAACTTCGAGGTGGTCGAAGGCGACGGCTCCCGCGAGGAGGTGCTCGTCGACGCCGGCATCGAGGCGGCCGACGCCCTCGGCGCGCTCACCGCCGACCTCAACGTGAACTTCGCGGCCTGCATGATCGGCAAGCACTTCGGCTGTCGGACGGTGCTCCGGGTCGACGAGGACTACCGCGAGGAGGTGTACCAGAAGTACGCCAAGGAGGTCGACGAAATCGTCTACCCCGAGCGCCTCGGCGCTATCGGCGCGAAGAACGCGCTTCTCGGCGGCTCCATCCGCGCCATCGCGGATATCGCCCAACACTTGCAGGTCATCCTCGTGACGGTGACGGAAGAGTCACCGATGAACGGGTACAGTATCGAAGAGGTTGCGCTCCCGGCGAACGCCCGCATCCTCGCGTTCGGGAAGAAAGACGGGCCGATGGGCATCCCGCTTTCGGACGACTCGCTGGAGACGGGCGACCGCGTGGCCGTCCTCGCGGACTTCGACGTACTCAACGACGTGCGACAACTGCTCGTCGGCGACGAGGTCGTCACCGCGGCGGGGGGTGCGTGACGATGGTCTACGCCTACATCATGGTCAAGGCCGCGCCCGTCTCCGACGGCATCGACCAGCTGAAACAGGACCTCTTGGCCGTCTCCGACGGCATCGTCAGCGCGCACATCGTCGCCGGCGACGTGGACTTCATCGTGAAAGTCGAGGTTGACTCGCCCGCCGACGTGAAGGGCATCGCCGGTGGCATCCAGTCGGTGGCGGGCATCGAAGACACCCAGACGTACATCGCGATGGACTGAGTCGGCGCGTCGCCACGCGGCGGTCCGCCCCGGCTCGACCGACTGTCACCGACTTGTTCTTCAGAAGCCCGCGCCGGCGGCGTCTTTCGCGTTCTGAATGAGGCTCGTCACCGGTTCGCCGTAGTCGTAGCCGGGGATGATGCCCTCGACGAACGTGCCTTCGACGTAGTCGATGACCGCGCCGGCGTCGTCGACGCCGCGGCGCTCGTTGATGTCGGCAAAGCTCGCCCGAACGACCGCCTCGTCGCCCGCGCGAGTCACGTCGGGGTCGAGGTCGTGGTCGCCGGCGACGACGCCGCCCACGTCTTCGAGGCGGAGTTCGAACGTCTCGTACCAGCCGTCTTCGACCACTGGGGCCACGTCGTCTGCGACCGCCGAGAGCATCGGGACACGCACCTCCACGTCGAACTCGACGCGGCCGCTGTCCTGCGCCGCGACGCCGACGGTGCCGTCGAACGGCGTCGTCACGGACTCGAAGGTTCGGTCATCGACCCGCTCGAACGACCCGTGGTCGCCGAACGCGCGGCGGACTCGACCGGGGATGTCGTCTTCGCTCATGCCCGGACGAAGGTCCCGACGGGAGAAAAGCCCGTTGCGTCGCGAGCGCTCCCGAATCGCCCGCCTGCGGCGGTTTTGGGTGAATGGCGGCACGTTTAAGTATCTCGCGGCACTCCGTTCAGGTGACGCTTCGCTTTGGAGGGCCGAAGCGTCAGCGGGGACCAATCTAGGGCGGCATTTGCCGCGCGGGCCGCTCCCGTGCGGCTGCCTATCCCTTTCTCGCAAAACTCACACCGGAGAGCCGCCGGCTCGTATTCGCGCGCGCTCGAATCGAACCTCGGTCCCGACCACGTCTGAGACGTACAGGCCGAACCCGCCCATCACCGCGGCCACGAGGAGGATAACGAACAGAAATTTCCGGAGGTAACTCCGCCTGAGTACCCTCGGAACCAGCGTGGCGAACTTCATGCCACTCGGTAGCAAGAGACCGACGTAAAGCGTTGTCCCGCTAACTATCAGTTCTGATAGCAGAGGGACCCGATATGCGCCGCTCTCACCGAAGACGAGTTCCGAGAATCGTTACAGTTCGCTCACGGTGACCCCGAGTGCGAGGGCGGCGGCCCCGGTCGCACCGCCGCCCGCGGCCAGCGCCGTCGGCAGCGCGGACAGGACGCCGGCGACGGCCCCGGCGAGGAGACAGACGGCCATGCCGAGGAGCGTGGCGTCGAAACGCGTGATGAGGAGTCCGGGTGACACGGTCTAATTACATCTCATTATCCGAACTGTCAAAATATTTGCGGGTGCGGCCCTACTCGCCTCCCTCTCTCACGCCCGGGCGTCAGAGGCGTCCGCGTCGGCGTAGGCGACCGCCCGTCCGAAACTGTCGATAGCCTGCTCGTACTCCTCGATGGCGACGTAGGCCAGTCCGACCTCGACGAGCGCCGCCGGGTCGACCGCCTCGGGGTCGATTCCCGCCGCGTCCACGAACTCGCTGAGAACGTGGTCGTCCATCGGGTCGACGAGTCGCCCGTTGACCCGATACGTCGGCGGGTCGAGGCCGAACCCGTCGTAGGGGTCTCCGAACCCTTGTCCCTCCGAATAGCGGTGTCTACGCGTCGAAGCCATTCGTACCAGTTGGCGGGGAACCGAGATAACGTGGTCGGCGGTCCCACGAGGACCCGGGCGACAGAGACGGAGCGGGAACGCGTCGCTCGGTTCACCGTCACTCGGCGACGAAAATGCGGGGGACGAGATTCGAACTCCACTCGCTCCGCTCACGCCGTTCGCTACGCTCCCTAGTTCGAACGCGTCGTCCTGTTCTCACGCCTCGCTGTCGCTCGGCGACGAAAATGCGGGGGACGAGATTCGAACTCGCGAACCCCTACGGGAGCGGATCTTAAGTCCGCCGCTTTTGGCCTGGCTCAGCCACCCCCGCGCACTCTCCCGTTCTTCGAGGGGGAGAAAAGTGCTTTCGCTTTACCAGTCGACCGAGAGCGTCCCGTCGCCGTGGGGGTCCGGCGAGAGCTCCTCGTCGGTTCGGCGGTCGATGACGTGGATGACGCCGCGGCCCTTCTTCGCCGGGCAGACCTCCGCCGCCTCGACGTTTTCGTCGAGTTCGTCCTCACCGACGAAGTACGATTTGGCGCGGGCGAGGCCGGTTTCGAGGTCCATCTCCCAGTTGTCGGCGACCTCCGCGCACCGGCCGGCCCCGAAGCACTTGTTCGCCTCGAAGATTATCTTGTAGGGCTTTTCGTCGACCGGCGGGGCGTTCTCGTCGGTTCCGAAGTCGCTCGGCTTCGGACGGTCGGACTCCTCGCTCATCGTCGGCCCTTACCGCGCGGTGGTCTTTGCGCTGTCGGTCGCGCGGCGACGGCGCGCCCCGGAACCCGCGAGACGCCTCGAACTTCTGGTACATCTGTCGAAGCCCGCTTGTCGTGCTTCGAATCCGAGCGGCGGCGAGCGGGCGTACCGTATTCTATCCGTGGCATCACGTAACAGTGGGATACTCCCGTCACATGAATCATCGACAGACACAGTACCAGTCACGAATCCGTTCTCAGATATGATACCCGAGAGCGTGGTCTTATCACTCACCAGAAATCTTCTGGACCAATGGACGACGACAGCCAGTTCCGGAGACGAGCGTCGTCGGTTCGCGCCTCCGTCCGGGCCGCGCTCGGCGCACGCGCGACCGACGACGAATCCGAATCGGACGCCGCAGACGAGACGGCGCGCGCCGACGACGCGCGAAGCGACGGCGGGGGCACTCCCTCGGTCGCCGTCGAATCGGGACGCGGGGAGTCTCCCGCCGACGATGTCGCCGCGTCGTCGCCCCCGGACGCCGCCGCGCTCGACGGTCTCGACGACTTCTCCGCGGCCATCGAGCGCTGCATCGAGGGCGACCTGACGGTCCGCGTCGACGTTCCCGACGACCCGGCGCTCGCGCGTCACGCCCGCCTCCTCAACGAACTGTTCGAGGAGTGGCAGACCGCCATGCGGAACGTCGACGCCTTCGCAGACCAGGTCTCGGCGTCGACCCGAATCGTGGCCGACGCCGCCGAGGAGAGCCGCGAGGAGAGCCGGTCGGTCGCCGCCTCCGTCGACGACATTGCGGCGGGCGCGCGCCGGCAAAGCGAGAGCGTCGAGGAGGTCGCAGACGAGATGCGGAACCTGTCTGCGACCATCGAGGAGGTCGCCGCCTCCGCCGACGAAATCAGGCACGCGACCGACGAGGCCGTCGAGCGCGGCGACCGCGGCAAGCGCGCCGCCGAGACCGCTATCGACGAGTTGGCGGTCATCGGCGAGCGGACCGACGCGACCGTCGAGCGCGTCGCGGAACTCGACGACCACATCGACGACATCACCGGCATCGCGACCAAAATCTCCGACATCGCGGAGCAGACGAACATCCTCGCGCTCAACGCCTCCATCGAGGCCGCCCGCGCCGGCGAGGCCGGCTCCGGCTTCGCCGTCGTCGCCGACGAAGTGAAGGCGCTCGCCGAGGAGACGCAGGCCGCGACCGCCGACATCGAATCGACCATCGAGACGGTTCGGACCCGGTCGGCCGCGACGGTCGAGGACATCACCGACACGAGCGAGCGCCTCGACGAGGGCAGCGAGACGATTCAGGAGGCGCTGTCGGCGCTCGACGGCGTCGTCTCCGACCTCGAAGAGACGAACGGGAGCCTCCACGAGATTTCCGACGCCACGGACTCGCAGGCGGCGACCTCCCAAGAGGTCGTGAGTCAGGCCGACGGCGTCGGCGAGATAAGCGACGAGACCGCGGCGCTCGCGGCCGACGCCGCGGGGTCGGCGCGCCGCCAGACCGTCTCGCTCTCCGAGGCGGTGACGAAGATAGACGCGCTTTCGGACCAGGCCGACCACCTCCGGGACTCCATCGACGACTACCGCCTCCACGCCGAGGCGACCGACTCGGGCCAGACCGTCGTCCAGTTCTGGCACGGCATGTCCGGCGACAAGGCGGCGGTCCTGGAGTCGCTCGTCGACGAGTTCAACGCCAGCCACGACGGCGTCCGCGTCGACACCGCGTCGAAGGGGAGCTACCGCGGCACGTTCGACGCGACCCTCGCCGCGGCCCGGTCGGGGACGCCGCCGACCATCGCGCAACTGTACGAGGTCGGCACCCAGCGCGCCCTCGACAGCGGGGCGTTCACCCCCGTCGAATCGGTGCTTCCGGACAGGGCATCGGCGGGCGAACTCGTCCCCGAAATCGCCAACTACTACCGCCACGACGGCGCGCTCTGGTCGATGCCGTTCAACGCCTCGAACCCCGTGTTGTACTACAACGCCGACGCGTTCGAGCGGGCCGGCCTCGACCCCGACGACCCGCCGGCGACGTTCGACCAAGTCACCTCGGCCGCGGCGACGCTGAAGACGAGCGGGGCGGTCGACTACGGCGCGACGTGGGCGAATTACAGTTGGTTCGTCGAGCAGTGGTTCGCGGCCGCCGGGGAGTGTCTGTTCGACGCCGACAACGGCCGGAGCGGCACCGCCCGCACCTCGAACCTCGACAGCCCGGTCGGGACGCGCGTGTTCGAGTGGTGGCGCGACCTCGAACGGAACGACTTGCTGTTCGACCCCGGCGTCGAGGCCCGACGAGACGCCCGCGAGGCGTTCCTCGACGGCCGCGCCGCGATGCTCGTGGACTCCAGTTCGAGCGCCGCGTCGGTCGTTCGGGGGGCCGCCGACCGCGGGTTCACCGCCGAAGTCGGCCGGTTCCCCGCGCCCGGGTCGTCCCGCGAGGGCGTGGTCGTCGGCGGCGCGTCGCTGTGGGTCGCAGACGGCGTCGAATCCCGGAAACGGGCCGCCGCGGGCGAGTTCATCGCGTGGCTGACCCGCCCCGAACAACAGCGTCGCTGGCACCGCCAGACCGGTTACTTCCCGGTCCACCGCCGGACGAGGGGCCTCCTCCGCGACGACGGCTGGTTCGACGAACACCCCGGCTTCGCGGTCGCGTTCGACCAACTGGTCGAGACCGACGACACCCCGGCCACCCGCGGCGCTCGCGTCGGCCCCTTCACGACCGTCAGGACCATCGTCTCCGAGGGCCTGTCCGAACTGTTCGACGGCCGCGACCTCGACGCCGTGTTGGCGACGATGGACGAGCAGGTGTCGGCCCGCCTGTCGGAGTACGAGCACTCAGCGAACCGCTGACTCGGCGCGGGCGCAACCGACCCGACCGCGTCAGTGTCGACCGACCCCGACCGACCCCGACCGACCCCGACCGAACCGCGACTCGCCCGGTGATGCTTTCGCCATCGAGTCCTAATTCAGAGCGATGCGGCAGTCCCGTCGCTCGCGCTTCGGCGACCTGATTCGCGCCGCCGGCCCCAGCGACCGCCGCCGATTTCTGGCCGACCTCTGGACCGCCCGCGGGTGGGAGACGACCGTCGAGGGGTCCGTGGTCGTCGCCCGCCGCGGCGACCGAACCGAGCGACTCGCGGTCGTCTCTCGGTCTCGGCTCCGCCCGTCGCCAACGGTCCCCGCCGAGGCGACCGTCGTCGTCGCCCTCGGCGACCCCGAGCGAACCCGGCGCGCGGCCCCCGACGACGCCCGGGTTCTCTCGGTCGACGAGTTCTACGACCTCGTCCGGTACGGTCTCCCGGCGGGCCGCGGCGACGACCTCGTCGCAGACCACTTCGGCGTCCGCCTCGACGACCTCCCGGCCGATGACCGCGGCGTCGGTGCGAGGGGTGCGGACGAGGCGGGTGGCGCAGTCGTCTCTCCGCTTTCTCGCCGGCTTTCGTCGCTCCCGGTCGCGCCGCTCGTCTTCGTCGCGCTCCTGCTCGCGGCGGTCGTCGTGACCGCCGGGCCGGGCGGCGTACCGGTGCTCGGCGAGGCGCTGGGCGGTCATGGGTCGTCGACACCGACGCCGGCCGCGACGACTCCCGAGCCGACGCCGACGCCCGAACCGCGGGCGGTCGCCCCCGGCGTGACAACCGCGGGCGTCGAGAACGCGACGCGCCTCGCGGCGGCCCACCGCCGGGCCGCGGCGAATCGGTCGTACCGCTGGACGCTCGGCTACCGCGAGTCAATCGCCGGCGACGAGACGGGCCGCGAGGTGGAGGTCGTCCGCGTCGAGGCCCCGCACGTCTACGTCTCGGAGGTCCGGCGCACCGGGCGACTCCGGGCTTTTCCGCGTCCGACCGCCTCGGAGGACTCCTACGCCGACGGGACCACGCGCTACGCCCGCCGGCCCGCCGAACCGGACGGCGTCGCCGCCCGCGTCCTCGACCCCGACGTGCGCGACGGCCCGGGACGGCAGGCTTCCCGCGCCGCCCGCTACGTCGACTGGTATCTCTCGACCGACGAGACGAGCGTGACGCGCGTAGAGAGCGTGACGAACGAGACTGCCGAAAGCGGGACCGCGCTGTACCGAGTTCGGGGACTCGGCACCGACTTCCCGCGGTCGCGCGACTATCGGGTCGAAGCAGTCGTCGAAGAAAACGGGTTCGTCCGCTCGATGCGCGTCGCCTACGAGACCCGCGACGGCCTCGGCGTCGAGGTCTGGTTCGCGTACGACGCGGTCGGCGGGACGACGGTCACGCGACCGGCGTGGCTCGACCGCGCCGACGGGTCGACCGGCGGTCGGACTGTGGTCCCGACGAACGCGAGCGGGTAGCGACCGAGCGCGTCCCGTGAGTCGAGGCGCTTACTGCTCGACGTCGACCGATTCGAGGACCACGTCGGACACCGGCTTGTCCTCGCGGTCGGTCGGGACCGAGCCGATGTCCTCGACGACGTCCATGCCGTCCGTGACCTTCCCGAAGACGGCGTGCTTGCCGTCGAGGTGGGGCTGGGCGTCGAGCGTGATGAAGAACTGCGAGCCGTTCGTGTTGGGGCCGCGGTTCGCCATCGAGAGCACGCCGGGGCCGTCGTGGCTGAGGTCGGAGTGGAACTCGTCGTCGAAGGTGTAGCCGGGGCCGCCGCGGCCGGTCCCCGTCGGGTCGCCGCCCTGAATCATGAAGTCCGAGATGATGCGGTGAAAGAGGATGTCCTCGTAGAGGGGTTCGCCTTCCATCGTCTCGTCGGTCTCGGGGTGGACCCACGTCTTTTCGCCCGTCGCGAGGCCGACGAAGTTCTCGACCGTGTTCGGGACCTTGTCCTCGAAGAGTTCGACCGTGATGTCGCCCTTGTTCGTGTGGAGCGTGGCCGTTGGGTTGTCGCTCATACTCGACCCGTCGGGCGGGCGAGTGAAAACCGTGCCGCCTCCGGTTCGTCGCCGGTGACGCGGCGCTTGTTTCATCCTCGGTGACACGACTCCGTTCGGTCCGCGTCTTTCGGTCGGCACCGCGGACTGTCACACCGACAGACGTTTTTCTCCCCCGCGACCGAGTGGTGTGAGATGACATCACAACTCGACGGAGGGTGGTCGGAATGAACGCCCGCTCGACGCTCGAACGCCTCTCGGAGCTCGCAAACACCTACTTCGTCGGCCTCGTGCTCCTCGCGTCGGCCGCCGCGTTGGCGCAGCCGGACCTGTTCACGTGGATTGCGCCCTACATCTCGCCGCTGCTCGGGCTCATCATGCTCGGGATGGGGCTGACGCTCCAGCCCGCGGACTTCCGCCGACTCGCGGAGCGCCCCCGCGACGTGGCCATCGGCGCGCTCGCCCAGTGGCTCGTCATGCCGACCGCCGCCTACGCGCTCACGGTGGTTCTGTCGCTCCCGCCGGAGCTCGCCGTCGGCGTCATCCTCGTCGGCGCGGCCCCCGGCGGCACCGCCTCGAACGTCATGGCCTACCTCGGGAAAGGCGACGTGGCGCTGTCGGTCGCCATCACGACCGTCACCACGCTGGCCGCGCCGCTGGTCATGCCCGCGTGGGTCGTCGCGCTCGCCGGCGAACAGCTTCAAGTCGGCTTCGTGGACCTGTTTCTCAACATCGTCCAAATCGTCTTCATCCCGGTCGTCCTCGGCTTCGCGCTCCGAGTCGTGCTCGACCGCAACGCGCCCGAGGTTGCCGAAGTCGGCCTCGACGTGTTCCCGCTCGTCTCGGTCCTGAGCATCGTCGCCATCGTCGCGGCCGTCGTCGGCCTCAACGTCGATACCATCCTCAGCGCGGGCGCGGCCGCCATCGGAGCCGTCGTCCTCCACAACGCTATCGGCCTCGGCACCGGCTACGGCACCGGCCGCCTCGCCGGGATGTCCGCGGACCGCGTCCGAACGACCACGTTCGAAGTCGGCCTCCAGAACAGCGGGCTCGCGGCGGCCCTCGCGCTGTCGTTCTTCTCGCCCGCCGCCGCCCTGCCGCCCGCGCTGTTCAGCGTCTGGCACAACATCACCGGCCCGCTCCTCGCCAGCTACTTCGCGCGAACTGCGAGCGACTCCGCTGGTGGCGCGCCGGCTGACGACTGAATCGTTCGTCGCAGTCGCGTCGTTGCGCCCCGTCTCGTCGGGTCGGAATCGATTCGGGGGTAATGTATTGTGAGGGGTAAACATCACTGTGTGATTCGAAACGTCGGCACGCTCGACCGGACTGTTCGCCTCGCGCTCGGTGCCGCGTTCGTCGCCGTCGCCGGCGTCGTCTTGCTCGTGACCGGGGCCGGCCGGATTTGCCCGCTGTACCTGCCGTTCGGCATCGACACGTTCGACGACCGGGACTGACGCCTGCGGCTCGCCCCGCCCCGCCGCGCTCCGCTCCGTCTGCCTTTCTCGCTCCCCTAACTACAAGACACCCCACCGCGATGCGTCGGATATGCACACCGCGGAGACCGTGACGCTCACTCGCCTCCCCTCCGGCGTCCCGGTACAGACGACAGTTCACACCTACGAACCAGCCGACGGGACCGACGGTCCCACGCTCTACGTGCAGGCCGCCCAGCACGGCCGGGAAATCAACGGCACCGAAGTGCTCCGCCGACTCCACGGCCACCTCGAACGCGCAGAGCTCTCGGGCCGCGTCGTCGCCGTCCCCGTGGCCGACCCGCTGACGTTCGACCGCGTCTCCTACGTCACCCCCGAGGTGCTCGACTCCGTCAACTCCAACATGAACCGCGTCTGGCCGGGCGACCCCGACGGCTCGCTGCACCAGCGCATGGCCGCGACGCTCTGGGAGTACATCAGCGACGCCGACGCCATCGTCGACCTCCACACGGGGAGTCCGGACATGCTCACCCACACGGTCTACCTCCGGGGCGACGAGGAATCCCGCGACCTCGCGCGGGCGTTCGGCGTCGACATCCTCCTCGCGGAGGCCGCCGGCGACGAGGCCGACGACGAGTGGACCGAGCGGAGCTTCGACGGCAAACTCCGCGTCGCGGCCACGAGCGCGGGCATCCCCTCCATCACGCCCGAACTCGCCCACAACAAACAGCTCGTCGAGCCGGCCATCGTCGCCGGCGTCGAGGGCGTCCTCAACGTCTGCCGCGACATGGGCATCCTCTCGGGCGCGGTCGAACCGTGGGACGGCCGCACCTATCGCAACCACCTCGGCCGCGTGCAAGCCGCCGCCTCGGGCCTGTTCGTCGCCCGCGAGGACGTCGAACTCGCCCGCGAGGTCCGCCCCGGCGACCACCTCGGCTGGGTGTACGACCCGACCACCTACGAGGTGCTCCAAGAGGTCGAAGCCGAGCGCGCGGGTCTCGTCTACTCTATCGCCCGCGAGGCGACCGTCACGGCCGGCGAGACGCTCGTCGGCATCGCGCTCCCGCTGGACGACGGCGAGGGCGACACCGAAGGGGACGACCCCTTCGACGAGGCCGACGGCGACCTCGACATCTAGAAAAAAGCCGGTCGGTCGAACGGGAGGGACCGGCGTGTCGAAGCGAAAGCGTTCGAGTCGACTGCGACTTCAGAAGTCGCGCAGGTCTTCGAGCACGGCTTCCGCGTCGCCGGAGGCGATGGTCTCGCGGGCCATCTCCAGCCCCTCGTCGATGGTTTCCGCGTCCTCGCGGGCGTAGATGCGGAGCGCCGCGTTGAGGGCGACGGCGTCGGCGAAGCGGTCCTCGCGCTCGCTGGCGAGCACGGCTTCGGTGATTTCGGCGGAGTCGCCGGCCACGTCGTCCTCGTCGACGCCGAGGTCGTCGTACTCGAAGTCCATGCCGTACTCGGCGGTCTCGATGTCGAAGTCGTCGAAGGTGGCGTCGCCGTCGTCGCCGGCGGTCCACTCGGCGACCTTCGTGTAGCCGGGGCGGATGTCGTCGTAGCCCTCCATGCCCTGGAACATGAGCACGCGGTCGAGGTCGTGGTGCTCGCTCGCCTCGAAGGTGTTGACCATCTTCTTGGCGAACGCGAGGTGGTAGAACGACCCGAGGTGAACCGAGGCGTTCGCGGGGTTGGCGATGGTCTCGATGGTGTTGACGAACGTCCGAACGCCCATGTTGTCGCGGCGCTCCCAGAGGGCGTGGATGGCGGGGTTGAACCGCGGCTGGTAGTAGAAGCCGAAGCCGGTGTCGTCGACCATGTCGGCGGACTCCTCGGGGTCGAGCTCCGTGCGGACGCCGAGTTCGTCGAGGACGTGCTTGTAGGCGTCCTGCTTCTGGGTCGGGACGCGGTCGCCGGAGTGGACGACGACGGGCGTGCCGGCCGCGGCGGCGACGACGCCGGCGGCGACGCCGAGGATGGCGGTCGTGCCCTTGCCGTCGTAGTTCGCGCCGCAGTCGACGGGGTCGGCGTCGGGTTCGGCGTACTCGACGTGCTCGGCCATCACGTCGGCGTAGGCGGCGAGTTCCTCGGCGTTGTTGTGCTTCCAGCGGTTGGCGAGCCAGAACGCGCCGAGCGTCGTGTGGTCCGGTTCGCCGGCGAGGATGCGGCGCATCGCCTCGGACGCCTGCTCGCGGGTCATGTCCTCGGCGGACTTCGTGCCCGTGCCGACGACTTCCGTCATCAGACGCTTCAGCGGCCATTCCCCGAACTCGCTTTCGACTACTGCCATGCCCCTGTGTTCGGGCGAGCGGTCAAAAAACGTCCCGTTCGGTCCCGTCGCCCGGGAGCGTCGACACCGTCCGAAAGCGATAGGCTTCCCGACTCCTAACGCCGGATAATGAGCGCGTTGTCGGATGATTGGCGGGACGCCATCGACGAGGTCGATGCGGCGCTTATCGACGGCTACCAGAGCGGCTTTCCGGTCGAGCGACGGCCGTTCCGCGTCGTCGCCGCGGAGCTAGGTATCGACGAGGACGACGCCCTCGACCGCGTCCGCCGGCTCCGCGACGACGGCGTCTTCCGGCGGTTCGGGCCGGTGCTCAACCCGCCGGTCATCGGGAGTTCGACGCTCGCGGCCGTCGCCGCGCCCGAGGAACGCTTCGACGAGGTCGCGGAGATTATCAACGGTTACCGGCAGGTGAACCACAACTACCGCCGCGCCCACGACTGGAACATGTGGTTCGTCGTCACCGCCGGCTCCCGCGAGACGCGCGACCGCATCCTCGACGAAATCGAGGAGCGCACGGGCTGCGAGGTGCTGAACCTCCCGATGCTCACCGACTACTACATCGACCTCGAATTCCCCATCGTCAACGACGATCGCTTCGCCCGCGAGAGCCTCGGCGCGACCGACGTGAGCGCCACCCGCATCTCCGAGGACGCGACCGGCGACCTCTCGGACCTCGAAGCCCGCCTGCTCGTGGAGATTCAGGGCGGTTTCCCGCTTACGAAGACGCCCTACCGCGACGTGGCCGACGCCCTCGACGCCGCGGTCGACGACGTGCTCGTCGCCGTCGAGCGCCTGCTCGCGGACGGCTGTATCAAGCGCATCGGCTGCGTCGTCAACCACATCGTCACCGGCTTTCGGAACAACTGCATGGTCGTCTGGAACGTCCCCGACGACGAACTCGACGCCCGCGGCGAGGCCGTCGGCAGCCTCCCGTACGTCACGCTCTGTTACCACCGGCCGCGCCGCCCCGAGCAGGGCTGGGAGTACAACCTGTTTACCATGATTCACGGCCGGGACGCCGACGCCGTCGACGAGAAGATAGACGAACTCGCCGCCGACCACCTGCCGTTCGACCACGAGCGACTGTACTCGACGGCGAAACTCAAGCAGACCGGCGCGCAGTACGAGAAACTCGTGGGTTCTGACGACTGAGGACAGAACAAAATTCGCGTTTCGACGCCCGCGCCGCCGCGCCGCCGTCCGCGCCGAATCAGGGCGCTACCGCGAGAGCGGCGACAGCCGGTAGAGCATCCGAGCGGCCTGCGCGACGCCGGTCTTCGCTATCGACCCGCTTTTGAGCGCGCCGAGTTTCGCGTAGTAGCCGGACTTGAACGCGCCCTTCTTGGCGAGGAGCGCGCTCCCGAGCGCCCCGCGTTTGGCGTAGTACGCGGACTTCCGGCCGGCCGCGCCGGCGTAGTGTTTCGTGCTCGTCGGAATCGGCGTCCGGCGGCCCTGCACCTCGGTCGAGCCGCTGCGGATGGCGGTCAGGATGTCGTCGGCCGTGAGCGAAGCGCGCGACACGTCGGGGATGTCGATTTCCGTGTAGGCGCGGCCGACGTACCCGACCCGGTGGGCGTCGCTGCCGGCGACGCCGGGGTACTGGCGCTTCGCCGCGAACCGGCGGGCGCGGCGGTTCTTGTAGCCCGTGAACAGCCACGAGTTGTACGTCTCGATGGCGTCGAAGGCGTCGCCGCCCGCGGCGTCGTGATACCGGCCGAGCCGACGGCGACCGATGCCGTGTCGGCTCCGCTGGAACGGGTGGGGGACGATGGCGACGCCGCCGCGCTCGCGCACCCAGCGCGCCGTCTCGTCCAGCGGGCGACGCCGCGGCGGTAGCTCCTCCACGCCGAGCGCGAGGAGGTGGCCGTCGGCCGTCGAGACTTCCACGCCGGGGATGCCGACGAGACCGTACATGGGGGCGAGTTGCGCCGCTCGGAGCGACTCGTCGATGACGTCGTGGTCGGTGACGACGACGGCGTCCAACCCGATTTCGGCGGCCTGCTCCAAGATGAGCTCCACCGGGTCGTGCGCGTCGTACGAGCCTTCCGAGTGTACGTGGGGGTCGATGCGGACGGTCAGCGCGGACACGACTCCTCGTTAGGCTTCGGCAACGAAAAAGACACGCCCGAATCGTGCTAGCTCGCGGCATCCCTAGCGGACGGCGTCTCAGTCGGGGCAGACACGGTACTCCGGCGGCGGAAACGTCGAACTGTGTCCGCGGGCGCTACTGCTCGGCGATTCGCTCGCCCGCGTCGACGCCGCTCCAGAGCGCGGCGTGGACCCGGCCCTCACCGACCGTCCAGTCGCCAGCGAAGTAGAGGCCGTGAGACTCCCCGCGGCGGAGTATCTCGCGGTCGGCGACGCCGTCGGGCAGCGCGTACCGCCAGCCCTGGTCGTCCACCCAGTCGGGGTCGCGCAGGCGCTCGTCGTCGAGGAGTCCAGCGACCATCCCCGCGACCTCGTCGGCCGCGTCAGAGAGCGGGTCGTCGTAGTGCGCCTCGGACCACTCGGGGCTCGGTTGGACGACGAGCAGGCTCTCGCCGTCGGGGACGTGGCCCTCCTTGCACTCCTCGCGGGCGACCCAGCCGACCGGGTGGGTCTTGTCGGTGTTGACGAGCGCGTACCACGGCTCCTCGCGCTCGAAGGGGTAGTGGAGGACGACGGTTCGAATCGTCCGGTACTCGACGCTTCCGATGGCCTCGCGGAGCGCGACCATGCACTGGTCGCCCCAGCCCATCTCGGTGAGAATCCCGGCCGTCTGCGGGGCCGGCGGCGTCAGGAGCACCGAGTCGAACGGGCCGTGGCGCGTCCCCGCCTCGTCGACGACGGACCAGTAGCCGCTGTCGGGGTTGTGGTCGATTGCGGCGACGCGCGTCTCCCGCTCGACGGTCGCGTCGGTCTCCGCGAGCAGGCGCTTCGCCAGTTGGGTGATGCCCTCGGTCCACGTCCACTTGTGTTGGTCGCGGTCGTCGCCCTCGGAGACGACGCCGTCGCCGTCGAACGTCCAGACCGGCTCTTCGATGTCGACCAGCCCCTCTGTTCCCAGTCCGCGGACGAGCCGTTCGGTGCGGCGGTCGTAGTCTTTCACGTAGTTCGCGCCGTGGTCGTACCGACAGCCGTGTCGGCGGCGCGTCGCGGCGCGCCCGCACACCCCGCGGCTCTTCTCGAGAATCGTGACGTTCGCGTTCGCCTCGCGGAGCGCGTAGGCCGCGCCAGCCCCAGCGGCCCCGGCTCCGACGATGCACACGTCGCGAGTCATCTCGCCACCCCGCGTGTGAGTCCAGCCAGCATCGGTCAGACGTGAGGCTTCGAGGCGCTAAAAGACTCGCAACGCGGCGGGATTGGTGACCGTGTTCGCGCCCGCGACCGCGCCCGGAGGCGAAAACGATTCACGTCGCGCCGCCGGAGTCCGTGTATGTACGACTCGGTCATCTTCGACCACGACGGCGTGTTGACGACGCTCGTCGAACTCTCTCCCCTCCGCGACGCGACGTGGGACGCCTTCGACGAACTCGGCGTTTCGGACCCCGACCCGGACCACGTCGAGCAGGTGGTCATCCACGTCACGCCCGAGGACGTGCGCGCCGCCGCCGAGCCCTACGGCCTCGACCCCGAGGCGCTGTTCCGCGTCCGCGACGAACGCCAGTCGGCCGCCCAACGGCGGGCCATCGCCGACGGCCGCAAAGTCCCCTACGACGACTTCGACGCGCTCCGCCGCATCGACGCCCCGATGGGCATCGTCTCCAGCAACCAGCAGGCGACCATCGACTTCGTCGTCGACCACCTCGACGCCGCGGACCTGTTCGGCACCGCCTACGGCCGCGAGCCCTCGATGACGAGCCTCCACCGCAAGAAGCCCGAACCCTACTACCTCGAACGCGCCATGGCCGACCTCGGCGTCGAGTCGCCGCTGTTCGTCGGCGACAGCGACAGCGACATCGCCGCCGCCGAGGCCGCGGGCGTCGATTCCGCGTTCATCCGTCGGGGCCACCGCGCCGACCACACGCCGACGCCCGACCCGACCCACGAAATCGCCGGCCTCGACGACCTGCTCGAACTCGACGGCGTCCCGGTCGCGGCCGGCGAGGCGGGCGCGTCCGCACCGTCCGACCCCGCGGCCGACGGCGGCCGCGAGGGCGGTGCGTCGTCCCGATGACCGCCTCGCTCCCCCGCATCGGTCTCGGGACGATGGGCCTCGACACGCCCGACGAGGCCGCCGCCGTGACGACGGCGCTGGAGTTGGGTTACCGACACGTCGACACCGCGCAGATTTACGGGAACGAGGCGGTCGTCGGCGACGCGCTCGCGGCCGCCGACGTCCCCCGTGAGGACGTGACGCTCGCCACCAAGGTCTGGGCGGACAGCCTCGCGCCCGCCGACGTGCGCCGGACGACCCGCGAGAGCCTCGAAAAGCTCGGAACCGACTCCGTCGACCTCCTGTACGTCCACCGCCCCATCGACACTTACGACCCCGAGGCGACGCTTGCGGCCTTCGACGAACTCGTCGACGACGGCCTCGCCCGCGGGGTCGGCGTGAGCAACTTCACCGCCGCCGAGTTGGACGAGGCGCTCGACCTGCTCGACGCGCCGCTCGTCGCTCACCAGACGGAGTACCACCCGCTGTTCCAGCGCTCCGAACTCCTCGACCACGCCGAGGAACGCGGCTACGACGTGGTCGCGTACTCGCCGCTTTCGGGGGGCCGCGTCCGCGACGTGGACGAAGTCGTCGCGGTCGCGGAGAAACACGACGCGACGCCCGAGGCGGTGAGCCTCGCGTGGCTGGCCGCGAAGGGGCTGTGTCCCATCCCGAAGGCGTCGAGCGAGCGCCACCTCCGGGCGAACCTCGACGCCGTCTCGCTGGAACTCGACGCGGCCGACGTGGCGGCCATCGACAGTATCGAATCTGAAGTCGAACTGTTTCCCGAGTGACGGTTCAGCCGCTCGGTGCCGTCTCGAAGTCTCAATTTCGATACCGGTCCCGGAACGATTATAACACGGCGGGCGAGTGTCCGACCATGCGGATTCCGAGTGGGGTAAGCGGGTTCGACGAGCTCATTCAGGGTGGCTTCCTTCCGCGCCGACTGTACGTCCTGAGCGGACCGCCGGGGAGCGGAAAGACGACGTTCACGGCGCAGTTCATGGCCGAGGGACTTCGCAACGGCGAGAAGTGTATGTACATCACCATGCACGAGACCGAAGACGAACTCGTCAACGACATGTCGAGTTTCGACTTCGGCTTCGAGACGCTCGCCAGTTCCGAGGGCTTTCGCTTCATCAACCTCGTGAGCCCGAAGGGGAAACACATCCTCAATCAGTTCTCACAGACCGGGGGGTCGTCGAGCGTCCAGAGCCTCACCGACAAAATCGTCGCGTTCGTCAACTCCCGGCAGGTCGACCGCCTCGTCATCGACTCGACGATGCTGCTTCGGCTGTTTTTCGCCAACGGCTCCGAGGAGATGACGCGGTTTCTGACGGCGCTCAAGCAGGGCGACGCCACGACGCTTCTCATCTCCGAGATGACGGACCCCTCGTCGTACTCCGACGAGCACTTCCTCGCCCACGGCGTGGTGTTCTTCCACAACTATCTGGAGGCGACGGGGATGACACGCGGCATTCAGGTCATCAAGATGCGCGGAACGAACATCGACTGCGACATCCGGTCGCTCGAGTTCACCGACAACGGACTGGTCGTCGACCCCCGGTCGAAGGTCGACCTCTGAGGTAACAACAATGTACGAACGGGTCTTCGGAACGGACTGGCGGACGATTTCGGACGAGGAGGCCATCCGCCGGATGTACGCCCTCGGCGTCTCCAGCGCGCTCGGCCACCCGAACCGCGGGGAGTTCGAGCGCATCCGCCGGCAGGCCGGCACCGCCTACGGTCGGAGCGTCCTCCAGCTCGCCTTCGAGGAGGGCAAACAGCGCGTCGCCCGCAACGAGTCGGAGTACGACTCGAAACAGGACGTGTGGGAGGCGCTCGTCGACGAGGAGACGACGCCCGCCACGACGGGTCGCGCCGACGTGACGATGCAGAAGCCGACGGACAAACAGGGCATCCCCGACGCCGTCGGTCGGGCGTCCGCCCTCGACGGCGGCGGCGACGACTTCTCTCGGATTCGGCTGCCGGAGTTCCTCCGACGCGGGTAGCCGGCCACACGGCCGACGCGGGTAGCCGACGAACCTTTGGGCGTCCGAACCCTCTCTCGACGCATGAGCGACAGCGAATTCAGCCTCTCCGAGTCCGAGTGGCGCGAGCGACTCTCTGAGGACGCCTATCGCGTCCTCCGCGAACAGGGGACCGAGCCGCGGTTCTCCGGCGAGCACGTCGACCGGAGCGACGACGGCGTCTACCGATGCGCCGGCTGCGGGGCCGAGCTGTTCGACTCGGAGACGAAGTACGACTCGAACTGCGGGTGGCCGAGCTTCTACGCCGCCGAGGACTCGAACATCGAGCTTCGGCGCGACCTGAGCCACGGCATGGACCGCACCGAGGTCGTCTGTTCGACCTGCGACGGCCACCTCGGGCACGTCTTCGACGACGGACCGGAGCCGACCGGCAAGCGCTTCTGTATCAACTCGGTCGCGCTCGACTTCGAGGCGGACGAGAACTAAGCGTCGACAGAACCAGAACGCCCAACCATCGAACACCACCCCGCCTTCCTCACGCCGAACTCTGGTACGTGAGGAACGTCACGGCGACGGCCGCAAACAGGTCGGGCAGGAACGTGAAGGGTCCCAGCCCGCTGCCTCTGAACCCGAGGAACAGCGACGCCAGCGGGTTCGACGTGAGTGCGTACAGGAGCAGCGCCGCCGTAAAGAGGAGTAAGCTCAGCGTAAAGCGGTTCGGCAGCTCCCGGTAGAGCATCGCGTAGGTTCCCGCGAGGAAGCCGAGCGCGACGAGGTTGTACGTCGAGACGAACAGCTTCAACTGGATGAACAGGTCCGGGATGGGCGGACCGCCGTGGCCGCCCGGCTTGTGCGGGCCGAACAGGTCGGGGGCGAACCACGCCACGAGGTCGGGCGTGAACCACGTCACGAGCGCCGCGATGGCGAGCGAGACGCCCACGACGACCGCGGTCCGCCGAACCGGGTCGCGGTTGGACGTGTCGCTCACGCGTCGTCACCTCCGACCGTCACGTCGTCTAAGTCGGCCTTTCGAGCCACCTCGTCGAGTACGTCGAGGTTGGCTTCCATCTGGTCGGTCAGAAAGTACGTCTTTCCGTAGTTGTCACCCATAGTCATCAACACGTTGTTCTCGACGAGGAGTTCCAAGTGGTGCTGTGTGGTCTTGTAGTCGAGGTCGAGTTCGTTCGAGAGTTGGTTGGCGTTCATCGGCATGTCGTCGAGCGCGCGGATAATTCGCAGGCGGTTTCGTCCCCCGCGCGACCCGCCGATAAGCCACCACAGCACACGTCGCATCCGGCTAACTCGTCAAATCCGGACGTAATAAAACGGCAGGCCTCGGCTCCGCGTCTTCGGCGGCCCGCAGTGGAGTCGTGTGTGGCGGGAGTCGGGCGAGTGGGTGTGTTCGGCATGGGGACTGAGGGAGTGCGCCGGTCGCGTTGGGGGGCAGTCGTCAGCGAGGGACACAGGGGCGTCAGCGAGGGACACGGGGGTTAGTTACCGCGCGGCCCGAAGCCGCCGGGTGCGCCGGGGCCGCCCGCGTGTTGTCGTGGGCCGCCACCGCCGTCGCAGGCGAGCGTCGACGTGTCGACGCCGAACTCGGTGAGTTGCTCGTCGACGGCGGTCCGAATCTCCTCGGCCGTCGCGCCGTCGTCGCGCATGTCGGCGACGAGCGTCCAAACCTCGTCGGTCTGCTCGTCGGTCAGGTCGTAGCGGTCTTGCAGGCGGTCGCCCGGGGCGTATCGGGTTTCGTTCGCGGACCCGTTGAACGGGCCGTGCCAGCCGCCGGCGGCTCGGACGGCGGTCCCGTCGGTCGCGTAGACGGTCTCCGAGGCGTGGGTCTGGGCCGCGAGGCCGCCGGCGGCGGCGACCGTCCCCGCGAAGACGAGCGAGGCGACGACGAACGCCACCCCGAGCGTTGTGAGTCTGTTCATGATTCGTTCCTCGTCTGTCCGGTCGTTGGGGGGTTAAAAGAGGATTTTCCGAACTCGAACACGAGTCGGTCGTGAATCCGCCCGGGGTTAGGCCCAAATTACGCCGAAAACCGCTCGCCCGGCGCGGACGAACTGCCGGCGCGCACGACGCATCGAGAAGCCCGCTTTCGCGGCGGTAGGACGGGTCTAACGCACACGCCTTGTGGGTAGTCGACACGTACCAAACTAGGGTGGCGACGTACGTGCTGTATGTCTCGCAGCTACCCGGCCAGTCGTCACCCGACACGGCGGGGCCCGCCGTTCACGCCGTACGCCCTCGTCGTCGCCGGTCTCGTGACGTTCTGTATCGCCGTCCTCGCTCCCGTCGCCGACCTCTCGGCGGGCCTGACGGTGATGAACGTCGCCGTCAGCGGGGCGACCCCGGCGTTCGACGGCGGCACGCTGGTCCTCAGCGGCGGCCTGCTGCTCATCAGCGCCGCCTCGACGTTCTTCGGCGTCCTCCTGTTGCTCCTTCGGCTCTGAATCGCGGTTTGACCCCGGGGCACGCGGCGAGACTCGAAGGTCGGTCGAACTCGGGAAACCGCAGAAGAGTACGCGAGACGCGGGACCTCGGAACCCGCTTCGGTGGTGCGACGTGTTCGCCCACCCGGCGCGGCCGGATTACTGTCGTTCGATGGGGGTGGCGAGCACGGGTATCTTCGACTGGACGACGACCGACCGCGAGACGCTTCCGAGGATGTTGTCCTCGAACCGGGCGTGGGTGCCCATCGAGATGAGCGCCGCGTCTATCTTCTCGGCGAACGCGAGAATCTCCTCGGCCGGGTCGCCGCGGCGGAGTTCGGTGGCGGCGTCGACGCCGTACTCGGCCATCGTCTCGGCGGCCTCGGTGAGCGCGGCCTCGCCCTGCGACCTGAGTTCCTCGTACACCTCGTCGACGCGCTCGTCGGCGAGCGTCAAGAAGGCTCGTTCGTCGACGACGTAGAGCAGGGAGACGGCGGCGTCGCGCTCTGCGGCGAGTTCCGCGGCGTCTTCGACGACCGGCTGCATCGAGTCGCTCCCGTCTATCGGCACGAGGATTGTGTCGTACATCAACTGGGGATTAGGCGGGGACAGTATCACCCTCTTCGCCAGTTCCCGCGCGATGGGAACTACGCGGGACGAGTCTCGACCGGGGAGACGCGATTCCGGAGACGGGTGCGGTGCAGGCGGCTATCCGTCACCGGTCGCGTCGTCGGCGTCTGTCTCGGGGTCGCTGGCCGCGTCAGTTTCGGACTTGGTTGCCGCGTCGCTTTCCGGTTCGGCCTCGCGTTCCGACGCCGGTCGCTCGGCGTACCGCTCGGCCCGCCGTTTCCAGTCGGCGGCCCGCCGCGCCGACACGTCTGCGGCGGCGGCGAGTTCCTCGTCCGACGCCTCGCGGAGCGCCGTCACGGTGTGGATGCCCGCCGCCCGGAGCCGGGTCGCGTACGCCTCGCCGATGCCGCGGATGTTCCGCGGGTCCTCGGGGTCGCGTGCTTCTTCGGCCTCCTCGGCATCGACGCCGCCCGCCGAGACGACCGCCGCGAGCTGTTCGGTCATCTCGTCCACCCGGCCGTCGAGACCGTCAACTCGGCCGTCGATTTCGTCGATGCGCGCCGCGAGGTCGTCGTGAGTGTGTTCGGTCTCCTCGTCGGCGACGCCGGTCACGCCGGCCACGTCCGGGTCGACCCCGGCTTCGACGGTGGTCCGGTCGGAGTCGTCGCTGCCGCTGTCGTCTGTCTCGCCGTCGCCGGCCTCGTCGGCTTCGCCCTCGTTTTCGTCTTCGTCATCTTCGGAGGCGTCGTCCGCATCGGTGTCGGCGTCGTCGTCTTCGGGCTCGTCTCCGTTGCCGTCGTCCGCATCGGCGAGCGAATCGCCCGGTGCCACGTCGTCGGGGAGGACGTAGACCAGCGCGTCCGCCGGCACGTAGCCGACGACCTGTTTGCGCTTCCTGTCTGCGGTGAGGACGACCCCGCCGGAGTCGAGCGCCTTGTAGCCGCCGCACTCGAAGCTGGTTCCGTCTGTGAGGTATACTTTCATAATCAATCATTGGCTTCAGGGCAGAATGAGTGTTGCCGCTCCCGTTGTGTGAGAACGAACGGCGGTTTTTCACCGATTCCGCGCCGATATTCGGGTATGCTCCGAGCCCTGTTGGCGGCGTTCGGTCTGGTGGAACTGCTCGTTCCGGATAAACTCGTCGCCGTGATGACGCGCCTCGCCTACGAGGACGGCGGCGAGATGACGGCGAAACCGTGGGTGACGACGGCGGCGCGCGTCGAGGGAGCGGTGCTCCTGTTGGTCGCGCTCGTCGGCCTCCGCGGTCGGTGCGGCGGTGACGGCGACGACAGCGAAGGCGACGACGCATAACTGCGTCTCGCGGGCGTCGCGACGGCGGTAATCCGGCCCGCGAAAGAAGCGACCGCGGCGAGAGAATATGAGACTGTGCGCGGCAGTCGGTCGCCGAGCGACTCGTGGTCCGGCGCGTCGGCGCGACGCGTGCGACCGATTCAGGCGAGTCGCGCGAACGCGAGCGACCCGCTCGTGTTCTTGATGTAGACGCGGACGGTCTGACCTTCCTGCGCGCCGGGCACGAAGATGGTGTACTTCCCGCGCTGGGCGACGCCGTCGCCCTTGCGGCCGGTCCCGGTGATTTCGACCTCGTAGGTACGACCCTCTTCGACGGCCTCGCGCTGGCGCTTGTTGCTCACGCTGGAGCGCTTCTGGACCGGGCGGAAGGCACCGCAGGCCTCACAGCGAAGCATGTCGACGCCGTCCTCGGTGACGAGGCGAGTGTCCGGCAGGCCGCACTCCGAGCAGATGACGTACTCCTCGACGTAGCCGTCGATGGCCTCCTCGAAGTCGTTGATGGAGAACGACCCGCTGTATCGGGCGCGGTCGCCTTCCAACTGGCCGCTGGTCCCGAGCGTGCGCTGGATGGCGCTGTGGAGGTGCGCGGGCGTCCGCGAGAGCGCGTCCGCGATTTCCCCGAGGTTGGTGAGGCGGGTAAACGCGCCGTCGGTTTCGCCGGACGGATCCGGCACCGTGAGGCGTTCCTGTTCGACGTTTCGTTCCGGTAGGACGTTGAGCGCTCGGTCGAGCGCAGTCTGATACTCCATAGGGGTTCGAGTGTCTGGCGACGTATAGCCGTTCCGTGACCGTCTTTGCCGCGGCACCGACGCGCCGACTTCGTTTCAGCATCTCCGACGACGGAACCGAACGCCACGCCTTCGGCGCTGGCCCTCGAACGACTCGTCATGGGCTACACGTGGCAGTACTACGACCTCGTACTTCTCGGCATCCTCGGGAGCCTCCTCGCCGGCGTCGTCGTCGGCCAACTCACGCCGATGGAGCCGCAGACGACGCTCGTCGGCTTCAGCGCCCTCGCCGCGGTCGTGATGGCGCACGGCCTGTTCGTCAACGGCCCCGTGGACGAACCGGCCGACCTCGGCGACGAGGTCGAGGCGCTGAACTGAGCCGGGCGACTGACGGCCGCCGGCCACCGCCACCGCCCGCAATCGGTCGCCGGCAGCCACCTCACTCGCCGTCGACGACGCGATTCGTGAGCGTGCCGACGCCCTCGTACCAGATTTCCACGTCGTCGCCGGGTTCGACCAGTCCGGGATTCGCCGGGCTGCCGAACGAAATCACGTCGCCCGGCTGGAAGGTGTAGCGCTCCGAGAGGAACGAGACCACTTCGGCGGGCGAAAAGAGCATCCGCTCGGTGTTGGCCTCCTGCCGGAGTTCGCCGCCGACGTGGGTCGTCATGTCGATGTTCGACGGCTCCACGTCGGTCTCAATCCACGGGCCGAGCGGCCCGGAGCCGTCGAACGCTTTTCGAGCCGTTCGGCCGGGCTGGTCGAGCGCGTCGAGGTCGTTGAGAATCGTGTAGCCGCGGACCACCTCGTCCACGTCTTCTTCGGCCACGTCAGAGCACTCGCGGTCGATGACGGCGGCCAGTTCGCCGGCGTACGTCAGCTCGTCGGTCCAGTCGGGGTACTCGATGTCCGCGCCGGGGTCGAGCACCGACACCGGCGGCTTGATGAACCAGTCGGGCTGGTCGGGGATATCGTAGTCCATCTGGTCGACCGTCGCCGCGTAGTTCCGGCCCACGCAGTAGAGCGCGGTCGGTTCGCAGGGCGCGAGCAACTCGGCGTCGACGCCGACTTCGTACTCCTCGCCGTCGGCCGTCACGACGCCGTCGTCGTACCGGCCCGAGACCACTCCGCCGTCGGTTCGAATCCGTGCCAATCGCATTACTCGCCCCTGCGTCGGCCACTCACTTCAAGCGACGTGTCTCCGCAAGCGGGTACGAGAAAACCGGACGCGCGGGCCGCCGCCGCGACTCAGTCGGTCGCGGACGCCCGATTCATCCGGGGCATCGACCGGTTCTCGCGGTCGACGAGGTTGTGGATGCGCTCGGTGCGCGTCGATTCGAACTGGCGCTGACACCGGGCGACGCCCGACGCGGAGTCGGCGGGGTCGACAGGGGCGGCGCGGTCGGGGGTAGTGGTCTCGCGTTCGGCGGACCGTTCGCGGTCGGTTCGCAGGGTCGGTTCGTAGGTCGGGGTGGCGTGTGTGCTCACGATTTCGGGATGGGTTCGGGTCGGTCGGACGGCTGTGCGGCGACGAGAAGAGTTAGCGACGTACGCGTACGACCGACATTGTTGTACCCGGCAGTACAGACCAATCTATAATAAATATTCATGTTCGAACAGCGGGCGCGTTCTCGGCCCGCGAACCGTCTGCCCGGCCGGAGCCTCGCCTTCACTCCCGCGAGTCGTACTCCTGATAGATGACGTGGCCGCAGGACTTGCAGTGCGAGGCGTCGGCGTCGTGGTAGGCCAGCCCGCAGTTCTGGCAGGTGACGTTGACCTTGTCGCGGTGGCCCCACTCCTTGACGATTTTGCTCGCCTGCCACGGGATGAGGATGACGCCCGCGAGGATGGCGGCGACCGTCACCCACCGCCCCGCCTCGGTCACCGGGACGATGTCACCGAAGCCGACCGTCGAGAGCGCGACGACGACGAAGTAGAAGGCGTCGCCGAACGACCCGATGTTGGGATTCACCCGGTGTTCGAACGAGTAGAACATCCCCGCGGCGACGAAGAAGATGGTGAGCACCGTCAACAGCAGTTTCATGACGCGGAGCGTCCCGACCGAGACGGTGCCGAAGAAGAACTCCTCGTCGCGCGTAAAGCGGTAAAACCGGAGGACGCGGACCACGCGAATCGCCCGCAGGAAGCCGATGTTGGCGGCGACCGACGAGACGGGAAGCACGAGCACCGCCAGCGTCGGCAGGATAGCCAGCAGGTCGACGAACGAGTAGACGTTGAGCAGTTCGGCGGTCCGGTCCCGCGCGCCGTAGAGTCGGAGGAGGTACTCCGCGAGGAACACGATGGAGACGGCGGCCTCGACCGACCAGAGCGTCGACTGGACCGACGCCGAAAGCGGGTAGGTCTCGGCGACGAACACCCCGACGAAAAGCAAGTTGAGCCCGAGGAGCGCGATGTCGATGGCCTTGCCGACCGCGGTTCGATGGTCGAGGAGATAGAACCTGACCACGTCCCGCGGCGTCTCGCGGCGCGACCTCCGCGCGTGACCGTCCATACACCGTCTTCGGGGCTGGGCTACTTATACAGTCGTCCGCGAGGTGATGGCCCGACGGCGGGGGGACCCGGCGGCGACCGTCTCAGAGGACGATAGCGCCCTCGGGGAGTAGCTCACGCTCGGTCCGCCGGGCCTCCTTGCCCTCCTCGACGAGCGTCGGCTGGTCGACCGGCTCCGAAAACCGGTTCGGGTCCGGTTCGACCCGCTTGAGCATCGACGAGAACACCGGCCCCTTCCGGCCGCCGGCGGAGGTGATACCGCCGTACTGTCGCTCCTCGAACGTCGACTCGTCGGGGCTGGGGAACTCCTCGCGGATGATTTCCGCGGTGTCTCTGATGTACTCGGCGGCCTCCTTCTGCGAGTAGAGGCTCTCGTTGTAGTAGCGCTCGGCGTACTCGTCGTCGAGTTCCTCGGTGGAGTGTTCCGGCGACTCGTAGAGGACGGACTCCGTGGTCGTGTGGCCGCTGGCGAAGCGGATGTTGACGGTGAAGCAGTCGGGATACCGCAGGATGATGGGGAAAAACAGCATATCGGTGACGGTGATTCGCTGTTGCATCCGCCAGAGCCCCTCGAAGTAGTAGGCCGTGAGCGCGCCGACGCGGTCGTCGCGCTCCCCGCGGTTGTACGCCATCGCAATCTCCTCGTAGTCGTCGCCGGCGATGTGTCGACAGCGTCGCTTGTAGCTCTTGGCAATCCCTTCGAGTTGCGTCTCGTAGGCTTCGAGCAGGGAGATGTCGGGGTCGGCGAGCATATCCGCCTTCCGCTCTTGGGCGTCCGCGATGTTCATCATGTTCTCGTGAAACAGCCGCTCGGCGTCCTCGTTCGGCAGCGGCGTTCTGACTGCCTGCCGGTACAGCACCCGCGTATCCCCGTTGAATGTGACCCGCTGCTCGCTCATCTCGTACACCGGTAAGGCTGCGGACAGAAATGAACTCGTCGGTAATCCGGACTCTTTCCCGACAGTCGTGAGACACGAACTATAACCCACCCGTTGAAACCGGAACCAGTTACCATCTGTTCGATGCGTGTCAGTCGTCGGTTGACGCGCGACCGTCCGCGCCGTCGGCGGCGTCCGCGGCGACCGACTCGTCGGCCGCGTCGAAAAGCGGGCTCTGGTCGCCCGGCGCGAGCGTGTTGAGCACGAGCGCCGTCAGCGCGGTCACGATGACCGGCTCGCCGAAGAACGTCGCGGCGGCCTGCGGGAGCCCCGAGAGCGCGTCGGGTCGCGTGGCGACGCCGAGTCCGAGGCCGAGCGAGGCGGCGACGACGACCATGTTGCGGCGGTCGAGGTTCGTGTGGAGGAAGACGAGGCGGACGCCGCTGGCGGCGACCATGCCGGCCATGAGCAGGACCGCGCCGCCGAAGACGGCGCTCGGGATGGTCGCGACCGCCGCGCCGACTTTCGGGCTGAGGCCGAGAACGGCGAGGACGACGCCCGCGATGCCGACGACGTAGCGGCTCATCACGCCGGTGAAGTTGACGATACCCACGTTCTGCGAGAACGAGGTGACGGGGAACGCGCCGAACACCGAGGCGACGGAGCTCATGAGACCGTCGGTAAAGAGGCCGCCGCGGAACTCCTCGTCGGTCGGGTTGCGTCCCTCGGCGGCGGTGATGCCGGACATGTCGCCGACGGTCTCCATCGCGGAGACGAGAAACAGGAACGCGAAGGTGACGATGGGGACGGGTTCGAAGGTGACGCCGAACGCCCCGGGGCGGGGAATCGCGAACCACGCCGCGTCGGCGACGGGCGAGAAGTCCACCACGCCGAGCGGGACGGCGACCGCGTAGCCGACGGCGATGCCGACGAGCGTGCTCAGGAGTCGCGTGATGCCGTCGGTAAAGAGGTTGAGCGCGATGGCGACCCCGAGGACGAGCGCCGCGAGGCCGATGTTGTGGGTCGCGCCGTAGTCGGCGGCACCGACCCCGCCGGCGGCGTAGTCCATCCCGACCGGGACGAGGTAGAGACCGATGATGACGACGACGAGGCCCGTCACCAACGGCGGGAAAAAGGGTTTGATGCGGTCGAACTGCCAGCCGATGAGTCCCTCGACGAGGAAGCCGGTGACGAGAATCGCGCCGAACACCGCGCTCAGGCCGTAGTCGACGCCGATGGTCGTCGCCGCGCCGACGAAGGTGAAGCTCGTCCCCATCACGATGGGGAGCCGCGAGCCGACCGGCCCGACGGCGTACGCCTGGACCACGGTGGCGAGCCCCGAAAACAGGAGCACCATCTGGACCACGTAGGCCGTGTCGGCGACGCCGAGACCGACCGCGCCCGCGACGATGAACGCCACGGCGGTCGCCGGGACGATCATCACCGAGACGTGCTGTATCCCGAGGAGAATCGACTCCAGCAACGGTGGCCGGTCGTCGATTTCGTATTCGAGGCCGAGTTCACCGCTCTCGTCTGCCATCTGTACTCGCCACGAGCGACTCCCGTTCAATAATAGTTTCGCGTTCGAGCGTATTTCACTGCACTTGGTGCGATGTATTGGACACAGACGTGCATACTTGACGGGCGAGTGGGGGAACTGACATCGCACCGACTGCACCGACTGCACCGACTGCAACTGGCTCCGCTCAGTGAATCTCGACGCCCTCTTCGTCGACGCTGATGTCCACGAGGCTCGTCGCCTCGTAGTCGGTGTCGTCGAGGGCGGTCTCGCCGACCTTCCGGATGGCGACGACGATGTCGGAGACCTCCGCGCCGATGTCGTCGAGCGCGCCGCAGATGGCCGCGAGCGTTCCGCCGGTCGAAAGCAGGTCGTCCACGATGAGCACGCGGTCCCCGTCTTCGATGTCGTTGATGAACATCTCCGACTCGGAGTAGCCGGTCGTCTGGTGGAGCGCGACTTCGCCGTCGAGACCGTACTCGCGCTTGCGGATGACGACGAGCGGCACGTCCGTCTGAAGGGAGAGCGCGGTGGCGATGTGGATTCCCATCGCCTCCGGGGCGACGATTTTGTCCACGTCGAGGTCGGCGGCGCGGGTGATGCCGACGACGACCTCGCGCAGGAGTTGCGGGTCGAGCATCGGCACGCCGTTGCTGATGGGATGGACGAGGTAGGAGTAACCGTCCTTGTCGATGATGGGCGCTTCGTGTAGGGACTCCTCGAGTCGCTGCATGGGGTCCGTTTCACGAATCGGCCCAAAAGTGGTTCGCTCTCTCGGGGACCGGCGTCGCCCCACCGCCGCCTAGAACACGCCGGGGGCGACGACGTAGACCAGAAGCGACCCGACGACACCGACGAACAGCGCGAAGACGACGGTCGGCACGACCACCTTCCGGAGGATGTCGCCCTCGCGGCCCGCGATGCCGATG
Source organism: Haloferax sp. AS1 (assembly GCF_014530665.1). Classification (NCBI taxonomy): domain Archaea; kingdom Methanobacteriati; phylum Methanobacteriota; class Halobacteria; order Halobacteriales; family Haloferacaceae; genus Haloferax; species Haloferax sp. AS1. The sequence continues at coordinate 2,214,348 of NZ_SPSA01000001.1, forward strand.
ACGCCGGAGATGGCGGCGATGTTGAGGACCGATATCATGTTGCCGACGCCGCCGCCGACGTTCTGAATAGCGACGACGAGCGCGCGGGAGATACCGACGTCGGCGGCCGCGTTGTACTGCAGGGCGTTGAACAGGATGTCCGACGTGGTGTTGCTCCCGGTGACGAACGTCCCGAGCGCGCCGATCCACGGGGCGACGACGGGAAGCGCCGCCCCCGCCCCTTCGGCTAACACCAACGAGAGGACGTTCATCATCCCGACGGTGTCGGTGGGGTTGATGCTCGACTGAATCATGACCTGCGTGAGCGAGACGGCGACGACGAGCGTCACCGCCGCCGTCGCGACCTGCCGCCCGGACTCGACCCAGGCGTCGGCCATCTCGCCGGCGTCCATCCGGTAGAACAGGCCGGTCAGGACGGCGACGGGGAGAAACGGCATCGTCCCCGGGAGGTAGAGATACGCCAGCGACCACTCCATCGTCTCGTACCCGAATATCCGGTAGGGGCCGACCGTGAACCCCTGTAAGACGGACACGAGGTCGAGCGTCGGCCAGCGCGTGACCAGTAACACGAGCGCGACGGCGACGTACGGTGCCCACGCCATCCAGACCGGCATCCGCTTTCGCGGTTCTTCGGTGTCGAGCGACGACGGGTCGAGGCCGCCTAACCACTCGTCGAGCCAGCCCCGCCGGTCGGGGAACGTCCATCGCTCGGACGGGACGAGCACGCCCCGGTCGGCCATCACGACGCCGACGGCGAGGACGGCGAACCCGGCGGCGATATCGGGGAGCGCCGGGCCGATGAACCACGCGACGGCGAGCTGCACCGCGCCGGTCAGCCCGCCGAGGACGAGCGCGAACGGCGCGATGGGCGCGGCGGCTCGCGCGGCCCCGCGAACCGACCGCTCGTCGTCGTCACCGAACCAGTAGACCAGCAGGAACACGCCGAGGAGCCCCCAGAACGCGAACGTCAGCCCGGTCATGACGCCGGTCCACGCCGAGACTAACTGCCGGAACGGCCCGCCCGCCATCGCCGCCGGGAGAATCGACTCGATTTGGCTGACGCCGCCGATAATCGGCGTCCCCGCGGCCCCGAACTGCGGGTTCGGCGCGTTGAAAAACAGCCCGAACACCGCCGCCGCCAGCGGCGGGAAGCCGAGGCCGATAAACAGCGGCGCGGCCAGCGCTCCCGGCGTCCCGAAGCCCGCGACGCCCTCGATAATCGTCTCGAAGCCGAGGCCGATGAGGAGCAACTGGATGCGGCGGTCGCGCTCCAGCCGGCGGAAGTACCACCGAATCGTCTCGATGGAGCCGCTGACCTCCAAGTAGTTCATGAGCAGAATCGCCCCGAAGACGATGAGGACGATGTTGAGCCCCTCAAGCGCGCCGTACACCGCGGCTCCCGCCCACGCTGTCGGCTCCATACCCCACACTGCGAACGCCAGCGCCGTCGCCAACACCCACCCGACCCCCATCGACCGCGCCGCCGACCACCGAAGCCCGGCGAGGAGGACGAACGCGACGACGATTGGGACGCTCGCCGCGAGTGCCAAAATCACGACTGAAGTCATTGTGTCTTTCTGTGTGTTTGTGACCGAGTTTGTTGTAGTACGCGCACCGTTCTCTGTCCCGTCGAACCGAAAGCAGGCTTAAGAGAGTCGAGCGACAAAGTCACCGGGTCGCGTGACACAGGCTACGGGCTGATGGACTTCGAGTGAGAAAGTGGCCTCGGCACTCATAGGGCTCCGCATCACCGAGTGCCTAGTTCGGTTCGGAACGGTGCCGTCGTCATCGGCCACCTCGCTCTCGCCTCGCAACCGAGTAATCACCATCGGTCTCGCCCGCCCCGCAACCGACTCACTCACGACTTCTCTAACACGGACACGTCGATGCGGGGATACTGCACGCCGCCCGAAATCGAGCCTTCGCCGGCGACGACGCCCCAGAACCGGACGCGCTCGTCGGCGAGCAGTCGAAAGCCGATGTCGTCGTCGAAGAACCGGCCGGTCGGCCAGCGAGCGACCACGTCGCCGCTGAGTCGCCCCCGGTCGTCCTCGACGGCGACGAGCGCCAGTCGGACCTCGTCGCGTTCCATCGTCTCCTCGACGCGGCCGGCGTAGGTGACGGCCGTCCCCGTGTACGTCTCGGGGCGCTCCCGGAGGTCGGCGTAAGGAATCGTCGTCGCGTTCGCCGGCGTCGAGACCGCAGTCGTTCGGTTCGGCAGGGTCGACTCCTCCGAGAGCGGCTGTGGCGTCGGGACCGACCACTCGACGGTCGGGAGGCGCACGTCCGGGAGGCGGGCGTCGAGCCACGCCACACGGCGGGCGACCGCGGCGCGGAGTTTCGGGGACCGCTGGACGAAATCGGAGACGCGCTCGACGGCGAGGTAGGTGACGAGGCCGCCGGCGACGTAGGTGCCGACCTTCGTGAGTGCCTCGCGGCGGGTGAGTCGGTCGGCCGCGTCGTTCTCGTCGGCCTCATCGTCTTCTGGGTCTTCGGCGTCGTCGTCGCCCTCGGAGCCGAGACCCCCGCCCTCGCCGTCGCTCGCACCGTCTCCCTCGGCGGCGAGGTCGCGGACGAACGACTCGACGCCCGTCTCGCGGATTTCGACGGCGATGGCCGGCGCGTCGAGGACGACGAGCCCGGGGCGGTGGGCGTCGGGTGCGACGCGGCCGCCGCCGACCGCCGCCACGTAGGGTTCGATACCGGCGCGCTCGCACCGCCGGACGAACGCGCTCGCCTTGTCCGCGGTGACAGTTCCCGTCGACGTCATCCAGATTCGGAGCTCGCGTTTCGCGCCCTCGGGCGTCTTCCCGACAGCGTCCACGTGCACGTCAGGACCGCGGAAGCGGACGCGCGTCTGGTAGCCCCGCGCCCTCCAGACGCGCTCGAAGACGGCGGCGAGTTCGACGTCGGTGCGGTCCGAAACGACCGACGTGAGACGGGGCGCTGTCATTGCGTCCGAGGTGCCGGGCGAGGCTGTTAGGTGTTTGCGCCCGGTTCTCGGCGTTGAGAACGCGCGGCCTCGGGAGCGGGCACGGACGCCGCCTCAGCCGAGGAATCGGACGGCGGCGTCGGCGGCCATGTAGCCGAGCCACTTCGACCACGTCACCACGAACCCGGGGAGGCGGCTGTCGAACGCCCCCGAGACGTAGGCGTACGACCCCGCCGCGCCGGGGAAAATCGTCGTCATCCAGCCATAGTTGAGCGCGATACTCATCGCCAGCAGCCCCGAGAGGACGACGACGAGGATGACGCTCGGTCCCGTCGTCGAACTCGCCGTGCCGAGGGTGACGAACAGCCCCGCGCCGAGGGTGCCCGCGCCACGGTGCTCACCGCGCCGAACAACCCGATGTCCCGCGAGAGGCTCCGTCCGTCGTTCACGTCTATCGATGACATGCTATCACATGGGTCAGTTGTCGCGTAAAGTACCCCTCCCTCTCATGAGTGGGGTGAGCGCCGACCCGTCGGCTTTCGGCCCGGAGAACCGAAACGCGGCGTCAGTAGTCTCCGAGCAGTTTCGATTCGGCTTTCCGGAGGTGTTCGAGGAGCGTCGCCTTCGAGATGTCCAACTCCGCCGCCAGCGACGCCGCGCTCACCTCGCGGGGCCACGTGTAGTAGTCGCGGCGGCGGGCCAACTCGTACACCTCGCGCTGGCGTTCGGAGAGCGCGTCGGTGCGGAACATGCCGCCGCCGTCTTCGGGTGCGGTGATGAGTTCCACGTCGATGTCGGCGTTTCGCTCCGCTCGAATCTCCTCTAGCCGCTCGTGGACCGTCTGGCGCGTCTCGTGGACGAGCACGGTCCAGCGCTCGCAGCCGCCCTCCATCCGAACCGGCTCGTCGGGGATGAACCCGCGGGAGACGAGGGCGTCGTTGATGGAGTTCCCGAGGTCGTAGCGGACGACGATGCCGCGGGCCGCGCTCCCCGGCACCCCGGCGTCGCCGTCGTGGTCGTCGGTCTCCCACACCGACTCGGTCAGTGGGGACTCGCGGACGGCTGCGAGCAGGTCGTCCACCTCCTCGACCGTGTCGGCGTAGGCGGTGAAACGCCCGTTGGCGAGGCCGTCTATCTCGTGGACGCCGTAACCGAGCAGGCCGCCGCTCGTCTCCGCGGTCACTTGGAGCGTCCAGCAGTCGGGGTGCCAGATGTCGAGACAGACGCGAACGCCCTGCGCACCCTTTCGTGCCATTCGTTGGCATGGAAGGATGCTCGCCGGGCAAAAAGGTATCCCACCTGACGCGACGGGCCGCGACGGCCGAGAGGGCGGACGGCCGCGGCAGTCGCGCCCGTCTGCGGCCGGTCGTGGTACCTCGCGGCGTTACTCGATTCGCTCGCGCGCCGCGGCGACGAGCAGCGGGAGCATGATGGTCGCGTCGCCGAGGACCGTCGTGTTGCGGGCGTCCTTCTCCAGTTTGCCCCACGAGCGCGCCTCGTCGAGCGTCGCGCCCGAGAGCCCGCCGGTCGCGGCGGGGTCCATCGTAATCTGGACGCCGTAGTCGTACGCGCCGGGCGTGACGAGCATCGTCTGGAGCGTGAAGTTCTTCGGGACGCCGCCGCCGACGAGGAGACAGCCGGCCGTGTCGGCGTCGTACGCGAGGTCGGTCAGCGGCGTCATGTCGGCCAGCGCGTCCAGCGAGAACGACGAGGTCTGCGAGTACATCCACGCCTGCAAGCCGAGGACGGAGTCCTGCACCGCCGGACAGTAGATGGGCACGTCGGCCTCGTAGGCCGCGGCGGCGACGCCGGCGTCCTCCTCGATTCCCTCGCGGTCGTTGACCTCGCTGTTGGCGCGACCGAGTTCGCGGCAGAGGGCGGCGATGCTGACGGTCCCCTCCGCTTCCAGCGCCGGGAACACCTCGTCGCGAAGGTGCGACTCGAACAGCGCGAAGTGCTCCTGCGGGAGGTAGACGTTGTAGATGCGGTCGACCTCCTCGTCGCGGAGCGTCTCGTCGTGCTCGCGTTCGGTCTTCTCGCCGTGGTGCTCGGCTCCGTGTTCCCGCGAGCCGTGCGAGGGGGAGCTGGACGGGTCCGGATGGGCCCGTCCGTGGTGGTGCTTGCCGCCGATGGCCTCGATGGCGTCGTGGGTGAGGTTCGCGCCCGTCGTCACCAGCGCGTCGACGTGGCCGTCGCGGATGAGGTCGGAGACGACCTTGCGCATCCCGGTCGGGACCATCGCGCCGGCCAGCGACATGAACACCGTGCAGTCGTCGTCGGCCAGCATCTCGGCGTAGATGTCGGCGGCCTCGTGTACGTCGGCCGCGCCGATGCCCGCGTGGCCGTACTGCTCGACCAACTCGCCGACGGTCATACCGCCGCGGACCTCGGCGTGGCCCAGCGGGTCGTGTTGGAACTCCTCGCGGTCCGGCATCTCGTAGCCGTCATCGTCGTGGTCGCTCATGCGAGGGAGTGCGTCGGCCGAGCGTTTGAACGCCCCGGTCCGACGAGGCCGTGCCGCGGGTTGGCAGGCGTTCGCTCGGCCTTACAGCCCGGTCGGATGGCTGACGTACTCGGTTTCGAGCCCCCACTCGTCTGCGAGGTCGCGCAGGCTTCGCACCCCGAACGTCTCGGTCGCGTAGTGGCCCGCGAGGAACACCGAGACGCCGGCCTCGCGCGCCTCGTGGTACACCTTCTGTTTGCCCTCGCCGGTGACGAGCGCGTCGACGCCGCGGTCGATGGCTTCGTCCAGCCAGTCGACGCCGGAGCCGGTGACGACTCCGACCGACGAAAGCTCGTCGGGGCCGAAGTCGAGGACGGTCGTCCCCGCGCTCCCGTCGAGTTCGTCGAGCGCCGCCCGAATCTCGTCGGCCGTCTGCGGCGACTCGAAGCTCCCCGTCTGCCCGATGTGAATCGGGCCGAGCGAGCCGAACGGCTCGGTGTCCCCGAGGCCGAGGTGGTCCGCGACGCCGGCGGCGTTGCCGAGTTCCTGATGGCCGTCAAGCGGGAGGTGCGAGACGTAGAGCGCGAGGTCGCCGCGAACCAGCGGCTCGATGCGGTCGAAGTCGCGGCCGGTCACTCGGTCGAGGCCGCCCCAGACGAGGCCGTGGTGGACGACGAGCAGGTCGGCGTCGGCGTCGAGCGCGGCGTCGATGGTCGCCTCCGCGGCGTCGACGGCGAAGGCGACTTTCTCGACCGATTTCTCGTCGGGGCCGACCTGCAAGCCGTTGGCGCTGGCGTCCACGTCGGCGAAGTCGTCGGTCGCGAGCGTCTCGTCGAGTCGGGCGACGATGTCGGAGAGCTGCATACCGGGGAGTGGTGGCTCGGGGACTTGTAAGGAACGGGACGGTGCGCGGTTCGGTGGTTCGCGATGTCGGCGGCGACGCGCGCGACTCGGCGGTTCGTGGCGACCGTCCAGCGGTCGGCGCTCCGCCCGACCGTCAGTCGCTTACGACCGCCCGGCGGCGTGCGAGAAGACGAACTCCCGGAGGAGCTTCGCCGCCAGCGACGCGGCCTGTCCGTCGTCGCGGTCGTTGACTTCCACCACGTCGAAACCGTCGGCGTGAGGTGCGACCGCTCGGACCACGTCTCGCATCTCCCGGGAGGTGAGGCCGAACGGCTCTGTGGTGCCCGTGCCGGGCGCGAACGCCGGGTCCGCGGCGTCGATATCGACGCTCAGATAGACGGACTGGTCGCCGTCGAACGCCGGCTCCCAGTCGGGGACGGCCTCGGGTTCGACCACGGTCACGTCGTCGGCCGCGGCGCGCTCCCACTCGTCTGGCGAGCCGGTTCGCGCGCCGAGAATCACGGCCTCGTCGACGCCGAGTTCGTCGAGGACGCGGCGGGTGACGGTGGCGTGGCTCCACTCGTTGCCGTCGTACGCGCGGCGGAGGTCGAGGTGGGCGTCGAGGCAGACGAACACGTCGGGGTCGACGCCGGTGACGCCGGCGGCGGTGACGGTGTGTTCGCCGCCGAGGACGACGGGGACGGCGTCGTCCCAGACGGCGTCGCGGACGCTCCCGGCGAGCCATTCGACGTACTCAGGTGCGTCGTCCCACGCGCGGACGTCGCCCGCGTCGTGGACGCGCAAGTCGGTGAAAAACTGGTCGGTGCGCCGGTCGTAGTCGTCGAACGACCCGGCGAACCGACGGATTCGATTCGGTCCGAAACGGGTTCCGGGTTCGAAGGACGTCGAGATGTCGAGCGGAGCGCCGAGAAGGACGTAGTCAGCGACCTCGCGGTCTGCGATTGCTCCGGGGAACATCTCTGTGGCCCCCGTTTAGACGATCTTTCGCTGGCCTTCGTACTCGAGGTACTCGATCTCGTCTTCGGGGTTGAGGTCTTCCTCCTCGGGGATGCGCATCGTGAACGTCTGGTACGTCTCGAGGTCCATAATCTGGGCGTCCTCACCGGTGACGGAGACGACCTGACCCTGCTTCCGCTCGATGATGGGCACCCACACCTTCGCGTCGACAGGCTGGGAGAGCGAGCGCTTCTTGCTGTCGAAGACGCCGCGGGCTTCGACGCGCGCCTTCGCGCTGCCGTGCTTGCCCGGCTTGGCGGTACTGTAAGCGTTGATTTTGCACGGCTTTTCTTCCATCATGACGTAGCTTCCTTCTTGGAGCTCGCGCACCTGCTTCTGCTCTTTCGCCATGTCTCTCCGTTATCGGATGGAGGGTATAAACGGTTTGGAACCGTCTTCGCACGCGAATCTCTGCCGTGGAATGCGCGGCCGTCGGCCGGTTCGGTCAGGCGTCTTCGACCGCGTCGACCTCGGCCATCTCCGGGTCGAACCACGTCCCCGTCGCGTCGCGTCTGGCGCGGCTCCCGAGCGCCCCGGACGCGACGTTCGGCAGCGCGAGCGCGAGCATGATGGCGGTCGTCAGCTCGCCGGGCGTCTCGACAAGCGGGATGACGTACTGGAACGGAAAGAGAATCGGCGTCCGTTCGAGAAACGTCAAAAGCACCGACAGCGGCATGAGCAGACAGCCCCAGACGACGCCGGCCATGAGGCCGTGCCAGCCGCCGTCGGCGGGGTCGGTGCCGACGACGTAGCCGGCGAGCGCGCTCCCCGTGACCCCGCCGACGAGCGTGAACTGCCCCGTCATCGCGTAGACGAGCGATTCGGTGCACGCGGCGAGACACACCCCCACGGACACCGCTCGCCACTCCGTCATAACCGAGAGTGTGTCCGCGAGAGCCGATAAACTTACGCGCCCGATTCTCAGCTTTGATTACTCTCTGCGGCGCTCTTTGAGGTTCTGCCGGGTGAACTGCGGCGTCGTCCGGATGCCCCTCCGCGAGCGGAACGACCGCCACAGGAGCAGGGCGACGACGCCCGTCGGTACGCCCGCCGCGCCGACCGCGACGAGGTTCTCCGGGTTCAGCGCGTAGATGATGACTGTCGAGACGAAGCCGAACGACAGGAAGATGCCGTAGATGAGTCGCTTCGCCAGCTTGTCGAGGACGCCGCGGTTGTCCTCCAGCCGGACGTTGAGCGTCAGGTTGTCGCGGTCCGCCCGGTCGAGGACGCGTTCGAGTTTGGGCGGCACGCGGAACAGCGACTGGGCGGTCTTTTGGCCCTGCTGGCCGACGCCCTCGATGATTTTCTGGACGCTCTCCTCGCGGTAGCCCTCCTCGGTCAGGTAGTCGGTCGCCACCGAGATGAAGTCGAACTCGGGGTCGAGCGTGACGCAGACGCCCTCGACGACGCCGGCGACCCGGAGCACGAGCGCGAGGTTCCGCGGGAGCCGAAGCGGGAACTCGTAGATGGTCGATTCGACCTGTTCGAGGATTTGGTTGACGCGGTACTGCTCGATGTCGTCGCCGCGGGCGTCGGCGATGGCGAGTTCCATCACGTCGCCCATCACCTGCCGGTCGACGTTCGGGCTGAGCGTCCCCATCTCGATGAGCGTGTCGAGGATGCCGTCGACGTCCTGGTTGGCGACGGCGATGTAGAACTCCACGATTTTCTCCTGGATGAACGGGTCGACCTCGCCGTGCATCCCGAAGTCGTAGAAGATGATGCGGCCGTCGTCGGTCACGGAGAGGTTCCCCGGGTGGGGGTCGGCGTGGAAGACGCCGTCGTCGACGATCATCTGGAGGTAGATTCGCTGGAGGTTCGTCGCCAACTCCGTGCGGTCGATGCCGCGGTCGTCCAGCGCGTCGATGTCGTTTATCTTGGTTCCGGGGAGGTACTCCATCGTGAGCACCCGGTCGCCGGAGCGCTCGGGAATCGGCTCGGGGATGACGAGCGTGTCGTCGTCCGCGAAGTTCTCCTGAATCTCGACGAGCGTCTCGGCCTCCTCGGCGTAGTCCATCTCCTCGCGGATGGTCTTGGCGAACTCGTCGGCGAGGTTCTCAAGCGAGAACGCCCGCCCCTCACCGATAAAGCGCATGAGAAGCGGCATCGACCACCGAATCACCCGGAGGTCGGCCTCGACGAGGTCTTCGATGCCGGGGCGACGGACCTTGACGGCGACCTTCTCGCCTTCGTACTCCGCGACGTACACCTGACCGAGGCTCGCGCCGCTTATCGGGTCGCTGTCGAACGCGTCGAACGCTTCTTCGACCGGGCCGAGTTCGGCTTCGAGGACGGCCTTCGACTCGTCCCACGGCGCGGCCGGCACGTCGTCTTGGAGGCTGCCGAGCACCTCGATGTACTCCGGCGGGAGGATGTCGGGGCGCGTCGACAGGAGCTGTCCGAGCTTGATGAACGTCGGCCCGAGCGTCAGTAGCGACTCCAGGAGGACGTCGGCGCGCTCGACGCGCATCTCGGTCGTGACGCGTCGGCCGCCGCCGAACAGGAGGTACTTCCGCTTGTCACGGGTGTACGCGACGATGAGCGGAAAGAACTGATACAGGACGACGAGGAACCGCCAGTAGGCGCGGAGGTTGACCAGCGTGACCACCCGCCTCGTCAGGCGTCTTCGTCGCCGGTGGTAATGGGGATGGTCCGCTCGGAGGCGGCCTCGCGCTTGGGGAGCCGGATTTCCAGCGTCCCGCGTTCCATCGACGCCTCGGCCTCGTCGGCCACGGCGTCAGGCGGGAGGGGAACTTCGGCGTCGAGGAACAGCGGTCGTTCCTCGCGGACGTAGTCGAACTCGGCGGGAAGCTGTTTGTCGCGTCGCGCTTCGACGACCAATCGGCCTTTCTCGACCCGAAGCTCCGCCGTCTCGGCGGTCACGCCCGGGAGGTCGAGGACCAAGAGGTAGGCCGTCTCGGACTCCAACAGGTCGGCGAACACCGCGTCCGGGAGGTCGGACAGCGCGTCGCGCAGTGCTGACATGAACGCTCATAGGGAGCCGGGGTCGAAAAACCCGGCGGTCTCGCGCGCTCGCGCGAGCGCGAGACACCATCGTCCGGTTCTGGAATCGCCAGCCGCCGCGCCCGAGGCCGACGCTTTTTGCCCCCCGAACCGAAGGGTCGGTATGAACCACGACGACCGACGCACGGCCGGGTTCAAGCAACGAACGCGGCTGTCGGACGCCCGCGAGGAACTTCTCGCGGCGGCGACGCCGCACGACCGAACCGTGCGCCGACCGCTCGCCGAGGCCGACGGCCGGGCGCTGGCCGAGGACGCGGTCGCCCCCGCCGACGTGCCCGGCTACGACCGCGCCGCCATGGACGGCTACGCCGTCCGCGCGTCGGACACTTTCGGCGCGAGCGGCCGCTCACCGAACGTCCTCCGAATCGTCGACGGCCCGGTCGAACCGGGGACCGCCGCCCGCGTCCACACCGGCAGCGACGTGCCCGACGGGGCCGACGCCGTCGTGATGGTCGAACACACCGAGCGCCTCGGCGACGAACTCGAAGTGTTCGACGCGCTCGCGGAGGGCGAGAACGTCGGGGAGCGCGGCGAAGACGTCCGCGAGGGAACCCCGCTGTTCGAGGCCGGTCACGAGCTTCGCCCGTCGGACATCGGCCTGCTTCGCTCCGTCGGCGTCGAGGAGGTGACGCTGTTCGAGCGCCCCCGCGTCTCCGTCATCCCGACCGGCGAGGAGCTCGTCGAGTCCGACCCCGGCCCCGGCGAGGTCATCGAGACCAACGGCCTGACCGTCTCCCGGCTGGTCGAACGCTGGGGCGGCGAAGCGAGCTACCGCGACATCGTCGTCGACGACGCCGACCTGCTCCGCGAGGCCGTCGAGTCCGACCTCGACCACGACGTTGTCGTCACCACCGGCGGGTCGTCGGTCGGTGAACGCGACCTCATCCCCGAGGTCATCGACGATATCGGTGAGGTGTTGGTCCACGGCGTCGCCCTCAAACCCGGCCACCCCGTCGCGGTCGGCGTGGTCGAGGGCACGCCCGTCGTGATGCTTCCCGGCTACCCGGTCGCCTGCGTCGTCAACGCCTTCCAGTTCCTCCGACCGGTGCTGAAGCACGTCGGCTCGCTCCCCGAGCGCCCCCTGCCGACGCAGGAGGCGACGCTCACCAGAAAACTCCCGAGTTCCCCCGGCACGCGGACGTTCGCCCGCGTCAAACTCGACGCGTCGGGCGACGAGCCGACCGCCGAGCCGACCCGGACGAGCGGGTCGGGCATCCTCTCCAGCGTCGCGCTCGCGGACGGCTGGGTCGTCGTCCCCGAGGAGATAGAGGGCTACGACGAGGGCGACACGGTCGCCGTCGAGGGCTGGGAGTGGTCCGCATGAGAAAGCAGTTCCGCGACCTCGCCTCCCCCGAGGACGCCCGCGAGGCCATCGCGTCGCTCGACCTGACGCCCGACGCCGAGACCGTGGCGCTCGACGACGCCCGCGGCCGCGTCCTCGCCGAGCGCATCGACGCCGAACTCGACGTGCCCGGCTTCGACCGCGCGAGCATGGACGGCTACGCGGTCCGCGCCCGCGACACCTTCGGCGCGGACGAGTCCGACCCGGTCGAACTCGACCTCGCCGGAGCGGTCCACGCCGGCACCGAACCGGACGTGGCGGTCGACTCCGGAACCGCCGTCGAAATCTCCACCGGCGCGGTGATGCCGCCGGGCGCGGACGCCGTCGTCATCGTGGAACGAACCGAGGAGCGAGACGGCTCGCTCGTCGTCTACTCGTCGGTCGCCCCCGGCGACAGCGTGATGCCCGCCGGGACCGACATCGCCGCCGGCGCGCGCGCCCTCGGCCCCGGGACGCGCCTGACGCCCCGCGAAATCGGCCTGCTGTCGGCGCTCGGCGTCGACGAGGTTCCGGTCCGCGGGAAGCCCACCGTGGGCATCGTCTCGACCGGCGACGAACTCGTCCGGCCGGGCGACGAACTACGCCCCGAGGCGGGCGAAATCTACGACGTGAACTCCTACACCATCGCCGCGGGGGTCGAGGAGGCCGGCGGCGTGCCGAAGCTCTACCCCCACGCGGGCGACGACTACGAGGAGATGGAGCGCCTGCTTCGGCGGGCGGCCGACGAGTGCGACCTCGTGCTCTCGTCTGGCTCCACGTCCGCGAGCGCGGTCGACGTCATCTACCGCGTGGTCGAAGAGCGCGGCGAACTCCTGCTGCACGGCGTCTCCGTCAAGCCCGGCAAACCCATGCTCGTCGGCACGCTCGGGGAGGGGAGCGCCTACATCGGCCTGCCGGGCTACCCGGTGTCGGCGCTCACCATCTTCCGGACGTTCGTCGCGCCGGCGGTCCGCGACGCCGCGGGCCTTCCGGAACCCCGGACCGCGACGGTCGAGGGGACGATGGCCGCCCGCGAGCGGTACGCAGAGGGCCGGACGCGGCTCATGCCCGTCGGACTCGTCGCCGACGGCGACGGCAACACGCTCGTCTACCCCGTCGACAAGGGGTCCGGCGCGACGACGAGCCTCGTCGAGGCCGACGGCGTCGTCGAGGTCCCGGCCGACGTGGAGTACCTCGCGGAAGGCGAGTCGGTGACGGTCCACCTGTTCTCGCCCGACGTTCGCGCGCCGGACCTGCTCGGCGTCGGCGAGGACGACCCCGCGCTCTCGCGCGTCCTCGACCGCGTGTCGTCGCCGCGGTATCTCCCGTTCGGCTCCCGCGAGGGCCTGCGACGGCTCCGAGACGGTATCTCGGACGTGGCCGTCGTCGCGGGCGACCGGGGCGACGCCATCGACGACATCGACGCGGTCGAACTCGGCTCGTGGACCCGCGAGTGGGGCCTCGTCGTCCCCGCCGGCAACCCCGACGGCGTGTCCGGCCTCGCGGACCTCGTGGACGACGACCTCCGCTTTATCAACCGGGATTCGAACTCCGGCCTGCGGACCGACCTCGGCAACGCGGTCGCCGCCCTCGCCGACGAGCGCGGGACGACCCGCCACGAACTCGTGGAGTCAATCGAAGGGTTCGACCGCGGGACGAAGGCGTTCGAGAGCCCGGCGCGGACGGTCGCCGCCGGCCGCGCCGACGCGGGACTCGGCCTCCGCGCGACCGCCGACTCGCTCGGACTCGACTTCGTCTCGCTCGGGACACAGCCGGTCGCCGTCCTCGCGAATCCGGCCCGGATCGAGAAACCCGGCGTCGACTCGCTCCGCGACGCGCTCGCGGCGAGCGACGATGCCTTTGCCGACCTCGCAGGGTTCGAGAGGGGCCAAACACCCCGGTAACCCTTTAGGAAGTCGCCGCGAGCGGTTCAGATAGTCGCGTTCCGCTGAAGTATAAACTAAGTGGAACGTTTTTATCCACGTAGCGTGTATAACTGGTATATGAACCGCCCGCTAAAGGTCCTACACGTCGACGACGACCCCGAGATGCTCGCCCTCTCGGCCGCCGCGTTCCGCCAACTCGACGCCGTCTCCTTTCTCACCGCCGAGACGGCGACGGAGGCGCTCGACGTCATCGCCGCCGAGTCGGTCGACTGCGTCGTGAGCGACTCGCTCGTCCTCCCCAACGGAGTGCCGCTCGTCAAGGCCGTCCGACAGGAGCACGCGGACATCCCCATCCTCCTGTTCACGGCGAAAGAATGGCCAGAGGTTGCCGATGTCGCCTCGACCGCCGGCGTCACCGAGTACGTCCAGAAGGCCGGCCCCGGCGACCTCGCGACGGTCCTCCAGCGCGTGCGCGGCATCGTCGACGACGACAGCGCCGACTCCGCGCTCGCCGTCGGCGCCTCCGCGGTCACGCAGGCCCTCGAAGACCACGCCGACGCGGCCGCCGAGGCCACGTTCGGCCTCGACGATAACTGGGAACTCGTCGGGCAATGGTTCGGTGACGAGGAACTCGGCATCGTCATCGTGGAAGCCGTCGAGTCTTACGGCGGACTCTCGGCCATCGAGACGCCGCTGTACGAGTACATCGACACCGACGCGCTCGAAGAACTGCTCCGACCCGTCGTCGAGGACGAAGAGCGCCCCGGCATCGAGGTCCGGTTCCCGTACGAAGACGTTCAGGTCGCCGTCACGAGCACCGGCGACATCTTCGCCCGCCCGACGCCCGAACACACGCTGTCCTGAGCGTCGACTCTTCTCGGCCGTTGCCCCCGCGATTCCCGTGGACTCTGTCTCTGTGAGCGGAATCGGCCGACCTATCCGGAGCGAACGAGGTCGTCGAAGCTCTCGACGCGGTACTCCCCGAGCACGCAGCGCCCGCGGTGTTCCGGACCGTGGCGCTCGACGTGGATGCCGTCCAAACCGGCGTTCCACGCGGCCCCGATGTCGCTTTCGCCGTCGCCGGCGAGCACGCCCGCGGTGCCGCCGTCGGTCAGGAGCCGGTCGTCCAACCCCAGCCCACCGATAGCCCGCCGCACCGGCGCGGCGTCGGGTTTCCACCCCGTCTCCTCGGTGCAGCAGACGACGGTGTCGAACCAGTCGCGCACGTCGAGATGGTCCAACACGGGGTCGGTCAGGAACTGCTGACAGTGCGTGACGATGCCGACCGGCCGGCCGGCGGCGTGAATCTCCTCGATGAGGCGCTCGGCGTCGTCGTGGAGGTACGTCACTTCGGCTCGCTTTACGGGGTCTTCCTCGCGGTGGAACGCGGGCCAGAACTCGGCGGGGTCGATGCCCCACTCGCGGAGCATCGGGTCGCGCGCGCCGCCGAGTCCGTGCCAGATGGTCTCGGCTTCGCGGTCCGTGAACTGACGACCCAGTCGGTCACCGACGCGGTCGAACACGTCGCGCGTGTACGACCACTCGGCGTCGACGAGGGTTCCGTCGAGGTCGAACAGCCAGAAATCGTAGTCATCGGCGACCATTCGGACAACACAGTACGTCAGGCGTGGATAAATGTCTTGCCCCGCGTCACGAATCGCTCGATTCGACGCGAATCGCGCTCCCGAAGTACTTGTGGAGCACCTCGCGGACCGAGTCGGCGTTGAACGCGTCGAGGTCCGCGGCGACGGCCTCGCGGAACGCGTCCAGCGACGCCTCGTCGGCCCGGACCTCGGAGAACGAACACGAGACGACGGGGGCGTCGAGCCACGACGACGCGAGGTCGCGGGCGTGCCGCTCGTCGTTCACCTCGCCGCGCCACAGCGCGTCGCGGAACAACAGCCAGCCCTCCTCGCCGGGCGGCGGCGGCGTGATGCGGACCGTCGTCTCGAACTCCCGCGGGTCGGTCTCGACACCGGCGGCGGCGTCGAGGCGGAAGCGAACCCGGAAGACGTAGGTGAGTTCCGCGGTCTCCCCGTCGCTCACAGCTCGTCGTCGAACAGGTCAGCGAGTCGGAGGTCCTTATCCGTGATGCCGCCTTCCTCGTGGCTCGTGAGGCGGACTTCGACCTCCTGGTACCGAATCGTTATCTCGGGGTGGTGGAACTCCTCTTCGGCCACCTCGCCCACGCTGGCGGCGAACGCCACGCCGTCGAGGTAGTCGTCGAACTCGTAGACGCGGACGATTTCGTCGCCGTCGCGTTCCCAATCCGACCCGAGCTGTGCGTCGATTTCGTCGTCCGAGAGCAGCTCTGCCATGCCGAACCCGTCGGGTGGCACCCCGATAAGGATTCTGCCGGATTGTCAGGTGTCGCCCGCGCGGACGACGAACCGCGGCCCCGTCAGGAGCCGTCGTCGCTCGCGGTCGCGGCCGCGGACGACGCGTCCCGTCACCGAGACCTCGTCGCCGCGGGCGACGACCCCCGTCACTTCCTCGCCGCCGAACGCGACGTGCCCGCCCGGCGGGACGCGAACCCGAACCTCGCCGGTCGCGTCGCGGAGGACGAACGGGCGCGTCGCACGGCCGACGACCGGCCGACCGCCGTCCCCTCGTCGGCCGTCGCCGGCGCTCGCCTTGCCCCGCCAGACCTCGACCGCCGGCCCGTCGCCCGCGACGCCCGCGACCGTGCCGACGACGGTCGCCCGAGCGACGCCGTCGAGGTCGTGAACTCGTCGTTCCGGGGTCGCCCCGACGAGGCGGCGACGCGCTCGCGCCCGGAGGCGGTTCACGAGACGCCGGCCGACGGCCGGGAACGCGCTGGCCGCGGCTCCTCGGTGGTCGGCGTCGAAACGGGAGCCACACACGAGGCTCGTCGCTTTCGGTCGGCGTGGTAACATCGTCGCGGAGTGGTCCCGCGTTCGGATAAGAAGGTTCGGTCGTCGGCCGCTTCGGCCGCCGTCAGTCGTCGGAGAGCTGTTCGAGAACGCGCCGCGGGACCTCGCCTTCGAGCGCCTCGCGGTCGAGGTCCTCCGGCGGCTCACC
Organism: Haloferax sp. AS1; assembly: GCF_014530665.1. NCBI lineage: Archaea > Methanobacteriati > Methanobacteriota > Halobacteria > Halobacteriales > Haloferacaceae > Haloferax > Haloferax sp. AS1. The sequence continues at coordinate 2,230,856 of NZ_SPSA01000001.1, forward strand.
CGAAAACTCGATGGACGGTCCGGACGGCTCGGACGGCCCGGCCGACTCCGACGCCCCGAGGTCGCCGAAGTCGGGATTGAACAGCTGCATGGCGGTCTGGATGGTCGTCCAGTCGTCGTCGCCGGCGGCGTCGCGGAGGCTCTTGGTCGGCGCGGCGAGGATTTGGCCGACGAGCGCGTCCGCGAGCGACTCGACCGTCTCGCGTTGCTCGTCGGTGAGGTCGCCCTGCGATTCGAGCTTCGACAGCGCCGTCGACACCTCGCGGCGCTTGACGTGCTCTGCGGCCTCGTACATCGAACTGATGGCCTCGTCGGCGCGCTTGCGCTTGTAGGCGGCGAGCAGGCGGTCGAACTCCTCGTCTATCATCGCCTCGACCTCGCTGGCGGCGCGCTCGCGGCGCTCCGCGGTCCGGTCGGTCACCGTCTCCAAATCGTCGATGTCGCGGACGCGGACGCCGGCGAGGTCGCTGGCGTCGGGGTCGACGTCCCGCGGCTGGGCGATGTCGATGAGCATCGTCTCGCCGGCGTCGTCCAACTGGTTCGGGGTGACGACGTAGTCGGGGCTGCTCGTGGCCGTGATGACGAGGTCGGCGTCGCGGAGGCGACCGCCGAGGTCGCCCAGTCCGACGGCCTTCGAGACGCCCGGCACCTCGCGGGCGAGGTGGCGGGCGTTGGCGACCGTCCGGTTCGCGACGACGAGGTCGCCCACGTCGACCGACGCGAGCGCCTTCGTCGCGAGCGTGCCCATCTCGCCGGCCCCGACGACGAGGGCTTCGACCTCCCCGATGGGGGCGTCGAGTTCGGCCCGCGCGAGCCTGACGGCGGCGCTCCCGAGGGAGACGGCCCCCTCGTTGATGGCCGTCTCGTCGCGGGCGCGCTCACCGACGTGGACGGCCTTCATGAGCGCGTCTTCGAGCATCGGGCCGATGGCGTCCTGTTCGCGGGCGGCCTCGATGCCGGCTTTGACCTGTCCGAGAATCTGGTCCTCGCCGAGGACGAGCGATTCGAGCCCCGACGCCACGCGCATGAGGTGGCGGAGGGTCTCTTCGTGGTCCATGTGGCGGACGCTCCCGTCTCGAACGTCGGGAGCGAAATCGTCAAGCGCGCGGCGGCCGTCGGCCGCGTCGTCGGTGACGACGTACGCCTCGGCGCGGTTACACGTCTGGAGCGAAAACGCCTCGGAGACGCCGTCGCGGGCGAGGAGTCGCTCGACGACGGTCTGAACGTCGTCGCTCGACGCGGCTTCTATCTCGCGAACGCTGGCCCGGTCGTGGGCGACGCTCACACCGGAGATGACGCCCGAATCTCTCATGAATCACCTCGCTGTGTGTCTCGTATCACGCGCGCTGCCTCTTGGCGGGGATTTGCATCGCCGGTACGTAAAGCCTTCCAAACCGACGGGTCTCGCACGACCGCGCGAATCGCATCACGGCGCTCGGCCGGCGACCGGTCGGACGCCTTGAGCTCCGCCCGAAGCTCCGCGGTCAACGCGGCCATCTCGCCGGCTCCCGCCAACTCGGCTTCGACGCGCTCTCGGAGGTGCTTCGAGAGCGCCGGGCTCGCCCCGCCGGTCGTAATCGCGACCGACACGTCGCCGTCCTCGACGGTGGCCGGGACGACCACGCTCCCCGCGTCGCGCTCGCCGCTCCGGTCGGCCCGGTTGACGAGTGCGCCGGCGTCTCGGGCGGCTGCGACGACCGCGTCGTTCACGTCGTCGTCGTCGGTCGCCGCGACGACGAGCGCCGGGGCGAACCGTTCGACCCAGTCGGAAACCTCGTCGGGCGCGGGGGCCGCCCGGACGCGTTCCGCGTCGCCGAAGTCGCGGTCAGCGAACGCGGGGCTGACGACGACGGTCCGCGCCTCGCGGGCGAACCGGCGGGCCTTCCGCGCGCCGACGGGCCCCCCGCCGAAGACGACGACCGTCTCGTCGGAGAGGTCGTGGACCAGCGGAATCATCTCACTCCGTGTTCGCCTCGGCTCGTTCGTCCAGTCTGATTCCCGTCTTCTTCAGGATGCGCGTCGAAAACAGGGTGTCCCAGTCGTCGTCGCCCACGTCCCAGTAGTCGCTCATGACCTCGCGCACCTGCTCGATGCGGGCTTCGCTTTCCGCCTCGGAGCGGCCGTGGGTCATGGCGAAGAAGTTGTACGGCCAGACGCCCTCGTGTCGCGGCCGGCGGTAGCAGTGGGTGACGAAGTCCAGCGAGGCGATTTCGGGGCCGACCTCCATCACGAGGTCGTCGGGGACGTTCCAGACGGTCATCCCGTTTTCCGAGTAGCCGAGCGCGTAGTGGTTCGGGATGACGCCGACGCGGCGGACCTTCCCCTCCAGATTGAACCGCTTGATGGTCTCGACGACCCACGACGGCTCCTGTCCGATGGCCGCCGCCACGTCGGCGTAGGGCGTCTCCGTAATCGGCAGGCCGCCCTGAATCTCCATGACGAGGTCGCGCTCGTCGGGCGTCAGGGTGCGCGCGTCCGTCGGCTCCACGTCGGGGCCGAGGTGCGAGAGGTCGAGGTCGCCGTCCGAGATGGGACCGTCGAGGAGGAACTTCGCGCCGACGTGGAACTCGTGGCGCTTGGGCATGTTGTACGTCGCTTGGCCCGTCTCGTCCTCGATGTCACCGAGCACCTCCTCGACCCGCGACTCGTCGGCGACCGAGACGACGAACCACATGTTCAGGTGGGGATGCTCGCGCTCGTAGTTGTGCGCGACCTCGCGGTGGTCGTTCACCTGCTCGGCCACCTCGTCGAATCGCTCGGGCGGCGCGTGCATGGCGACGAGCGTCGCCGTGCCGCCGATTTCCTCGGCGTTGACGAGCGCGCCGAACCGCGAGAGAACGCCCTCCTCGTCGAGCGTCCGCACCCGCTCGCAGAGGTCGGCCGCCGACACGTCCACCCCGCGCTCGCGGAGCGCGGCCGCCGCTGGCTCGAAGGGACGTTCGACGACGGGGAAGCCGCCCTGGAAGGCGTTGACGATGGCGCGGTCGAGACGAGAGAGGTCCGCGTCCGCCTGTATCATGGGCGTCACTCGGGATGCGAGGCGGATAAACGCCTCGCTTGTTCTCACCGCGGCGAACAGACCCGAACGCCCGGCGAGCCGTCCGTGAACGCTCGACGCGGGCGGCGCGAGCGCCCGGCCCGTGGGGTAAAAAAGGACGTTCGAGCGTCGACGGGCCGCGGCCCGCGTCGAGGGACCGCGTCAGGGGACCGGCGTGACGCGGTCGATGTCGTCGAGCGCTTCGAGGCCCTCGACGATGGCGTCCTGGTCGGCGATGGCCTCGTAGTAGAACACGAGGTCGAACGTGCCGTCGCGGACGAGCTGTTGGCACTCCCAGACGAACTCGTCGTCCTCGACGGAGAGGCCCTGGAACTGGTTCGACGAGAAGTCGGTGTCGTCGTTGCCGGCGTAAATCCACGCGTCGCCCTTCCCCGCGTGCTCCGCGATGACATCGTTGATTTCGACGGTCAGCTCCTGCATCTCCAGGTCCTCGCGACTGGTGAGGTCGGTGTGGACGATGGCCCCGACGAGTTCGATATCGCCGGGTTCGAGCAGCGCGAGGGTCCGCTGGTAGAGGTCCTCGTCGATGGTCTCGCTCATGTCCGAGTCTTCTCGGGGAGGTACAAACGGGTGGCGATTCGTCGCCCGCCGCACCGTGCGACGGTGTAACCCACAAGACACATTGCCCCGGGAGACGACCGGCGGTATATGTTCGGGTGGGTCCGACGCGGCTTTCGACGCGCCTACGAGCGGGTGCTCGACCGGGAGATAGACGACGGACCGACCCACGTCGCCATCATTCAGGACGGCAACCGCCGGTACGCCCGGAAGAACGGCGACGACGCCCCCGACGGCCACAAGGCCGGCGCGCAGACGACCGAGGACGTGTTGACGTGGTGCGAGGAACTCGGCATCGAGGAGCTGACGCTGTACACCTTCTCGACCGAGAACTTCGACCGCCCGGAACACGAGCGCGAACCCCTCTTCGACCTCATCGAGGACAAGCTCTACGAGTTCGCCGACTCCGAGCGCGTCCACGACCGCGAGGTCGCCGTCCGCGCCATCGGTGAGGTCCACCTGCTCCCCGACCGCGTCCGCGACGCCGTCGAGTACGCGGAGTCCCGGACCGCCGACTACGACGGCTTCACCCTCAACATCGCCCTCGCGTACGGCGGCCGGGCGGAACTCCTCGGGGCCGCCCGCGACGTCTGCCGGGCGGTCGAGCGCGGCGACCTCTCGCCCGACGAAGTGGACGTGTCGGCGGTCGACCGCCGCCTGTCCAGAAAACCCGTCCGCGACGTGGACCTCATCATCCGCCCCGGCGGCGACGAGCGCACCTCGAACTTCCTGCCGTGGCACGCCAACGGCAACGAGGCCGCGGTCTACTTCTGTGCGCCCTACTGGCCGGAGTTCTCGAAGGTCGACTTCCTGCGCGGCATCCGCACCTACGAGTCCAGAGAGCAGTCGTGGCAGCGCACCCGGACCGAGCGCGCCGTCACGCTCGTCCGGGCCGTCGCCGAAGTCGAGTTGGAGGACGCCCGCACCGTCGCCGGTCGCCTCCGCGAGCAACTCCCCTCGTCGGGGGCCGACGAGGTGTCCGCCGAGTTGGCGAAGCGGACCGACGAGACGGCCGACTGAGTCGGCCGTCCGAACTGTTTTGCGGTTATTCGTCGCCCTGCGCAGCCCCGGCGTCGACGACGCGACCGTAGAACAGTGTCGCGTCCGTCGGCCTGTCGCGGATGCAGAACAGGAACGGCCGGTCGAACCGGAGCTCGCCCCAACTCGGTGGTAGCGACGATTCGACGACGACGCCCGTGGCCGCCGCGGCCTCTGTCCCCTCCTCGTCCACGGAGACGAACGACTTGTGGAACACCTCGTCGATGGCGAGAGCTGACCCGTCACCCTCGGTCATGCCGCCGAAGTCGGCATCCGAGCCGAACGCGGCGGACATCCCGAGACTCGACAGCGCCTCCGAGAGTTGGACCTCGGTCTCGAACTCGAACCGCGGGAGGACGACGTCGCCGATTCGCTCTCGCATCTCCTCGAAGACGCCGAACAGTCGGCTTGCGGTCAGACTCTGTTCGAACGACTCGAACTCGCCTTCGTCCGGGAGCAGCAGTACCATCGACACGTCCCGGCCGAGGTACGGGAGTTCGACGGCCTGCGCGCTCGGGAGGTCGGCGTAGTTCGCCTTGAGTTCCTGCCGCATGAGCGGCACCGTCGACTCGGACCCGTCCAGCGCGGTGAACGTTCCGTCCTCGGTGTCCTCGGAGTCGAACGTGTGCGCCCACTGCGCCATGAAGTAGATGGCGTTGGTGAGGACGAGCGCCGTGTCGGGTGTGACGGAGCCAGCCGGAAGTAGGTCCTCGATTCGGCCCTCTGTCTGGCCGGCGACCCACTCGTTGATTCGTTCCCGCTCGCCGTCCGGGTCGCCGGCGAAATCGGCCCGTCGAAGCCCGGCCCCGTAGTTCGATTCGAGGCTATCGAGGAACGCGTCCGAGAACGCGAACCCCTCGCGGCCCCACAGCGCGTTCGCCACGGCCAATCGGAAAGCGTCGGCTTCGCCGCCGTCGATTGGGGCCCGAGCCGTCTCTCGCTCTTCGAGCGCCGCCCGTAGGTCTGCGAACGCCGGGTGAACGTCTTCCCCGAGCGTGTAGTGGAGCGTCGCTTCCATCTGTTCGCGGGTCGTTCCGCGAGCGCCCGCGTAGGCCATCGCCAACGCGACGGAGATGCTGTACGGCGAGAGGAACTGGTTGCCGCCCTGTTCGGACGCGACCTGTTTGTGCAGGTCGAGGGCGAACTCGGCGTTGCCGGCCGCGAGCGCGGCGAGTCGCTCGTTGTCCACGCTCGGTTCGCCGGTCGGTGGTTCATCGTTCGGGGTCTCTGTCGGCGTATCCATCGTCGCAGTTTCGGTGGCCGTCGCCTCGGTTTCGGTCTCGGCGGGTGACTGCCCGTCGCCCGTACAGCCGGCTATCGTCGCGGCGGCGAGCGCGCCCGACAACGCCAACATCTCGCGGCGGTTCATGCCGGAAAGTTCAGCCGTCTAACAATATGTCTTCTGTAAGCACAAACAGCGGTTTGAGAGACCGCGGCGGGTCACCCTACCGGCGAACCCGCCGTCGGAACGTCCGCCAGCAGAACCACGCCAGTAGCGTGGCGCTCTGGCCGAGCACGATGGCGACGAACTCGGCTTCGTACCGCGGCCCCAACAGTAGCACCGCCCCGCCGTAGGCGACGGTCGGAACCCACGAGCGCCAGCCCTCGTAACGCGATTCGAGGAACAGCCACGGCGGGACGACAGCGACGCCGACGAGCGCCCACGGCCAGTCCGGCTGGGCGGGCAGATTGAGCCAGAGAACGAGCAGTACTGTGAGCGCGAACATGACGTGTCCGTCTTCGAGCCACTCGCTGGCCGGCGGTGGCGGCGGGAGAAGGTCCGTTCTGTCGGTCGAGGTGGAGGGCATTAGGGACGTGTTGCTATTCAATCAACATATGTGTGCGGTCGAGGAGGACGCGTCGGCAACGCCGCCACGCGATTCGCCCTAGCGGCCGAACTTCTGTCGCACTCTTCGAGCGCGACAACGGTTGGCCGATTCGCTGACGCTCATCGGCCAAACCTCCGCTGGCGGTCCTGATAGTCCCGCAACGCCCGCAGGTAGTCCCGCTTCCTGAAGTCCCGCCAGTTCACGTCGGTGAAGTAGAGTTCGGCGTAGACGGACTGCCAAATCATGAAGTCCGACAGGCGCTCCGCGCCCGTCTTGACCACGAAGTCGGGTTCGTCGGGGAACACGAGTCGCTGTTCGATGTCCGCGGCGTCGATGTCGTCGGGGTCGAGCGCGCCCTCGTCGACCTCCCCGGCCAGCGACCGGACGACCGACGCGAACTCGCGTTTCCCGCCGAGGCCGATACTGACCTGTACGGGGGCGTCGGCGCGCTCGGTGTCGCCCGGCTCGCGAAGCTCGACTCGGTGCGGAACGTCGAGGTCGCGGAGTTCGCGGGCGAGCGTCGGGACGACCGCCTCGTCGAGGACGCTCACGGAGATGGTGACGCGGTCGCTCCCGAACTCGAACGCCCAGCCGACGAACGCTTCGAGCGTCTCGTAGGCGCCCTGTTCCAGCAGGTCGCGCTCGGTGATGACGAGCGCGACGTGCTCGGGGGCGTCGGCGTCGTCGAGGCGGAACCGGAGGGCGAGATAGGAGTCGTACAGTCCCACGGGAATCGTTCTCGCGGCGATTCTCCTAACGCTTCGGGTTCGGCGTCGGCCCGAGATTCCGCCCCTCGGCACCGGCCCGCAGACCCGCGGTTGTGCGGTCGTCGGTGATGTCGGGAGGGTTAAGTGCGCGTCGGGGATACCGAATGGTGTGACTTCCACGGTACGGCGAGCGGGCGGGTTCGCGGTCGTCGGGACGTTGGCCCTCGCGGCCCCCAGTCTCGGCGCGGCCGCGTTCGCGCCCTTCACCGCAGTCGCGCTCTTGGCGGCGTTCGTCGTCGACGACGGCCCGCTGTTCGAGCTGTTCGCGCGCCCCGGCGACCGGCAGGACGGCCGGCTCAACGGGCTCGCCGGGTTCGCGCTGGCCGCGACCGGCCTCGCCCTCTTGGCGACGGTCCCGCGCGTCACGATGCCGCTTTCGGTGTTCGCCGCCGCGGTGTTGATACTCGCCTACGGCAACCTCGGCGCGCGACTGGTGGATTCGAGAACGTCCGACGAGTCGCTTCGCGCGGCGGGCTTCGTCGCGGCCGCGGTCCTCGCAGGGACCGCGGGACAGGCGGCAATCGCGTCGCTGACGGGCGAGGCGATGCTCTTCGCCCGATTCACCCTGCTCGCGGCCGTCGGCGGCCTCGTCGGCGCGGTGCTCCGGACGGCCCTCTACGAGCGCGACGACCCGCTCGTCATGCTCTCTATCGGGCTCGTCCTCTGGGGCGTCGAGGTGCTCGCGGGGCCGGTATCACCGACGCAGACCGGCGTCGCGCTCGCTCTCACGGTCGCGCTCGGCTACGCCGCCTACGCCCTCGGAACGGCCTCCGTCGCCGGCATGATAACCGGCGTGCTCCTCCTCCTCTTCGCGGTCGTCTTCGGCGGCTTCGGATGGGCGCTCGTGCTCGTCTCCTTCTTCGGCGTCGGCGCGCTCGCCACCAAGTTCCGGTACGACAGCAAGGCCGAACGCGGCGTCGCCGAGGACAACGACGGCGCTCGCGGCACCGGCAACGTCCTCGGCAACTCGGGGGTCTCGCTCGTCTCCGTCGTCGGCTACGCCGCGGCGCAAACCCTCGGCTATCCGTTCGTCAGCGACCTGCTCGTCCTCGCGTTCGCCGGGTCGGCCGCCGCCGCGATGAGCGACACCCTCTCCAGCGAAATCGGCGGGCTGTTCGACCAGCCGCGGCTCATCACCTCGCTCAAGCCCGTCCCGGCGGGGACCGACGGCGCGGTGACGTGGCAGGGCGAGGTCGCCGGCGCGGTGGGCGCTGCCTTCGTGGCCGGCGTGAGCGTGCTGGTGCTCCCCATCCCGGCTCAGACGGCCGCCATCGCGATTCTCGCCGGCGGCCTCGTCGGCATGACCGTCGATAGCCTCCTCGGCGCGACGGTCGAAGGGGCCGGCCTCGGCAATCAGGCGGTCAACTTCCTCGCCACGTTCGCCGGCGCGCTGGGCGCGGTCATCGTCTGGATTCCGCTGTGACGGGGGGACACGGCCGTGACGGGGGCGACGCCGACGTGGCGGGCGTTCGACCCGCCCGCGACACCGACCTGCCGGCCGTCGAGTCGCTCCAGCGATTCGTCTCTCATCCGTCGCCCGGCCTCTTGGACGCGTGGCCCGCCGTCGGCACGCTGCTTGTCACCGTTGACGCCGACGACCGGCCGGTGGGCTACCTGCTCGGCGTCGGCGCGCATCTGACTGAACTCGCCGTCTCGCCCGACCACCGGCGCGAAGGACGCGCCACCGCGCTCGTGGAAGCCTTCCGCGACGCGCGCCGCTCGGACGCCGACGCGGCCGACGCGGCTGACGCACCGCTCACGTTGCTGGTTCATCCGGAGAACGACGGCGCGCGCGCCTGCTACGAAGCACTCGGGTTCCGGCTGGACGCCCGAATTTCGGACGCGTTCGATGGCGACGACGGGCTTCGGCTCGTCCTCGAATCGAGCGAGGGTTGAGTCCCGGCCGGCGTCGGGCCGCTCCGCCCTCAGTCGAGGAGCTGGTCCGCGGTTCTGACGCGGACGCTGACGGGCTTTTTGACGTACTCGCCGTTCGAGCGTGCCACGACGTGCCCGACGCCGCGCTGGGCCGCGATGTCGACGAGTTTCTGACTCGCCTCGCCGTCGACGACGACGATTGCCGGGGCGGGGTCGGCGTACTCGACGGTGTCGTAGACCTTCTCGACCGCGACCTCGTCGTCGATGTCGAGGCCGTCGTTCAGGAGGCGTGCCATGCCGCTCTCGTCGGCGATGACCGCCTGCACGTGGTCGGTGAGCGAGGGTCGCTCGTCGGCGGGGTCGACCGCCTCGGCGACGGCTTCGACCTCGGACTCGGTGAACACCTCCGCGTCGGCGGCGTCGCCGTCGGCCGCCGCGTTCTCGCTCGCGGCGTCCGCGGGCCGCTCGACCGCGACGGTGCCACCGTTACCGCCCTCGGCGGTGGGGTCGGTGACCGCGTCGGCCGACCCGTTGATGGGGCCGTCTGCGGGTGGAGTCGACGACGCCTCAGTCGTCGGCGACTCCGTGTGAGGGTCCGTCGGAGCCTCCCCCGCCCCCGTCCCGTTGGCGGCGGCGACGGCGGCCCGGAAGTCCCCGTCGCCGTCGTCCGGAAGCGACGAGAGCGCGACCTTGTTCCGGAGGGCGCGGACGACCGACGCGCGGTCGAGGTCTTCGACCGACCGGCCGTCGGGCGCGAACGCGACGTAATCAACGTCGCCGACCTGCGAGAGTTCCCGCAGGATGAGTTCGCCGCCGCGGTCGCCGTCGAGGAACGCCGTGACGGTCCGCTCTTGGGTGAGGCCGGCGACCGCGTCGGGGACGTTCGTTCCCTCGACGGCGACGGCGTTTTTGATGCCGTAGCGGAGGAGGGTGAGCACGTCGGCGCGTCCCTCGACGACGATGATGGCGTCGGAATCGGCGACGCGGGGGCCCGCCGGGAGACCCTGGTACTCGGTGATATCCTCGACGCGGACGCTCTCTTTGACCGCTTCGAGGATTTCCGTCGAAGACATCACGGTGTCGTCGAACGACTCCGCGAGGAGTTCCTTGGCGCGCTCGACGACCATCCGGCGCTTGGCCTCGCGCACGTCCTCGATGTTCGTGACCTCGATGACGGCCTGGCAGGGACCGACGCGGGTCAGCGTCTCCAGCGAGGCCGCGAGGATGGCCGTCTCGGCCTTGTCGAGGCTGCTGGCGATGGTCATCTGGCCGAACGAGTGGCCGTTTTCCGAGTCTATCTGTACGTCTATCCGACCGACCTTGGAGGACTGTTGGAGGTCGCGGAGGTCGAGTTCGTCGCCGAGGAGGCCCTCGGTCTGCCCGAAGACGGCCCCGACGACGTCGCTCCGTTCGACGACCCCGTCGGCGGAGATGGAAGCGTGAATGAGATATTTTGAAGTGTCGTCCATTGGTGAAGTCACCCCGCTGGGGGTGGTGATGTGATGATTGTGATGGCGTCATGGGCGGAACCCACGAACGTCATTATATAAGTTGCGCCCGAGGGAAATATCTATCGTGGCCGACGGTTCGAACGTCAGTTAGTCGTTCGTCTCGTCCCCGAAATCCGCTCCGTCGCCGGCGAATCCCCGCGTTCCGTCCGCCGCCAGCGACCGCCGCCGACCGCCCGATTCGTTACGCCTCCTCGTCAGTTCGGTGCGCGCCGACGAACTCGCCGGCGTCCCGGCAGAACGCCGCCGGGTCTTCGGGGAAGTCGTGTTCGGCGACGGCCCACTCGACGAATCCCTCGCGGGCGGCCGCGAGACAGCGGTCGATGTCGAGTTCTCCCTCGCCGAGCGGGACGGGTCGCCCGCCGCGTTTCGCGTCGGCGTCGAGTACCACGTCTTTCAGGTGGACGACCGGGGTTCGGTCGGCGTAGCGGTCGATGTACGCGACGGGGTCGTAGCCGGCGGCGAGAATCCACGCGAGGTCGAGTTCGAAGCCGATTCCCGACTCCTCGGCGAGCCGGTCGAGCGCGGGTTCGCCCTCGACCGTGACGAGTTCGTGGTCGTGGTTGTGGTAGAGCAGTCTGACGCCTCGGTCGTCGCACTTCGCGGTCAGGTCGTCCAGCCGGTGTGCGGTCTCGTCGACCGCGTCGGCGTCGGCGAACGCCTCCGGGGGCAGGAACGGAACGACGAGCGTCTCGACGCCGAGCGCGCCGTAGCGCTCGCAGACGGCGTCGAGGTCGGCTTCGAGGTCCTCGATGGGGACGTGGGCGGCGGGTGCGCCGACCCCGGTGTCGTCGAGGGCCGCGCGGACCGCCGCCGCGTCGTCGACGCCCGCGAACTCCACGCCGTCGAAGCCGGCGTCCGCGGCCCGGCGCACGAGCGCCGCGGTCGACTCGTCGAGGTCTCGAAGCGAGTAGAGCTGGATGCCGAAGTTCATGTGCGTCCGCTCGTCCGCGCCGCTGGAAACTGTTTCGGCGCTCGGGTCGCCGTGACCGACCGACTGACCGACGGGACCGCCACCCGCACCGCGACCGCGACGTGAGCGGCTCCGGTCATTCGACAGGGCCTGTTGAAGAAAATAGTTCTTCAATCAGGGGCAACGTAGGTCGATAGAGTAAGATTTACGCATCATTATCGATTATCGTTCCTACGAATGACGCGAGTGCGCATCGACTACCGCTGGGTTGCCGTCTTCGCAATCCTCGTGACGTTCGCCGTTCCGTGGTTCCTCTGGGGCGACAGCCGGGTCTTCGCCGGTCTGCCGCTGTGGCTCTGGTGGCACATCGGCTGGATGGGGCTGACCGCCGTCGTCTTCCACCTGTTCACCCGGACGGCGTGGGACCGCGGCATCGTCGGGGAGGGTCGCTGATGGTCTCGGCGCTCGGTATCCAACTCGGCGTCGTCGGCGCGTACCTCGTGGTCGCGCTCGCGGTCGGCCTGCTCGCCTACCGCCTGACCAGCCGCGACGCGGAGGACTACTACCTCGCCGGTCGCTCCATCGGGACCGTCGTCCTCCTGTTCACCACGTTTGCGACGCTCCTCTCTGCGTTCACGTTCTTCGGCGGCCCCGACCTCGCCTACCGCGCCGGCCCCGAGTGGATTCTCGTGATGGGCGTCATGGACGGCGTGCTGTTCGCCATCCTCTGGTACGTCGTCGGCTACAAGCAGTGGCTCGTCGGCCGCGCCCACGGCTACGTCACCCTCGGCGAGATGCTCGGTGACCGCTTCGGCTCGACCCGCCTGCGCGCCGTCGTCGCCGGCATCAGCCTGTTTTGGCTGTTCCCGTACGTGATGCTCCAGCAGATGGGCGCGGGCGAGGCCATCGTCGGGCTGACGAACGGGATGGTTCCCTACTGGGCCGGCGCGGCCGGCATCACCGTGTTCATGATTGCCTACGTCGTCATCGCGGGCCTCCGCGGGGTCGCGTGGACCGACACCCTCCAAGGGCTGTTCATGCTCGGCGTCGTCTGGATTGCGGTCGGCTGGGTCGCCGCCGCGGCCGGCGGCCCCACGGCGCTGTCGAACGCCCTCGCGACCAACAAACCCGAGTTCCTCGCGCTCGGCGGCGGCCTCTACTCGCCGCAGTACATCATCGCGTCGGCCGTCACCATCGCCTTCGGCGTGGCGATGTTCCCGCAGATAAACCAGCGCTTCTTCGTCGCCAAGTCGGGCGCGGTCCTCAAGCGCTCGTTCGCGCTGTGGCCCGTCCTCGTCGTCCTGCTGTTCGTCCCCGCGTTCATCCTCGGTACGTGGGCCGCCGGCCTCGGCGTCGCCGTCCCCGAGGGCGCGAACGTCCTTCCGGTGCTCCTCAACGAGTACACGCCGGTGTGGTTCGCCGCGCTCGTCGTCGCCGGCGCGATGGCCGCGATGATGTCGTCGTCGGATTCGATGCTCCTCTCGGGGTCGTCGTACTTCACCCGCGACCTCTACCGGCCGTTCGTCAACCCCGACGCGAGCGACGCCCGCGAGGCGTGGCTGGCCCGCATCGGCGTCGCCCTGTTCGCCACGCTCACGTTCGTCGCCAGCCTGTTCCGGCCCGGCACGCTCGTCTCCGTCGGTGACACCGCCTTCGGCGGGTTCGCCCAGATGGCCCTACCGGTCATCGTCGCGCTCTACTGGGCGAAGACGACCCGGACGGGGATGTTCGCCGGCATCCTCGGCTCGCAGGCGTTCTACCTCGCGCACGTGTTCGTCCCCGCGGTCGAAGTCGGCTCCGTGACGCTGTTCGGCGCGACCTACCTCACGTGGGACTACGCCCTCTGGGGGATGGCGCTGTCGGCGCTTCTGACCGTCGGCGTCTCCGCGATGACCGCCGCCGCGCCCGAGGAAAACCAGTCCCGGTTCACCGACGGCCTCCGGGCCGACTGACGCCGGGTCGCGCCGGTCCGCTCTGCTCCGCAACGAACCTTATCTGCCTGCGCGAGTAACCTCCACTCCATGCCCGAAGAAGTGCTGTTCGAGTCCGAGAACCGACAGGCCCGCGCCGAAATCGCGTCGTACCTCCGCACCGTCGCAGACAAACTCGACGCGGGCGAGCCGATTACGCTGAAAGCCGGCGACCAGACCGTCACGATGGAGCCGCCCGCATCACCGACGTTCGAGGTGAAAGCCGAGCGCGAGGGCCCCGCCGGCGGCCCCTACGAACTGAGCATCGAGTTCGAACTGGAGTGGGACGAGGGCGCTGACGACGGTGCCGACGGGAGCGGCCTCGAAATCGAGTGAGGCGGCCGACACTCGCCGCCGGCGACCGCCGAATACAGTTACTCTTTTGACACCGCCGCGAGTCGTCGGTGATTCATGGGAATTCGACCGCTTCAGGCCGACGAGGTGGACGCGCTGGTAGACGACCTGTGGCTCCCGTTCGCCGCGGAGATGGGCGAGGTCGACGACTACGACGCGCTGGCCGAGGACGTCGATGCCCGCGCCGAGGCGCTCGACTACCGGGGCGAGCAGGTGGACGCCGAGGGCGTTCAGACGTTCGTCGCCGTCGCGGACGCGGGTGCGGAGGCTGACGCCATCGACGACCTCCGCGGCTACGTCACCGTCGCCGCGTCCGAGTCGCCGCCGGTGTTCGCCCGCGGGCCGGTCGCCAAGGTGAAAGACCTCTACGTCGCGCCCGCGGCGCGGGGCGAGGGCGTCGGCACGGAACTCCTCGAACGAGCCCACGAGTGGGGCCGCGACCGCGGCTGCGAGCGCGCCGCGCTGAGCGTCCACGCCGACAACGACGCCGCCCGGTCGTGTTACGAGTCGATGGGGTACGAGACGCGCTATCTGAAACTCGACCGCCCGCTGTGAAACTCGACCGCCTACTCTGAAGCTGGGGCCGACGGCGACTCCGACTGCCGAATCGGGAGTCGTCGCCCGCCGCTTCGAGGGTCGTGTTCGCCCCGCGAACCCGAACTCTCAAAGCCGCTGAATCCAATTGACGCGCATGAACGAGTCGGGTAACCAAGTGCTCATGGAGCAGGGTGTGCTCCGCCGCCGCCTCGACGACGGCGACCTCCCCGACTGGGCGAGAAAGCACTACGAGACGTTCCGCGAGACGATGCTCGGCGACCGCGACGGCGCGCCGTTCCCGTGTTACTTCGGTATCGAGTCCGAGCGAAACGGCGACGCCCTCTACACCTTCGTGGATTCGATGACCGACAAGGACGCGCTGTTGGCGCTCCGCGACACCCTCCTCGAATATCTGGAGGTGTACCCGGACTACTCCGAGGCGTGCTCGCTCGTCACGTTCTTCAAGCCGCCGGCGGCGGACCTCTCCGAGGCCGACTACCACGAACGCCTCTGGCACATCCTCCAGTTCCTCCACGTCAACGACCCGGAGCCGTGGCCCGCGGACATCCCGACCGACCCCGACGACCCGACGTGGGAGTTCTCCTTCGGCGGCGAGCCCATGTTCCCGACCACCCGCGCGCCGTTCTACGACGAGCGCATCAGTCGCTACTGCCCGTGGGGCCTCGAAATCACCTTCCAGCCGCGGGCGCTGTTCGACGGCATCACCGCCGACACCGAGGCCGGCCAGCAGGCCCGCGCGGTCATCCAGAACCGCATCGAGGAGTACGACGGCGTCTGCCCCCACGCCGACCTCGGTGACTGGGGCGTCGAGGGCGACCGCGAGTGGCCGCAGTACATGTTCTCCGCCGACGAGTCGCAAGCGCCCGACGAGTGCCCGATTCGCATCACCCGCGAGCACCCGAAGGTGCCGACGGCCCCGGCGGACGACTGATGGCGGGGTCCGATTCGAAGGGTGAGCGATGACCGCCGCCGACCTCCCCGACGACGCCGTGCTCGTCTGCATCGACATGCAGGTCGGCTTCGACGACCCCGCGTGGGGCGACCGCAACAACCCCGAGATGGAGGCGCGCGTCGCCGACCTGCTCGCGGCGTGGCGCGCGGCCGACCGCCCCGTCGTCCACGTCCGCCACGACTCCGCCGAGCCCGACTCGCCGCTCCGAAGTGACGGGGAAGGCTTCGCGTGGAAGCCCGAGGCCGAACCCGTCGACGGCGAACCGGTGTTCACGAAGCGCGTCAACAGCGGCTTCATCGGGACCGACCTCGAAGCGTGGCTCCGCGAGCGCGACCACTCGACGCTCGTCGTCTGCGGCCTCACGACCGACCACTGCGTCTCGACGACGACGCGGATGGCCGAGAACCTCGGCTTCGACGTGTACCTCCCCGCGGACGCGACCGCGACGTTCGACCGCGAGGGCCACGACGGCGAGCGCTTTTCGGCCGACGAGATGCACCGAACCGCGCTGGCACATCTGAACCGGGAGTTCGCGACAGTCGTCGAGTCGGCCGACCTGTCGACGACGCGGTGAGCGGTCGGCGGGCTGCCGTCGCCGCCGGGCGGCCGCTGGGTTGTAGCTAGTTTTACATCTCCGCGTCGAGACCGGCGCACATGGACCGTCGATTTCTCGCCGTCGTCGGGGTGTTCGACCTCCTCATCGCGGGCGGCCTCGCGCTTCTCGGGCCGCCCGCCCACCCGATTTCGTTCGCCCGGTTCGCGCTGTTCGCCGCCGCCGGCGTGCTGTTGGTCGTCGCCGGCGTCCGCGAGTCGGTCGGCCTCGGGTCGACGACGCTCCGGTGGCACGTCGTCGCGGGCGCGGGCTACGTCTGCTTCGGGCTGGCCGTGCTCGCAAACGGCCTCTCGTCCGTCCTCGACGCCCGCGGCGACCCGTATTTCGGCGGGCTGTTCGCGCTCCTGCTCGCCCCCGTGATGCTGTTCATGGGCGTCGATTACCTCCGCGGCGGCGTCCACTTCGACCTCTCGACGTTCGAATGAGCGCGGGGTTCGACCGCGGATGCGCGTAACCTAATCCGGTTTCTCTGACCGACCGTCGTTCCGTCTCTCGATTACGCAAATGCATTTGCCCGTCGACGCGGAATCCCCATCTCGATGGGCGTTTCCTTCCCGTACGGCGACGAGCTCGCGGTGGACTTCGAGTGGCACGAGTTCACCGGCGCGGTGGGTGATTCGGTTACGGTCCTCCCTATCGTCGTCGCCGTCGCCCGCCTGACGGACCTCTCGCTGGCGGTCGTGCTCGTTTGGTTCGGCGTGTTTCAGGTCGTCTGGGGGCTGTACTACGCGGCCCCGCTGTCGGTCGAACCGATGAAGGCGCTGGCCGCGCTCGTCCTCGCGGAGACGGTCACGACCGGCGAAGCGCTCCTCGCCGGGCTCGGCCTCGGCGTCGTCCTCCTCGCTATCGGCCGGACGCGCTCGCTCGGCCGCGTGAGTCGCTACATCGGCGCGCCGGTCGTCCGCGGCGTCCAGTTCGGCGTCGCGCTCGTCCTCCTCTCGACGGGTCTCGAACTCGGTGCGGGCGACCTCCCGCTCGCCGGCCTCGCGGTCGCCGTCGCCGCCGTCGCCCTCCTCACCAGACGCTCGAACGTGAGCGCCCTCGCGGTCCTCGCGGTCGGCGGCGCGGTCGCTTTTTCCGACGTGGGCCACCTGTCGCTCGCCGTTCCGCCGGTCCGGGACGCCGGTCTGTTCTCGCTCGGGAACCTCTCGTTCGCCGTCGTTGAGGCCGCGGTCGCCCAGTTGGCGATGACCGTCGGCAACGCCGCGCTCGCCACGTCGGTCCTGCTCGCGGACTACTTCGACCGCGACGTTTCGGCCGACGAACTCGCCACCAGCATGGGCGCGATGAACCTTCTCGCGGTCCCTCTCGGCGGCTTTCCGATGTGCCACGGCAGCGGCGGCGTCGCCGGCAAGTACGCCTTCGGCGCGCGGACCGCCGGCGCGAACGTGATTCTCGGCGTCGGCTACGTCGTCGTCGCCCTGTTCGCCGCGGACGTGGTCGCCGCCTACCCGGTCGCCATGCTCGGCGTCATTTTGGCGATTATCGGCCTGCAACTGGCGCGGACGAGTCTGACCAGTCTGTCCCGCGCGGACGGCTACCCCCTCGTGGTCGCCATCGGCGTCGTCGGCGTCGCGGTGAATCTGGGCGTCGCGTTCGTCGGCGGGGTGGTCGCGTGGCTGGCGTGGGAGCGGTGGGGTCGCGCGGTGTGGGACGGGATGTGATAGTCGGGTCAGTTGGTCGGTTTCATAACCGACCCCGCCCACGTACCACGTATGCAGACGCACATCGTTCCCGTCGGCTTCGACTACGACCGACTCATCGCGCCGCTCATCCGCGATCAGTTGGACGTGGACCGCGTCATCCTCCTCGAAGGGGCCGTCGGGAGCGAGGCGAACGTCGAGTACTCGCGGAATCTCTCGGGAAAGCTCGAAAAGGACTTCGAGAACCTCCTCGGCGCGGAGACCGAACGCGTCATCGTCGACGACGTGTACGACTACGACGCGGCGTTCGAGCAGGCGTACGACCTCATCAACGCCGAACTCGACGCCGACGACGAACTCCGCGGCGACGACGACGAACCCGGCGAGGTGTGGGTCAACGTGAGCGCGATGCCCCGGCCGGTCTCCTTCGCCTTCGCCACCGCCGCCCACTCCATCATGGTCGAGCGACAGGCCGACCGCGAGCGCATCCACACCTACTACACGGCCCCCGAGAAGTACCTCGAAACCGAACTCGCAGAGGAGTTGCGGACCGAGCGCGCCCTTCTCCAGGACCTCCTCGACTCCGGCGAAATCGACGCCGACCGCATCCGCGAGCGCCTCGACGCCACCTCCGACCTGCTGTCGGAGTTCGACGAGCGTGGGACGACCATCGGCGCGAAGCAGATCGATGGCCGCCACATCGTCGAACTCCCGGTGGCCTCCTTCTCCAACGTCAAGCCGTTCGAGGAGGTCATCCTGTTCAAACTCGGTGAGCACGGCGAGTTCGGGTCGGTCTCCGAACTCGCGGAGGCGCTCGCCCGCGAGATGAACGAGGAGTACACCGACTCCTTCCGGTCGAAGGTCATCTACAACGTCGACCGCCTCGGCCCCGGCGGCAAGGGCTACATCGAACAGGAAGAACGCGGGAAGTCCTACCGGACGCGCCTCTCCCGCATCGGTGAACTGTGGGTCCGCGCCCACGCCGACAGCGACGAGTAGGCGGCGGGCGGTCGTCGTTTTTTCTCCGACCGAGTCGCGGCGTCAGAACTCCAGGCCGGACGGGTCAGCCGACGGCACGAGCGGGCTCGTCGGCAGGTCCGCCGGCGGGTCGGGGAGGTTGTACTCGCGGGGGGCCACGTCGTTCGGGCCGTCGGGATAGAACACCGACGCGAGCAGTTGGATGTGGTCGCGCCCCGCGTCGAGTTCGAACTGGCCGCCGCCGTACAGCGACATCCCGCGCTCGTCGGCGTACTCGATGGTGTCGAACAGCGACTCGATCGTGCCGAACCGCGAGGGTTTGATGTTCAGCCACGACGGCTCGAACGGGAGGCGCTCGACGGATTCGACGCCGGTAATCGGGGCGTCCCACGAGACGCGGCCCTCGCGGCCGTCGAACAGCGGGCGCGTCTCGTCGGTGAACGCCGGGTCCTCGATGACGGCGTCCGGGAACCCCGACAGGATGCGCTCGTACAGTTCCGGGTCGGGGGCTTGGTCCACGTCGGTCCCCTCGTAGTAGCCTTTGAGGTCGAGGATGCGGACGCGGTCGCGGGCGGCGAGCGACGCCACAAGCTCATCGTCCCAGTCAGTTGTCGGGTCGAGTTTGAACTCGCAGTCGGGGTCGCGGTCGAGGAGCAGTTCGACGCGGTCGGCCGACGGCGGGTTCCCGAGACGGGTGCTGACGACGAACCGGAGCGGGTCGCGCTCGCGGGAGACGGCGGACGCGAGGTCGGTGTCGGCCTGCCGGAGCGCGAGGTCGAGGCCGGCGGATTCGAGCGCCCAGCGCCGGTAGTGTTCGGCCGTCTCGCGCTCGGGGGCTTTCGTCGGAAACAGGTCCACGCCGTCGAGCGCCGCGGAGAAGGCGGCGAAGGAATCGTAGCTCCCGGCGAGGTCGAAAGCGTCTTCGGGGGCGTCAGCGAGAGCGTCGTGGTCCTCGGCGTCGTACGTCACGTCCTCGCCGCGGCCGACCGCGCCGTCGCCGGCGAGCGAGAACACCGTCGTCTTGCGGAGAAAGCCGCTCGACGTGTCGCTCTCGAAGCGGTCGCGGGAGACGGACTCGACGGTCACCGGCAGGTCGGCCACGCGGTCGAAGAGGCTCATGGCGTGTCGGTTGGGCGGGGCGAGGCAAAAGGCTACGTCCGAGTCGGCCGACGCGTCGTCGGTTCTCGGTCAGTCGATGCCGCCCCGTTCGAGCTTTGCGACACGCGTCGCGAGCGCGAGGAACGTCGCCGCGACGGTCAGGAGGACCGCGCCCGCCGCGGCGTACTCGTGGGCGGGCGAGACGTGCTGGACGACGCCGTCGACGACCGGCTCGGCCGGGATGAGGGTGTGGTGCGGCGTGCCCACGATGGGAACGAAGTAGTCCACGAGGTCGTTGAGGGCGTACCAGCCGACCGCGACGAGGACGGCGAGAGACGGGAACTCGGCGTACCGCTGGATGAGGAAGGCCTCGACGACCATGGCGAGGTGGCTCCAGAAGAGGAAGTTGTACATCGCCCAGTGGAGGTACGAGAAGTCGCTTTTGAAGGCGAGGAGGACGTACGGCGTCCACAGCCCGAGTTTGAGACAGCCGAAGAAGGCGAGGGCGTTGACGTACTCGTTCGAGCGCCCGAGTTTCCAGAGCGCGAGCGACAGCGCGATAAACAGCGTGGCGACCGGGCTGTCGGGGACGAGCGGCCACATCGCGGTCGGTTCGATGCCGAACTGGTAGCCGTAGTACCAGAAGCCGAAGGCGGTCCCGACGAGGTTGATGACGACCACGAGCCACGCGATGTTGAGGCCGAAGTTCTCCAACCACTCCGGCAGAGGCGCGAGCCACCGCGGGAGGTCGGTTCCCGCCGGGAGGCCGTCGTCCTGAAAGAGCTGGCGGGGGTCATCGAGCAGTCGGCGCAGTCGGGTCGCCGCGTCCATACCCACGCCGAAGCGGGGGGACGAAAAAGTGATGCCGGTCTCGGTGACTGCGGCCGGTGTCGTCGACCGCGAAACACGACCTGTGCGGAATGCGAACGGTTGGCGTGTGGAAGCGACCGCTTAAGTGAACCCGGTCGCAAGCGACGGATATGCCAGAGGAGACCGACCTAGAGGAGCTTCGGCGCGGGACCGAACTCGTCAAGCGCGGGTTCGCCCAGATGCAGAAGGGCGGCGTCATCATGGACGTCGTGAACGCAGAGCAAGCGAAAATCGCGGAGGAAGCCGGCGCGGTCGCCGTCATGGCGCTCGAAGCCGTCCCGGCCGACATCCGCAAGCGCGGCGGGGTCTCCCGGATGGCCGACCCCGAGACGGTCACGGAGATTATCGACGCCGTCTCCATCCCGGTGATGGGGAAGGCCCGCATCGGCCACCACACCGAGGCGCAGATTCTCGAATCCATCGGCGTGGACATGATAGACGAGAGCGAGGTGCTCACCCCGGCGGACAACGACTACCACATCGACAAGCGCGAGTTCACCTCGCCGTTCGTCTGCGGCGCGCGCAACCTCCCCGAGGCGCTCCGCCGCATCAACGAGGGCGCGGCGATGATTCGCACCAAGGGCGAGGCCGGCACGGGCGACGTGAACCAGGCCGTCACCCACCAGCGCACCATCAAACACCAGATTCGCAGCCTGACCGGCCTCAACTTCGACGAGCGCGAGAAGTGGGCCCGCGAGCACGAAGCGCCCGCCGAACTCGTCCACGAGACGGCGGAGATGGGACGCCTGCCGGTCGTCAACTTCGCGGCCGGCGGCATCGCCACGCCCGCGGACGCCGCGCTCATGATGTACCACGAGTGCGACGGCATCTTCGTGGGCTCCGGCATCTTCGGCGCGGAGGACCCAGAACGGATGGGCGAGGCCATCGTCGAGGCCGTCAACAACTGGGACGACCCGGACACGCTCGCCGACATCGCCGCCGGCATCGGCAAGGGCATGAAGGGCGAGGCGAACGTCGGCATGGCCGACGAGGACAAACTTCAGGGCCGCGGCGTCTAACGCGGCGGTATCCGGCGGCCGCCGACTGACTCACCGTCTCGGTTTTCGATTCCTTCCGGTTCCGCTTTTCTTCGGTCTCGGCGCTCCGCTCTCAGGCGAGGAGTCCTGACTTCTCCTTTTCGTTCCCCTTCGCGTCGTCGGACGACGCCTCGCCGAGGAGGACGGTGACCGGGCCGTCGAAGTTGAGCATGACCGACTGCGTCATGTCCCGGGAGATGAGCTTTCCGGCGGGCGAGCGGCGGCGACCGGCGATAAAGAGGTGGTCACAGCCTTCCCAGCGGGCCGTCTCTAAGATGGTGTCGGCCTCGGGGCCGATGTCCGCGACGATGCGGTAGTCGAGGTCCAGCCCCTCGAACGCCTCGCGGGCGACGCGCTTGGCGCGGCGGGTGGCCGACTCGATGGCCTGGTCGATGCCGTACACCACGTCCGAGGAGCCGACGCTGGCGAGCGCCGAGCGGGTTCGCTCGAACTCCTCGTCCGGGAGAACCGTGAGGACGACGAGTTCCGCGCCGCTGCCGGCGGCGAGTTCGCCCGCCTCGCGGAGGATTCGCTGCGACCGTTCTTCGGGGGAGACGACGACGAGTGCTCGTTCCATGATTCGAATATATCGTGATAGTGAGAAAAGTCTTCTCGGAATCGTGTTACCACCGGCCGCGACAACGCGTTACAGTGACTCAGGCGCGAGAAAAGGCGAGATACGAGTGTGCGAGTGGTTCTCTCTGTACTACTCAGGATTCGAATACTTCGGCCCCGCGACCGACCCGCGTCTTGTAGGCGCGGGCGGCCACGTCGGCCTCGTCGAACGCTTCGAGCATCGCGCCGGCGACGCGGGTGCGGTCGGCGGCTTGGCAGACGCCGAGGACCGACGGGCCGGCACCGGAGACGGTGACGCCGGTCGCGCCCGCAGCGAGGGCGGCCTCGCGGACGTCGTGGTAGCCGTTGATGAGTTCCGCCCGCGCGGGCGTGACGACGCGGTCGTCCATCCCCGCGCCGACGAGGTCGGCGTCGCGGCGGCACATCCCGACCGCGAGGGTCGCCGCCCGGCCGACCGTGTGGACCATGTCCTCGATGCTGGCGTCGCTCGGGACGACGCGGCGGGCGTCGCGGGTCGAGACGGCGATTTCGGGGAGGCAGGCGACGAGCGGGATGTCGGCGTCGACGGTCGTGACGCCCTCGTCGGTCGCGACGGTGAACCCGCCGAGGAGCGCGGGCGCGACGTTGTCGGCGTGGGCCTCGCCGGAGACGACCGCTTCGCCCTCGGCGGCGACGGGGACGAGTTCCTCCCGGGAGAGGCCGCGGTCGTACAGTTCGTTCAGCGCGACCGCGGCGGCGGCCGAGCTCGCCGCCGACGACCCGAGGCCGGACGACGGGCGGACGCCCTTGTCGATGCGGATGCGCGCGGGGGCGTCGAGCGCCTCCGCGACCGCACCGACGACGTTCCGGTCGGGGTCGGTCGGGATGTACTGGCTGCCGACGCCGGTCACTTCGATTGTCGTCCGGTCCGCCCGTTCGACGTGCACGATGTCGGCGGGGCGGTCGAGAGCCACGCCGAAAACATCGAACCCACTTCCGAGGTTGGCGCTCGTGGCGGGTGCGCGGACCGTAACCATGCCCCGCTGTTGCCTTATCGCAGATAAAAATGTGGCGAACGTCGCAACGGTCCCGGTTCAGTCGCTCGTCGGCTGCTCCGCGTTCACCGACTCCGGTTCGGTCTCGACGCCGGTGAACTCGAACCGCGCGCCGCCGGCGTCCGACTCGGTGAGTTCGACCGACCAGCCGTGGGCGTCCGCGACCGTCTTGACGATGGGCAGGCCGAAGCCCGTCCCGTTTTCGTGGGTCGTGTACCCCCGCTCGAACACGTCGGCGCGCTCCGCCTCGGAGATGCCGGAGCCGTCGTCTTCGACGGTGAAGCCGCCGTCGACTCCCGCGACGACGACGGTGAGCGAGCCGCCGTCGGAGCCGTGCTCGACGGCGTCACCAGACGCAGTCAGGTTGCCCGTGGAACCATGTTCGACGGCGTCGTCGGGAGTATCCCGACTGCCCGTCGAGCCGTGCTCGACGGCGTTCCGAAACAGGTTTTCGAGCAGTTGTCGGAGGCGGCCGCGGTCGGCCGCGATAGTCCGGTCGACCCGAACGTCGAGGGTCGCGTCGCCGACGACCGTGCCGTCCCACGCCTCCTGTGCGACGGTTCGGAGGGCGACCGGCGTCACGTCCGTGAGCGTCTCGCCCTGCCGCGCCAGCGTGAGGAGGTCCTCGATGATGGTCTCCATCCGGTCGTGGGCGTTCTCGATTCGCTCGAAGTACTCCGCGTCGCCGGTCTCGGCCGCCAGTTCGAGATAGCCGCGGGCGACGGTGAGCGGGTTCCGAAGGTCGTGGGAGACGACCGACGCGAACTCGTCGAGCCGCTCGTTTTGGCGTTCGAGCCGTCGCTCGCGTTCGACCCGTTCGGTCACGTCGCGGACGAGCACGAGCGACCCCGACATGTCGGACTCGTCGCCCAGCGGCGTCGTCTCGACGAGGAGGGCGCGCTCGCCGTCCTCCGTCGTGAGGGTCGCCTCCGCCTCCGACCCAGCGGTCGGGACGCCGCCCAACGCGTCGACCAGTTCCGTGGGGAGGACGCGCGCGACGGACTGCCCGTAGGCGTCCGAGAGGGGGAGCGAGAGGAACCGCTCGCCCGCGGGGTTGACGTCGATGACGCGCCCGTCGCCGTCGAGGACGAGCGCGGCGTCGTGCATCGACTCGACGGCCGATTCCCACGCGACGGGGACGAGCGTGAACAGCCGGTGGTGGAAGACGCTCCACGCGACGGCGGCCGAGGTGACGGAGAAGGCCAACACGGGGAGGTCGAGACCGGGGACCGGACTCAGTCCGGCGACGCAGACGACGCCGCCGACGGCCGGGACCAGACCGCCGCCGAGGAGCGCGAGCGTCTGCTCCCGGTAGATGCCGTCGGCCCGCAGGAGCGTCCGGCCGAGGACGCCGCACCCGAGCAGGATGAGCGCGTAGGCGTAGGCGATGAAGCCGTCGAACGCGACGCCGTGTTCGTTGACGAGGACGGCGTAGCCGTGGTCGGCGTCGACCCAGAGGTCGGTCCAGATGAGCCCGTGCCACGGGTTCGTCACCACGAGCGCGACGACGGCGACCGGCACGGACCCGAGTGCGACCCACGCGGCCCGCGAGTTCAGTTTCACGCCGGCGTGGCGCGTCACGTACGCGAACCACAGGAGGGGCAGCGGCGCCATGCCGACGTAGCCGAGCTGGTTCAACAGCACCTTCGTCGAGAAGTCGGTCACGGAGAGTTCGAGCGCGTACGTCCCCATCCAGAGCCCGGACGCGACCAACAGGAGCGCGCCGAGGGTCGCGCCGGGCACGAGGCGGCGCTCCGTCCGGCGGCGGAAGAGGGAGGCGGCGAGGACGACAAAGAGGAGCGCACCGATTCCGATGGGAATCGTGTACGGCGTCGTTTGCCAGTACGGAGCGCCGTGCATGCCCCGCTTTCTATCGACAGGGATTAAAACTCCCACCGTCGGCGCCGGAACCGGCCAATCAGAAAGGACTTTCCACCCCACGCCGAACCTCGGGGCATGATAGGCATCGTCGGCGGCGGCATCGCGGGCCTCGCCGCGGCGTACCGACTCCAGAACCGGGGTCACGACGTTCGAGTCTTCGAGGCGGCCGACTCCCTCGGCGGCCTCGCAGCGACCTACGAGACGAACGGCGACGACATCGAGAAGTTCTACCACCACCTCTCGAAGTCCGAAGAAACCATCGTCGAACTCGCCGCGGAACTCGGCCTCGAAGACGACTTGGAGTGGCGCATCGGCAAGAACGCCTACTACGTCGACGGCGTCGTCCACCCGCTGGACACCGCGTGGCAAATCGCCGCGTACCCCCACATGAGCCTCTACGACAAGTTCCGCCTCGGCATGCTCACCCTCGGCGTCGACGTGCGCGGGGGTATCCCCGACTTCGACGCCTACGAGGAACTCGCGGAGTACGAACACACCCCAATCGAGGAGTTCGTCGTCGAGCACACGACCCGCGGCGTCTACGACAACTTCGTCGACCCGCTTCTCGACGGCAAGTTCGGTGAGCGCAAACGCGACGTGTCGGCGTCGTGGTTCCTCGGGCGCGTGCGCTTCCGCGGCGAGCGCGACCTGCTGCGCGGCGAGAAACTCGGCTACTTCGACGGCGGCTTCGCGCCCTTCATCGACGCGCTGGTCGAGGCGGTCGGCCGCGAGCACATCGAGACCGGCGCGCGCGTGACCGAACTCGACACCGACGGCGAGGCGGTCTCGACGCTGACCGTCGAGACGGACGACGGGACCGAGACCCACGAGGTCGAGTCGGTCGTCGTGGCGACGATGCCGAACGTGCTCGAAGACCTCACGGGCTTCCCCTGCGACATCGACTTCCAAGGGGCGGTCTGCGGGCTGGCGACCATGTCGGAGTCGCTGATGGACACCTACTGGCTCAACATCGCCCACGACGCGCCGTTCGGGTCGCTCATCGAGCACACGAACTTCGTGCCGAAAGAGCGCTACGGCGGCGACCACCTGCTGTACGTCGCCAGTTACGTGCAGGGACCGCACGAAGAGCTCTGGCAGATGAGCGACGAGGAGGTCGAAGACGCGTGGTTCGACGAAATCGAGGAGATGTTCCCCGACTTCGACCGGTCGGCGGTCGAGGAGTTCAAAATCGCTCGTAACCCCCGCGCCGGCCCGGTGTACGAACGCGGCTATCTCGACCTCGTGGTCCCGTACGACCTCGGCGACGACGTGGCCGAGGGCGTCTACTACGCGGGGATGGCGTCGGAGGCGCAGTACCCCGAGCGGTCGCTGAACGGCGGTATCGTGGCCGGCTACGAGGTCGCGGACCGCATCGACCGCAGCCAGTAGCCGTCACAGCGCCGCTTTCGAAGCCGTTTCAGCGCGGTTCGTCGTCGTGGCGTGCAACGGTCTCTCGTGCCGCTTAGTCGCACGCTTACCGGCAATCGGTTTCCCGTTCGCAACTGCTTTTTAAGCTGCTGACTGACTAGTCAGTTAGTGAGTGCAGACGAGACGCCGGACCAGTCGGTCCCCGACGAGGTCCACGAGGAACTGATGGCCGCGACCTACCGGGCGCTGTGCGCCCACGGCTACGCGGACCTGACGATGCAACGAATCGCAGACGAGGCCGGAAAGAGCAAGTCCCTCCTCCACTACCACTACGGAACGAAACAGGAACTGCTCGTCGCCTTTCTCGACTACCTGTTCGACCGCTTCGAGGCGCGGGTCGCCGCGACGGAGGGCGACGCCCCCGAGACGCGGCTCCGGGTCCTCCTCGACAAGATGGTCCCGGACGGCGACTACGACGGCGACTACGACCGCTTCGGACTGGCCCTCAACGAACTGCGGACGCAGGCCCCCTACGTCGAGACCTACCGCGAGCGGGTCGCCCGCAACGAGGCGGTCATCCGCCGCCGCCTCGCCGACATCATCCGCGAGGGCGTCGAGAAGGGGGATTTCCGCGAGGTCGACGCCGACCGAACGGCGTCGCTCCTCTTCGCCGCGCTCGACGGCGCGCGCCTCCAGCGCGTCGCCGTGACCGACCCCTCGGGAACCGAGACGGCGAGTCAGTCCGCCTTCGACGCGCCGACCGAGGTCCGCGCCGCGCTCGACGAGTTCGTCGTCGAGAACCTCGTTCGCGAGGGAGGTGACGAATGAGCGCGAAGGCCAAGGACGTCAACCTCGTCGACGGCGACCTCGTCAAGCCGATGTTGGTGCTGTCGCTCCCGCTCGTCTTCTCGCAGATTATGCAGGTCGCGTACAACCTCGCCGACACCTTCTGGGTCGGGCGCGTCGGCTCCGAGGCCGTCTCGGCGCTGTCGTTTTCGTGGCCGCTCGTCTTCCTCATGATTTCGTTCGGCGGCGGGTTCACCGTCGCCGGGACGGTCCTCGTCGCCCAGAACAAGGGCGCGGGCAACCACGACGAAGTCGACCACGCCGCCGGCCAGACCCTCGGGTTCGTCATCCTGCTTTCGGCCGGGTTCGCGGTCATCGGCTATCTGTTGACGCCGATACTGCTCCCGCTCATCGGGACGACGCCCGGCACCGAAGTCCACCAGTTGGCGGTCGAGTACACGCGCACCATCTTCCTCGGCGTCGCGTTCATGTTCGGCTTCTTCATCTTCCAGGCGCTGCTCCGCGGGTGGGGCGACACCAAGACGCCGATGTACCTGATGGGGCTCGGCGTCGTCATCAACGTCTTTCTCGACCCGTTTCTCATCCTCGGGTTCAACGCGAACCCGATATTCGGCCTCCTCGGGCTCGAAAGCCTCGGACAGTCGCTGTTCGCCGCGACCGGCTTCACCGGCTTCGGCGTGCAGGGCGCGGCCATCGCCACGGTGTTCTCCCGCGGCGTCGGCGCGCTCGTCGGCTTCTGGCTCCTGCTGTCGGGCCGGGTCGGCATCAGCCTCTCGCCGCGCGACCTGATTCCGGAGCGCGAGATGGTCGAGCGCATCGTCCGCATCGGCGCGCCGTCGAGCATCGAACAGTCGACCCGCGCGCTCGGCGTGACCGCCCTCACGGCGCTCGTCGCCTACGCCGCGGTCAACGCCGGCGGAGCCAGCACCGAGACCGCGGTCGCCGCGTTCGGTATCGGCAACCGCCTCAACTCGCTGGTGTTCCTGCCGGCAATCGGCCTCGCGCAGGGGACCTCGACGGTCGTCGGCCAGAACCTCGGCGCTGACCAGGCCGAGCGCGCCGAACACGCCGTGTTCTGGGGCGTCGGCATCATCGTCACCGCGCTGGTGTTCGTCTCCGCCGCCGCCTACCTGTTCGCCGAACCCATCGTCGCGGTGTTCATCCCCGGCGAGCCGGCGGTCATCGCCATCGGCGTGGACTACCTGCGAATCATCGGCCCGACGTTCCTGTTCCTCGGGGCGTTCAACGTCGTCAACGGCGGGTTCCGCGGCAGCGGCTCGACCCGGACGGCGATGGTGTTCTCGCTCATCTCGCTGTGGGTGCTTCGCATCCCCGCGGCGTTCGTCCTCGTGGAGTTCTTCTCGATGGGCCCGACCGGCATCTGGTACGGCATCGCCTTCTCGAACGTCGGGGTGGCGCTGCTCGCCTTCGCGTGGTTCACCCGCGGCACGTGGAAAAACAGCGTCGTCGACGTCGGCCCCGCCGTGCCGACCGACGACTAAGCGAGAAACGACTCCGCGCGGTCCCTTTTAAGCGGTCTTCTCGTCGGTGCGGTCGACGTCCTGCATCCCCGGCGCGGCCGACACGTCCACGTCCTCGGGCTCGTCGGCCCCGCCGACTCCGACCTCGCCCGAGTCGTCTTCGACGTACACGTCGTCGGCGAAGCCGCCCTCAGCGTGGGGGTGGTCGGGGTCGTCGAGTTTGTCCAGCGTCGCGGGCGCGTCGGGGATATCGATGGTGCGGAACTCGCCGAGCGGCTCCGCGATGTCGATGCCGTGGCGCTCGAAGAACTCCTCGTAGCGCTCGTAGTGGGCCTCGATTTCGTCGACCGGAATCTCCATCATCTCGGTCCAGCCGTGGTTGTAGAAGTCGAAGTTGGCCTGGACGTGGGTTATCTCGCGGGCCTCGGCCTCGGGGAAGCCGGCGTCGAGCGCCGCGAGGTAGGTGTCGAAGGTGCACTCGAAGAACGCCGCCATGTGGTCCTCGCGCTCGTCTCGGCGGTCGGGGTCCGCGCGCTCGCTGAAGATGCGAACGTGGAGGTCCACCATCTTCTCGGTGGCGATGTCGCCGATGACCGGCATGGTGAGCGCCTTTTTCGTCGCGAAGTGGCGGATGTTCTGGCGAATCTTCATTTCGTCGTTCGCTTCGGGTCGAATACACGTAAAGACCACGTCTCCGGGGACGACGACGCGCGTTCGCCCCGAGCGAGACGGACCGACCCCGTCGCGGCCCGCGAAGCTCCCGAACGAGATTTGACGAGGTGATTTAATGCGACTCGCCCGAATGAGGGGGGTATGAGCGACTCCGCATCCGTCCGCGAGGACTCGGTCCTCGACTGCGACGACTGCATCTCGCCGGCCGAAGCGTTCGGCATCGTCGCCGACGAGACTCGACTCACCATCCTCGAAGCGCTCTGGGAGTCACCCGACCGCCCCATCCCCTTCTCCGAGCTCCGCCGACGGGTCGGCGTCGACGACAGCGCACGGTTCAACTACCACCTCGGAAAGCTCCGCGGTCAGTTCGTCCGCAAGACCGACGAGGGCTACGACTTCCGCCACGCCGGCGAGAAGGTCGTCCGCGCCGTGCTCGCGGGGACGTTCAACGAGGACCCCGTCCTCCCCGCCTTTCCGGCCCCCGGCTCCTGTGTCGCCTGCGGCGGCTCGCTCGAAGCCGACTACGGCGACGAGAAACTCACCATCTCCTGTGCCGACTGCGCTCGGGTCCACGCCCACGAGGAGTTCCCGCCCGGCGGTCTCGAAGGCCGCTCGTCGGAGGCGCTCCTGTCGGCGTTCGACCAGCGCGTGCGACACCTCCACTGCCTCGCCGCCGACGGCGTCTGCCCCGAGTGCGGCGGGACGACGAGCACCGCGCTGTCCCGCGACGCCGACCCGTTCGACCTCGAGGTAGTCGTCACTCACCGCTGCGCCCAGTGCGCCTACGAGGCCGTCTCGCCCGTGGGACTGGTGCTCCTCGACGAGTCGACGGTCCTCGGCTTCCTCTCCTCGCGGGGCGAAGACGTGTGCGGGACGCCGTTCTGGCGGTTCCCGTGGGTCGTCGGAGACGAGGCGCTCACCGTCGTCTCCGAGGAGCCGTGGCGCATCCGCGTCCGCATCGACGCGGACGACGAGCATCTCGTCGTCGAACTCGACGGCGACCTGTCGGTCGTCGACTCCGCGGTCGAACCTATCGAGCGAATTTCATAAGCTCGCTACGGTAAACCCGCTTACAGAAATGTAATTCAGATTACTATTTTGGTGTCGACGGTCGTCTCTCCACACGAGGAGAACGACCATGTTCGACGATACTCATCTCGGCCGCGACGACGTGCGAGCGACGCTCCCGCAGCGGTTCAGGACGCTTTCGGAGACCGCTCTCGCCGCGGTCGCGGCGGTCGTCGGCGTCTTCGCGGCCACTGCCGTCGCGACGCTCGTCGCCCCGCTCGTACCCGGTCTCGGTCTCGTGGCGCTGTTCTTGGGCTGGCCGCTCGGCCTCGCGGTCGGCATCGCCGTCGTTCGCGGGGCCGTCGGTGTCGTCGCTGCCAGCGGCGTTCCCGGCCGCGTTCGCGGCCTCGCCCGCGACGCACTCGCTCGCGGCGACGACGACGCGGCGTCGGGACCGTCGGAGTGCCCCGCTGCCGCCGACGGCGGCTTCACCGAGTGACTCGGTGAGCCGCAGCAACGCCCGCGATTCGGCTCCCGTCTCGCCATCTCGCCCCGAGTTCCGCCTGCAAAACAATCATGAGGGAGATAGCAATCCACATTAACCCCGAATACAAACGTCGGGTCATGAGCCAATCGTACGTGATCGTCGGCGACGGTATCGCCGGGGCCTCAGCGGCTGAGACACTCCGCGAAGAGGAACCCGACGCCGACATCACCATCATCACGGACGAGGGCGAACCGCTGTACAACCGCATTCTCATCAAGGAATTCGCCAAGGGCAAACTGCCCGAGGCCCCCATCTCCATCCACGACGAGTCGTGGTACGACGACCGCGACGTGGACCTCGAACTCGACACGCTCGTCACGGACATCGACCCCGAGGGCCACACCGTCACCGCCCACGACGGCACCGAGTACGACTACGACAAACTCCTCCTCGCCGTCGGCGGCACGCCGACCCAGCTCCCCGTCGAGAACTCCGACGCGGAGGGCATCCACCACTTCTGGACGTTCCAGGACGCCCGGGACATCAAAGAGCACATCGAGGGCGCGGACAACTCCGTCGTCATCGGTGCGGGCCTGCTCGGCATCGACCTCGCGGCCATCACGGCCGCCCAAGAGGTCGAGGGCAAGTACCTCATGCGCGGCAAGGCGTGGTGGCGCTACGCCCTCTCCGAGGAGGGCGCGGAAATCATCCACGAGGCGCTCCGCGAGCGCAACGTCGAACCCGTCTTCGACTCCGGCGTCGACCACTTCGAGGTCGACGAGAACGACCGCGTCACGACCGCCGTCGACCCCAACGGCGACCGCTACGACGCCGACTTCGTCGGCATCGCCATCGGCCTGAACTTCAACACGGAGATTCTCGGCGGCACCGACATCGAGTACGACAACGGCATCTACACGGACGAGTTCATGCGGACGAACCACGATGACATCTTCGCGGCCGGTGACATCACCGAGTTCCACGACCTCATCCTCGGTGACCGCGCCCAGAACGGCGCGTGGGGCTCCGCCAAGGAACAGGGGACCATCGCGGCCAAGAACATGGTCGACTACGGCTCCGAGGAGTTCCGCTGGGTCTCGTCGTACTCCATCACTCACTTCGACTTCCCGTTCCTCTCGTTCGGCCACCCGACGCTCGGCGACGACCACGTCGAAGCGAAGTACTCCGACACCGAGTGGCGGCGACTCGCCATCAAGGACGGCAAAATCGTCGGCGGCGTCCTCATCGGTGACCTCTCGCCGCAGACGAAGTACAAGAAGCTCATGCGCGAGCAGGTCGACGTGAGCGGCCAAAAGGAGGTCCTCGTGAAGCAGGACTTCCAGCTCGACGACCTCGAAGGCGCGGCGGCCGAACAGTAACTCGGGACCCGCTCCCGCTGTTTTCACCCGGCCAGCCGCGTCTGCGCGTGTCCGCCGGTCCGGGCTCGCGCGCCGCCCGCGGCTCGCGGTTCGCTCGCTCCCGTTTTGGCTCTCTTTCGTCCGGCGCACTCACCGTCCCGTCTCGTCTCGTCCCTCGTCGTCCGACGCCCCAACGGCCAAACATTTATCTCCGTCTATGTAGTGTGTTACCACATGTCATCTAAAGACGGACAGCCGCCGTCTTCTCCAGACGCCACCGCACCGCCGACCGTCGCACCCGTCTCTGACGTACCGCCCGGCGTGCGCGTCCATCACTTCGACGAGCTGAGCGAGCGGACCCAGCGCGCGCTCGCGACCGCGACCCCCGCCGGCACGCTCGACATCGACACGACCACCTCGCGGCTCTCGCGGGGCGATATCGTGGTGTTCACCGACTACGTTCGCGTCAAGTAAGTTCTCTGCGCCGCCCCGTTGCTCGCGTTCGCCGCCCGTCCCGGTCGCCGCCGAGCCGGCGGTCCCCCGCTCGCGGACGGCCGGGACCGAAGTCGTTTTCCACGCGTCGCCGCCTATCGCCGGGTATGGCAACAGGTGGCGGCCAAGGAACGATGACGCTCGCGTTCGAACTCTCCGCGCTCAAACAGCTCGGCGACCCGAACGCGGCGTTTTCGGACGCGCGAACGTGGACGAAGTACATCGGCGTGGTGAGCGAGAAGCCGACCTACGTCGTGACGAACTTCACCCGGAAAGAGCGCATCCGGCAGGACTTCTTCTCCGGACCGCGCGGCGTCGAGGAGAGCCTCGAAAACGTGATGCGCCAGTTCGACACCGACCGGCACGTCTTCATCGGCACGTCCGACGAGGACCGCGCGGTGGCCGAAGAAACCGGCTGGGAGTACCTCCCGGTCGAGGACGCCGCCGAGGCCGCCGAGTGGGTGCTCGCCGGCGACGACGACGCCCCCGCCGACCCCTTCGAGGCCGAGGGGCGCGACGACTGGCCCTAGTCGGAACACAGCGGCGCGTTCGCCCGCGATTCCGTTCCCCTATCGAAAGCACTAATCAGCAACGGCACTTTTTACTCCTCGATGAGTCACCAGTTGCCTGACGTACAGGCCTCCCAGCCGGACGTGACCGTCGGGCTGAGCCAGGTCGGCGTCACGGGCGTCGAGAAGCTCGTCAAGATCGCCCGCGACGGGAAGCGACCCCTCGTCTTGATGGCGGAGTTCGAAGTGTTCGTCGACCTCCCCGGCGGCCGCAAGGGCATCGACATGAGCCGAAATATGCAGGTCATCGACGAGGTCCTCGAAGCCGCCGTCTCCGAGCCGGCCTACCGCGTCGAGGACATGTGCGGCGACGCCGCCGAGCGCCTCCTCGCCAAACACGAGTACACGACGACCGCCGAGGTCAGCATGACCGCCGAACTCGTCGTCCGCGAGGACACCCCCGCAAGCGGCCTCTCCACCCAGAGCACCGCCGAAATCATCGCCAGCGCCACCGCGACCGACGAGGGCACTCGCGAGGAAATCGGCGCGGAAGTGGTCGGCATGACCGTCTGTCCCTGCTCGCAGGGCATGTCCGCCTCCCGCGCCCGCGACGTGTTGCAGGACCTCGCCGTCGACGACGACACCATCGAGGAGTTCCTCGACAAGGTCCCCCAGCCGGGTCACTCCCAGCGCGGCCACGCCACGCTCACCGTCGAGACGCAAGGTTCGCCGGAGGTCGACCTCATGGACCTCATCGACATCGCCCGCGACTCGATGTCGGCGCGCATCTACAACCTCGCCAAGCGCCCCGACGAGGACCACATGACCTACCACGCCCACGCCAACGCGAAGTTCGTCGAGGACTGCGTCCGCTCGATGGCCGAGCTGTCCATCGAGGCGCTCGACCACCTCGGGGACGACGCGGTGGTCCACATGAAACAGTCGAACGACGAGTCGATTCACCAGCACAACGCCCACGCCGAGCGCGAGGTGACGCTGGGACAGCTCCGCGACGAACTCGACGCCTGAACGCCCTCGACGCCCGAGACGCTCGTTTTTCGAACCTCGATTCTGTACCGCCGCGAACCGCTACAACGGGAGCGGTGCCGCTTCCTCCCAGCGCGGGTCGAACGTCGCGCGGAGGTCGGCGGCGAACTCGGGGTCTTTCAGGTCTATCATGGCGAACGCCTGTCCGGGGTTGAGGGGGTTCGGCACCTCGATACAGACCTCCACGTCGTCGATGAGGTTGAACACGCCCGTGACGTTCTCCGCGGTGCGCGCGCGGAAGTTCGACCTGCTCGACAGCCGGTCCATGTAGCTCTGGCCGACGCTCTCGGGCAGGCTGTCGACGAGCCCCGGCGACATGAGCATCGACACGTCGACCCCGCGGTCGAGCGCCGCCTCCAGTTCGTCCACGACGAGGTCGCCGACGGCGTCGAGGTCGAACTGCGGCGAGGGCGTCCCGGCGACCATCACGAGCGAGTCGTCGGCCGCCGCGAGTCGCTCCACGAGCAGGTCGATGGTCTCGTCAGCGCCGACCGCGGCCGTCCAGAACTGGTCGTGAACCGGCTCGGCGGCGTCGAGTTCGTCGGTCAGCTCGGCGACGACGTTCTCGTACTGCTCGGCCTTCTCGGCCAGCTCTTGGCGCTTCGATTCGAGTAGGCGGTCGAGCGCCGTGTCGGGCTCGACGGCGACGTACTTCTTCGGCCGGCTGGCCGCCTGACTCCGGATGAGGTGGTACTGTTCGAGGCTGTTCAGCACGTCGTAGACGCGGCCCATCGGCACGTCGCTGGCGCGGGATAACTCCTTGGCCGTCGTCGCGCCCGTCCGCAGGAGGGCGCGATAGGCTCGGGCCTCGTACTCGGACAGCCCGAGGTCTCGCAAACTGGTCATGCACCGTCCGTCTCGTTTCTCCCTGATAAACAAACCGGATGTTTACACCCGTCTGCGGTTGCCGCGGGTCGCGGTCAGGCGTCGGGCGTCACCGTGGAGACCGCCTCCATCAACTCCTCGGGAGTGGTTGCCTCCACCGCCGTCTCGCCGGCGCTGACGCGCGCGGTCCCCGCCGGGAGACCGTCGGCATCGGCATCCGGAACCACGAGCGCCTCGTGGTCCGCGACGCGGAGCGCCGCCCGGTGGAGGTCGGAGCCGACGCCGTCGTTGAGTTCGACGAGAAGCGGGTCGCGGAGCAGCCGCGCCGCCGCGGTTCCGTAGGCGGCGACCTGCACGCCGATGCGGTCCCACGCGCCAGCGAACGCGGCGATGGTCTCCTGTGCGACCTCGCGGTAGCGCTCGTCGCCGGTGAGCGCCGCGAGGTCGACGAGCGCGTTCGCCATCTCCACGTTCCCGTCGAGCGGGCGCAGCGGCGACGACAGGAGCGCCTCGCCGCTCGCGGGGCCGTCGAGGAACGAGCCCTCGTCGAACAGTTCGTCGATGGCGGCGTCGGCAACCTCGGCGGCGAAGTCCAGAAGCGGGTCGCCCGCCACCGTTTCGTCGCCGAGCACCTGCCGGGCGCGGCAGGCCGCGGCGACCACGCGCGCCTGGTCTTCGAGCAGGAGGTCCTCGCCCGCGTCGCCGCCGGACCGGAAGTGCGTCACGACGCCGTCGTCGACGAGGTCCTCTGCGACCCGCGAGAGCGCGCGCGAACCGAACTCGCGGGCCCGCTCGTCGTCGGTGAGCCCCGCCAGCACCAACAGCGCGTCCGCGGCGAGGGCGTTGCCGCCGGCGTACACCGTGAGGTCGGTTCGCGGGCCGGGCGCGTTGTCGCGGCCCTCCTTCCCGAGGAGGTAGTAGTCCGTCCCCGCCGCGGGGCCCATGCTCCCGGCGAAGCCGGTCCCGGTCCACAGCGAGTCGACGAGGAAGTCGGCGGTCCCCGACGCGGGGTCGAGGTAGGCGTCCTCGCCGGTGTAGCGGTAGCCGTTGGCGAACGCCCGCAGGAGCGCGGCGTTCGATTCGAGCGTCTTCTCGCGGTTCGGCTTCGACCACGCGGCGTCGTCGGCGTAGCGGAAGAAGCCGCCCTCGACGGGGTCGTACAGCCCGTCGCGAATCGCGTCGAGGGACCGGAGCGCCCGGCTTCGGTCGCGCTTCAGCGCGAACTCGACGGTCCGCGGGAGCGGGAACTTCGCGGCGTCGCCCCAGCCGCCGTGGGCCTCGTCGAAGGCGACTTCCAACTGGCCGGCGAGGTGCGATTCGATCTGCGGCGACACCTCGCCCGCGGGCGGGAGGTCACCCCTGAGCGCCCGCGGGAGGCGGCCGGCCTCTGCGCCCTTCTTGTCCCACACCTCGCGTACGCGGTCGATAACCTGCCGCATGCCGTCGGGGCCGATGAACGTCGCGCCCGTGATGGGGTGGCCGTCGGGCGCGAGGAAGACGGTCGAGGGGAAGCCGCCCATGTTGTACCGCTCGCGGATGCGCGGTTGGCGGTCCACGTTCACCCGAATCGGGACGAAGCCGTCGTTGAGGTTCGCCGCGATGCGCGGTTCGGCGTACGTCTCGGCGTCCATCTCGTGACAGTCCTCGCACCACGTCGCCGACAGCGAAAGCAAGATTGGCTTGTCCGCCGCTCGCGCCTCGGCGAACGCGTCGGGACCCCACTCTCGCCATTCGACGCGCGTCTCGTCGGTCATGTCCACCCATCCGCGGTGGACGCGGGTAAGCGCTTCGAGCCCTCGTGGCACGACCGGTCGCCGTCCGCGGGTCGCGCGAACCCCTCGACGACCGTCGCGGACGGATGCGAGAACCCGGCGCGCCGCGGGCGGGACAAAAGGGCTATGGGCCGCGGCCCGGTAGTGTCGCCCATGCGAACGCGCACGCTGATGGCGCTCTTGCTCCTCATCCCCCTCTCCGACGCGTTGCTGCTCGTGGTCGTCGCGCAGTACATCGACCTCGTGCCGACCGTCGCGCTCGTCGTCCTGACTGGGCTCGTCGGGATGCTCATCGTCCGCGCCGAGGGGCGACACACCCTCAGAAGCCTCCAGTCGAAGTTCGCCGGCGGCGACCTCCCGACGAACGAGGTCATGGACGGCGGCCTGCTCATCGCCGCGGGCGCGTTCCTCCTCACGCCGGGGCTCGTCACCGACACCATCGGCTTCCTGCTCGCCATCCCGGTGACGCGGTACCCCATCCGCGAGGTGCTCAAGCGCTTCGTCGTCAAGCCGTACCTCGACAAGCGCGCCGACGGCTTCGTCACCGGCAACGTCTGGACGACCGGCTTCCCGCAGGGCGACTTCGGTCCCGGCGGTCCCGGTGGCTCGCCCGGCCCGAGCGGCGGAAGCGGTTCCAGCGGCAGCGGCAGTTCCGGCAGTAGCAGCGGCGGTGACGGCGTCTACGACGCCGACCCCGACTCGTATCGGTTCGACCGCGACAGCAACGACTCCACGTAACCGTTTTCGCCGCTCTCGTGTCGGTTGTTCCGAGTGTTTCACCCGCGCAGTCACGCGATTGGCCGGCGTTTCGAGTCCCGCAATCGACCGACGGCGACGACATTCACTAACACGCACCAACGCGCCTCCGAAAAGAAAGTCTTAAAATCAACAGCGCACAACGAGTGAATGCGCTTACCTGGGCCAATAGCTCAGTCAGGTTGAGCGCTCGGCTGATAACCGGGAGGCCCGCGGTTCAAATCCGCGTTGGCCCACTCCCATCGATAACGTTTCGTTGCCGATGCGAGTCAGGGGCTGAAACTCCCCGGCCACCCAACTTCTGCGAATATCACCGACCGAGAGAACGCTCGGTCTATCGTTCGTGTCGTCGGGACGAATCAGCGACGGAGTCTCGACTCCCCCATCCGACCGACGACGACCCGATACAGAGAATCACTAATGTTTGACTCAGATATCCGATTGTTTCGCACAAACTCACGTCTCTTTACGCAGATTCGTTCGCATTTATCGGCATCTGGTTGGTCGAACGGACGAATACGGAGAAAGATATATCACGCAATAGATTGTGGTACTGAATAACATGGAATACGAACTCACCTGTCTGTACGGGTGCGGCCACACCTCCACGGCCGACTCCCGCGAGAGCGTCGGCGTTCTCGCGATGGAACACATGGACGACGAACACGACACGCCCGTCGACCCGCTCGAAGCGGGCGAACTCGCGTTGAAGCGCTTCGACGGCGCGTCGCTCCGGCAGGCGCGGCAGTAGCAACACTCTGGCTTCTGTCACGTCTTCCACTCCGAGTTTCTCTCGGCACCAACCGTTTCACACCTCCGAACGGCGGCGCTGTCGCCCGGTCTCGTGGCTACGCGTCCGTCCCTCCCGAACAAATTTACTCAGTTCTGTATCCCAGTAGTATTAAATCCGTACACGCCATACGTGTTGGTGATGCCAACCATCGACGTCTCCGAACACCTGTACCGCCAGATTGAGTCCGCCGCCGACGGCGAGGATCTCGACGCGGCGATGTGGAAGATGGTCGGCCGGTACCAGCGTGGTAACACGCCCGGCGACTAACAGGGTTCGGACCGACCCTCGACCCCCGACTGCGCGTGCAGTCATCGTCAACCTCGCTCGCCGCGACTGCCCTTCCTGCGGCGAGTCCGTTTTCCGTTTTCTGAGTGGTTGCTCCCGAGCGTCGCCTCAGCCGAGAACGCCCGTCACGCCGAGGCTCTCTGCGACCAGCCACGCGACGAACAGCGCGTAGGTTCCGAGGAGGACGTACGCCTCGCCGCGCGTCAGCGCCATCTCGGTCCGGAGGACGGCGAAGAAGACGACCGACGCGCCCGTGAGGAAGCTCATCATCGGAACGACCTCCTCGAACGCGATGACCGCGCCCCCGGCGACGAGGATGCCGACGGGGAGGGCGACGAGGAGCGCGAAGACGTTGCTCCCGAAGACGTTGGCGAGGCTCATCGGCGCGTTGCCCTGTCGAGCGGCTCCGACGCTGACGAAGGTGTCCGGCAGACTCGTGCCGGCGGCGACGACCGTCAGCCCCCAGAGGAACGGCGACGTGCCGAAGGCGTCGCCGAGACCGACCGCCGCGCGGACGAGCAGTTCGGCTCCGACGAGGATGACCGCGAGCGACCCGCCGAGCGCGAGCCACTCGCGTTTCGGGTTCACGTCGTCGACGACGGCGGTGAGTCCGGCGCGGTGCTCCAGCGTGTCGTGGTACTGCATGAACAGATACAGCCCGTACAGCCCGAGCGGGATGCACGCCAGCGGGCGCGTGACGAACCCGTCGAGGCCCGCGGTGTCGGCGGCGGGGCGGTAGATGACCGCAAGCGAGAACGTGAGCACGAGGACGGCGATAGAAAGCAAGTAGAACTGCGCTTCCTTGTAGACTAAGTCGCGGTTCGAGGCGAGCCGCTGGCCCTCACCGACCAGCGCCGACACGGCCGGGATGATGAGGATGTTGTAGACGGCCGACCCGACGACTGCACCGACCCCGATGTCGAACGACTGGTACCGGAGCGTGGCGATGACGATACTCGATAGCTCGGGGAAGCTCGACCCCACGGCGGCGATGATAGCCCCCTGCACGATGGCGGGGAGCCCGTAGTACGCGCCCAACCGGTCCGAGGCCTGCACGAGCATGTCGCCGCCCTTCCACGCGAGAATCGCACCGGCGACGGTGAATCCGACGAGAACCGGAACTGATGCCACGCCCGGACTTCGGCGGCCGGTGAGAAAAAACCCGACCCGGCCGGGTGTCGGATTCGACGCTCCGCTCGCTCAGAACCCCTCGCGCAGGTAGCGGTCCCGCTCTGTGAACGCCGAGGCGAGGGCGTCGGCCGCCTCCGCATCAGCGACCGAGAGGCGGTCGGTGCGAGCGAGCGCCTCGACGGCCCGCGCGCCGACGAGGAGTTGCGAGAGCGCCCCGATTTCGACGGTCGCGTCGGGGTCGGCGTCGCGGCCAACCGATTCGACGCTCGCCGCGCCGTCGGCGACGATGAGGCTGAACGGGCCGTCGTTCCAGTCGCACCGGCCGTCTTCGACCGCGAGGACGAGGTCGCAGGCGGCGTCGGCGGGGAACGAGACGGCTTCGAGGGCCGCCGGCACGTCCACGATACGGACCATCGGGCCGGGCTTGAGTTCGACCGTCGCCGCCCGCGGGTCGGTCAGGTCGTCGATGAGCCGGGAGGATTCGTGTTCCGACGAGAGGACGACCTCGTCGACCTGCGAGTCGTGGTCTCGCAGGAACCGAAACAGGTGGGCGCGGGCCTCGGCGTCGGCGGCGACGAGTTCGTCCACGGACAGCGTCCGCGACTCCCAGTCGCCGGTCACGTCGTAGACGACGTAGCCGCGGAGGTCGCCGTCTCGCTCCCAGCCGTAGACGAACGGGTCGTCGTCCCACCCGCGGAACAGCCGGTGGCGAATCCAGCCCTCGCTTCGGTCCACCGCGAGGTCTTCGGTCGCCGCGGCCGCGGATACGTCTTTGACCCGCCCCCAGTCGTCGGCGTCGAGTCGGACGAACTCCCCGGCCGGGTCGGCGGCGACCGCCCCGAGTTCGTCGGGCGGCACCGTCGTCTTCGCGTAGTTGCTCGCCGTCGCCCAGCCGAACCGGCGGTAGAAAGCGTACTCGAACGGCCAGAGCGCCGAGAGATACCGGCCGGTGTCGCGGAACTCCGCGAGGAGGGCGTCGAGCATCGCGGCGACGTGGCCCTGTCGGCGCGCCTCCGGAGGTGAGGCGACCGCCGAGATACCGGGGAGCGGGTGCCACTCGCCGCGGACGCGGGCCGTGAAGTCGTAGAAGGCACACACCGTCCGCAGGTCGGCCGCGTCGAGGTCCTCGACGGGCGCGTCGGGCGGGGCGTCGTAGAACCCCCGCGGGCGGTAGCTCTCCGGGTCGGGTAGTCGCTCGTCCGACCAGTCGGGGCCGTTCTCGGGCCGGAAGGCGTAGTTGAGGAACTCGCGGTACGTCTCGCGGTGCTCCTCGGGGAGGGGACGGAGGTGCATACCCGCGGTGCGTCGGGGGACGATATAGGTTTTCGGTGCCGCGGGCGCGCGGTCCAGCGATTCGGGCGCGTCGGGACCGGAGTTCGGGGTCGCTCTCGGAACCGTGCGATTCACGTCGCCTCGGTCCCGAGTCCCGCTCATGAGCGAGACGAAGCAGTCGTTTCTGTCGCGGGGGAACCTCCTCCTCGCGGCGGTCGTGACGCTCGGCATCGTCCTCCCGGGCGTGGCGCGACGCCTCCTCGGCGAGGCCGGCTACAACGACCTCGGGATGGTCGTGTTCACGCTCGGCTACGCGGGCATGGTCGTTATCGTCTGGTACGGGTGGATTCGCCCGCTCGACATCACCGGTCCGGCCGAGTAGCGCGCCCCCGTCCGTCGGGCGTCACCCGCACCGACAGCGGTGTTCACCGACTCCCGGGACCGCACCGACCGCCCGGTCGCCCCAATATCGGGGGGTTCGACCGCCGGTTTCCAACGAGAATAACGGAACTTTGATAGTCGATTCGAACCGACCGAGAAAACAAGAATGCTTCCCCTTCAGCTCGTAGACACCTTCCTGCTCGACTACAACATCGGGCAGGCGCTGTTGCTCGTGTTCGTCCTGTCGACGGTCGGAACGCTGCCGCTGAAGTCCCGGCACATCCTCGGCATCAACGCCACGCTGTTCGGGCTCATCTTCCTTCTGACCCCGGTGACGCTGGCCAAGCCCCACTACATGTTCCTCGGCATCACGCTCCTCGTCGTCGGCCCCATCGTCTACGTCTCGGGCCGTCGCTGAGGGGACGCCGACGGGCGGTTTCGCCCGACTCACCGCCGTTTTTCGCGACAGTCCGACGGACCGACCGACCGCAACCGACGGTCCGCGCCTCGTTTTTCGCTCGCGCCGATTCCGAAGAACGCGACGTTTAAACGGCGAGAACCGCAACCCACGGGTATGTCTGAACCGAGCGTTCCCGGCGGCCGCGGGGCCGTCTTGGACCTCCCCTGCGGCGAGACGAAGCGCGTCCGGGAACTCGACTTGGGCAAACGGGAGTTCGACTGTCCGTGCGGCGACAGCCACGCAGTCGTCATGGACGTCCACCCGCCCGACCGCTTCCTCCCGGAGTTCCTCGTCGACATCCTTCAGGAGACCATCGAGACCACGAGCGACGACATGCCCGAGTTCGGGACGGCCCACCTCATGGGCATCGTCTTGGAGGAGTTCCCCGAGGCCGTCGTCTCCGAGGACGTGTCCGAGGACGGCGAACTCGGCGCGGGCATCGTCTGGGTGACCGATTTCGATTCTCGAAGGCTCCACGAGATAATCGTCGAACTCGTCGTGGAGCTGATGGAACACGCCGTCAGCCACGCCGACGACGACGACGTCGTCTCGGAGTTCGAGTCGAAGATGCTCCAGTTCGACGTGGGCGAGTTCGTCGACCAGTACCGCGCCCAGCGCGACCTCGACCCCGAGCCGTACATGTAGCGCTCGGGCGGGGACGCCCCGCTTTTCAGTCGATTCGAAGCCGCTCGACCGCCGGGTCCAGCGTCGCCTTCGCGCCGAGCGGGAGCGGCACCGTCGGGTCGGCGTGGCCGAACTCCACGTCGAACACCGCCGTGGCGTCGGGGTTGTACGCGTCGAGGACCGACAGCAGCTCCGCGCGGAGTTGCGCGCCGTAGTCGGCCGGCGGTTCCCACTCCAGTTCGGGCGAGTACGTCCGCGGCCGACCGACCACGACGCCGTCGAATCGTTCTAACAAGCCGCGTTCGCCCATCGACCGCAACGTGTACCGGACCTCGCGGGGGAGCGGCACGTCCTCCGAGGTTTCGAGCGCGAGCACCGCCCCGTCGAGTTCGTCGGGGTTCGGGAGGTACCGGCCGGTCTGGAGATGCCACTTCACGACGCTGAAGTTACCGCCCCAGAGTCGCCCGGTCACTCGTTCGTCGCCCCGCCACGTCCGACCCGGGTTATCGCGCCACTCTCGGGGCTCTTCGGTGTCGAAGTCGAACCAGTCGTCGGTCCACTCCGAGGCGGGCTCGACGACGCCGAGAGAGCGCTCGAAGAACGCCCGCCGGAGGTATCGCTCGACGTACGGGCGGATTTCGGGGTCCACGGTGAGCGTCGGGTGGAGCGTCGCGCCGTAGCTCACGACGCCGTGGGTCCAGAGGAACAGCCGGAGATTGTCGTTGTCGCTGAAGCCGAAGAAGCGCGTCGGCGACGCGGTCAGCCGCGCCGGGTCGAGATGCGGGAGGATTCGAAGCTGGTCGTCGCCGCCGGTGACCGCGATGACGCCGCGTATCGACGGGTCCTCGAAGGCCGCCATCACGTCCTCCGCGCGCGCCGCCGGGTTGTCCCGGAGCCACCCCCAGTCGCGTCGGGCCGACTCGAAGACGACGGGGTTGAGCGAGAACACGTCGCGGAGTCGCGCGCACGCACGGTCCAACTGTGACTCGTCGATGGGGCGCGACGGCGCGACGACCGCGACCCGGTCTCCGGCGTCGAGCGGCGGCGGCGTCGTGAATACCGCGGGCATGCGTAGCCGGTACTCGGATACCCGTCAAAAGCCTTCCCCGGCCGCGACAGCGGCGTTCGGCAACATTTTCGAAATTCGCAATCGAGTTTCGGACCTCGTAATTTTTCGCCGGACTTATTACGATGTGCGGATTGGATTCCGACGATGACTGACGAGGACACCTCGACCGGCCCTCAGGAAGGCACGGAGGACCGGACGATTTTGCTCATCGGAAGCGGCCCAATCCAGATCGGACAGGCGGCGGAATTCGACTACTCCGGCGCGCAGGCCTGCCGCGCGCTCCGAGAGGAAGGCGCGCGAGTTGTCCTCGTCAACTCGAACCCCGCGACCATCATGACCGACCCCGAGATGGCCGACAAGGTCTACATCGAGCCCATCACGACCGAGGCCATCTCCGAGATTATCGAACGCGAGCGCCCCGACGGCGTCATCGCCGGACTCGGCGGGCAGACCGGACTCAACGTCACGGCCGAACTCGC
Source organism: Haloferax sp. AS1 (assembly GCF_014530665.1). Classification (NCBI taxonomy): domain Archaea; kingdom Methanobacteriati; phylum Methanobacteriota; class Halobacteria; order Halobacteriales; family Haloferacaceae; genus Haloferax; species Haloferax sp. AS1. The sequence continues at coordinate 2,275,041 of NZ_SPSA01000001.1, forward strand.
GGAGGAGGGCGTCTTAGAGGAGTTCGACGTGGACATCATGGGCACGCCGCTCGACACCATCTACGCGACGGAGGACCGCGACCTGTTCCGCCAGCGCATGGAGAAAATCGGCCAGCCCGTCCCGAAGTCGACGACCATCTCGCTGGAGGAAGGCGAGGCGGTCGAGAACATCACCGAGGAGGCCCTTGTAGAGCGCGTCGAAGACTCCGTCGACGCCGTCGGCGGTCTCCCGGTCATCTCGCGGACGACCTACACGCTCGGCGGCTCCGGCTCCGGCGTCGTCCACGAGATGGACGAACTCGTCTCCCGCGTCCGCAAGGGGCTTCGCCTCTCGCGCAACAGCGAAGTCCTCATCACGGAGTCCATCTCCGGCTGGGTCGAACTCGAATACGAGGTGATGCGCGACGCCGACGACTCGTGTATCATCATCTGCAACATGGAGAACATCGACCCGATGGGGATTCACACCGGCGAGTCCACCGTCGTCACGCCCTCGCAGGTCATCCCCGACGAGGGCCACCAGGAGATGCGCGACGCCGCGCTCCAGGTCATCCGCGAACTCGGCATTCAGGGCGGCTGTAACATCCAGTTCGCGTGGCACGACGACGGCACGCCCGGCGGCGAGTACCGCGTCGTCGAGGTGAACCCGCGCGTCTCGCGGTCCTCCGCGCTCGCATCCAAGGCGACCGGTTACCCCATCGCCCGCGTCACGGCGAAGGTCGCACTCGGCAAGCGCCTCCACGAGATTACCAACGAAATCACCGGCGAGACCACCGCCGCCTTCGAGCCGGCAATCGACTACGTGGTCACGAAGGTGCCGCGGTGGCCCAAGGACAAGTTCACCGACGTGGACTTCGAGCTCTCGACGGCCATGAAGTCCACCGGCGAGGCGATGTCCATCGGGCGCACCTTCGAGGAGTCGCTTCTGAAGGCGCTTCGGTCGTCCGAGTACGACCCCGCCGCCGACTGGGACGAGGTGTCCGACGAGGAACTCGAAGCCGAGTACCTCGAAAAACCGACTCCCGACCGCCCGTACGCCATCTTCGAGGCGTTCGAGCGCGGCTACACCACGGAGGACGTGGTCGAACTGACCGACATCCACGAGTGGTACGTCGAGCGCTTCGGCCGCGTCGTCGAGGCGGTCGAGGCCGCCGCCGAGGGCGACTTCGCCGCCGCCGCCTCCGCCGGCCACACCAACGCCAGCATCGCCGCGGCGACCGGCACGAGCGTCGGCGAGGTCGAACAGAACGTCCCCGGCCGCACCTACAAGCAGGTCGACACCTGCGCCGGCGAGTTCGCCGCGCAGACGCCGTACTACTACTCCGCGCGCAAGCCCGAGTTCTTCCGCGGCCCCTTCGAGGGCGACTCGGCGGGTAACGAACTCCGCGTCGACCGCGACATGGAGAGCGTCGTCGTCGTCGGCGGCGGTCCCATCCGCATCGGGCAGGGCGTCGAGTTCGACTACTGTTCGGTCCACGCGGTGCAGGCGCTCCGCGACATGGGCATCGACGCGCACGTCGTCAACAACAACCCCGAGACGGTGTCGACCGACTACGACACCTCCGACGGCCTCTTTTTCGAGCCCATCACGGCAGAAGAGGTCGCCGACGTCATCGAGGCCATCGACGCCGACGGCGTCATGCTCCAATTCGGCGGGCAGACCTCGGTCAACATCGGCCACCCGCTCGAATCCGAACTCGACCGCCGCGGCGTCGACTGCGAGATTCTCGGCACGACCATCGACGCGATGGACCTCGCCGAGGACCGCGACCGCTTCAACCGCCTGATGGACGACCTCGGCATCCTCCAGCCCGAAGGCGGCTCCGCGACCAGCGAGGCAGAGGCGCTCGACCTCGCCAACGACCTCGGCTACCCCGTGCTCGTTCGCCCGTCGTACGTCCTCGGCGGCCGCGCGATGGAAATCGTCCACTCCGACGCGGACCTCAAGGAGTACATCGAGGAGGCCGTTCGCGTCTCCCCCGACAAGCCCATCCTCATCGACGAGTTCCTCGCTGACGGCGTCGAACTCGACGTGGACGCCGTCTCCGACGGCGAAGATGTCCTCATCGGCGGCGTGATGGAACACGTCGAGGCCGCCGGCGTCCACTCCGGCGACTCCGCGTGTATGATTCCGCCGCGCTCGCTCGACGACGAGACGATGGCCCGCGTCCGCGAGGTCACGGAGGACATCGCCAGCGCCCTCGACACGGTCGGCCTGATGAACGTCCAACTCGCGGTCAAGCAAAACGAGGACGGCTCGAACGACGTGTACGTCCTCGAAGCCAACCCCCGTTCCTCGCGGACCGTCCCGTTCGTCTCGAAGGCGACGGGCGTCCCAATCGCCAAACTCGCGGCGAAGGTCATGGCCGGCAACTCGCTTGCCGACCTCGACGTGAGCGAGCAGATTCCCGAGCAGGTGTCGGTCAAGGAGGTCGTCCTCCCGTTCGACCGCCTGCCGGGTTCGGACCCGCGTCTCGGCCCCGAGATGAAGTCCACGGGCGAGGTCATGGGCACCGCGACCTCGTTCGGCAAGGCCTACGAGAAGGCCCAGTCGGCAGCCAACGACCCGATTCCGGCCGACGGCACCGTCTACGTGGACCTCGCTGACCCCGAGTTCCCCGACGCCGACAGCGAGGCCGGACAGGAACTGCTCGACGCCTTCAACGAGTACTACGAGGTGCTCACGCCCGAGGACGTCGACGACTTCCTCACGATGCTCCGCGAGGGCGACTTCGACTTCGTCGTCTCCCGCGACCGCGACACGCTCATCGACTGCGTCGAAGAGGAGGTCAGCTACTTCTCGACGTACGCCTCCGCGAAGGCGGCGCTCGAAGCCCGCGGCGCGGCCGACGAGGACATCGACGTGCTCCCGGTCGGCGAGCGCCCGCGCGTCGTCGCCAACTGGGGCCAGTAAGAGCCAGTACGGCGCGCGACCCGCGACCCACCCGACTCGATTCCTCGACTCGCCGCCGACTCGACCGTGTTTTCTCGCGGTCGCTGACCGCCGCCGGTCCGGACTTTTGACGCGTTCCCGAAGGTTATTGAGCCGCGCCCCCATGCGCGGGTATGGCACGCAATCGCGGTCGCGTCCTCCTCGCCGGTGCGACGGGTCGGACGGGCCGACACGTCCTCGACGCGCTGGCCGAGACGCCCCTCGTCGTCAGGGCGCTGACCCGCGACGCCGACGCCGAGTCGGAGCTCAGAGCGCGCGGCGCGGACGAGGTCGTCGTCGGCGACCTCCTCGACCCCGACGACGCCCGTCAGGCGGTCCTCGACGCCGACGCCGTCGTCTCCGCGGTCGGCGTCTCGGCGGGGCTCGAAACCATCCGCGGCGACCTCGTCGACGGCGCGGGCGTCGTCAACCTCGTTGACGCCGCGACCGCTTCGGGCGCACAGCGGTTCGTCCTCACGTCCTCTATCGGCGTCGGCGACTCGAAGGGCGGCCTCCCGCTGTCGCTCCGCGCGCTTCTCACGGCGGCGGGCGTCCTCTCGGCGAAGGAACGAAGCGAGAACCGGCTCCGAGACGCGCCGCTCGACCACACGATTATCAGGCCCGGCGCGCTCACCGACGGCCCCGCGACCGGCGACGTGGTCGTCGGGGAGGGCGGCGACTCCGTCCGCGGGAGCATCCCCCGCGCCGACGTGGCGAACGTCCTCGCGCACTCGCTTTTCACCCGCGAGACTGAAAACCGGACGTTCGAGGTCGTCTCTCGCCCCGGACTCCGCAAGCGGGCCGACAACGTGGTCGATATCGATTGGACGCCGCTTCCCCGGGCCGAGGCGGCGGGCGACGAGAGCGAACGAGAGCGAGAGCGAGAACTCGCGGAGTAGTCGGCGGCGGCGCAGTCAGTCGAGTTTGCCGAGCGCTTCGAAGAAGTCGGAGGTCGGACCGGCGAGTCGGACCGGCGAGTCGGACCGCTCGATGCGAACCTCCGTCGGCGGGGACACCGTCCGCCGGGTCCGCCCGTCGCCGACGACGACCGCCGACGCCGCGCCGGTGACGGTGACGCTCACGGCGGCACCCTGAGGGACGACCAGCGGCGGCATCCCCTCGTCGGCCGCCATCTCGGTGACGACGAGTCCCTCGACGCCGGGGTGGACGAGCGGGCCGCCCTCGCTGAGGTTGTAGGCGGAACTCCCCGCGGGCGTCGTGACGAGTACGCCGTCGGCGTGGCTCCCGGAGTACAGCGAGCCGTCCACGCGGACTTCCAGGTCCGCGCCGCCGCCGTGACCCCGCCGAGGCCCGTGGACGACGACCTCGTTCATCGACGGGTCCATCTCCCAGCCGTCGCCGCTGGCAACGATGCGAGGGACCTCTCGAACCGACTGGTCCCCCTCCCGGAACGCGGCGACTTCGGCCAGCACCTCGTCGATGGCGTCGGCGGGCGAGACGGCGTTCAGGAAGCCGACCTCGCCGAGGTTGACGCCGAGAATGGGGACGCCGTCGGCACCGCGGGCGGCGTAGAGAAACGTTCCGTCGCCGCCGATGCTCACCACGAGGTCGCAGTCGTCGAACGACTCGACGGGCGTGCCCTCGACGCCCAACTCCTCGGCGGTCGCCGCGTCGACGACGGCCTCGGCGTCGACCCCGGCGAGCGCCTCGCACGTCTCCGCGGCGAGGTACGCGGCCCGGCTGTTGCCCTTCTGTGCGACGATGCCGACCTTCATGCCCCGCGATTTGACGCCCCCGGGCAAAAGCCCACCGTCACGTCGTCCGGTCCCGGCTCGCTCGGTTCGTCCCGGCGAGTCTCGGCTCGCCGCCCTCGGTGACGCTGCGTGGTAGCTCCGCGCACGGGAAACGTTCATCACGACGCCGACACACCATGTGATGATGGCAGGCACGGACGCCGGCCGCGCTGTCGTTCGGTGGTGGCTCCCGTGAGTGACGACGACTGGTTCGAACGGGCACTCCGCGAGACGGACGACGGCGAGACCGACGCAGACGACGCGGACCCCGAGGAAAGCGAGCAGCGTGACGACGGCGAGACCGACGACGGCGGGACCGACGCGGGCGACGCGGACAGCGGTTCGGCCGCGGAGTCGGACGCGCCGGACTCGTCGGTGACGGGGGGAGCCGAGTTCGGGACCGAAAGCGAGGGGGCCGACGCCGCCGACGAGCGCGACGAGCCGCTGTCGTTCGGTGACGGCCCGTTCGGGGACAGTACGGGCGACGACTCACGCGACGACGACCCACTCGACGGCGACGACGACCCGTTTTCGACCGACTTCGCCACGGCGTTCAACAACGCGCCGATGCCCGACGCGGGCGGCGGGTTCGGCGGCGACTCGTCGGACGACGATTTCGGATTCGGTCCCGCTCCCGGCTCCGGTCCCGGGGGGTCTGACTCCCCGACGTTCGACGACGAGGAGTTCGACTCCGACATCGACCGCATCGACATCGGCATCGAGGGGCTCGACGACATGATTCTCGGCGGCGTCCCCAAACGGTCGCTGATGGTGGCCATCGGGAGCGCCGGGACCGGCAAGACGACGTTCGGGCTACAATTCCTCCGGAAAGCCCTCGAAGACGGCGGCAGCGGCGTCTACATCACGCTCGAAGAGAGCCGCGAGCGCATCCTCGATACGGCCGACGAGAAGGGCTGGGAGTTCTCGACGTACGAGGCCGACGGCCGATTGGCCGTCGTCGACCTCGACCCCGTGGAGATGGCCAACAGCCTGTCGAGCATCCGCAACGACCTCCCGCGGCTGGTCGAGGAGTTCGGCGCAGACCGACTCGTCCTCGACTCCGTCTCGCTTCTGGAGATGATGTACGACCACCCCTCGAAGCGCCGCAGCGAGGTGTTCAACTTCACGCGGTCGCTGAAGGACGCCGGCGTGACGACGATGCTCACCTCCGAGGCGGACCAGTCGACGCCGTACGTCTCCCGCCACGGTATCGTCGAGTACCTCTCGGACGCCGTGTTCGTCCTCCAGTACGTCCGCGGCGACGACTTCCGGGAGACCCGGCTCGCAATCGAGATTCAGAAGATACGCGACGCCAACCACTCCCGGGAGACCAAACCGTACGAACTCACGAATGAGGGCATCAGCGTCTACCAGCAGGCGAATATTTTCTGAGTCCGCGTCCGGCGTTCCGCGTTTCGTGTTCCGTGTTCCGTGCTCCGTGTTCCGTGTTCCGGTGGCGTCGGCCGCTGAAGGGCGCGTCTCCGCGGCAAAAAAGCGTCGTCGGCGTTGCCGTCGAGACCTCAGTCGTCGGCGGTCGCAGGGTCGGCCGACTGTTCGGACTCGAAGCTCTCGAAGTGGACGACCTCGTCGACCGGGCGGCGGTACTTGCGTTCCGCTTGCAGTTCGTCGGCGTCCTCGGCGGGGTACCCCATCGTCAGGAGCATCACGGGTTCGTACCGCTCGCCGTCGATGTCGAACGCGTCGAGGACGGCGTCGGCGTCGAAGCCGCCGACGGGACAGGAGGCGACGCCCTCGTCCCACGCGGCGTACATGAGCGACATCGCGACGAGCGACGTCGAGCGGACGGTCCAGACGCGGCGCTCCTGTTCGGGGAGGTCGGCCATGCCGGCGATGTTGTCGAGGATGCCGTCGCGGACCTCTTCGCTCGGCAGGTAGCCTTTCTCCAGCATGTCGTCGGTGACGGTCTCGGCGTGCGCTTCGGGGTCCTTGTTGCCGAGCACGATGACCGACGCGGCGGCACCGGTGACGTGGTCTTGGTCGTAGGCCGCCTCGCGGAGCAGCTGCTGTGTCTCGTCTTCGCGCAGCACGACGAACTCCCACGGCTGGAGGTTGTAGCTCGACGGGGCCTGCACGGCGTTTTCGAATATCGTCCGGAGCGTCTCGTCATCGAGCGACTCGTCGGCGTACTCGTGGATAGAGCGGCGGGTCGTCACGACCTCTGTGAATTCCATCGGTTGCCGCCAGGGACGGCACGGAAATAGGGCGTTGCAATCCGGTCGAACCGGCCGATTCCGGTGTGCTCGCAGGACTCATAACATCGCCTCATTAGGTGACGCCGGTGTTACCGAAGGGTCGGATACGCGGTCCCGTTGCGGCGTGTCGCGCGCCGTGACTCACCGCACGATGGTCACGGGCACCGGCGACCGCCGGAGGACCTCCTCGGCGACGCTGCCGAGCAGGATGCGCGAGACGCCCGTCCGACCGTGGCTGCCCATCACGACGTGGTCGTAGCCGGCGTCGTCGTCCGCCAGCACCTCGACGATGAGCTTCTGGGGGCTGCCGACCTCGATGCGGTCGGTGACCGGCCTGTCGGCGTCGACGAGTCCCACTTCGGCTTTCACCTCGGCGAACGTCTCTCTCGCCTTTCGTTTCTCCGCTTGGAACCACTCCTCGGAGCCGCTGAGCGCCCGCTCTTTGTAATCGGCGTCGGCGGGGTTGATGACGTTCAACAGCGTGAGTTCGGCGTCGGGCCACTCCGAGGCGGCAAAGCGGACCGCGGCGACTGACTGCGGCGACCCGTCGATTGGGACGAGCACGTGTTCGGCCATGTCGCGGCCTACTCGGGCGCGGGCTAAAAATCCGCCCGCCGCGCCGCGCTGCGGGCGCTCAGTCGCCGTGTCGCGTCACGCAGGTCGAAAGCCCCGTCAGTTCGACGGGGTCGGAGTTGTCGGGCGAGTAGACGACCATCTGGCCCTTCTCCATGTACGGCACCTTGTCTTCGAGGTTCGGCGGGATGTTGACGCTCTTGATGGCGTCCTCGTCGCCGAGGTTGAGCACGACTTTCGTGTTCACCTGCTTGAACACCGGGTCGGCGATGTCCTGTGGGTCCTGCGTGATGAGAAACAGGCCGAGGCGCTCCTTGCGGCCCTGCTTGGCCGCCTCGGTGAACTTCTGGATGACTTTCTGCGCCTGCACCGAATCGGCGTCGGTGAGGAAGTTGTGCGCCTCGTCCATCCCGAGGACGACCGGCGTCTCCTTGATGCGGTCGCTCGACGGGTCGTTCGAGAGCTTATCGTCGATGAGCAGCGCCGACACCGCGAGGACGAACAGCTCCTTCGCCCGACTCGACGAGAGATGGTAGGTCGGCACGACCGTCAGCCCGCCGGGGCGGACGAGCTGGTGGTCGAGTTCGGTTATCGGGCGGGCGTCCTGGTCGAACACGCCGCTCGGCACGCCGCGGACCCGGCGTTTCACCGCGTCGAAGGTCGCCTCGTGGACCCGCCCCGACTCGTGAAGCTCCTCTTTCAGCGCCGGGTCGTCGAGGTACTGGAGGAACTGCTTGTACGTCCCCGCGTCGCCGTAGTCCCGGAAAAAGCGGTTCAGGAGCTCGGTGAGCGCCGAGTACTGGTTGTCGTTGAGGCTGCTGCCGGCGACGAGCCACGGGAGGTCCCGCGCCATCGAGAAGGGGACGGTGAACTCCAACTGCTCGGCGCGGTGGTTCGCGCCCGGGTACGACGACCCGGCCATCTTGGGGACGAGCGCGACGGTGTCGTCGTGGCCGCCGTGGGCGACGCCCTCGCGCTCGTAGCGCCGGGCCGTCTCGTCGTCCATGTCGGGGTTGTCGTCGTGCATCTGGGCGTACTCGTCCTGCGGGTCGAACTGGACGACTGCGGTCTGGACCTCGCGGCCGTCGTCCATCTCGTAGCTCCGCTCTTCGGAGAGATACTGCCGCAGGATGTTCTTCGAGGCGTGGGTCTTCCCCGACCCGGTGCCGCCGGCGACGAGCGTGTGGCGGAACACGAGCGGGTCGCCGTCGGTGTAGTCGTCTTTCAGCCGGTAGTCGATAGTCGGCGGCCGGGCCGCGGTCCGGACCTTCTCGCCGCCGACCGAGAGGTGGCCGAGGAAGACGCCCGCCTCGGGAATCTTCAGGCCGGTCTTAATCTGGGTCGCGTCGGTGGCCTCACCGACCGTCGCCTGCGGTTTCGGCACGCGGTCGACCATCCGGCGCTTGAGGTCGCCGTCGTCGGAAAACAGCACGGCGATGGGTTCGAGTTCGGCCATGAATTTGAAATCGCGCTCCTCGAACTCGTCTGCGGGGCGGCGCATCGCCCGGCGGGCGTGAATCTCCGTCGCGTCGTCGGCCTGGAACTCCTGGGCGTACTCCAGCCCGACGATGCGGCAGAACAGCAGTTCGTCGTCGGGGTAGGGGACGACCAGATACTTCCCGAGGCGGACGCGCTCGCGGTTGCCCGCGGTCACGAACGCCCGGAGCGCCGTCCGGTCCGAGTCCTCCGACACGCGGAGGCCCTGCGAGACCGCAATCGCACCGAGGCCCCGCTCGTCGCCGACGGGGTCGGCGTCGTAGTCGTCGAACTGGAGATCGTCCCCGTCGTCGGTCGCGCCGGCCCCACCGGTCACACCCGTCGAACTGTCGTCGTCGCGGTCGGCATCGACGCCGTCGCCGTCGGCCGAACTCGCGGCGGTCGCGCTCTCGGTTTCCGAGACGGGGTCGGCCCGCGCCGAGCGCCCGTTCCCGGCGGCGGACCCCGCCTGCTCGTCGCCACCCGCATCGGACGAACTGTCGGGGTCGTCGCCGTCGAAGTCGCTGAAATCCCCCAAGTCGGTCATGTTCCAACGCTTGCGGGCGGCGAGTAAAAAGCCACGCGTCGGCGGCGGCGCGCGGTCTGGCGGCCTCGGGGTGCCGCCTGATGCGGAGTCGGGGCGTCGCGTGCGACTTTTCCGTCTCGCGAACCTAGCCCGGCTATGTTATTGGTCCGCGGTCACGGCGGCGGCACGGCACTCACCGGGACGATATTCGAACGGGGGGAGCAAGCGCCGACCTACCGCGGCGCGCCGGACGAGGACGCGCCCTACGTCTGGGTCTGCGACGAGTTCTACGAGGTCGAAAGCGGCGGCTCGGAGACCGAAATCGACGGGCGGACGATTCGCGTCGCCTTCGACACGCCGCTTCCCCGCGGCTTCGACACCCGCGAGCAGGCGCTGTCGGCCGCGAAAGAACACGTCAGGACGCAGTTCGCGCGGGTCGGCGTCCCGGCCGACGAGGTGCGGGTCGAGGTCGTCAGGCCCGAAGAGGAGGGGACGCCGGAGGCCGAACAGCCGGTCCCGACGGACCGCTCCGCCGACGAAGGCTCTCCCGAGGGCGACGCGTCGCACTAGGGCGCGCTGAGTCGGGCGCGCGCCCCGATGCGATTCCGGTCTGCCGCGCGGGCGACGCCCCGAGACTCACTCGTCGGCGTCGACCCAGCGGATGTTATCGTAGCTTTTCATCTGGTCCGAATCGAGCTTATCGGAGAGTTTGCGCCTGAGCGCCGCCTTCTCACCGACGCTCACCCGCGCGAGTTCGTCCGCCTTCTCGACCGCAAGCGGCGGCCCGCGCGTGGCGGCCACGTCGCGGACGACGTGGTGCATCAGGTCGGCGCGGCGGTCGGGGTCCTTCGTGAACGCGTAGGGCGCTTCGACCCGGTAGCACACGTCGGTTCGGGGGTCGTACAGCACGAAGAACGTCACCGCGTACGCCTCGGGGTCGAGCTTCCGCTCGATGCCGAACGCCTCGCCCTCGGCGCTCAGCTGGCGGTCCGAGCCGCCGCGGGAGACGAACCAGCTCGTGAACGTGAGTTCGTCGGTGCGGCGCTCGTCGCCGTCGGCTCCCTCGCGGCGTTCGAGCAGGCTGACGAAGAAGGCGGCGTCGTCCACCCACGGCCGCCGGCCGGCGTCGCTCCCGTCGAGCTGTTTCCTGACCGTGCGGACGACGTGTTTCGCGCCCGGATTTTTCACGAAGCCGGCGAGGGGCACGTCGCGCTCGACGAAGCGCTCGACGAGGCGGACGTAGTTCTCCACGACGGCCTTCGGTTTGGCGTCCCGCGCGAGGTCCTTCAGTTCGGCGTCGCGGTCGCGCCAGTTCAGGAGTTCCTTCGGATACACCGGCCCGTCGAGGATGAGCAAGTCGGAGACGGCGTCGGCGTGTTCGAGCGCGTGGGCGCTCTCGGCGAGGTAGAGCGCGAGCGCGTGGACGACCCCCTCGGCGTAGCGGTTGACCCGCGGGACGCTCAGGACGCGCCGGCGGCCGTAGCCCTCGTCGGAGTGGAGCCACTCGTCGGTGTCGAAAAACTGGACCGGGTCGTGGGTGTGCGCCGCCATGACGATAGAGCGGTGGCGGTGGAGGTCGAGGTTCGACGGCTCGGCGGCCATCGCGGCGTGGGCCACGTCGAGGACGAGCCCGTTTTTGAACGTCGTCGGGTTGATGGTCCCCGAGTCGAGGCCGTGGACGGTCGGAAACGGCGACTCCGTGAGCGCCACGTCGTCGATATCGGCGGCGTGGAGCTGTTTTTCGCCGAGCGGCTCGACGATTGGGAGTCCCCCGTCGGGCGATTCGAGGGGGTCGAGCCACGACTCCCAGACCGTCCGCGCGAGGTCGTCGTAGTCGGCGTCGTCGACCGAGTCAGCGATGGAACTCGCCATGGACGCGATGTCGTCCACGTGGACGGGGTCGAGGGTCATATCTCGGCGTCGTCGCCGACGAGTATAGTGGTTGTCGTCGTCGGTGGGTGTCGCCGCGACGGGGCCGGTGCGAGCCGGCGCGCGACGACTCGTCCCCTCGACAGGTCCCGGCACGCTCATACCGCTCCGTTGCCAACGCTTCACCGACGATGTCTGTCAGCGCGGTCGGGTTCGACCTCGACTACACACTCGCGGTGCCGACGCGGGACCGCGAAACGATTCTCTCGGAGGCGGCGGCGGCGGCGGGCGCGCCCCCGCTGACCCGAGAGGCGTATCTCCGGGCACACCAAGAGAATCTCACGCGCGAGACCCGCGCGCCCATCTTCGAGACGCTCCTCGACGAGCACGGCTCTCCCGTCGACCCGGAGCGCGTCGCGACGGCGTACAGAGAGCGAATCACCGACGCGGTCGTCCCCGTCGAGGGCGTCGAGGCGATGCTCGCCGGCCTGCGGACGACCTACCGCGTCGGCCTCCTCACCAACGGGCCGGTCGTCGCCCAGGAAGCGAAAATCGACAAACTCGGGTGGCGCGACCACTTCGACACGGCCCTCGTAACGGGGGCACTCCCCGCCGGTAAACCGGACGAGCGGGCGTTCGAAGCCCTGCTCGACGACCTCGGAACCGCCCCCGACGAGACCGTCTACGTCGGTGACAGCGTCCACCACGACATCGCCGGCGCGCACGACGCCGGGCTGCGTCCGGTGCAGGTGCTCGGCGACGGCTGTGACGACCCCGACCCGCGAGCAATCGCACATATCCACCACGACGACTTGCCGGCCGAGCTTCCGAAGCTCCTCGCGGACCTCTGAACCGGTCGCGCGAGAGCGTCTATCCTTCGTCTTCCTCTCGCTCCCCGGCGTCGAGCGCCGCGACCAGCGCGCGGAACGCCGGGAGCGTCCACTTCACCTGCGCGCCGTCCTCGACGAACACGAGCGTTCGCGGCGGGCGGACCGCCTTCGGGCGCACGCGAAGCCCCGCCTCGGAGGCGGCCTCGGCGGTCACGTCGGGGTGGGCGAGGAACTCGACGCGGGCGCGGTCCGGTTGGACGTACACCTCGGCGACGCGTTCGTCGTCGGCGGCGACCGCGTAGGCGAGCGCGCCGTCGTCGGTCGGTTCCACGTCGGGGTCGGAATCGACGACGGAGAGAACCGAGAAGGCGTCCTCGTGGCCCGTGACCTCCGAGGCGAGCAGTTGGGCGATGCGTGTCCCGTCGGAGAGCGAATCGACGACCATGCCGGTCGTTCGCGCCCGGGCGGTTTCGGGGTGTCGCTTCGCGGCGGGGGAAGACGAGCGCGGAAAATGTGACCTACTCCGCCAGCGAGCGCTTTGCTTTCGCGGCCGCGTCGTCGACGTTCACGTCGTTCGAGCGCGCGAAGAGGACCGCGGCGGCCTCGGCGGTGATGCCGAGGCGCGACTGCCGCTCGTTGATGCCGGCGACGGCGGCCTGCTTTTCGACGCCGGCGGCGACGCAGGCGTCGAGAATCTGCTCGAACGCCGACTGCTCGCGGAGGACGGCGGCGTCGGGTTCGAACTCCTCGGGAATCTGTACGTCGGCGGGGTCGAACGTCGCGACGACCTCGCCGTCGTCGCGTTCGACGAGGCCGCGGCCCGCCGCGAGGTCGATGAGGCGCTTGGCCTGGTCCGGGGAGAACCAGTCGCGGTCGAGCGACAGGGCGACGACGAACTCGCCCTCGCCGAGGCGGGTCGAGCCGTGTTGCTGGAAGGGGACGGCGACGGTGACGTCGAGACTCATCGCTTCGACGGCGGGCGCGGGCGAACTAAACGGTTTGTGTTGCCTCCGCCCCCGAGCGACGTGGTGGCACCCGTCTCCGCCGAGCACCGATTCGAGCGATTCAAGTAGTCACCGAGGTTTTTACCCCGTATGAAGGACCAAGGACGCTCCAAGCGGAAGCGGACCGGCGGTCGGCGCAAGCCGTCCCGAAACAAGAAGCGATACCAGCTGGGCCGCGAACCCGCCGCCACGACGGTCGGCGAGCCCCGGTTCCAGATTATCGACTCCCGCGGCAACAACGAGAAGCTCCGCGCGCTCTCGACGAACGTCGCGCAGGTCGCAGACGGTGCCGACGTGACGCAGGCCGACATCGAAGGCGTCGTCGACAACCCGTCGAACGTCAACTACGCCCGCCGGAACATCATCACGAAGGGCTCCATCATCGACACGAGCGCCGGTCGCGCCCGCGTCACCTCCCGCCCCGGTCAGGACGGACAGGTCAACGCCGTCGTCGTCGACGACGAGTAACTCTCTCTCCCCGCGTCGTCGTTTCGGCGCGGCTCGACTGTTTTACTCCCGCGAGCCGCGCGGCCGTCGCTCGCGGGCGCGATTGGTCGAAGTCGAACACGGAACTGGACGGTACCGAATCGAATCGTGCGACGAACCGACCGGCGGGCCGACGCGGCGGGTCGGCCGGTCAGGGCGTCGGCGCGGCCTTCTGGAGCGCCGTTTCGGCGATGTTGCCGCCGTAGTCGGCGCTCCGCGAGACGGAGTCGACGATGAGGCCGAGCAGCTGCGCGCGCGCCGGGTCGAGGTCACGGAGGAGTTCGTCGATGCCGCGGGCGCTGGCGTCGATGGCCTGGACGGCCTCGCGGGACTCGTTGGCGAGGCGGCTCGCCTCGTCGCTCTCCTCGGCGAACAGCGCGTCCATCCCGCCGTTGACGACGCTCTCGGTGTCCTTGAACAGCTCCTGAATCGCCTCGACGATTTCGCCGTCGACGGGCTCCTCGAAGTTCAACGAGAGGTGGGCGATTTTGGTCGCGTGGTCACCGATGCGCTCCAGTTGCCGGGCGGCGGACTGGTAGTCGAAGCAGATTTCGCGGGGGAGGCCGAGCTCTTCTGCGGCCTTCGGGGTCCGGAGCGTCGCCCGGAAGATGCGGGAGACGACCATCCAGAGGCGGTCGACGTCGTCGTCGCGCTGGATGACGTCGCGGGCCATGTCGTCGTCCTGCTCGGCGATGGCCGCGATGGCGTCTTCGAGCATCGAAAGCGCGATGAGTCGCATCCGAGTGACCGCGTTGTGGATGGAAAGCTCGGAGGAGTCGAGCAGGTCGCGGATGACGACCCGGTCGCGCGTCTCTTCGAGCACTTCGAGCCCGACGAGACTCTGGGTCGCCTCGCGGATGGTCCGGCGCTGGTCGGTCGTGATGCGCGAACTCTCCAGCGCGATGATGTCGAACCCGCTCACGTACATCGTCATGACGGCGCGCGTGAGTTCGTCGCCTTCGAGGGTCGCGATATCGAGAGTTCCCTCGGTGCGTTCCTCCTCGGAACGGGGCGTCAAGAACAGCGAGTCGCCCTCCGGATAGAACTCGACTTCGCTCCCCGCCGAGACGCCGTTGTCCGTCGCCCAGTCTTTGGGAATCGAGACGGTGTAGGTGGAACCGCCCGTCACCTGCACCTTTCGGGTTTCGACCATGTCCGTGGGTGGTTCTCAATCCACAATAAAACTGTCTATGTCTATATATTGGGGTTCGTTTTTATGTGATGAGTGCGACCGAACGTGACTCGTGCCGATTCGAGCGCGAACTGCCGCTCACTCAGTAGTCATTTTGCCCCGCGTCCGTCGCCCCGAACGCCCCGAGTTTTCTGACACATCGGAGAAAGTTCGCGCACGAGACGGCCATGAATGAGGCAATCGGCTGTTTCTGTCGATTTCAATCCGTTCTTGTCACACGTTAGCATTCATTGGGGACATACCGGAACGTACCACTATATAGTCGTCATAGCAGGGTATTTACGGAAAAATCGGCTCCTCAAAATCGATGACGCGTAACTCGGACAGCGTTCTTTCGCGGCGTAAGTTCCTGATTGCCTCGGGCGCGGCCGGTCTCGCGGGACTCGCCGGATGTACCGAGAACAACACCGGCGGCGAGGGCGGGAGCTCCGACGGTGGCTCCGGCGGCGACTCCGAGGGAACGGACTCGTCGGGCGACGGGAGCAACGAGCTCTCGGGAACCATCGACATCGCCGGTTCCTCGACGGTGTTCCCGCTCGCAACCGCGATGGGCGAGCGCTTCCAGAGTGAGCATTCGGAGGTCAACATCAACCTCCAGTCCACCGGCTCCGGTGGCGGCTTCGCGAACTACTTCTGTACGGGGCAGACCGACTTCAACAACGCCTCGCGCCCCATCAAGGGCGAAGAAGAGACGCAGTGCGAGGACAACGACGTGACGCCCGTCGAACTCAAGGTCGCAACCGACGCGCTGACCGTCATCGTCAACAACGACAACGACTTCCTCGGCGAGGGGCTCACCGTCGAACAGCTCCAAACCATCTTCTCGGCCGAGTCGACGCCGACGACGTGGTCGGACGTCAACTCCGAGTGGCCCGACGAGGAAATCGAGATTTACGGTCCCACCGACGCCTCCGGTACCTACGACTACTTCATCGAGGCCATCATCGGGGAGGAGGGCCCGGGCCACCGTCAGGACTACTCCGCGACCGAGCAGGACCGCACTATCATCCAGGGCGTCGAAGGCTCCGAATACGCGATTGGCTACCTCGGCTTCGCGTATTACAGCGAGAACACCGACGCCGTGCAGGCGGTCGCCATCGAGAACGACGCCGGCGAGTTCGTCGAGCCGTCGCTCGACACGGCGCTGTCCGGCGAGTACAACCCCCTCTCCCGCCCGCTGTTTACCTACCCCGCCCGCGAGTCGCTCGCGGAGGACCACGTCGCCGAGTTCGCCCGCTACTGGATGGAGAACTCCACCAGTCGCGAAATCGTCGCCGACGAGGTCGGCTACGTCCCGCTGGGCGAAGACGAGCAACAGGAGATGCTCGACACCCTCAACGCGGCCATCGAGGAAGCCAACTAGCCGCTTTCTCGACAGAATCAGCTAACGAAGCGCTTTTTCATACACCACGATTCAATCCAACCAATGAGCACAGATGACCTCGAAACCGACCTCACGCGGAACACGGAGAACGCGCCGCGTGAGCTACTGACGCGGTCGTTCTTCTTCCTGTGCGCGGCGTTGTCCGTCGTGACGACCCTCAGTATCGTCGGACTCCTCATCACGGAGGCGGCCAAGTTCTTCACGCTGACGGCCCCGCTGATGGGTGTCGCGGGGGAGACGGCCTCTATCGTCGACTTCCTCACCGGAACCACGTGGCAGATACACAGCCAAGAGTTCGGCGTGCTGGCGCTCGTGTCTTCGACGCTGATGGTCACTATCGGGTCGGCCATCATCGCGCTCCCGCTCGGCGTCGCCACCGCCATCTACCTCAGCGAGTACGCGAGCGCGCAGGCTCGGTCGGTCCTCAAGCCGGCACTGGAGATCCTCGCCGGCGTCCCGACCGTCGTCTACGGCTTCTTCGCGCTCATCTACATCACCCCGGCGCTGGAAGTCGTCTTCCCCAGCATCGGGACGTTCAACATGCTGTCTGCGAGCATCGTCGTCGGCATCATGATTATCCCGATGGTCGCCTCTATCAGCGAGGACGCGATGTCCGCCGTCCCCGACGAACTCCGGCAGGCGGGCTACGGCATGGGCGCGACGAAGTTCGACGTGTCCACCGGCATCGTCGTCCCCGCCGCGCTGTCCGGCATCTTCTCCTCGTTCATCCTCGCGCTCTCTCGCGCCATCGGCGAGACGATGGCCGTCACCGTCGCCGCGGGCGCGCAGGCGAAGTTCCTCAACCCGCTCAACCCCGCGTCGTATCTCGAAGGCGCGCTGCCGATGACCGCCGCCATGGTCCAGCTTCTCACCGGTGACATCACCGGCGGCGGGCTGGCCTACCGCAGCCTGTTCGCCATCGGCCTCGTGCTGTTCGTCATCACGCTCGTCATGAACGTCATCAGCGACTACGTCTCGCGGCGCTACCGGGAGGCATACTGAGATGGCGACCGACACCGACTCCGGCTACATCGACGGCTTCGGACAGGTCAGCCGAACCACCGGGACCGTCTTCCGGTATCTGCTGTTGGCCGCGACGATGTTCGGCATCGTCACGCTCGCGGTCCTCCTCGTCTACGTCGCCAACGACGCGATTCGCCCGCTCACCGCCGACCCCGGCTGGCATCTCACCTTCTTCCTGACGCTCGTCGTCCCCGCCGCGGTCGTCGGCGGCTATCTCGCGCGCCGGAACGTGCCGGCGCTCAAACTCGGCGGCATGGTCGTCGGGATGCTCGCGGTGTTCCTGCTGTTCAGCGGGGGCGTCGCCATCGTCTTCGTCGACATCGTTCCGCCGCTGACCGGCCTCTCGTACGTCGTCGGCCTCCTCGTCCCGGCGGCGCTCGTCGTCGTCCTGACGAAGTACGAACAGCGGATTTCCTTCACCCTCCGCGTCGCCGCGACCGGGGCCGCGTTCGTCCTCTCGCTCGTCGGTGTGCCGGGCTACTTCCACAGTATTCCCGAAATCGTCCGCCAACTTCCCGTGGTCCCCGCCGACTGGGTGATTCTGACGCTCGTCCTCGGCGGCGTGGCCGCGGTCGCCGTCGGCCAGTACGTCGCCCGCATCCGTGAGGACACCACCGCGGGCCTCGCCGCGGGCGCGTCCGCGCTCCTCTTGACCGGCCTCGCGGCCGTCGTCGGCCCGACGCTCGGCGTCGACGCCAACGCCGCCGCCGTCGTCACGTCGGTCGCGTTCGTTCCCACGCTGGCGTACGCCGGCGGCGCGGCGGTCACCCGCGAACGGGAGCGAATCGGCCTCCTGCTCGCGGCCGTCGTCGTCGGCGGCTCGCTCGTCGGCGCGGTCGCGGTCGACGTGCTCGGCTTCGCCGGCCCGCAGTCGTGGGTCGACTGGCAGTTCCTCACGAGCGCCCACAGCGGAACCGCCGAGAACGCGGGTCTCTACCCGGCCATCGGCGGCTCCATCCTGCTGATGGCGACGGTCGCCGCCCTCTCGTTCCCGCTCGGCGTCGGCGCGGCGGTGTACCTCGAAGAGTACGCCCCCGACAACGCCTTCACCCGATTCATCGACGTGAACATCTCGAACCTCGCCGGCGTCCCCTCGGTCGTCTACGGCCTGCTCGGGCTCGGCGTGTTCGTCACCTACCTCGGCCAGCCGACGGGGACGGTCCTCATCGGCGGCGCGACGCTCGCACTCCTCATCCTGCCCATCGTCATCATCTCCTCGCGCGAGGCGATTCGCGCGGTCCCCAGCGATATGCGGCAGGCGTCCTACGGCATGGGCGCGACGCGATGGCAGACCGTGAAGAACGTCGTCCTCCCGGAGGCGTTCCCCGGCATCCTGACCGGGACCATCCTCGCGCTCGGCCGAGCCATCGGCGAGACCGCGCCGCTCATCATGATCGGCGCGCCGAACGTGCTTTTCAACCTGCCGACGGAGCTCACCTCGAAGGTGAGCGCGATGCCCCTGCAGGTGTACGCGTGGTCCAGCCTGTTCGCCAGCGAGGACTTCTACACGAAAGCCGTCCCGGCGGGCGTCGTGGTCCTCCTGGCGGTCCTCCTCGCCATGAACTCCATCGCCATCGTCCTGCGCAACAAGTTCGAAAGTGAATCCTGAACACCACCAATGAGCCAAAGAGACAAAGCACCCGAGGGAGAACAGCAAGCCATGAACGGAACAGAGGACCCGACGAACGACGAGATGCTCGTCGAAACCGACGTGAGCGACGGGCTCTCTGCGTCGGGGAACTCGGTGAGCCAAGGGGTCGAGACGGTCATCAGCTCCGAGGACATCAACGTCTGGTACGGCGACGACCACGCGCTCACCGACATCACGATGGACATCCCCGAAAACAGCGTGACCGCCATGATTGGACCCTCCGGCTGCGGGAAGTCCACGTTCCTCCGCTGTATCAACCGCATGAACGACCTCATCGACGTCGCCCGCGTCGAGGGCCGACTCACGCTCCGCGGGAAGAACGTCTACGACGACGACGTCGACCCCGTCGCCCTCCGCCGCCGCGTCGGCATGGTGTTCCAGAAGCCGAACCCGTTCCCCAAGAGCATCTACGAGAACGTCGTCTACGGCCTGAAGATTCAGGGCATCGACGCCGACTACGACGCGGTCGTCGAGGAGTCGCTCAAGCGCGCCGCCCTCTGGGACGAGGTGAAAGACCGCCTCCACGAGTCC
The DNA here is from genome assembly GCF_014530665.1 of Haloferax sp. AS1. Lineage (NCBI taxonomy): Archaea > Methanobacteriati > Methanobacteriota > Halobacteria > Halobacteriales > Haloferacaceae > Haloferax > Haloferax sp. AS1. The sequence goes on from NZ_SPSA01000001.1 coordinate 2,294,485, forward strand.
GGACTCGACCTCTCCGGCGGCCAACAACAGCGCCTCTGTATCGCCCGCGCCATCGCGACCGACCCCGAGGTGCTGCTCATGGACGAGCCCGCGTCGGCGCTCGACCCCGTGGCGACCTCGCAAATCGAAGACCTCGTCGAGGAGCTCGCCGAGGACTACACGGTCGTCATCGTCACCCACAACATGCAGCAGGCGGCGCGCATCTCCGACAAGACCGCCGTCTTCCTCACCGGCGGCGAACTCGTCGAGTTCGACGACACCCAGAAAATCTTCGAGAACCCCGAGAGCCAGCGCGTCGAAGACTACATCACCGGCAAGTTCGGATAACTCCGTCGCCGGCGCTCACCGGCGCTCACCGGCGCTCACCGGCGCTCGCCCGACCCTCGGGTCGCTTCTGTGCGACGTTCGATTCGTACCCGCGGAGCGACGGCCGCGTCCCGCCGCCGCGCATCCGACACGGTCGTTCGGGTGGTATCGGCGGCGCGGCCACCGAAACCATCACAAGGAATTTCACTTCGCCTGTCGGAACGTCACGTATGGCCAGAAACACGTACCAATCTCGCCTCAATCAGCTCGAAGAGGACGTGTTGTACCTCAGCGAACTCGCCGCCGAACGGGTCCGGTACGCCCTCGACGCGCTCGAAGACAAAGACGAGCGGAAGGCACAGGAAGTCATCGAGGGCGACCACGAAATCAACCGCATCTACCTCGACTTGGAACAGGACTGCATCGACCTGCTCGCGCTCCAACAGCCGGTCGCGGGCGACCTGCGGTTCATCGCGGCGTCGTTCAAAATCATCACCGACCTCGAACGCATCGGGGACCTCGCGACCAACCTCGCGCAGTACGCCATCGACGCCGAAAACGACGTGTACGCGGAAGTCGACATCCGCCGCATCGGTGACGCCGCCCTCGACATGGTCGACCAGGCGCTGGACGCCTACGAGTCCGAGGACACCGACCTCTGTCGCTCCGTGGCGGAGCGCGACGACGACCTCGACGCGATGTGCGACACCGCCTCCCAGAGCATCGTCCGCGACCTCATGAGCGGCGACGACTTCGAGGGCGACGGCGACCTCGACCCCGAGACCGCCCTCGTCGACGTGCGCCGACTCCTGCTGACGGTGCGCGACCTCGAACGCATCGGCGACCACGCCGTCAACGTCGCGGCGCGGACGCTCTACATGATCGACAACGACGACTCACTGCTGTTCTAAGCGGGCGTCTCACGCCGACGCGTCGCTGTCTTCACCGTCTTCTTCGAAAATTGCGAGAACAACACGACCGCAGAACGCCGGCCGTCGGGCTTACTGGAAGCCGATGCGGCCGCCGTCGCGGGTGTCGGGCGACAGCCCCTCGCGGGAGCCGCCTTTGAACTGGTCTTGGATGTCCTCGTAGTAGCGCATCAGTTCCTCGGTGATGGTCGGGCGGACCGACTCCATCGCCTTGCGGAAGTGGCGCATCTCGATTTCCTCGGCGTCGGAGTCCTCGCGGAGCGCCTCGATGGCCGCCTCGCGGCAGATGGATTCGAGGTCGGAGCCGACGTAGCCGTCGGTTATCTCCGCGATTTCGCGGAGGCTCACGTCCGGCGCGAGCGGACTCTGCTGCGTGTGGATGTCGAGAATCTGCTCGCGGCCCTCCTCTTCGGGCTGGCCGATGAGCACGAGGCGGTCGAACCGGCCCGAGCGGATGAGCGCGGGGTCGATCATGTCCGGGCGGTTGGTCGCCGCGATGACCATGACGTTGCCCGCGTCTTCGAGGCCGTCTAACTCCGTCAGGAGCTGGTTGACGACGCGCTCGGAGACGTTGTTGCCCATGTCGTTGCCGCGGGCCGGGGCGAGCGCGTCGAGCTCGTCGAAGAAGATGATGGTCGGGGAGACCTGCCGCGCCTTGCGGAACGTCTGCCGAATCGCCTTCTCCGACTCACCGACCCACTTCGACAGCAGCTGCGGGCCACGCACCGAGATGAAGTTCGCGTTCGTCTCGTTGGCGACGGCCTTCGCTATCAGGGTCTTGCCCGTGCCGGGCGGCCCGTAGAGGAGCACGCCTTTCGGAGCCTCGATACCCATCCGCTGGAACTTCTCGGGGGTCGTCAGCGGCCACTCGACGCTCTCTTGGACCTTCTGTTTGGGCCCTTCGAGCCCGCCCACGTCGTTCCACGTCACCTTCGGAATCTCGACGAGCACCTCGCGCATCGCCGAGGGTTCGACCTCGCCGAGCGCGCCGCCGAAGTCGTCGTTCTTGACGACCATGCGGTCGATGAGACTCGGTGGGATGTCCTCCCTGTCGAGGTCGATTTCGGGGAGGTAGCGCCGCAGCGCCTTCATCGCGGCCTCCTTGGTCAGCGCCTCGATGTCCGCGCCGACGAAGCCGTGGGTGTCGTCGGCGAGGTCGTCGAGGTCCACGTCGTCCGAAAGCGGCATCCCGCGGGTGTGAATCTGGAGGATCTCCTTGCGACCCTCCTCGTCCGGAACACCGATTTCGATTTCGCGGTCGAACCGACCGGGACGGCGGAGCGCGGGGTCCACCGAGTCGACGCGGTTCGTCGCCGCGATGACGATGACCTGTCCGCGGGCTTCCAGCCCGTCCATCATCGTCAGCAGTTGGGCGACGACCCGGCGTTCGACCTCGCCGGTCACGTCCTCGCGCTTGGGCGCGATGGAGTCGAGCTCGTCGATGAAGATGATGCTCGGGGACTCCTCTTTGGCGTCCTCGAATATCTCGCGGAGCTGTTGTTCGGACTCGCCGTAGTACTTCGAGATGATTTCCGGCCCTGCGATAGAGAAGAAACTCGCCGAGGTCTCGTTGGCGACCGCGCGGGCGAGAAGCGTCTTCCCGGTGCCCGGCGGCCCGTGGAGCAACACCCCCTGCGGGGGCTCGATGCCCAGCTTCTTGAATATCTGGGGGTGTTTCATCGGCAGTTCGACCATCTCGCGGACGCGCTGAATCTCGTTGGTCAGCCCGCCGATGTCCTCGTAGGTGATGCCGCCGCCGGCCTTCTCGAAGCCGGAGATGGGCTCCTCGCGGAGCTCCACGTCGGTGTCCTCGGTGACGAGGACGACGCCCTCGGGTTTCGTCTCGACGGCGATGAGCGGAATCGCCTGTCCGGGCGACCGCATAAACGGATGGTTCGTACTCGACATCACCGGGACGATGTCGCGTTCGACCACGGGTCGCTTGAGAATCTGCCGTTTGACCATGCCGGCCGCGTCGGACCCGAACTGCACGCTCGCCTCCTCCGGCGGCGCGAGCACGAGTTTGTCGGCCTTCGTAGCCTCTGCTTTGCGGATAGTGACCCGTTCACCGATGCCCACGTCGGCGTTCTGCCGCGTGAACCCGTCGATGCGGACCGTATCCGTGTTCCAGTCCTGCCGGTCTGCCCGCCACACCTTCGCGGCGGTCGTTTTTCCTCCCTCGATCTCGATGATGTCTCCCGGCGAGAGCTTGAGATGGAGCAAGGTGTCCGGATCAAGACGGGCGATACCGCGCCCCGAGTCGTTCGGGTACGCTTTCGCCACTTCGAGTTGGACTTCGTTCATGATTACCTCGCGGGGATGCTGATACCTGTGAGAGGCCATCGGATAAGTCCTTCCCCGGTCGGCCCGAGGCAGCGTCCTCTCGTGGTTACAGCCTAGCACACCGTAGGGCGGGCGGCTACTAATCCCTGCCGACTGGACAGGGAACGGCGCGTCGATGGCTGGCGTTTTTACGCTCGAACACCACGGTTTACGCATGCGACTCCTCGCGTTCGACGGCCGGATGGGTGCCAGCGGCGATATGCTCCTCGGCGCGCTCGTCGCCGCCGGCGCTGACCCGTCGGTCCTCTCGCCCGTCGAAGACGCCCTCGACGTGACCTACCGCGTCCACGAGGTCGACAAAAACGGTATCCTCGCGACCAAGGTGGACGTGCTCCTCGCGGAGGCCGACGGGGGCGACCCCCGCGGCGAGGGTCACGGCGACGACCACCGACGCCTGCGCGCCGACGGCGACGACGGAGCAGACTCCGACGACGGTGGCGACGGCGACGACGCCGAACACAGCCATCAGCACCAGTACCACCACCACGACCACGCTCACGACGAGGAGCAGACTCACCACGACGGCGACGACAGCCACGGACAGTCGCAGGGCCACGACCACAGTCACCCGCATTCTCACGACGACCACAAACACCACCACTCCCACGACGACCACGCCCACGCCGAGGGTCACGGCCCGCACCGGACCTACCCCGAGGTCGTCGACCTCGTCGAGTCGATGAATCTCCCGCCGGGCGTCGTCGCGGACGCGACGGCCATCTTCCGCGTGCTCGGCGAGGCCGAGGCCGAGGTCCACGGCACGAACCTCGACGCGACGCACTTCCACGAGGTCGGCGCGGACGACGCCGTCGCCGACGTGGTCGGGGTCTGTCTCCTCCTCGACGACCTCGGCGTCGACCGCGTCGTCACCGGTCCGGTCGCCGTCGGCGGCGGCGAAACCGAGATGAGCCACGGAACCTACCCGGTCCCCGCGCCCGCCGTGGTCAACATCACCGCGGCGGCCGACTGGTCGGTCCGCGGCGGCCCCGTCGAGGCCGAACTGCTCACCCCCACGGGCGCGGCCATCCTCGCGCACCTCGCCGAGGGCGTCGAGACGCTCCCGTCGATGTCGGTCGAGTCGTCGGGCTACGGGGCCGGCGGCTGGGAGTTCCCCGACCACCCGAACGTCCTCCGCGCGGTCGTCGGCGACGGCGGCTCGCGGCTCGTCCGCGACGAGATTACCGTCCTCGAAACGAACCTCGACGACGCGCCGCCCGAAGTCCTCGGCGGCCTCCAAGCGACCCTGAAAGACGCCGGCGCGCGCGACGTGACCATCGTCCCGACGACGATGAAGAAGTCCCGCCCCGGCCACCTCGTCAAGGTCGTCGTCAAGCCGGAAGACGCCGAGCGCGTCGCGTACCGCCTCGCGGTCGAGACCGGCACGCTCGGCATCCGCGAGCACGGCGCGGGCCACCGCTGGACCGCCCGCCGCGAGTTCGAGACGGCGACGCTCGACATCGACGGCGACGACTACGAGGTGAGCGTGAAGGTCGCCAGCGACGCCGACGGCGTCGTCTACGACCGAAGCGCCGAGTACGACGACGCGCTCGCGGTGGCGAACGAGACCGGGGTTCCCGTCCGTGAAATCATGCGCCGCGCCGTCGACGCGGTGGCGTCAGAAGCCGGTGGAACGTAGCTATGAACCCGACGCGGCGCGCCTCATAAACCGAGAGTCGGGTTAACAGCATTCTTTTCCGCCGACCACTCGAACTCTCAGGGGACTCTCTGGGTCTCGTAGCGGACCGTTAGGCGGCCGTTAACGGCGTCGAAACCGCCGCCGCGGACGCTCATTCCTCGCGCGAGCGGTGTTCGTCCAGCGCCTCGTCGATGCTCAGTTCGCCGCCGGCGACGCGCCGCGCGAGGTCCTCGTCGATGGTGCGGTTGTCTTCGGATGCCTCCCGGGAGCGCGCCTTGATGCGCGTCAGTTCGCCCTCGGTCGGCTCTATCTCGCGGGACTCGATGCGCTCGCCGTCCCGGCGGGCGATGTTCACCGCGGCGAGCACGTCGCCCATGCCGCGCGCGCCGCTGCCGAGGTACGGCGTCGTCCCGGTCTCGTCGACGAGTTCGACCGCGACGCCGTCGAGTTCGTTGATGAGCTTCGCGCCCTGTAAGCGCGCGCCGTCGCCGATGCGGACCACGGGGTCGACCGCGTCGTCGGTCTCCTCTCGGATGACGTCGACGGCGTCCGCAAGCGGGACGTGGAACGCGGCGACGACCGTCTCGCCCGAGAGGACCGCGATGCCCGGTCTCGTTCCGGGGTCGACGCCGACGACGGTCTGTCCGCCGTCGCCGCGGAGGCTGGCGAGCGCCTCGTCGACGGCCCGGCGCACGTCGTCGCCCGTGGCGGTCACGCGGGTCACGTTCCCGTCGGAGCCCGTGCCGTCGAGGTCGTCGTCCGGGCCGGTGAGGAGGACGCGCGCCCGCTCGGGAAGCGAGTCGCCCGGCTCGACGGTCGTAAACGTGACACCTCGGCTCCGGAGTTCGGACACGGCCTCGTGGTAGAGGTCGAAGTCCGCGGTGGCGACGACTATCACGGGGGCCTCTTGGCGACGGCGACGAATAAAGCGTTGTGCGCGAGGCGCTCGCGGCGGTCGGGAGCCGGCGTCGACTCGGTGACCGCGCGATGCCGGAACGCGCCGGCGGCGGCCCGGCGACGACCGGGGTGGACCGGGGTCTTTTTCGGCCGGTGGCACTCACCTCCTGACGTGACAGAGTCAGTCTCCACCGGCTGTGACGCGCTCGACGACCTCCTCGACGGCGGGTTCGAACGCGGCACCGTCACGCAGGTGTACGGTCCCTCCGCGGCCGGCAAGACGAACGTCGCGCTCTCGGCGGCGGTCCGGGTCGCCGCCGCGGGCGGCACCGTCGTCTACATCGACACCGAGGGCCTGTCGGTCGACCGCTTCCAACAGCTCGCGGAGGCGGTCGCCCCCGAGGACGTGGAGTCTGTGACCTCGCGGCTGATGATAAGCGAGGCGTACGACTTCGAGGACCAAGAGCAGGCCGTCCGCGACGCCGAGGAGTTCGCCGCCAGCGCCGACCTCATCGTCCTCGACTCCGCGACCGGGTTCTACCGGCTCGAACGAACCGCCGAGGGCGACGGCGGCGAGGCGCTGCGCCGGGTGGCCCGGCAGGTCACCCACCTGCTGTCGCTCGCGCGCAAACACGACCTCGCGGTCGTCCTGACGAACCAGGTGTACGCCGACCCCGACTCCGACCGGACGCGCGCGCTCGGCGGCCACACCCTCGAACACTGGACGGGGACCGTCGTCCGCCTCGACCGCTTCCGCGGCGGCAACCGCCGGGCGACGCTGGAGAAACACCGCGCGAAACCCGCCGGGGAGACGGCGACATTTAAGATAACTGACCGCGGGCTCTCCGCGACTGACGTGTAGAAAAAGGGTCGACGCGGCCGGGGAGACGACCCGGCCGAATCCCGCTCCTGTCTTCGATTTCCGTTCCCGTTCTCGTTCCCGTTCGGGCGCGCCGGTGAGTGCCGGCGAGGCTACGGCTTACAGCTCGTTGAGCTTGCGAAGCAGCTGGCCGCGGTAGCGCTCGTCGGCCTCGAAGCCCTTGACTTCGAGCACGTTGCGTTCGAGCTTGTCGAGCGCGACGTGGAACGCGTGTTCTGCGCCGTAGCCCTCGCCGCTGCCCGCCAGTTGCCCGTGGCTCGTGCGGAGCCGAATCTGGCACTGGATGAGCGGCGTGCCGCGGAGCTTCTCTTTGTGCTCGTGGAAGCGGACGTGGGCGTGGAGCACGCTCATCCGCTGGTACTTGTCCGCGACCTCGGTGATAGCCGAGTTGATGTCGGCGCGGCTCAGCGTCTCGATGAGGCCGATGTTCGTGACCTGCACGTCCATCTGCTCTTCTTCGGTGTAGGTGAGCGCGCGGAGCACGTCGGTCTTCGTCACGACGCCGAGCACCTCGCCGTCGTCGTCGGCGGGCGTGACGACCAGCCCGGCGATGTCGTGTTCCAGCATGCGCGCGACCGCGTCGCGGACGCTCTCGTCGGGCGTCGCCGTGCGCGCCGGGCTGGTCATCAGGTCGTAGACCGGGAGGTCGAGCATCCGGTCGGTGTCGCCGCGGCGGTCCTGTTTGCCCTGCCGACCCTCGTCGCGCACCATGAACTCGACGAGGTCGTAGGTGGTCAGGATACCTTCGAGGCGGCCCTCGTCGTTGACGACCGGCAGCCGCGAGACGCCGTGTTCGCGGAGGCGGTTGATGGCCTGCCCGAGGTGGTCGCGCTCGCCGACGGTGACCACGTCGTCGGTGTAAATCTGCTCGACGGTCAGCGCGTCGAGGTTGTCGAGCACGGCTTCGAGGATGGCGTCCTGCGTGATGATGCCGTACTGTTTTTCGCCCTCGTAGACCGGCGCGACCTTCGTGTCGCCCTCGACGAGCATGCGCGCGACCTCGCGCACGTTCTCGTGACGGTCTATCTTGGGGACGGCCTTCGTCAGCGCGGCCGCTTTGGTGTTGTCTTCGACGTGCGAGTTGATGAGCTGCTTCTCACCGATGACGCCCGCGTACTCGCCGTCGTCCTGAACGATGATGCCCTTAGGGTTTTCCCGCTCGAAGATGGAGCGGACTTTGCCTAATCGCTCGTTAACGTCGACCTCGATGAAATCAGGAGTGGCGATATCAGCAATATCCATAATACATCCTTACATACAACGCCTCGTCTCTTGAAGGTTCGTCCCGTTTCCATCCGCTAGGAAGGACCGAAATCGCAAGGCCACGACGGGGCTGAAGGAGCGAATTCCGCCGGCAGACGGCCTATGACCATTGGTAACACCTCTCTCGATGAATATCACCGTTTCTTGCCGACGCGTCGGCCGGTGCTGTCGGCCGCGAGGAGCAGTACTGTCATTCGATTGCCAGCCGTCGTCGGGTCATCTCGGGGGCGACAGCCGGTCTCGCCCCGCCGAAATCGAACCAGTTAGTTCCCCGAATTCAGCGGTAGTCCCGGCCTAACCGGCCGAATTCGGACATCTAGTCGCTCCATACTTACAGCCGTTCCTACCGTTCAGTATTTCCAGAGAATGGCGTCTCCTGACAAGAACTCCCAAACTGACCGCCTCGATGGCGAAGAATCGTTCCGAGCAGACGGTGCCGGCACCGCCGAACTGGTCCCCACGACCGGGCCGGAGGCGATGGCCGCCCGCGCGAGTGAACTCCCGGTCCCCGCGTCGGACCGCATCGAATACGGCCCCGTCGAAGACCTCGCTGTCGACGAATCGGCGGACGACGACCGCCCGGAGACGCTCCGGGAGGCCGTCCTCCGCGAAGTGAAGGCGTTCTTCGCTGAAGTCGACGAGACGGCGTTCGCGCCGGCTCCCTCCGAAGCGTTCATCGAAGACCAGTTCTTCGACTTCTCGTTCCTCGAGGGCGTCGAGACCGTCGAACACTACTGGGTGAACAAGCCCTTCGCGTTCGTCTCCATCCTGTACGACCACGAGAAGCGCGAACACCGGTACCACGTGAGCGAACCGCGCCTCGACGACTTCGAGGACTTCGTGCGCGACGACCTGACGAAGATTCTGCGCAACAGCCTGCTGTACCGCGACCTCGACGCCGACGGCGACCGCGAGGACGTGTTCGACGACGAGGCCCGCGAGATCATCTCCGAACACGCGGCGACGGTCGAAGACGGGTCGCTCTGGAAGCTGTTTTACTTCCTGCTTCGGGACTTCATCCACTTCGGCCGCATCGACCCCGTGATGCGCGACCCCGGCATCGAAGACATCTCCTGTGACGGCGACGACGTGCCCGTCTACGTCTTCCACAGCGTCTACCGGGACGTGCCGACGAACGTCGTCTTCGACGACGGCGACCTCTCGTCGTTCACCATCCGCCTCGCGCAACGCGCGGGCAAGCAAGTGACCGTCTCCGACCCGCTCGTGGACGCGAGCCTCCCGGACGGCTCCCGCGTCCAGTTGACTCTCGGCTCCGACGTGGCCACCCGCGGGTCGAACTTCACCATCCGGAAGTTCTCGGACGTGCCGCTGTCGCCGGTCGACCTCGTGCGCTGGAACACCTTCAGCGTCGAGCAGATGGCGTACTTCTGGCTCGCCATCGAGAACAACCGCTCGCTCATCTTCGCGGGCGGCACGGGCTCCGGGAAGACCACCTCGATGAACGCGGTGTCCTTTTTCGTCCCCGGCCACGCGAAGGTCGTCTCCATCGAGGACACCCGCGAAATCACCCTCCCGCACGACAACTGGATTCAGTCCGTCACCCGCGACACGTTCACGGCGGACGGCCGCGGCGAGGTGTCGATGTACGCGCTCTTGCAGGCCGCGCTCCGACAGCGCCCCGAGTACCTGCTGGTCGGTGAGATTCGCACGGAAGAGCGCGTCGCCCTGACGTTCTTCCACTCCATCGCCACGGGCCACACCGCGTACACGACGTTCCACGCCGACTCCTCGGAGGGCGTGGTCCACCGCATGCGCAACGAACCCCTCGGCGTGCCCGCCCAGATGCTGTCGGACCTCGACATCATCTCGGTCCAAAAGCAGATTCACCTCGACGGCGACCGGACCCGCCGGAACATCGCCGTCACCGAAATCGCCGGCGTCCACGACGACGGCGAGGTCGAACTCCGCGACGTGTTCAAGCGCAACCCCGAGAACGACGCTCACGAGCGCGTCGGTGACTCGGTCGTCCTCGACGAAATCGCCGCCGAGCGCGGCTGGACGAAAGCCGACCTCAAATACGAACTCGACGTTCGCGCCGACGTGCTCCGGTACATCGCCGCCTCGGGCGTCGACGACTACCTGACCGTCTCGGCCGTGATTCGCCGCTTCGAGCGCGACCGCGAAGGCCTCCTCGCGCACGTCTACGCCGAGACCTCGCTGGTCTCCGTCGACGAAAACGGCGAGGCCGACGAGAGCGACGACCCCGCGGCGGGCGAAAACGACGCCGCGGCCGACGACTTCGACGACGAAATCGAGGTCTCGCCCGAAACCGAACGTCTGCTCGCGGACCTGTTCGACATCGAGTTAGACGACGACGCGGACGGCGACTCGGACGACGATGCCGACGACGATGAGGTGGCTGACGCCGCCGAGGCGGAGGCCGCCCCCGCCGCCGACGAAAGCGAAGCCGCCACCCCCGACGCCGCCGACGAATCCGATGACCCCGACGATGTCGGGACCGACTGGGAAGTCGTCGGTGACGACGCCGACGCCGGCGCAGACGACGCGGAAGCCGATTCCGCTGTCGTCGCGGACGCCTCGGACGCGTCGCCCGACGACCCCGACGACGCTGACGAGACCGTGACCGACGACGACCGGGAGGCCGACGATGCCCGCTGACTCGTCGACTTCGGTCCCCCTGCCCGACTACGAGGTCGAGCAGTACTTCCCGCGCGAACACTTCGACGAGTCGCCCGAGGAGGTCGAACGACTGCGCCAGCGCTACGGCTACGTCCGCACGTACTTCAAGCGCCACCCGGCGGGCCACCGCGACCTCCAGCGCTGGCTGAACCAGACCCGCGTGGGCACGACCTACGACCTGTATCTCACCCAGTCGATGAAGCTGGCGCTCGTCACCGCGGCGTTCGGCTCGCTCGTCGGCCTCGCGCTCACGTTCGTCCTCGCCCGCACGGGCGTGCTGGCGAACGCGTCGAGCCCCGTGAGCCTCGGCGTCGCGGCGGGGTACGTCGCCCCGCTTGCCCCCTACAAGGTGCCCATCCTCGGCGCGGCCCTCGTCGCCCTCGTCGGCGGGGTAGCGGCCGCCGGGACCTACTACGCCCGGTACTACCTCCCCAAGAGCCGCGCCGAGATGCGCGGCCGCAGCATCGACATCCTGCTCCCGCACGCCATCGTCTACATGTACGCGCTCAGCCACGGCGGGATGAGCTTCCTCGAAGTCATCCGCTCCGTCGCCGACGCGCCCGACTACGGCGAGGTGTCCCGCGAGTTCGAGATGATCGCCCGCGACATGGACCTGTTCGGTAACGACCTGTTCACGGCGCTCCGCAACTCGCGGAACCTGACGCCCTCGATTAACTTCGAGCAGTTCCTCGACGACCTGCTTTCGGTCCTCGACTCCGGCGGCGACGTGACCGCCTTCCTCGACCGCGAGTCCGCGACGTACCTCGAAGAGGCCCGCGACGAACAGGAGGACTTCATCGAGACGCTGTCGATGCTCTCGGAGGTGTTCGTCGCCGCGTTCGTCGCCGCGCCGCTCCTGCTCATCGTCACCCTGATGGTCATCAGCTTCCTCGGCGGCGACACGCTCGTCCAGCTGTACGCGCTGAACTACCTCATCTTCCCGCTGGGGATGGGGCTGTTCCTGCTCCTCGTGGACGTGCTCTCCTCGCCGTACACGCAGGACACGGTCCGGACGAAACACGACGTGACCGTCCTCGAAGAGCTTCGGACGGTCGCGGTCGACTTCCTCGGCGCGATGCGCCGCGAAATCCAGCGCGCCCGCGAAGCCCGCTGGGGGAGCGACGACATCGCCTCCGACGGCGGCTTCGTCGACGAGCGACTCGACGACTACCGCCTCGAAAACGCGGTGTACGAGCTTCGGACGCTCATCGGTGACCCGCTGGACATCATGCGCCGCCAGCCGTACCTCTCGGCGGTCGCCACGGTTCCCCTCGCGCTCCTGTCGGTCGTCGCCGTCTACGCGCTCGGCCTCGCGACGCCGACCCTCGACGCCATGCTCGCGAACCCGTACAACACGACGGTCTGGTACGTCGTCCTCCCGTTCGCCATCGTGGCGGTCCCCCTGACGGTGTTCCACGAGCTTCGGACCCGCCGCGAGCGCACGCTCGAACGGCGCTTCCCCGACACGCTGAACCTGCTGTCGAGCGCCAACCAGATGGGTATCTCGCTGGTCGAGTCGCTCGCGCTCGTCTCCCGCTGGTCGACCGGCGCGCTCGCGGACGAACTCCGCGCGCTCCGCAACGACATCCGCTGGAACCACGACGCCCACGCGGCGCTCATGGCGTTCGCCACCCGGCTCAACGTCCCGCAGCTCTCGCGGGTCATCCGGCTCATCGCCAGCGGCGGCCGCACCAGCGGCGACCTCTCGCGCGTCCTCAGCGTCGCCGCGGAGGACACCCGCAACCGCTACAAACTGGAGAAGTCCCGCCGTCGCGCGATGGGCTCGTACATCGCCATCGTCGTCATCGGGTACTTCGTCTACCTGTTCGTCATCCTGATGCTCGGCGCGAGCTACCTCGGCCCCCTCGCCGAGATGTCCGTGCCCACGACGGCGTCGAACGGACAGTCGCTCCCCATCGGCATCTCGTCGGTGCCGCTGGCGAACTTCCACGTGGTGTTCTTCCACTCCGCGCTGATTCAGGCGGTCGGCAGTGGGCTCCTCGCCGGAAAACTGGCCGACAACAGCGCCCTCAGCGGGCTGAAGTACGCCCTCGGACTGTCCGCGCTGGCGCTCGTCGCCTTCGCACTGGTGTAAGGCCATGACTCACAACACTTCCCCCAAACACACGAAATCGCCCCGCAGGCACGCACTGCGCGGGTTCGTCGCGGGCGCGGCCCGCCGCGGTTCGCACCTCCGCGGTGACCGCCGCGGAGCCTCGGCCATCCTCGGCACGATGCTCGCGTTCGCGCTCGTCGTCTCGCTCGTCGCGATGGTGCAGGTCTCGGCGGTCCCCGCGTGGAACCAACAGACCGAGTTCGAACACCTCACGGCCGCCGAGACCGACTTCGCCGCGTTCGACGAGAGCGTCTCGAAGGCGGTCGACGGCCGGCAGACCCGCGCGACCCTCGACGCCGGCGTCGACTACCCGACCCGCGCGCTGTTCGTCTCGCCCGCCGCCGGCTCCGGCAGCCTCCGGACGACCGACCCCGCGACGGCCCGCATCTCCGGCGCGGTCGCGACCGGCGAGACCGGCAGCTACTGGGACGGCTCCGAGCACGCGTTCGACACCCAGCAGTTCGTCTACCGCCCCGACTACCGGTACCTCCAGAGCGAACCGTCGCTCGTCCACGAGGGGACCGCGCAGTACACCGCCTACGCAGGTAGCGAGGTCGGCGCGACCCAGTCGCTCGTCGACGGCACCAAGGTGTCGCTCGTCTTCCTCGAAGGCGACATCGACACCGCGACGAGCGAGGCGACCACCTTCGGCGTCGTCCCCCTGAGCGCCGGCACCGACTACATCACCGTCACCGACGCGGGCGCGCCCATCACCATCTCGGTCCCCACCCGGCTCTCCGAAGACGCGTGGCGCGACCTGCTGGCCGACGAACCCAACGTCCGCTCTATCGCCTACGCGACCGGCACCGATTCCAACACCCTGACGGTCGAACTCGAACCCGGCAAGACCTACGACCTGCGGCTCTCGCGGGTCGGCATCGACACCCCCGGCGCGCTCCAAGCGCCCGCCTACATCGTCGACGTCGAGGGCGACAACGCCGTCGTCCCGCCGGGTGCGAGCCACCGGGCCGTCGTCGAGGTCCGCGACGCGCAGAACAACCCCGTCCCCAACGCGGTCGTCACGGCCAGCCCCGGCCTGACCGCCGAAAGCGGGCGCATCGTCGCACGTGACACCGGCACCGTCTCGACCGTCACCGATTCGGACGGCCGCGCGACGTTCGTCTACACCGCGACCGGAAGCGTCGACGGCGTCGTCAACGACGCGTTCGACGTGGTCGTCGAGGACGCCGCGGGCGCGACCGTCGACCGCGTGACCTTCGACGTACAGCTCCGCGAGGGCGGCGTCACCGACCCGCTCCGCGGGCTCGTGGCCGCCGTCGACGACCCCGGATTCGTCTACGCCGATGTCGACGGAAACGGCGAGTTCGACGGCGCTGACTACCGCGTCAACGACACCGGCACGGGCGGCGACGTGACATACGACGCCGGAACCGACCGGCTCGTCGTCCCGCCGAGCACCGGGACCATCGTCTCCGACCGCGACGTCACCCTCGCGGGCGACGGAGTCTCGCTCCACGTCGACACCGTCGCCACCGGCTCGAACAGCCGAATCGACATCGACGCCGGAAGCGGCTCGCTGGCCGCGGTCGGCGTGAGCGTCACCTCGGTGTCGGGCCAGGACATCACCGTAGTTGCGGGCGACGAAATCGACCTCTCCGGCGCGTCGGTCACGCAGGGAAGCAAAGCCAGCCTCTCCATCGAGGCCGGCGGCGACATCGACCTCGACAACGCCGGGGTGACGGTCGCACAGGACAGCAACAGCCTCCGTATCGTCTCGATGAACGGCTTCGTCAGCGCCCGGAGCGCCGACATCAGCGGGAAGGGCGACATCCGAATCGACGGCACGGACGGCGTCGACCTCGCCGGGGCCGGCCTCTCGGGGGTCAAGGACAACGGCGCGCTCGACGTCGTCTCCGCGCGCGGCGGGGTCAATCTCAACGGCGTGGTCATGCTCGGCGACGGCGACATCGTCGTCGACGCCGAGGGCAACGTCTTCGTCGTCGGCGCGAACATCGCCTCGACCAAGACGGACGTGGTGATAACCTCCGACGGCGGGATGGTCAGCGGCCGCGAGGCCGCCATCTCAGCCGAGGACGACGTGGTCATCACCGCGGCGGTCCGCATCCACCTGCCCGACTCCTCTATCGAAGACGAGGACACGCCAGAACTGAACGCGCCCGAAGTGGAGGTCTGAGCCATGTCTCGCCTCTCTCTCGACTCCCGCGGCGTCTCGGAAATCCTCGGGTTAGTCTTCGCGTTCGGGCTGGTCGTGTCGGTCATCGCGGTGGTCCAACTCGCGGGCACGCCCGTCTGGACCGCCGGCGACGAAGCCGACCACAGCGCCAGCGTCTCGACGGACCTCGCGTCGCTCGACTCGCAGGTGTTCCGCGCCTCCGGCGTCGAGGCCGGCAGCCGCGTCGCGGTCGACTCGGACGTGTCGTACCCCGAGCGGTATCTCGTGGTCTCGCCGCCCGACAGCGTCGGGACGTTCCGGGTCGACGGCGCGGATGCCGTGACGGTCACGGGCGTCTCCGCGGTCGGTCCCGAAGCGGTGTTCTGGGACGGCACGACCCGCACCTACGAGACCGGAGCCATCGTCTACGAGGCCGACTACGCCGAGCGCGACGAGGCGCGGATGGTGCTCGAAAGCGGCGTCTCGTACCTCGAAACCGACGGGACCCCCGTCGTCCACCGCCAGTCGCTCGTCCGCGGCACGACCGTCACGCTCGTGTTCTTCGAGGGCGACCTCGACGGTCACACGACCGCCGGCGACACCGTGGCGCTCGCTCCCGTCTCCGTGCGCTCCGAGTCGCTGCCGGTGTACAGCGCCACCGACCCGGTGCGTATCTCGGTGCCGACCTACCTCTCTGAGGACGCGTGGGTCGACCTCATGGCCGAGGAACCCCACGCGCGAGTCGTCTCCCACGTCGCCAGCGGCGACCACGCGGTCGTCACTATCGAACTCGACGCGGGCGTCCGCTACGACTTCCGCGTCGCCCGTCTCGGCGTCGGCGAGGCCGTCGAACCCGACCCCGCCGCCTACGCGGTCGCGGTCGAAGGCGAGGACGCCGCAGTCCCCTCGGGCGGCCGCGAGACGCTCGTCGTCCGCGCGTTCGACCGCTACGGCGCGCCCGCCGCGGGCGCGACGCTGACCGTCAGCCCGTCGACCCCGCTCGGCGGCACCGTCGCCCCGACCGCCGGGGCGACCGCCGTCACCGACGAGTCCGGCCGCGCGAGCTTCACGTACACCGCGCCCGACGACGTGACCGAAATCGAAGGCGACACCGTCACCGTCACCCTCGACGGGGCGTCCGGCCCCGGCGCGACGGTCACCATCCCGCTGGAAGTCCGCGGGATGGGCGAGAGCTACGAGGTCCGAAACACCACCGCGTCGACGCCGGAGCCCGAAGACGACTTCGACATCGACGACGGCGAGGTCGTCCCGTCGGACGCCTTCACGGGCGATTTCGAACTGCTCGGCAGCGCCATCACGGACGGGCGGGGTCCCGTTCCCGTCTCCGTCACCTTCGTCGTCGACGGCGAGCAGCACCACTCCGCGGACTGGGACGACGTGAACGACCGCCGGTCCCACTCGTTCAGCGTGACTGGCGACGCCGGTGACTCGCTCGCCATCATCGCCGCCACCGACGGCTACGTCACCGCCGACTCGTCGGTCGACCACCGACAGGTCGCGGTCCTCCGCGACGGCGACCGGGTCCCGAGGATACGGGGCTACAACGGACAGGACGACGCCGCCGAGTTCGTCGCACCCTACATCAGCGACGACGGGAAGACGATGGAACTCGACAGCAACCAGGCCATCTTCCTGTTCGAACTCGGAACGACCGACACGCACAGTCCCGCGTTCGATATGCAGGACGTGGTCATCCTCGTGACCCTCTGGGAGGACGGGGGGGGAGGCGACTGAGTCGGCCGCCACCCGCCCGTCGCGCTCGTCAGGCGCGCCAACCCATTCTTCGGTCTTTTTTCTCGTCGCGTCCGCGCGACCGCCGTATCGTTAACATCCGCGTCGCCGTAGGGTCGCGTATGTCGTTCGACCCCGACCGCGTCTCGACGGTCACGTTCGACTCGTACAGCACGCTCGTGGATGTCGACGCCGCCGAGAAAGCGCTCGCCGAGCGCGTCGACGACCCCGAACCCGTCTCGAAGCTGTGGCGGTCGCGGTCGCTCGAATACACGTTCGTCGGCAACCACGTCGACGAGTACGAACCCTTCTACGAGGTCAACCGCGCGGCGCTCCAGTACGCGCTGGAGGCCCACGACGTGTCCGTCTCCGCGAGCGAGCGCGACGCGATTCTCTCGGTGTACCACGAACTCGACGTGTTCGACGACGTGCGCGACGCGGTCGGTCGCCTCCGCGACGCCGGCTACGACTGCTACGTCGTCTCCAACGGGAACCCCGAGATGCTCGATTCGATGGTCGACCACGCCGACATCCGCGACCTCCTCGACGGCGTCGTCAGCGCCGACGAGGTCGGAGTGTTCAAACCCGACGCGGAAATCTACCGCCACGCGGCCGCCCGGACCGGGACGCCCATCGACGAAATCGCCCACGCGACCGCCGGCTGGTTCGACGTGATGGGGGCGCAACACGCCGGAATGCAGGGCGTCTGGGTCGACCGGAAAGCGTCGCCGTGGGAACCGTTCGGGCCGGAGCCCGACCTCGCCGTCTCCGACCTCACGACGCTCGTCGAGGCGCTCGCCGGCGGCGGTCCGAGCGCGGCGGACTGACGCTCGCGGCTCCCGCCGCGCCCGAGACGGCGCGTGGCATATGCTCACAATACTATTACCGCTGGCCGCACATCTATCCGGATGGAACGGCGGCGCGTGAAAGGCGGCATTCTGGCCGCTATCGGGTTCGTTCTATCTCCGCTTTCGTGGTGGAACGACCTCGTGGTCAACCTCCCGCTGGCCTACGCGTTCGGCGTCGCGGTGAGCCTCATCTCCAGAAGCTGGTTCCTTCCGGGCGTCGTCGCGGGCTACTGGCTGACGAACGTCATCGGGTTCGTCCTGCTTCACAAGGGCGCGGTCGACGCAGTCTCGGCGGAGGCACATCCGTACACCGCTCGGCGGTTCACCAAGGATTTCGCCATCTCGGTCGGCTACACCGTACTCGTGGTGCTGTTGGTCTGGTTCGGGTTCCTCAGCGTTCCCGACGGCCTGCTCGCGGCGCTCGGTCGCTGACTTCGGTCGGGCCGGCGCTCGCCGTGTGAAAATAGCTCCGAGCCGACCCGGTGGTGGGTCCGAGTCGGCCGGTAGTCGGCGGTTCAGCTCTCCGTTTCGTTATGGATGGGTGTCTCGGTCGGCGGTGCTGTCTCCGTGTCGTCGTCAGTGGTCGTTGTCTCCGTATCGTCGTCAGTGGTCGTTGTCTCCGTATCGTCGTCAGTGGTCGTTGTCTCCGTATCGTCGTCAGTGGTCGTTGGTTCCTCCGTCGTCGGTTCCTCACCGATAGTCACGACTGCGTCGTCGGTGACGGGCGTGCCGTTGACCGTGTACGGGCCGTCTTCAGTTCCGTTGGAGGTGAGGAAGTCGAGCGTCTGGTTGTCGTTGGTGTCGAGATGCGCCTGCGCCGTGAGGTTCACGCTCTCGTTCTCGCTCAGCGGTTCGAGGAGCGGCACGGTAACGTTCTCCTGTGGGCCGGAGTCGAGGTAGTCGGTCGCGCCGACGACCGAGCCATTCTCGTCGAGGATGGCGATGTAGCCACCGTCGGAGAGGTTCGCGCTCGTGACGGTCACGTTACTGCCGTCGGACTCCTGGTCGTCGAACTGGAGCGTCGCGGTCGGCTCGTCGGTTCCGTTCGTCGGCTCCTCGCTGACGGTCACGACTGCGTCGTCGGTGACGGGCGTGTCGTTCATCGTGTACGGACCGTCCTCGGTCCCGTTGGAGGTGAGGAAGTCGAGCGTCTGGTTGCCGTTGGTATCGAGGTGCGCCTGCGCGGTCAAGTTGGCACTCTCGTTCAGCGGTTCGAGGAGGGATACGGTGACGTTCTCCTGCGGGCCGGAGTCGAGGTAGTCGGTCGCGCCGACCACGGAACCGTTCTCATCGAGGATGGCGATGTAGCCGCCGTCGGAGAGGTTGGCGCTCGCGACGGTCACGTTCGTGCCGTCGGACTCTTGGTCGTCGAACCGGAGCGTCGCGGTCGGCTCCTCGGGTTCGGGCTCGGGCTGTTCGCCCACGGTGAGCGTCGCCAGCTCGCCGAAGTCGCGCGTCTCGACGCCGTGGATGTACGTCCCGTCTTCGAGGTCCGTCGTGTTGACGTCGAACTCGATGGTCTCGGTCTCGTTGGGGTTCAGCGCCCAGCCGGTCCGTTCAACCACGTCACCTTCGAGTCGGAACTCGACGCACTGAATCATCGGCACGTCGTTCGGATTGGTGATATCGGCCGACACCGTCACCGGCTCACCGGCTTCGACGCCGGACGGCGCGGAGAGATTGCTCACCCCGAACGACTCATACGTACCGTTGCTCGGATACGTGCAGTACTGTGTCTGCGTCTGCGTCTGTTCTTGTACCTGTGCCTGCTGTGTATCGACCGCCGCCAGACCGGTCCCCGACGCCGCCGCGACGAGGGCGACGACGACGAGGACGCCGGCGATACGTGTTCGTGTGCTCATGTGTCTGCGATGACAATCTACCGACGCCGCCGGCAAAAGCTGACGAGATAGTTTCAATAGTTTCGCGCGTTGGCTGTCAACTTACCTGACGGTGTAGACGGTTAGTCCGCCTCTGATTCCGATACTGGTGGCCTCTCGACCGATTTTTCCGCAACAGTTCACGAAACACGATGTTTCACGCGAGACGCTACGCGTTAACTGTCAGAAAATCGAGTTTGTCGCCAATGCTAACGGGGTAGCTTCTCGTTTATTCGAACGTCCTGACAGTTTGAGTGACGCGGCCGACTGAGCGTTTCGAAACCGGGACGGTGTCGAATCGCTGGCTGTCTCTGAACTACTCGGGAGCTCTAGGGTAGACTTCTCATACGGGTACCGATTGTCCAGTTAAGTTGAGTAGTACGAACCGTAGGTACAGTTGGCGTTACATTCGGGGTCGAATCAGAGATATTGCATACATTATATCCAAAACTTCTTGTATCTGTACCGTATTGGGCTGTGTATGAGCGAATCCACCGAGAATTCGCGGATTGCACCGTACACGGAGTACTCGCGCACCCGTTCGCGGTGTCCCCGATGCGGGACCTCGGTCCCGAAGGAGGCGGTCGGCGACGCGCTGTGTGCGAGCTGCAAGACGGACGTCTCCATCTGATGAGCACGGCCGCACCTCACAGTTCCGACGAATTGGCGGATGCGCCCGTGTTCGACCTCGAATGCATCTACGACGACCCGGAGAACCCGACCGAACTGACCGTGTTCTCCCCGAAATCGGAGGAGTTGACCACGTCGTGGATTACGGTCGACCGCGGCAGCGCCGTCTCACTGGACGATATCGCGTAGGCGCTCGGCTGGCGACGGTTTTCCGTTTTTGTTTTTTGAGGTTTGACTATCGTGTCCTTCAACTCCACGGGTGTCTCGCTCGCTAAGCATGCGAGATATGAGACGATCAGTGGGGCGGGTTCGAACATACTCCTGCCCGCGCAGTTCAGCGATTATGGCCCACAATGGGTCGTAGGACGGCGCGGCACGAAGTGGTGAAGACGTGGCCATCCTCGGCAGTACCTCCTGACGTGAGTCCGCTTCAGAGGCAATCAATGAGCCGACGAATGAAACCCGAAGCCGCCGACGAACGGTATCTCAAAGAACGGAAACTAACGAGTATGGCGTTTGGCATCTGCTGACCGCTTTCGACCAGAGGGTTAATACGATTACTTCGTAAATCATAGCCAAGGTACCTTTGTCTATGTCGGCAGAAGCTCAAAATGTGAATTCGATGGATAAAGATGATGTGTTGAGGGTTTTGGAGCAGTATGCGCTTGAGGAACTGGAGGCAAATTTGGTGACGTTTTATCTTGATAATGTTGGTGTGGATTATTCCCGCTCAGAGTTCCTCAATAATGTCACATCATTGGCCACTGACCAAGATATTTCCAAGATCGTTCATATTCTATTCGGTAGGACGCCCGAGAGTATTTCGCTCAATTCGGTATTGAGAGTATTCGAACTAGCTGTTGAGGAGGAAGAACGCGAGATTAACGGTGTATATTACACACCTGAGAAGGTTATAAACTATATCCTTGAGCAAACAATTCATGGCGACGACACAGTCTGTGACTGTGCCTGTGGTGCAGGTGCATTCTTGGTTCAGGCTACCACTCGTCTTCGCCAGATAACCGAGAAGTCAATTAAAACCATCATACGTGAGAACGTGTATGGCTCCGATATTCTGGAGAATAACGTTCGAGAAACTAAAATTGCGTTATCGCTCTTAGCAGCAGAGAACGGGGAACTTGTGGATAATAATGACTTCAATATTATCCAAGCCGATGCGCTCCGACAGGATTGGAATGATGCCTTCCCTGAGATTGCTAATGATGGCGGATTTGACGTTATAGTTGGAAACCCGCCATATATTAATATCCAAACGATGGATAAAAAAACAAAAGAACATGTTTTAGACCAATATGACACAGTCCAATCAGGGAATTTCAACACATATATTCCCTTCATCGAGTTAGGTATTGAGCTGATTAATGAAGGAGGAAAAGTCGGATATATACTTCCACTGAATTACTTTACAACACTGACGGGAGAAGACCTCCGAGAGTATTTACAAACTGGCAAATATGTGTCCGAAATAGTCGATTTCGGAGACACCTTGTTATTTGATGACGCATTAACATACACTGCGATTTCCATATTCTCCAAAAGCAGCAAAAGTAGCTTTGATTATATTAAGGTTGACTCCGTTGATGACCTCAACAATCTCCCCGACCGAGATTTCATCGATATAAAATATTCTTCTATTGATTCGGAAAAGTGGAGGTTGTTAGATGAAGATGAGTTTGGAAATATTCGGAAGATAGAGTCCTTCCGGCCTCTGGATGAAGTCTCTGGAATCCATACGGGAATTGCAACGCTCAAAGATAGCGTGTACATCGTAGATGCGGTCGACCTTGATAGTGAGTATTTCACGATAACATACGAAGGAGAAACATATAGAATCGAGAAAGAGATTACAGAAGAACTCGTGAAAATATCTACAATTGAAGCTTCCTCTGACTTGAAACACAACGCAAAACGGATTATCGTCCCCTATAAAAAGCAAATTCAACGGACACTTGCTGGGGACGGCAAGCAGGTGGAGACAACTATAATCCCTGAAGATGAATTGAAAGAGGAATTCCCGGGGACGTACGAGTATCTTGAGGCAGCCCGCGACGAACTCGCAACTCGTGAGAAAGGCGATGGTGTCGATTACGAGCCATGGTATAAATATGGTCGGGAACAGGGGTTAGAGTATATCGGTGAGAGGCTTTATACACCAACATATAGCAGTGGACCGAAATTCCTCCATCATGAGACGGAGTATTCGTTGTTCGCGAATGGCTATGCTGTTTTCCCAAAAACGGTTGATATTGAGATACTTGAGCGAATTCTGAATTCGAAAGTGATGGATTACTATATCCGCAACACGAGTAAAGAGATTCAAGGCGACTTTCAATGCTATCAAAAGAATTTCATTAGGAAGTTTTCTGTTCCCGAATTCTCCTCATCGGAGAAAGATGAACTGATATCCCTATCAGACCAAAAGGAGATTGATCAGTACCTTATCAAAAAATATGGTCTGAGTTTAGAAGTCAGTAATTGAAGATTTCGAGTCGTCTGTATCGGCTTTCTTGTCAAAGTCGTGAATTTGTGAGTACCGTCTTTTATAATCGCTTAGTAGCTTCTCGAAGAAGTTCTCGACAGAGATTACATTAGAACCATATATTTCAGCAAATTCCGGCGTGACAAGTCCCTGTTCAACAAACTCATCAATGTCGTCCATGATTCGGGGAGGTGATTGCTCGAAATCAACAATAAGTAGGCACATCGCTTCGTATTTCCACTTTTCATCCTCTGGAGTTTCACGACCGCTAAGAGACGAGTAACTGCTTATAAATTTTTGAATATCAAAATTCTCCGAACGCTCGACAATATTTTTCTGTTTTGCTGATGAGTCGTACCCCCTTTTTGGGAGTAGGAAAAAGTACCCGAGAGGGAGATATGGGAATCGGTTATGGAGATTAAGTGACTCGGCATAGATTCGCTCAAAAATCGTGTCAAAATTTTTGCCAATTGAGCTCAGTTGGCTACGAACGTTAATTGCCATTCGCGGACCAACAACAGGGCCATCCTCCTCATAGCTATGAACTAGTATATCCTGGCTTTTTGTCTTCGGAAATCCATATACGGTGGCAGATGTGTCACTAGGATGGGAATCTTCGTGGATATATTGTGGATTCACTCCGTTATCCACCAGCTGGTCAATTATGTAAGAATGAATACGTCCAATAAGCTTTTCACTCCGTATCAAAGAATAGCTTGGATTCTCGTCCGGATCTCTGATAGCAGACTCAAAGTCAGTTTTTATACCCTCAAGAATACTGCCAAGCTCATCTCGGTCGTACATTCCTTTGTTCGTTTCCACTCTTGGTTGAAACGGGTATGTTTCTAATTTTGGAAACTAGTTGCCTAAGTGAGCAACGAACATATTTTCCCGTTAAACGCAACACCCGGTTGTGAACATCGAGGACGTTTGTTCTGCTCTCTCCAACCCAACCCGACGACGGCTTATGTCATTAGTAATTGCAAGAGGGCCGATGAGTAGTAAACAGGCGCACGAAATATACCAACGAAAGTTTGAGACGTACCGGCGTGAGTCGATATATAAATCGTTAGAGACGTTAGTATCGGCAAACCTTCTTGAGAAAGCGTATGATGAAGATGACGGACTTCGATATTCTGCCCGGATAGCTCAGCTCCAATTGAATCTTGAGGACATGGAGGTTGAATCGGTGGCTGAATGAATAGAAATATAGGATAGTATTGTATATCCAGTCTGTTCTGGGTGATGGTGAATGGGACGCAGCAGTCTGTTCAGGATTACAAGAGAAAGGTGTTACTGCTGATTTCAACAAAGACGCCACGTTCGTTGTCCATCAATTTGTGTCTATATCGACCGACTTAGTCGCGCTACAATCGTCAGACTGCTCCGTCGACAGCATCTTATCTCAGTTCACCCATATCTCGTAATGATTGAGAAGCGAAACTCTTGGCCGTATTTTACTCTGCTGTGTTGCTCTCTGCGCTTTACTGCATCACGTTTCTGTTTTTTCTGTCTCACTCGGTTGTGTTCCAACCCCTTGATGCGGTAAACCGCTTACAGTCGAACTCGATGTGTATCGCGGAGTATCTCACCGGGTAGCCCGCTACTTATTATAATACGAGAAGCTGTCTATTCCCCCCCAATTTTAAGCAAGTCTTCGATATCGTCGGTGTCGAGGCATTTCCGGAGTCGGGACAGAACTATCTGGTAGCAAGAAACCAAACCTTCCTCGGAGAATCCCATCTGGTTGGCAACGTGCTCGATGACGCAGTGGCCGTCTCCGTCGTCACTCGTCTCCTGGGCGCGGAGTCTGGCGCGAGGACACCGATTCCGTTTCGATTTACACGGATAGTTCTTTGTGGTCGGGCAGCACCTCCACTTCTCGCATCGTTAAGGCAAGTAGGACAGCACCGACCGCCTGCTTGGTGTGTTGGGAACAAGGGAGAACACCACGATACCGCCGCCTGGGGTACTCGGCACGAACACAGTGAGTGATCGGTCAGGGCGGATTCGAACCTCGGTCGCTCACTCCGTTCGCTCCCTGCTTCGAATCCGCCGTCACCACTTTCGGTACCACGGACTCCTCGCTGTCGCTCGTCGTTGCGAGGTACCAGAAAGTGGGTTGGGGCGGATTCGAACCGCCGGCCTGCTCCGTGTGAAGGAGCCGTCATAACCTGGCTAGACCACCAACCCGGCTACGATTTCGATTTCCCGCGCCGCCAATTAAGACTTACGTTGTGCCCCGATTCGGGGCGCAGACACACCTACTCGGGTCGCCGCACGCGACGCCGAACCCGCCCGGCGACCCGCCGACTCCGCGTCGCCGCCCGGCGCGCCCCGTACTCGACGCGTTCCCGCGGCGTCTGCGGCGCAGGTTCTTCCTCGTCTTCGACTTCGCGCCCGAGCGCCGCCATGAGGCGGCGACGGAGCGGTGCCGTCTCTTCGTCGAGTCCGGCGTACAGGTGCTCGAACCCCCGTCGGAAGTAGTACCGCGCGTCGGTGAAATGTCGGTTCATACCTCCGGATAGTCCCGCCGACGAGAAAACGATTATGTTACACGATACCGAGAGTCATATGTCTGAGAAAGAGCGATACACTTTAGTGATTCTTAGGCATACCTAAAACTGGGAACGCAGGCCACGCTTCGTGGTCGGTCCCAGTTAGCGTCTGGCCCCTTCCGGGACGGCGATACCGTGGGCACGATTCGTCCGTCCTGGTCCCATTATCCTCGCGAGCGACCGCGCCGACACCGGCCGGTGCGGCGGCCGCTCGGACTCAGTACGTCGGTGACTCCTCGGGTACCCCGTCGCGCTTGTTGACCAGTCGCGCGAAGACGAACAGCGCGTCGGAGAGGCGGTTGAGGTACGCGACGACTTCCTCGTTGACGGGTTCTTCGGCCGCCAGCGAGACGGCGCGGCGCTCGGCCCGCCGCGACACCGCGCGGGCGTGGTGGAGTTTGGCCCCCGTCTCGCTCCCGCCGGGGAGGATAAACGACGTGAGCGGGTCGAGTTCCTCGTCGGCCTCGTCGATCCACGCTTCGAGTTCGTCCACGTGGTCGGCGGCTATCTGCGGGTCGCCCTCGTCGGGGTCGGGGTTCGCGAGGTCGGCCTGCACGATGTGGAGGTGGTTCTGGACGGCTTCGAGTACGTCGTCCACGTCGTCGTGACCGGTCGGACGGACCGTCCCGATGAGCGCGTTCACCTCGTCGACCGTTCCGTACGCCTCGATTCGGTGGCTCGTCTTCGACACGCGGGTCATGTCCCGCAGGTCGGTCATCCCCTCGTCGCCGCGGCCGGTGTATATCTTCATGCCAGCGTCTGGTCGACGTACCGGAGGATGTTCTCGCTCTCGGACATCGTCACGCCGCGGTCGCCGTCGACGAGCACCGGGACGCCGCGCTGGCCGCTCACGCGCTTGACCTCGTTTCGCTCCGAGTGCAGCGCGTCGACCCACTGCGTCTCGTAGTCGACGCCCGCCTCCGAGAGCGCGTCGTGGACTTTCTCGCAGTACGGACAGCCGTCGAGCGCGTAGAGTTCGATTCCCATGTCCCGCCGTTGGACGCGCCGACCCAAAGAGATTTGCACGCCGGTCGGTCCGACCGCCGCGCCTCGACCGTCGTGCCGTCGGTGCCCTGTGAGCCGTTACGGCTCGCCACTCGAATTTTTTAGACACATCAAAATTCAACCTTAGAGCAACAAATCTATATGGTAGCTTGTATCTATTTCACATAGTGATGAACACGAACACAGATTCGTCCGACCCCAAACTCTCTCGGCGGTCGGTCGTCGCGGCCGGTTCCGGTCTGTTGACGGCCGGTCTCGCGGGCTGTCTCGGCGGCGGTGGCGGCGCGGGAAGCGGAAGCGACGGCTCGAACACCGACTCGAACGACGCCTCCGGCGGGTCCGAGTCCGAAGACGGCCCTGTCGTGGTCGCCTCGTTCTTCAGCTTCTACGACTTCGCGCGCAAGGTCGCGGCCGACACGCCAGTCACGCTCAAGAACCTCATCCCGACGGGGCTCCACGGCCACGGCTGGGAACCGGACGCGAGCGTCACGCGCGACATCATCGAGGCCGACGCGTTCGTCCACGTCGGGAAGGACTTCCAGCCGTGGGCCGACCGCGCCATCCAGACGCTGAAAGACGACGACGTGGACACTCAACTCATCAACGTCCGCGAGGGCGTCGAACTCGTGGAACTCGCGGCGAGTCTCGACCGCGACGAGGAGGGCGTCGGCGAGGGTCGCGGGAAGGACCCCCACTTCTGGCTCGACCCGCGGCGCGCCAAGACCGCCGTCGACAACATCACCGAGGGGCTGGTCGAACTCGCCCCCGAACACGAAGAGACGCTCCGCGACAACGCCGACGCGTACAAAACCGACGTACTCGACCGCATCGACCGGGACTACCAGGACATCTTCGACCGGGCGTCGCGCAAGGTCGTCCAGTTGGCGGCCCACAACGCCTTCCAGTACATCGGCGTCCGCTACGGCGTCGAGATGCGCCCGCTCGTCGTCAACCTCGCCGCCAGCGGCGACGTGAAGCCCTCGGACATCACCGAGGCGAAGCGCGTCATCGAGGACAACGACATCCGGTACATCGGCGCGGGCGTCTTCGAGACGCGCCGCCCGGCGAAACAGCTCATCGCCGAGACCCCCGTCGAGGCGTACTTCCCCGTCACCCCGTACGCGGGCGTCCGCGAGGACTGGGTCGCAAACGACTGGGGCTACGAGGAAATCGCCGACAACATCAACATGCCGACGTTCGAGGTCGTCCTCGGCAACAAGTCGCCCGAGGAGGTCGGCGGCGACGGCTGGGCCGACGAATGGAGGAACTTCGAATGAGCGCCCTCCGCAACGGCGAATCCGCGGAGTCTGCCGAGTCCACCGACGCCGGCGTCTCCGACGACGCGAGCCGAGACGCCGGCGGCTCGTCCGACCCCCTCGTCGAACTCGCAGACGTCGAGTTCGGCTACACCGCGACGCCCGTCGTGGAAGACATCTCGCTCCGCATCGACCCCGGCGAGTACGTCGCCATCGTCGGGCCGAACGGGTCGGGCAAATCGACGCTGATGAAG
Source organism: Haloferax sp. AS1 (assembly GCF_014530665.1). NCBI lineage: Archaea > Methanobacteriati > Methanobacteriota > Halobacteria > Halobacteriales > Haloferacaceae > Haloferax > Haloferax sp. AS1. The sequence goes on from NZ_SPSA01000001.1 coordinate 2,322,333, forward strand.
CTCATCCTCGGCCTGCTCCGGCCCGACGAGGGGGCCGCGCGGCTGTTCGGCGAGCCCGCCCACGCCTTCGACGACGGCGCGCGCATCGGCTACGTCGCCCAGCACGCCAGCGCCTCCAAGGAGATGCCCATCACCGTCCGCGAGGTCGTGAAGATGGGTCGGTTCCCCCACGTCGGCTTCGGCCGGCTCTCGGCCGAAGACCACCGCATCGTCGACGAGGCGCTCGCCACGGTCGGGATGTCCGACTTCGCGGACCGCCGGGTGACGAAGCTCTCGGGCGGCCAGCGCCAGCGCGCCTTCATCGCCCGCGCGCTCGCCGGCGAGGCCGACCTGCTCGTCTTGGACGAGCCGACCGTCGGCGTCGACGTCGAGTCGGTCGACGCCTTCTACGACCTGCTCGAATCGCTCAACGAGGAGGGCATCACGATTCTCCTCATCGAACACGACCTCGGCGCAGTCACCGACCACGCCCGGCGCGTCGTCTGTCTCAACCGCGAGGTCTACTTCGACGGCCCGACCGACGAGTTCGTCGACAGCGACGCGCTCGCGCGGGCGTTCGGGACGGCGGCCTCCTTCGCGGGCGGTTCGGGCAGTTCGAGCGGTACAGGCGGTTCGGGCGGTGGTCGCCCGTGATACCCGTCGAACTGGTCGCCGCGTTGCAGGCGGGGCCGTTAGACGCTGCCCTCGCGCCTCTCTACTGGCTTCTCGCGCTGTGGTCCGACCTGCTTTTCGCCGTCGGCGACGCGACCGGCCTCGGCTTCCTCGACTACCGGTTCATGCACCGCGCCATCCTCGTCGGCCTCTGTATCGGCGTGATGGCCCCCCTCATCGGGACGTTCCTCGTCCACAGACAGCTCGCGCTCATCGGCGACGCGCTCGCCCACACCGCCTTCGCCGGGGTCGCCGTCGGCCTCTTTCTCAACGGCGTGTTCAGCCTCGGCGTCTCGCCGTATCTGACCGCCGTCGTCGTCGCCGTCATCGCGGCGCTCCTCATCGAACTCATCTCGGAGGCGACCGACGCCTACAACGACGTGTCGATGGCTATCGTGCTCTCGACGGGGTTCGCGCTGGGGACCGTCCTCATCAGCCTCAACGCGGGCGGCCTCGCGGTCGGCATCAACCAGTACCTCTTCGGCAACCTCTCGACCGTCTCGGCGGAGAACGCCGCCATCCTGCTCGTGCTGTTCGCCGTCATCGTCGGCACCGTCGCGCTCACGCGCAACCAACTGCTCTACGTGACGTTCGACGAGACGGCCGCCGCCGTCTCGGGTATCTCGGTCACGTGGTACAACCGCGTGATGGTCATGCTGACCGCGCTGGTCGTCGTCGGCGCGATGCAAATCATGGGCGTCATCCTCGTCGCCGCCATGCTCGTCGTCCCCGTCGCGGGCGCGGCGCAGGTCTCCCGAAGCTTCTCCGAGTCGCTTCTCGTCTCCGTCGTGCTGGCCGAACTCGCCGTGCTCCTCGGCATCGGCGCGTCCTACTACGGCGAGGCGACCGCCGGCGGCGTCATCGTCCTCGTCGCGGTCGGCATCTACGTCGTCGCCGTCGCCATCGGCAAGGTACAGGCGCGCGCCGGAGCGGACGCGACCCCCGAACTGGGGAGCATCGACTCCCGCGAGGCGTAGCCGCGGGACTCGACTGCACTCTCTCCTGTCTGCGCTCGGTAGACGGTCGTCGCACGCGGACTGACGTGGAATTCGACCACAATCCCGATTTGCTATCGCGATATTCGATTTATTTCCTCTTCCACAGCGTCCGCGAACCAATATCTTCAACAACGACTACCACGGATTCGACCCCATGAGCGACCTCGAAATCGAACGCGAGTGCCCGGCCTGCGGCAACGACACGTTCTACCTCGCCGCCAGCATGGAGATTCACCTCGGCACGAAGACGAAGTGGCACTGCACGGAGTGCGACTACGGTTACATCCACATCACGGACGACATCGAGACGTACGCGAAGGCCGAAGCGTAACCGCGAAAAAAGGCTTTTCTCGTTATTCGTCGTCGCCGAGCGCCCGCCACGAGAGCCGCGGGTTCCGCGCGGCCGACACTTGGTCGATGCGGCGGGCGCTGGTCTTCGAGGGCGCGGTTTCGAGCGCCTCGTCGGAGTCGGCGTACGCCGCGTTGAAGGCGTGCGCGAGGTCGTCGAGCGACGCCTTGTCTTCGACTTCCGTCGGCTCCGTGAGCATCGCCTGCGAGACGAGTTCGGGCCACTTCGTCGTCGGCGGGTGGACGCCGTAGTCGAGCATGCGCTTCGCCACGTCGGCGGCGTCGCGGTCGCCCGAGGTCGCCGCGAACTCGTGGTGGAACGGCCCGTACGGCACGTCGAGGTCTAGCTGTGAGGCGAGGTAGTTGGCGTTGAGGACGGCCTTCGCGCTGGCGTCCGCGAGGCCCGCGTCACCGAGGCGGGCGATGTAGGCGTACGCCTTCACGAGCACGAGCCAGTTGCCGGCGAAGCCGTGGACCTTGCCGATAGAGGACTCGGGTTCGTACTGCTCGTAGCCGGCGGCCGTCTCGCGGACCATCGGGCTCGGGAGGAACTCCGCGAGTTCGTCGACCACGCCGACCGGGCCGGCACCGGGGCCGCCGCCGCCGTGCGGCGTGGCGAACGTCTTGTGGACGTTGTAGTGCATGATGTCGAAGCCCATGTCGCCGGGGCGGGCGCGGCCGAGCAGCGCGTTGAGGTTCGCGCCGTCGTAGTACAGCAGGCCGCCCGCGTCGTGGACCAGCTCAGCGATATCGACGATGTCGCGCTCGAACAGCCCCAGCGTGTTGGGGTTGGTGAGCATGAGCGCGGCCGTCTCCGAGGAGACGGCGGCGTCCAACGCCTCCATGTCGACGCGGCCGTCGTCGTCGGAGGGGAGTTCGACCACGTCGTAGCCGGCCATCGCGGCCGACGCGAAGTTCGTCCCGTGGGCCGACGAGGGGATGATAATCTCCGAGCGGTCGTCGCCGCGCGACTCGTGGTACGCCTTGGCGACGAGGATGCCCGTGAACTCGCCCGCGGCACCCGCCGGGGGCTGGAGCGTCACGGCGTCCATCCCGCCGATATCGGCGAGGTACTCCTGGAGGCCGTGCAGGAGGCCGAGCGTTCCCTGAATCGTCCGGTCGGAGCGGTCGGGGTGAACCCCGGCGTTGGGGTCCGCCGCCACGTCCTCCGTGAACGAGGGGTTGTACTTCATCGTACACGACCCGAGCGGGTACGGCCCGAGTTCGACGCTGTAGTTCATCTGCGACAGGCGCGTGTAGTGCCGCGCCAGTTGCGGCTCCGACAGCGCCGGCAGCGTCAGTTCGTCGCGGGTCAGGTCGTCGGGGAGGACGCCCTCCGAATCGACCTCGACGGTGGTGCTGTCCTTTTCGGACAGGAGCGGTTCGTACTCGTCGTCGCGGCTGAATCGGGCTTGGTCGAAGTTCATCAGATGACCTCCTCGAAGGCCGCGACCAGTCCGTCCGCGGCGTCGGCGTTCGCGTCGGTGATACAGACCTGCAAGTGGTGGTCGTCGAGGGCGTGGACCGCGAAGCCGCGGCCCGCGAGGTCGTTCGTGATGGCGGGCGCGGGCTGGTCCGTCCGGACGACGAACTCGCGGAAGTGGTGGCGGTCGTACAGCGGCGCTTTGACGCCCGAGAGGTCGTCCAGCCGGGCGGCGAGGTCGCGCGCGTCGGTGACGGCCTGCGTCGCGAGGTCGACGAGGCGGTCGGGGCCGAGCCACGCCATGTGCATGGCCGTTCGGAGCGCGACCCACGCCTGATTCGTACAGATGTTCGAGGTCGCGCGCTCCTTGCGGATGTGCTGTTCGCGGGTCTGGAGCGTCAGCGTGAACGCCCGCATATCCGCGCTGTCCTCGGAGACGCCGACGAGGCGGCCCGGGACCTGCCGGAGGTACTCCTCGCGGGTGGCGAAGATGCCGAGGCCCATGCCGTAGGCCGTGCCGATGCCGAGCGCGCCGGCCTCGCCGACGACCACGTCGGCACCGACGCTCGCGGGCTCTTCGAGCAGCGCGAGCGCCACGAGGTCGCTGCCGAGACAGAACAGCGCGTCGTTGTCGTGGGCGAGGTCGCCGATGTCGGTGAGTCGCTCCTCGATGACGCCGCGGACCGTCGGGGTCTCGGCGTACACCATCGCGGTCTCGTCGTCGACGAGGTCCGCGAGCGCCTCCACGTCGACCGCGCCGTCGGCCATCGGGTACTCGCCGATTTCCATCTCAGCGCCGTCGAGGTAGTTCTCGAGGACGCCGAGGCGACCCTCGTGGAGGTGCTCGGGAACGAGCACGCGGTGGCCGCTCGCGCCGCGGCGGAGGCGGTTCGCGAGGAGCGCGGCCTCGGCGAGCGCCGTCGCGGCGTCGTACATCGAGCAGTTGGCGACCGGGAGGCCGGTCAGTTCGACCAGCATCGACTGGTACTCGAACAGCACCTGCAAGAAGCCCTGCGCGATTTCGGGCTGGTACTGCGTGTAGGAGGTGAGGAACTCCGAGCGCCGCGAGAGGTCGTCGACCAGCGCCGGCACGTAGTGGGCGTGGTGGCCGCGGCCGAGGAACTCCGTCAGCTCCTCGTTGCGCGAAAACAGGTCGGCCATGGCGTTCCTGAGTTCGCGTTCGTCGGCGCCGGAGACGCCGAACTCGCCGTCGAATCGGATTTCCTCGGGGATGTCGAAGAGCGCTTCGACGCTGTCGACGCCGACGGCGTCCAGCATCGCTTCCTCGTCGGCGTCGGTGTGTGGGGCGTACGGGCTTCCGGCCCGCCGTCCGTTTCCAGCCGTCATCTCACTCCGTCTGCTCGCGGTACTCCTCGGGGGCGAGGAGGTCGTCGAACTCGCTTTCGTCGGCCGGCTCGACTTCGAGCATCCAGCCGTCGCCGTAGGGGTCGTCGTTGAGGAGTTCCGGGGCGTCGAACAGCTCCTCGTTGACGGCCGTGACCGTGCCCGAGATGGGGGCGTAGAGGTCCGAGACGGCCTTGATGCTCTCGACCACGCCGAACTCCTCGCCCGCGGCGAGTTCGTCGCCCTCGGCGGGGAGTTCGACGAAGACGACGTCGCCCAGTTCGTCCTGTGCGAAGTCGGAGATGCCGATGCGGACGGCGTCGCCCTCGGTGGTGGTCCATTCGTGCGATTCCAGATACTTCCGGTCGTCAGGGATTTCGAACATTGTCAGTTGATGAAGGGGGGTGTCACGATCACTGCGCGCTTCTCGCGGCCGCGGACGAGCACCGAAACCTCGGTCTCGTCGTCGGCGTACTCGACGGGGACGTAGCCGAGACCGATGGGCTCCGACAGCGTCGGGCTCATCGTCCCGCTCGTCACGACGCCGATGACCTCGCCGTCCGAATTGGCGATGTCGTAGCCGTGGCGCGGGACGCCGCGGTCGAGGAGGGCGAAGCCGACGAACGTCTCGTCGACGCCGGCCTCGCGCTGTCGTTCGAGGGCGTCGCGCCCCACGAACTCGGTGTCGAGGTCGACGACGAAGCCGATGCCGGCCTCGTAGGGGGTCCGGGGCTCCGTCTCGGGGTCGAAGTCCTGTCCCGAAAGCAGGTAGCCCATCTCCAGTCGGAGCGTGTCGCGGGAGCCGAGCCCGCAGGGGGTCGCCTCGAGCGCCGCCCAGACGGTCTCGGCGTCGGCCCACGGACAGAGGAGCTCGAAGCCGTCCTCGCCGGTGTAGCCCGTCCGGGCCACCCAGCACTCGACGCCCGCCACGTCGGCGAACGTCGCCTGGAACTTCGAGAGGTCCCCGAGGGCCGCGTCGGGCGCGGCGTCGGTGACCGAATCGAGGGCGTCGGGGCCCTGTACCGCGAACATCGCCCAGTCCTCCGTCACGTCCTCGACGGTGGCGTCGAGGTCCCAGTCGTCGCGGAACGAGGTCCATCGGTCGTACATCTCCTCGTCGTGGCCGGCGTTCGGGACGAAGAGATAGACCCGCTCGTCGCGGTCGGGGAGTCGGTAGACGACGGTGTCGTCGACGATGACGCCCTCGTCGTTCACGATGGCCGAGTACTGCGAGTCACCCGGTTCGAGGGCCGTCACGTCGTTCGTCGTCAGGCGTTGCATCAGCGCGGCCGCGTCCGGGCCGGACACCTCGATTTCGCTCATGTGCGAAACGTCGAAGATGCCGACCGACTCGCGGACGGCCGCGTGTTCGGCCTTGATGGAGTCGTACTCCACAGGCATGTCCCATCCGCCGAACTCGGTGAACGTCGCCCCGGCGTCCGCGTGGACGTCGTACAACGGCGGCTTGCGAAGGCCCATACACGCCCCTGCGAACTGCGATAAGTAATGCTTTGGTATCTGTTCGCTCGGTCTGTTCAGTATCTTGTATGAATACGGGGGACAAATCGGGGTAAAACACCACGAACCCGCAACCACATGGCGAAATCTGCCGCCCGAACGCGGCGCTGATCGGGACCGCGGTGGACGTGATAAACCGATTAGTGCGATACCGAATTCGGCGCGCTGCGCGTGCGTCGGGGGACAGTTCGCTACCGCGTTTGGTCCAGCAGGTGGGCTCGTGCCTCCGAGACGGTCAGCGGAACGTCGTCAACGTCGAGTATCCCCTCGAACAACTGCACCGTCGCCGGCGGCCGGAGACCGTTGTCTCTCAGCAGGGAGGTGTCTGTCAGCACGTCTCGAACGGGGCCGTCCGCGGCTATCGACCCGTCCTGCCCGACGACGAGTACTCGGTCGGCAATCTCGGGCACGGCGTCCACAGACGGCGTGAACAGCACCACGGTCCCCTCGTGGCCGGTCACCAGTTCCAAAATGCGTTCTCGGTAGCCGGCGTCGACAGCGCCGAACGGCTCGTCGAGAAGGAGCACCGCCGGCTCGAACGCGAGGACGCTCGCGACCGCCGCCCGCTGTTTCTCGCCCCCCGACAGACGGAACGGGGGGCGGTCCAACAGGCTCTCTAACCCGAGTTCGGCCGCGAGGTGTGCGACCCGCTGTGTCGCCGCCTGCCGCGACATCCCGAGCTGGGCCGGCCCGTATTCGATGTCCTCGCGGACGGTCGTATTGAACAGGTAGTCGTCGGGGTCTTGGAGGAGCACGCCGAGGCGGTCCCTGACGGCTTCGGCGTCCGCCGTCTCACCGAAGTACTCGACCGTTCCGGCCGTCGGCTCGACGAGGCCGCCGAGCACGAGTTGCAGCGTGCTCTTTCCCGACCCGTTCGCACCGATGACGGCAACTCGCTCTCCCGCCTCGATTGTGACCGTCACGTCTCGGAGCGCCGTCGTTCCGTCCGGGTACTCGTGTGTCAGTCCCCGGGCTTCGATTACAGGCCCCATCGAATCACCCCCGAGCCGGCGACGGCCACGACGGCGAGCGCGACCAGCGCGTAGTCGCCCTCGTCGACGTCCCGCGACCGGCTGTACGGTGACGGCGGTCGGGAACCGCCGCGGGCCCGCATCCCGCGGCCGACCCGTTCGCCGCGGTCGAGCGTCCGCAACAGGAACGTTCCGACGAGCCGCTTCGCATCGCGCCACCCGTCGCGGAGGCTCGACTGTCCGGTCGTGCGACTGTTCCGCGCGAGCACGAGTCGCTGTAACTCGTCGAAAAACAGGAACAGGTAGCGATAGGTGACGGCGACGACCCAGACGAGCGCGACCGGGACGCGCAGTTCCCGCATGGCCGCGACCACCGACGAGAACGGCGTCGTCATCACGATGAGCGACAGGAGCGCGACGCCGACGCCGACGCGGAGCGTGAACAGCACGACGTACGCGACGCCGGCGTCAGTGACGGCGAACCCGAACGCCCGCACGAGCGCGTCCCCGGGGAGCAGTACGGCTTGGGGAACGACGATACCGGCGGAGACGAGCGGCACGACCGCCGAGCGCGCGAGCAACTGTCGGAGCGGAACCGCCGACAGCCGCGCCAAGAGGGCGGTCACGACGCCGAAACAGAGGGTGACCGCGACGGTTCGCGTAATCATCACCGCCAGCGCGAGGCCAGCGACCGAACACAGGGAGACGCGAGGGTCCCGTCGCTGGAGGAACCCGTCGGACGAGGCCACCTGCTCGGCCGTGAACACGGACCGAAGCGCCCCCGTGATGGATTCGACCGAGCGGCCGACGACGCCGGTCACTGTTCGAGGAGGCGACCGACTCCGACTCCGACCGCCAGCGTGACCCCCGTCCCGACGACCGCCGAGACGAGCGTTCCGAGCGGCGAACTGAGCCCCGGGACGGAGTAGTCCGGCAGCAGTCCGGGACTGACGGGGTCGGCCGCGTCGGCCGCCCCGGTCTCTTCGGCGGCGTTTTCGAGCGGTTCGGCGTACCCGACTGCGCCGGACGCCCAGCCGAACACGGGAGCCAAGACGACGAGCACGAGCAGCCCGATGAGCGCCCGCCGACCCCAGGAGTCAGACACGAGCGCGTTCACAGGCCCACCTCCGGGGAAAGCGAGTCGTCGTCGAGTCGCCCGAGGACGAGGTCCGGCCGAGCGTCCGCGACGTAGCCGTAGACCGCGGCCGTAATCGCGCCCTCGACGAGCCCCAAGAGCGCGTGGCCGACGACCATTATCAGCACGGTCACGCTCAGTTCGTAGGCGAACGCCGACGAGAGGCCGATGCCGACGCCGACGACCAGCGCCGAGACGGTAATCGCTCCCCACCCGGCGACGAACGCAGCGCCGGTTTCGTGAACCCCTCGGAGCGCCCGGAAGAGGGCGTACCCGACGAGGACGTCGACGACGGCCATCGCAAAGAGGTTCGCACCGAGCGCGATGATGCCGCCGTCACCGAACACGAGCGCCTGTATCGTCACGACGGCACTCATCGCGAGGACGCCGAGATACGGTCCGAGGAGGATACCCGCGAACGCCCCGCCGACGAAATGAGCGCTCGTCCCGCCCGGAATCGGCCAGTTCAGCATCTGCGCGGCGAAGATACCTGCCGCAACGACGCCGAGAAGCGGCGTCCGTTCGTCACCGAGTTCGCCGCGGGCGCGTCTGACCGCGATACCGATTACGATGCCGGAGCCGAGCCAGAAGAGACCCGCCACCCAGGGGTCGAGGAAGCCGTCCGGAATGTGCATTCGTATCACACGTGTGATTCGGTCAAGCAATAATACTTTTCTTCCAAATCGTAATACTGGCCGATATGGTGTCGATTCGAAAGCGTTACTGCCAACGACTAAACGGCTGCTGGGAAAAGTCGAGATTATGAGCCAGGACGTCGACCGGATGAGCGTCACGCTCCCGCCGAGTCTGCTCTCCGAACTCGACGACGTGGTCGCCGCCGGCGAGTACGACAGCCGCTCGGAAGCGACCAGAGACGCGCTTCGCGCGTTCGTCACGGAGTTCAATCAGCAGACGGGGCTCTCCGGGAGTCTCAGCGGAACCGTAGTCGTCCTCTACGAGCACGACCACAGCGGCGTGAGCGACGAGATGACCGAACTGCAACACGACTTCACCGAGACCATCATCGCGGTCCATCACGTCCATCTCGGCGACCACCTCTGTCTGGAATCCATCGCCGTCGACGGGACGGGCGAGCGAATCGAGGAGTTGCTCTCGCGGATTCGGCCGCTGAAGGGCGTCCACCAGGTCAAACTCGCCGTCGTCGAAGCGGACCGGTAGCGGACGAGCCGTGAGCGATTTTTGACGGCCTTCCAAGGAACTTCGGGTGACAGCCACAGCGCCCGACCGAGAGCGCGTTCGGGACGAGTTCGGAGCGCTTAGTCGTCCGCGACGGCGGTCGCCGCCGGCGTGTCCGGCGCCTCCGGTTCGGGGTTCGATTCGACCCGTTCGGACGCCGGCGTCCACGTCAGTTCTTCTTCGTAGTGGAACGCGCGGTGGTCCTGCGTCGGGTCGACGACCGTCAGCGAGAGCCAGTCGTTGTCGAGCAGTTCGGTCAGTTCCGCGTGGTCGGCCAGCACGTCGGTGACGCGGTCGACCGGCGCGTGGATAATCGTCGAGAGGCGGAGCGGCTGGTGGTACGGTCTGTCGTCGGCGGCCATCAGCGACTGGAGCGGGAGGCCGGTCATCAGGTCGCCGCCGTTGCCCTGATAGACGCCGACGTTGCCGACGGGGTTTTGGGTCACTTTCGACCCGCTGCCGTAGACGGCGTTGTCGACCGTCGAGAAGTAGTACTGCGCGTTAATCCACTGGGTGACGACCATCGGCCCCGTGAGAATCGCTTCGAGCGCGTCGCCGTCGGGGTCCGTCGCGTGGTCGTAGGAGTGGAGGAACGCGCGGCCGTCGAGGTCGAGGTCGCTCGTCAGTTCGCGGGGGCCGATGACGAAGCCGGCGTTGCCGGCCAGCCCCCATTCGGGACGCGTCTCGGCCCAGTCGGCGGCGCGGCGCTCCGTCTCGCTGACGGCCGCGGAGCCGCCGGCTCCCATCGTCTCGGCGCGCTCGGCGGCCGCGTGCTCGCGGGCGACCGCGAGGTCCGCGCGCAACTGGTCGAGGTCCTCGGCGTGGCTCTCGGGTACGTCGCCGTCGTACAGTTCGATTTCGTCGGTCGTCGTGTTGTGCTCGCCGGCGACGAACACCGTGTCCTCGGGGATGTCGAACCCGCGGTCGCGGAGTTCGGCTTTGACCGTCTCGTCGTTACAGATGGCCGCGAGGACGCGGGCGTTCGGGCCGCCGGGGTGACCGGCGCAGGCCCCGCAGTCCAGACTCGAATCGTAGGGGTTGTTGGCCGTCTCGCTGGCGTGACCGGTGAACACGACGAGGCGACCGAACTCCTCCCAACCCATCAGCCCGAAGACGTTCGCGGCGTACTCGACTTTCTCGTCGTCGGTCAGCCCCACCGGGAGGTCGCCCGCGTACGAGTGCTGGTGGTGGACCACTTGGTCGCAGAACTCGTGGTTGTCGGGGACCGCGTCGTCGGCGGTTCCGAGCAGGTCGGAGACGCGACCGGGGACGAGCGTGCGGGCCGCGAGAGCCAGCCCGTATCCGCTCCCCGCGCTCTCGACGAAGCCGAAGGCGGTGGCGGGGTTGGTCTTCAGCGACTCGATGGCCTCGCCCGCGGCCTCGCGGAGGCGCGACCAACGGTCGCGGGTCGCCTCGGTGTCCCTGTCGGTCGGGACCTCGGTGACGCGGTGCTGCGGGTCGACAATCGGCGGGCAGGCGTCGACCGCTACCTCGGCGTCGTACCCCCGGTACTCCATCGGGATGCCGAAGAAGCCGGCGTAACCGTGGGTCTCGTAGTCGCCGGTCGCCTCGATGTGCCGGCGGATGACCTCCGAGCGCGTGTCGATACAGAACACCAGTTGCGCGTCCGGGCGGCCCGTGGCGTCGCTGGTGTCGAGCGCCTCGCTCTCGGCGGCGACGCGGTCGACAACCTCGTCGCGGTAGCTCGCCTCCCACGCGCTCAGGAACGCATCGGCGAGTTCGTCGGCCGCCTCGGCCTCGTCGCTCTTCGACCCGGTCGACGGCGCGATGTCGACGCCGAACGCGTCGAGGAGCGCGAGGCGGGCCGCGAGGTAGCCGTCGAGCGAAATCGGGTGCGCGGACTGCCACTCGCCGCCGTCGGCGGCGCGTTGCTTGATGAAGCCGGTCCAGCCGGGGAGCGCGGCGAGCTGCTCCTCGAATATCGGCACCCATTGGCTTTCGGGATACGACGCGACCGCGGCCTCGATGGTCTCGACCGGCGACTCGGGCAGGTCGGAGACGACGCCGTCGTCGGGGATTTGGCCGTCGTACGCGGCCATCGACCGGAAGGCGTTGTAGAACCCGTCTTCGCGGTCCGGCATCGGCCAGTGGGCTTGACCCTCGTCGAGGAACGCCGACAGCCACTTCGTCAGCACGCGGTCGACCCGCGCGGCGTCCGTGTCGGCGGCGTCAGTCTCGGCGTCGTCGCCCGCGCCCGCGGACTCGACGCCGGCGTCCATGCGCTCCAGTAGGGCTTCGGGGTCGCCGTCGTAGCCGCGGTCGGCCAGTTCCGCGTCGAGCGCCGCGGGGTCGATTCGCCCCCCTTCGAGGGCCGCTTCGAACGTCTCGGGACTCGGGTAGCCGCGGCCGCCGACGAGGTCCGCGGCCTGCGTGACCGCCTCGCTGAACGGCATATCTTCGAACCCCGAAAGCGGGTTGGCCGTGACGAACGAGTGAACCGGCCAGACCGAGCCGACGGTCGTCGCGGCTTTGTCGATGCTGTCTTCGATGGCGTGTTCAGTACTCATTGTAGTCCTCCGTGGCGGTCAGCATGGTGCTGGACGCGGGCTGGCTCGCGTTCAACAGCGCGACGTAGAGACGCCGGCTGCGTTCGTGGACGCCGAGTTCTATCGCGACGTAAGTCACGAGGAAGACGCCGGCGACGAGCGCGTGGAGCGCGCTCAGCTCGGCGGGGGCCTCGACGACCGGCAGCCCGGACAGCACGCTCGAAATTCCCTGATAGACGAGGGCGTACACGGCGATGGCCGGCAGGAAGACCAGCGGCACCGCGCCGTAGCGGGCCGTCGCCGGGAGCGCGGCGTGTGCGACGACGTTGCGAGCCGCGTGCAGCGTGGTGAGCACGACGAACGCCACGAGCAGGAGCCCGCTGTCGAGGTGCGTGCCCTTCCCGGTGAGCGCCGCGAACAGCGCGCCGCCGGCCAGTCCGGTCGCCACGATGACCGCGGAACCAACGGCCCCGGTCTCGTGGTCCTCGTGGTCGGTCGGGGCGGTCCGTTCGACCGCGCCGCCCGCGCTGAGGAAGTGGTACGCCTTGTAGAAGCCGTGCAGGATGAGGTGGGTGATGGCGGCCCCGAAGAAGCCGAGCCCGGCCTGCATAATCATGAAGCCCATCTGGCCGATGGTCGAGCAGCCGAGTTCGCTCTTGACGTCCGGCTGGACGTTCTTGAGCAGTTTTCCGACGAGGGCGCTCGTCGCGCCGACAGTCACGATTCCGAGCATGAGCGTGGCGTCGAGGGTCACGACCGGCGCGAACCGGAGCAGCAGGATGCCGCCGGCGTTGACGAACCCGGCGTGCATCAGCGCCGAGGCGGGCGTCGGCGCGGTCATCGACGAGAGGAGCCAGCCGTGGAACGGGACGAGCGCGGACTGCATCATCGCCGCGAGCACGAGCGCGACACAGGCGACGAGCCACACCGGGCCGCCGAGTCCGTCGGCGTTCGCGGCGATGCCGGAGACCGTCGTCGCGCCGGTCGCCTGCCACAGCGCCGCGAGCGCGACGCCGAGGAACGCGCTGCTTGCGAGGAAGTACCTGCGGGCGACGCTCGAGGCGGCCCGCGCCTGCGGCCAGCCGTCGATGATGCCGATGAGTTTCGCCATGAGGAGTCCCATCGCCAGCCAGCACAGCCAGAACAGCGCGACATGGTCGGCCGCGACGAGGGCCATCACGGCGACCGTGAAGCCGAACACGGCGGCGAAGAACTTCGTCTCGTGGACGGAGCCTGCCATGTAGCGGCGCGAGTAGCTGTGGACGATACCGCTGAAGAACGTCACGACCACCCACAGCAGCACGGTCAGGCCGTCGACGGCGACGACGCCGGGGACCTCCCACGCGCCGCCGAGTCGGAGTCGGGCGAAGAGCACGGCGACGCTCGCGGCGAACAGCGCCCACACGAGCCGCGTTAGTGCGACGGGCGCGAACGGCGAATCCGCCGTCGCGTCCGGGAGTGCTCCGACCGTCGGTTTCGGGCTGTGTCCTGACATCGTTCGGTTCGTCGTTGACCAGACCGGTCACCGAAACGCACTCGGCGTCCGATATTGGTCGTCCTTACGCCTATCCGAGAACAGATTGTCTATTAAATCTACCTACATTCACAAATCGTTCGCAAATTAGCCATTATAGAACATTATGGTTTCGCGGGTGCGGAGCGTCAAAGACTGTCGACTCTGACGAGCTAAACCCGCGTAGAACAGCTTGTTCGCGGCCTGAAGCACGATAACGCGGCGTGAGCAACCGAATCCGTGCGCCGGCCCGGTCGGTGTCGCCTCGCCGCGGCGACCGGCGACTGCGGTCGCTCGTCGGTCTCAGCGAGCGGTTCGTGAACGCTTCGTTCGTCGGAGGATATCGAGCGCGCGCCCGTTCAGGAGTCGTTCTCGGCGTGCCGCTCGGCATCGAACTCGCCGAACGGCGTCGTCTCGTGCGTGCGGACGAGAACCTCGTCGGCGACGGTGACGCCCATGTCGAGGAGTTCCTGTGCGATGGCCGTGATGTCATCGTCCGTCTCGCAGACGGCGGTCACGAGGAGGTTCTGTTCGCCGGTGACTAACTCCTGGACCGCCACGACGCCATCCATCTTCAGAATCTCGGGGACGAGTTCGCCCCGCTTGGGAATCGAAGCGGTGCAGTACAGCAGCATTCGGAGCGGATAGCCCGACTTCTGATAGTCGACGCTCGCGCTGTATCCCTTGACCACGCCCTCGGATTCGAGCCGCTGGATGCGCTTGCGGACGGTGCTGTCCGAGGTTCCCGTTCGCTTTGCGATGTCGCCGGACGACATGTTCCGGGCGTCCTCCTGGAGTGCGTACAGAATCGCCCTGTCGACGTCGTCGATATCCTCGCCGGACATACCACTCCCTCCGCGAGGAGGACACTTTAGCCTTTGATATCGCGCGACACCCGTCGCGGCTCGCCCTCGGCGGCAGATTTATTACCCAAACGATAGAATTAGTTACTATGATTGTTGTAAATTCTAACACCGGTACGTCCGACGCTCACGAGCAGTCCGTTCGCCGCACGGCCACCTTCGCCGACATGGCCGCGACGATGTGCGGGTTCTGAGCCGTCTGCTACCGCTTCGATTCTCCGCTCGGTTCGCCCGACGGCGTCGTAACGTGACGGCGTTCCTGAGTTTTCGTGTTTCCTGACAACCCGTTTCAGCGACCCGTTCGAACCGGCGCGAGACGCGTTTCTCGCCGGGAAAACGGATTTACCTTTGGGTGTCATATTCTACCAAACTGGGCGACACCGCCCTGATAGCCATGGCAGACAAACCACACCAGAACTTAGCCATCATCGGACACGTCGACCACGGGAAATCCACGCTCGTCGGCCGGCTCCTGTTCGAGACAGGTAGCGTCCCGGAACACATCATCGAACAGCACCGCGAGGAGGCGGCGTCCAAGGGGAAGTCGGGTTTCGAGTTCGCCTACGTGATGGACAATCTCGCCGAGGAGCGCGAACGCGGCGTCACCATCGACATCGCCCACCAGCGCTTCGACACGGAGAAGTACTACTTCACCATCGTCGACACGCCCGGTCACCGCGACTTCGTGAAGAACATGATTACGGGCGCGTCGCAGGCCGACCACGCGATTCTCGTCGTCGCCGCCGACGACGGTGTCGCGCCGCAGACCCGCGAGCACGTCTTCCTCGCCCGGACCCTCGGCATCGAGGAACTCATCATCGCGGTCAACAAGATGGACGTCGTCGATTACAGCGAAGACTCCTACAAACAGGTCAAAGAGGAGGTCCAACAGCTCCTCCAGCAGGTGCGGTTCAACTCCGACGACGCGGGCTTCATCCCCATCTCGGCGTTCGAGGGCGACAACATCGCCGAACCCTCGGAGAACATGACGTGGTTCGGCGGGCCGACCGTCCTGGAGTCGCTGAACAACCTCCCGGAGCCGTCGCCGCCGACCGACGCCCCGCTTCGCGTCCCGATTCAGGACGTGTACACCATCTCCGGCATCGGGACGGTCCCGGTCGGTCGCGTCGAGACAGGGATGCTTAGGACCGGCGACAACGTCCGGTTCATGCCCTCTGATGCGGGTGGCGAAGTGAAGACCATCGAGATGCACCACGAGGAGGTCCCGGAGGCCGGCCCCGGCGACAACGTCGGCTTCAACGTCCGCGGCGTCGGCAAAGACGACATCCGCCGCGGCGACGTCTGCGGCCCGGCCGACGACCCGCCGTCGGTCGCAAAGACGTTCACGGCGCAAATCGTCGTGATGCAACACCCCTCGGTCATCACGGCGGGCTACACGCCGGTCATCCACGCGCACACCGCGCAGGTCGCCTGCACGTTCGAGTCGCTTGACCAGAAGCTCGACCCCGCGTCGGGCGAGGTCGCAGAAGAGGAGCCGGACTTCATCAAGGCCGGCGACGCCGCCGTCGTCACGCTACGTCCGCAGAAGCCGCTCAGCATCGAGCCGTCCTCAGAAATCGCCGAACTCGGGAGCTTCGCCATCCGCGACATGGGACAGACAATCGCGGCCGGTAAAGTGCTCGAAGTCAACGAGTAGCGCCCGGTCCCGACCTCGGATTTTCCGCGTCGCCGCCGCGACAGCGACCGCGCCGTCCTCGGGGACGGTCGGCGCGACCGACGGTCGCACGCGGCGCGCGAGCGTTCGTCGTGTCCGGCGTCACTCGTCAGCGCCGGGGTAGAGCGCCGACACCCGCCAGACGTTCGCGCGGACGCCCGCCCTGACGATATCCATCCGGACGCGGTCGCCGGCGTGGTGGTTCGCGAGGTAGTCGCGGAAGCTGCTGTTCTCGTAGGAAGTGACGTGGTACGTCGAGCCGTTGTCGCCGCGGAGCGTCGCCGCACCGTGGTCGTTTACCTCATTTACGATTGTAAATGTATCCGGGCTATTTTTGGACGCTGTCTGGGACATGCTCGATTATATGTTAATGAGACACATAAAACCTGCCATCACGTTTGGTAAATCATTATAAACCGTCTCAGGATTGTCGCTCGGGCGGGACTGTCCGCTCGCCGTCTATCGGTTTTCCGAGAATGGCCCGCGTCCGGTGGTCGATTCGACGCGCCGTGCGCCGGCGGTTGGGTTGCGACCGGCGTGGGACGTGACGCGACGCGGCCACGCTGTCGAGCGCGGTTGGGTCGTCGAAACGAATGCATCGCGTAAGTACGGCCTCTCGAATCGGGGACGGGGCGCAGTCATCCTAGGCGGTGGAGCCAATTAACCGAATGGCTTGATATATCCGGCCTCATTAGTGGCCCGCGCCGCCGACGCGACGGGGTTGGCCCGCGAGGCTCCCTCGAAATTTATAAACCCGAAACCGGGCGAGGTGGTGTATGGACCTCCTGCGGCGATTGGTCGGCCCCGACGGGCTTCCCTCGGGCCGAGTGGCGCTCTTCGTGGACGGGCCGAACGTCCTCCGCGACGAGTTCGACGTGGACTTAGACGACATCCGGGCGGCGGGTCGCTCGCTCGGCGGGCAGTTGAGCGCGGCGCGGCTCTACCTCGACGAGCACGCCACGCCGGGGCTGATTCAGGCCGCGGAAGCGCGCGGGTTCGAGGTCGTCGTCACGAGCGGCGACGTGGACGTGAAGCTCGCGGTCGACCTCACGCGCTACGCCGTCGAGGACCGCGCCGACGTTATCGCGGTCGCCTCGCGGGACACCGACTTCAAGCCCGCCTTGGAGACGGCCAACGCCTACGGCCTGCGGACGGTCGCCATCGCGCCGGGGAGCTACGGCCGCTCGGACGCGCTTCAGAACGCGGCGACCCACGCGATGACGCTCGACGAGTCCGCCGCCGACGACAACTGAGTCGGGAGACGACTGAGTCGGCGGCGACCTGCCCTCTCCGACCCAACCCGACGCCGCACCGACCGCGAACGGTTCGCTTTTTCCTCCCCCGGCCGACCACACGTCCATGCAGGAGTTCGACACGCCGGTCGTGGACAACCATCTCCACCTCGACCCGGACCACGGGCGCGGGCTGGAGGCGGTGAAGGATTTCGCCCGGAGCGGCGGCACGCACCTCCTCGTCGTCAACAAGCCCTCGTGGCTCCTCGGCCACGAGGTCGAGACCGGCGAGGACTTCCGACCGGTCTTC
Organism: Haloferax sp. AS1; assembly: GCF_014530665.1. Classification (NCBI taxonomy): domain Archaea; kingdom Methanobacteriati; phylum Methanobacteriota; class Halobacteria; order Halobacteriales; family Haloferacaceae; genus Haloferax; species Haloferax sp. AS1. The sequence goes on from NZ_SPSA01000001.1 coordinate 2,340,018, forward strand.
GAGACGACGGTCGAGGTCGTCCGCGAGGCCTCCGAGCTTCTCCCCGGGCGCGCGTGGCCGGTCCTCGGCGTCCACCCCGGTCTCGTCTCGAAGCTCGTCGACGACCGCGGCTACGACCCCGAGGCCGCCCGCGACCTGATGTGCGCCGGTCTCGACACCGCCGCCGAGTTCGTCCGCGAGGGCGACGCGCTCGCGCTCAAGTCCGGCCGCCCGCACTACGAGGTCACCGACGCCGTCTGGGAGGCCTCGAACGCCGTCCTCAGACACGGTCTCGACCTCGCCGCCGACTGCGACTGCGCGCTCCAGCTCCACACCGAGTCGACCACCGACCTCTCGGACGTGGCCGAGTGGGCCGACGAGCGCGGCGTCCCCGGCGAGCGCGTGGTCAAACACTACGCGCAGGGCCACCTGACCGGCGGCACGCCGAGCGTCATGAGCGACAAGGACCGCCTCGAAGACGCCGCCGAGCGGGGCGACCCGTTTTTCATGGAGACCGACTTCATCGACGACCCCGACCGCCCCGGCGCGGTGATGGGTCCGAAGACCGTCCCCCGGCGCGTCGACTGGCTCCTCGACGCGGGCCGCGACGACGCCGTCAGGAACGCGCACGTCGAGACGCCCGCGTCGGTCTACGGCATCGACACCGAAGCGACGCTCGACCGATAGCCGGGGGGAGAACGAGAGGCGGGTGAGGCGGACCGACTGACGCGGGAGCCGGACCGGCCGCCGAAACCGACGCACGAGCCGAATCGCGCCGTCTCCTTCCACGTCGTCGTCTCACACGGTTACAGGCAGGATAAGAAAGGCATTTGAGTCCGGCACGGGAGGTTGTAGGTATGACCGAGGCCGAGGAACGATACTACTCGCCGGAACGCTGGCAGAACTGGTTGACGCGCGTCGAAGAAGAGGACCTGGACCTCGAAAGCGAGGAGACCGGCCGTCTCCTGATGAACATCCAGAACGACGCGGCCATCGCCATCGCCAAGATTCTGACCGCCTACGACGACGACACGCTGGGCGAAGAAGAGGCGCTCGACGAGCTGTCGACCGTCCACGACATCGTCATGGCCGAACCCGAGTTCGAGACGGAGAACGAGGAGGCCGAAATCCTCGTCGGGAGCGTCCAGACGAGCCTCTCGTGCGCCTTCTTCGCCGCCGAGGAGTTCATCGTCGCCGGCCCCGCCGAACTCGAAGACGACATGGACGCCTACATCCGCGCCGCCGCGGACGCCGAGGCCGCCGACGACCTCGACAGCGCGCTCGGCTACATCGTCCAGGTCGGCACCCGCGTCATCGACGGCGAGGACCTCGACATCGAGGTGCTCGACGAACTCGAATTCGGGCTCGTCACCGAGTGGGTCAACGGTCTCGACAGCCTCCAGAGTGGCCTCTCGGAGCCCGAAGTCGTCGAAGAAGAAGACTGAATCCGGCCTCTCGCTTTTGTAGGAGTCTTTTTCCCGTTTCGGATATCTTCACGTCATATGGACTTTCGGGGGGACGAGAGAGCGGTCACTGTCCAAATCGGCGCAGTGCTGCTGTTCGGTATCATCATCATCTCGATGTCGATGTACCAAGCGACCGTCGTCCCGAATCAGAACGAACAGGTCGAGTTCCTACACAACCAGGAGGTTCACGACCAGTTCGAATCGCTTCGCGGTGCCATCATCGAAAGCTCGTCGGAGACGACCCCCCGTCCGTCGACGGTCTCTCTCGGAACGCGGTATCCGAGTCGGACGCTGTTCGTCAACCCCGGCCCCGTCTCGGGTACGTTGCAGACGCGTGAACTCGGCAGTCTCACCGTCACGAACGTCGAGACGACGGAAGCCGAGACGAGCGACTACGTTAACGGCGGCCTCTCGTACGAGACCAAATCGCTCGAATACCGGCCGGACTACAACGTTTTGCAGTCGGCCCCGACGACCGTGTACGAAAACACCGTCTCGTACAATCGGTTCGACACCGGGTACGAGGGGACGCTCAACGACGGACAATCACTCATCAACGGCCGGACGATTTCGCTCGTTCTCCTCCAAGGCGACTACTCCGAAAACGGCGTCGGCTCCGCGACCGTCGACGCGCAGGCGGTCAGCCCCGCGACGCGGACCGTTCCGGTGACTAGGGACGCGTCGGGGAACGTGACCATCTCCGTGCCGACGGAGCTGTCCGAGGACGCGTGGCGTGAGCTTCTCGCAGAGGGGAACGACGACTACGTCCACAGCGTGGACCGTTCCGGCGACAGGGTCGAAATCGAGATGCAAGGGGAGGAAGGTGGCGACAGCGTGACGTACGACCTCCGCGTCGGAGCGGTCGAAGTGGGGTCGGGCGTCGACGAACCGGCCGCGTATTACCTGACGGTCGTCGACGGAGCCTCGCCTCGAAGCATCGGGTCGGGAGACACCGAGACGCTCACCTTCGAAGTTCGGGACCGATACAACAACCCCGTCTCCGGGGTCTCGGTGAACTTCTCTGCGAGCGGTGGTTCGGTCTCAATCGACCCGGAGGGACCGACGACCGATTCCGAGGGTCGAATCCGCGTGACGGTGACGGGTGAGTCGGCGGGAACCGCCGAGGTGCTCGGCAGCTTCGACGACGCGACGTTCACTCCGAGCACGCGACAGGACGCGGGTGTCGAAGTCAGCGTGTCGAGCGGGGAGGCCGCCGAGAGCGGCGGCGTCGGCGGCCTGCTCTACGAGAACGACGCGGTCGCCCGCGACGGCGACGATAGCTTCTCGACGCCGGGTGGCGTCGAGTTCTCGCTACGGAACGTCGGCTCCGACTCCGTCGAACTCCTGAGCGTCGTGGTGAACCCGCACGACGACAGCATCGATGGACTCTCAGACCGGGTCGACGGCGGGGACGACGACCCCGGCGAGACGGAGTTGTACGTCGAGTCACCGAGCGGCGACGCCCTCGTCGACTACCAGATTACCCAGAACGAGTTCGTCGACGTGCCCGAAGACGGGCTCGCAATCGACATCGACGAGAGCGGTGACATCGGCGGGTCGAACCCCGTCGTCGGCAGCGGCGAGTCCGCGCGGTTCTACGTGTACGAGTTTTACGATACAGGTGGCTTCGGCGGCACGAACGTCGACATGACCGGCGAGTGGCTCTCCGTTCGCGTGACCTACCGCCTCCCGTCGGGCCTCGTCGATGCCAAGACGTTCTCGTTCGAAGCCAACGCTCAGCCGGAAGGCGGCGTGAACGCCCCGCCGACCCCTCGGACGACGGGGCCGTACAGCGTCCCCGAAGGCGAGTCGATACAGCTCGACGGCTCCGGGAGTTCGGACAGCGACGGGTCGATTACCAGTTACAGTTGGTCCATCACCGACGACCCGACGGGGCAGGCGAGCCTGTCGAACCCCAGTTCCGCGCGGCCGACGTTCAACGCGCCCGACAGCGTCTCGGGCGACACCGACGTGACCGTCGAACTAACGGTGACCGACGACGACGGGGCGACGAGTAGGAGAACGACGACCGTGACCGTCACGGACACGGACGGCACGCCGTCTCCGTCCGTCTCGATGCGTGTCGACGACCTCACCGACATCCAAACGAACAACCCCGACTTCGTCGTCTCCTACGACATCGGGGACACGAACGCGTCGTTCGAGCGCGTCGAGGTCAGGGCCGATTCGACGGAGGGCTCCGCTTCGGGCTTCGCACAGCAGTCGACATCGCGCGGCAGCGTTCGGTTCCAGCCCGGATACGGAGTCAGACAGACGTTCGAGGTCACGATTGACGTGATTTACGACGGGCCGAACGGCGAATACGTCGAGAGCTCACGGACCGTGACCGACGTGGCCGACGCGCGGAACCGGAACGGCAACGCCGACCTGTCGCTCGGAAGTAGCGCGTCCATCGACGCGTTCGACGTCGAAGACCGGACAAACACCAGGAGAAACGAGGTCTGGTACCGCGCCGACTACGACGTGTCGTCCGGCGACTTCAGCCGGGTCGAACTGGTGGCGCTCAATCTCAACGGCAACGGGGCGACGACCACGACCCAACGTACCGACCGGAGCCGTAACAACGTCGACATCATCGAGCGGCGGGACGGCGCACAGACCGACTATCGGGTCGGAATACTGGTGTACGACGACACCGGTGCCGTCGTCGATATCCAGACCGTCGACGACGTCGCGGACGGGAACGGCCCGTAGTTCGACAACCGACGTAACTCCCCATCGACAAAACCTTATCCCTCGGTTCTGTAACATCGACCATGACTTCCGTCGGCATCGACGCCATGGAGATTTGGACGGGCAAACTCGTGTTAGACCTCCCCAACACCTTCGCGCCGGTGAAGGGCGAAGACCCGGAGAAGTACACGAAGGGGCTGGGTCTCCACACGTCGTCGTTCCCGGACGTGTACGAGGACATCGTCACGATGGGGGCGAACGCCGCCAAGAAACTGATGGACCGAAAGGGCCTCACGCCCGCGGACATCGGCCGCATCGACGTGGCGACAGAGTCGGCGTTCGACAACTCCAAACCGGTGTCGACGTACATCGCCGGCTGTCTCGAACAGGTGTACGACGGCGACTTCCGCCACGCCAACAAGGGCGAGCGCAAGTTCGCCTGCATCGCCGGCACCCAGAGCCTCGACGACGCCTACAACTGGATTAAGGCGGGTCGCAACCGCGGGCGCGCGGCGCTCGTCATCGCAACCGACACCGCCCTCTACGAGCGCGGCGACCCCGGCGAGGCGACGCAGGGCGCGGGCGCGGTCGCGATGCTCATCGACGAGGACCCGGACCTCGTCGAACTCTCGACCGAGCAGGGCTACGGCAGCATGGACGAGACGGACTTCCTCAAGCCGAACCAGCAGTTCCCCTCGGTGGACGGCAAGCGCTCCATGCAGGTGTATCTCGCTCGGATGCGCGAGGCGCTCGAAGACTACGAGAGCGTCGCGGGTCGCACCCACCCCGACCTGTTCGAGTACATCCCGTTCCACACGCCGTTCCCCGGCATGGTCCGGAAGGCGGCGCTTCTGGGCTTCCGCCACATGACCCGCGACACCGACATCGAAGACGACCTCGAAAGCGAAATCGGCCGCCAGCCCCGCGAGGAGGACTTCGAGACGTGGGACGACTACGAGGAGGCCATCCGCGGCTACATGGACGAACTGAAGACGACCGAGCAGTACCGCGACTGGTACGGTCGCGTCATCGAGCCGACGCTCGACATCTCCAGCCGCGTCGGCAACTGGTACACCGGCTCGGTCCACATCGCCCGACTGTCGGCTCTGAAGGCCGCCGCGGACGAAGGTAAAGATATGACCGGCAAGCAGCTGCTCGTCGGCTCGTACGGCTCCGGCGCGCAGGCCGAGATTCACGCCGAGCGGGTCCAAGAGACGTGGCTCGACGAAATCGAGGCCGTGGACGTGGACGACCAGCTCGCGGCCCGCACCGAGATTTCCTTCGACGACTACGAGCTCATCCACGACGTGCACAACCACGAAAAGGAAATCGAGGTCGAGGAGTTCACCCAACCCGAAGCCGAGTTCGTCTTCACGGGCTGGGGGCGGATGAACGAGCGCCGCTACGAATACGTCGAATAACAGACCGACCGCACGGCCGAGCGACGGGCGAGCGCCCGCGTTCGCGCTGGGTCGTCAGAACGACCGAGCCTGGTCGGGCAGTCTCGACCACGAATCCGCCGGGTCCGCCCCTCGGTCGTCGTAGAACTTTCTGCCGATGTAGTCGTCGCTCACGCTCCCGAGTATCGTGTTGTACAGGTCGGCGGCCGACTCGTAGGTCTCGGTGCCGAGCGGGGCGAGGATGGTCTCGACGGTCTCCGCGTCGTCGACGTTCGGCGCGGTCACCTCGACGTCGCCGGCGCGTTCCAGCACGCGCTCGGTCGTGACCGGGTACTCGAACGCCGTTTCGAGGTGCGATTGGAGGGCGCGAATGTCCATGGTCGGACATCGTCGCGGCCGCCCTTCGGCTTTTTTCGCCCTCAGGCGGACACTCTGGAAATGCGAACCGAAGGGGAGCGAAACGAATCGAACGAACCGGGTCAGACGGACCGAAAACGGGTACGGGTACTACGGCGTTCTCAGGGGAGCTTCCGCAGGTCTTCGAGCATCTCGTCTAAGTCGCGGTCGGTCACGGCGAGGGCGAAGCCGTCGATGGTGGCGAGCGCGGGCGCGTGCTCCCAGAGGTCGTCCTCCGAGAGGCCGTGGAGGACGACGGCGTTCGGCGTCGGCGTGACGACGCGCATGGCGACGAGCGGCGACTCGCCGCGGGTGACGCCGGTGAACACGAGCGCCCGACTCGTCGACTGCCCGTAGAGCCGGTAGAACTCCTCGGAGGAGAGCCGCGTGATTGCCTGAATGCTGTTGATGACGGTGTGGCCGCTGATGCGGTCTTGGTCGCCGTCGACGATGGGGGTCGCGCCGATGGCGTCGTAGAAGCTATCGAGCGGAATCGACGTGGGGTACTCCCGGAGGTCCTGGACGATGTCGCTCTCGAAGCCGGCCGAGAGGACGCGGGCGTACTGCCGGATGCGACTGCCGCCGCGGGCCTCGTCGATGTCGAGGAGCGCTTCGACCATCCGGCGGATGACGCCGATACCGGGGCTCTCGCGGCGGCCGCTCTCGTAGTCGGAGACGACCGACGACGACACGTCCAACTGCTCGGCGAGCGCCGTCTGGGAGATGTCGAAGTCGGTCCGCCACTTCCGGAGCGTCGCGCCGGGGTCGTCCGAGAGGGTAATCTCGCCCGCGATGCGGCGGGCGAGGTCGTCGCGCGGTGCCGCGGTCATCGCGAACACCTCGGCCCGTCCGACGAGTGAGTCATGGGACAACCTGCGTGAGTATCCCGCAAAAGGATGTCGAAAGTGGTAGTCGTCGCGTGACGAACCCCGTGGGAACTCTGAAGGTCGTCGGCCGACCACTACGCGGTATGCCATCGACCCTCGTCCACGTCGCCGTCGGCGGACTCGTCGGTGCCGGCCTCCTCGGTCGCTGGTTCGACGCCCGGTCGGTCGGCGTCGCGCTCGTCGCCGCCGCGGTCCCCGACCTCGACTCGTTCACCAGCACGCTCCTGCCCGGCAGTCACCGCGCGCTCCTCCACACGCTGTTGCTCCCGCTCGTCCTCGCCGCGCTCGTGGCCTACGACACGCGGATGCGGGACCCCGAACGCTCCGCGATTCGCGGTCGCTGGGGCGCTCGGGGGGTCGCAGTCGCGTGGGTCGGCGTCGCCGCGCTCCTCTGCGGCGGCATCTTCCCCGACCTGTTCACCAACGGCGTCAACGCCTTCTACCCGCTTCACGACGCGTTCTACTCGATTAGCGGGCGCGCCGAGTGGTCGAGCACGCGCGGGTTCGTCCAGACGTTCGTCGAGCTACGGCCCGCGTCGCCGCCGCCGACGACGGAGACGCTCCATTACAGCACCGTGGTCGACCCGTCGCCGGGCGCGGAGCCCGAAACCGTCGAGCGGGTGGCCCCCCTCGCCTCGTCGGGGACGGAACTGATGCTCGTCGTGCTCGGCGCGGGCGTGGTCGGCGGACGGCTCCTGTCGGAGCGGCTTCGCGGGCCGGCGGGCGAACCGGCTGAGTGACGGGGCGAGCCGACGACCGAATTGGGGCGAGCCGGGAACGCGGCCGCGACTCCGAGCGTTCATAACCGACGGCGACCCATCCGCGTGCATGAGCGAGACACCGGACGGCGTCGAGGTGCGGCCGTACGAACCGGGCGATGCGGCCGCGTTCTGGGAACTGAAACGCGGATTCGAACTCGGTCTCGGCGCGGGGACCGGCGGCGACGACAAGCTTTCCACGTACGAGGCGAAACTCACGGACGACTACCGCGAGCGATATCTCTCGTGGGTCGAGCGCTGTGCGACCGACGACCCCGGCTGCGTCGTCGTCGCCGAAGCGGTGTCGGACGGCGAACAGAGCGGCAAGAGCGAGGACGCGACGCTCGTCGGCTACGCCTTCGCGCTCCCCGAGGAGATGACGTTCATCTGGGACGCCGCCGTCCTCAACGAACTGTTTCTCGACGCCGACTACCGCGGCTCGGGCGCCGCCGACGAACTCATGGACGCTGTGTTGGCCCACGCGCGCTCGCAGGACCTCCCCTTGGACCGAATCGTCCTCGACGTGGACGAGGCGAACGGTCGGGCGCGAGCGTTCTACGAGCGCTACGGCTTCGACCACTGGGGCGAACTGGTCGCGCGCGACCTCTGAGCCGGAACACGTGCGGGACCGGAGAACGGAGAACCGAACGGGCGGGCGTCCGTGACTACCGGAGCGCCGTGGCCGCGACGCCGCCGACGGTGCCGAGAACGGCGGGGTATGCGACGCCCGCGAGGAGCGCTGACGTGACCGGGTCGGGGCTGACGGCCGCGTCGCCGACGGAGACGGTGAAAAGTGCGATACCGGCGAGCGCGAAGACGAGGTAGCCGACCGTGGTTCCCGCGCCGGCCAGCGCGCCCTCCCGCGTCGAGGACGCGCCGCCGACGACGGCCGCGAGCGCGCCCGCAGCGAGCAGCGCGACCACGGGCACGACGTAGAGCACCGGCGAGAACGCCTCGACGCCTTCGATGAGGTTCGCGCTGGAGGTCGTTCCGAACAGGCCGGGGAACCGGGTCGTCACGCCGTGGGCGCTCATGAACACCCAACCGACGACCTTCCACGTCGAGACGTCGGAGCCGAGGGCTTCGAGCACCTGACTGGCCGTCGAGTTCTCGATAGTCGAGGAGGTCAAAAGGTAGGTCACGAGGTAGCCGAACAGGGCCGCCCCGAGACCGGCGACGCCGCCGCTGCCGACCGACCGAAGCGTCGATGGTGTGGAACCGGGCGTCGATTCAGGTGTCGTTGACATCGTGTCGAAACCGATTGTCGTTCTCCCGTAAATGTCTCGTGGCCGCCGTGAGTGGTCGTCTCGCGGTACGATGTGACGAGACGAGGCGTCCACACCGCGACCCGCGCTCACGGCGGTCTGGAGGGCGGCCGCGTCGTCGCCGGCTCGGTCCTCGGTGCAGTCCCCGGCGGCGAATCGAGGCGGCTCAGCGAACGTCGTCGGGGTCGAGGCTCCAGCGGAACTCGGCGTCGTAGTCGCCGCCGGTCGTCGCCAGCCAGTCCTCGCGGGCGACGCTGTATCGGAGTTCGTCGGCCGGCTCGCCGTCGATGACGATGCTGTTTCGCTCGCGGCCGTCGCGGTCGCCACCGAGCGCCGCCATGTACTTCTCGATAGCGCGTTTCGATTTCTCGTTGTCCGCGACGTGCGACACCGAGACGACGTCGAGGTCGAGTACGTCGAACGCGAGCGCCGCCAGCGCCGCGGCGCGCTCGCCCGAGTAACCGCGGCCCCAGTCGCGCGGGCGGAGCCACAAGCCGAGTTCTCCGACGCGGCGGTCCCACTCCGTGTGGAGTCCGCCGAACCCCGCAATCTCGCCCGCGCCGTCCTCGCTCTCGCGCGGGATAATCGCGTAGTCGGCGCTCTCGGCGTCGGTCCAACTCGACTCCCCGCGGTCGAGAAACTCCTTCGTCACCTTTGGCGTCTCGTGGCGCGACCACGGCATGTGCCGCGTCACGTCGTCCATCTCGGGGGCCGAACAGAGTTCGTACGCCTCGTGGACGCCGATGTGTTTCGGGCGGCGGGCGACCAATCGAAGCCGCGGCGTCTCGACGACCGCGGGGTAGAGGTCGCTCACTCGCGGCCCTCCCAGCGGAACTCGGCGTCGTAGTCGCCGCCGGTGGCGGCCTCCCACTGTTCGCGGGTCACGGACCAGCCGCGAACGTCGCGCGGGGTGCCGCCGGCGTCGACGGTCTCGTTGGGAAACAGGCCGTCTTCTCCCCCGCCGAAGCGGTCGGTGTACTTCTCGATTGCTCGACACGACGCCTCGTTTTCGGGCATGGCGTACGCGAGCGCCACGTCGAGGTCGAGCACGTCGAAGACCGCGGCGAAGAACGCGGCCGCCCGCTCGCCGGAGTAGCCGCGGCCCCAGAACTCCTTGCGGAGCCACATCCCGAAGACGGCCCGGCGCTTGTCCCACTCGGGGTTGAACCCGGCGGTGCCGGCGAACTCGCCCGCGCCGTCCTCGCCGTCGCGGGGGATGACGGCGTAGACGGCGTTTTCCGCGGACTCGTGGCCTTCTTCGGCCCGTTCGAGGAACTCCAGCGTCTCCTTGGGCGTCTCGTGGGGGCCCCACGTGACGAACTTCGTCTCCTCTTCGATGGTGTCCGACCGCGAGGCGGCGAAGTGTTCGTAGGCGTCCAACGGGTCGACGACCGCCCGCGACAGGGCGCGGAGCCTGAGCCGCGGGGTGACGATTTCGTCGGGGAACATGGAACGGAGTCCACTCGGAGGGCGCTAATAAGTTTTCTGAACATTGACATATGCTTGCGTGGAACACGCCCGGGGCGGTCGCCGCTCTCGAACCCGTCGGATTCGAACACGTTCCGAGCGCACACACGTTCTCCCGCGCGAGAACCCGGAGATGCGTATTTGTGGCGGGAGCGCGTCTAGCGAGGACGGGAACGGAGTGCAACGAGATGGACTGGGAGCGAACGGTGGGCGGCTACGCGCTCGTCACGGGAGCCGTGACGCTGGCCATCTGGGTGTTGACCGTCGACGGCGGTCCGGTGATGGAACCGCGGACCGACCCGTTTTCGCTGTTCGCGTCGCTCGTGTTGGGGGGGCTGACCGGGGTGTCGCTTCTGGCGACGGGCATGGGTCTCGTTCGGAGACAGTTGTGGGCGCGGCCGCTCAGTCTCGTCGCCTTCGGCCTGCTTTTCGCCGGCGTCATCGACAGTGCCGGCTACTACGCCGGCGTCGGGCGGGTCGGCGTCGTCGTGGCGCTTTTCGTCGTCTGCCTCGCCACGCTGGCGGCGCTCGGTTGGTCGCTCGTCGACGCCCGGAACCGGGCGCGGCGGTCGGCGTGGTGAGACGGCGCGGTAAGACGGCGCGGTGGGGCGTCTGAGCCGGTGAGCCGCCCCGGTAGTTCGGGCGCTTCCGGTGGGCGTCCGGCCGGCGCGCGGCGCTCCGCAACCACTAAACGCGCCTCGGTCCTCCTTCCGGTAATGGTAGACTGGACGGAGAAGTACCGCCCATCGACGCTCTCCGAGGTCCGCGGCAACAACAAGGCCCGCGACGCCCTCGCGGAGTGGGCCAAGACGTGGGACGACCACCGGGAGGCCGTCGTCGTCCACGGGAGCCCGGGCATCGGAAAGACCTCCGCGGCCCACGCGCTCGCCGCCGACATGGGCTGGGAGACGGTCGAGTTGAACGCGTCGGACCAGCGGACCGGCGACGTCATCGAACGCTTCGCCGGCCGCGCCGCGAAGAACGCGACGCTCGCCGGTTCCTCCGCGGGCACGTCCACCCGGCAGTTGGTCATCCTCGACGAGGCCGACAACATCCACGGCAACTACGACCGCGGCGGGGCCAGCGCCGTCACCCGCCTCGTCAAGTCGTCGAGCCAGCCCATCGTCCTCATCGCCAACGAGTTCTACGACATGAGCCGCGGGCTCCGGAACGCCTGTCAGGAAATCGAGTTCCGCGACGTGTCCGCCCGCTCTATCGTCCCCGTCCTCCGCGACATCTGCCGCAAGGAGGGACTGGAGTTCGAGTCCGACGCGCTCGACCGCATCGCCGAGATGAACAGCGGCGACCTGCGCTCGGCCGTCAACGACCTCCAAGCCATCGCCGAGGGGCGCGAGAAAATCACCGAAGAGGACGTGGTCATGGGCGACCGCGACCGCTCTGTCGGCCTGTTCGAGTTCCTCGACGCCGTCCTCAAAGAGGAGTCCGCGCAGGACGCGCTGTACACCGCCTACGACGTGGACGAGACGCCCGACGACCTCACGAAGTGGGTCGAGGACAAGGTGTCGCTCGTCTACGAACCCGACGAACTCGCCCGCGCCTACGACTTCCTCGCCAACGCCGACCGCTGGCTCGGCCGCGTGCGCGCCACGCAGAACTACTCTTATTGGCGCTACGCGACCGACAACCTCGCCGCCGGCGTCGCGGCCTCCCGCGACCGAACCCGCGGCGGGTGGACCCGCTACGGCGGCGCGCCCTACCGCTCGACCCGCGACAAGACCCGCGACACCGTCGTCCGGAAAATCGCGGCACAGGGTGGCTTCAGCATGGCGACCGCCCGCCGCGAGGTCCTGCCGTACCTCTCGGCCATCACCCACCACTGCAAGCCCCGCGAACTGACCGTCGCCATGGCCGCCTACTACGAGTTCGACGAGTCGCACGTCTCCTTCGTCACCGGGAGCGGCGAGACGACGAACAAGGTCCAGTCAATCGTCGAGGATGCCGGCGAACTCCGCGAGGAACTGGTCGAGGAACACGCCGCCGGTGCGTTCGCCGGCATGGAAGGCGTATCCGTCGACGACGACGCCGCGGCCGACGGCGACGATGGTAACGGAGCAGACGACGGAACGGACGACGTACTCGACCGCGACGCCGACGCCGACGAGTCGGCCGAAAGCGACGACACCGACGCCTCGACCGACGACGGGCAGTCCGGCCTCGACGACTTCTTCTGAACGGGACTGCGCCGCATTTTGTCCGCTGCACGACAGGCGGGATTGACGCCACGCGGAGCTTTTTGGGGCCGCCCGACGAACCGCGCGTATGAGAGCCGCAGTCCTCCGCGAACACGGTGAACCGCTCGACGTGACGGAAGTACCCGACCCGACGTGCGACGCCGACGGCGTCGTCGTCGAAGTCGAGGCCTGCGGTATCTGCCGGAGCGACTGGCACTCGTGGATGGGGCACGGCGAGTGGGCCGACGACGCGGTCCCGTCCGGGCAGATTCTCGGCCACGAGCCCGCCGGCCGCGTCGTCGAGGCCGGCGACCGCGTCGAGACGATTCGGGAGGGCGACCGCGTCGCCTTACCCTTCAATCTCGCCTGCGGTTCGTGCGGCTACTGCCAGACCGGCCACGGCAACGTCTGTACGGGCGACCACCCCCACGCCCTCGGCTTCGAACCCGCCGCGCAGGGCGCGTTCGCGGAGTTAGTACATCTCCCGTCCGCCGATTACAACGCGATTCGACTCCCCGAGAGCGTCTCTCCGACCGACGTGGCCGCGCTCGGCTGCCGATTCATGACGGCGTACAACGCCCTCGACGCCCGCGCCGGCCTCCGCGCCGGCCAGTGGGTCGCCGTCCACGGCTGCGGCGGCGTCGGCCTCTCGACGATTCAGGTGGCGAACGTCCTCGGCGCGCGCGCCGTCGCGGTCGACGTGCGCGAGTCCGCGCTCGACGCCGCGGCCGACCTCGGCGCTGACGCCGTCGTCGACGGCTCCGCGGAGGACCCGGTTGACGCCATCCGCGGACTGACCGACGGCGGGGCGCACGTCTCGCTCGACGCGCTCGGCGTCGCGGAGACCTGCCGGAACTCGGTTCGTTCGGTCCGGCCGCGGGGTTCGCACGTACAGGTCGGGCTGACGACCGAGGCCGAAAAGGGGAACGTGTCGCTGCCGACCGACTGGATGACGCGACACGAGGTGTCGTTCCTCGGCGCGCGCGGGATGCCGCCGACGAGTGCGGACGACCTGCTCTCGCTGCTCGCGTCGGACGCGGTCGACCCCGGGTCGCTCGTGACGAAAACCGTCTCGCTCGACGAGGTGCCCGAGCGACTGGCCGCGATGACCGACTACGACACCGTCGGCGTCGAAGTGATGGTTCCGTAAAATCAGCAGTCTCGTTCTCGCGGGCCGGGGCCCTGTTCAGGGCGTCGGCGTCGGAACTCGGTCCTGTTCGGGGTCGTCTGCCGCGCCGTCGTCCAGCCCGCGCCAGACGACCTCGCCGCAGTCCGGGCAGTCGAGTCGGACCGTCCGGCCGTCGCGCGTCCGTTCGGGCCACTCGTCGATATCGGCGGCGCGACCGCAGGTCTGACAGAAGAGAACGGCCTTGGTGTGTTCGCAATCGGGCGGTTCGTGACTGAATTCGCGGGGAGCGCAGTTCATGCCGCAGGAAGCGGCGTTTCGGGGGATAAGCTTGTTGGAAGATTCCGGGTGTGTGCCCGGCTACCTCGGCTCAGAGCAGTTTCGAGAGGAACTGCTTGCCGCGGTCGGTCTTCGGGTTCTCGAAGAACACCTCGGGCGGCGAGTCCTCGACGACTTCGCCGTCGGCCATGAGGACGATGCGGTCGCCCACCTCGCGGGCGAAGCCCATCTCGTGGGTGACGACGAGCATCGTCATGCCCTCGTCGGCGAGGTCGTGCATCACGTCGAGCACCTCCCCGACGAGTTCGGGGTCGAGCGCGCTCGTGACCTCGTCGAACAGCATCACGTGGGGGTCCATGGCGAGCGCGCGGGCGATGGCGACGCGCTGTTGCTGGCCGCCGGACAGTTGGTTCGGGTAGGAGTTCGACTGCGCGCCGAGGCCGACGCGGTCGAGCAGTTCGTCGGCGCGGCGCTCGGCGTCTCCTTTCTTGAGCCCTTTCACCTTCGTGGGTGCGAGCGTCACGTTCTCCCGCGCCGTCTTGTGGGGAAAGAGGTTGAAGCTCTGGAACACCATGCCGATGCGCTGGCGCAGGCGGTTGATGTCAGCGTCGGCCGCGGAGATGGACTGGCCTTCGAGGCGAATCTCGCCGCCCTGAATCTCTTCGAGGCGGTTCGCACAGCGAAGCAGCGTCGACTTTCCGGACCCCGAGGGGCCGATGACGACGCACACTTCGCCCTCTTCGACGTTCAGGTCGACGTCTTTCAGGACGTGCGTGTCGCCGAAGTACTTGTTCACCTCGTCGAATTCGAGCAGACTCATCGGCGGTCACCTCCCCAATCCGAGCGCTCCTCCAAGTAGGTCACGAGTCGCATCAGCGGCAGCGTTATCGAGAGGTACGCGATGGCGACGAGGACGAGCGGCGTCCACGGGTCGAACGTCGCGCTGTTGACGCTCCGGAACGCCTGCATCAGTTCGGGGATGGCGATGATGGTGAGCAGTGAGGTGTCCTTCACGAGGATGACCTGGTCGTTACCGATGGCCGCGAGGGCGTTGCGCCACGCCTGCGGGACGACCACCTCGCGCATCCCCTGGATGTAGCCCATGCCGAGCGACCGGGCCGCCTCCATCTGCCCGTCGGGGACGGCCCCGATACCGCCGCGGACCGCCTCGCCGACGTAGGCGGCGTGGTTCAGCGTCAGCGCGATGATGGCCGTCGGGAACCCCCAGTTCTGTACCGGGAACGTCCCCGGCCACAGCGTCGGGATGCCGAAGTAGATGACGAATATCTGGAACAGAAGCGGCGTCCCGCGGAAGAACTGGACGTACGCCGTCGCGATGCCGTTCGTTATCGCCGTCTTCGAGACGCGCGCGAGGCCGACGAACACGCCGGCGGTCACCGAGAGGATACCGCCGATGACGACGATTTGGAGCACCAAGAGGTACGCATCAACGAACTGCGGAAGGATGGTCCGCATCAGCGCGAAGTCGACCTGCGTGGCGACGATGTAAGCGACGAGCGCCAAGACGGCGAGCGCGAACAGACTCGACAGCCCCACGCCGAGCCACTTCAGGCTCGTGTCGTCGATGAACCCGCCGCTCCCGTGGTCACCGTCCTCGGCGGTCGCCCCTGAGTATGTGTCTGCCATGAGTTCGAGTGTCTCTGTCAGTCGATAAAAAAGGGGGCCGCGTTCAGCCCTCGAAGTACTCGGCGTATATCTCGTCGTACGTCCCGTTCTCCTTGATAGCGGCGAGCGCCTCGTTCACCCGCTGGCGGAACTCGTCGTCGTCCTGACGGAACGCGATGCCGTAGTTCTCGACGGTGAGCGTGAGGTAATCGGGGGCGTTCTCGCCGGACTCGGCGGCCGCGCCCTCGCCCTGAAGGAAGCGGACCTCCCCTTCGCCTTGGTTGTTGACGAACTCCGCGTTGACGGTGTTGTCGTTGATGACGGCGACGACCTGCCCGTTGACGAGGGCCTGGAACGCGCCGGTGACCTGGTCGTACTGGTTGAGTTCCAGTTCGCCGTCGAACTCCTCCTGTAACTCCAGGGCGGCGTCGGCGCCGGTGGTGCCCTTCTGGACGCCGACGGTCGTCCCGCGGAGGTCCTCTCTGGACTGGATGTCGCTGTCCTGCCGGACGATGACCGTCTGGTACGCGGTGAAGTAGGGGTCCGAGAAGTCGACCTCCTGCGCGCGTTGGTCGTTGATGGTCATCGCGGACATGATGATGCGGAAGTTGTTGTTGTTCAGCGAGGGGATGATGGAGTCGAAGCTCGTCGGCTTGAACTCGTAGTCGATGCCGAGTTGACCATCGAAGACGGCCTCTGCGATGTCGACGTCGAACCCGGTGAGGTCGCCTTCGGTCGTCTCGTACTCGAACGGACGGTACGGAATGTCCGAACCGATAGTAATCGTCTCGGGCAGCTCGCTCGCCTCGCCGGATTCGGTAGTTTCGGTCGAGTCGGTCGAGTCGGTGGTTTCGGCCTCGGTCGTCGAGGTCGTCTCGGTCGATTCGCTCTCGCCTTCGCCGCCGCCGAGACAGCCGGCCAGCGTGAACGCGGCCGCGGCTCCGGCGGAGCCCTTCAGAAAGGTGCGACGTTCCATAACAGCCCTCAGGTAGCACAGCACCATATAACACTTCTTCGGTCCGCTCCTCAATTCGTGTCGATATTGACGAAAAATATCCGGAAATTGTGTGGATGGGTGAGATATATGTCTAACTGAAACATCTTCACCACACTATCGTCTTCTCGGATTAATCTACAACTATCACGTGAGATGTTGTCTCTGCTGGGGTAGACGGCGGAATCGTTGCCGACGGAACCAACCGAGCTGCCCAAAGAGTGACTGCGAGGAGCAGTGAGCCGCGCCGATGCCCGTCGTCAGTCGGCGTCGTTCAGCTCGCCAGCCTGCGGCACGGGGAGGCCGCCGCGGACGAGGACCGCCGCGCCGACGACGAGGACGAGCGCGAGGACGGTTCCGCCGAGGTGGGCGAGTTCGAGCACCGGGCCGTACACCTGCCGGCCGGCGATGAGGAGCGCGACGACCACGACGCTCGCGGGCGCGGTGACGAACCTGAGCCGGCCGTAGGCGTCCGCCCGCGGGCCGTGGGCGGCGTTCGCCCAGAGCGTGACGGCGAGGAGCGCGGCGTAGGTGGCGAGGCCGACGACGTAGTAGACGGCCTGCGTCGTCGGGCCGAAGGAGACGAACGCGTGGGGCGCGAGGACGAGCATGACGGGCGCGCCGACGAGCGCGAGCCTGACCGCGTCGGCGATGCGGGGGACGCCGCGGTCGACGAGTCCCCACGCGGCGGCGGCGACGACGGCGGTGAAGATGGAGGTCGCGACCACGTAGTGGGCGGTGAGGATGACCCACTCGTACTCGGTGACGGTGAGCGCCCCGAGGACGATTTGGAACGGGAGGATGACCGTGGCGACGACGAGCGCGTAGCGGACCCCTTTTGCGACGCCTTCGCGCCACGCCTGCACGGTCGTCCCGAGGATGAGAAAGCCGGTGAGCATGGCGACGAGGCGGTGGAACCATTCGAGGAAGCTGCCCCAGTTGGCCGGGAACAGGCCGAGGAAGCCGTCGCAGAACGGCCAGCGCCCGGCGCAGGTGAGACCCGCGCCCGCGGCGGCGGTGTACACGCCGAGGACCATCAGGACGCCGGTCATCGCGGCGGCCCCCGCGAGGAGGCGGCGAAGCCGAGGTGTCATACGCGTGGGTCGGGACCGAGCGAACTTATATTTCGTCGGTATGGTCCTCGAAGATGTCATCCCGGAACGCAGTCCCGCGGCCGGCACCGGTCGGCTCCGAACGGCTCTGAGGGGGTTCGTCCCACTTGTCCGAGCCGTCCCATTCAAGTCGGTTCGGTTGGACGCGCGAACATGGACGAGCGACTCGACTCCCGAGCGGACCGACTCGACGCGTATCTCGCAGACCGTGACCTCGAAGCGGTCTGGTTCGCCCGACCGAACTCCTTCGCGTGGCTCCTCGGCGGCGACAACGTCGTCGACCGCGACTCGCCGTTGGGCGTCGCCGCCGCCGGCTACGATGGCGAAGAGTTCCACGTCGTGACGGACAACATCGAAGCGACCCGCCTGCTCCACGAGGAACTGCCCCACGAGGACGTCCGCGTCCACCGCTTCCAGTGGTACGAGGGCTCGCTGGCGTCCGGCGTCGAGTCGGTCTCACCGACCCCCGCCGCCGCCGACTTCGACGTGCCCGGCTTCGAGGACGTCGACGCCGCGGCCGTCCGCCAGCCGCTTTCGGACGCCGACATCGAGGCCTACCGCGAACTCGGCCGCGACGCGGCGAGCGCGGTCGAGCGGGTCTGCCGCGAACTCGCGCCGGGCGACACCGAACACGAGGTCGCCTCCGGTCTGAAGGTCACGCTCAGCGCGATGGGCATCGAAGCGCCGGTCGTGCTCGTCGGGGGCGGACGACGCGCCCAGAACTACCGCCACTACACGCCCAAACAGGAGGAACTCGGTGACTACGCGCTCGTCTCGGTGACGGCCCAGCGCGGCGGCCTCTACGCGAGTTGCACGCGGACCGTCGCGTTCGACGCGCCCGAGTGGCTCGAAACCCGCCACGAGGGGGCGATGCAGGTCGAGACGGAGGCGCTGGCGGCGACCCGAAAGGCCGCCGTGGAGGGCGGCACCGCGGGCGACGTGTTCGACGCCATCCGCGACGCCTACGACTCGGTTGGCGAGTCCGAGGAGTGGCTGAACCACCATCAAGGCGGCGCGGCCGGGTTCGCCGGCCGCGAGTGGTTCGCCACGCCCGACGCCGACGACGAGGTCCACGCGCCGATGGGCTACGCCTACAACCCGACCATTCAGGGCGCAAAGAGCGAGGGAACCGCGCTCGTCACTGACGAGGGCGTCGAGCCGCTGACCATGACCGGCCGCTGGCCGACACGGACCGTGACCGACGCCGACGAGACGGTCGAACTCGAACGGCCGGAAATTCTTCACATCGAACCGGAGTAATTTTTCGAGCGGAGCGGCGTCGATTCGTCGCCGCGACCTCGCCGCCGTCCGCCGGAGATTCGACTATTGTCGAAGTCAAAATTCGACGTTGTTGAATAGCTTTTTGCCCCCTGCGTGAGGACGTGTGGGTCATGGGACTGGACGACGACTCACGGGAATATCACAGACAGGACCCGCCCGGAAAAATCGAGATAGCGACGACGAAGCCGACGAACACACAGCGCGACCTGAGTCTGGCGTACTCGCCGGGCGTGGCCGCGCCGTGTCTCGACATCGCGGAGGACGAAGACGCCGCCTACGAGTACACCGCGAAGGGCAACCTCGTCGGCGTCGTCTCCAACGGCTCCGCCGTCCTCGGGCTGGGGGACATCGGGGCGCAGGCGTCGAAACCGGTGATGGAGGGTAAGGGCGTGCTGTTCAAGCGCTTCGCCGACATCGACGTGTTCGACGTCGAACTCGACATCGCCGACGTGGACGACTTCGTGGCGGCGACGAAGGCGATGGAGCCGACGTTCGGCGGCATCAACTTAGAGGACATCAAGGCCCCGGAGTGTTTCGAAATCGAACGACAGCTCCGGGAACAGATGGATATCCCCGTGTTCCACGACGACCAACACGGCACGGCCATCATCTCCGGGGCGGCGCTTTTGAACGCCGCCGACATCGTGGACAAGGACCTCGACGAACTCGACATCGTCTTTTCGGGGGCGGGCGCGTCCGCGCTCGCGACGGCGCGGTTCTACGTCTCCCTCGGCGCGAAAAAGGAGAACATCACGATGTGCGACTCCTCGGGCATCATCACCGAGTCGCGCGTCGAGGACGGCGACGTGAACAAGTACAAAGCCGAGTTCGCCAAGCCGGTCGACGAGGGCTCGCTGTCGGACGCGATGGAGGGTGCGGACGTGCTCGCGGGGCTCTCGGTCGGCGGCATCGTCAGTCAGGAGATGGTGCGGTCGATGGCCGACAACCCGGTCATCTTCGCCATGGCGAACCCGGACCCCGAAATCACCTACGAGGACGCGAAGGAGGCCCGCGACGACACGGTTATCATGGCCACCGGGCGCTCCGACTACCCGAATCAGGTGAACAACGTTCTCGGGTTCCCCTTCATCTTCCGCGGCGCGCTCGACGTGCGCGCGACCGAGATTAACGAGGCGATGAAGCGCGCCGCCGCCGAGGCGCTCGCCGAACTCGCCCGCCAGGACGTGCCCGACGCGGTCGTCAAGGCCTACGGCGACCACCCGCTCCAGTTCGGTGCCGACTACGTCATCCCCAAGCCGCTGGACCCCCGCGTGCTGTTCGAAGTCGCCCCCGCGGTCGCGCAGGCGGCGATGACCTCCGGCGCGGCCCGCGAGCGCCTCGACATGAACGCGTACCGCGAGCGCCTCGAAGCCCGCCTCGGGAAGTCCCGCGAGATGATGCGCGTCGTCCTCAACAAGGCGAAGTCGAACCCAAAGCGGGTCGCCCTCGCGGAGGGCGAAGACGAGAAGATGATTCGCGCCGCCTACCAGATGCAGGAGGAGGGCATCGCCGAACCCATCCTCGTCGGAGAGACGACGACGATTCTGCGCAAGGCCGAAGAGCTGGGTCTCGACTTCGACCCGACTATCGCCAACCCCCGCGACGGCGAGTGGGACCACTACGTCGACCGTCTCTACGAGCTTCGACAGCGGAAGGGCGTCACGAACTCCGAGGCCGAGGAGCTCGTCCGCCGCGACTCGAACTACTTCGCCAGCGTGATGGTCGAAGTCGGTGACGCGGACGCGATGCTGACGGGTCTCACGCACCACTACCCGTCGGCGCTGCGCCCGCCGCTCCAGATTATCGGCACGGCCGACGACGCCGACTACGCCGCCGGCGTCTACATGATGACGTTCAAGAACCGCGTCGTCTTCTGCGCCGACACGACGGTCAACCTCGACCCCGACGAGGAGGTTCTCGCGGAGATTACGAAGCACACCGCGGACCTCGCCCGTCAGTTCAACGTCGAACCCCGCGCGGCGCTCCTCTCGTACTCCAACTTCGGCAGCGTCACGAACGAGGGGACGCGCAAGCCCCGCGACGCCGCGGCGCTCCTGCAGGACGACCCCGAGGTCGACTTCCCGGTCGACGGCGAGATGCAGGCCGACACCGCCCTCGTCGAGGACATCCTCGAAGGAACCTACGACTTCGCTGAGCTCGACGGCCCCGCGAACGTCCTCGTGTTCCCGAACCTCGAAGCGGGCAACATCGGCTACAAACTGCTCCAGCGCCTCGGCGGCGCGGAGGCCATCGGCCCGATGCTCGTCGGCATGGACAAACCCGTCCACGTCCTCCAGCGCGGCGACGAGGTCAAAGACATCGTGAACTTGGCGGCGACGGCGGTCGTGGACGCGCAGGAAGAGGAGTAAGTTCCCGAGCGGAGCGAGGGCCTTTTTGGTCCAGCTTTTTGCGGAGAGGGTGAGCGGAGCGAACCCGAACCGAAAAAAGGTGGTCGTGCGACCTGGCGATGACGGCAGTCGTGGACGCGCAGGAAGAAGAGTAGCTGACGACTCCGGTTCTGCTTTTTTCAGCGAAATGCTCACCCGAACTCGGCCCACGCGACGGCGACGCCCAGCCCGACCGCCGGCGGGGCCGCGTAGAGCGCGAACGTCGTCGAATCCGGCGGCGAGAAGCACGCGGCGAAGGCGACGAGACAGAGGAGCGACAGCCCTCTCGTCCGCCCGGCGAGTCGCCGCGAGAGCGCGCCGGCGCGGCGTAATCCGAGCAGAAGCGGGGCGACGGCCGCGCCGCCGCCGACCGCGACCGGGAAGAACAGTTCGAGTTCGAGCGTCGACTGTCGGGAATCGGCGGCTACGCGGCCCCACTCGACCAGTACGTCGACGAGGCCCGGCGCGAGCTGCCGCGCGGCGACGGTTCCGACGAGGAAGCCCGCGGCGGCGAGCGCGAGCCACCCCGAGGCGGCGCGGAGGTCGACCGCCGGGTCGCGGTCGACGAGGGCGACGAGCGAGACGCCGGCGGCGAGAGCGCCGGCGAGCGCGCCCAGTTCGAGCCGGACGAGGAAGGTCGGGCCGCCGACGCCGACGACAGTTGTCGAAACACCGGCGGTCGGTGAGAGGAGCCCCGGGTCGCGGACGGCGACGACGACGACGACGGTCGTCAAGAGGGCGGTGATGACCAGTCGGCGCGCGTGGCGGCGCGCGGTCGCACCGAGCGGCGAGAGCCCGCGTCTCCGAGGGTCGAACGCGCCGACGGTCTCCGCGGGGTCCATACGTCCGGCGTCGTCGCTCCGTGTTGTCAACTTTTTGATGGAGGAGTGACCGGCCGGAGAGGGGACGGTAGCCCGACGGTAGCGGCCCGGAACGGCGCCGCCCCGGTGGGACTGCTCGCGCTCGGCGGCCCACTCGATGGACGGGGCGAACGTGGGGTCGTCGACGACGGCCTGCGTTCAGTCGCTCGCGCGCCCTTCGAACCGCGAGGGCGGGAGGTAGCTCACGTCGGTGCCGGAGTCGGCTTCGAACTCCGGGGGGTCGGGGAGCACGCAGCGGTCTGCCCGCCGGTTGACGTGTTCGTACTCGTTCGGCGCGTTCGCCAGCGGGTGCGCGGGGTTCTCTCGGCTGTCGATTCGCGCGGCGCGAAGCTCTCCGAAGCCGGCGATACGGGCCTGAATCCCCCGCCAGTGGTGTTCGCTGCCGGCGGGGACGACGATTCGCTTCGGTGACTTCCAGTCGGGGTGGTCGCCGGCGAGGACGGCGTTGTTGACGTTCGCGGCGAGGTCGTCGTGGTCGACGAGGACGCCGACCCGAGCGCCGGGGGGCGCGCGATGGGCGAGCACGTCCAGTCCGAGGTGAAGTGCGCGATACTCCGAGACGTTGTTGTCCGGCGGCACGTCAGGGAGTGCGATACGGGCGACTCGCTCGCCGTCGCGGGTCTCTATCACCGCACCGAGTCCACCGCCGTTCGGGCGATACGACCCGTCCGTCGCGACGTAGAAGTGCCGTTGATGCGTGCGCGGCGGGTGTGCGATGTGAGGCGTCGGCGACTCGTCGAACAAGTCCCGAAGTGTGGGACGGCCGGTCACGGCCATACGAACGTTTCGGAGATGGGGCGTAATAAACGTACCCCGTATCTGAGGTGCGATGCGCCCGTGTCAGAAGTCGATGCCTCAGTGGGATAACTATCTGTAATATATTCTCAGAACGCTATACGAAGCCGGGGCACAGGCAATGGATATAAGAACGGTCAACTCAATGTGCCTTCGATGGCTGACAACACTTCGCATACTAGTCGACGTTCATACATTAAGTTGGCAGGCAGCGCGGCGGCGGCAGCGGCGCTCGCGGGCTGTACCGGTAACGGCGGGGAGGAGTCGGAGACCGCGGAGACGACGACCGGCGGAGACGAGACGGAGACCGCCGAGACGACGACGACCGAGGACAGCGGTTCGTTCGACGTGACTATCACGCAGGGTCAGATGCCCTCCGGCCTCGACCCCCAGGACCACCGCGAGACGTCGACGGATATCGTCGTCCTCCACGCGTACGAGGGCGTGTTGACCCGCGACGCGGCGGGGTCGATTCAGACCGCGCTCGCGACGAACTACGAGCGCATCGACGGGGAGAACGCGGTCCGCTTCGACCTCCGCGAGGGCGTCACGTTCCACAACGGCGACGAACTCACCCCCGAGGACGTCGCGTACAGCATCAACCGCGTCGTCGACGAGGAGGTCGGCTTCGCCAGCCCGCAGAGCGACCAACTCGCCGGCGTCTCCGGCGCGGAGGTCATCGAGGGCGAGAACGCCGTCAGGGTCAACAACGCGTCTCTCAACCCCATCGTGTTCTCCGAGTTCGCGACCTACCTCGACGTGATGCAGCGGTCGTGGGTCGAGGAGAACGACAAGGCGTACATCAGTCAGCACATGAACGGTACGGGGCCGTTCCAACTCGACTCGTACACCGAAGACGAGGAGGTCGTCCTCACGGCGTACGAGGACTACTGGCGGGAGCCCGCGGCGGTCGACACGCTCACCTTCCGCGCCGCGTCCGAGGCCAGCACGCGCGTCAACCAACTCTTGCAGGGCGAGACGGACCTCATCGTCAACGTCCCGCCGCAGGAGGTCCAGCGCGTCACTAACTCCGACAACGCCCGCGTCGCCGCGTCCCCGTCGACCCGCATCATCTACAACGGGATGCGCTACGACGTCGAACCGTTCGACTCGATGGAGTTCCGGCAGGCGATGAACTACGCAATCGACCTCGAAAGTATCGTCCAGAACGTGCTTGAGGGCTTCGGCACGCAGACGGGCCAGCCAACCCTCCCCGAGTTCGTCGGGCACAACCCCGACCTCGACCCCTACCCGTACGACCCGGACCAAGCCGAGCAGTTGGTCGAAGACTCCGGCTACGCCGGCGCGGAAATCGAGCTTCACACGCCGGTCGGTCGCTACCTGAAGGACCTCGAAGTCGCGCAGGCGGTCGCGGGCTACATCGACGAACTCCCGAACGTCACGGCGACGGTCCGCCAGCGCGACTTCGGGTCGCTCGTCGACGAACTGCTCGCGGGCAGTATCGAGGCCCGCCCGCCGTGGTTCCTCATCGGCTGGGGCGAGGCGACGTTCGACGGCGGCCTCGTCATGGAGGCGCTTCTCTCCTCCGACGGGACGCTCACGACGTGGCAAAACGAGGAGTTCGACGCGCTGCTCGAACAGGCCGGCAACCAGTCCGGCGAGGAGCGCGAAGCGACGCTCCAAGAGGCGAACGCGATGGCCCACGAGCAGTGCCCGTGGATATTCCTGAACCAGCAGTACAGCGTCTACGGCGTCAACGACGCCATCGCGTGGGAGGCCCGCTCCGACGAGCGCATCGACGCGTACGCGATGAGCCAGCAGTAGTCGATGTCGCTGTCGAGGTTCCTCATCAAACGCTCGCTCCAGGGGCTGTTCGTCATCTGGGGGGTCATCACGGTCGTCTTCGGCCTCCGGTTCATCTCGCCGGGGGACCCGGCGAACGTGCTGTTGCCGCCCGACGTCGACCCGGAGGTCAGAGCGCAGGTCATCGCCGAACTCGGGCTGAACGAGCCCCTGTACGTGCAGTACTGGGAGTTCATCTCGGGCATCCCGTTCGGTGACCTCGGCCTGTCGCTCGTCACCCGGACGCCGGTCTCGGCCCGCATCGTGGCGAGACTCCCGGCGACGCTGGAACTCGCCATCGCGGCGACAGTCGTCGCCGTCGTCATCGCGATTCCGCTCGGCGTCCTCTCTGCCACGCGGCGTCACGAGCCGGCGGACTACGGCGCGACCGTGTTCTCGCTGGTCGGCATCAGCACGCCGAACTTCTGGCTGGGCGTGATGCTCATCCTCGTGCTCGCGGTGCAGTTGGACGCGTTCCCGACCAGTCAGCGCCCCATCGGCCTCGACGGCATCGCGGTGCTTCTCGCCGGCGGCGACGTGGGCGCGGCGATACGCGGCTTCGGGACGTGGCTGTGGCATATCACGCTTCCCGCAATCACGCTCGGGACGTACTTCACCGCGCTCATCACGCGGCTCACCCGCAGCGGAATGCTCGACCAACTCGGACAGACCTACGTCCGCGCGACGCGGGCGAAGGGGCTCCCGGAGACGCTGGTCCGCTACAAGCACGCGCTTCGGAACACGCTCATCCCGGTCATCACCGTCATCGGACTCCAACTCGGCACCCTCATCGGTGGGGCCGTCATCACGGAGGCCGTCTTCGCGTGGCCGGGACTCGGGTCGCTCATCATCAACAGCATCAACGCCCGCGACTGGCCGGTCTTACAGGGCTCGCTCATCGTCGTCGCGGTCGGGTTCGTCCTCGTGAACATCCTCGTTGACGCCCTGTACGCCTACGTCAACCCGCAGGTGGCCTACGATTAACGCTCTATGATATCGGAACGCACACGCAGAAACCTTCGCCGGGAACTCAGACGGAGTCTCCTCGCGAAACTCGGCATCGTCGTCGTCGTCCTCATGGTGGCGATGGCCATCTTTGCCCCGTTTATCTCGCCGTATAGCCCGTCTCAACAGGACCTCGACAACGCCCGGCAACCGCCGCTCGGCTTCAGCACGACGGAGACCAGAGAGGTGACGCAGATGGAAAACGGGAGCGTCGTCATCGAAGACGGGCAGGTCGTCACCGAGACGCAGACCGTCTACACGAACGCGACGCTCGCCCACCCGCTCGGCACCGACGGCAACGGGCGAGACATCCTCTCGCGCATCATCTACGGCGCGAGAACGTCCATCCTCGTCGGCTTGTTCGGCACGTCGCTCGCGGCGCTCATCGGCGTCCTCGTCGGGCTGTCGGCGGGGTTCTATCGCGGGCGCGTTGACGACGTGCTGATGCGGAGCGCGGACATCATGCTCGCGTTCCCCTCGCTCGTCCTCGCAATCGCCCTCGTCGGCGTCTGGGGGCAGGCGCAAGCGCCAATCCCCGACCCGTTCGTCGCCACCGGAATCGCCCCGGCGTTCCGCTCGGCGGTCGGGTTACCGACGGGCATGCCGGAGACGGTCGTCCTCCCGGGGACGGTCATCGTCGTCGTCGCGCTCGTCAACTGGGTGTGGTTCGCCCGCGTCGCCCGCGGCGAGGCGCTCTCCATCCGCGAGGAGGAGTATGTGAAGGCCGCGAAGGCGCTCGGCGCGAGCGACGGGCGGACGGTGCTCAGACACGTCCTCCCGAACGCCATCACGCCAATCCTCGTGTTGGCGACGATTCAGGTGGCCGCCATCATCCTGCTCGAATCGGCGCTGTCGTTCCTCGGCTTCTCCGGGGCCGACGTGTCGTGGGGCTTCGACATCGCCCTCGGCCGGCAGTACCAGTCCACCGCGTGGTGGATTTCGACGATGCCCGGCCTCGCCATCGTCGTGACGGTCATCGGGCTGAACCTCGTCGGCGACTGGCTCAGAGACGCGCTCGACCCCGGCATCGAAGGGGAGGGGGGCGTCTGAGATGGCCGACACGATTCTCAGCGTCCGCGACCTCTCCACCCGGTTTTTCACCGAGGAGGGGCAGGTCAACGCGGTCGAACACGTCTCGTTCGACGTCGAAGACGGCGAGATATTCGGCATCGTCGGCGAGTCCGGCTCCGGCAAGTCCGTGACCGCGCTGTCGGTCATCGACCTCATCGAGTCGCCCGGCCGCGTGACGCAAGGCGAGATATGGTACCGCAACGCCGACCTCGCCGAGGAGTTCCGCGAGTCGAAACCGGACGCCGTCGACGGCGACCTCGTGGACATCCGACGGCTCCCGGAGGGCGTCCGCCGGTCGCTCCGCGGCCCGTCGTTCAGCATGGTGTTTCAGGACCCGATGAGCAGCTTCAACCCCTCGATAACCGTCGGCGAGCAGATAGCCGAGGCGGTCGAGGTCCAGCGCCGCGCCCGGTCGAACCCGCGCAGCACGCGCTCGCGGACGCAGGGCTACGGCCTCGGCTCGCTCCTCGTGGACTCGCTTCTCCCCTCGAAGAGCTACGTCGACGACGAGAGCATGGACCGCGCGGTCGAACTGCTCGACCAAGTCGGCATCCCCGACCCCGAGGACCGCGCCGAGGAGTACCCCCACCAGTTCTCCGGCGGGATGCTCCAGCGCGCGATGATTGCGCAGGCGCTCGCCGGCGAACCGGACGTACTCATCGCCGACGAGCCGACCACCGCGCTCGACGTGACAATTCAGGCGCAGATTCTCAACCTCCTGCGCGACTTGCAGGAACAGGAGGGGATGAGCATCCTGATGATAACCCACGACTTGGGCGTCATCGCCCGGATGTGCGATCGCGTCGGCGTCATGTACGCCGGCGAGGTCGTCGAGCGCGGCCCGCTCGCCGACATCTTCGACGACCCCGTCCACCCGTACACGCAGGGACTGTTGGGGTCGATTCCGGACGTGGACGACCCCTCGGGCCGCCTCGAACCCATCTCGGGCAACGTGCCGAGCCTGCTCGACTCGGAGATGCCCGACGCGTGTTACTTCGCCGACCGGTGTCCCAAAGCCATGACCGACTGCCTGACCCGCATCCCAGAGTACGAACTGGACGGCCGACACAGCGTCCGGTGCGTCCTCGCCGAACAGGAGTACGACCCCGCCGACGCCGTCGATTCGGTCGACGGGGGCGAGGCGGCCGGGGAGGTGAGCGCCGATGACTGAGCCGCTCCTCGCGGTTCGGGACCTCCAGAAGTACTACTTCGAACAGGACTCGTTCGTCGACAGCCTCCTCGGGCGCGACCCGACGAGCGTCAAGGCCGTCGACGGCATCTCCTTCGAGGTCGAACGCGGCGAGACGCTCGGCCTCGTCGGCGAATCCGGCTGTGGGAAGTCCACGACCGGAGAGACGCTGCTCCGACTCCGCGAGGCGACCGGCGGCGCGGTCACGTTCGACGGAAAGAACGTCTTCGAGATGGACGACGACGAACTCAAGGCGTTCCGCCGGGACGCCCAAATCGTCTTCCAGGACCCGTTTTCGAGTCTCGATCCGCGGATGACCGTCGGCGACATCGTCGCCGAACCGCTGAAGATTCACGGGATTCCCGAGTCCGCCGACGGCGAGTCCAAACGCGAGTGGCGGCGCGACAGGGTCACGGACCTGTTAGAGCGGGTCGGCCTCTCCGCGAACCACTTCGACCGCTACCCCCACGAGTTCTCCGGCGGCCAGCGCCAGCGCGTCGGCATCGCTCGCGCGCTCGCGCTCGAACCGGAGTTCATCGTCCTCGACGAACCGGTGTCGGCGCTCGACGTGTCCGTGCAGGCGCAGGTGTTGAACCTGCTCGACGATTTGCAGGAGGAGTTCGGGCTGACGTATCTGTTTATCGCCCACGACCTCTCGGTCGTCCGCCACATCTGCGACCGCGTCGCCGTGATGTACCTCGGCAACATCGTCGAACTCGGTCCGACCGACGACCTGTTCGAGTCTCCGAAACACCCCTACACGAAGGCGCTGTTGGAGAGCGTTCCCCGACCCTCCACGGCCGAACACGGCCGACGGGTCGAGGCGCTGCCGGGTGACGTGCCGTCGCCGCGAAACCCGCCGTCCGGCTGTCGCTTCCGGACTCGGTGTCCGGAGGTCATCCCCCCTGACGACCTCGCCATCGAACAGGGGAGTTACCGCGCCGTGATGGACCTTCGGGACGCTCTCGCGGTCGGTGACGTGAACCAAGACCATATCTGGGACGCTGCCGACCCCGACCGGGAGGACCCGGAGGCGTTCATCGAGGAGGCGCGCGCGCGACACGTCGACGACGAGCTCCACGACGAGGTCGCGAGCGTCGTCGACACGGCGCTCGGCCACCTCGCGGAGGGCGAGGTCGACCGCGCCAGCGAGACGCTTCGGGACCGCTTCGAGAGCCCCTGTGAGACGCGACGCCCCGGCGTCGGTGACGTGCCGCATCCCGCGGCCTGCCACCTCTACGAGGGTTCGGACGAGGTGATAGTCGTCGAGACGAACGCCGGCACGGCCGCCGAGGCCGACGACTGACTCGGGTCCAGCGGGCGACGAGTGCTGGCCTCGGCCGACGCCGCCCTCGCGGCACCGGCGAAACCGCCCCGTAACGAAACGTTCAGGCCCCTACCGGGCGCACCATCGCTGTGACACGGTATCGAAACGTCGGTCTGTTCGTCGTCCTCGCCGCCGTCTGGGGGTCCGCGTTCATGGCGATCAAAGCCGGGCTGGAGTTCTTCCCGCCGGTGCTGTTCGCGGCGCTCCGGTACGACGTGGCGGGGGTCGTGATGCTCGCCTACGCGCTGTACGCCACCGACTCGCCGCTCCCGCGCGGCAGAGCCGAGTGGACCGAAGTCGCCATCGGCGCGGTGTTCCTTATCGCCGCGTACCACGCGCTCCTGTTTATCGGCGAGACCGACCCCACCGTGACGAGCGCCGCCGCCGCCGTCATCGTGAGCCTCAGTCCGGTGCTCACGACCGGATTCGCGCGACTCCTGCTTCCGAGCGAGCG
Organism: Haloferax sp. AS1; assembly: GCF_014530665.1. Taxonomy (NCBI): domain Archaea; kingdom Methanobacteriati; phylum Methanobacteriota; class Halobacteria; order Halobacteriales; family Haloferacaceae; genus Haloferax; species Haloferax sp. AS1. The sequence continues at coordinate 2,369,852 of NZ_SPSA01000001.1, forward strand.
ACTCACCCCCCTCGGCGTCGTCGGCCTCCTCCTCGGACTCGTCGGCGTCGCGGTCCTCTCGGAACTCGACCCGAGCAACCTCCTCGCCGGCGGTACGGTCGCGAAACTCCTCATCTTCGGCGCGGCCGCGGCCTTCGCCCTCGGCTCCGTCCTGACACGTCGGGTCGACTCGGAGCTGCCTATCGAGACGATGGAGGCGTGGTCGATGCTCCTCGGCGCGGGTCTGATGCACGTCGCGTCCCTCGGCCTCGGCGAGCGCCCCGGGGCGGTCGTCCTTAACGTCCAGTCGGTCGCGGCGCTCGCGTATCTCTCACTCGCGGCGAGCGCGCTCGGCTTCCTCATCTACTTCGACCTGCTCGCCCGCCTCGGTCCCATCGAAATCAACCTCGTCTCGTACGTCGCCCCCGTCTTCGCGGCGCTCTCCGGCTGGGCGTTCCTGAGCGAGGTTCCGACACCGTCCACGGTCGGCGGGTTCGCCCTCATCTTCCTCGGGTTCGTCCTCCTGAAGCGCGGGGCGATTCGGCGCGAACTCCGCTATCGATTCGGTGACGGTGCCCGCGCGACCGACTGAGTGGGCGCGCGGCTACGCGTCCGTCGCGTCCGTCGCGTCAACCCGCTCGACCGTCTCCACTTCTCCGATCATCGTCCAGCCGTCTTCGCCGGGACGCTGTCGACCGACGACGACCGCGTCGTTGTGCTCCGTCGTCGCGAACCGATAGACTGCGTCGTCGCCGTCGAGTCCGCCTTCGGCCTGAAAGTCGGTCTGGAAGAACTCCGCGCTCTCCAGCGTGAACGTGCCGTCTATCTCCTCGCCGACGACGAGGCGCATAGCGTTCGGGTGGATGTTGTACATGCGCTTTGCGACGCGATTGAGGTCGGGCATACCCCGACAGTTGCGCCCGCGGGCTAAATCCCTGCGGGAGCGACGCCGACCGAACCATCCGTCGGACCGCGGGCGACGTGTCGGGCTCCCGACCGTATCGAGCGCCGCGTTCGAACCGGAGAAAACCCGCGGAAATTCAGGGTTCGACGACCGTTCAAGAACGCGTGACTATTCCGTGAATAAAAGAGTTAGGCGAGGTTATGAAGTATTAGGCGGCCGCTCGTCTATCGATGAAACTTCACATTTACCGGATAGTCGTGGGTAAACGAGTATGAAACGAGTCGAATTCTCGCACCTAATTATGACCCCTCCGCTCCATGTTGTAGTCGTAGGTGCCCCCCAACCAATGTCGAACTCCCCATCCACGGTCCCCCGTGAACGCCTCTCCCAACTCCGCGAGGTCGTAACGGAAGAACGGCCGCTCCGCCTCGGCTTCGAACTCGTCGCCGCACCGCTTCGGTTCGTCGGCTTCTGGGCCGCAGTCGCCCTCCCGTTCCTGTATCTTCCCTTGCTGTTCGGCGGCCTCGAAGCCAGCGAGTTCACCGTCTTCGGAGCGCTTCTCGCAGTCAACGCGCTCGCGCTCGTCATCGGCCACAACTACGCCCGTTCGTAGACGCGGTCGTACACCGGCGCGGGTCGTGGTTTACGACAACGAACTGCGTTTTCCCTCCATCTCCGCGGCCGTCCTCTCGTTTCCCGTCTCTCGGGCTCTGTGCGGCCATCCGGCCACTGCCGGATGTCCCTCACGTTCGACCATCGGGAACCGAGTCGCTTTACCGCGGTCCGGTCTTCGGAGTCAGTATGTCGCTTTCGATGGTTCCACTGGGACGGACCGGAACGACGGTCTCCGAGCTCGCGTTCGGGACGTGGCGGTTCGGTCGGCAGAACGACGACGGCGCGGTCGAGGTCGGACGCGACCGCGCCCACGAGCTGCTCGACGCCTACGCCGCCGCCGGCGGGAACTTCATCGACACCGCCGATATGTACGGCGACGGTGCCAGCGAGACGTACATCGGCGAGTGGCTGGCCGAGCGCGACCGCGAGGAGTTCGTCGTCGCGTCCAAGGTTTTCTGGCCCACCCGCGAGGACGCCAACGGCCGCGGGCTCAACCGGAAGCACCTCCGCCGCCAGATAGACCGCATTCTCGACCGGCTCGGCACCGACTACGTCGACCTGCTGTACATCCATCGGTGGGACGACGAGACGCCGGTCGAGGAGTTCATGCGGACGCTCGACGGGTTCGTCCGCGACGGGAAGGTGAACTACCTCGGCACCTCGACGCTCGAACCCAACGCCTGGAAGGTCGTCAAGGCGAACGAACTCGCCGACAAGCGCGGCTACGAGCCGTTCAAAGTCGCCCAGCCGCGGTACAACGCCGTCAACCGCGAGATAGAGGGGAACTACCTCGATATGTGCGCCGACTACGACATCGGCATCGTCCCGTGGTCGCCGCTGGCCGGCGGCTTCCTCACGGGCAAGTACGCCCGCGACGAGCGCCCGCCCGCGGACTCCCGAGCGGCGAACGACCAGCGATTCGCCGACTCGTATCTCACGCCGGCGAACTTCGACGCGCTCGAACAGGTCGAGGAGGTCGCCGAGGCGGTCGGCGCGTCGCCCGCGCAGGTCAGCCTCGCGTGGCTCATGCATCACCCGCAGGTCACCGCGCCGATTGTCGGCGCGCGAACGGTCGACCAGCTCGGCGAGAACGTCGTGGCCGCGGACATCGACCTCACGCCCGACCAGTTCGAACGCATCTCGGTCGCCAAGCGTCACTTGTCCGCGTAACAGCTTCGGAAGCGGCCCCGAACCGTCAGGTGTAGGTGTCGTCGGCGGGTATCGGCGCGTATGACCGACGACGCGTTCGACGCCGACGCCTACGTCTCCGAGCTCCGGGCGAAGCGCGAGGAGAAAGACGACTTCTTCGGGTCGCACCCGCAGTCACCGATTCCGCCGGAGGAACGGGACGACTTCGACGGCCTCGACTACTTCGACCCCGACCCCGACTACCGCGTGACCGCGTCGGTCGAGACGCACGCCGACCCCGAGCCGGTGACGATGGACACCTCGACCGACGGCGAGGTCCGGTATCTCCGCGTCGCCACGTTCCACTTCGAACTCCGCGACACCGACCTCACCCTCGGCGCGTATCGTCAGGAACACGACGACTCGCCGACGCTGTTCGTCCCCTTCCGCGACAAGACGACGGGACAGCAGACCTACAACGGCGGTCGGTACATGGAACTCACGCCCGACGCGCCCCTCGACGAGTTGGAGGAGGTCGTCGTCGACTTCAACCTCGCGTACAACCCGTTTTGCGCGTTCACCGAGACCTTCGAATGTCCGCTTCCGCCGGAGGAGAACTGGCTCGACGTGGTCGTTCCTGCTGGCGAACGGGACTACGAGTAACCCGGCGAATCAAAAGCGCAAGTTCCATATCGGACGCTTCCGGAGAGACCGACATGGGACTGCTCAGTTCGAAGAAAGCCGTCATCGGGATGGTGCTGATGATCGTCGGGACGCTCGCTATGCTGCCGGGAATGCTGCCGAACTCCGCGCAGGTGATGTCCTACGCACTCGTCGTCGGTGCCGGCGCGCTCACCCTCGGAACGTGGATGGTCGGCACGTCCGAGGACGGCCGCCCGGTCTGAGACCGGCGCGTTCCCCGTTGTAACGGCGAAGAATCGGCTGTTCTCGCGACGACGTAGTTTGTCCGTCTGATCGGGTGTCAGCGACGCGGCCGGACGCGCGCCGCAGGAGTCGAATCAGCCGCGGCTCGGTGGGTCGGCCAGTCGGAAGAAAACGATGCCGCGAAGGCTGTGTCGCGTTCAGGCGTCGGGGCCGGACCAGCTCTGGAGGGTGGCGGAGTTACTGCCACTCTCGGAGGTCCAGATGACTCGAACAGTCGCGGTCGAGAGGTCGTCGGCGTTCTGCTCGACAACCGTCGCTTGGCTCCCGGCGGTAATCTCCGAATCCGAGGTTATCGATTCCCAGGTCTCGGTCGTCCCGCTCGCCCCTGCGAGTTGACCCGCGGAGTCGTTCAGGGCAACCGAGGAGGTGATGTTGACCTGCCCGGCGTCAATGGACGAACCGCTCTCGTGGGTGACTGTGAGGGCGGTGCCGTTGTAGTCGAAGCCGAAGCTCGCCTGCGGAGCAGTGTCGCCGACCTGGTCCCCGAGGCCGAGGACGAACGTCCCGATGACGGCCGCGAGGATGACGGTAATCGCGACCATGAGGATGACGCCGATGACCGGCGACACCGCGTCGTCTTCCGCGAGGAGGTGTTTGAAATTCATCTATCCGTTGTAGGTCCACTGCTGGAGCGTAGAGGACGTACTGCCACTCTGCGAGTTCCAGACGACGCGAACGGTGTCGCCGTCAGCGAATCCACCGGAGTTGTTTACAACGGCGGACCCACCTGCAGTGATCGGGTCGGAGCCACCGTAACTGGTCCAGTTATTACCGGAATTGGAGAAGTTACCGGTTATCGTGACTTGGTTCGCGGCAATCTGTTCGCCACTCTCGTGGGTGATCGTCAAGTTGTCGGTGCCGTCGTAATCGAAGCTAAAGCTCGCCTGCGGCGACGTTTCGCTGACTTGGTCCCCGAGGCCGAGGACGAACGTCCCGATGACGGCCGCGAGAATCACTGTAATCGCCACCATCAGGATAACCCCGATGACGGGACTGACTGCACGGTCTTCCGTGAAGAGATGTTTGAGTTGCATGCGTTATGTCCGACACCCGGACGGTATCGCTCGCCGAAGACGCCGGTGGCGCGGTCGTCGCTGCGCGACCAGCATCCCTGCCCGGCACCCGTCGCGGTGTGTCCACCCGACTCGTATCCCCGGGATAACTTAAATCTACGTACCAGATTAATGGTCAATTTCGCCCTCGAATTCGGGCATTAATATAGTGTTTATATTGTGTTTAAGTCCCTAACCACTCCCTTCGAGAGAGAATTTTAAAGAACATCTGACACGTTCTCGGAGGTTTCTTTTCTATCCCGTGTTCGTCGCCGTGCTTACCGGTCGGTCACGACCCCGGCTGTCCCCGTTCACGACCGCGTCGAACACGGCGACGAGAGACGAGATAGTACGAACTCGCGGAGCGGAGACACAAAAGAAAAACGCGGAACGAACGTGACGAGACCGCGACTGCGACGGGGTACTACCTCGCGTTCAGCACTCGGACCAGCCGCAGTTCTGGCAGGTCTTACAGCCTTCGGAGTAGTAGAGGTCCATCTCGCCGCACTCGGGACACTCGGGGCTCTCGCCCGCCGCGAGCAGGTCCGCGACGGCGTCGTTGTCGGACCCGTCGTCGACGGCGACGCCGCCGTCGGTGTCCGCGTTGGCGTCCTCGGCCGCGGCGGCCTCGGCTTCGACCTCGGTCAGGTTCTGCTGTTGCGGGTAGCCCTTGTCGATGTCGCCGTCGAGATACCGCCGCATCGCGGTCCCGATGGCGTCCGGGATGGAGTTAATCTGCTCTCCTTTGTCCCAGGCGACCTTCGGGCTCCGGATACCCTTGAGTTCGTTCGCAATCTCCTCGGGGTCGACGCCCGAGCGGAGCGACGTCGAGACGGTCTTGGCGAGCGCCTCGGTGAAGGAGGCGGTGAAGCCGCCGGAGTTGCCGATGTTGGCGAACAGCTCGAACGGCTCGCCGTGTTCGTCCTCGTTGATGTTGACGTAGAGCTTCCCGTAGCCGGTGTCGATGCGCTGGGTGACGCCGTACAGCACGTCCGGACGGGGGCGCTTCTTGCCCACGTCGCTCGGGGAGTCGGCGAAGGCGAGTTCGAGTTCGCTGCCGATGAGGTCCGAGACCTCCTCGGAGTCGAGGAACGCCTCCACGTCGCCGAACACGTCGCGAATCTGCGAGACGATGGCCTCGGCGGCCTCCTCGTCGTCGGAGAACTCGGTGTTCTTCGCGCGCGTGGTGAGCACCTGCTTCGAGCGGGTGCCGTCGCGGTAGACGGTGACGCCCTTGCCGCCGTGGTCGTAGATGTAGCGGTAGACCTCGTCCATGTCCTCTTTCGAGGCGCTGTTCGGGAAGTTACAGGTCTTCGAGATGGCGGAGTCGACGCCGCTCTGGAGGGCGCACTGGACGCCCGCGTGCTCGATACCCGCGAGGTCCGAGGTCACGACGAACAGTTCGGAGATGGCGTCCGGAACCGTCGACAGCGAGGAGAGGCCGTCGAACTGGTTGCTCGCCATCTGCTCTTGTGCCTCCTCCTTTACGGCCTCGACGTCGATGTCGTTGGCCTCCAGCACGCGGAGGAAGTAGTCGTCGAACTCGACGAGCATCTCGTCGCCCTGCACGTCGTCGGAGACGTTCTTGTAGTAGGCGACGTTGTAGATGGGCTCACAGCCGCCGGTGGTGTTCGACACCATCGACGTGGTGCCCGTCGGGGCGATGGTCGTCGTGTTGTGGTTGCGGATGGGGTAGCCGTCTTCCCAGTCGTCAGCGGACTCGCCGGTGTGGTGTTCGAACCACTCGCGGTACTCGGTCGGGTTCGCGTACTTCGAGTCCTCCCACGCTTCGAACGGGCCGCGTTCTTCGGCGAGTTCGTGGGACGCCCGCTTGGACCCGTGGTTGATGTGGGTCATGAGCTGCTGGGCGATTTCGTTGCCCTCGTCGGAGCCGTAGCGGACGCCGAGCTGGATGTACAGCTGAGCGAGACCCATGATGCCGAGCCCGATTTTGCGGAGTTCGCGGACCTTCTCCTCGATTTTCTCGACCGGGAAGTCCGACATCGTGACGACGTTTTCGAGGAAGCGCGTGCCGCTTTCGATGCGGTGGTTGAACTCCTCCCAGTCGACGGCGTCTTCGAGGAACGCCTCCGTCGCGGCCTCCAGCGAGTCGTACTCGTCGCCGTGGGCGTCGTACCAGACGCGCCAGTCGGGCGAATCCTCCGCGACGAGCGTCGAGAGGTTGATGTGACCGAGGTTACACGCCTCGTACTCCTCCAGCGGCTGTTCGCCGCAGGGGTTGGTGGCGAGAATCTGGTGGTCGGGGTGTTTCTCGACGTCGAAGGAGTGCTCCTTGTTCGCGCGTTCGAGGTAGACGACGCCGGGTTCGCCGTTCTCCCACGCGCCCTCGATAATCTGGTCCCAGAGTTCCTTCGCGGGGACCGAAAGCACCTCGCCGACCTCGACGTACTCGCCGAGACCGAACATGTCGTAGATTTCCTTCGTCTGGGGCGTGGCGACGTGCGGCTCTTCGGTGCGGGGGTTCGTGAAGACGAACTCCTCGTCGTTGTACAGCGCCTCCATGAAGCCGTCGGTGATGCCGACGGAGATGTTGAAGTTCGAGAGGTGGCCCTCGACGGCGTTGCGGAGGTGCTTGGGGACGCGGCCGTCCTCGTCGATGAGTTCGCGCGCCTCGTCGAGCGCGTCGACGAACTTGGTGTGGGTGAAGTCGTCGGGGTCGTTCAGGCGGAGCGTGTGCGCGAGCGACACGTCCTTGTTCTTCGCGTGGAGGAACTGGATGACGTCGGGGTGGCTGACGCGCATGACGCCCATCTGCGCGCCGCGGCGCGCGCCGCCCTGCGCGATGGTCTCGCACATCTGGTCGAACGTCCGCATGAACGTGATGGGGCCGGAGGCGATGCCGCCGGTCGAGCCGACCGCGTCGCCGTAGGGGCGGAGCTTCCAGAAGGCGTAGCCCATGCCGCCGCCGGACTGGAACACCTCGGCGGCCTCCTTGGCCGTCTGGTGGATGTCCGTGATGTCGTCGGCGGGTGAGTCGACGAAACAGGCCGAGAGCTGCTGGAGTTCGTCGCCGGCGTTCATGAGCGTCGGCGAGTTCGGCATGAAGGAGAGCTGTTCCATCAGCTCCTCGAACGTCTCGCGCTTCTCGACGACGACCTCGCGTACCTCCTCGGGGAGTTCGGGGACGAGGGTGTCGTAGGCGAACTTGTTGACGTTGTAGACCGAAAGCGTCGTCTCGGCCTCGTCGTCGTCGGCCGTGACGCCCTTGCCGAAGACCTCCGCGGCGAGTTCGTCGCGGCGCGGGTGGTCCGGCTTGATGAGGTCGGGCGTGACCGTGAGTTCGATGTCGCGTTTTTCGGCCTCGAAGACGGCTTCCGCGAGCGCGATGTTCTTCGCGACGCGGGGGAACAGGTCCTCCTGCGTCTCGACGAGGTCGCCGTCGGCGTCCTTGCGGAGGTAGCGGGCGGGGAGAATGTTGTTGTAGGCGTTGCCCGTCATCCGCGCTTCGAGGGTCTCGCCTTCGGTCCGCTTGACCGGCAGCACGAGTTCGTCCGTCGAGAGGTTCGCGTCGCTCATCTTACTGTCCCTCCCGCCCGAGCCGCGTTCGAGCGAGGTCGCGTCGATAGTGTCCGGAAATTCCGCTCATTGGTGACGATATTGGTGTGTGTTGCGTGGTTGGTTAAGGGCTTCGAACTCGGAGGTTCGACCGCCGAACGTATCATAATTAGTTCAATTACGACGACGGCCGACGACCGGGTCCGAACTGCACGGATTCATACGACGGACGGAAACCACATAACCGTAGGTAGAGCGGAGTGGAAGTGAAATTGTGACGCAAAAATCGCAAGACTTGGCGGTGATATCCAGTAGAACGTGAGGGGGGAGCCAGGGCGTCTGAACCCGTCACATGGTGAACTGTCTCGCATCACCGGAGAGGATATAAAGGAATCCCGGACAGTCGACAGCCACACAACTATCAGAATTCGTATGTTCGAATTTCGCAGTCGCTCAGGGGTGCCGAAATCGGTCGTTTCGGCGGGAAAACCACACCGGAACCGCGCGACGAGACCGCCCACAAGCTTATCCGCTCTACGGGTGTCATATCGGGGTATGGTACTGACTCCCCTCGCGCTCACCCCGTTACAGCTCGGCGGCCTGCTGTCCGGGCCGCTCGGTCAGATGCTCGTGGTGCTCGCGGCCGTCGCCGTCGTCATCCTCGTCGGCCGGCTGTTCCTCAAAATCGCGTGGCGACTGGTCACTATCGCCGCCATCGTCGTGGGCGCGCTGCTGTTGCTCTCGTTTTTCGGCATCAACGTCCTGTAATCCGAGCGCGCGGCCGTCGCCGCGGCCGACACGGAGTGGTCTCGGGCGCGGCGCACGTCTCGCCCGTCGCGTCTGACCCGACCCGACCCGACCCGACTCAGGCCACGTCGAAGCCGGCGACCGCCGTGAGGAAGTTTCTGACGACGCCGTGTCCCGACCCCGTGAGCACGCTCTCGGGGTGGAACTGGACGCACTCGATGGGGTAGTCGCGGTGGCGGACGCCCATCACCAGCGCCTCGCCGTCGTGGTCGGTCGTCGCCGAGACGTCGAAGCAGTCGGGGACGTCCGTGGCGACGAGCGAGTGGTAGCGCCCGGCCGGGAAGCCGTCTTCGAGGCCGGCGAAGACGCCCGCGCCGTCGTGGTCGACGGGGAACGCCTTCCCGTGAATCGGCTCCGGCGCGTGGCCGATGGTGCCGCCGTAGGCGTACACCGCGGCTTCGAGGCCGAGACAGACGCCGAGGGTCGGAATCTCGGTCGACAGCTCCGTGAGCACGTCGTTCGTCACGCCCACGTCGCGGTCGTTTTTCGGGTGGCCCGGCCCCGGCGAGATGACGATGGCGTCGGGGTCGAGGTCGCGTATCTCGTCGAGCGACGCGGTGTTCTTGCGCACCTCGATGTCGAGCGGTTCGCCCTCGACGGTCTGCTCGGAGAAGTACTCCACGAGGTTGTACGTGAACGAATCGAAGTTGTCGACGACGACGAGCCGAATCATTGCGACGCCTCCTCGGTCCCGTACTCGATGCGGCGGACGGCGTCGAGCACCCCGCCCATCTTCTGTTCCGTCTCCTCGTACTCCGCGGTCGGGTCGGAGTCTGCGACGATGCCGGCACCCGCGCGGACGGTGATGGCGTCGTCCGCGCCGTCGGAGTCGACCGTCGCGGTTCGGATGACGATTGCCACGTCGGCGTCGCCGGTCCACGAGTAGTAGCCGACGCCGCCGCCGTAGACGCCACGGGGCTCGGCTTCGAGGTCGTCGATAATCTCCATCGCGCGGACCTTCGGCGCGCCGGTGAGCGTCCCCGCGGGGAACGTCGCTCGCGTGGCGTCGAAGGCGTCCGAATCGGGGTCGAGCGTCCCCGAGACGGTCGATTCGATGTGCTGGACGTGGCTGTACTTGATGATGCTCATGAAGTCCTCGACGCGGACGCTCCCGGGCGTCGAGACCCGGCGCACGTCGTTGCGGCCGAGGTCGACGAGCATCGTGTGCTCGGCGCGCTCTTTCGCGTCCGCGAGGAGTTCGCCGGCGAGGCGGCGGTCCTCGACCGGGCCGGACCCGCGCTGGCACGTCCCCGCGATGGGGTTGACGACGACGCGGTCGCCCCTGACGGAGACGAGCGTTTCGGGGCTCGCGCCGACGACGCGCCGGTCGCCGTGCCGGAGCAGGTACATGTACGGCGAGGGGTTCACCTCGCGCAGCGAGGCGTACAGACCGACCGGGTCGACCTGCCCGCGGAGCTTCCGGGTGCGCGAGATGACGCCCTGATAGATGTCGCCGTCGCGGACGTGTTCTTTCGTCTTCCTGACCGCGGCCTCGTACTCCTCGCGGGAGCCGGCGTCCTCGCCGGTCCGCTCGAAGCCGCCGGGGGCGGGGTCGTCCGCCGCGCGGAGCTTTTCCGCGACGCGCTCGGCCTCGGCGACGACGCTGTCGTACACCTCGCCGGGGTCGTCGTCGGGCGAGACGACGGGGGTACAGACGAGGCGGACGGCGTCCTCGCGGTGGTCGAACGAGAGGGTCCGGGTCGTGAGGACGAACTCGGCGTCCGGGTCGTCCGTGTCGGGGCGCTCGCGGCCGACCTCGTCGAGCCAGAGGTCGTAGACGGCCTCGTAGGCGAGGAAGCCGACCAGCCCGCCGGTGAGCGTCTGGCGGTCCGTCTCGGGGAAGTTGACGCGCGGGAGGTCGGGGAGCGCGCCGCGCAGGGAGTCGAGCACGTCGCCGTCGCCCGCGCCGACGAACTCCGCGGCGGGGCCGCCGAGGTCGGTCACGTCGACGCCGTCGGGACCGACCGTCACGACCGCTTCGGGGTCGTAGCCGACGAACGAGAAGCGCGCGTGGGAGTCGGCGGCCGTCGCGGGCGCGGAGAACGCGCCCTGCGGGTTGCTCGAGGAGACCTTCTCGGCGCTCTCCAGGAGGAAGCCGTAGTCGCTGCGGTCCGCGAGCGTCGTGTACGCGGCCAGCGGGTCCACGGACACGTCGAGGTCGGCCACGAGGTGGGTCACGACCGGTCCGTCCGCGTCGCCGGCGAGGGAGACGAACCCCTCGCGGTCGGTGTCGGGGGCCGTCACGCGACGACCTCCTCGTGGTCGTCGACCGCTCCGCGAGCCGTCTTCGCCGCGGCGACGAACGCGCGGACCGCGTCGTGGTCCTTGACCCCGCCGGAGGCCTCGACGCCGCTCGCGACGTCGACGCCGTAAGGTTCGACGGTTCGAACCGCCTCGACGACGTTGTCTGGCGTCAGGCCGCCCGCGAGAATTACGGGCGCGTCGACCGCCGCGACGAGGTCGCGCGAGGCGTCCCAGTCGTGGGTCTCGCCGGTGCCGCCCGCGCCCGAGTCGGAGGGCGTGTCGACGAGGATAGCGTCGACGACGGGCGCGAGGTCGCGTGCGCGGGCGAGGTCGGTCGCGTCGACGACCGGGACGACGCCGACGCCCGTCGCGCGGAGCGAGTCGAGGTCGTCGGCCGCGAAGTCGCCGTGGAGTTGGAGCACGTCTGGGCCGACCTCGCGGGCGAGGTCGCGGGCGTGGTCGACGGAGTCGGGCATCGTCACGAGAGTGGTCGTGAGGAACGGCGGCGCGGCGGTGAACAGTTCGCGGGCGCGCTCGCGGGGAATCTCGCGGGGCGTGTCCACGGGCACGTCGCAGATGGCACCGACCGCGTCGGCACCGGCCGCGTCGACGGCGGCGAGGTCGGTTTCGTCGGTGACGCCGCACACTTTGACGCGGGTCATCTCACGCCTCCCGGAGCGCGTCGAGTTTGGCTTTCGCGGCACCGGAGTCGATGGCGTCGCGGGCGACTTCGACGCCCCCCTCCAGCGAGTCCGCGAGGCCGGCGACGTAGATTGCCGCGCCGGCGTTGGCGAGGATGAGGTCGCGCTTCGGCCCGGTCACGTCGCCGGTGAGGATGCCTTCGAGGTCGTCGGCGTTCTCCTGCGGCGTGCCGCCGGCGACCGCCTCGATGGGGGCCCGTTCGAGGCCGAGGTCGGCGGGCGTGAGGGTGTACTCGGTGATTTCGTCGCCGTCGATTTCGGCGACCGTGGTCGCGTCGTGGAGCGCGATTTCGTCCATGCCGGAGCCGTGGACGACGAGGGCGCGCTCGACGGGCATGTGCGACAGCGACTCGGCGATGACGGGGACGAGGTCGGCGTCGTAGACGCCGAGGACCTGCGCGTCGGCCCCGGCGGGGTTCGTCAACGGGCCGAGGACGTTGAAGACCGTCCGCATGCCGAGTTCCTTCCGCGGGCCGATGACGGCCTTCATCGCGGGATGGAACACGGGTGCGAGCATGAAGCCGACGCCGTTGTCCTCGATGCACGCCTCGACGGACTCGGGCTCGGCCTCGACGTTCACGCCGGCGACCTCCAGCACGTCGGCGCTCCCAGAAGACGAAGAGACGGAGTAGTTGCCGTGCTTGGCCACCGCCGCGCCCGCGCCGGCCGCGACGAGCGCGCTCGTGGTCGAGACGTTGATGGTGTTGTAGTCGTCGCCGCCGGTGCCGCAGGTGTCGACGAGCGGGCCGCGGTCGGGCTCGATGGTCAGGGCGGCGTCGCGCATCCCCTGCGCGAACCCCGCGATTTCGGCCTCGGTCTCACCTTTCGCCCGGAGCGCGGCGAGGAGCGCGCCGATTTGCGCCTCGGTCGCGTCCTCGAAGACCGCCCGCGCGGCGTCGCGCGCCTCCTCGACAGTCAGGTCCGCACCGCCGGTCACACGTTCGATATAATCCTGCATTGGTAATCACCGATGTACTTCTTCGGGTTACGATGTACAAATTCGTACATCGGCTTAAGCGTGTCGGGCTGGCGAAAATCGCCGGCATCGGCCGGTCGGCGCGCGGGTCGAATCGACCGCCTCGGACGGCGGGACCGCGCTGTGACCCGAATCGCCGCACGTAGTCCGATTCGAAAGCTTAAATTGTAACCCCGGACAACGGAGAGATGCGTCCGAACGGACGCGGGAAGCACCGTAACCGGGTTGGTGGTCTAGTCTGGTTATGACACCTCCTTGACATGGAGGAGGCCGGCAGTTCAAATCTGCCCCAACCCACTTCTCTCCGACGCCACGGCCGCGAGAGACCTCTGTGTCTCTCGCGTCGGCGTCGTGTACGTGGTTCCGGGCAGATTTGAACCAGCGAGCGAACGCAGTGAGCGAGTGTGGTTCACGCGAGCGAAGCGAGCGTGTCACCCGACACAGCACACCACAGCATCCAATCGAACAGACGGCCTCCCGCACCACCAACCACTATGCCGCCCGCCCGCGAACCCCGCCCATGGCCCTCCTGCAAATTCCCGGCGGCCCCGAACTCGTTATCTTGGCGCTGTTGCTCCTCATCCCGCTCGCGCTCGTCTATCTGGGCTACAAGCTCGTCCAGTCGCTCCGGGCGTTCGAGGAGGGCAGAGAGGAACAGTCACAGCGGTAGTCACGACGGCACGTCGGGTCGGGCGTCGTCGCTTCGACTCTCGGCGGCTCCCGCCGGCGACGCCGACCGCTGTCGCCGGTGGTGCAGACGCGCCAGTTGGAGCGTCACCGCGTAGCCGACGACGGCGAGGACGGCGGCGAGAATCGTGTTGCCGACGAGCTGTCGGAGGAGGATATCGAGGCCGGAACTGAGCGACACGTCTGCGACCGAGGCTCCCGAAACCGGCCCGAGCAGATGCGAGCCGAGCCAGAAGCTCGCGCCGTAGACCGCCCACTTGACGGGCGGGTTGAACACGACGAGCGTGGCGACGAGCGCGAGTCGGCTCGCCCGCTCGACGAAGTAGCCGATGAGGGCGAACAGCGCGAGGGCGGTCCCTGCGGTCGGCATGGCCACGAAGAAGACGCCGAACGCGAAGCTGGCGGCCACCTCGTGAGGTGTGTGGTCCGCCGCGAACGCTCGTTCGAGGCCGGACCTGACGCGGGGACGAATCGACGCGAGACGGTCGTACACTCGACGTGACTAGATGCGAGACGGCGTTATCAACGCTTCGCCGGGGGTGGGTAGTAATAGCGGTTGCCGTGGGACGACCGGCGACCGGCGACCGGCGACCGGCGACCGGCGACCGGATACTGGCGGGCGACGGGCGGCGGTCAGCGGAATCGGCGGTCCGACTCCCACTTGTCCTTGAGTTCTATCATCTGGCCGACGCCGCGGGCCACGTCCGAGAGGTGGAAGGCGATGTCCGTGGCGGTCACGATGCCGACCATCTCCGAGCCGTCGACGACGACGAGCTTTTTCACCCGGTTTTCGCGCATCTGCTCGGCGGCCACGCGCGTCGTGGAGTCCGGCCGAATCCACTTGATGGGACTCGACATGACCGCGCGGGTCGGGACCGCAGAAAGCGGCTTCCCGCTCGCCACGCCGGCGCGGAGCGCGTCCGATTCGGTGACGATGCCCGCCGGACCGCCGTCGGCCATCACGACGACGCTCCCCGCGCCCTCGCGGAGCATGGTCTGCGCGCAGTCCGCGACGCTCGACCCCAGTTCGACGGTCGCCACCTCCTCGGTCATGATGTCGTCGACGCGCATCTCAGTCGTCCGCGGGCGAGGGTTCTCGGTCGGGGTTCGACTCGGGTGCGGGACGACCCCGGTCCGCGTCGGTGGCCGCCTCCGCGTCCGCCTCGTCGCCGAGCACGTCGTCGACGGTCGCGGCCACGTCGCCGCCGTCGTCGACCTCGAACGCGTCGAGGAGGTCGTCGAGGTGACTCACGTGCGACGAGAGTTCGCGCACGTCCCCGTTGACGTCGACGAGCGCGGCGCTCTGTTCTTGGGCGGTCGCGGAGACGTTCTCGGCCTCCGCGGCGGTTTCCTCGGAGATGCCCGCGATTTCGTCGGTCATCGAGAGCACCTCTTGGGAGGAGTCGGCCTGACTGCCCGTGGCGTCGGAAATCTCGTGGACGCTCGCGGTCGTCTCCTCGACGCGCTCGACGATGCCGTCGAAGGAGGACAGCGCCTCGTCGACCGAGGTTGCGCTCTCTTCGACCTGCGCCTGCATGCGCTCGATGCGGGAGACGACGGCGTCGCGCTGGGCCTCGATTTCGGTGACGAGCGACTCGATGTCGCCCGCCGAGGATTTCGTCTCCTGTGCGAGCTGTTTGACCTCATTGGAGACGACGGCGAACCCCTCGCCGGCCTCGCCGGCGCGGGCGGCCTCGATGTTCGCGTTGAGCGCGAGGATGTCGGTCTGCTCCGCGATGTCGGTGATGACCTCGACGATTTCCTCGATTTGGGCGAGGCGGTCGTCGAGTTCGCGGACCTCGCTGACGGTCGCCTCCGTCTCGGCGCGCACGGCGTCGATGTCGTCGAGGGCGTCGGTGGCGGCGGTCTGACCGTCGAGCGAGCGGGCCTCGGCCTCCTCGGTGAGTCGGACGAGTTCGTCGGCCGACGAGGCAATCTGCTGGATGGACGCCGAGAGGTCGTTTATCTCGTCGGCGGCGGCGACGAGACTGTCGGTCTGCTCGCTCGCGCCCTCGGAAATCTGCTGGACCGACGCCGACACCTCCTCGCTCGCGGCGGACACGTCGTCGGCGCGGTCGGCCACGCGGTCCGCGAGCGTCGCCACGTCCTCGCCGAAGGTCTTGACCGTGCCGACGGTCTGTTCGATATCGTCCATCATCTCGTTGTACGCGGCGGCGACGGTCGCCATGTCGCGGCTCTCGGAGTCGGTCGGGAGGCGGACGCGCAGGTCGCCGTCGGCCGCGCGGGTCATCGCCTCGCTGTAAACGCGAGCGTCGGCGCGCTGGTCGCGGAGGTCGTCCCGGAGGTTGTCGATGCCGCGGACGACCTGTCCGAACTCGTCGGTGCGGTCGGTTTCGAGTGCCACGTCGAGGTCGCCGTCGCGGAGCGCGGAGACGGTCGACGCGAGGTCGACGAGCGGGCGCGCGGTGTTCCCGCGGATGATGAGCGCGAAGACGACGAATCCGAGGACCGAGAGTGCGAGCAGCGTCGCAATCCCGAGACCGACGCTTCGGGAGAGCGCGAAGACGCTGCTCGCGGGGGCGTGCAGGAGGAGCACGCCGCCGGAGACGGGGACGTGCGCGACGACGTGCGGCGAGGAGACGAGGCCCTCGACGGGGGCGAGGCGGGTGACGCCCGTCTCGCCGGCGAAGGCGGCGTCGAGTTCGGACGCCTCGGCGGCGGGATAGGCGACGTTCGACCGGCCGCCGCCCCCGTCGTAGAGGACGTTTCCGTCGGTCGTCACGAGTTGGGTGAAGCCGCCGTCGATGTGGTTCCCGTCGAGCGCGGCCCCGAGCGAGGACGCCTCGGCGACGAGGACGATTGCGCGGGGTTCGATGGACGGGAGCGGCGCGACGAAGCCCATGTAGGCGACGCCGTCTTCGACGTAGACGGTCGTTCGTTCGACGCCGTCGTCCGAGAGGTCGGCGCTCGCGGGGAGCGGAAGCGACCCGTCTTCGAACAGCGTCGTCCCGACCGCGCCCTCCTCGGACGAGCCGATGACCGCCGTCGTCTCGGTGTTGACGAAGTGGAGCGCGGCCACGTCCGCGGGCATGTCCTCTTTCGCGGCCGTCAGCGTCGCCGAGGAGCGCCCGTCGAGGGTGCTGCCGGCGGAGGGGTCGTCGGCGACGATGCCCACGAGACGTTCGCGCTCGTCGAACCAGGTGTTCACCTGCAAGGCCTCGCGTTCGGCCTCGGTGAGTAGGTCGGCGCGGGCGTCCGCGTCTATCGTGGACGCCGTCTGTTGATACTGGACGATTCCGACGCCGGCGACGAGGACTGAAACGAGCAGCATCGCGGCGACGAGTCGCCGCGTGTAGCTCTCCGTAATCGCATCAGGAAGCCGTGATTCGACCTCCAAAACGAGATTCTCGGCCATTACCGTACCGACCCGAATGCGATGTATAAATCCGCGCGTCAGAGTATCAAACGAGATAATAGACCGTCGCGGCGACGGTCGAAAAGCCACCGACGAGCGCAGAACACGGGCCGGGTGGGCCAGACCGCCCCGAACCAAGCGTCAGCCATACGCCTGTTGGGCGCTAACAACCTACATGGAAACCGAGTTCCGCCTGCTCGTGGCGGGCTTCTGCATCGTCGCGCCGTCGCTGCTGTTCGTCGGCTTCGTCAGACTGCTCGACGCCATGCGCGAGGACGCCCTCGTCGAGCGCGTCCTCGACAGGGTCGTCGACGAGGGCGACGGGCCGACCGGGACGGCGCTCGACCCGACGGCGTTCCTGCGGTCCGCAGGGGAGCGGTCGCGTCGGCGGACGGCGGTCTGCCGGGAGTGCGGCGCGCCGACCGCGACCGACGGCGGGCGCTGTGGGCCGTGCGGGGCTGGGTTGCGATAGCGCAAAAAAGACGACAAAACCGAAAGCCGCTTCGGGCGAAGTTAGAGGAAGTCTTCGATGTGGTCGGCGACCTCGTTAGGAGTGTCACCGACGGGGACGCCCGCGTCGTTGAGGGCGGAAATCTTGGACTCAGCGGTGCCCGTGCCCGACCCGGAGACGATAGCGCCGGCGTGACCCATGCGCTTGCCCGGCGGTGCCGTGCGGCCGGCGATGAAGCCGGCGACGGGCGTGTCCATGTTCTCCGCGATGTACTTCGCGGCCTGCTCTTCGTCTTCGCCGCCGATTTCGCCGCACATGACGACGGCGTGCGTGTCGGGGTCGTTCTCGAACGCTTCGAGGGCGTCGACGAACGACGTGCCGATGATGGGGTCGCCGCCGATGCCGATGGCGGTGGTCTGGCCGATGCCGCGCTCGGTCAGGTTCGAGACGACTTGGTAGGTGAGCGTGCCGGAGCGAGAGACGAGGCCGACGTTACCCTCCTCGAAGATGTTGCCGGGGAGGATGCCGAGTTTGGCCTCGCCGGGCGTGATGATGCCCGGACAGTTGGGGCCGATGAGGCGCGTGTCGGTCTCAGACAGGCGCTTGTTGACCTTGGCCATGTCCTGCGTCGGGACGCCCTCGGTGATGGCGACGACGAGGTCGAGGTCCGTGTCGAGCGCCTCGAAGATGGCGTCGCCGGCGAACGCCGGCGGGACGAACACGACCGAGGCGTTGGCGTCTTCCTCGTCGACCGCCTCTTCGACGGTGTCGTAGACGGGGATGCCGTCGACGTCCTGCCCGCCCTTTCCGGGGGAGGTCCCGGCGACGACGTTCGTGCCGTATTCGACCATCTGCCGGGTGTGGAACTTGCCTTCGCCACCCGTGATACCCTGTACAACCACTCGCGTGTCGTCGTCGACGAAAATGCTCATTGGGACACCTCCTGTGCGTTCTCGACGGCACGCTGGACGGCGTCCTCCAGCGTCCCTTCGACCTGTACGAGGTCCGTGTTCAGAATCTCCATCCCCTCCTCGGCGTTCGTGCCCGCGAGGCGGACGACGACCGGCTTGGGAATCTCGTCGAAGCTCTCCAGCGCCTCGTTGATACCCTTGGCGACCTCGTCGCCGCGGGTGATGCCGCCGAAGATGTTGAACACGACGGAGTCGACGTTCTCGTCGGAGAACACCATGTCCAGCGCGTTCGCCACGCGCTCGGCCTTCGCGCCGCCGCCGATGTCGAGGAAGTTGGCGGGTTCGCCGCCGAAGTAGTCCACGAGGTCGAGCGTCGTCATGACGAGCCCGGCACCGTTGCCGATGATGCCGACGTTACCCGACAGGCGGACGTAGTCGAAGCCGTACTCGCCGGCCTTGGCTTCGAGGTCGTTCTCGTAGGCGTCCTCTTCCATCGCCGCGAGGTCGTCGTGGCGGAACAGGGCGTCGTCGTCGATGTTCATGACGGCGTCCGCGGCGACGATGTCGCGGTCGGACGTAATCATGACGGGGTTGATTTCGATGTCCGAGGCGTCGTTCGACTCGTAGAGGTCGTACAGCGTCGTGAGGAACGAGGCCACGTCGAAGGCCACGTCGCGGGGGATGCCCGCCTCGAAGACGACCTTGCGGGCCTGATAGGGGTGCAGGCCGAACGCGGGGTCGATGTGTTCGCGGGCGATTGCGTCCGGGTTCTCCTCTGCGACTTCCTCGATGTTGACGCCACCCTCCGTCGAGACCATCGCGACGGGCTTGCCCTCGCTTCGGTCCATCGTGACGCCGACGTACAGTTCGTTCTCGAAGTCGACGCCGGCCTCGACGAGCACTCGGTCGACCGTGTAGCCCTTGAGGTCCATCCCGAGGATGTCCTCTGCGGCCTGTCGCGCCTCGTCCTCGTCCGTGGCGATTTTGATGCCACCGGCCTTGCCACGCCCACCGACGTGTACCTGCGCCTTGATGGCGGCGGGGTATCCGATCTCCTCGACCGCCTCCATGACCTCCTCTACCGACGACGCGAGACGGGACTCTGGCACCGGAATCCCAGCCTCTGCGAAGATGTCCTTCGCCTGGTATTCGTGAAGCTTCATTACCATGCGTGGGAGGGAAAGGCACGCGCTTAAATCCCATTCATCTACGTTCAGGGTCGACGGTGTCAGACTCTCCTCATAGCTCACTCGTTTTGCATATATGCGGTCTATGAGGTCTGAGTAGCACACGTAGAGGCAGATGAACTCGACGCTCTGGATAGGAAAACACTTTTGGATATATGCAACCCTCTATGGTACACAGAGATGAACCCAGATACGCTGGATCTAATCAGCGAGAACATCGAGAGAAACCACGATAAATACGTGGCGATGGGTTCACCCGGTGAGGTCACCGAGGACAAAGACTGAGCTAAAACCCGTTCTCCCGGCCGTGGTTGATCACGCTTCGTAGCTGTTCGAGCGTCGGCTTCATCGGCAGGCGATTCTCGCAGTCCAAGAGGAAATTTCTGAAATAGCGATGCCAACTAACGTATAGCTCGTCTTTCAGCCACAGAGAATTGTATTTCACATTCGAATGGAGGCCACGAATTATCTTGGAATGCAGTACGGCACGCTCGATGTGATTTCCGGGCCACTCCTCGTCAGGGAAATCGACATCGTTCTGCTTCAGTAAACCGTACAAGGAAGCCATTCCTGTTCGGTGGTTCGCATCCGGAAACGTGTGAATCCCAGCGAACGCACGCATCCAATGCGCGCACTGCTGTGAGAGTGACTCTGTCCGTGGAGACTCGCGGAGCAAGCGATTTAGTTTCCAATCGGTGGCTCCGAGAATCTTTCGTCGGGTATATGCTGGCGACTCATCGAGGATTCGATAGTCGTTCTCTGGGTCTTCGAAGAACTGCAGATTAACCTGCTTGATGTCTGTCGGGTCCAGCTTCGAAAAGTCGGTGAGACGCCAGTCAGAGACACAGAGTTCCTCATCGACGACGAGATCTTCCCCAGAGAACCAGGGAGAACAACCCTCCTCGGTGAAGATGGCCTCGCCAGATGCGGTCGCTTCGAATGTATCTTCAGCGACTTCCACGACTGCCCCTACACGGGCGAGCAAGCGGCATTGAAGCCGAATTACGTTCTCTCGAAACCGGTCCTCCGCGAGGTCCTCGGGCGTGGAAACCCCACGCTCTACTAGCCGGTTCAAGAGTCGTTTCTCAGAGAGGTACATTGGACCGTCTCGTTTCTGCCACGGCGCGAGGTTTCGGTCCATGGTGTAGGGAAAATACGTAATAGGATAAGAACTTCTGTGTATCTATGCGCGCTGTCAGATTCCACGACCACGGCGGACGCGACGTGCTTCAGGTAGACGACATCAAGACGCCCGAGCCGGCCGCGGGCGAGGTCCTCGTCGAAGTCGCGGCCGCGGGCGTCAACCCCGTGGACACGTACTTCCGCGAGGGGTCGTACCAGCCGTTCGCGATGCCGATGATTCCCGGCGTCGACGTGGCCGGGACGGTCGCGGCGGTCGGGGCCGACGTGGAGGTCTTCGCGGAGGGCGACCACGTCGTCGGCACCGGCATCGGCAAGGACCACTACGGCGGCTACGCCGAGTTCGCGGCGGTCCCGACCGACCGGCTCGCGGTCCTCTCGGACGACGTGGACCTCGTCGCGGCCGGCGGCGCGGGCGTCGCCGGCGTCACCGCGTGGCGCGCCCTCGTCGACCACGGCGGGATGCAACTCGGAGACACGGTGCTGATTCACGGCGGCTCCGGCGGCGTCGGCCACGCCGCGGTCCAACTCGCCGCCGCGTCCGGCGCTCGCGTCATCGCCACCGCCGCGCCCGACTACCACGACCGCGTGGCCGAACTCGGCGCGGACGTGGTTCTCGACTACGACCGCGACGACCTCGCGGACGCCGTCGTTGCCGCGGCGACTGGCGACGGCGTGGACCTGACGCTCGACCACCGGCTGGACGACTACCTCCAGTTCGACGCCGACGTGGCCGCCCACGGCGGTCGCGTCGTCGGCATCGGCGAGAACGACCCCGAAGTCGGCTTCGACCTGTCGTCGTCGGCCCGGGGGAAGGACCTCTCGCTGACGATGATGAGCATGTTCAACACGCCCGACCTCTCTGCGCCCCTGCGGGAACTCGCCGGCCAGATGGGCGCGGGCGAGTTCGAAATCGACGTGGCGCGGACCTACGACCTCGACGAGGCCGCCGAGGCCCACCGCGCCGTCATGGAAGACAGCGTCCTCGGCAAACTGGTCATCACGCCCTGACGCGGCCGCCGACGCGGAAAGTGAGGACGCAGCCCATCACCGCGCCCGGTCGCCGGCGGGCGCACAGCCGCGACCGAATTATGTCCCGTGCGCACGTACCGCACGGACATGGACGTGACATTCGATTTCGACGGAACCGTCGCTCTCGTGACCGGTGCGAGCGGCGCACTCGGCGGCGCAATCGCTCGCGCGTTCCACGAGGCGGGCGCGTCGGTCGCGGCCGCGGACGTGGTCGAACCCGACGACGAAGACGACTTTTTCGAGACCGAAGGAGCGCGGTTCTACGAGGGCGATTTCACCGACGAGGACGACGTGGCGCGCGTCGTCGACGAGGTCGTCTCCGACTTCGGCCGCCTCGACCACCTCGCCAACATCGCCGGGACGTGGCGCGGCGGGACGCCGGTCGACGAGACCGACGCCGACACCTTCGACTTCCTGTTCGACGTGAACCTCAAGACGATGTTCCTCGCGTCGAAACACGCGATTCCGCACCTCCGGGAGACCGAGGGCTCCGTCGTGAGCGTCTCGGCCCGCTCGTCGCTGGAGGGCGGCGAGGGAGACGGAATCTACCGTGCCTCGAAAGCGGGCGTCCGTCTACTCACCGAAACCATCGCCGAGGAGAACCGCGGGGTCGTGCGCGCGAACGCGGTGATGCCGAGCGTCATCGACACGCCGATGAACCGCGAGATGATGGCCGACGCCGACTTCGACTCGTGGGTGAAGCCCGCGGAAATCGCCCGGACCGTCCTCGCGCTCTGTTCGGACGCGACGCCCGTGACGAGCGGCGCGGCCGTCCCGGTGTACGGCGAGGCCTGACCCGACTCCTCTCTCTGATTCGTGGCAACATTCGCCACGATAAGGGATGACATTCGTTTCGGTGCGCACGAATTTTTACACGGTACGCAAGTGATTCACGAACACGACACTCGTTAGAAAAATGAGGCTATTCGGGGGGCGAATTCGGACGAACGAACCATATATTATAGTTGGTTAGAGAATTGTGTCGAATTTTGCTCCGATATGCGACGGCATACCGCGTCATTTATCACCCCACATCGGCAACAGGGTGATAGACATGACCGAACGTGAAACGTGGGCAACCAGGGCAGGGTTCATCCTCGCGGCCGTCGGCAGCGCGGTCGGCCTCGGGAACATCTGGCAGTTCCCGTTCAAGACCGCCCAGTTCGGCGGTGCCTCCTTCCTGATCGTCTACATCGTCGCGGCGCTCGGCATCGGCCTCCCGGCCATCCTCGCCGAGTTCGTCATCGGACGCAAAGCCAACCTGAACACCATCAGCGCCTTCGAGAAACTCGGCTACAAGGAGTGGCGCGTCGTCGGCGCTATCGGCCTGTTCACCGGCTTCTGGATTCTGTCGTACTACAGCGTCGTCGGCGGCTGGGTCCTCCGGTACATCGGCGGCAGTCTGACCGGCGCGTACTTCGCCGCCCCCGCGGAGTACTTCGGTCAGGTGTCCGCCGGCATGGAGGCGCTCGCGCTCCACGCCGTCTTTATGACGCTCGTCGTCGGCATCGTCGCCGCCGGCATCGAAGACGGCATCGAGAAGGCGACGAAGCTCATGGTGCCGAGCATCGTCGTCATCCTCGCCGCGCTCGCCGTCTTCGCCTTCACGCTCCCCGGCGCGTCGGCGGGCTACGCGTACTTCCTCTCGCCCGACTTCAACGCGCTGTCGGAGAACTTCGCTGAAATCGTCCCCTTCGCCGTCGGGCAGGCGTTCTTCTCGCTGTCGCTCGGCATGGGCGCGATGATTACCTACGCCTCCTACATCGACGGCGACCAGAGCCTGTTCGGCGACGGCATCACCATCGTCTTCCTGAACAGCTTCGTCGGCATCCTCGCCGGCCTCGTCGTCCTCCCGCTCCTGTTCGCGCAGGGCATCGACCCCAACACGAGCGGCGCGGGCGCGGTGTTCATCAGCGTCGCCGGCGCGTTCGGTGACATCCCCGGCGGCCAGATAATCGGCTTCGTCTTCTTCGCGGTCGTGCTCATCGCGGCGCTCTCGTCGGCCATCAGCCTGCTCGAAGTCGTCGTCTCGTGGGCCATCGACAACTACGACGTGTCCCGCCCGCAGATGGCCATCGGCCTCGGCGGGACCATCTTCCTGCTCGGCGTCCCGTCGGCTATCGACTCCGCGTGGCTCGGCTGGTTCGACACGCTCGCCTACCAGCTGCTCCTCCCGCTTTCGGTCCTCGGCATCCTCGTCTTCGCGGCGTGGGTCTACGGCGCGCCCGCCATCGACGAACTGATGAAGGGCAGCGGACTCGGAGAGGGCGTCGGGCTGACGTGGCTCTGGCTCGCCCGCACGCTCGTCATCGTCGCCGTCGTGGCGACGCTCGCCCTCGGCCTCCAGACGCTGTTCCTCGGCGAGAGCCCGGCCATCGTCCCGCCCCTCTGAGGCGGCGAACGCTCCCGCTTTTCGAGCGGTTAGGAATCGTCGGTAGCGACGCGTCTTCCTCGACTATTCGACGGCAATTTTCACGCGTAGACCACTCAAAACCGTTAAATTTCTCCGATGACGTATCGTCGGTTCGAAAGCCCTTTTACCGGTGGGCTGTCAATGGGTGGCAATGACACGAGAAACATGGGCAACACGGCTCGGGTTCATCCTCGCGGCCGTCGGCAGCGCGGTCGGCCTCGGGAACATCTGGCGGTTCCCGTGGCAGACCGCCGAAAACGGCGGCAGCGCGTTCCTCGTCGTATATCTCGGCATCGTCCTCCTCGTCGGCGTCCCCGGACTGCTCGGCGAGTTCGTCATCGGCCGCCGCGCGAAGAAGTCGCCGGTCGGCGCGCTCCGTGACCTCTCCGGGTCGAAAAAATGGGGTATCGTCGGCGCGTTCTCGGTCGTCACCGGCATCTCGCTGCTCTCGTTTTACAGCGTCGTCGGCGGGTGGATTATCCGCTATCTCCTCGAAAGCGCGGCCGCGCTCGCCGGCGGCAACCCCGCGTACTTCACGAATCCGGGGCAGTACTTCGGCGGCGTCTCCGCCGGCGTCGACGCGGCGCTCTACCACCTCCTGTTCCTCGGTTTGACCGCGCTCATCGTCTTCGCGGGCGTCCGCAAGGGCATCGAACTCGGCACGAAAGTCATGATGCCCGCCGTGCTCGTTCTCCTCGTCGGCCTCGCCGGCTGGGCCGCGACCCAGCCCAACGCGGCCGCGGGCTACGCCTTCTTCCTCCGATTCGACCCCTCGGTCATCACCGAGAACTTCTTCGCCATTCTCGGTCCCGCCGCCGGACAGGCGCTGTTTACCCTCTCGCTCGGCGCGGGCACGATGATAACGTACTCCTCGTACCTCGGTGAGGACCGCTCGCTTCCCTTCGACGGGAGCGCCATCGCGGTCCTCAACACGAGCGTCGGCGTCATCACCGGCCTCGTCGTCTTCCCGCTTCTGTTCTCGCAGGGAATCAACCCGACCGAGACCGGCACCGGGCCGGGCGCGCTGTTCGTCGGTCTCGCCGGGGCGTTCTCGCAACTCCCCGCGGGGACGCTCATCGCCACCGCGTTCTTCGGCGTCGTGACGCTCGCGGCGCTGTCGAGCTCCATCAGCATGCTCGAAATCCCCGTCGCGTTCCTCGTCGACGAGTACGGCGTCTCACGCCGACGCGCCGTTTCCGGGATGACCGCGTTCGTCGCCGTCACCGGGGGCGTCTGCGCGTTCAACCCGGGCATCTTCGGCTTCGTCGCCGGGCCGCTCGTGAACGTCCTCCTGACCGCCGGGCTCGCGGCGTTCCTCCTGTTCGTCGGCTGGGTCATGGGCCGCGAGGCGCTCGAAGAGTTCGCCGCCGGCGCGGGCGAGTTCTCGAAGTCCCTCGGCACGCCGTGGCTCTTCGCCGTCGGCGTCGTCCTCCCGCTGTTCCTCGTCTTCACGCTCCTCACGCACTTCGGCGTGGACACGACCATCGGCTTCTGGCCGACCGTCGGCGTCGCCGTCGTCGGGTCCGCCGCCGCCTTCTTCGGCCTTCGACAGCCCGATTCGGTCGTCTAAACGGCGACCAGCCCGCCGCATTCGGGCGATAACTCGCCTCCGAACCCTTCGTTTTCCGCCGACCCGTTCCGAGAAGCGACCCGCGTTCGCGCCACCAACCATGATGATTGTTCCACCTATTATTCGACAACTGTCGAAGTAAGGGTTGCCGGATTGCGGAACTCCTTTGACCGAGGACTGCGGACCGACGAGTCAATGAGCGAAGGTGGTCTGGCATGACGATGGAAGACCGGATCGACGAACTCCGCGAGAAGCGCGAGAAAGCCCTGAAGGGCGGCGGCGAGGACCGAATCGCCTCGCAGCACGACAAGGGCAAGATGACCGCCCGCGAGCGCATCGACTACTTCCTCGACGACGGCACCTTCCGGGAGTTCGACCAGTTCCGAACCCACCGCAACCACAAGTTCGGGATGGAGGAGACGAAGCTCCCCGGCGACGGCGTCATCACCGGCTACGGCGAGGTCGACGGCCGAACCGTCTTCGTCTTCGCCCACGACTTCACCGTTTTCGGCGGCTCGCTCGGTGAGGTGTTCGCCGAGAAGGTCTGTAAGGTGATGGACAAGGCGATGGAGGTCGGCGCGCCCGTCGTCGGCCTCAACGACTCCGCCGGCGCGCGGATTCAGGAGGGCGTCCAGTCGCTCGGCGGCTTCGGCGAAATCTTCCGCCGAAACACCGAGGCGTCGGGCGTCATCCCGCAGATTTCGGCCATCATGGGCCCCTGCGCGGGCGGCGCGGTGTACTCCCCCGCGCTGACGGACTTCACCTTCATGGTCCGCGACACGAGCCACATGTTCATCACCGGCCCGGACGTCATCAAGACGGTCACGGGCGAGGAGGTCACCTTCGACGAACTCGGCGGCGCGACGACCCACACCTCGACGAGCGGGGTCGCCCACTTCGCCACCGACACCGAAGAGCAGGCGCTCGACGACATCCGCCACCTGCTTTCGTACCTCCCGCAGAACAACGTCGAGGACCCGCCGCGCGTCGAGCCGTGGGACGACCCCGAGCGCGTCGACGACGACCTCGCCGGGGTCGTGCCCGACCAGCCGCGCAAGCCCTACGACATCCACGACGTGCTCGACGGCGTCCTCGACGAGGGCTCCTTCTTCGGCGTCCAGGAGGACTTCGCCAAGAACATCGTCGTCGGCTTCGGTCGCCTCGACGGTCACTCGGTCGGCATCGTCGCCAACCAGCCCCGCGTGAACGCCGGTACCCTCAACATCGAGGCATCGGAGAAGGGCGCGCGCTTCATCCGCTTTTGCGACTCGTTCAACATCCCCATCCTCTCGTTCGTGGACGTGCCCGGCTTCCTGCCCGGCACGGACCAGGAGCACAACGGCATCATCCGCCACGGCGCGAAACTCCTGTACGCCTACTCCGAGGCGACGGTCCCCCTCATGACCGTCATCACGCGCAAGGCCTACGGCGGCGCGTACGACGTGATGGCCTCGAAGCACCTCGGCGCGGACGTGAACTACGCGTGGCCGACCGCCGAAATCGCCGTGATGGGCCCGCAGGGCGCGGTCAACATCCTCTACCGCGACGAACTCGAGGCCGCGGACGACCCCGACGCCCGCCGCGACGAACTCATCGAGGAGTACCGCGAGGAGTTCGCCAACCCCTACACCGCCGCGGACCGCGGCTTCATCGACGACGTTATCGAACCCGGCGAGACCCGCGAGCGCCTCATCTCCGACCTCCGGATGCTGAACTCCAAGCGCAAGTCCCAACCCGACAAGAAACACGGCAACATCCCGCTATGAGCGGCGAACTGCTGTCGGGGCTGTCGATTCCGGACGACGCCGACGCCGAGGAGGCCGCGGCCATCGCCGCCGCCGTCGGCGCGCACCTCCACGACCAGTCGGTCGCCGCGGCCGCCGCGGCCGCAGGGGACGGCGAGGAGACGTGGAACGAGGAGCGCTGGCGGTACGCCGGCCGTCTCGAATCGGTCACGGGCTGTGGCCACCGCGTCCCCTCCGGCGCGCCGACCGACGCGTGGGCCGCCTCGGGCCGCGTCGACCGGTTCTGAATCGGGGGCCTGCGGATTTACGACAGAACATTCACATTCTCGTCCGACGTCAACCGGGCCAACATGGTCCAAACCGCGCTCGGCTGGCTGTTTCTCAACGCCGTTCTCGCCGGCTTCGCCGCCGTCGCTGTCGCGGCACACTACGCCGACGAGGGGGAACCCGACTTCGTCTCCGCGGCGCTCGCCGCCGTCTTCGCCGGGACCTGCGTCGAACTCGGGACGGCGAACGGCTACCTCCCGGACGGGGTTCTCCCGACCGCCGTTGTCGGTGTCTGCGTCGTCGTCGCGCTCGTCTCGTTCGCACTCGGCGTGCGACGGGACCAGACGGCGTTTCAGGCGTTCCGCGGCGAGCGTCGGATTCGGTAGCTCACTCCGCGAGCGCCGGGTCGTCGACGACGACGCCGTCGACGCCGCACTCCCGGAGCCGCCGAACTATCTCGCGGTCGGGGACCGTCCACGCGTTGACCTCGAAGCCGCGGTCGTGCGCTTCCTCGACCCGCGCCGACGAGAGCAGGTCGTAGTGCGGGTGGACGGCCGCGCAGTCGAGGTCGGCGGCGACCGACAGCGACTCCGCCCAGTCGGACGCGAAGAGGAACGCGACCGGGAGCGCGGTCGCCTCGCGCACCTCGCGGAGCGCCTCGGCGTCGAACGACGAGACGAGTATCTCGTGTTCCGCGCCGCCGACGACGGCGGCGAGGTCGTCTACGAGGCCGCGTTCTTTCAGTTCGACGTTGACCGAAACGCGGTCCGGCAGGGCGTCGAACACCGCGGCGAGCGTCGGAATCGACTCGTCGGAGTCGTCGATTGTGAGTGCCTGCAACTCCGCGAGAGTCGCCTCGGCGACGCGGCCGGGCGCGCCGGTCACGCGGTCGAGCGTCTCGTCGTGGAAGACGACGAGTTCGCCGGAGCCGCAGCGTCGGACGTCGAGTTCGACCCAGTCGAGTCGCGTCGCGGCCGCGTCGAAGGCGGCGAGCGTGTTCTCGGGGGCGAGGGCGGGGCAGCCGCGGTGACCGATGACGCGCATGTCGGTACGTCGCGGGAGGGCGGCCTAAACGCTTCCTCCGGACCGGTCGAAAGCGCTCGGGAGCGGTTCGTTCGGGTATAGTGGACTGGGGACCGAGCCGCGCGGGGGTCGCGCGCCCGTCGCACGCGCTCGTCGCGCACGAACCGGCGCGGCCGCTCCGCGCGGGCTGGAGAAGATGGTTCGCAGAGAGAATCGACTGACTCGAACTTACGCGCCCTGGCCGCCCTTCTTGCGCGTGATGTAGCCGGCGATGCGGTTGCGGACGCCCTTCGACTCGACCGTGGTCAGTTCCTCGACGCTGTCCTTGTTCGTCTCGAAGTCCGTGTTGAACGCCTGCGGGTATCGCTCCAGCAGGATGTTACCAAGCTGCTTGACGTACTTGGGCTTGATTGCCATGTCGGAAGATTCCCCGGACGAACACTAAAACGATTCGTTCCGTCTCGCGGCCGCCCGCTCGCGCCAGCCCGTCAACTCGTCGATTCGCGCGAACGCCTCGCGCTCTCGTTTCCCGCCGCATTTCTCGACCGTCTCGGCGAAGTAGTCGAGTCGGGCCAACAGGTCGTCGGTGTCGAAGGCGGGCACGTCGAGCCGCGAGGCCGCAACCGTCGCGTCGATGACCGCGCCGAAGCCGCGGTTGATGGTGAACGGCCGGGTCCGCTCGACCGCGGCATCGACGGGCCGGAGCTCCCACGATTCCCACTCGGTCCCGCCGTCCTCGCCCGAATCGACCGGCGTCGCCTCGACTTCGGCCCACGCGTCCGCCGAGTCGAGGACCGGCGAGTCACGCTCGTAGATAGTCATCGCGGCCTCGACGAACGCCTGCGGGTCGGAGACGAACTGGACGACTCCGCCGCCCTGCCGGTGGAAGTTCCGGCGAGTTCGGGTGTTGCCCCACGTCGTGGCGGTGGCGGGGAGATGCGACCCGGACGACCCGGACGACCCGGAAGACGCGCCGTCGTCATCGCCGTCGGCCGCCGGCGCGTGGACGCCGAGCGCCGCGAAGTTCCACCGGTCGTTCGGCCCGAGCGTGGCGACGACCGTCTCGGTGACGCCGCGGAGTTCGACCGGCCAGTCGGTCGCGGATTCCGGTTCGGATTCGGGCTCGCGCTCGTCGCTCACAGCGGCACCCCCCGCTCCAGCGCGACGAACGTCGCCGCGCAGACGATGTCGGCGGTCGTCCCGGGGTTGATTCCCTCGGCGACGAACGCCTCGGCCAGCTCCTCGGCCTCGTCGAGGTCGGAGACGTCGGCCGCGCGGGCCATCACGTCGCGGGCGACGGCTTCGCCGTGGTTCGTGGCGACGAGCGTGTCCGGCTCCTCCGCGAGGAGGTCGAGAAACGCGCGGGCGACGCGGTCGGTGACGGGGCCGTCGTCATCGAGGATGGTCTCGGCCGCGCGGAACGTTCGGGCGAAGCCGCCGGTCCACTCGCGGGCGTTGGCGTCGCGCTCGGCGCTCAGGCCCATCACGTCGTACAGCGTGCATCCGCGGTCTCGGAGCGCCTCGGCCGCGTCGCCGCCGCGCCGAACGTCGAGGTCCGGGGCGTCGTCGGGCACGTCGCCGACGGCCACGTCGACGTGTTCGAACGCGCGGTAGAACCCGACCGCGTCGGCGACGGTGGTCGACTCGGCCACGGCGGTCGCGCCGGCGGGCGAGAGGTCGCGGTCGTCGTCGGCCGCCGCCCGGACGAGCGGGACGAGAAGCAGGAGACAGCCGAACTGGGTGTTGCCGCCGCCCTGTCGGCTCATGCCGGCGACCGCCTCCTCGAACGCCTCGCCGACCGGCGCGCCCGATTCGGCCAGTTCGAGGCCGGCCGCGGAGCCGACCGCCCCGGTCAGGAACTGTTCGAAGTGCAGGTCCGAGAGGTCGCGTCGGCGGTCGACGTTCCCCGGTTTGGGCGTCCCGGCGACTTCGAGCAGGAGCGCGAGTTCGGCGTGCCGCGCGGGGCCGAACCCGCGGTCGGAGACGGGCGCGACCATCAGGCGGACACCTCGCTTTCGTCGCCCGACTCGGCGGCGTCCTCGCGGCCGGCGAACCAGTCGTCCACGGCGGTTCGGACCCGGCAGAGGACCCGCGGATTGTCGCTCGGCCGCCCGACGCTCACGGCGTCGGCCCCGTAGTCGAGGTACTCGGTCGCCGTCTCGCGGCCGCGGACGCCGTTGTTGGCGACGAGAAAGAGGTCGGGCGCGGCGGCGGCCACGTCGGCAATCACGGCCTCGGAGTCCATCGCGTCGACGTGGAGCCAGTCGGCCCCCGCGTCGGCGAGGGTGGCCGCGAGATTCGGGAGGTCAACGCCGTCGATTTCGGCGCGGACTTTCGCGCCGACGGATGCGCCCGACTCGGCGGCCGCGGCGACGTACGCGGCCAGCCGGTCGGAATCTCGCAGGAGCGTCTCGCCGCAGCCGACGGCGCAGAGTTCGTCCTGTCGGCAGTGGGCGTTTATCTCCACGCCCGCGCCGCGGTCGGCGCAGACGGCGGCGACCGCCCGAATCGGGTCGGGCGAGGTCGCTCTGACGTTGACGGCGACGAACCGGTCTTCCCCGCCGAACTCGTCGAGGGAATCCAGTTGGGCGGCGACGAAGCCGACCGGGTCGTCGGCGAGGAACTCCGAGCGTCCGCGGGCGACGAGGTCGCGGGCCGCCGCCTGTGCGGGCTCGTCGAGGGCGACGCCGCCGAGAAACGCCGCGCCGACGTGGGGGACCGCGGCGTCGGCCCACGCGGCGTCGGACTCGCCGCTGAGGCTCGCAACGGCGACCCGCGGGGCGAACATCACGACACCTCCGCGAGCGCCTCGGAAACGGCGCGGGCGACGCGCTCGGCGTCGTCGGGACCGTCGATTCGGGTGTCGGTCCTGACGACCGGGCGGTCGAGGTCGGTCCCGTCGTCCGTGTCGAGGACGAACGCGTCGGCGAAGGGGTAGGCCGCGGCGACGCCCGCAGTCGACGGCTCGTAGCCGACGCCCGCCATGAGGTCCGCGGCGGGGCCGGAGAACACGGTGTCCTCCACGAACGGCGAGACGGCGACGACCGGCGTGTCGTCGAGGGCGTCCGCGAAGCCGTCGATGGCGAGCATCGGCCCGATGCTCGTGACGGGGTTCGAAGGGCCGACGACGACGGGCTCTTCGAGGGCGTCGGCGACCGCGTCGGTGATTGTGGCGTCGTCAGCGCCGCGGAACTCCACGTCGCGGACGGCGGGGTCGGCGCGGCGGTGGACCCAGTACTCTTGGAAGTGCATCGTCCCCTCGTCGGTGTGAATCAGGGTGGCCACGGGGTCGTCGCTCATCGGAAGGAGCGACACGTCGAGGTCGAAGGTGGCGGCGAGGGTCTGAGTGACTTCGGTGAGTGTGTCGCCCTCGTCGAGCAGCGAGGTGCGGGTGATGTGGACCGCGCGGTCGCGGTCGCCGATTTCCATGAACGCCGCGACGCCGGAGAAGCGCCGCCAGCGGGCGATGTCGCGGCCGGCCGTCTGGGCCGACTCGGGGAGGTATCGCGGGCCGGATTCGAGGCCGGCCGCGTCGGCGAGGCGGTGGAGTTCGTCGTCGGTCGCGGTGGTGTCGCCGGCGATTCCCCACCAGCGGTCGGTGTCGAGGACGCCGCCGCCGGCGAAGAGGACGGTGTCCACGTCGGGACAGACGAGGTGGCCGCCGAGTTCCACGTCGTCGCCGGTGTTGGCGACGACGGTCGTCTCGGCGGGGTCGAACACCCCGGCGGCCCCGTCGAGGAGTTTGGGGGTGCCCGTCCCCCCGGCGAGAAACGTAACCATGGTGCGCCGTACGGCGAGTGCCCGTTTGAAAGTTCCTTCACCGGAGACGCCGGCCGGTCGCGGACGACGAGCGCGGGACGGCCGCGGAGACCGGCGAAACCCTCGTCAGCGACCGCCGCGATAGGCCACCGACACGTCGAACTCCGACGGCATCACCTGTCCGGCGACCGCCTTCCTGACGAAGTAGCCGAAAAAACCGGTCGTCACGGCCGCGCCGAGGCCGAAGACGACGAACATCGCGCGCCCGGCGGTCGCGCCGGTCAGGGCGCTCACGGCGGCCCAGTACCCCGCGAAGACCACGAACAGGCACGCGAGGCCGAGAAGAGCGTAACCGAGGGCGCTTCCGAGGGCCGAGCGGAGACTCATAGTCCCGCATCGTCGCCCCCGCGTGAAACGGTTTGTGGGCGCAGCGGCTTCCGAGTCGTCCCCGCCTTTCGACCCTCCGACGACGCGAATGCTCGGCTATTTGATGCCTCTCGCACAACACCCGCTATGACCGCCGTCAAGGACAGCGTCCACGACTACATCTCGCTCGACCCCGTGGCCGCCGAACTGGTCGATACGCCCGCGTTCCAGCGGCTTCGACACATCAAACAGCTCTCGACGGTTCGACTCGTCTACCCCTCCGCGAGCCACACGCGGTTCGAACACAGCCTCGGCGTCTACCACCTCGCCTCCCGCGCCCTCTCGCATCTCGGCGTCGACGGCGACCGCGCCGCCCACGTCCGCGCCGCCGCGCTCCTCCACGACATCGGCCACGGCCCCTACGGCCACCAGACCGAGGACCTCATCCGCCGGCGGACCGGCCGCGACCACGACGAGATTCACCACCTGCTCGACGGGACCGCGGTCGGAGACGTGCTGACCGACCACGGTCTCGACCCGGACCGCGTCGCCGACATGGTCGACGGCGCGGGCGGCCTCGGGCAGTTGGTCTCCGGGGAGTTGGACGTCGACCGGATGGACTACCTCGTCCGCGACGCCCACCACACCGGCGTCCCCTACGGCACTATCGACCACGGCCGCCTCGTCCGCGAACTCCGGTACCGGGACGGCGAACTCGTGTTGGCCGAGGGGAACGTCCAGACGGCGGAATCCCTGCTTCTCGCCCGGGCGCTGATGAACGCGACCGTCTACCGCCACCACGTCTCCCGCATCGCGGGCGCGATGCTCGAACGCGCCTCCGAGCGCCTCGTCGACGACGGCGTGCCCATCGAGGAGTTCGTCCGGATGGCCGACCACGACCTGCTCGTCGCCCTCGGCGAGCGCGTGCCCGACCTCGGCCGCCGAATCGAGCGCCGCGACCTCTACAAGCGGGCCGTCTGGGCACCAATCGACGCCGTGCCGACCGACGTGGTCGAACTCGGTTTCGAGGGGACGCGGGCGGCCGAGCGGGACATCGCCGACGCCGCCGACGTGCCGCCCGAGTCGGTCATCGTGGACGCCCCGTCGCGGCCGCGAATCAAGGAGTCCCGGTCGCGCGTCGTCGTCAACGGCGTCGTCCGACGCCTCGAAGACGCCTCCGAACTCGTGGGCGCGCTCCGGTCGGCCGAGCGGACGCAGTGGCGACTCGGCGTCTACGCGCCCGAAGCAGTCCGCGACGAGGTGGCCGCGGCCGCCGTGGACGCCCTCGGACTTCCGGTTCGCGTGACGACGCCCGCCTGAGAGCGGAGGCATACCGCCCCACCCCAGCCCACCCCACTCTATCCCACCGACCCTTTTTCACCGATGGCGGCCGATTCACCCACAATGACGACCATCAAGGACAGCGTCCACGACCACATCGAGGTCGAGGGCGCGGCCGAAGCCCTCCTCGATACGCCGGAGATGCAGCGCCTCCGGCACATCAAGCAGTTGGGAACCGTCCAGCTGGTCTACCCTTCCGCGAACCACACGCGGTTCGAACACAGCCTCGGCGTCTACCACCTCGCCTCCCGCGCCCTCTCGCATCTCGGCATCGAGGGCGACGCCGCCGCCCACGTCGAGGCCGCGGCGCTCCTCCACGACGTCGGCCACGGCCCGTACAGCCACAACATCGAGGACGTGACCCATCGCCACACCGGCAAGTACCACGACGACGTGGAGGGACTCGTCGCCCGCGGGACCGTCGGTGAGACGCTGGAGGACGAGGGGCTGGACCCCGAACGCGTCGCCGCCTTGGTCGAGGGCGACGGCGAGTTCGGTCAACTCGTCTCCGGGGAGTTGGACGTCGACCGGATGGACTACCTCGTCCGCGACGCCCACCACACCGGCGTCCCCTACGGCACTATCGACCACGAGCGCCTGATTCGAGAGCTGACGTTCGTCGACGGCGAGTTGGTCCTCGCGGAGGGGAACGTTCAGACCGCCGAGTCGCTGCTTCTCGCCCGCGCGCTCATGAACCCGACCGTCTACCAGCACCACGTCGCGCGCATCTCGAAGGCGATGCTCCGTCGCGCGTCGGAGCGACTGCTCGACGAGCCCGACATCGACGCCGAGGAGCTTCGCCGGATGGACGACCCCGACCTGCTCGTCGCGCTCCGCCTCACCGACTCGACGAGCGCCTTCGCCGAGCGGCTGGCCACCCGCGACCTCTACAAGCGGGCCGTCTGGGCGGAGCTGCCGAACGTCCCCGACTCGATTATCGACGCCGAACACGACACGCTCGCGGCGTTCGAGCGGGACATCGCCGCCGCCGCCGACGTGTCGCCCGAGTCCGTCATCCTCGACGTGCCCTCGCGCCCGTCGATGACCGAGTCGTCGTCGCGGGTGATGGTCAACGGCGAGATGCGGCAGTTGGAGCGCGAGTCGCCGCTCGTGCAGGCGCTTCGGACCGCACAGGAACAGCAGTGGCGACTCGGCGTCTACGCCCCGCGCGAGGAGACGGAGCGCGTCGGCCGCGCGGCCGCCGACGTGCTCGGCCTCGACGCGGACGGCGCGCTCGTCGCCGAGGTCAGAAGCGGCCTCAACGCGACGCTCGACGAGTTCGAGTAGCCGCCGTCCCGAGACGGGAGGTTCAAGCACCGCCGAGACGCAGTCGAGAGCGATGCAACTCGAGGGTACGATACTCCGCGGCCGCGACTTCGACCCGGTCGAGGGGCGGGTCGTCGTCGAAGAGGGCACGATAACCGCAGTCGAGGAGACGGCGACCGAGTCGACGGACATCATCCTGCCCGCGTTCGTCAACGCCCACACCCACCTCGGTGACTCCATCGCCAAGGAGGCCGGCGAGGGGCTGTCGCTCGACGATCTCGTCGCGCCGCCGGACGGGCTGAAACACCGGCTCCTCCGCGCGGCCAGCACCGAAGAGAAAGCCGCCGCGATGCACCGGTCGCTCCGCATGATGGAGGCCGGCGGGACGGCGGCCTGTCTGGAGTTCCGCGAGGGCGGCGTCGAGGGCGTCGACGTCATCCGGCGGGCGCTCGACGGCCGCGACATCGAGGCGGTCGTCTTCGGGCGCGAGACGGCGGACGCGATGGAAATCGCAGACGGCTTCGGCGCGTCGGGCGCGCGGGACGGCGAGTTCGGCGCGCTTCGGAACGCGACCGAGGCCGCCGGAAAGCTGTTCGGCATCCACGCGGGCGAGCGCGACGCCCACGACATCAACGCCGCGCTGGACCTCGACCCGGACTTCCTCGTCCACATGGTCCACCCCGAGGCGCTCCACCTCGAGCGCGTCGAGGACAGCGAGATTCCCATCGTCATCTGCCCGCGGTCGAACCTCGTCACCGACGCGGGCGTCGCGCCGATTCGCGAACTGGTTGACCGCACCACCGTCGCGCTCGGCACGGACAACGTGATGCTCAACAGCCCCTCGATGTTCCGCGAGATGGAGTTCACCTCCAAGTTGGCGGACGTGTCGGCCGCCGAAGTCCTCCGCATGGCGACCGTCAACGGGGCCGACATCGCCGGGCTGAACTACGGCCTCGTCGAGGAGGGGCGCGACGCCAAGCTGCTGGTCCTCGACGGCGACACGGACAACCTCGCGGGCGTCGAGGACGTGGTCCGCGCCGTCGTCCGCCGCGCCGGACAGGCGGACGTGAAAGACGTGTATCTCTGAGTCGGGCGGCGGACGCATCGCCGGCTCGCGACCGCCGACCCGCGACCGTCGGCCGTTGGGCCGCGAAACGCTCACGAACGCCGACCTATTCTCGCAGTACTCCTCCCGTAGCAAAGGGTTATTACCGACCCCGAGAATATGTTATCAAGTGTCATGGTATTGTACGACCGAATCATCGTTCCCATCGACGGTTCCGCCGGCTCCGAGCGCGTCGCGGTCCACGCGGCGGCGTTAGCGGCCGTCCACGGTGCGGAACTCCACGGTGTGTACGTGGTGAACGCGGGGAGCTTCGCGGGGCTTCCGATGGAATCGTCGTGGGAGGGGCTCGACGACATGCTGCGCGCCGACGCCGAATCGGCGCTCGACAAAGTCGAGCGCGCGGCCGAGTCGCAGGGCGTCCCCGTCGAGACGCACGTCCTCGAAGGGACGCCGAGCCGCGAAATCGTCGAGTTCGCCGAGCGCGGCGAGTGCGACCTCATCGTGATGGGGACCCACGGCCGCGGCGGTATCGACCGCCTCCTCCTCGGCTCGGTCGCTGAAAAGGTCGTCCGCGCGTCGAAAGTCCCCGTCCTGACCGTTCGCATCGAGGGCGGCGACGACGCTGACGAGCACGCCGTCGAGGTGCCGGGCGAGACCGCGCCGGAGACGCCCGCGGAGGCCGAGGCGGACGCGGCCGCCGACTCGACGGCGACCGCCGACGGCGGAGAGTAGCGAAACGAGAGTAGCGGAACAGTAGAAACAGGGGTACGCGGGGTTCGGTCGCGGTCTCAGCGCCCGCCGTCGGCCGGGCGCAGGTGTTCGCAGTCGCCGGCGTGGACTCGTGTGTCTCCTTCGTTAGTTCGGACGACGAGCGTGCCGGGGTGTTCGACGTCGATTGCGTCGCCTTCGACGACGCCGCTCGCGGTGTGGACGCGGACCCGCCTGCCGAGCGTGTCCGCCCGTTCGCGCCACGCCGGGAGGACGGTGTCGAGGTCGTCGCGCAGTTCGTCGAACCGTTCGAGCACTCGCTGGACGAACGCGCGGCGCTCGATGGGGGCGGCCTCGGCGGCGACGCTCGTCGCGCCTTCGGGGAGGTCCGCGGGGTCGAGGTTGACGTTGATTCCGGGGCCGATGACGAGCCACGAGACGCGGTCGGCCTCGCCTTCCATCTCGGTGAGGATGCCGCAGAGCTTTCGGTAGCCGCGGTTGTCTGGCGTGTCGGCTACATCTGACTCTGCCGAGTCAGATGAGTTATCAATCACTTCGTTCACGATAGCGCCGTCGGACGCTGATGCGCCCGACGAGTTATCGTTCGCTTCGCTCACGATAACGTCGTTCGGCCACTTGATTTTCGCATCCACCCCGGCCTCGCGCGCCGCGTCGCAGACGGCGACGGCCATCGCCAGCGTGTACAGCGGGGCGTACGCCGGCGGTTCGTCGGGGCGGACGAGCAGGCTCATCCAGACGCCGCCGTCGGGCGCGGACCACTCCCGATTTTTCCTGCCTCGGCTGGCGGTCTGCTGGCGGGCGACGACGACCACGTCGCTCGCGCCCTCGGCGGCGAGGTCGCGGGCGCGGTCGTTCGAGGAGTCGAGCGTCTCGTGGAACTCCACGTCGTAGTCGGCGTCGAGGCCGTACTCGATTGCCGGGCCGCCGTACTCCGGCACGTCGGTGACGACGTAGCCGTCGCCGGCGCTCTCGACGCCGAACCCCTCGTCGCGGAGCGCTTCGACGTGCTTCCAGACGGCGGCGCGGGAGACGCCCAGTCGGTCGGCGAGGTCGGGCCCGGAGACGGGGCCCGCAGCGAGTGCGTCGAGGAGGGTGCGTCGCGTGTCGCTCATGGTGGTCGGTACCGGCGCACGGGAAAAGAGGTTCGCGGTTCAGCGTTGGGTTCGACGCTCCGAGCCGACTATTCGAGGACGAGCAGCACGTCGCCCATGTCGACGCTGTCGCCCTCGGAGACGAGCACCTGCGAGACGGTGCCGCCGCGCTCGGCGACCACGTCGTTTTCCATCTTCATGGCTTCGAGGATGCAGACGGTGTCGCCGGGTTCGACCTCGTCGCCCTCCGCGACTTCGACCGAGAGGATGGTCCCCTGCATCTCGGCGGTGACGGACTCGCCGTCGCCCTCGATAATCTGCTGGGAGTCGTCGTCGCCGTCGTCGCGGCGCTTGCGCGGGCCGGAGGAGTTCGAGCCGCCCGCCGAGGCGTCACCGACCGGGATGGCGGGCGCGCCGCGCTCTTCGAGGCTGACCTCGAAGCGCTTGCCGTTGACCTCGACGGTGAAGGTGCGTTCCGTGACCTCGTCGTCGTCGTCATCGTCGGCGGCGGCCTCGGGCGACCAGCGCTCGACGGCGGCCTGGATGCGGTCGGGGTCGAGCACCTCGTCGAGGTACTTCGTCGTGTGGCTCCCCTCGCGGAACGCCTCGTCGGTGAGCATCAGGCGGTGGAACGGGATGACCGTGCGGAGCCCCTCGATGTCGAACTCGGCGAGCGCGCGCTCGGCGCGGGCGAGGACCTCCTCGCGGTCCGAGGCGGTGACGATGAGTTTGGCAATCATCGAGTCGTAGTCGCCGCCGATTTCGTCGCCCTGGCGGACGGCGTCGTCCATGCGGACGCCGATGCCGCCCGGCGGGTCGTAGGTCGCGAGCGTGCCCGTCGCGGGCGCGAACTCCTTTTCGGGGGCCTCGGCGTTGATGCGGAACTCCATCGAGTGGCCCTCGATGTCCACGTCGTCCTGCGAGAAGTCGAGTTCCTCGCCGGCGGCGACGCGCAGTTGCCACTTCACCACGTCGAGGCCCGTCACTTCCTCGGTGACGGTGTGTTCGACCTGGATGCGCGTGTTGACCTCCATGAAGTAGAACTCGCCGTCTTCGACGAGGAACTCCACGGTGCCGGCGTTGGTGTAGTCGGCGGCGCGGACGCCGCGGCGGGCGGCCTCGCCGATGCGCTCGCGGAGGTCGTCGGACAGCGCCGGCGACGGGGCCTCCTCGATGACCTTCTGGTGGCGGCGCTGGAGCGAGCAGTCGCGCTCGCCGAGGTGGCGGACGTTGCCGTGCTCGTCGGCGAGAATCTGCACCTCGATGTGGCGCGGCGCTTCGAGGTATTTCTCGACGTAGACGGAGGCGTTATCGAAGTACGCCTCGCCCTCGCGCTTGGCCGTCTCGAACTGCTCGTCGACCTCGTCCTCGGAGTGGACGACCTTCAGGCCGCGGCCGCCGCCGCCGCCCTCGGCCTTGATGGCGACCGGGTAGCCGAACTCGTCGGCGACGGCCTTCACGTCCGCGGCGGAGTCGGCGGGCTCGGTCGTCCCGGGGACGACCGGCACGTCGGCGTCCTGCATGAGCGCGCGGGCCTTCGTCTTCTCGCCGAGGCGCTCCATCGCGTCGGCCGACGGGCCGACCCACGTGAACTCGGACTCCTCGACTTTCCGGGCGAACGTGGCGTTCTCCGCGAGGAAGCCGTAGCCGGGGTGGATGGCGTCGGCGT
The DNA here is from genome assembly GCF_014530665.1 of Haloferax sp. AS1. Classification (NCBI taxonomy): domain Archaea; kingdom Methanobacteriati; phylum Methanobacteriota; class Halobacteria; order Halobacteriales; family Haloferacaceae; genus Haloferax; species Haloferax sp. AS1. The sequence goes on from NZ_SPSA01000001.1 coordinate 2,409,808, forward strand.
CGGCCTTTCGCGCGGCCTCGATGACCGACTCGTGGTCGAGGTAGGAATCGGCCGCGCGGGCGGGACCGATGTTGTACGCCTCGTCGGCGTACCGCACGTGCCCGCCGTGTTTGTCCGCCTCGCTGTAGACGGCGACGGTTCGGACTCCTAACTCCTCGCAGGCGCGCATGACGCGCACCGCGATCTCGCCTCGGTTGGCGACGAGAACCTTGCTGAACATTTGCGGTAGTCTTTCAGGGAACCGCACGTTATTCTATCGATTTTCCCAACGCACGTCGGTGGCCGATTCGACAGACGACGATTTACGTGTTCGACCGTGAAGGAACGGCCGAGATTACAGTTCTCTGGCACTATACGCCGCGAATACTGGTTCAAATCCAAACGGCCTTATGCGTGTGCCACACTACGACACGGGTAATGGCAGTACGAGTCGGCATCCTCGGTGCAACCGGCGCAGTCGGACAGCGATTCATCCAGCTTCTCGACGACCACCCGACGTTCGAACTCGCGGCGCTGACCGCGAGCGAAGAGAGCGCGGGCAAGCGATACGACGAGGCCGCGAAGTGGCGCGTCAACACGCCCATCCCGGACGACGTGGCCGCGATGGAAGTCGGCAGCACCGACCCCGCGGCCGTGCCCGACGACATCGACCTCCTGTTTTCGTCGCTCCCGTCGTCGGTCGCCGCCGAGGTCGAACCCGCGTTCCTCGAAGCGGGCTACGTCGTCTCCTCGAACTCCTCGAACGACCGCATGGCCCCCGACGTGCCGCTCACGATTCCGGAGATAAATCCGGAGCACCTCGACCTCATCGAGGTCCAGCGCGACGAGCGCGGCTGGGACGGCGCGCTCGTGAAGAACCCGAACTGCTCGACCATCACGATGGTCCCGACGCTCGCCGCGCTCGACCAGTTCGGCCTCGAACGCGTCGACGTCACGACCCTCCAAGCCGTCTCCGGCGCGGGCTACGACGGCGTCACCTCGATGGAGATTATCGACAACGCCATCCCGCACATCGGCGGCGAAGACGAGAAGATGGAGACGGAGTCCCGCAAGCTTCTGGGCTCGTTCGACGGCGCGGAGGTCGCGCTCCACGGCGCGGAGGTCAACGCCTCGTGTAACCGCATTCCGACGCTCGACGGCCACCTCGAAAGCGTCTTCGCGGACCTCGCCGACGACGCCTCCCCCGAGGACGTCGCCGCCGCGATGCGCGAGTACCCCGGCGTCGACCTCCCGAGCGCGCCCGAACAGCTCATCCACGTCTTCGAGGACAAGTTCCGCCCGCAGCCCCGCCTCGACCGCGACCGCGGCGACGGGATGCAGATTTCGGCCGGCGGCATCCAGTCGACCGACCACGGCGTGAAGTACAACTGCCTCGCGCACAACACGATTCGCGGCGCGGCCGGCGCGTCGGTCCTCAACGGCGAACTGCTCGCCCAAGAGGGCTGGATTTAGGCTCTCCTCGCCCGTCGGCGTCGCTTCCGGGCCGGCGCTCGGCGTCGCCGCCGACGCCGTTCCCGCTCGAATTAGACAGCGTTTTCCCCCGACGCCGACAGAGCGTGTCGCATGTCTCGTCGCGGCCTCGAAACGGGGCTCTCCGCCGGCCTGCTCGTCGCCGCGCTCGGCGGCGTCGCGTGGGCCACCGGCCAGCCGTTCGTCTTTCCGAGCCTCGGCCCCACGGCGTTCGCGCTGGCGTTTCGGCGGCGCGGCACGCGGCCCCGCTCGACTCGCATCGTCGGCGGCCACGCCGTCGGTGCCGCCGTCGGCTTCGCGGCCTACGCGCTCATCGCCTCCGGCGTGACGATTAGCCCGTCACTGTCGGTCGCATCGACGGACACGTTGCGGCTCGTCACGAGCGGTGCCATCTCGGTTGCCGCGACGAGTTGGGGGATGGTCGAACTCGACGCGGTCCACCCGCCGGCGTGCGCGACGACGCTCATCGTCTCGCTCGGCCTGCTCTCGACGCCGCAGTCGGTCGCGACCATCGTCGGGAGCGTCGTGATTCTCGTAGGGGCACATCAGGTGGCGGACGCGATGCTCACCGAGATGTACGGAGACGACCCCGCCGACATGGGCGCGAGGAGCTGAACTTCGGTCCTCGGAGCGGTACGCGAACCGGTAGATGCGGGAGAATGGGTGTGTGGTGGGTGACTGATTCCGTTCGCCACCCCGATGTGCCTCTGACAGCAGCAAATACTAACTCGTCACCGAGTTACTTATGAATTCTGTGAAACACGTTCGCACCGGGCGCGCTAGCGTCGCTCGCGCGTACTCGTGACAGTATCCGTACTCGGAGACGGTCCCCCTCGGCCGATATTCCGCGTCAAGAGACACCGGCGACGACAGGTATATGTGGCATGGTCTCAATTGACACGCTGTATCGCTATGAAGCCGTGCCACAGCTGTCAGGCGGTTATCGACGAGTACATCCTGGACAAAAAGCTCGAAGTGCTGCGCGACCTCACGGTTGACGACTTCAATCTGTGTGCGGACTGCACCACAGTCGTCGCCGATGCGTGCGTGGAATGCGGCGGTGGCGTCTATGTCCCGCGGGGCGAAACGACGGTCCCCGACTACTGTCCGGCGTGCCGCGCGGACCTCATCCGGCGGACGGGGAGCGACCCCGGCTGGACCTGCGATGCCGTCTCGACCTGAATAGCGGTTCTCGACCGATTTTTTGCGGCTGTTGCCCGTGAGTGACGAGGATTCGAGCTGTTGGTCTCGTAGTCGCTACGAGGTTTTTCTCCGACGAGAGCTGTTGTATGGCTGAAAAGGATATGGTCGAGTTCGTCGAGGAGTGGCAACGGAGCGCGTTTCTCGTCCTTGGTCCGGCGCTCGGCGGCGGCGTCTCCGCCGTGTTCGTCGGGTCGGTGCTGGCGTTTCTGGCGTTTTCGTATCTGTTCTACGGGAGAGGAGCGTCGGGTGGTGCGGTCGGCCGTCCCGTTGCCATCCGAGCCACTCAGTCGATACGTGAACGAACCACCACCGCACTCAGGTACTGCACCGCGAGGCGAGCGAAGCGAGCCCTCGCGGGACGTTTTTGGTCCAGCTTTTTGCGAGGAGACTGTCGCTCAGAGAGCGACAGTTGACGAAGTAAAAAGGTGGTATGGGACCGCTGAGAGTCGAACTCAGGTCCTACCGACCCCATCGGCAGAGGATACCACTACCCCACGGTCCCGGGGTGCATTCAAACCGATGCGTGTCTCGCGGTTAAGCCCTTCGTTTCGTCGCGGCGACGCGAGGCGCTGGCGTGCCACGGTATCGCACCGTCGTCGTGCGGTTCGAACCCCTCCGGCTCGTCGACGCTGCCCCGCGAGTACGCTTTTGTCTCTCCGCGGGCAACAACGGTGTATGACTCTGCCCCTCCAGAGCCTCCCGCTCGGACTCCTCCCGTTCGTCGCGATGCTCCTCGTCTTCGTCGCGTTGGGCGTCGCGGCCGTTCGGTGGTGGTCGATACGCCGCGGGAGCGAGTCCGAACCGTCGGCGGACCGCTCCGAGGAGTCGCACGGCTACCCGCTGGCGTCGTGGCGCTACGTCTACGACCTCGACAAATCGGACGCCAAACGGGAGGTCGCGTCGGTCAACGAGCAGGCGGAGACGCTCGCGGACGCGGACAAAAAGCGCCGGAGAAAGTAGTATCTCGCTTCAGACTAACACGGCTTCCAGCGAGACGACCTCGCCGGAGTCGGCGTCGGCGTCGCCGACGAGTTCGCCCAGACAGACGGCCGAACCGTCGTCGGTGAAACAGGCGACGAGGTCGCCGCGGGCGGCGTCGGCGTCGACGTCGAAGACGCCGGGGGCGTAGACGGGCGCGCCGTTGGCGACCTCGCGGGCCGCGCTGTTGGCGATGGTCACGGACGGGAGGTGCGACAGCGCTCGCTCGGCGGGCGAGACCACGTCGCGCAGCCACGACTCGTCGCCCTCCGCGGCGAACGCGAGGGCGTCTTTGAGGTCGTGGAGCGTCGCGAGGTCCGCGTCGTCGAAGGGGTCGGTCGCGGTCCGGCGCAGGTGGCCCATGTGGCCGCCGGTGCCGAGCGCGAGGCCGAGGTCGTGACACAGCTTTCGGATGTACGTGCCCGACTCACAGCGGATGCGCAGGAGCGCCTGTCTGTCTTTCACTTCGAGGAGGTCGAGGTCGTGGATTTCGCGGACGCGGAGGCGGCGCGAGACGGCGGACTTCCGCGGGGGCTTCTGGTAGAGCTTCGATTCGAACTCGGCGACGGTCGAGTCGATGTCGGCCGGCGCGGGGCCGTGGAGTTCGAGCACGGAGACGTACTCCTTCGAGCCTTCGAGGAACACCTGCGCCATGCGGGTCGCGTCGCCGAGGAGCGTGGGGAGACAGCCGGTCACCTTCGGGTCGAGCGTCCCCGAGTGGGCGGCGCGGTCGACGTCGGCCATGTCGCGGACCCAGCCGGTGACCTGGTGGGCCGACGGCCCCGGCGGCTTGTCGAGGTTGACGACGCCGAACGAGAGCAGGTCGGCGACGCTGCGGTGTTCGGGCGGGTCTCGGAGCATGGTCAGAAGTCGTAGCGGACGCCGTCGACCGGGTATTTGCCCTCGTCGGCCTCGGGATCGTAGGAGTCGACCGCGGCGATGCAGACGGCGGTCACTTCGTCGGGACCCCAGCGGGCGGTGTTGAGCGCGATATCGTAGATAGAGAGGTCAGTGATGTCGATGTCGTAGTAGGCGTCGTACCGCTTGGCCTCGCTCGCCTCGCGGGTCGTCGTCTCCTCGCGGGCGACGTCCACGGGCTTGCCCTCGCGGTCGGCGATACGCTCGGCGCGGACGTCGACGGGGGCGTCGAGCCAGAAACGGAGGTCTGCGGCGTCGCCGGCGAGCCAGCCGGCGAGGCGGGATTCGAGGAGCACGTCGTCGCGGTCGAGCGCGATGTCGCGGAGGCGGCGGTCGAGGTCGCGGTCGATTTGGTCGTCCTCCTCGGCGAGTTTGTTGAACTCGACGGCGGTCATGTCGCGCTCGGCGGCGAGCTCGCGGAAGATGTCCCCGCCGCTTATGTGTTCGAGGTCGAACGCCTCGGCGAGCGCGGCGGCGGTCGTACTCTTTCCGCTGCCCGGTGGTCCGGAGACGGTCAGTAACATATCCATGCTGGGTGCGGTCGGCTAAAAGGTGTTATCGTTGCCGACGACCCCTGCGGAGGGTTCTCACGGGTTCGGGCGGAGCCTCGCGGCGGCGCACCGAGGGAGCATCCGGCGGCTGATGCGCGGCTGGCGAGGGTCGGAACGGAGAGAGAAACGAGGTTGCCTCGAAGCGGGTCGATTCGACTCGAATCGCCCGGGTCGACTGTCGCCCAGTTGGCTTACGACGCCGACGGCGACATGTCGATGTTCAGGCTCTTGCGGATGATCTGGGTGAAGCCCATCGAGCAGAGGAAGTACCAGACAATCCACGCCTGCATCGGCCCGAGGACGCCCTGCTTCCACCCGACGGAGCCGACGAGCGGGAGCACGATGTTCTCGGTGACGATGTGCGGGTCGGAGCCGCCACCGACGCCGATGGCCCAGTACATCCAGAGGAACACCGGGATGGTGAGGAACATGATCCAGACCATCGGCCGGAACTGCTCTTTGAACATGCCCATCTGGTCGCCCATCGCCTCCATCTGCTCTTCTTGAATCTTTTCGAGCTCCGCGTCGTCGCCGCGCTCCTTGGCGTCCTTCTGTCGCTGTTGGATGTCCTTCATCCGCTCTTGGTACTTGCCCATCTTCTCCATGTCCATGAGGTTCGCCTGCAAGAGCGTGGAGTAGAGGCCGGTCGCGAGCGCGAGGACCATCACGACGGCGTAGAACGGGAGCATCTCGGCCAGCGGGCCGAGCGCCGCGTCCATCACGCCGCCGATGACGTTCCGAACCTCGGAGACGGAGTAGCCGAGGAACAGGCCGACGGTGACGACGGCCGCGCCCTTGTCGTACTTCGACCACGACGAGTCGCCGGTGTCGACGTCGGTCGACGAGGACGACGAGCCGCCGGAGCCGGACGTGTCGTCTTCGAGGCCGGCGCGGGTCTCCCCCGCGTCGGCGAGCCGGAACCCCTCGTCGCCGTCGACGAGGATACCCTTCTCGATGAGGCGACCCCACTGGCCGCTCGTGAGCTCGTCGCGGACGTCGGCCCACTCGACTTCTCCGTCGTCCGCCCGGTCGAGGACGGTTTCGACGGCGGCGCGCATGTCGGCGTCGGAGCCGACGAGGTCGCGCACCCGAGATTCGATTCGTGCCATTACCGGCTCTTTAGCAACCGGCTGTTATCAAGGTTTTACTCTGCGGACGACAGCGAGTGCGTCGGCGGCGACGCTGGCGCTCCCGTTTCGTCGGTGAAAAACGTCGCGCCGAACTGCGTCGATGAGGCGGTTCGCGCGTCGAGTCCGCGTTTACGCGTCGTCGACGACGGACTGGATGTCCTCGAAGACCTCGTCGGGGGTCTGTTCGCCGTCGACCTCGACGAGGACGCCCTCGTCGCGGTAGTGCTCGATGACCGGCTCGGTGTTCTCCTCGAACACCGACAGGCGCTCGCGGACGGTCTCTTCGGTGTCGTCGTCGCGCTGGACGAGTTCGCCGCCGCAGTCGTCGCAGACGCCCTCCTCTTCGGGCTGGTTGAACTTCACGTGGAAGTTCGTGCCGCAGTCGTCGCAGACGCGGCGGCCGGTGAGGCGCTCGACGAGTTCGGACTCGGCGACGTTCAGGTAGATGACCGCGTCGAGGTCGGTGATTTCGGTGAGGTACTCCGCCTGCGAGAGGTTCCGCGGGTAGCCGTCGAGGACGTAGCCGTCGGCGTCTTCCAGCGCGGCCTCGACGATTTCGTTGACGACCGCGTCGGGGACGAGTTCGCCCTTCTCCATGAACGAGCGGGGCGTCCCGTACTCGGTCTCCATGTCCTTGTTCGCGCGCAGCGCGTCGCCGGTAGTGACGTGTTCGACGCCGTAGGTCTCGGCGAGTCGCTTCGACTGTGTGCCCTTACCTGCGCCCGGCGCTCCGAGCAAGAGGATGCGCTTTGCCATATCTGACCCCATCCGGCGAGAGCATATAGTGTTGAAGATACGTACTGAGTTCTGCGACGACGATGGTCAGAGGAACAAGAAAATGTTGCTCCTTGTTCGTCGTCCTATCGCTCGCTCGGCCGCCTCACCGCAGTGTTCGGGGTATTTGTTGCCGATTTCGAAGACGGAAGCGACACGTTCAACGGCGCGGCCCTCGTGACTCCGGCAAATGCGCGATTCGTCCCTCATGCGCGACGCGCTCGGCGCGACCGCCGTCGAGCGCGCGTACAGACTGTGGTGTACGCTCGAACGCGGCTGGCGCGCGACCGCCCTCGGATTCGTCGTCGTGACCGTCCTCGCGGCGCTCGGGCCGTGAGCGCCGGGGAGGGTTCGGACGCCGGCATCGGTCGGCTCGCGCGACTCGCCCCCGGCGTCGGCGTCCTCGTCGCTCTCGCGGGGGCGGCGGCGCTCGTCGCCGGCTTCGTCCCCGGCGTCAACGCGCTCCTGCTCGGCGTGCTGTTCGGGGCCGCCGTCGCCAACACGGTCGGCGTCCCCGACTGGGCGCGCCCCGGCGTCGACACGCAGAAACTCCTCCTCGAAACGGGTATCGTCCTGCTCGGCGCTCGCATCGCCGTCGACGAACTCGTCGCCTCGGGGCCGGTGCTCGTCGCGCTCGTCGTCGTCACCGTCGCCGCGGGCGTGCTCCTCGTCGAGGCCGTCGCCGGGCGCGTGTTCGGCCTCGCCGACAAGACCGGGTCGCTCCTCGCCGCGGGCGCGAGCGTCTGCGGCGTCTCCGCGGCCACCGCCATCGCCGGCACCATCGACGCCGACGGCGAGTCGCTCGCCCACGTCGTCGCCGCGGTCCTCCTGTTCGACGCGCTCACGCTCGCCGCGTTCCCCATCGCCGGCGACCTGCTCCCGCTGTCCGGCCGCCAGTTCGGCATCTGGGCCGGCCTGAGCATGTTCAGCACCGGCCCCGTCACCGCGGCGGGCTTCGCCCACTCCGAGGTGGCGGGCCGCTGGGCGACCGTCACCAAACTCGCGCGCAACTCCATGCTCGGCTTCGTCGCCGTCGCCTACGCGGTCCGTTACGCCGGGCGCGCCGAGGAGGCCGCGACCGGCCTGTGCGCCGTCTTCGACGGCGTTCCCCGGTTCCTCGTCGGCTTCGTCGCCGTCGCCGCCGTCGCCAACCTCGGCCTGCTCTCGGACGCGACGCTCGCCACCGTCGGCACCGCCAGCGACGCCCTGTTCGCGCTCGCGTTCGTCGGCCTCGGCCTCGACGTTCGACTCGACGCGATGCGGCGGACGGGCGCGGCCCCGCTCGCCGTCCTCGGCGTGCAACTACTGACCGTCAGCGCGCTCGCGCTCGCCGCTGTCCTCGCGCTGTTCTGATGCGCCGGCGGCCGTCTCGGTCGCCGTCCGACTGACGCCGCACCCGCCCCGACGCGGGTCGCTTTTGTACCGCGCGGCTGTATCGACCCGCATGACTCGATTCGAGGCCGACACCGCCCGCGAGCGCCGGAAGCTCTTCGCCGACGCCGTGTCGGCGCACCGCGACCGCGGCAGCGCCTTTCTCACCATCGAAGCCGAGCGCCTCGACGACATCGACGGCGAGGGGCCCGGCCCGTGGATTCAGTTCGCCGACCAGACGTTCAACATGGACGTGACCGAAGCCGAACTCGACCGGCTCAAGGGACTGCTCTCGGAGTTCCCCGAGTTCCGCATCGACCAGTTGGAGAGCCCCGAGGAGGCCGAGGGGACGAACGTCCGCATCACCGCCCGCTCGGACGCCAACCGCCTCGCCGGCTTCGCGGACCGCGTCTTTCAGGCGGTCTACGGCCGCGACGAGGGCTACCGGGCGTGGGTCACCGCCGTCTGAGGCCTCCGTCTCTCCCGCGTCGATTCGCCCGACACCGTACCCCGGTTTGCGAACTTCTAAACCGATTGGCGCACAATCCCGGCACATGAATTCCCGACGGTCACGTTGTGAATCGGGCGCAGTCGTCCCCGCACAATCCCGTTCCGCCGGGCGGAACCGCTTTTGTCACACCACTCCCGTGGGTTCGACAGATGACTGAACACGTCGAACCGCTGTTCTCGCGTCCCCTGCTGCCGATTGCGAACGCGGACGACGCCGAGCTCACCTGCGCCGCGGCGTTCCCGCACATCGCCGCGGCCGGCGGTCGGGCCTCCGTCGTCCACGTCATCGAGAAGGCGGGCGGCGCGCCGGACAAAGCCAGCGTCGAACAACGCGAGGAGGTCGCCGACGAACTGTTCGATGTCGCCCGCCGCGCCGCGGACGACGCCGGCATCGACCTCCACACCGACCTCCGGTTTGCGACCGATGTCGGCGACGCCATCCTCGAAGCCGCCGCCGAGGCCGACGCAACGGCAATCGTCTTCACCCCGCGCGGCGGTCGCTCGTGGTGGGACCTGTTTTCGGGCGCGGTCCGCGACCAACTGGTCCGGCACAGCGACCGCCCCGTGGTCGTTTTGCCGGCCGGAGCGGACGACGACGGCGACGCCGGGGGTGAAACATGACCGACGAGGAACTCGCCAAAGACCTCGGACCCGTCGCCGCGCTCACCATCGGCGTCGGAACGATGATCGGTGCGGGCATCTTCGTCCTCCCCCGCGAGGCGTACGGCATCGCCGGCCCGGCCGTCGCGCTCTCGTTCGTCGTCGGCGGCGTCATCTCGCTTTTCACGGCGCTGTCGGCGTCCGAACTCGGCACCGCGATGCCGAAAGCCGGCGGGAGCTACTACTACGTCAACCACGCCCTCGGCCCGCTTTTCGGCTCCATCGCGGGCATGGGAAACTGGATGGGGCTGGCGTTCGCCTCGGCGTTCTACGTCATCGGCTTCGGTGACTTCCTCGTCAGCGTCGTGTCGATACCGGCGGTGAGTCTCGGCGTCGTCTCCCTGTCTGCGGTGCAGGTGGCCGCGATACTCGCCGGCCTCCTGTTCATCGGCGTCAACTACGTCGGCGCGAAGGAGACCGGCGCGCTCCAGGTCGTCATCGTCATCACGCTCGTCGTCATCCTGACCGCCTTCTCGATACTCGGCTTCCTCGAAGCCGACCTCACGACGCTCCGCCCGTTCGCGCCGAGCGAACTCGGCGGCTACGGCGCGGTGCTCCCCGGCACGGCGCTCGTCTTCGTCTCCTTCCTCGGCTTCGCGAAAATCACAACCGTCGCCGAGGAGATAAAGAACCCCGGCCGCAACCTCCCGCTCGCGGTCGTCGGCTCGGTCGTCATCGTCACGACGATGTACGCCATCCTGATGATCGTCATGGCGTCGGTCAAGCCGTGGCAGGAGCTGTCGGCCGCCGGTGCCGACCCCGTCGTCGAGGTCGCGCAACTCTCGTTCGAGTCCGCGCTCGGCCTCGGCGGGCTCGGGGCGGGACTCATCATCTTCGGCGGCCTCCTCGCCACCGCGTCGAGCGCGAACGCCTCCATCCTCGCGTCGTCGCGCATCAACTTCGCCATGGGCCGCGACAAACTCGTCACGGCGTGGCTCAACGAGATTCACCCGCGGTTCGCGACGCCGTACCGCTCCATCGCGGTCACGGGCTTCATCATCGTCTTCTCGCTCGTCGCCGTCGACGACATCAAGGTGCTGGCGAAGGCCGGGAGCGCACTCCACCTCATCGTCTACGGGCTTCTCAACCTCGCGCTCATCGTGATGCGCGAGTCAGACGCGCCCGACTACGACCCCGAGTTCACGGTTCCGCTCTACCCGATTACGCCGATTCTCGGTGCGGTGTTCTCCTTCGGACTCATCGCCTTCCTCGACCCCATCGAAATCGGGCTGTCGGTGCTGTTCGTCGTCTTCGGTATCGTCTGGTACCTGTTCTACGCCCGCGAGCGCACCGACAAGCGGGGCATCCTCTCGCGGTACGTGCTCTCTCGGTCGAGCGAGATGCCCGACGCCGCGGTGTCGGCGGCCTCGACGGTCCAGCCCGACGGCGGCTACCGCGTCATGGTCCCGCTTTCGAACCCCGAAAGCGAGCGCGACCTCGTGTCGCTCGGCGGCGCGGTCGCCAAGGCAAACGGCGGGACGCTCGTCGGCGTCCATATCGTGAAAGTGCCGGACCAGACCGCCCTCGAATCGGCCCGCGAGGAGTACGACTTCGCCGAGGCCGACCGCCTGCTCGAACAGGCCCGCGTCGACGCCGACGAACTCGACGTGGACATCGAGACCCACACCGTCCTCTCCCACCGGTCGTTCGAGGAGGTGTTCGACGCGGCGGAGACGTACAACGCCGACCTCGTCGTCATGGGCTGGGGCCCCGACAGCCACGGGTCGCCCGGCCGCGCCGAGAGCGCGGTCGAGGAGATGACCAACGCGCTCCCCTACGACGTGTTGGTGCTGAAGGACCGCGGCTTCGACCCCTCGCACGTACTCGTGCCGACCGCCGGCGGCCCGGACTCCGACCTCTCGGCGTCCATCGCCTCGGTCCTCCGCGAGTTCTGCGACGCGGAAATCGAACTCCTGCACGTCGCCGACGACGCGGCCGAGGGCGAGCGTTTCCTCCGGGAGTGGGCCGACGAACGCGACCTCGGGGACGCCACGCTCACCGTCGAGACCGGCGACGTCGAGGCGGCCATCGAGTCCCACGCGACCGACGCGTCGCTGCTCGTCGTCGGCGCGACGGAACGCGGCCTCCTCTCGCGGCTCGTCGGCGGAACCGTCGTCATGGACGTCGTCGACGACGTGGAGTGTTCGGTGCTCATGGCCGAACAGAGTCGCGCTCGGAGCATCAGAAAGCGCCTGTTCGGGTAGTCCGCTCCGACCCGCTCCGACCCGCTCGCGCCCCGATCCGACTCGCCCCGTTCCGCACCCCTCTCACCGCCCTTCGCCGTCCCGTCAGCCCCGCGGAACCGACTCGCTTCTCGCGGACCGCGGACGACGGCGGTCGCCAGTCGCCGCGGTACATTTGTCTCTCGCCGCCGTAGCGAGGGGTATGGCGAAGCAATCGGGGCTGTCGTGGGACGACGTGGAGCTGTCCGTCGAGGCGACGAGCCGCCGCATCGACGCGGGCGAAGTCACGCTCCACGCGGTCGAAGCCGGGCCGGAAGACGGCGAACTTGTCGTCCTCCTCCACGGCTTCCCGGAGTGTTGGTACGCGTGGGCGGACTACCTCCGCCCGCTCTCGGAGGCGGGCTACCGGGTCGTCGCGCTCGACCAGCGCGGCTACAACCTGAGCGACCGTCCCCCGGGCGTCGAGTGGTACAGCATCGACGAACTCGCCGGCGACGTGGTCGGCGTCGCGGACGCGCTCGGTCACGAGACGGCCCACGTCGTCGGCCACGACTGGGGGGGCGCGGTGGCGTGGTGGACCGCGCTGCACCACCCGGACCGGGTGCGCTCGCTCACCGCGATGAACCTCCCGCATCCGACGGTGCTCGCCCGACACCTCAGACGCGACCCGGGCCAACAGCTTCGGAGCTGGTACGTCCTGTTCTTCCAACTGCCGAAGCTCCCCGAGCTCGTCGCCCCCGTCGGCGACTGGGCCGTTTTGGAGCGGGCGATGACCGGCTCCGCGCTCCCCGGCACGTTCTCGGCGGCCGACCTCGACCGCTACCGCGCCGCGTGGTCGGTGCCCGGGGCCTACGGTTCGATGGTGGACTGGTACCGGGCGGTTGTCCGCGAGCGCCCGCGCCCCCGAGCCGAGACGGTCGAGGTGCCGACGCTCGTCGTCTGGGGAAACCGCGACCGGTTCCTCCGGCCGAAGATGGCGCGCGAGAGCCTCGCGTTCTGCGACGACGGCCACCTCAAGACGTTCGAGGAGGCGACCCACTGGGTCCACCACGAGGAGCCGGTCGCCGTCGCCCGCGCGGTCGTCGAACACCTCGACGACGCGTGGCGGACCCCGAACAACACCCCCGACGAGGCGGGCCACCGACCGGTCTGACCGCCGGAAGGCGATGTTTCTAAAGCGGCTATATTCTCCGCATCCTCGATGGAGCTATATAGGTCCATCGAGGGAACTTAGCGAGGTTCTTGTACGTCCGGCGTTCAGGTCGAACCGACGCGGGAGCAGTCCGGTGGTGGGACTTTCCATGCCCCTTCGAACCGTCTCCGCGTCTCTTCATGAGCAGGGACGGGGGACCGTCCCACCTTTCGACCGGCGAGCGACCGCGCCGACCAACCGGGCGAGCGCGACCCGCGTCGAGACCGAAACCGAGACCGAAACCGCAATCCGTCCCGGCCCCGCCGGCGACGGATGAGTACGTTCTTACTCGCGGCCCCCGGAGGACGCGTATGACCGACCTCGGAAAGGTCGACCGCGAGTTCTTCGACGAGTACATCTACCCGCGGTTGGGCGCGGCCCGCGACGACGTGGCGCTCGGCCCGACCCACGGCGTCGACTTCGGTCTCCTCGATATCGACGGCACCGCGGTCGCCATCGCGACCGACCCCGTCTCCGTGCTCCCCGCCCTCGGCTTCGAGCGCGCGGGCCGGTTCGCCATCGACATCGTCCTCTCGGACATCGCCGTCTCCGGGCTGGACCCCTCGCATCTCGCCGTCTCCTTTACGCTCCCGCCCGAGATGACCGACGACCAGTTCGCTGAACTCTGGGAAGCGATGCACGATGAGGCCGACGACCTCGGCGTCAGCATCGTCACCGGCCACACCGCCCGCTACGCCGGCTGTTCGTACCCGTGGGTCGGCGGCGCGACCGCCCTCGCCGTCGGCGACCACGACGACGTGGTCCGCCCGGACGGCGCGAAACCCGGCGACGACGTGCTCGTGACGAAGGGGCCGGGCGTCGAGGCCACCGGCCTCCTGACGACGCTGTTTCCCGACGCCTTTTCCGACCTCGACGCCGACGTGCTCGCCGCGGCGCAGGACCGACTCGACGAGACCGACGCCGTCCGCGACGCGATGACCGTCTCGGCCGCCGGCGGCCGCGGCGTCCACGCCATGCACGACGCCACCGAGTGCGGCGTCCACGGCGCGCTCAACGAAGTCGCCGGGAGCGCCGGCGTCCAACTCGAAATCGACGAGTCGAGCGTCCCGTTCCGTCCCGGCGTCCGCGAGACCTGCGAGTACCTCGGCATCGACCCGTGGCGCTCGACCACCGCCGGGTCGCTCGTCGTCGCCACGGACCCCTCGGTCACGGACGACGTGGTCGCCGCGCTCGACGCCCGCGGCACCCCCGTCGGCGTCGCCGGCACCGTCGTCGCGGGCGAGGGCGTCGTCGTCGACGGCGAGCGCATCGAACACCCCGACGTGGACCCCTCGTGGGCCGCCTACGAGCGACTCGCCCGCGAGGCCGACGAGTCGGACGCCGACGAATAAGGGGCGCCGCCTCGGCCCTCGCACTACTTGTCGCGCGGGCGCTTCAGGTCGCGTATGACTGACTCCGGCGACCCCGACGAACTCGGTGACTCCGGCGACTCCGACGAACTCGGTGACTCCAGCGACCCCGACGACCCCAGCGACTCCAGCGACCCCGCCGTCGACGCCGCCCGCGAGATGGACGCGGCGGACCCGCTTTCGGACCTCCGCGACCGCTTTTTCGTCCCCGACGGCGAACTGTATCTGGACGGCAACTCGCTCGGCCCGCTCTCGGTCGACGCGGAGGCGGCGCTCGACCGCGTCGTCGACGAGTGGCGCGACCTCGCCATCCGCGGGTGGACCGACGCCGACCCCGAGTGGTTCAGCTACGGCGAGCGACTGGGCGACCGACTCGCCCCGCTCGTCGGCGCAAAGCCCGAGGAGGTCGTCGTCGCCAACTCCACGACGGTCAACATCCACGCGCTCGTCGGGACGTTCTACGACCCCGCCCGCGGCGAGAAAATCGTCGTCGACGACCTCGACTTCCCGACGGACCACTACGCGATTCGCGCGCAACTCCGGGCGGCCGGCCGCGACCCCGACGAGGCGCTCCGCGTGGTCGAGAGCCGCGACGGGCGGACCATCGAGACCGAGGACGTGCTCGACGCCGTCGACGACGACGTGGGGATGGTGTTTCTCCCCTCGGTCCTCTACCGGAGCGGTCAGCTGTTCGACATCGAGACGCTCACCGAGGCGGCGCACGAGGCCGGCGCGCTGGCCGGCTTCGACCTCGCGCACTCGGTCGGCGCGGTCCCCCACAGCCTCTCCGAGGTCGGCGTTGACTTCGCCGTCTGGTGTCACTACAAGTATCTCAACGCCGGCCCCGGCTCCATCGCCGGCCTCTACGTCAACGAGCGCCACTTCGGCGTCACGCCCGCGCTCGCCGGCTGGTGGGGCAACGACAAGGAGACGCAGTTCGACATGGCGATGACCTACCAGCCGGCGCAGTCGGCCGGCGCGTTCCAGTCCGGGACGGTCCCGGTTTTGTCCGCGGCCCCCCTCGACGGCGCGCTCGACATCGTCGAGGACGCCGGCGGCGTGACCGCCCTCCGCGAGAAGTCGCTGGCGCTCACGGACTACCTCATCGACCTCGTGGACGAGCGACTGCCCGAGTGCGAGGTCGGCACGCCGCGTGACCCCGCGGCCCGCGGCGGCCACGTCGCGGTCGAACACCCCGAGGCCTACCGCGTCAGCCTCGCGCTCAAGGAGCGCGGCGTCGTCGTCGACTTCCGCCGGCCCAACGTCGTCCGCGTGGCTCCCGCGCCGGCGTACGTCGGCTTCGAGGACGTGTACCGGGCGGTCGAGCACTTCCGCGAGATTCTGGACGACGGGGAATACGAGGCGTTCGAGAGGCAGCGCGGCGGCGTGACGTGAGGGGCGCGCCGGCGGGGTGTCGGTCGCTTACCAGTCGATGACTTCCTTGTCGCGCCAGAACTTCCCCGAGGGCGCGCCGGGCTTGAACGTGGCGAGCCACGTCGGCGTCTCCGCGCCCTTCTCGACCGGTCGGTTCGCCTCCTCGCCGCCCATGTCGGTGCGGACCCAGCCGGGACACACCGAGTTGGCGATGAGGCCGTCGTCGCCGTACTGGCCGTCGAGGTAGGCCGTGAGGCCGTTGAGGCCGGTTTTCGAGATTCGATACGCGGGCGACCCGCCGGACTGCTCCTCACCGAGCGCGCCCATGCCCGAAGAGACGTTGACGACGCGGCCGCCGTCGGTCTGGAGGAGCAGGGGAACGGCGTGCTTGCACAGGAGCATCGGCCCGCGGAGGTTGACGCCGAGCGTGCGGTCGATTCGCTCGGTCGGTTCGGCGACGATGTCCTCGCCCTCGCCGCCGACGCCGGCGTTGTTGACGAGGACGTCGAGGCGGTTCTGGTCGGCGAAGATGCCGTCGACGACCTCCTCGATGTCGCCCTCTTGGGTCACGTCGAGGAGGACGCGTTCGGTGCCCTCGGGCGTCTCGTTCGTCACGCTTCGGGAGCCCGCGTACACCGTCGCGCCGCGGTCGCGGAGGTTGGCGGCTATCTGGCGGCCGATGCCGCGGTTCGCGCCGGTGACGAGCGCGACCTGTCCGTCGAGGTCGTCGTAGCGGTCGGGTTCCATGGCTGCGTCTGCGAACTGAGAAAGGATATTCTCACCGAAGCGTGTCGGGCGCGGGTCGAGCGCGGGCGACCGGTCGGAGGGTCGGCAGGTCACTCGGCGGCGACTGGCCGAGGACCGAGTCACTCGACGGCGACGGAGAGTTCGCGGAACTCGTCGCCGGTCCACTCGTGGGCGGACAGTCGGCCGTCGGGCGAGCAGATGAGATAGACGTAGCCCGGCCACGAGGCCCGTTCCCGGTCGGTCGCGCTCGGGACCGGGTCTGACTCGGGATGCGAGTGGTAGAAGCCGACCGCGTCGTCGCCGGCGGCCTCGACCGCTTCGAGAATCGAAACCGTCTCCTCGGGGTCGAGTTCGTAGGCGACCCGCGGCTCGGCGGCGACGTTCGAAACGGGGTGGACGGCGGTGACGGTGCGCGCGTCGCCGTCGCCGGCGAGGACGCCGCAGACCTCCGCGGGCGGGTCGGCGGCGGCACCCTCGCGGGCGTGCGAGAGCATCGCCGCTCGCGCGTCGGCTGCGAGCGAGAGCCTACTCGAAGTCACGGCGCATGGCGATTTCGAACCACGGGCAGAGACGCAGTTGGCGGTACCACTCGGGGTTGTCGTGGAGGTGCTCGTAGTCCGCCCAGAGCATGCCCGCGATTTCCTCTTCGTCGGGGTCGAGGGAGGTGTCTTCGAGCGTGACCTTCAGGACGGCACAGACCTCCCATTCGAGGCCGGCGCTCTCGTAGTAGCGCTTGTACTCGAACTTGTCCGTGACGCGGAGGTCGGAGTACTGGTCGGGCGAGATGCCGAGTTCCTCTTCGAGGCGCTCTCGGGTGGCTTCCTCTTGGGTCTGTCCCTCGACGGGGTGGGAGGCGACGGTGCCGTCCCAGGAAGTGTCCCACAGGCGCTTGTTGGGGGCGCGCTGGGCGAGGAGAATCTGGCCCTCCTCGTTGAACACGAGGCAGGTGAAGGCGCGGTGGCGGATGCCGTCGCCCGTGTGGGCGTCGAGTCGGTTGACCGTCCCCTCCGCGTTGTCGTCGGAGTCGACGGCGATGACGTCCTGCGCTGCGTTCTTGTGGAGTTCAGTAGCCTCGTCGGCCGCTGCGTTGCTCATGTGCCTTCCGTCGGAGTCGGGGGTCAACTAAGCTTCGATGCGAATCGCGGACCACGCGGCGGCGCGGCGTCAGCCGAGGCGCTCGTCGAGAATCAGGCGGGTTTTCGTGCTTTTCACGTCGTCGTGCTCGCGGGCGCGGGTGATGAGGTCGTTGACGGCGCGGGTGTCGGCGGCGTCGACGACGAGGACGATGTCCTCCTCGCCGGAGACCTGCCAGACGAAGTCCACGTCCTTCCAGTCGGCCATCAGCTCGGACACGTCGTTGGTGTCCACGTCGACCGCGACGGTCACCTCTATCATCGCCTTCAGGTTCCCCGTGCGGGTCGAAATCGTAAAGCGCTCGATGACGCCCTCCTCGACCAACCGCTCGACGCGGTTTCTGACGGTCCCCTCGGAGGTCCCGACCTCGGCCGCAATCTCCGTGTTGGGGGTCCGAGCGTCCCGTCGAAGGATATCGAGAATGCGTCGGTCAAGCTCGTCCATACACCACGTGCCCACCCCAGCGACTTACCGATTACGAATTTCGTAACTCGACTTCGAAAGTAACACTTATGCACCCGTGTTCCGTTCGTTTCTCGTAATGTCGGACGCCTATCTGGCGCTGGAAGACGGACGCGTGGTCGAAGCGCGTGGCCGTGTTCCGGGGCGCACACGCGGTGAACTGGTGTTCACAACCGCATATACGGGATACGAAGAGAGTCTGACCGACCCTTCGTACGAAGAACAAGTCCTCACCTTCTCGTACCCCCTCATCGGGAACTACGGCGTCCGAGCCGAGCGATTCGAGTCCGACCGGGTCCACCCTCGGGCGGCCGTCGCACGCGAGTTCACCGAGGAGGTCGTCGAGTGGCTCGCAGACGAGGGCGTCCCGGCGGTCGACCACCTCGACACGCGCGACCTCGTCACGTCCATCCGCGAGGAGGGCGCGATGAAGGTCGGCATCGCCGTCGGCGAGGACGTGACGCCGGAGGACGCGAAGGAGGAACTCGCGCAGTGTAAGGGCATGAGCGAGCACGTCGACATCGGCGCGCAGGTCACCACGACCGAACTGACGACGTTCGAGGGCGACGGCGACACCACCGTCGCGCTCGTCGACTGCGGCGCGAAGGGGTCCATCGTGGACTCCCTCGTCGACCGCGGCGCGACGGTGCACGTGCTCCCCTACGACGCGGACGCCGAGGACGTGTCCGCGCTCGACCCCGACGTGCTGTTCATCTCGAACGGCCCCGGCGACCCCGAGAACTACACCGCGACGCACGACCTCGTCGAGGAGTTCGCCGGCGAGGTCCCGCTGGCGGGCATCTGCCTCGGCCAGCAAATCGTCGCCAGCGCGCTCGGCGGCACCACGGAAAAGATGGCCTTCGGCCACCGCGGCGTCAACCAGCCCGTCCGCGACCTCCAGACCGGCAAGGTCGTCATGACGACCCAAAATCACGGCTACACCGTCGCCGACCCCGGCGACAAACTCGACGTGACGCAGGTCAACGTCAACGACGACACCGCCGAGGGCCTCGCCAGCGAGGAACTGAGCGTCATCACGCGCCAGTACCACCCCGAAGCCCACCCCGGCCCCCACGACTCGCTCGGCTTCTTCGACGACGTGCTCGCCATGGCGGGTACGGAGGGAAACGAGCATAAGCCCCGAGCCGTCGCCTCGGACTGACCACCGCGGCCGCGACTGCGACCGCGACCACAATCGCAACCGCGACTGACCCGATTCCAGACGCCCGGTCGACTGCACCACGACCGCCGGCGGCCGAACACCGCTTTTCGAATATCTCGCGCCGCGAGCGGGCGGTTCGTCGTTCCCCGCCGTGGTAGAAACTGTCAAACGGGTTCCCAGCGTACGCTCTGTGATGGACGACGTATCGCTCATCGAACGCGGCTTCGAGGAGTTCCCGGCGACGATTGCGCTCCTCGACAGCCGCGGCGACATCGTCTACACGAACCGGTCGTGGCGGGCGTTCGCCGACGCGAACGACTACGCGGGCGACCCCGATTCGACGGGTGTCAACTACCTTGCAGTGTGCGACGCGGCCCGCGAGACCGACGAAATTGCCGGCGTCGTCGCCGACGGCATCCGCGCGGTTCTCAGGGGTGACCGCGACCTCTTTACCGCCGAGTATCCGTGTCACTCGCCCGCAGTCTACCGGTGGTTCGCGCTCCGGGTCGTCCCGATAGACACGCCGAGGCACGGGAGCTTCGCGCTCGTCTCCCACTTCGACATCACCGACAGGCGGCTCGCGGAGCTGCAGGTCAACGAGAAAAACGAGCACCTCGCGGCGCTCGTCAGCGTGCTCGCCTCGGAACTCAAAGCCCAGCTCGCGTCGGCCACCGCGTCCGTCGAGCGACTCGCCGCGGTCGACGGCGACGCCGCGGTGACGCTCTCCGAAAGCCTCTCGCGCATCGATTCGCTCGTCGAGTGGGGCATCGCCGTCGCCGGGCAACCGAGCACGCTCGACCTCGGGGCGGTGGAGTTCCGCCCGCACGTCGCGCAAGCACGGGCCCTCGCGTCGCCCGATGGCGCGGACGACGCTTCGCTCCGGGTCGTCGGCGACGGGTCGCTCTCGGCCGACACCCACCTGTTCGGCCTGTTTCTGGTCGCGGTGCTCACGAACTGCTACGAGCGGAACGCGTCGTCCGGTTCGTCGTCCAGCGTCGTCGTCGGGACGACAGCCGACGGCTTCTACGTCGACGACGACGGCCCCCGCCCGTCACCGGAAGAGCTCGCGGCGGTGACCGCGGATTCGAACCAGCTGCTCGGCGTCGATTACGACGCCACGCATCTCTCGACGGCGCGGCGAATCGCTGACCTGCACGGCTGGCAGTTCGACGTGGGCGACTCGGAGCTCGGCGGGGCGCGCTTCGAAGTCCGCGGCGTCGACTGGAACTGACCGACGGTCGGCGGTCGACGGTCGTCGAAAGCGCGCACTTGCGCGCCCGTCAGGAGAGGTCGGCTTCCATGACGAACGTCGGCTCCTCGGCGAGGTCGCTCCGAGCGAGTGCGGCGTCGGTAATCCAGTCGATGCGCTCGGGGAACAGGACGCGCGTCCGGTCCGCGCCGACCGAAGCGGCGTCGCGTCGAATCGCGTCCAACAGCGACTCGCAGGCCGACGCGTCGTCCCACGCGGCGACCGCGTACTCGGCCCACGTCTCCTCGCCCTCGCCCTCGTCGTCGCGTTCGCGCGAGTAGGTCCGGTTGCGATAGGTGAATCCGGTCGCGCGGTCGTCCCCGACGACGAACAGTCGGTCGTCGGCCGCGGCGTCGTGGAGGCGGTCGCGGGTCAACTCGGAGAGCGCCCACGTCTCGACGGGGTCGAGCGCGAGCCCTGACAGCGCGGTTCGCGCCTCGCTCCCGGTCCAGTAGGTCCACGCGGCGTCGGCGTCGTCGCGGATGGCTGCCGCCGGGTCGGCGGTCGCGTCCGGGTCGGGCGTCGCCCAGCGGAACTCGATGCCGGGGTCGAACCCGACCGTGCGGGCGTTGGCGAGGCTCGGGACGTTCCACGAGTAGACCATGTTGCGGACACGCCGCGCGCCGCGCTCGCGCGCCCAGTCGAGAAGCGCGTGCGACAGTCGGGTCGCGAGACCCTGTTCGCGGTAGTCGGGCGCGACGCGCATACCCTGCGCCCACCCCTCGTACTCCGACAGCATGACGACCTGCGCGATGGCGGCCACGTCGTCGGAGGGCGTCTCCTCGCCCATGTCGACGAGGAGCGTCGCCTGCGCTAACTCGCCGGGGGAAATCCAGTCGTGGTAGATGTCGGGGATGTAGTCCGACCCGCCGCGGTCGGCCCACGTGTCGCGGGTGAACGCGGCGACCGCGTCGTAGTCCTCGGGTCGGGCGGGTCGAATCTCCATCAGTTCACTCCCACGGGACCGAGCGCTGGGTCAGTTCGCCTTCGAGGTTCCGACCCATCGCGTCGGTCGGGTCCGCGACGTTGGCGAGCGCCCACATGAGCTTCACCTTCGCCGTGCCGGGGAGCGTGTCGCCCGCCTCGACGACGCCGGCGTCGAGCAGGTCGCGCCCGGTGTCGTAGACGCGGTCGCAGACGCGGCCTTCGAGACACTGCGAGGTCATGGCGACGACCGTGCCGCCCTCGACGAGTTCCTCGAACCGCGGGATGAGGTCGGTGTGGACGTGGCCGAGGCCCGTCCCTTCGATGACGACGCCGGCTTTCTCGTCGAGGTAGTCGAGCGCCGCGGGGTCCATCCCCGGCGTGAACTTCACGAGTTCCACCTCGGACTCGATGTCGGCGTGGAGCGCGAGGTCGGCCTCGCCGCGGGGGGTGTAGTCGCGGCGGAACGTGACCTCCTCGGCCTCGTAGTCGACCTCGCCGAGCGGCTTCGCGCCGACGGTCTCGAACGCGTCGCGCCGGGAGGTGTGGTTCTTGCGGACGCGCGTCCCCTCGTGGAGCGCGCAGACGTCGTCTGACTCCGAGGCGTGCATACAAACCATCACCTCGGCGGCGTCGGCCTTCGCGGCCTCGACGGCGCAGACGGCGTTCATCACGTTGTCGGAGGAGGGGCGGTCCGCCGAGCGCTGACTGCCCGTGAAGACGATGGGAACGGGCGTGTCGAGCATGAACGACATCGCCGACGCGGAGAACTGCATCGTGTCGGTGCCGTGCATGACGACGACGCCGTCGGCTCCGGCCTCGATTTCCTCGGCGACGGCCTCGGCGAGGTCGACCCACACGTCGGTCGTCATGTTCTCCGAGAGGATGTTGGCGACGACGCGGCCGCGGTAGTTCGCCCGCCCCGCGAGGTCGGGGACGGCCCGAAGCACGTCCTCGGCGTCGAACTGCGCGGTCACCGCGCCCGTGCGGTAGTCGACCGTCGAGGCGATGGTCCCGCCGGTCGAGATGAGCGAGATCGTCGGCAGGTCGTCGTCGAACTCGATTTCGGAGGTGCCGTCGCCCTCGGACTGCGCGTCTTCGATGTCGTACACGTCGGTTTCGAGCACGTCCACGTCGGCCCCCTCGCGGGCGATGCCGACGTTGTACCCGCCGTCGAGTTTGACGACGAGGTGGTCCTCGGTGGAAGACGGCATGAGCACGCCTTCGTTCGTGACGTCCGCGCGGGTGACGCGGACGCGGTCCCCTGCGTTCATATCGCGGGATACCGCGGGGGCAGACTTCAAACCCACCATTCCACCTTTTTCCTCCTCGGGGTCGCGTAGCGACCCGCTCGGAGCAAAAATCTGGACCAAAAATGCCGAACGGTTCGCTATGCTCACCGTTCGGTGCGATCGCTGGCCACGATTATCACAGATTCATACCCGACCCACGAGCGTGACAGAGGTGATGTTAGCTCCCACGACATAACGAACACAAGACATTTTACCCGACCGTCCGTCGGCCAGCGTATGCTCCCCACGATACTCCTCCAGTCGGGCGGTGCAGGCGCGCTCGTAATCGGCCTGCTGTTTTTCCTCCTGTTCCTCGGGATGGTAGTGTGGACGTACAGCGACGCGCGGCAAAACAGCAGTCACCCGGCGTTCCTCTGGGCCGTCGTCGTCTTCCTCGCGCCCCTTCTGGGACTCGTGTTGTACTTCATCCTCGGCCGCAACGCGTAGGACCGAGACGACCGGTGCACCGTCGCGCGCCGGAACACTCACCGCGATCGACTCACCGGCACAAGAGCCATCAGGCTCGCCCGCGACCCTGTACGCATGCAACGGTCGGACCAACGGGAGTCTGAGCAGTCCGTCGACGACCTGCTCTCCGGGGTGAACCGCGAGCGCGACGAGGCGACGCAGGCGGAGCGTTCCGCCTCGTCCGGCGGCGGCGGTCGCCTCGGCGGGCTGTTCTCCCCGCGCGTGTTCCTCGCGGCGCTCCTGCTCTCCATCGGCGGACTGCTCGTCGGCGGCGCGATTCCCCTCGTCGGCTTCATCGGCCGGTTCGTCGGCATCGCCGCCGCCGGCTTCGTCCTCGGCGTCGTCGGCTCGAAGCGATACTACACGGAGGTCGTCCTCGCCGGTGCAATCGCGGCGGGCCTCGCGTTCGTCCTCTCGACGCTGTTCGCCGTGTTCGCGCCCTTCGCGGTCCAACTGCTCGCGGACTACGGCGTCGCTATCGCGGGCGTCGGCGCGGCGAGCGGCGGGCTCGCGGGGCTGGTCGGTCACTACTTCGGCCGCGACCTCAGAAACGGGCTGACCCAGGAGCTGTAAGCGTCAGTCGATTCGCCAGCGGTCGCCGTTGTGGGCGACGAGGCCGCCTTCGGCGAGGTGGTGGAGCGCGCTGTCGACGACCGCGGGGTCCGCGTTGAGTTCCTTTGCGATGCCGCGGACGGTGTTCGACCCGTTGGCGAGCGCGGCCAGAATCTCCGCGTAAAAGCGGCTGTCGGCGTCGACGCCGAGGCGGTCGTTGAGGCGGTCGAGCACGTCGGTGATGCGGCCCTGCACCCACCGCTGAGCCAAGGAGAGTTCGTTGTCGAGCTCCTCCAGTTTCCCGAGTTCGCGCGCCAACTCGGAGACGTCGTCGGTGCCGGCGTTCTCAACTTCGAGCGTCACGTGCGGACAGCGCCCGGCCATGTCGAGGCTCGGACTCGGCGGGTAGGCGCTCTTCGCGCCGAAGCCGTACGGCGAGACGTTCACCTCCAAGCGGAGGTTCCGCGAGATGTGGAAGTACTTGCGCCGTTGGTCGTCGGTGCGCGACTCGATGAGCCCCGCGTCCTCCAGCTTTCGGAGGTGGTCGATGACGGCCTTGGGGCTGACGCCGAGGTACTCGCTTATCTCGGTGACGTAGCACGGTTTGTGCGAGAGCAACCGCAGGATGCGCCGGCGGTTTTCGTTCCCGAGTAGGTCGAGCAGTACCGCGGAGTCCATTACGAGGTCATAGACTGCCGGTGGGGAAAAGCCTGACTCATGTGATACTCCGCGCCGTCGTGCGATTAGCGATTGTGACTCGCGGGGCGTTCACGGGCGGTCTCCGTGGCGTCCGGGAGGCGGTCGAACGCCCGCGACGCGAGGAACACCGCGAGAAACGAGAGGGCGACGGTGATGCCCGCGAGGAGCGCCCCCGCCTCGTACTTCAGCGGCGGGTAGTAGCCGAGGCCGTAGTCGAACACGTCGTTGACGAGCGCGAGCGTGAGGGCGAACCCGAGTGCGCCCTTCGTGGTCGCGCCGTACCGCGGCACGACGAGCGCGAGCGCGAGAAAGCCCGCGTGAGTGAGCATGATGCCCCAGTAGTCCCACAGCGCGGCCCCGGAGAAGCCGACGTAGAGGTCGGGGCGGAGGTTGAGCGCGACGACCGTCCAGACGCCGTATTTGACGAGCCAGACGAACGCGAGCGTGTGGAGGTACGCGAGCGGTCGGTTGACGGGTGCGTCGGCGACGCGGCGACCGAGGTTCGGAAGCAGCGTCGCGGCCGACAGCGTCATCAGCGCGAGGGCGGCCGGCGAGTCACCGAAAAGCGGGTAGAGAAACGTCGGCAGGTCCGACAGCGCGGGGTCGGAGTGGACGTAGAAGCTCACCCCGACGAGGAACGCGGCGGCGTTGAGGACGAGGAAGACGACGAGGCTCGGGCCGTTTCCGAGGTAGTACTCCGTCCAGTCGTCGACCGCCGCGTCGAGGTCGAAATCGCGCAGACCCATCGCCGAGTCGGACGGCGCGCCGAAAGAAAAGACCGTCGGGGCGACACCCCGGGGTCGATGGCTCCGTACGCGACACGTTGTCACCCCATGTCGGGAGCAAAGGACAGTTAGCCCGGCGCGCCGAACGGCGACGTATGGACGCAGCACTCATCATCCTCGACGGGTGGGGACTCGGCGACCACGACCGCCGCGACGCAATCAAGGCGGCGGACACGCCGAACTTCGACCGCTACCGCGACGCGGGCGCGTTCGGGACGCTCATCGTCGACGGCCGGCGCGTCGGTCTCCCGGACGGCCAGATGGGCAACAGCGAGGTCGGCCACCTCAACATCGGGGCCGGCCGCGTCGTCAAGCAGGCGTACACCCGCATCGGCGACAGCATCGACGACGGCTCGTTCTACGAGAACGACGCCATCACGGCCGCCTACGACCACGCCGACGAACACGACGGGCGCGTCCACCTCATGGGCCTCGTCTCCGACGGCGGCGTCCACTCCGACCAACAGCACCTCCACGCGCTCATCGAACTCGCCGCCGACCGCGGCGTCGAGGCCGTCACCCACGTCTTCACCGACGGCCGCGACACCAGCCCCACCGGCGGCGAGGAATACCTCTCCGACCTCGAAGCCGTCGCCGACGAGCAGGGAACCGGCGGGGTCGCCACCGTCTCCGGGCGCTACTACGCGATGGACCGCGACCAGAACTGGGAACGCACCAAGCGCGCCTACGACGCCATCGTCGAGCGGGAGGCCGAGTGGACCGCCGAGACGGCCGTCGACGCCGTCACCGAGTCGTACGACCGCGGCGACACCGACGAGTTCGTCGAGCCGACCGTCGTCGACGACGCGCCCGCGCTCGAAGACGGCGACTCGGTCGTCTTCTTCAACTTCCGCGCCGACCGCGCGCGACAGCTCGTGCGGATGCTCTGCGACATCGAGCCCGTCTGGGAGTTCGAGACGACGCCGCCGGAGCTTCTCATGACGACGATGACGCAGTACGACAAGACGTTCGACGTGTCCGTGGCCTACCCGCCGGAACAGCCCGAGGACACGCTCGGGGAGGTGCTCGCCGGGGCGGACATGACGCAGCTTCGGATGGCGGAGTCCGAGAAGTACCCCCACGTCACCTACTTCCTCAACGGCGGCCGCGAGGTCGAGTTCGACGGCGAGATTCGGAACATCGTCGAGAGCCCCGACGTGCCGACCTACGACCTCCAGCCCGAGATGTCCGCGGTGGAGCTCACCGACACGGCCATCGACATCATCGAGTCCGACGACCCGAACGTGATGGTGCTCAACTACGCCAACCCCGACATGGTCGGCCACACCGGCGACTACGAGGCCGCCATCGACGCCGTCGAGGCCGTCGACGAACAGCTCGGGCGGCTCGTCGAAAGCGTCCGCGCCCGCGGCGGCCACGTCTGTATCACCGCCGACCACGGCAACGCCGACGACATGGGCACCGAAGACGACCCGCACACGGCCCACACGTTCAACCCCGTCCCGTTCGTCTACCTCGCGGCCGACCGCGACGACGAGGCGGCCGCGGAGAACGACGCCGAGGCCGAGCAGGACGAAGTCGACCCCGACCACCCGCTTTCGGGCGGCCGGACCGTCCGCGAGGGCGGCTCGCTGTGCGACATCGCGCCGACAATCCTCGAACTCGTCGGCGTCGACCAGCCGTCCGCGATGACCGGCGAGTCGCTGTTAGATTAGAATAAGACGCCGCCGCTCGCGCACCGATTCTCGCGTTTTCTTTCTCCGTCGCTGTTTTCCTACGCGCCGGACTCGCCCCAGTAGCGGCGGTACGCGGTCGGGACGAGCATCGACACGCCTGCGATAGCGGCGAGGACGACGAACTCCGGGCGGACGGCCGCAGCGAGCGAGTCCGTCGTGAGCGTCTCGACGGACGCGCCGGCGACGACGCCCGCGACGGCCCACGGAAGCTCCCCGGCGGCGGTCCCGAGCGCGAACGCGCCGAGTCGGACGTTGGCGACGCCCGCCGCCACCGACACCACGTCGGAGGGAACCGGCAGCAGACGGCTCGCGGCCACGCCCTTCACCGACCCCGTCTGTTCGACGGTTCGCTCGCCGACGCCGGCAAATCTGGTCGCCCCGCGGTAGCGCCGCGCGAAGAGGAACGGCGGGACGCTCGTGAGGACGATAAGTGCCAGCGCGAACGGCACGCCGACCGGCCCGAGCCCGTAGCCGACGACGAGCGCGAGGAGCGTCGTCGGCCACGCGAGAAGCGGGCGCACGAGCGCGAGCGCGCTCACGACGACGACGAGTCGCACGGGGTCGGCGGCGACCCACGTCGCGTGTGCGATGACGGCGTCTGGCGACGCGAACAGGAGACCGGCGATGACGGCCGCGAGCGCGAGGCCGGCGGCGAGACGCGGACGGGGCACGGAAGCTCTGGAGTCGGTTGTCGCGCCGCGACCAAACGCTTTGTGCTTCGGAGGGCTTTAGCCCGCCCCCGTTCGATTGGCTCCCGAACCGTGACCGAGCCCACACGCGACGAGCGCGTCGAACTCGCGCTCAACCTCCTCGCGCACCTCGAAGCCGACGAACTCTCCCTCGCCGAGGTCGTCGACCGCATCGAGACGGTCACCACGGACCCGACGCTCACCCGCGACATCCTCGACGCGGCGGAGCTTCGCGGCATCATCGAGCGCGAGGGCGGCCGCATCCGTCACAACCGCGGCGGCACGTTCGTTCGGTTCGAGAGTCAGGTCGTCCAACGCGAGGGCGACTTCGACTGCCGCCGCTGCGGCGCGTCCATCTCGACGGGCCACTTCGTGCGGTTCGACTCCGGCGAACTCGGGCCGTTCGGCTCGTCGTGTGTGAGAAAAGTACTCGGGCGGGAGTAGGTCGCCGCGGTCGTCGCCGGTCGCGCGACCGCGTTACCGCCCGCGGCGGAGTTCTTCGATGAGCTGTTCGACCAGCTCCTGCTGGTGGCGAATCTGCTCGCTTTGGGCCTCGACGACCTCGCGGAGCGACTCGACTTCGGCAGCGAGAGCGGCGTAGTCAGCGTCCGCGGTGGCGGTATCGCCCGCCTCGGACTCGGCGGCCGATTCGAAGCCCGACCCTTCGAATCCGAGGTCGTCGGCGCCGGCGACGTTGCCGGACGACTGCTCGGCGGCCGGCGACTCGGCGGCCGACTGGGTCGTCGCGGCCTCGGCCGCCTTCGCTTCCGCCACCGCGCCGGTCGCGGCGGCAGCCTCGGCGGACCCGGTGGACTGGTTCCGAGCGGCCTGCTGGGTCGGCTCGGCGGGCGCGGCGTCCTCGGAGCGAGTGGCGTTCGCCGGCTCGTCGGATAGCTCGCCGGGGTTCGCGCTCAGCGGGTCCGGCCCCGCACCGAAGTCGGTGTTGTCGCGCTCCGTGTCGGCGCCCTCGGCGGCCGCCTGTGCCTGTTCCATCTGGACGCGGAACTCTTCGAGGCTGCCGACGCCGTGGTAGTCACACAGCGCCCGCGCGAGTTTCTCGCGAACGAGTCGCGCCTGTTCGTTGGGAATCTTGAACCGCTCTTGGCGGCCGTCGACGGTGAGTACGACCGTCGTGGCGACGCTTCCCGACTCGAATTCGAGGTCGGTCACGTCAGCGAAGCGGTACGCCTCGTAGTCCTCGTCCCAGACCGCGCTCCCGATGTGCCGGACGACGCGGGCGTCGGTGATAACGAACGTGAGTTCGCTGAACCGGAACGCCTGAACCAGACGCTCGCCGTCTTCGTCGGTCACGCCGGCGGCCGAGAGGACGCCCTCGACGATGGGCTGGAGCGCGTCGTCGAGTCGCTTCGCGGACAGCGAGAACGTCTCGCTTCCGTCGAGACCGTAGTCCAGCGATATCTTCGCTTTTCGTCGCCCCTCCTTGACGGACAGTTGCTCGGCAGCGTGCGAGAACTCGTCGACGGACTCGTCCGAGAGGAGGCCTTCGGCCCGATAGACGAGCGTCCGCGTCGGAGTTACAAACAGTTCGTCCTCGCCCCCGAGGTGGACGCGGGTCACCACGTCTTCCTCTCCGAGGACGGACTGGACGATCTCCGGTTGGCTCATGCGTGTGTGCACCCGGTGTTGGGACATAAATCCGCGGGTGATGACTCGAATCGAGTGCCGTGGTGACCCGTCCCGCGGTCGTCGGAGATGAGAAGCTTAAATACAACCAGCACACAACGGGAAGTTGAGCCCGGGTGGCTTAGCTGGACATAGCGCCGCACTCATAGGGTTTCACAATCGGTGCGGAACGCCTTGGAAGCCTCCGCCCCCCGCGAGGTCATGCCGGCCTCGCACCTGGGACATGCGGAGATCGTGGGTTCGGAGCCCACCCCGGGCATTCTTCGATTTCAGTACGTGATTGACTAATACGGGCATCGCAATGCCGTCTCCTGATTCTTCACTTCGATACGGGTTCGTCTGAAACCAGCAACAACTCGTCAAGGCAGTCATCGACTTCGAGCTTCAACCCCACAAGGGTTCGTCTGAAACAAGTGATTCTCGTCGGTCTTAACCAACACCCGGCCGAGCTTCAACCCCACAAGGGTTCGTCTGAAACCCGGCAGTGCGTCGAGGACTGCCCGGCCGAGTTCCAAGCTTCAACCCCACAAGGGTTCGTCTGAAACCGACGCCAACGGCGGTGGACTCGATGCGGAAGCTCGCTTCAACCCCACAAGGGTTCGTCTGAAACTCGACCGTCTCGCCCGCCTCAACCTCAACATTTCGCTTCAACCCCACAAGGGTTCGTCTGAAACGCCCGGACACGGATACCCCCGCACCCATCAAAAGGGTGCTTCAACCCCACAAGGGTTCGTCTGAAACGATAACGACCTGGACGGGATAGCCGGTGCGCTCGAAGCTTCAACCCCACAAGGGTTCGTCTGAAACACAGACAGATGATGACTAAACACCACGCAAGCCATGCGCTTCAACCCCACAAGGGTTCGTCTGAAACACTCGGAGGCGACCGGACCGACCGTCGACGAGCTGCTTCAACCCCACAAGGGTTCGTCTGAAACTGACGTTCCCCGACGTGTCCCGCCGCGAGTTCCAGCGCTTCAACCCCACAAGGGTTCGTCTGAAACCCTACGAGCGCATCACGTACTCCGACCTCGTGCGTGCTTCAACCCCACAAGGGTTCGTCTGAAACAGTCTACTTACCGCTACTATCTTAGTTTGGTATGCTTCAACCCCACAAGGGTTCGTCTGAAACTCATGGGGTGGTTGGAACGATCTCGACACCTTCTTAGCTTCAACCCCACAAGGGTTCGTCTGAAACACCCGCACACTCCAGCGGTGGATTCGGACTTTGTGTGCTTCAACCCCACAAGGGTTCGTCTGAAACCAGTCGCGTCACGAGTCCGCAAGAGGTCCCAAACGCTTCAACCCCACAAGGGTTCGTCTGAAACGCTGTTCGTCGACGCGACCGCGACCGGGGCGACGCACCTGCGCAAGCTTCAACCCCACAAGGGTTCGTCTGAAACGGGTGACGACTGATGCCGCCCGCGACCAACGTCCTCGCTTCAACCCCACAAGGGTTCGTCTGAAACGACGAGGTGGTCGTTGGCTTTGACCGGGCGGCCAGTCGCTTCAACCCCACAAGGGTTCGTCTGAAACGATGCTCGTAGGGTGTTTGTGCTGGTGACATGGGTCAGGCTTCAACCCCACAAGGGTTCGTCTGAAACCATCCCGAATTCACGGGTACAATGACGTGTATCACCCGAATTCAAAAGAGTGTTTCCGTCGACCCTCAATTCACCCGAAACCCCCGGGGGGTCGACGAAAACGTCGGGTCGTCACTGGCGGTGTCGAGAACCACTCGGGCAGTCGTCACGCGGTCGGTTCGTCCGCGGGGCGCGGCCGCACGCCGAAAAAATTCGAGGGGGAGCGTCGAGAGCGCTAGTCGAGCGGGTCGTCGAGTTCGCCCATGACCGCTTCGAGGGCGTCGGTCGCGGTGAGGAGGCCGACGACCTCGCCGTCCCGCAGGACGAGCGCGAGTTCCTGGTCCTCGGCTTGGAACTGGTCGAACGCGTCGCTGACGTTCGTGTCGGCGGCGAGCGTCATCGTCGGCGCGGCAATCTCGTCGAACGAGCGCTCGCCGGCGCGGAGCGCCTCGAAGTTGTCGATGATGGAGGGCGCGTAGACGACGCCGCGGAAGTCGGTGAGCGACTCACCGACGAGCGGGAAGCGGGTGTGCGGGGTGTTCCGAATCCGCTCGAAGTTCTCGCCGGGCGTCGCGGTCGTCGAGAGCGCGACGATGTCGGAACTGGGAATCATGATTTCGCTGATGGAGAGTTCGTCCACGTCGAGCGCGTTGAGCACCTCGTCGCGGCGCTCCTCGGGGAGTTCGCCCTCCTGAAGCAGCGAGTGCAGGCGCTCGCGGAGTTGGCCGCGGGACTCGATGACGTCGGTCTCGGTTTCGAGCCACGCGCCCGTCATCTCGATGCCGAAGAGCTTGAGCGTCCACTTGGCGACCCAGTCGCCGAACTTGATGAGCGGCGAGATGGCGACGTAGAACCAGTGCAGCGGCGTCGCGCCGTAGCGACAGACCATCCGGGAGCGCTCGACGCCGAGGTACGTCGGCGTCTGCTCGCCGTGGGTGAGGTGCAGGAGGTTGATAATCAGGTAGGCGATGAGCGCGCCGGCCCCGATGGTCGCGAGCGTCGTGCCGGCGAACAGCGGCTCGAACAGCGCCGCCAGGGCGGGCTCGGCGACGATACCGACGGCGATGCTCGACGCCGTAATTCCGACCTGACAGGTCGTGAGATACAGTTCGAGCTCTTGGGTCATCTCCCAGGCGCGTTCGAGCCGAGAGTCGCCGTCGACGAACTCGGACTCGGTGAACTGTCGGGCGCGCGTCAGCGCGAACTCGATGGCCACGAAGAAACCGTTCGCGAGGATGAGGAGTACCCCCGCGACGAGTCGTATACCGATCTCTGTTGGGTTCATCTGTGTCGGTGTCCCGTCCGTTCGAGCGCGACCGGTTAGAAAGCATCGGTCGTCCGAATATATATGTAACCAGTTGTCGGGAGTCGGTTATAAATTGAGGAAAACTGCTGTTCTGATAATCTTGTCGGGAAGGTTAATGTCGCGGCCGACAGACGACCACGTGAATGACGAGTCGAGAACTCGACGCGCTGGACAGGCGGATACTGTACACGTTGCAGGCGGAGGCGCGCCGCACGTCGTCGACCGACATCGCAGACTCGCTCGACGCCTCGGCGAGCACCGTCCGGAACCGCATCCAGCGGCTCGAAGCCGACGGGGTGCTCCGCGGCTATCACGCCGACGTGGACTACGAGCGGGCGGGCTACCAGCTGTACACACTTATCGTCTGTACGGCACCGATTCCGGAGCGCGAGGAACTGGCCGAGGCCGCCGCCGCGGTTCCGGGCGTCGTCGAAGTACAGGAGGTGATGACCGGCGAGCGGAACGTCATGGTCCGGGCCATCGGCGTCGACGGCGACGACCTCAGCCGCATCGGCGAGGAGTTAGACGAACTGGGCCTCCGCGTCTCCGACGAGGACCTGATTCGGAACACCCACCGGAGCCCGTACGCGAAGTTCGGGGATGGCGACGAGTGACCGACTGCACGAGCGGCGACACGCCGTCTCACGGGGGAGTTCGCCTCGTTTCGTCTCCGGTGACGCGGTTCCCGAACCACCGGTACAGCTTTGATAGGTGATAACGAACTGGTAATCGCCGTTGTCAGAGACCCTCCCGTTCGCGTCGGTCTCTCGCCGACCGAATGCCCCCCACCACCACCATCACCATCACCACCAGAGCGGTTCAACGCGCTCCGACAACGGGTAGACGCAGCTGCAACAGCATCGCGCGGTCGAGGTCCCCGCACTCGCCGCGTGGTACGCTACGTGGTTTCACCGGACGACCGCCCCCGGTCGTTCGCTTCCGACGGCGTCCACGCCTCGGTTGTTCGTTCTCTACCCCCGTTTGTGACCCGTGAGCGACGCGCCCGCCGGTCGAGAGTCGCCGTCCGAGCGACTACTTCGGGTGGGGCCTCCGCCGCGCCGAGTGCAGCGGTGTCGTCGGCTGTCCGAGGCTGCCGGCACCGGGGTGGACCGAGTCGGCCCGAGCCGAACCGGACCGGACCGAACTGGACCGAACTGGACGGAATCGAACGAGCCCGGGGAAATCTCCGAGTGACGCTGCCGACGGCAGTAAGGGATATGTCGGTCGCGTCCTACGAAACCTCGTATGGACGACGACGCCGGACGGAACGCGTGCGCTATCGAATCCCCGAAGGGCAGACCCTGCCCCTTCTGCGGCACGTCGATGGACCACCGCCACTGCAAGTACGTCTGCCCGGAACACGGGGTCGTCTACGATTGCAGCGACACGTTCTGGTAACGAAAACTGACAGAAGCCGCCTGAGATGGAACCGCCGCGAAGTCGGGGGATTCGCGGGTTGATTTCACGACGGCACGAAGCGTTATGTCGGCGGCGGCCTAACAAACGGCCGTCCTCCCCGGTCAGTTCAGTTGGTCCCGAGTCGGACGCGCCCACGCACACGAAACGATGCTCAACGAATCACAGGTCGAGGCGGGAAAAGACATCCAACAGCGGACGGGAAAGACGTTTTACTTCGCGACGCGGCTCCTTCCGGAGCGCGTCAGACACGCCACGTACGTCCTGTACGCGTTTTTCCGCGTCGCCGACGAGGTCGTCGACGCCGAGGAGACCGCGCCGCCGGCACAACAGCGCGACCGGCTCGAACGCCTCCGCGCCGAGGCGCTCGGCGTGGTCGAGACCGACGACCCCGTCCTGTCGGCGTTTGCCGAACTCAGAGCGCGCTACGGTATCGACCCCGACGACGTGAACGTCTTCATCGACGCGATGGAGTCGGACATCGAGAAGGACCGCTACGAGACGTACGCGGAGTTAGAGACGTACATGGACGGGTCGGCCTCGGCGGTCGGCCGGATGATGACCGCCGTCATGCGGCCCGACGACCCCGAGGCGGCGCTCCCGCACGCGACGGCGCTCGGGCAGGCGTTCCAGATGTCGAACTTCCTCCGCGACGTGGGCGAAGACGTGGTCGAGCGCGACCGGGTCTACCTCCCGCAGACGACGCTGGACCGCCACGGCGTCGACACCGAACAGATTCTCGACCTCGACTTCGACGAGCGCGTCGCCGACGTGATGCGCGACGAACTCCGCCGCACGGAGTCGCTGTACCGCGACGGCGTCGCCGGCATCGAGTACCTCCCGGCGGACTGCCAGTTCCCGGTGTTGCTGTCGGCGGTGCTGTACGCCGACCACCACCGGTCGATTCGAAAGCTCGACTACGACACCCTCACGACGACGCCCGAACTCGGCTTCGGCCGGAAGCTCACGCTCCTCGCGAAGACCGCGGCGTACTGGGCCGTCTGGCGCGACCCCGTCGCCGTGTTCAAGGCCGTCAGCGTCGTCCCGTACCCCGACGACGACGAACTCGACGCGGAGTTCGGCCCCGGTTCGACGCCGGTCGACCACTCGCGGCGGAGCGGGCGCGTCTCGGGGTGGCTTCGGTCGCTGAGCCGCTGGGGCTCGGACTGACGGCGTAATTTCTCCGCGAGTGAAACGGTTTACTGGGTGGCCGACGGAGTCCTCTCCATGTACCGCGTCACCCTCGACACCCGGTTAGACTGTCCACTGGGACGGGTGACCGCCGCGCACGACGTGACGCTTACCACGCCGTACTGGAATCTCTCGCCCGAGACGGGTCGGTGTGACCTCTGGGTCGAAGCCTCGTCGCCCGGGCGGTCGCAGTTGGAGTCCGGCATCCGGGCGCTCAGAGACGCCGACGGCGTCAGCTATTTCGAACTCAAGCGGAAGCGCGGCTCGCACGCGACCGCCCACGTGGTGCTCGAAGAGACGGTCGCCATCGAAACGGTCCTCGCCAACGGCGGCGCGGTCATCGGCCCGCTCCGCGACAGAGACGGCTGGGAGCGGTGGCATCTCGGGTTCGCCGACGCCGACGCCGCGGCCGCCACCCTCGACTCGCTCGACCGTCGCTACGAACTCGCCGTCGTCGAGCAGACGCCGCTCGACGACTCGATTCCGACCGACGTCTTCCGACACTTCCACGAGGCCGCGACGCTCCTCGACGGCTGCGACCGACTCACCGACA
The DNA here is from genome assembly GCF_014530665.1 of Haloferax sp. AS1. Classification (NCBI taxonomy): domain Archaea; kingdom Methanobacteriati; phylum Methanobacteriota; class Halobacteria; order Halobacteriales; family Haloferacaceae; genus Haloferax; species Haloferax sp. AS1. The sequence continues at coordinate 2,445,045 of NZ_SPSA01000001.1, forward strand.
CGGAGGCGCGAGTGCTCCGAACCGCGGTCGAACACGGCTACTACGAGACGCCGCGGAGCGAATCGCTCGCCTCTCTCGGTGACCGCTGCGGCGTCTCCGACGTGGCCATCTCGAAGACGCTCCGCCGCGCTGAGCGAAAACTCCTCGGGGCCGCCGTCTCCGCGCTCGCCGGCCTCGATGGGTTCGATTCCGACCCCGACTCCGATTCCAGCTCCGACCCCGACTCCGATTCCAGCTCCGACCCCAATTCGACGAACGCGCGACCCGACGGCGGGGGTTAGCATCCTAACCCTCCGGTTCTCCGGGGTCGCCGGCGTAGGTCTCGGTGATGAGCGCACACGCCGACGCACCGCTCTCGACCGCCGACGGACCGAAGCCGACACCAGAGACGCACCCACAGACCGCCGACTCGCTCACGCCCGCGACCCCGCTGTCTCCCATCTTCACGCGCCATGGTCGGTGAGTCGCTTCCCGCCGGTCGCTCTCGGAGCGTCGCCCTGTTCGTCGTCTTGGCGGCGCTGTGGGGCGGAGCGTACCCCGCGGTGACGCTCGGGCTGGAATCGTTCCCGCCGGTTCTGTACGCCGCGCTCCGACTCGACATCGGCGCGGCGCTCCTGTTGCCGTACGCGGCGTGGCGCGCCGACTACTGGCGACCCCGGACGAGACGCGATTGGGCGGTCGTCGCCGCGGCCGGACTCCTGTCGCTCGCGGGGTATAGCGCCCTCCAAAACATCGGTCAGCAGAGCGTCCCGAGCGCGGTCGCGTCGGTGCTCGCGGGGTTGATTCCGATACTGACCGTCGGCTTCGCGAAGCTGTGGCTTCCCGACGAGCGGTTCGGCCCGGTCGAACTGCTCGGCGTCGCCGTCGGCTTCCTCGGACTCGTCGTCGTCACCGACCCGGAGCCGGCGAACCTCCTCGGAGCGAACGCGACGGGACAGGCGATACTGGTGCTCGCCGCGGCGGCGTTCGCGCTCGGCGGCGTGCTCACCCAACGAATCGAGACCGACCTGCCGTTCGCCGCCCAGACCGCGTGGGCGATGGTCGTCGGGGCCGCCGCGACCCACCTCGCCAGCGCCGCGAGTCCGACGGAGTCGCTGGCGCAGGTCGACGTGTCGCTGGCTGGCATCGGCGGCCTCGTCTACCTCGGCGTCTTCGCGAGCGCGGTCAGTTACCTGCTGTACTTCTCGCTGCTCCCGCGGCTCGGCTCGGTCGAACTCAACCTCGTCACCTACGCCGTCGCCGGCTTCGGGACGGTGTACAGTTGGCTCCTGTTCACGGAGCCCGTGACCCCGACCACGCTTCTCGGCTTCGGGCTCATCCTGCTCGGCTTCGGCCTGCTCAAGTGGAAACGACTCGGGGCCGTCTACCGTGGCCGGCGTCGCGGCGTCGAGTCGGACTGAGGAGTCGAAGCAGGGTCACGCGACTCCAACTCCCGCGAGCGACTACCGGGCACTCAGGAACGCCACGGCAACCGCCGCGGAAGCCGGAGGAGCCGCGAGTCGAACCGGTCCGTTTTGAGCAGTCCGACGCCGAACAGCGCCGCGACCGCGACGGGAATCCAGTTGCCGAACCACGCGTTGATGCCGCCCCAGAGGATGACGAAGCTCACGAGGTCGTCGAGCATGAACTCCGTGCGGTCGAGGCGGGCGAGAAGCGCCTCGCGGTCGAACGACCGGTCGAGCGCGACGACGGCGACGGTCGCGCTGACGACCCAGCCGGCGTAGTTCGAAAGCGGGACGCCGTAGAACAACAGTGCGTCGTCGCCGAGGCGGTAGTACTCCCAGAAGCCGAGCGCGACCGCGCCGGGGTCGAGCACCACGTCCATGGCGAGGACGGCCGCGGTGACGACGCCGAGGCGGACGGCCCCGTTGCGGGCGCGGTCGCCCAGCAACAGCAGACACAGCAGGTAGGCGTTCATCACGAGCGGGATGAAAAACACCGGCAGCCCGACGGGGACGCCGGCGACCGTCGGCCCGAGGTCGACGCCGTAGTGGAACCAGCCGTACGGCCAGCCCGTGGTGACGCCGGTGTACTCGATGGCGTAGGCGTAGGCGGTGAGCGCGCCGACGCCGAGGGCCGCCCGACGCGTCACGAGTGGGAGGACGCCCACGATGAGCGGCGAGCGCATCACGAGCGTCCCGAGGAGGATGAGAAACGCGTTGAACGCCAGCGGGTCGGGGAGCCAACCCATCGCGCTGGCGACGAGGAGCACCGCGCCGTTCAGCGGGAAGAACACCGAGATGGTAAAGCGGTTGTCGCGCACCAGCCGGTCGAGCGCGTCTTCGGCGTCGCGGCGGCTAGAAGGGAGCCGCGCTCGCAGGTCGCTCGCGCTCACGGGCGCACCTCCGGGGACTCGCCGTTACCCATTGACGAGCCTCCAGAGCGCCCCGAGGGTGATGAGCATGCCGACGACGGTGTTGATGACGGGGTACCACCAGTACGCCCGGTCCACGTCGACGCCGGCGGCGACGATGCCGAAGACGACGACCGGATAGGCCGCCAACAGCGCGCCGAGACGGAGGTCGACCGCGGCGAAGGCGACGGCGGCGAGCGCCCACGTCGCGGCGCAGTACCAGTAGGTCCGGCGCTCGCCGAGGGCCGTCGCGGTCGTCCGAATACCGGCCTCGCGGTCGGGTTCGATGTCCGGAATCGCGGAGAACGTGTGCATCCCCATCGTCCACAGCCACGCGCCCGCCACGGCGAGCATCGGGGGGTTCGACCCCGAGACGGCCGCGTAGGCGGCGACGCCCGGCAGGACGTACAGCCCGTTCGACACCGAGTCGAGAAGCGGCGTCGTCTTGAACCGAAGCGGCGGCGCGCTGTACTCGACGGCGAGGAAGAAGTGCGCGGCCAGCCACGGCCACGCGACCCGCGGGACGAGGGCGAACAGGCCGAGTCCGAGCAGGCCGCTCGCGGCGACGACGGCGGTGTTCACCGGGTCGCCGCGCCAGCGGGCCTCGCGGTCGTCCTTCTTCGGGTTCGCCTCGTCCACGTCGGCGTCGAACACGTCGTTGACGCCGTAGAGAAAGACGTTCGCGGGGACGAGGAAGTACGCGAACAGGGCGACCGACTGGCGGCCGAACAGGTCGGCGGGGGTGCTCGCGGCGGCCGCGACGCCGACGACGACGGGGCCGGCGAGGTAGAGCCAGAAGCGGGGTCGCGAGAGGACCGCGAGGTAGACGAGGCGGTCGCGGAGCCCGCCGTTCTCGGGTCCGCTACCGCCGGGTGCGCCACCCTCGCGGTCCTCGCGGTCCTTACCGCCTTCACCGGCCTCGGTCCCTGCGTCCATGTCGGCGCTCACCTCGCGTCGTCGGCCATCTCCTCGGCGGTGAGCTGGCCGCTGATGAGACACATCGGGACGCCGATGCCCGGCGTGGTGAACGAGCCGGTGAAGTAGAGGCCGTCGACCGCGTCGGAGCCGTGGGGCGGGCGGAGCAGCGCCGTCTGGAACAGCGTGTGCGCGAGGCCGAGCGCCGTGCCCTGCGTGCTGTTGTAGCGCTCCTTGAAGTCGTTCACGCAGAACGTCTCCTCGACGACGATTCTGTCGCGGAGGTCGACGCCGGTGTTCTCGGCGATGTCGTCGAGGACGAGGTCGCGGTAGCGCTCGCGGCGTTCCGGCGTGTCCTCCAACCCGGCCGCGATGGGGACGAGCGCGAACAGATTGCTGTGACCCTCGGGTGCGACCGAGTCGTCGGTCTTCGACGGCACACAGAGGTAGTACGCGGGGTCGTCGGGCCACGCCGGGTCGTCGAATATCGTCTCGAAGTGGTCGTCCCAGTCGGTGGGGAGGACGAGCGTGTGGTGGGCGAGTTCGTCCACGTCGCCCTCGACGCCGAGGTAGAGCAGGAACGCCGAGGGGGCGTACGTTCGGGAGTCCCAGTAGTCGGCGTCGTACTGGCGCTTCTTCTCCGGGAGGAGTTCCTGTTCGGTGTGGGCGTAGTCGGCGTCGGAGACGACCTGGTCGCAGAGGAACTCGCGGCCGTCTTCGGTGCGGACGGCGAACCCGCCGCGGCGACCGGCGATTTCGGCCACGGGCGAGTCGGTGTGGAACTCGACGCCCAACTCCCCGGCGAGGTCGACGATGGCGTCGACGACGCCCGCGAGGCCGCCGTCGGGGTAGTAGACGCCCATGTTGAAGTCGACGTGGCTCATGAGGTTGTAGAGCGCCGGGGTGTTGTTCGGCGCGCCGCCGAGGAACACCAGCGTGTACTGCATTATCTGCTGGAGCTTCGGGTGGTCGAAGTAGTTCTCGACGTGGTCCTGCATCGAGCCGACGAGCGACAGCCCCCACGAGTACCGAAACACGTCGAGGTCGATGTAGTCGGTGAGGGCCGGGCGGTCGGTGTAGACGAAGTGTTCCATCCCGATTCGGTAGTTCCGCTCTGCCTTCCGGAGGTAGTCGTCGAGCCTGTCGCCCGCGCCGGGTTCGTAGGACTCGAAGGTGGCCTTGTTGGCCGCGATGTCGGGGAGCATATCGACGCGGTCGCCGTCCTTGAAGAAGATGCGGTAGTGGGGGTCCAGCCGCGTCAGTTCGTAGTAGTCCTCGGGCCGCTTGCCGAAGTAGGCGAAGAAGCGCTCGAACACGTCGGGCATGAGATACCACGACGGCCCCATATCGAACCGGAAGCCGTCGCGTTCGAGCGTGCTGGCTCGGCCGCCGAGCTGTTCGTTCTTCTCCAACAACGTCACGTCGGCACCGGCGTCCGCGAGATAGCACGCCGTCGAGAGGCCGCCGAAGCCGCCGCCGACGACGACGACGGACTCGCCGGCGAGAGAGTCGAGGGCCGAGACAGAATTCATGTCCGTTCGTACGGACGTTGAGGGCATAAATCGACTGACCGAATCGACCGCCGTCGGGGGGTAGCTTTAGGCTCGGTCCCTCCCTACGGCCCCGCATGAACGACACCACCGCGGTGGTCACGGGTGCGAGTTCCGGCATCGGCGCGGCGGTCGCGCGCGCCCTCGGTCGCGCCGGCGTGACGGTCGTCGCCTGCGCCCGCGACGGCGACGCCCTCCAGTCGGTCGTCGACGATATCGAACGCGACGGCGGCAGCGCCAGCGCGGTCCGCGCCGACGTGCGCGACGAACTCGACATGGAGCGCCTGATGGAGACGGCGGCCCGCGCCGGCGGACGCATCGACGTACTCGTCGCCAACGCCGCCGTCGCCCACGGGACGCCCGGCGAGATGCCCGCGCCCGAGGACTCGTACGCGGCGTTCGACGACACCCTCCGGACCAACGTCCGCGGCGTCTTCGCGGCGGTCAAAGAGGCGCTGCCGCACATGGCCGACGACGGGCGCATCCTCGTCCCCTCCGGCTCCATCGCCCGCGAGGCGAAACCGGGGATGGGCGCGTACGCCGTCTCCAAGGCGGCCGCCGAGGCGCTCGTCCGGCAGTTCGCCGCCGACTGCGGCCGGACCGTGACGGTCGTCGACCCCGGCCTCGTCGCCACCGACCTCACCGGCGGGCAGGGCCGCGACCCCGACGACGTGGCCGACCTGTTCGTCTGGGCGGCGACCGACGCCGACCCCGCCGAGTTCGACGGCGACATCGCGGACCTCAAGGCGTGGAAACGGGCGACGCGCTGAGTCCTCCCGCCGTTTCGACCCACCTGTTCCGCCGGAACCGCGCCCCTTATTAATCCCAATCGGTTCGTTCACAATATGAACCGTTCGACGGCGACGGCCATCGGCGCGGGGAGCGTCGCGGCACTCGTCGCGCTCTCCGCGTACGCCGCGAGCGTCGAGGCGTGGAACCTCCTCGTCGTCTCGTGGGCCGCCTTCGGCGCGATGGCGCTCGCCGCCCCCCTCGGCGCGTGGAGTCGGGCCGAGCACGCCGAGGGCCTCGTCTGGGGCTACGGCCTCGCCAGCGGCGCGATGGTGACGAGCGCCGCGGTGTTTCTGGTCCCGCAGGCGCTCGGCCATCACCCCCAGTTCGGCGGCTTCGGCATCGCCTTCGGCATCCTCGCGGGCTTCGCCGCCCACACCGTCGGCCACCGCTTCGCCCACATGGAGTTCCCCGTGGACCGCACCGTGACCGAACTCTCGGCGCACGCCGTCTCCGCGGGCGCGATTATCGGTATCGTCTACGGGAACATCGACGTGGGCGTCGGCCTCGGCCTCGCCATCGTCTCGCACAAGGGACCGGCCGGGTACGCGGCCGCTCGGCGGCTCTCGGGTCGGGGCGAATCGGTCGCGCCGTTGCTCCTCCCCGCGGCGGGCCTCGGTATCGCCGCCATCATCTCCAGCGCGGTGTCGCTCCCCGCGACCGACGCCTTCCGCGGAGTCGTCTTCGGCTTCGCCTCGGGTGTGTTCCTCCACGTCGCCATGGACTTCCTCCCGCGCTGCGAAATCGGCAGCGAGATTCACGAACTGCTGTCGGTCGAAGACGGCCACGCCCACGCGATTCTCGACCGCCTCCGGGTCCACGCCGCGCTGAGCACCGGCGTCGGCGGCCTCGCCGTCTTCGCCGCGTGGCTGGTGCTCAACTAATCTCTCGTTCGCTCGCCGGCCCGAGGTAGCCCCACGCGAGCAGTCGGTCGCCGTCGCCGGCTATCCAGCGCTCGCCGATGTCGTCGCGGTAGTACAGGTTCGGGATGACGATGTCGTCGACGCGGTCATACGCCTGTTTTCTCGCCTCCTGCATCGTCTCGCCCTTCCCGGTGACGACCAGCGGGATGCCGCTTTCGCCGGCGGCGCGCCACTGCCCGTCGACGAGTTTCGCGTCCTCGATGTGGACGCCCTCGCGGCTGTCGGTCTCGAAGACGACCGCCGCGTTCCGCGAGTTCTCGTCGTAGGTCTGCTCGTCGGTAAAGGGGAACGGCGGCAGGACGATGCGGACCGCGATTTGGTAGCCGCCGTGGACCGACAGCTCGGGGTCGTTGCCGTGGGCGAGGTCGGAGAAGAACTGCGCGGTCGACGACTCGAAGGACTCCTCTTGGAGCGTAATCGTCGGGTAGCCGAACCGCGGGGTGAACTCCAGCGGATAGATGCCGTGTTCGTTGACGATGCAGTTGATGTCGATGCTCCCGACGTAGCCTTCCTCGGCGAGCCACGGTTCGAGCCGTCCCAGCGTCTCCTCGAACAGTCGGTTCCGCCCGGCCCAGAACATCGACGTGCCCATCTCGCCGGTCGAGGGGCCGATGTTGCCCGGAAACAGCTTCTTGTGCTCGAAGTTGAAGTTCACCGAGTCGACGAACGTCTCCCCGTCGAAGAAGCCGCAGACGGCGATTTCGACGCCTTCGACCTTCCGCTGGAGCTGAAAACCCTTCATCCGGTGGCCCCACGCCTGCTTGTACGCGCGGAGCACCTCGACCACGTCGCTGCCGTCGTCCTCGTTGCCGACGTAGAGGAGGCGCTTGACGTTCTGCACCTCGCCGAGCGGCTTGATGACGTAGGGGGCGCGGTTCCGCCGGACGTACTCGATTCCCTCGTCGAAGTCGCGGAAGACGCGCTGTTCGACCGTGTTGACGCCGTGTTCTTCGAGCACGTCCATCGCGTAGCCGCGGTCCTCTTCGAGGCGGTCGGTGTTCGGCGTCCCGCCGACCACGGCGTGGCCCTCCTCGCGGAGCTCCTGAGCGAGCGCGCCGGTGCCGATGTCCGAGCCGACCCAGATGTCGTCGAAGACGATGACGTCGGCCCACTCGACCTCCGCGCGCCAGTCGTCGGTCTTCGGGACGAAGCCGTCTCCGATTTCCCTGTCGCGCTCGGCCTCGATGTAGTACCGCACGTCGTGGCCCTCTCTGCGGACCTGCCACGCGAGGTCGGTGATGAGCGCGGCGTCCGCCGACACGAAGAGGAAGTTCATATCTCTCGACTCGGGCGGCGGCCTGAAAACTGTGTGCGTGGTGAGAGGTAGCGCGGGCCGCTCAGTCGCTCGTCAGCCGGCGAAGTTGGACGGAGACGCCGAGCGCCGCTCCGAGGAGCAACACGAGGTTAAACGCCATCTGGAACGGCGCGCGGTACTCGGGATTCACCCACGTCGTGATAGTCTGGCTGGCGTTGAGGTAGAACTGCAACGCCGCGATAAGCGCGAGCAACAGCAGTCCCGCGAGGACGGCGTAGTCGAGGAAGCGGCGCATCCGCTCCGCGAACTCGCGGTTCTCGGTTTCCTCGTCGTCTATCGCGTCCTCGGTACTCTCGGTCGGCTCTGGCGTCGAGTCGGTCGATACCATCGTCTCGATGTCGGCTTCGTCGGCAGTCGTCGAGTCGTCGCGCTCGCTCATTTCGACCACCTCCGGGCGACGAGGACGGCCGCGAGCAGCCCCACGACCGCCACGAGCGGGCCGAATCCGGGTGCTGATGAGGAGGTCTCAGTCGGTTCGTACGCGGTTTCCCGCGGTGCGTCGCCGCCGTCGCTTTCGAAGTCTTCGACGCGGAGTTCCACGTCTTCTCTGGTCTGGTTCACGCTAATCGTCCTCGTTGGGTTCAGGTTCGCCGCGCCGCGGGCGGTGTCGATGACGACCCCGTCGCGCAGCAACACGGCGTCGATGTAGTAGTTGTAGTCGTTCGGGACGCTCGCCGACGCGTCCACCGTCTCGGTTCGCCCGGCCTCGATGGTCCCCGCGTCGACCGTCGTCCGAGAGGCCACGATGTTGGACTCGGCCTGCCGGAGGACGAACAGCACCGAGAGGTCCTCGGCCGGGTCGTCGCCGGCGTTCGTCAGCGTCGCCGTCAGGTCGAGCGTCGTCCGGTCCTCGCCGGTCTCCGCGATGGCGAAGGAGACGGGCGGAAGCGCCTCGCTGTCGGTGAACGAGGTGGTCGACTGGAGGTACGGCGGCTTGATAGCCGAGACGCCGCGGACGCTCTTTCGCGCCTCGTCGACCCGCTCGTCGTCGCTGTATAGGACGACCTCGACGTCGTAGCCGCCCTCGCGGGGGACCGTGAGGTTGGTCGTCGCCGCCGTCTCACCGTCCTTCGAGAGCGTCCCCACGTCGAGTTCCTGCGTCGTCGTCAACAGCCCCGACTCGGCGTCGACGGCGCGGACGAGGACGCTCACGTTCTGCGTGGGATTGCCTCGGTGGTCGATTCGTGTCTCGATTTCGAGGGTGACCGTCTCCCCCGTCGCCTCCCCGGCCGCGATGGAGACGCCGGCGACGTCCACCGGACCGGGACGGACGGGCCCGTCGTCGGTGGGGTCCGCGATGACCCCCGGAACGACGGCGGCGGCGACGAGCGCCACGACGACGACGCCGACCGCTCCGGCGGTAAGGAGGGCGTTTCTTTCCATACCCGACTGACATTTACGATTGGGTAAATGTTTTGTCCCCGACAGGGTGACGGCGCGGGCGACGCGACGGAGACGCCGCGGCCGCGGGAACCGCCCCGCCACCGAGAGTATCATGATGAGTGTGAACACACGCTTTGCCCTCGGAGCGCGTATCTGTACCGCTATGTCGAAGGCGATGCAGCAGGCGACGTGTTCGTGCGGGTTCAGCGTGACATCCGAGAACAGAAACGAGGTGGTGAAAGTGATTCAGGAACACGCCCACGACGAACACGGAAAAGAGATGACGAGAGACGACGTGCTGGCGATGATGAAGCAGGCCTGACGAGCGCGGTCGGGCGTGGATTTTTATAGGACGGCGTAGCGATATGGGACATGGCAACATACGTTATCGGGACGAACTCGGTCCACACGAGCGCCGAAGTCTGCGACTACCTCTCGCGGCGCATCGACGCCGGCGACGTGGTCCACGTCGTCAACTCCCACCCCGGCGGCGACGACACCGACAGCGAGGACGTCCGCGACGGCGAAGACGCGCTGAACGTCGTCGTCTCCCGACTCGGTGACCTCGTGGACGTAGAGACCCACCAGTACATCCGCGGCAACGACGCCGCCGACGACGTCCTCCAGTGCGCCGACGAACACGACGCCGACGAAATCGTCATCGGCATCCGAAAGCGAAATCCGACCTCGAAAATCGTCTTCGGGAGCACGGCACAGGACGTGCTGTTACACTCGAACATCCCGATGGCGGTCGTCCCGCTCGAAACAGTCTGAGTGGCGCGCCCGAGACTGGCCGCGGCCGGCTCAGTCGCCGGCCCGGTACTCGACGAGTTCCATCTCGAACGCCGGCGTGTCGTCGCCTTCCTCCTCGTAGAACGCCACGTAGCCCGGCAGCGGGCTCTCCGGGGTGACGCAACTCTCCCAGAAGACGCTCCCGTTCGTCCGGACGACGAACGCCGCACACTCTAAGCCGGCGTAGGTCGATAGCGCTTCGACTTCGAAGCTGACGGTCCCGTTGGGGCCCGAGGACTCCCAGCTGTCGCCGACGCTGAGGGTCTCGCCGTCGACGCCGTTGTAGTACGGCGAGTCGAATCCGATGGTGGCGACCGACCCCGACGGCGTCCCGGCGAGTTCGCCGTACACCTCGTCCGGCGGCGCGGTCACGGTCTGTTCGGTCGTCCCGTTGGGCGTGACCAGTTTCGTCCGAACCGTCACCTCGTCGTCGGTCGCGGAGACGACCTCCCACTCGTAGGTCGCGGTGCCGTCGATGCCCCGACTCTCGATATCGTAGCGGTAGTACTGCCCGGCCCGGTACCGCTGGTCCCACGTTTCGTTGAACGTGACTGAGGTGCGTTCGGCGGCGTTGCCGCTCTGGTTGGCCGACTCGCCGTCGGCGGTCGTCGTCGCGTCTGTCGCGTCTGTCGTCGGTTCGGTCGCGGCCGTGGCGTCGCCGCCGACGCCGCCCCCGCACCCGGCGAGGAGAACCATGACCGCGGCGAGGAGCACTCGCGCTGCTTTGGGTTGCATACAGGACACGAGAGACCACCCGGGGTCATAATAGACACGTCAGACGGCGCGACGCGGCGGCGCGGCGGAACGGGCAGGGACGACCCGGTCAGTTGTCGTCGTTGTCGTCGTCGGCTTCGAGCACCTTCTCGGCGAGCGTCGGCACGAACGTCCCGATGTCCGTGACCATCCCGATGGCCTGCGAGGAGCCGCGGTCGAGCAGTTGCGTGACGGTCGCGGGGTTGATGTCCACGCAGACGGTCTTCGCCGTCGACGGCAGGCAGTTGCCGACGGCGACAGAGTGCAGGAGCGTCGAGAGCATCAGCACCATGTCGGCGCGGTGGGCCTGCTCGCGGATGGCGTTTTGCGCCTCGATGGTGTCGGTGATGGTGTCCGGCAGCGGGCCGTCGTCCCGAATCGACCCCGCGAGGACGTACGGCACGTCGTGTTTCACGCACTCGTACATCACGCCCGATTCGATGAGTCCCTCCTCGACGGCCTCGGCGATGCCGCCGGCTCGGATGACCTCGCTGATGGTGTAGATGTGGTGTTTGTGGCCCTTCCGGGGGTGTTCCATCGTCTCCATGTCCATCCCGAGGGAGGTGCCGTACAGCCCGCGTTCGATGTCGTGGGTGGCGAAGCCGTTGCCGGCCGAAATCATGTCCACGTAGCCCTCGCGGACGAGTTCGGCGAGGGCGTCGCCGCCGCCGGAGTGGATGAGCGCCGGCCCGGCGACGACGAGGACGTTTCCGCCGTCGGCTTTGGTTTCGCGGAGCGCCTCGGCAACCTCTCCGATGAGCGACTCCGAGGGGCGCTCCGAGGAGACGCCGCCCTGCATGAATCCGAAGGGACCGGAGGCGTCGCGGGGGCGCTCCGGCGGCTTGACGCGAATCCCCGCCTCGTCGGTGACGACGAGGTCGCCCTCCTCGATGCCGTTGAGGACCTTCGTGGAGGCCCGCGGGCCGTCGTCGGTCTCCTCGATGACTATCGCACAATCCATCTCGATGTCCTCGACCGGGAGCCACTCGCCTTGATACCGAACGTCGGTCGGGTGGTTCGTCGTCGAGTAAAAGCCCACGGGGACGACCCGGTCGGCCGGCGAGGCCTCGACGCGGGCGTCGACGGGGTCCGTGAGGTTCGCGCCGATTTGGTGGAGTTCGTGCAGTATCTCCTGGAGCGTCTCGCGGTCGTCCGCGGACACCGACATCCGGCAGTAGGAGGGCTCGTCTTTCTGCCGGCCGACGTCGAACTGCTCGACGTCGAAGTCGCCGCCGAGGTCCATCACGATGCCCATGGCCCGTTGCATCATCCCCGAGTCGATGATGTGGCCGTCGAGTTCGACCGTGCGCGTGAACGTCATCGACGGAGAGAGGGGGAAGGCGGCAAAGTGGGTTACGGACGCGCGGACGGGGCGACGCTGAGAAAAGCCGGGGTCGGTCGGCGTCCAGTTGCGTCCAGTTCGGGTCGGGCTCAGAGGAAGAAGCTCTTGAACGTGTTGGCGACGGTCCAGACGACCTGGTCGACGGGGTGGCCCCGCTCGCCGTTGACGCGGATGCGGTCGTCGGAGAGGGCGCTTCGCACCTCGGACATCGGCTCGGGCGACTCGGCGATGGTTTCGAGCGTCTCTCGGTCCGTCGTGATTCGGGTCGACGCCTCGCTGTCGGGGCCGGTCGACAGGTCCTCGATTCGCATATCGTCTCGCACCGACGCGGAGAACACCCGAGTCTCGCCCCCGTCTTCGACGTAGACGTTCACCGTTCGCCCCGCGACGAGACTCCGGGCGAACGAGACGTCTAACTCTTCGACGTTGTCGTTGTACAGCGCGACCCCCTCTTCGAGGAGCCGTTGTGTGTCGGCGTCGCTCGGCGCCTCCGACTCCTGTGCGACCACCGGCGCGGACGCGGCCACCGTGACGAGCGCGACGGCGAGGAACAACGAGACGAGACGGGTGGATGTGGACATTTCTGTGTGGTATAGGCCTGCCGAGGTCATAATGGTTCGCGCGAGCGTTCAACGGATTGACGGCTTCCGTCAGCGAACCGTTCGGAGGAACGACAGGAGATGGCCGAACGTCTGTTCGAACGCCCGGTCGTAGTGGTCGAAGTGACCCGCGGGGAGTTCGACGAGCGTCGCGTCCGGAAGTTCGTCCGCGAGGGCGGCGACCGCGTCGGCGGGCGCGAGGTCGTCGCGAGTTCCCGAAACGAGGAGCGTCGGGCAGGTGACCGCGTCCGGGTCGGGAAGCGCTCGGTAGCGAAGTAACGAGAGGAACAGCCGAGCGGGCGTCTCGTCGCGCCACGCGCTTCCCGGCGGCACGAGGTCGCGGTAGGCGGCTCGCACGCCGGGGTCCTCGAAGACGGCCATCGACGAGCCGTCGCCGACGACCGGGACGCGATACGGGCCGAGGAACCGCGACTGGAGTCTGTCGCGGACGCCGGCTGCGAGTGCGGCGAGCGTGCCTTTGACGCCGCGGCCCCGCGTGACGGCCGTCCCGTCGAGCATCGGGTTCTGGGCGACGACGGCGGCGACGCGACCGTCCTCGGCCGCCGCTCGGAGCGCGTAGCCGCCGGAGAGGCCCGCGCCCCAGAGGACGAGCGACCGGAAGTCTATTTCGTCGCGCCCGCGGAGGCCGGAGAGCGCCGCGTGCCAGTCGGCAATCTGCGAGTCGGGGTCGACGAGGTTCCGGGGCTCGCCGTCGGAGTCGCCGGTGTTGCGATAGTCGAAGAGGAACGCCGCGTAGCCCGCCTCGGCCAGCCGCTCGGCGTAGGGGCGGAGGCCGAAGCGACGCTCCGCCGCGAGCTCGCCGGCCATGACGACCACCGGCGGCGACTCGACGCCGTCGGGACGGTAGAGCCAGCCCGCGCAGTTCGACCCCTCGCTGTCGAACGTCAGCGCGACGCGCGAGTACTCGAAGTGCGAGGGCCGACGCGGGCCGCGCGCGGCGGGCGGCTCGCCGCGGTGTCGCCACGCGCTCACGCGTCGCCCTCCTCGTAGAGGCTGTCGAGGACGCGCTGGGACAACTCCTCGTCGTCGAGCGCGTAATCGTTGTACGCGCGAATCCAGTCGGCTTCGAGCGTCCACGTCGCCTGCACGTCGCCCTCGCTTCGGAGCACCGTCGCCTCGACGGTTCTCGGTTCGAACTCGTCGTCGCGGGCGAGTTCGAGGAAGGCCGTGACCGCGCGGCCCACTTCGCCGTGATCGGGTTCGACGTCCGGGAACGCCGTGAGATACGTCAGCGAGACGGCGTCGTCGAGCGAGACCGATTCGACGCTGATGCCGTTGCCGCGGAGCGCCTCCTCGACGGCGGTCGCCGGTTCGAGGTCGTTCATACCACGCGATACGACTGCCGGCGGCTAAACGTTTGCCGCGAGACAGAACGACGCGCGGGTCCGACCGACGGCGTCGCGTCGGCTCGACGGGGACGAACCGGGTCAGTCCGCGCTCGCGTCGGCCCGGCGAAGCGCGTCGTGGAGCGAAAACAGCGGCTCGATGTCGCCGGCGGCGTAGTCGACGAGGAGTCGAGTGAGTTCGGCGTGCGTCCGCGTGTGGTCGAGTTCCGCGACGACGTCCTCGACGTACGCCTCGCCCAGCGCCTCGCCGACGTGCGCGCCCTTGACGTGGTCGGCCTCGACGCCGAGGCGGTCGAGGTAGCCCGCCGGGAGGTCGTAGTCGTCGTACCAGACGGTCGGCTGGTCGACGCCCGCCTCCTTGCACGCCTTCCACAGCGCCGGGATGTCGCGGTTCGGCCGGACCGCCTCCGGGTACGCCTCGGCGGCGAGCGTCCCGAGGTCGACGTGGTCCGCGAACAGCGCGTCGATTCGACGCGGCGCGTCCGCCCAGACGCCGGCGTCGGCGACGCGGTCGGCCCACGCGCGGAGGTGGTGTTCGTCGAAGTACTCGCCGTTGTAGGTGACGACGCCCTCGCCGCCCGCGCCGCGGGCCTCGCACCACTCGACGACCCGCCGGAGGAGGTCGGCGGTGTGGTCGAGCGACCAGTCGCCGTCGCGGAGGAGCACCTCGACGTCGACGGGAGCGTCGTCGCCGGCGCGGTGGCCGAGACCGACGGCGACCAACTCGAAGTCGTCGGTGTTTCGGAAGTCGCTCGGCTGACCGTTCGGGCTTGCCGTCTCGATGTCGACCGCGAGTCGCCCCTCGTGCATACCCCGCTGTTCCGCCGGCGGGAGTCAAAAGTGGCCGGATTATCCGGCGAGTCGGGCGGTCCGAGACGAACGCGCCGCTATCCGGTCGAGCGCGGCAGAAATGAAGTGAAGTGGAAGTGACGTTCGCCGCGGGTGTGCGGCGGCAGTCGAGCGCGTCGGGGCTCGGCTCGCTACTCGGAGCCGAACATGTTGCGCATCATCGGGTGCATCTCCATGAGCTGTTCCTCCGCGATCTCCTCGTACAGCTTGTACGTGATGGAGACCGTAAGGAGCAGCCCCGTCCCGGAGACTGCGCCGATGGTGCCGAGCATGTTCGCCATGACGGCGAGCAGGCCGACGAGCGCGCCACCGATGACGGTCACCTGCGGGATGTACCGCTCCATGACCTTCTCGATGACCTGCGGGTTACGGCGGAACCCGGGAATCTGCATCCCGGAGTTCTGAATCTGCTGCGCGGTCGATTCCGGACCCATTCCCGTCGTCTCGACCCAGAATATCGCGAACACCGCGCCACCGACGATCATGAAGATCAGGTCGATGAGCACGCGGATGGCGATATCGAGCGGGTCGGCCGACGTGAGTCCGAGGAACCACATCCAGTCGGACCGCGACTGGATGGGCGCGAGATAGTAGAACAGGCCACCTGTGACCTGTCCGCTCGTGTACTGGCCGAGCCACGCTGGCATGCCGACCCACGAGGAGTTGAGGAAGCGCCCGAGGAACTGGATGTTCGCTTGCAGGGCGCGAACGAGGATCATCGGCAGGACGCTCGCATAGATGAGCTTCACCGGGAAGCGGCCGCGGGCACCCTTCACGCGGGCGTGCGAGAGGGGAATCTCGACGCGGACGCTCTCGGCGTAGACGACGATGCCGAAGATAAGCAACGTCGTGATGAGCGCGAGCAGCTGTCCCTGACCGAGGAAGACCGTCGACAGCAGGTCGGTCGGCGAGGCCGGTAGTTCGATGGCACCGGTGATGATGCCGATCCACGTCGCGAAGAAGCCCGACGTGCCGCCGAGGCCCTGCCAGCTGAACAGCCCGCCGACGAGCTGTTGGCTGACGCCGGCGATAATGAACAGGCCGACCCCGGATCCGACGCCCCACTTGCTGACGATCTCGTCCATGAAGAGGATGAGGACGCCACCGACGGCGATCTGCGCGAAGATGAGTCCCTTCACGCCGACCGTGCCGATACCGAGCGATGTCGCTACGGCCTGGTCGGCCGGCAGGAAGTTGCCGGCGAACACCATCGGCAGGCCCGTCAGGCAGATCATGACCCCGACGAGCAGCTTCTGCAGTCCCTGATAGAGGACCTGATCGCGCGGGTTGTTGTCCGTGTCGAGCCCGAGCAGGTCAGCACCGCCGAGCAGTTGTAGAACGATGCTCGCGGTGACGATGGGACCGATGCCCAGCTGGAGCACCGAACCCTGCTGGCCGGCCAAGATGGACCGGAACTGACCGAACAGGTCGTTCGCGGTCGCGGCGTCGAGGCCGAACAGCGTCACGTTCGTCAGGAAGAAGTACAAGACGAGAATGCCGCCGGTCCACCCGAGCTTCCGGCGGAACGGAACGTGTCCCTCCGGTCGGGCGACTGCGGGCATCCGCGAAAGCACTGGTTCGGCGGCGTCCTTCCATCCCATGATTTATTCCTCGTCGTCTTCGTCGGCGTCGGCCGATTCCTCGGCTTCAGCCGCTTCTTCCGCGCGTTCGGAGAGTTCGGCGTCGCCGCCGGCCTCTTCGATGAGTTCGACGGCACCGGCCGTGAAGGCGTCGGCGACGACGTGCAGTTCGTTGCGAACCTGCCCGCCGCCGAGCACCTTCACGACGTCCGCTTCCCAGCCGTCCTCGGCCACGTCGCGGGCGTCGATGACGTAGGTGTCGCCGTCCTTCTCGGCGACTCCGTCGGCCGCGAGGAGCGCCGCGTCCTCGTCGAGCTTCTGGACCTTGACTTCAGCGACGTCGTCCTGCAGGACGTCCGGTCGCTTGAAGCCGTGCTTGCCGAGCGGCTCGTAGTTGTGGAACTCGTGTTTGTCGCGTCCGGCGCGGCCGCGACCGCCGCGGTGACCGGCACCGCGTCGGTTCTTGTGCGTACCGCCGCTGTGCGTGCGGGAACCGCGTTGGCGTCGCTTCTTGGACGTCATCGCATGTCCTCCAGGAGTTCGTCGATCTGTTCGGTGCTGTGCTTACCGAGCTGGCCGCCTTCCTTGGTGACGTGCTTCTGTCCGCGGTGGCCGCCGCGCGGCGGGTGCAGACGAAGCACGGGGGAGACGCCCTGCTCTCGCAGCGTCGTCTCCTCGCCGACGATGGCCTGCGCGAGCGCAGCCACGTCGTCGTAGTCGGTGTTCTCGGAGACCCACTCGTCGGTGATGTCGCCGTCGCCCTCCTCGGGCTCGGCGCGCGTGCTGATGAGGGTCTCGACGACGTCGACGCTCGGCTCGCCGTGCGCGACAAAGTCGTTGACCTTCGAAATCATCCCGCGGTAGGCGTCGGTCTCGGGCACGAACGTCGCGTGATTCACGCGGTGGATGTTGAGCATCGTGAGCGTGTCGCGGACGTCCTGTGCGATGTTGACCTCACCGCGAAGCTGAACGATAGCCTGCATTATTCGCGCACCTCCTGACGGACTTCACGAGCGCGCTGCGGAGTACGGGACTGCGACGCGTTCTTGAGTGCGTTGTAGGTCGCCTTCGCGAGGTTGACCGTGGTCCGGGTGTTCCCGTCGCTCTTGGTCCAGGCGTCCTGGACGCCGGCGAGTTCGAGGATGTTCCGGACGGTCTCTGCGGCCGCGAGGCCGAGACCCTGCGGGGCGGGGATAATACGGACCGTCACGGAGCCGGCCTTCCCCTCTGCCTTGCGCGAGAGGGAGTTGAGGCCGCCTGCGCGGTCTTCCCACGACCCCGAGCCGCGGTCTACCTTGATGATGTTCAGTTTCGCCACCTCGATGGCTTTCTGGATGGCACCGCCGACCTGGTCGTCGCGGGCCTCAGCGTAGCCGAGGTAGCCGTCACGGTTCCCGACTGCGACGACACACCGGAACTTCACCCGGCGGCCGGAGTCGGTCATGCGCTGGACCATGTTGATGTCGAGCACCTCGTCGTCCAGTCCGGGAAGGAGCTGGTCGACGAGCTGGGGTTCCTTGAGCGGAAGTCCCGTCTCGAGCGCCTGGTCCATCGACGTGACGTCGCCGTTCTGCACCATGCGGCCGAGCCGCGTTCGCGGCTCCCAGCCGTTGTTATTGCTGCTCATTCGTCCTCCTGAAGGTTCCCGAGCACTTCGTCGAAGTGGTCGGGGAGGTTCGTGGCATCGAACTCTCCACTGTAGAGCGGCTCGTCGAGCTGCTCTGCGTACTCGGCGATGTGGACACCGCGGTTGCGGTCCCAGTCAGCGAGTACTGCATCGTTGTGGGGGATTTCGAGGCCAGCGTCGATAGCACCCTCCTGCACCGCGAAGACCTTGTTTCCGGGCGTGGCCGTGTTGAGGCCGATGTCGAGGACCGCTTCCTCGACGCCGGCGGCCAGCGCCCGCTTACCTGCCAGATACCCCGTGAGGTACGCGCTCGGGAGGTTGCCCGTGGGGGCTTCCCAGCCGTACTCGTCGAGGTCGGCAGAGGTCGCTGCAGCGTGGGTCTCGTCGCCCTGCGGGCCCGGAGTGACCAGCTGCGCCCTGACGTGCTTGTTGCTCACGCGAGCAACGAGGCGGGGCTTGCCCGATTTCAGCAGGCGCAACCTTTGATGGTAATCGGTCCGGACTTCGCGGCGACGCCGCATCGGAACCTTGTATCGTGGTCCGGTCGCCATTATTGAATCTCCACCTGGTAGTTGTTCTGAATGTATGCTTCGAGCCGGTCCACGCTATCGAATTCGCCACCGGACGCCTTGTTGTAGAGCGTGCGGTACTGGGAACGGTCGAGCGTTCCGTCCTCGCGAAGCTCCTTCAGGCGACGGCGCTGGGCGCGGATTCGGCTGACCCATGCGTCCTTCTTGTTCTGTCGAGCGCCGGAACGGCCCTTGCGGGAGCCGGCACCCTTGCGGTGACCGTAGGAACGCTTGGCGGCGCGCTCGCGTGCGCGACCTTTCGAGTTGCCCTTGGCGTCCTTGGCGCGAATCGTGCCCTCGTCGACGAGTTCACGGATGTCTTCGCGCGTGATGGCCTCCGCGATTTCGGCCTGTTCTTCGGGGTCGAACCACACTCGGCTTTTGCCGACGTCGAGGACGTCGGCCGCCATTCGCTTCTGCGCTTTGAGGTCCGTCATCAGTTATCCACCTCGACTTCGACGTAGGTGGGGTTGAGGACGCGAATCTCGCGGTCCTCACACGCTTCCTCGATGCGCTCGCGCTTGCGCGCGCCGACCGAGGAGGCGATGCGAACTGCCTGCGTATCGCCGTCGATGCCTTCGAGGTCGTCCGTGTTGAACACGCGGACCTCCTCGAAGCCCGACGGGTGAAGGCCGCGGGCGGCCTTCGGCGTGCGGTAGCCCGCCTCGACCTTGGCGCCCTTGCCCTTGATGCCGATACGCTGTTTGGAGAGACCACCACGGGGGCGACGCCACGACGTGGGCGTGCGCTTCTTCTTGTGGTAGTCCTGCCGGTTGAACTGCGGCTTGCCCTCGCGGCGCTTCTGCGCCAGGGCTTCCGCGGTTTCGTCGTCGAGCTGGGGCTTCTTGTCCGCGTGACCGCGGGGCTGAAGCTCCGTCTCGACTGCTTCGGCTTCCTCTTCCTCAGGCTCGGCTTCGGACTCGTCTTCGACTTCGGCCTCGGCCTCGTCGGAGACCTCGAGGCCACCGACGTCGGCTTTGATACGCGCGGCGAGCGCGTTCCCGATGCCGTCGACCTCGGCCAGTTCGGACTGGCTCGCGGCCTGTACGTCGTCGACGCTCTCGAAGCCGGCTTCGCGGAGCGCGTCGGCCTTCGACGGGCCGACGCCGCTGATGTCTTCGAGTTCGGTGATTTCTTCCGACATTAGGCATCACCAGTCTGCGGTTTCTGGGTGATGTACACGCCGTCGGTGAACACGCGAGTGTCCTTGTCCTTGACGCGGGTGAGTTGTTCGATGTCGGCGGCGGTCTGCCCGACGTCCTCCTTGTTGGAGCCCGTCAGGGTGAGTTCTTCGCCGTCGACCTGTACGTCCGTGTCGCCGCGAATCTGCGCTCGTCGCGGGGACTTCTCGCCGAGGAAGTTCTTGATGACCACGTCGCTGCCTTCCACGCTGACCTGCATCGGGAAGTGAGCGTAGTGGACTTCCATCTTGTACTCCCACCCCTCGGTCGCGCCGTGAAGCATGTTGTTCACGTGGCTCTCGAAGGTACCGATGGTCGCGTTGGTCTTCGCGTTCTCGACGTCGCTCTCGATGACGACAGCGCCGTCTTCGGCGGAGACCGAGACGTTCGGGTACCAGAGGCGCTTGGTGACGCTTCCGTTGGGGCCCTCGATGGTGAGCTCGAGGTTCTTGACCTCGGCGGATACCTCGTCCGGGATTTCGATTTCTATTCGGCTCATTGTACTAGTAGACGTAGGCGATGATCTGGCCACCGATGCCCTTCTCGCGGGCCTCGTAGTGGCTCATGACGCCGTGGCTCGTCGTGACGATGAGCGCGCCGTAGTCACGGGCGGGGAGGAATCGCTTCTCCCATTTCTCGAAGTCGTCGGCTCCGGCGGAATACCGGGGCTTGACGACGCCACAATCGTTGATTGCGCCTTTCAGTTCAACCTCGAACAGACCGGCCTTGCCGTCGTCGACGAACTCGAAGCCGTCGATGTACCCGCGGTCGTAGAAGACCTCGAGGACGGAGCCGATGATGTTGGAGGCGGGCTGGATCTCGTGGGACAGGTGTCCGACGCTCTCGGCGTTGTCCACACCGGAGAGCGCGCTACTGAGTGGGTCGTTGTCAGCCATTGCTTATCGGTACTTCTTGAATCCCATCTCGCGGGCGATCTCTCGGAAGCACTGGCGGCACAGGTTGATGTCGTACTTGCTGACAAGTCCCTGCTTTCGACCGCAGCGCCGGCACTCGTTCTCCTGGCCGGTGCGGCGGGACGCGTGCTCGCCCGTCTGTTCTGTTTCGCTATCGCTCATTCTTCAACCTCCACGTCGAACGTGGACTCGATGAACGCGACGGCGTCCTCGACGGTCATCCGGTGGGACGACGGAATCTGACGGGAACGCTTGTCGCGCTTTTTCACTCGGTAGCCGGGGCGGACGAGGTTGACCGTCACGTCCAGCCCGTAGATACCGATCTGCGGGTCGTACTCCTGGCTCGGGAACTCCGTGTGCTCTTCGACGCCGAAGCCGAAGTTGCCGGTCTCGTCGAACGACGAGACGGAGAGGTCCGCGATGGGGAGTGCGGTTTCGAGGAACTCGACGGCGGTGTCACCGCGAAGAGTGACCTTCGCGCCGACGGGTTCGCCGCGGCGAACGCCGAAGTCCTGTGAGGCGCGGCCGGAGATCGTGCGAACGCTCTCCTGACCGGTGATCTCTTCGAGGATGTCTTCGGCCTTGGCGAGTTCGCGACCACCTTCGCCGACGCCCATGTGGACGACGACCTTCTCGATGCGCGGGTCGCGCATCTCGTGGAAGTCAGCCTCGCTCATTCGTCATCACCGCCGTCAGCAGCCTGACGTGCTTCGGACTCGTCGTCCGAACCCGTGAAGTTCTCGTCGATGACGACGACGTACTGTTCGACCGTCTCGAACTCGCCGTCTTCGGTCTCGACGACAACGGAGTTGTTTCCGCTGCCGGGCGTGACGATGATCTCGGTGACCTCGCCGATTTCGCCGGCGTGCTGGCCGTTGACGGCCGTGACGAGCGCGCCTTCCTCGTAGGGGAAGTGCGCGACGACATCCTTCGTCTCGTTGTCGACGACGATGGAGTCCTTGCCGCTGTACTCCGAGGCGTCCTCGACGACGAGGGTCGCTCCGTCGTGGAGCGTCAGCTGGAAGTCGCCACCGCTGACCTGCGTCTTGTTCACAATCTTGCCGAGACGGCTGGATGCCGAGTCGGCGTCGATGGGCGTCAGCGCCAGGCGGCCTCCCTCGTCGGGGAAGACGCGGTAGTACTCCTCTCGCTGGACGAACGCCAGGATGTCGAACATCCCGATGGGACGGCGGACGTCGGAGGCCACGTCGCCGTTGACCAGAATGCTCTGGTGGTTGAGGGCGTACTGGGCCTCCTTCTTCGAGTCAACGTAGCCGAGCACGTCGCGCAGGACGATGATGAGGGGAACCCCCGCCTCGCCGTGCGGACCCGCTCCGGCCTTGACCGTGAACGTGCCTGTCTTGCGCTCGACCGGCCAGGACTTCGGTACGGACAGTCGCTTCTGGTGTCGAGTCATTCGTTATCCTCCTTGAGTCGGGCCTCGCGCACGTCGTCTTCGAGGTCCAGTTCCGTCACGCGGACGTTACTGGCCTGAAGGGGGCGTGGGACCTCCTCGCCGTCGGCTTTCTCAACGACGACACCGTCAACGTAGATGACGGCGTCGGTGAGGTCGACCTCGGTGACTTCGCTTTCTTCGCCGGCGAAGTCGCCGCGGAGCACCTCGACCGTGTCGCCCGCGTTGACGCGGACGTTACGGCTGCCGTACTCCTCGCGGAGGTCGGCCGACAGCGGTGCGCGGACCTGCTTTTGCCGCTCGTGGAGCGGCGCGTCGCGAATCTGGGTTCGCTGTTTGCGCGGTTGTCGAGTCATACTATACAATCATCGTAGCCGTCGATGCGATACTCCCGAAGCGCTCGGCGACTTCGCGTGCGACGGGACCCTTGATTTCGGTCCCGCGAGGCTCTTCCATCTCGTCGATGATGACGGCGGCGTTGTCCTCGAACTTCACACGCGTGCCATCGGGCCGGCGGATGGATTTCCGCTGGCGGACGATGACCGCTTCGAGCACCTGGCGGCGCATCTCGGGGGTACCTTTGGTGACCGAGACGGTCACCTTGTCCCCGATGCCTGCCTTGGGGTGGCGGTTCTTCGTGCCGGAGTAACCCGCGACGCTGATAATCTTCAGTTCACGAGCGCCGGTGTTGTCGGCGCACGTGACCAGCGAGCCACGGGCGACACCCTTGGTGATGTCCGCTTTGAGCGCTTCCATCACTCGTCACCTCCCATAATCTCGACGACGACGTGAGATTTCGTCTTCGAGAGAGGTCGGGTCTCCGCAATCGTTACTTCGTCACCGACAGCGACGTCGTCGAGCACGCCCGGCACGTGTGCCGGGATGCGGGAACGTCGCTTCATGTAGCGGTCGTACTTCGGAACGAATACGTCGTACTCCCGCTCGACGATGACGGTCTTTGCCATGTCCGTCGAGACGACCGTCCCCTCCAGGGTCTGACCCCGGACGGAGAGCGAGCCGTAGAACGGACATTTTTCGTAGTCGTAAGCCTCGGAATCGTCAGGTTCCGGAGGCATTGGAACGTCAAGTCCTATCGCCATTTCGAGTCACCAGTAGTTTCGGTGCGCAGGGCGGGTCGTGAGAGCAGTTGTGCGCCATCCACCGTAACGTAGGCCACGCCCTCGCAATTCCCCGAGGGGGAAGCCGCCGATGATGAGTCGGCGAGCCGATCAGACTGACTGGCATCAAATCCGCCAGTAGTATCCGACCGAAGTTTGGACGCGGTCCCCGACGCCTTCGCAGCGTCGGCGGCTTCATCTGTACGCGGAATCGCAAATTCGAAGGTCGCCCCTCGCTTTGGCACCTGCCGCACCCGAGACCCGTCGTCGACCATGAACGTGTGCATCGTCTCGACGACGATGCGACCGGCTATTCCGACGAGGTCGGGGTTCGCCGCGTCGACGACCTCCACGTGGAGGCCGTTGAGTTCGTGTCGCGTGAGGGTCTCGGGTGTCAGTGGCATTATTCTTCGTCGAGGTCGCCTTCTTCGCCCTGAATCGTCTTGATTCGGGCGATGGTCTTTTTCAGTTCAGAGACGCGGCCGGGGTTCTCCGGCGCGCCACCCGCGGCCTGCACGGCCTTCGCGTTGAGCAGCTCCGTTTCGAGCTCTTCGAGCTCGGCGGTGCGCTCTGCGGGCGTCATGTCGCGAATCTCTTCGGTGTAGAGGATCGCCATTTATTCTTCCTCCGTTTCGTCGTCGTCTTCGTCTTCCATCTCCGCGACGAGGTCGGCCGCCTCTTCGGCGACGTCTTCGTCGAGTTCTTCGTCGTCGTCGACGACTTCCTCGACCGCTTCCTCGTCGTCGGCATCGTCGACGACTTCCTCTTCGACGGCTTCGACGGCCGCTTCCTCGACGACGTCTTCGTCGACGGCGTCCGTCTCGGCGTCGGCGTCGGCGTCCTCGGAGACGTCCGGAACCTCTTCCGGCTCCTCTTCGAGGAGGTCCTCGACGCTTTCGGTCTCTTCGATCTGTTCGACCGCGTCGGGGTTGGCGTCTTCCTCGACTTCGAAGTCGTCGGGGAGTCGCGCACCCGGCGGGATGATTTTGACCGTCACGCCGATGGTACCGAGCTTCATGACTGCGACGCCCTGACCCTCGTCGACGATCTCCTGTGCGGGCTCGCCGTTGTGCTTGATGTAGCCGCGGTTGAACTTCTCGACGCGGGAGCGAGCGCCCGTGACCTTCCCGGAGAGGACGATTTCGGCACCGAGTGCGCCGGCGTCCATGATGCGGTCGATGGTCGTGTGGCCCGCCTTACGGAAGTACCAACCGCGCTCGAGCGCGTTGGCGAGGCGGTCGGCGACGATCCGGGCGTTGAGGTCCGGTTCGTCGACTTCCTGCACGTCGATCTGGGGGTCGTCGAGGTTGAACCGCTCTTCGAGTTCGCGGGTGACCTTACGGATGTTCTTCCCGCCTTTCCCGATGACCATCCCGGGCTTTTCGGCCTTGAGCACGATCTGCGTGCCCATCGGCGTCTTGGCGACGTCCATGCCGCCGTAGCCCGCTCGACCGAGCTCTTCTGCGAAGAACTCGTCGATTTGGGACCGCTGCAGTCCGTTCTCGATGAATTGGTGTTCGTCAGCCATTATTCCTCGACCTCTTCGATGATGAGTTCGACGTCACAGATTGGGGTGTTCCACGGGTCCGCCCGACCGAAGGCGCGGGGCTTGCGACCCTGACGCTCGCCGACCTTGTGGGCGGCGACGTGCTTGATCTCCATGGCCGGTCCGTCGAACCCCTGTTCGGTCGCGTTGTTGCGAACGTTTTCGAGGAGTTCGAGGAACGCCTTGGACGCCTTCTCGGGGTACCGTCCCGCGTCCCAGCCGTCGATGTCGCTTCGGTGACCGACGCCGGAGTTGTGCTGCTTGAACGGAACCGACCGCTCGCCGTCGATGACGGCTTCGAGGTACTCCTCTGCGTCGGCGACGGGCATCCCCTTGATGGCGCGGGAGATGGCCTTGCTGTGCTTGATGCTGATGGGCCGGTCCCGGAGCATACCCTTGGCCGTGGTGTCCGGGTCGGCCTCGACGCTGTAGTTGATTCCCATGGTTTACTTGAGGGGCACGAACTTCGAAGACCGGGTCGCGCCGATACCGGCCTGACCGTGCTCGACCGAGCTACGGGTCAGCTGGAACTCGCCCAGGTAGTGACCGATCATCTCGGGCTGAATCTGGGTGCGTTCGAACTCCTGACCGGTGTAGACGGCGAAGGTGAGACCGACGAATTCGGGGAGAATCGGCATGTCGCGCAGGTGCGTTCGAATGGGCGCGTTGGCCGTCTCCTCTTCCGTCTTGTCCTGAGCCTTCGCGAGCAGCTTCTCGTGCTCGGCCGACAGGCCTCGGGTGATGGTTCGCCGCTGACGAGCGGGGAGCAGTTCCGCGACCTCGTCGAGCTCCATCTCCTGCAGCTCGTCGAGCGTGTAGCCGCGGTAGGTGAACTCACCTTCGCGGCCGGTGCGGTATTGCGTACTCATGGTTACTTACCTCCCTTGCCACCGCGACCGGTGCGTTTGGAGGCGATGTCACCGACCTTCCGGCCCGGCGGAGCGTTCCGCGAGACGGACTTCGGCTGACCGGGGTGCTGCCGGCCGCCGCCACCGAACGGGTGGTCGACGGCGTTCATAGCAACACCACGCACGCGCGGCCACTTGATACCGCGCGCTTTCATCTTGTGGTACTTCTTCCCTGCCTTGACGAACGGCTTCTCCGTGCGGCCGCCACCGGCGACGACGCCGATGGTGGCTCGGCAGTTGGGGTTGAGGCGCTTGACCTCGCCCGACGGGAGCTTCACGATAGCGACCTTGCGGTCGTGCGAGAGCAGCTGCGCGCTCACGCCGGAGGCGCGGGCGAACTTCCCGCCGTCGCCGGGCTGGTGCTCGACGTTACAGACGGGAACACCCTCGGGAATCTCGGCGAGCGGCAGCGTGTTGCCGGGCTTGATCTCGGCGGAGACGCCGATCTGAAGCTCTTCGCCGACGCTGATGCCCTCGGGCGCGAGAATCATGCGCTGTTCGTCCTCGAACTCGACGAGGGCGATGGGCGCACTGCGTGCGGGGTCGTGCTCGATGCCGACGACCGTCCCCGAGATGGTGTCTTTGTCTTCGGACTTCTTGTGCGACAGTTCGGCCTTGTAGCGGTGCGACGGTGCCCGGAACGTGGACGTACCGCGACCGCGACGCTGGCCCTGAATTCGGCGTCCCATGGTTAGAACACCCCGATACGCGACGCGACTTCCTGCGCGTCGTCGTCTTCAGAGAGACGAACTGTTGCTTTCTTTTTGCCTTTCATCGTGACCTGCGTGTTGACCTTCTCGACGGTCACGTCGTAGCGCGACTCGACTTCCGACTTGACGTCGGACTTCGTCGAGTCGATGTGGACGATGAACTGGAGCTTGTTGTCGAAGTCCATCTGGTTCATCGCCTTTTCCGTGACCAGCGGGTGTTCGATGATGCTCATCGTTCTGCGACCTCCTCGAGCGCGCTCTCGGTGAACAGCGTGAGGCGACCGGCGTGGGTGCCGGGCGCGAGGTCCTCGGCGGAGACGTTCGCCGCGGTGGCGACGTCGACGCCGGCGAGGTTGCGAGCCGCCTTCGAGGGCTCGTCGGCCGTCACGAAGAGGATGGACTTCGGACGGGTGTACTTGCGACCGCGGAGCTTGCCCTGGCCGCTCTTGACCTTCTTGTTCTCCTCGGAGCGCTCGATGTCGTCGTAGACGCCGAGCGACTGCAGGAGGTCGACGACCTCCTGCGTCTTGACGAGGTCCTCGAAGTCGTCGGAGACGACGAGGGGGAGCTCGACGTCGTCGTCGAAGCGGTGACCGCGCTCGGCGACCAGCTCGGGGTCCGTCGTGGCGGCGAGCGCCGAGCGGACGGCGAGCTTACGCTCCTTCGTGTTGATCTCCTTCCCCTGGTCCTTCTCGGCCTTCGGCGGGTGAGCGCGACGGCCGGAGACGGCGTGCGGGACGCGTCGGGCGACGCCGTTCTGGCGTGGGTCGTGGGACATCCCACGGCCGCTGCCCATGGACTCTGCCGGGGTTCGAAGTCCGGCGTAGGGGTCGGCACCGTACGGCTGTTTTCGGTTTGCCTGCGCGGCGATGACGGCACGCTTGATGAGGTCCGGACGGTAAGCCGTCTCGAAGACCTCGGGCAGGTCGATGCTGCCCGCGTCGTCGCCGTTCAGGTCTCGGATAGTTGCCTGCATGGTTTAACCCTGGTTCGATGCGGTAGAGACGTAGCGCACCTCGGGGTCGAGGCGCGGCTGGTCGTTCGGCCGGATGGCCGGGCGGAACCGCAGGAGGCGCTTGTTGGGGCCCGGCAGCGAGCCCTTGATGAGCGCGTACGAGCCGTCGACCTCGCCGTAGTTGACGAAGCCACCTTCGACGGAGGCGTCGTCGCCCTCACCGAGGTCGATGAGGCGCTTGTTGAGCTCGGTGCGCTGGTGGTAACCGGTCTGACCGAGCTGCGGAACCGTAGAGCGGACACGGGACGGGTTCCAGGGGCCGAGGTTGCCAATACGGCGTCTCCAGCCCTGGCGGGCGTGCTTGCCCTTACGCTTCTGGACGCCCCATCGCTTGACGGGACCCTGCGTACCCTTACCCTTCGTGACACCCGCGGCGTCGAGGTACTCGCCGGCGCGGAACACGTCGGACATCTCGTGTTCGCCGCCCTCGGCAACGAGGTCGAGGGCGAAGTCGGCGCGCTCCACCATGGAGCCGCCGCCGACGCGAGTCTCCATCACGTCGGGCTTCTTCTTGGGCACGTTCGCGAGCTCGGAGGGCACCGTGTGCGTGATGACGCGAAGGTCATCGACTTCGCCGGCCTCGACGGCCTCGCGAAGCGCGTCGGCGTCCGAGTCGAACGTGTCTTCTGCCGGCAGGTCGAGGACGCGGTCGAGTTCGTCGTGGAACTCGCCCGCCCAGACCTCGGTCTGCGGCTTCATACCGTACGGCGTCTGCTCGTAGGCGCGAAGGGCGACGGCGCGCATCGGCGGCGTCTCGACGACGGTCACCGGGACGGACTCCTCCATTCCTTCGCGGGGGGAGTCTGCCTCGTCGTTGACCATCATCACGTGGGTCATACCGGCCTTGTAACCGGCGAAGCCCTGCAGCGCTGGGGAGCCGTCGTCGGACGGCCACGACTTGATGCGTGGAACCTCCTTGACTGCTCGCTTGCGCGGGCTGAAGCCCATCGAGCCTTTTCGTGGTCTGCTTGGTTGTGGCATGGATTCACTCCGTGAGTGTCAGGGAGGCGAGGGAGGCGAACATCGCTTCCTCCGTTCGCACGACCTCGCTGCCCTGTCGCGGAATCGTATTGAGCCAGAGGTCGAACCCCGGACCAACGGAAGGTTCGACGTCTGCAACATCCTCGGGAGGCATCCCGAGCATGTCCGGAAGCCCACGGCCCGGCGACCCGAAGACGACGGTCATGCCGCCGGCATCGGTGATGCGGGCCGTCAAGTCGCCCAATGTGGGGACCGACAGCGGTTCGCCATAGCGAGACGTGGCGATTCGCACGCCCGCATCCGGCCTGCCGAGTGCTTCTGTGAGGTCCATGCGGGATACGTCGAAGCCCGGGAGGGGCTCGTCGACGATCCGCGCACGGACCGGTTCTCGCGAAGAGATCCTGACAGCGACGCGCTCTCCCTCTGTGAGGTCCATCCCGGGAGGGACGAACAGGGAGATCGGGTGTTGCATTCCGCAATTGACCCGAACGCGGTCGTCAGGTCCGACCTCGGTCACGATTCCTTCTCGCAACGCGGGCGACTCGTCGGAGTCGTCCGCGGTCGTAGACGCGACGAGAACGGGCGGCAGGATACCAGCGTAGCGGAGTTCGTCGCGCTTGCCCCAGACCTCTTTGCGGAGGTAGGGGGGCGTCGCGGCGTACCGAAGTACGGTTTCGACGAACTCGCCGCCCCAGTTGTTCTCGCCGTCTTCGTCGGGGAAGACGACGAGTTCGTTCGCCCGGAAGACCGCCGCCGCGCGGGCGACGTAGCCGAGTTTGCGAGTTGCCTCGCGTTTGTCTTCGGCTTCCCGGACGAGTGAGGACGGCACGAGTACGCTGAGTTTCATGCCGGGTTCATCCTCGTCTCGTCTAGACTGTGGCGTTTCTACCGGGGGCCTACCTAAAAGAGTAGCGAATCCATTCTGGGGTGATAGAGCGTCCCACGACCCAGTTTGCGGGGGATTGGCGAACGTCGCGTGGTACATAATTACACGGCCGGCGACAGGTCGTCGAAGGCGAATCTCACGTGGTAGCAGGTGGCGCGCCGTCGCCCGATTTCTCCCCCGTTTCGCAAGTCTTATTTATCAACCCGACACTATCGAGTAACGCAGCAGCACGCCACGATACACACGGACTGCGCTGGTAGTGTAGTGGTATCACGTGACCTTGCCATGGTCACAACCTGGGTTCAAATCCCAGCCAGCGCACTTCCACCACATGCGTCGGTAGTGTAGTGGTATCACGTGACCTTGCCATGGTCACAACCTGGGTTCAAATCCCAGCCGACGCACTTTCTGAACGGAACCAAACGAGGAGTCGCCGGACTCCGAGTTTCCGTGGAGTGAAGAAGTGCGGCCAAGAGGGATTCTGAACCCGACCAGTCGCGCACAGCGAACGAAGTGAGCGAGCACGTCTGGGTTCGGTTCAAATCCCAGCCGACGCACTTCTGCCGAACACAAACCTCCGAGAGACCTCTGTGTCTCTCGGTCTTGCGAGGCTGCGTGCGGGACGCTGAGATTTGAACTAGCGAGCGAACGCGAGTGAGCGAGTGGAGTTCAAATCCCAGCCGACGCACTTCTACAACGAACCTACCTTCCGAGCGACCGCTGTGCGTGTCGCTCGGACTGTGAGTTGTGAATGCTGGACGCTGGGGTTTGAATCAGGGAGCGACGCGAACGGAGTGAGCAGAGCGACTGAGGTTCAAATCCCGTCTCACCGACTCGGCCGCTGGCCTCGCCGGTGCTCCTGAGTTCACCCCACAGTGTTCGGTGAACTCCCAGCCGACGCACTTCTCTCTGAACTCGACTCAGTCACCGACGCGTCCCGAAAACTCACGCTTCGTCCCGCGCCCGCCACCACCAGCCCATCGCGGCCACGCCGACGACGAGGACGACGACGGCGAGCGCGTCGAGGGCGTAGTTGAGCGGCGTTCCCGTCGGCACGGTCCCGGACTGCGTCACCTGTAAGAGGGCGTACGAGAGCCACGTGAGACACATCCCGACGAGGAGAACCGCCCGCGTGCCGGAGAGTTTCCCGCGCCGGTGCTGGATGGCCGTGCCTGCGAGGAGCAACAGGTACGCGACGAGCAGGGGAACGCCCCCGAAGTCGGCGAGCACGCTCACGGTTCCGTCGGGAACACCGCGAGGGGAATCACAGTCGCGAAGCCGGCGAGCAGTACGCCGAATCCGGATGGAGCGGCGCGGGAAGGGAGAGGGACCATACGCCACCTCCGCAGAGAACACACTAAAGGGTTGACACCACTCGCCTCGAGGGACGCCGGCCCCGCACGCGTGGGCGAAGAATCAGTACCCGAGCGTATCGATCGTCTCGATTCGCTCGATACCGTCGAGTTCGCAGAGGTCGGAGACGGCCGACTCAGCGAGCGAGACTACGATGCCGCCGAACTGGAGTTCGCGTTCGAGGCTGCCGCCGAGGGACTCGACGCGGGATTCGAGCGCGGCGCGGGCGTCGTCGTCGGCGGGTTCGACGCGGAGTGCCGCGACCGCGTCGTCGAGCGGGTCGTCGCGCATCCGGCGGACGGGGTGAGAGAGATACATACCCGGCGGTCGTCGCCCGGCGGGAAAACGGTCGCGGTCGGCCGATGGCCGGCCGCCGTCGACCGAGGGAAGCGGGTCAGTCTTCGGTGAAGTAGAACAGCGCCTCGCGACCCGCGCCGCAGTCGGGACACGCCGACGGGAACGCCGTCAGCGAGCCGAGTTCGCCGCAGTCGTCGCAGCGCCAGACGAGTCGCGCCTCGCCGAAGTCCTTCTCGGGCAGTCGCTGATGTTCGACGACGGTCGGCGGTCGAACCGCTCGAGACGCCGTCTCGGCGGTCGTCTCGACGGCCTCCCACCGCGCTCGTTCGCCGTCGAGCGGTTGCGCCGGCTCGGTCGGTCGCGCAGGTGTCTTTATTGCCATAGTGTCGCATACGCACGCCAGTCGCATAAACGCCCGTCGTCACTCCTCGTGACTGTCAGGCCACGAGGACCATCTGAGTTCCAGTCTGACGGGTCCCTCCGGGAGGAAACGGCTGGTCTCGGTGTCGGTGACGACCCGCTCTGGGCGGGGGAGCGTGACGGACTCGTCGCCGACGCGGAGCGTCAGGTCCTCGTCGGGAGCGGCCGCAACGAGGCGGTCGAGTCGTTCGATGGCCGCGGTCACCTCGCCGCGAGTCACCGCATCGGTCTGCGAATCGAGGGGGACGCCGCCGAACAGCGGGCGGACGTTCACGTCGCGCGAGCGGTTCGACAGCACCGCGTTGACGGCCGCGCCGAGGAGGATGACGAGCCCGCTGAAGTAGAGCCACGTCAGGAGGACGAGGATGCCGGCGACGACGCTCGACTCGGGGGCGCGGCTACTGAACTCGACGTAGAGCCGGAACAGCGACTCGAACGTCGTCAGCCCGACGGCGGCGACGAGCGTTCCGGGAACGACTTCGAGGGAGGTCACGTCCTCGTCGGGGAAGATGTAGTACATCGGGTAGAACGTCACGAACAGGACGGCGACGAGGAGGCCGCGGTAGACGACCCAGCCGAGTGCGCCGTCGAGCGCCGGGAGCGCGGACTCGATGAGCGCGCCGGCGACGACGGCGAGCGAGACGGTGACGAGCACGACGATGCCGTCCGAAAGCTGGTCGGCGAAGGTGTTGGCCGCCTCCGACTCGTAGATGTCCGAGAAGGCGGTGTCGAGACCGCGGAAGATGCGGAGCGTCCCCCACACCAACACGAGCGCCCCGACGACGGAGAGGCTCGCCAGTTGGGTCGACGACTCCAGTTCGGCGACGATAACGTCGCCCGCGCCGGGGGTCAGGACGGACTGGATGACGGCGATGACGCCCTCGCGGAGACCGCTGTCGCCGGTGGCGGAGACGGCTGCAAGGACGAGCAGAAACAGCGGTAACAGCGAGACGAACGCCCCGTAGGCGATGCTTCCCGCCATGAAGGTGAGCCGCTCGGTGCGCACCTCGTACACGATAGCCCGGCCGAGCGTGAGCGCTCTCGTCATGCGCGGATTCATGGGCGCTGATACGTCGGCAGACGAGAAAAGCGCGCTGCGCGGTCGGGTCAGCGGTGGCGGCTGTCGGTGGTGGCGGCCCTCGGCGGTGGGAGCTACCGACGGGCGGCGAAGACGGCGACCGCCAGCCCCAACACGGCACCCGTCACGGTCCACTCCACCGCGTAGCCGACCGCTCCGCCGATGGCCGAGCCGAGAGTCACCCCGCCGGCGACGTTCGCTCCCGCGACGAGCGCCATCCGAGTGAGTTCGCTCTGGAACATATCGGAATCTGTGGCTGTTCGAGGGGATAGCCTCGTCGGTTCCGTCGTCGATTCGGCCGACAGGTCACCCCGTTTTACTACCGCGTGGCGCGTTGGTTCGGCCATGACAGTCATCGCCATGTTGAGCGTCGCACCGGTCGTCGAAGGGAGCATGTCGGGCGAGGTCGCCAAGGCCGTCGCGGCCCTCGACGACTTCGAGGTGTCTTACGAGACGAACCCGATGGGGACGGTCATCGAGGCCGACGACATCGACGAACTGCTCGCGGCGGTCGGCGCGGCCCACAAGGCGGTCGACGGCGACCGCGTGAGCACGTTCCTGAAGATAGACGACAAGCGCACGAAAGACCAGACGGCCGCCGACAAGGTCGACGCCGTCGAAGCCCATCTCGGACGGGAAGCGAGAAGCGACCGCGAGTAGCGTCGCGGCTCACGGTCACGGCCCGCGGACCCGCCGCGCGGGTCCGGCGTTCGAGACACGAGACACGTCCACGCGACCCGCAGCAGTGGGTGACTGACAAACCCTTTAGCCGAAGGCGCGCAATCGCCTCGCATGGACAGCATCAATCGGATGGCCATCGAACTGGTCGACGAGGCACTCGACTTCGCCGGAGAGCTCGGCATCGAGGGCTACGAACTCGACTCGGGTGTGACGGTCATCGACTTCGGCGTCGACGCCGACGGCGGTGTCGAAGCGGGGATGCTCCTCGCGGAGATTCAGACCGCGGGTCTCGCCACGGTACAGACGCGGATGGGCGAGGTCGCCGGCACGCCCCGTCCGCACGTCGAACTCTCCACCGACCGCCCCGCGCTGGCCCTGCTCTGTTCGCAGAAGGCCGGCTGGGAGCTCACCTTCGACGACTTCGACGGCCTCGGCTCCGGCCCGGCGCGCGCGCTGGTCGGCGAGGAAGAGGAGTTCCACCACCTCGGCTACTACGACGAGTTCGACCTGACGGTCCTCGCCGTCGAGAGCATCGACCTCCCGACCGACGAAGTCGCGGAACACGTCGCGGAGACGACCGGCCTCGAACCGAGCGCCGTCTTCCTGCCGACCTACGCGACCGGCTCGCTCGTCGGGAGCGTCACGGGCGCGGCCCGCGCCGCCGAACTCGCCGTGTTCAACCTCTTCGAAGCGGGCTACGACCCGACGAACGTCCTCTCTATCAACGGCTCCGCCCCGCTCGCGCCCGTCAGCTACGACGAGAGCGTCGCCATGGGCCGGACGAACGACGCCGTCGCCTACGGCGGGCGCGTCCACGTCACCGTCAGCGAGGACTTCGACGAGTTCGACCGCGCGATTTCCACGGCCGGCCCGGACTACGGCGTCCCGTTCGAACAGCTGTTCGAGGACGCCGACTGGGACTTCGGCGCGGTCGACCCCGACGTGTTCGGCCCGGCGCAGGTCACGGTCGACGTGGTCGACGGCCCGACGTACACCCTCGGCGAGACCGACGAGGACGTGCTCGCCGACTCGTTCGGGCTGTGAGGCGCAAGCCGGTCCCGCCCGCGCCGGACGCCCTCGACCGGCTGTGGGACGCCCACCGCGCCGTTCCGCTGATTCCGGGCTCCGAAGACGACTGCTGCGGCCGAGTGGCGACCCGACTCGACGTGACGCCCGACGAGGGACGCGACTGGCTCGTGTTCTGTCAGTCGCTCGGGCTCGCCCGCGAGGTGAGCCGCGGCTTCGAGCGCGTCCGCGACGACCCCGACCCAGACGACCTGCGGCGCGCGTTCGAGGAGAACGTCTTCGGCGCGCGCGAGGCGCTCGACGCCCTCGACGACGAACCGAAGTCGGCGGACGCGGTGTTCGAGGCGTTCGAGCCGACCGTGCCGAACTGGGAGCGCCACCGCGACCCGGAGGGGTGGGAGTCGCGCTGGCGCGACAGAGTCGCCCGCCTCCTCGACTGGGCGGTGCTGTTCGACGCGGCGGCGAGAACATCGGACGGCTACGTCGCGGTCGAGCACTCGGCCTGACCGGTCGCCGGCGTCGAAGCGGCCGCCGGGACTCGTCTCTGTTTCTAGTCGACTTTCGTCACGGTTCCGACGCCCTTCGACCGCCCCTCGCGGAAGACGAATCGCTGGCCCTCCTCGACGAAGTACGAACGGAATTTGAACTCCACGCGAGTCGTGCCGGTGTCGCCCGGCAGGAGTCGTCCGCCGTCGGGGTGGAAGACGGCCGCCTCGGAGATGGTTTCGAGGTGGACGACCGGCTCGTAGCCCTCCTGAATCCGCGTCGGGTGGTTGAGCACCATCACGTCGGCTTCGAACTCGCGGACCGCCGTCGGCTCCGCGTCGGCCGGGAGGAGCACCATCCCGCGTTCGATTTCGGACTCGCGGACGCCCTTGAGCGCGATGCCGACGATGCGGCCGGCGTTGGCCCGGTCGACCCGGTGGTAGTGCATCTCGATGGAGCGGACCTCGACCTCGCGGAACTCGCCGTCCGACATCGGCCCCAAGAGGAGTTCGTCGCCGGCCTCGACAGCCCC
The DNA here is from genome assembly GCF_014530665.1 of Haloferax sp. AS1. Lineage (NCBI taxonomy): Archaea > Methanobacteriati > Methanobacteriota > Halobacteria > Halobacteriales > Haloferacaceae > Haloferax > Haloferax sp. AS1. Next base: position 2,480,297 of record NZ_SPSA01000001.1, read on the forward strand.
GGAGTTGACCGTGCCCGAGGCGACCGCGCCGACGCCCGTGACCGAGTAGGTCCGGTCGATGTACATCTTGAAGTCGCCCTCGGCGGCGCTGCGCTTCGGGAGCGACTCGAACAACTGGTCGAGGTCGTCGAGACCGTCCATCGTCACCGCGCTCGTCGGGAACAGCGGGACGACCGACTCGCTTATCTCCTCGACGGCGGCCTCGACGCCGTGGCGCTCGACGCTCAGGGGCGTCCGACCAACGTCGCGGAGGAGTCGCTCGACCTCGCGTTCGACCTCGGCGGCGCGCTCCTCGGAGACGGCGTCGACCTTCGTGATGGCGACGACCGTCGGCAGTTCCATGGCGAGCAGGATGCCGAGGTGTTCGCGGGTCGTCCGCGTCGGGCCGTCGTCGGCGGCGACGACGAGCAGGCCGTAGTCGAGGCGCTGGCCGACGAGGCCGCGAATCGTCGTCCGGAGCCACGGCTCGTGGCCCACGGTATCGACGAACGAGACCAGTCGGTCGGCCTCCTGGACGATTTGCGCCCGGTCGGACTTCCGGTGGGGATTGCGCATGTGGACCGGCCCGTCGTCGGAAAAGCCGTAGACGGCGTACGAGAGGTCCGCCGACAGGCCGCGTTCGACCTCGTGGGGTTGGACGTCGAGGAACGACCGCGTGCTTCCGTTGCCGTTGTCGGCCTGTCCGGTCACGAGCGACCCGACGAGCGTCGATTTGCCGTGGTCGACGTGCCCCGCGGTGCCGACGACGATGTGGTCGTCGTCGACGTCGAGCATCGCGCCCTCGCGGATGGTCGCGACGCCGACGAGGCCGCGTTCGGCCGAGTCACCGACGCCCCACGTCTCCACGTCTTCGATGTGCGCCCCGGCCTCTTCGGCCAGAAGCGACAGCACGTCCATGGTCTCGGAGAAGTCGTCCGGTGGGATGCCGGCGATGCCGCCGTCGTCGGTGACGCCGACCACGTAGGTCGCCACGCCGTCGCCGGAGAGCACTCGGTGTCTGAGTTGAGCCGCGAGCGACTCCATCCGGCCGTCGGACAGGTGAACGGCGCGGGTGAGGCGTTCTTTGAACTCGACGTTTCCGCCTTCTTCCTCACCGCGCTCGAGGGCCTCGTCCAAGAGAGCCCGATCCGCGCTCATGGAAGCGGGTAGGAAACCGACCGTGAAAACGCTTTCCGCGGTAGCGATTGCCATGAGATTGTACCACAACCGAGACGGAAGCGACGCGGACGCGCCCGACGAGACGCGTGGCGGTCGACTGCGAGAGAAACCGAGACGAAGTCAGTCGGTCAGGCGCTCGTAGGCCCGGTTGACCTGTTTGAACGCCTCCTCGTCGCCGGTCTTCGAGTCCGGATGGGTCTCTTTGACCCGCTCGCGGTAGGCCGCTTTCACGTCGTCCGCGGAGGCGTCGCCGTCGAGGTCGAGCGTGTCGAGGGCTTGTTGTCGGCTCATGCCGCGCCGCGGCGGGCGGACGCTCGGCCCGTCACCGCGGGTTCGCTGTCGCCGCCGGCGGTCGCCGTCGAATCCGCCGTCGGGACCGGCGTTAGGGCCGAACCGCCCGGCACGCGGACCCTCTTGTGGGTCGTCGCGGGGACCCGCGCCGAAGCCACCGGTCTCCCGGCGGTCGCCTCGCCGTCGCTCCGACCGGAAACCGAACCCGCCGCGTCCGGCGTCGGCGCGGACGCGCGTCCGGCGGAACCGCTCGTGGAGGCGGCCGCTGACGTGGGCGTACATGAAGTACGTCGTCGCGCCGAAGGGGACGGCGACGAACAGCAACAAGAGCTGTCGGTAGGCGAACGCCAACACGACGAGGAGCATGGTGATACCCGCGAACACCGCCGCGAGCCCCATGACGAGTCGGTCTCGGTCCACGGGCGCAGTTAGGGTCGCACGGTGGTAAACGTCTCGCCGGGCGGCGACCGCCGGACGATTCGGCCGGGAAAATCGACCGCTTGCGTCGCCTCAGCGGTACTGGTTCAGCCGCTTTTTGAGGCGCTTTGCGGCCTGTCCGGCGGCCTTGTCGAAGTCCTCACCGTCGTCCTCGCCGGCGAAGATGATGCCGCGCGAGGAGTTCACGAGACCGACGCCGTCCGCGAGGCCGAACTCGACGGCGGCCTCGGCGTCGCCGCCCTGCGCCCCCACGCCGGGGACGAGAAACGGCAGGTCGGGCACCTGCTCGCGGAGGTGTTCCAGTTCGTCGGGACCGGTCGCGCCGACGACGAGGCCGACGTTTCCGTGTTCGTTCCAGAGGTCGCAGAGCGCCGCGACGCGCTCGTAGAGGGGTTCGCCCGTGTCGAGTTCGAGCGACTGGAGGTCGGAGCCGCCGGGGTTCGAGGTGCGACAGAGGACGAACACGCCCTTGTCTTCCCGCGAGAGGAACGGCTGGATGGAGTCGCGGCCCATGTAGGGGTTGACCGTGATGGCGTCGGCGTCGTCGAGCAGGTCGGCGTACTTGCGGGTCGTGTTGCCGATGTCGGCGCGCTTGGCGTCCAGCAGGACCGGCACGCCCTTCCCGTGGGCGTAGGCGATAGTTTCCCGCAGGGAGCGCCAGCCGTCTTCGTCCTCGTAGAACGCCGCGTTCGGCTTGAACGCCGCGGCGTGCTCGTGGGTCGCGTCGATGATGCGGCGGTTGAACGCCCAACGCGGCAGGTCCTTGTCGAGGAGATGCTCGGGGATGCGGTGGATGTCGGCGTCGAGACCGACCGAGACGACGCTGTCTGTCGCCTCGATGCGGTCGCGGAGGTCGTCGAAGAAGCCCATTGCCCGCGAGTGCGACGACCGACAGTAAGGGGTTTTCCCTTCGGCGTGGGCGGCGGGCCTCCCGCGCACCGAGCGCGCTGGCCGCCCCACCCCGAACCCTCAGACGGGTCGCTCGACCGTCCAGAGCAAGCCCGCGCCGACGACGAGCACCCCGCCGAAGAGGGCGAGCGCGCCGGCCGGCGAGAGGGCGTCGGCGACGACCCCGCCGGCGAGTTCGAACGGGACGACAGCGAGCGAGTAGAGCATCCCGGCGGCCGAGAGGACGGTCGCGCGCCCGACCGAGTCCACCCGGTCGTTGACGTACTGGTTCCCGAGGACGGACGAGACGTTCGTGACGCCGCGGACGACCGCGAACGCGGGGAAGGCCAGCGGCCCGAAAAGCGGGACCGACGCGTAGGCGACCGCGAGCACGAGCGGCGAGGCGAGGAACCACCGGCGGACGCCGACGCGGGATTCGACCCAGCCGGCGCGGAACGTCGCCGCGGCCGCGACGAGCGAGAACAGCGCGTAGGAGGCGCTGACGGCGGTGTTCGTCGCCGTCGCGGGGACGCCGAGGTCGAGCGCCACGTCGCGGAGAATCGGCTGGTCGAAGATGTACACCATGTTGGCGACGCCGAACAGGAGCGCGAAGTAGGCGACGAAGCCGCGGAGCGGCGGGCGCGAGAGCTTCTCGCGGATGACCCGAAGCGCCGTCCGCGGCGTGAAGTCGCCGCCGGTCGCGCCCGTCTCGGGGACCGACAGCAGAATCGGGACGCCCAGCGCCGTCACCGCGGCGGTGGCGAAGAAGGGGACCGCGTAGTTCGTCGCGTCGGCGAGGAGGCCCCCGGCGAGGGTCGTCACCGCGCCGATTGCGAGGCCGACGCCGGTGGCGCGCCCGCGGACGGCGGCGAACTCGTGGGTCTCGTCGGTCTCGGCCAAGAGGTCGTAGAGCCACGCGTCGTCGCTGCCGGACCGGAACGTCTGGCCGACCGCCCACGCGCCGTAGACGACCGCGAGTTGGAGAAACGTCTCGGACAGCCCCATCGCCGCGGTCGAGACGGCGATGACGGCCGTGCCGAGGGCCATCGCGCTCCGGCGGCCCAGTCGGTCGCCGAGGTAGCCGGTCGGTATCTCGGCCGCGACGAGCGCGAGCCACCAGACGCTGTTGAGCGCGCCCACTTCAGCGAACGAGAGGCCCCGCGAGCGGACGAACAGAATCCAGATGGCAGTCGTGAACGAGACGAACTCGGTCGTCTTGTAGGCGTAGTACTTCGCGACCGGAGAGCGCAGCCGGGCGGTGACGGGCCACGAAGTCATCGTCCCATGGTCTCGACACGACGCAAAGAACGTGTGGATTCGACCGGCGGCGGTGTCCGGGTCGAGCGAAACGCCCGCTGTTCACCCGGTCCGGAAGGAGAAGTCGGAACTCGGCGCGCTGTGGGTGAGCCACCCCATCGACACCACGTCGACGCCGGTGTCGGCGTAGGCGGGGAGCGTCTCTAGCGTGATGTCCCCGCTGGCCTCCGAGATGACGCCTTCGGGGAGTCGGGAGACGCCCTCGCGGACCGCCTCGGGCGGGAGGTTGTCGAACAGGACGATATCGGCCCCGGCGGCCGCGGCGCGCTCGCCCATCTCGGGCGTCTCGACTTCGACTTCGAGTTTCGTCGCGAACGACTTGCGCGCGGCGAAGCGGCGGACGGCCGCCTCCAACCCGAGTTCGGCGATGTGGTTGTCCTTGACCATCACCATCCCCGAGAGCGTGAGGCGGTGGGTGTCGCCGCCGCCGGCGACGACGGCGCGCTTTTCGACGCCGCGGAGGCCGGGGGTGGTCTTGCGGGTCGCGGCGACCCGAACCGAATCGGAAACCTCGCGGGCGGCGGCGACGGCCTCGCGGGTCGTGGTGGCGACGCCGGAGGCGTGGCCGACGACGTTGGCGGCGACGCGCTCGCCGCGGAGGACGTTCCGGGCGTCGCCGTCGACCCGCAGGACTTCGTCGCCCGATTCGACCGCGTCGCCGGCCGCGACCGCTTTCTCGGCCTCGACGCCGAGGGAGTCGAAGACGGCGACGGCGGCGTCGAGACCGGCGGCGACCGCCGGCTCTTTGGCCACGAGTCGCCCGGTGGTGTCGCCGGGCACGTCGTTCGTCACGTCGCGGTGGCCGACGTCCTCGGCCAGCCAGCGCTCGACCGTCTCAGTCGTCAGCACTCGGCGTCACCCCCCGTCCGGCGTCGTCGCTTCCGTCGCTTCCGTCGCCCCCATCGCGTCCGTCCGGGTCGACGAGCGAGTGACAGCCGGCCGATGGCGCGTCGGCGGCCGCGCGGGCGACGAGGAGCGACGAGACGCAGGCGTTCCGGAGTTCGTAGACGGACCGCGAGACGCGGGTGCGGGCGTAGGCGTCGACCTCGCCCTTCAGGCGACGGAGTCGCGCTCGGGCGGTGTCGAGGCCGTCGGGCGTGCGCTCGATGCCGACGAGCTCGTCCATCGTCCGCCCGAGGCGGTCGAACTTCGCGTCCGCGAAGGCGTCGGGGAGCGCCGGGTCGGAGTCGCGCGGCGGCGCGTACTCGACGGTCTCGGCCTCGTCGCGACCCCGGTCGGCCGCCGTTTCGCCGGCGCGGACGCCCCAGACGAGGCCTTCGAGCAGGCTGGTCGAGGCGAGTCGGTTCGCGCCGTGGACGCCGGTGCGGGCGCACTCGCCGGCGGCGAACAGCCGAGGGAGGGAGGCCCTCCCGCGGTCGTCGACGGCGACGCCGCCGCAGAGGAAGTGCTCGCTCGGCGCGACCGGGATGCCGGCGTCGAGGTCGACGCCGCGGTCGTCGCAGAGCGCCGCGAGGTCGGGGAACTCATCGCGGAAGTCGAGGTCGGACACGTCGAGGACGACGCGGCCGGACCGGTCGCGGGCGCGGGAGACGGCGCGGGCGACCACGTCTCGGGGGGCGAGTTCGGCGTCTTCGTGCACGTCGGGCATGAAGCGGCGGCCGTCGGCGTCGCGCAGGACCGCTCCCTCGCCGCGAACGGCCTCGCTGACGAGGAACGGTTGCGCGTCGTCGTCGGCCCGTTGGTCAGTCCGAGGGTCGTACGCCGTCGGGTGGAACTGGACGTACTGCATGTCCGAGACGGTCGCGCCGGCGAGCGCGGCCATCGCCACGCCGTCGCCGGTCGCGCCCGCGGGGTTGGTCGACCGGGCGTAACAGTCCCCGATGCCGCCGGTGGCGAGGACCGTCGCCCCGGCGAACACCGGTTCGACCTCGCCGTCCGCGAGGACGGTCGCGCCGCGGACGGTCCCCTCCTCGGTCAGGAAGTCGAGGGCCATCGCGTCCTCCACGATTCGCACGCCGTCGCGGGCCGAGAGGTGCTTCAGGAACGGCCGAAGGACGTGCGCGCCGGTGCTGGCGTCGACGTGGAGGATGCGGCGGCTGGAGTGGCCCGCCTCGCGGGCGAGGTCGAAGGAGTTGGTGTCGGCATTAGCTTCGGCGTCGGCGTCAGTGCCCTCGCCCACCGCGTCGAACGCGACGCCGAGCGTGTCCAACAGCACGTCCTCGACGACGGCGCGGGACTCGGAGACGAGCGTCTCGACCGCCTCGGGGTCGGCGGTGCCGTCGCTCGCCCGGCGGATGTCGGCGGCGAACTCCGCGGGCGCGGACTGGGTGACGGCGATGCCGCCCTGCGCCCAGTCGGACGCGGCGTCCTCGGGTTCGGTCGCCTTCGTGACGACGAGCACGTCGGCCCCCTCGCGGGCGGCGGCGAGGGCGGCGGCGCAGCCGGCGATGCCGGAGCCGACGACGAGCACGTCGGCCTTCATAGTTCGAGCATGCGGTCGAGCGCGACCGCGGCGAGTTCTTTCTCCTCGGGCGCGACCTCGACGACGTTGGGTTCGCGGCCCGCGGCGAGCTCTTCGAGCACCCACGTCAGGTAATTCGGGTCGACCTGTCGCATGGCGTTGCAGTCCATGCAGGCGTCGCCGCAGAGGGGGCGCACGTCGACCTCGGGATGCCAGCGCGCGAGGTGTCGCGCGAGGTGAACCTCGGTGCCGATGGCCCACGTCTCGCCGGGGTCGGCGTTCGCGACGACGTCGCAGATGTGGCTCGTGGAGCCGACCTCGTCGGCGGCCGCGACGACGCTCGGGCGGCACTCGGGGTGGACGACGACCTTCGCGCCGTCGGCCTGCGCTTCTTCGACGTGGTCGACGCGGAAGCGTTCGTGGACCTGACAGTAGCCGTCCCAGAGGATGACTTCGGCGTCGCCGAGCTCCGGGATGTCGGGGTCCAGCTCGTCGGCAGCGCCCATCGACTCGGTCACGTCGCCGGCCCACGGGTCCCACTCGACCACCTCGTCGATGCCGAGGTCGTCGGCCGTGTTGCGCCCGAGGTGTTTGTCGGGCAGGAACAGCACGGCGTCGCCGCGCTCGAACGCCCACTCGAAGGCGTCGGCGGCGTTCGAGGAGGTGCAGATGAGCCCGCCGTGAGAGGCGCAAAACGCCTTCAGGTCGGCGTAGGAGTTCATGTACGTCACGGGGACGATGTCCTTGCCGCCGCTCTCTTCGACGAGCGTCTCCCACGCGGAGTCGACCTGCACGGCCTCGGCCATCCCGGCCATCGGACACGACGCCTCCATCGACGGGAGAATCACCGTCTGGTCGTCGTCGGTGATGATGTCCGCGCTCTCGGCCATGAACGTCACGCCGGCGAAGACGACGTAGTCGGCGTCCGACTCGGCGGCGCGCTTCGAGAGTTCGTAGGAGTCGCCGACGAAGTCCGCGTGCTCGACGATTTCGCGTCGCTGGTAGTTGTGTCCGAGGACGATAACCCGGTCACCCAATGCCTCGCGGGCGGCGGCGATTCGCCGGGAGCGGGCGGCCTCGTCGAGGTCGCGGTGGCTCTCCGGTAGCTGTTCGAGCGTGTCGTATTTGAACAGGCTGAGCTCCGACTCGAACCCGACCGACTGTAATTCAACCACGATTGGTCACCACGGTAGCAGTCCAATCAGTGGGCCTTATTGAAAAATATTTTTCTTCAATACTCGCTACTCATCAGTAAAAATTCTCTACACTATCGATTCGCTGGTGGTAAATACGCCCGATGGGACATTAGAAGCCGAATACAGTCGTTGCCCGTCCGAAGAACAATTTTGTTCAAAGATACGCCGCCGTCGGTGGCGATTACTCGTTCAGTCGCGTTCGAAGACGACGCGACCGTCCACGATGGTCATCGAGACCGCGATATCGCGAATCGAGTCGGCCTCCCACGGCGACTCGTCGAGGACGACGAGGTCGGCGGCGTTCCCGACCGCGACGGTCCCCAGTCGGTCCTCGTCGAAGCCGGCGTAGGCCGCCCCGGCGGTGTACGCCCGAAGCGCCTCGGTGACGGTGAGCGACTGGTCTGGGTTCGGGTGGTCGGTGGCGAGGTCGACGCCGAGCAGCGGCCCGAGCGGCATGCAGTCGCTCCCGAACGCGAGGTCCACGCCGGCGTCGAGCAGGTCGCGGTAGCGGTTGGTCCGCAGGCGCCGCTCCCCGAGGCGCGCGTCGTAGAGGCCGCCCTCGTCGGCCCACTTCAGGAAGTTCGGCTGGACCGAGGCGACGACGCCCGACTCGGCGAACCGCTCGATTGCCTCGTCGGACGCGAGTTCGACGTGTTCGACCCGATGGCGGGCCGCGCCGGGGTCGTCGGTCTCCGCGTACGCGTCGAGCACCGCGTCGACGGCCGCGTCACCGATGGCGTGTGCGGTGAGTTGATAGCCCGATTCGTCGGCGTCGGCGACGAGGTCGCGGAGGTCCTCGGGGGCGACGACCCACTGGCCCGTCTCCTCGTCGGTCGCGTCGGGGTCCGCCGCGGCGTCGGCGTAGGGCTCGGTGAGCTTCGCGGTCCGCCCGCCGAAGCTCCCGTCGGTGAACGTCTTTATCGCCCCGACGGTGACGAGGCCGCCGCGGCTCCCGCCCCCGTGGTTCGTCCGCAGGCCGACCTCGCGGAGCGCGTCGAGGTGGTCGGACCAGTAGTTGATGCGGACGCGGAGCGCAAGTTCGCCGGCCTCGTCGAGGTCGCGGTAGACCTCGGGCGCGCGGGAGCCCCGGACCATGTCGTGGACGCCGGTGACGCCGCGGGCGGTCGCGTACGACTGCGCCGCGCGGACGAGGTCCGCCATCTCCTCGCGGCCCGGTTCGGTCGCCTCGCGAAGCACGTCGACCGCGCCCTCGACGACGACGCCCGTCGGTTCGCCGGCGGTGTCGCCATCGCCGCCGTCAGCGCCGTCACCGCCGTCTCCGTCTCCGGCGGTCTGGACGCCCGAATCGGGCATCTCGTCGGCGTGGCGGTCGAGGACGACCGAGTTGACGCCGGCGGTGTGGAGGTCCTCGCGGAAGGCCACGACGGGACGCGACTCGGAGACGGCGTCGAGGTCGTCGCGGGTGAGGTATCTCGAGTCGTCCCACGTGCTCTCGTCGTAGCCGTAGCCGAGCACCCAGCCGGCCTCGTCGCCGGTCTCGTCGTCGGATTCGACCTCGGCGGCGCGCTCGCGGAGCAGTTCGACCGCCTCCGCCGGGGAGTCGGCGGCGGAGAGGTCGGCGTGGACGAGCGAGCGGCCGACCATCGGGAGGTGCGTGTGGGCGTCGATGAAGCCGGGGAGGACGACGCGGCCGCCGCAGTCGACGACCCGCGTCTCGACGCCGGCGAGCAGTTCCACGTCGAACGCGCGGCCGACGCGGACGACCTCGCCGTCGCGGACGGCGACGGCTTCGTGCGTCTCGTCGGGCGACCCGAGGGTGTGTACCTCCGCGTTCGTCAGTACGAGGTCCGCTGCCGCGGTCATACGTTCGACCCCGACGCGGGAGGGCAAAACGGTTCGGGAGGCGGCGGGGTGGCCGAGCGGCGGTCGGTCGTCGCGGGTGACGCCGGCCGGGTCGGTGGCGGCCGTTGGAAGAACCGGAACGCGTTAGGGCCGGCGCGGGAAACGTCGGAGCATGACAGACGCCGCGTCCCTCGCAGACCGCGTTCGGGAGGGCGACCTCCGCCTCCACGAGCTCGAAGCGCACGCCGACGCCGACACCGCCGCCGAGGCGCGCCGGTTGCTCGTCGAAGAGCAGTCCGGCGCGTCGCTCGACGCGGTCGGGAACTACGGCTTCCCCGCGGAGGCCGCCGAGTCGGCCATCGAGAACATGGTCGGCGCGATTCAGGTGCCGATGGGCGTCGCCGGCCCCGTCAGCGTCGACGGCGGCTCCGTCGCCGGCGAGAAGTACCTCCCCCTCGCGACCACCGAGGGCGCGCTCCTCGCGTCGGTCAACCGCGGCTGCTCGGTCATCAACAGCGCCGGCGGCGCGACCGCCCGCGTCCTCAAGTCCGGGATGACCCGCGCGCCGGTGTTCCGCGTCGCCGACGTTGCCGAGGCCGAGGCGCTCGTCTCGTGGACCCGCGACAACTTCGCGGCGCTGAAGGAGGCCGCGGAGGAGACGACGAACCACGGCGAACTCCTCGACGTGACGCCGTACGTCGTCGGCAACTCCGTGTACCTGCGGTTCCGCTACGACACCAAGGACGCGATGGGGATGAACATGGCAACCATCGCCACCGAGGCCGCTTGCGGCGTCGTCGAAGACGAGACGGCCGCCTCGCTCGTCGCCCTCTCGGGCAACCTCTGTTCCGACAAGAAGCCCGCCGCCATCAACGCCGTCGAGGGGCGCGGCCGGAGCGTCACCGCCGACGTTCGAATCCCGCGCGAGGTCGTCGAAGAACGCTTGCACACCACGCCCGAAGCGGTCGCGGAACTCAACACACGCAAGAACCTGGTCGGCTCCGCGAAGGCCGCGAGCCTCGGGTTCAACGCCCACGTCGCCAACGTCGTCGCCGCGATGTTCCTCGCCACCGGGCAGGACGAGGCGCAGGTCGTCGAGGGGTCGAACGCCATCACGACCGCCGAGGTGCAGGACGGCGACCTCTACGTCTCGGTCTCCATCGCCTCCCTCGAAGTCGGCACCGTCGGCGGCGGCACGAAACTCCCGACGCAGTCCGAGGGCCTCGATATCCTCGGCGTCAGCGGCGGCGGCGACCCCGCCGGCTCCAACGCCGACGCCCTCGCGGAATGCATCGCCGTCGGCTCCCTCGCGGGCGAACTCTCCCTTCTCTCCGCGCTCGCCTCGCGGCACCTCTCCAGCGCCCACGCCGAACTCGGTCGGTAACTCGAATCCGGTTTCAGTTTCGCCGGCACCGGACACAGTTGAACTGCGTTTCTCAGCCCGTTCTCGGACTATACCTGCGTATTCGCAGCTCTCTGTTTACTTTCACTTTCACTCCGCACCCGTGGGTCGCGTTTATTCCGTTTCCGCGGAAACGATGAAAATGCGTCCGTCGGGGAGCACCCGCGGGCGTGTCCACACCCCATCCCCTCCCATGCCACTCTTCACACGCGGTACCGACCCCGAATCGCCCGACGAGTACGACGACGCGCGGCGGGTGGCGCTCGCGCTCAGGCTGGTGAAACTGGCGCTCGGCGTCGTCGCCTCCGCGCTGACCGTGGCGAAGCTCCTCGGCGCGCTCTGAGGTGCTCGCGCTCGCGGACCCGCTGGCCGGTCGCTCGCCCGCGCCGAATCTCAGACCAGTCGGTGTCGCCCCCGCGACTCGGACACTTCGCCGCGCCGCCGGAGTTTGTCGAGCAGATCGCGGGCGCGGTCCGCCGGGACGCCCCGTTCGACCGCGGCCGCGACGATTTCCTCTTCGGTCGGCCGGTCGCCGTCCCGTATCGCCTCGCGGACGACCGTCAGGCGGTCGGGCGACCCCGACGACGAGTCCCGCCCCCGCGCGGCGGCCTCGCCAGCCTCGAACACCTCGTCGGCGTCGAGCCCCGAGCCTTCGAGGTACTCGCGGTCGTCGACGCCCGACTCCTCGACTCGCCGGTCGAGTTCCGAGACGTGGTCGACCTGCGCGAACGCCTCGCTGTCGCCGTGTTTCTTCGCCAACAGCGCCGACCGCGCCTGTCGCGCGGCGTCCCTGTCGTCGGACTCGAAGAAGCGCCGGAGCTTCTTCGTCTGGTGTCGCCTGCCGCACCGCGGACACGTCGCCGTCTTCGACCCGTCGGGGTCCGAAAGCAGCCACATGTTCGCGCAGTCCGTACACCCCACGACCGCGTACATACGTCGGTGTTCCGCGGCGGCGGATTTGAACGTTCGGGAGCGCGAGCGACCGCGGACCCCGACGCGGTGCCGACCCCCGCGGAGTCTCCCCGGCGGCGTCTCCCCGGCGGATTTATCTTCGCTCCCCGTGGCGTGTCACCATGGACCGAGTTTCTGTCGACGACGCGCCGTCCGCCGAGGCGGCCGACGACGTGTTCCTCTCGCTTCTCGCGGGCGGCGAGGAGCTGAACGTCCAGCACTTCCGCATCGAACCCGGCGCGGCGGTCCCGGTTCACGACCACCCCCACGAGCAGGTCGGCTACATCGTCGCCGGCGAACTGACGTTCCTCGTCGGGGACGAGGGCGAGGAACTCGTCGTCGGCCCCGGCGATTCCTACTCGCTCGCGGGCGGCGAACCCCACGGCGCGGAGAACCGCGGCGACGAGACCGTCGTCGGCATCGACGTGTTCTCGCCGCCGCGGGCCAACCCGCCGTGGCTGGACTGAGTCGAGCGCGAACCGCCACCCGGACTAAACTCTCCGTGCGGTGCGTTTCGGGGGAGTTAGAGCCTCTCGAACGAGTGGCTTGGGTCGGCTCAGCCGCGACGTGTAAGGAGAAAGCATTTATCAAACCCGTGTCATCACTCAGTAGACGGTAGTCCCTAACTATGCCCTCCCAACGCGTACTCTCACCATGGACAGCGTACGGCGCGCCGAACACCCCGGTCAGCACGTCGAGCAGCGGGCAACGATGAGCCACTCGAAGCTCGCGCGCGAGCCGTGGCTGTGGGCGTTCGTCGGCGTCTGGGCCGCGGTCGTCAGCGCGCTCCACTTCGGCGGGCTCGCGTACGACATCTACACGCGCATCTGGTGGTGGGACGTGCTCACCCACTCCCTTTCGGGCTTCGGCGTCGCGGGCGTGTTGTTCCTCGTGTTCCCGCAGACGTTCCGCGGCGCTCGCGCCCCGGCGGTCGTCGCGGCCACTCTCCTCGCCATCGGCGCGGGGTTCGAGGTGTACGAGTACCTGTTCAAGGACTTCTGGTGGGGCTGGTCGATGGCCTACTACGCCGAAGACACCGCGATAGACCTCGTGGTCAACGTGGCCGGCGGCCTCGGCTTTTTCGCCTTCATCGAAGGTATCTTCTGGTCGCGGGGGCAGGCGGACGCCCGCCGCGGCGACTCGCCGCCGCGCTCAACTCACGTCCGCTCGGACGGCGGCGAGACGCCGGACGACGACCGCCGCTCGAACCGCTGACTCGACCGCGATGCCCCCGTCGGCGGGGTTAATTTAACCCCAAACGTGTTGCTCCGTCGAGATAACGTACATATCGATGATGTCCTATCTCTCGTCTATGCGTCCGCTCGCAGGAGATACGGCACAGCACTCCGCCACCGCAGTCGACCCGCCCCGCCTACCGCCCCGTCTACCGACCCGCGCATGCTGAGACGAACGCTGAACGAGACGGTGTTGGCCGGCTGGGAAGAACGCCCCCGAGAGATGGCTGCCGTCGCCGTGTTCGGGAGCGTCGTCACCGTGACGCACTTCACGAGCATGGCGCTGTTTCTCTACACGCGCATCTGGTGGTGGGACATTCTCGTCCACGCCGCCTCCGGGTTCGGCGTCGCGGCGATTCTCTACGTCCTCAATCCCCGCCTGCTCCACTCGCGGCTCGCGCTCCTCGTCGTCCTCCCGATGGCCGTCGCCGCGATCGGGACGTGGTTCGAGGTGTACGAGCGGCTCTTCACCGGCTTTTGGGTCGAGTGGCCCCGCTCGGTCTACCTGGAAGACACGGCCGTCGATATCGTCGCCGACACCGCCGGCGCGGTCGTCTTCGGCGTCGTCAGACCGCTGTGGAACCGGATTCGTCGCTGGCGGGACCCGAACCGACTGTAAGCGGCGCGAAACGAGTGCGGCGTCGGTGCCGCGAGAGAGAAGTTGTGTGAGCGCTTACGCGAGTTCGTGAATGTATCCAGAAATCGAAGATTTCTGGCTGCTCAAAGAGTTGGCTTAAGCTAACTCTTTGATGTTCTCGACGACCTTGTCGGCGTACTCGCTCGTGGCGAGCTTGTTGCCGCCCTCGATCTGGCGTTCGAGGTCGTAGGTCACGTCGCCGTCCGAGATGGTCTTCTCGACGGCGTCGCGGATGAGCTTACCGGCGTCCTTCCAGCCCATGTACTCGAACATGAGACGGCCGGAGAGAATCATCGCGGTCGGGTTGACCTTGTCCTCGCCGGCGTACTTGGGTGCGGAGCCGTGGACGGGCTCTGCGAGACAGAGGCCCTCACCGAAGTTCGCACCGGGGGCGATGCCGAGGCCGCCAATCTGCGCGCCGGCGGCGTCGGACATGTAGTCGCCGTTGAGGTTCATCGTGGCGATGACGTCGTAGTCGGCGGTGCGGGTCAGGAGCTGCTGGAGCATGTTGTCCGCGATGCGGTCCTTGACGACGACCTTGTCCTCGGGCTTCTCGCCGTCGTACTCCTCCCAGAGCTCGTCTTCCGTGATGGTGACGTCGTCGAACTCCTCTTCTGCGAGTTCGTAGCCCCAGTCGCGGAACGCGCCCTCGGTGAACTTCATGATGTTACCCTTGTGGACGAGGGTGACGGAGTCGCGGTCGTTTTCGAGGGCGTACTCGATGGCCTCGCGGACGAGGCGCTTCGTCCCGAACTCGGTGATGGGCTTGATGCCGATGCCGACGGGGCCGTCGTGGATGACGCCGTCCGCGCCCATCTCCTCTTCGACGAACTCCTTGACCTGCTGGACCTCGTCGGTACCGGCTTCCCACTCGATGCCGGCGTACACGTCCTCGGTGTTCTCGCGGAACGTGACCATGTCCATCGCCGAGGGGTTCTTGACGGGCGACGGGACGCCGTCGAGGTGGTAGGTCGGGCGGACGTTCGCGTAGAGGTCGAGCTTCTTGCGGAGCGCGACGTTGAGCGAGCGGAAGCCCGCACCGACGGGCGTCGTGAGCGGGCCCTTGATGGCGACGCGGTGGTTGCGAATGGCGCTTACCGTGTCTTCCGGGAGGTTCTCGTCGTACTTGTCGCGGGCGGACGAACCGGCGTAGACGCGCATCCAAGAGACAGAGCGGCCGGTCGCTTCGGCGGCGGCGTCGAGGACCTTCTGTGCGGCGGGGCCGACGTCCGTTCCGATTCCGTCGCCGTGGATGATCGGAATAATCGGATTGTCGGGGACGGAGAGCTCGCCCGTCTCCTCGTCGACCGTGATTTTCTCGCCGTCGTCCGGAACCTCAATCTGGTCGTAGCTCATGAACATTTTGGGTTTTCCAGTGCGGTGTAAAAGTCCTGCCGTTATCGACGGCGAACTGCAAATATCGCTCCATTCGGCGGTCGATACGTTTACACCCGCGCTCGGGAGACACTCGCGTATGCGAATTATCCTTCACGGCGGGGCCGGCGGCATCCCCGGCGAACCGGAGCCCAGACAGGCCGTCTTGGACGACGCGGCCGACGCGGGCGCGAGCGAGTCCGACCCGCTTTCGGCGGTCGAGACCGCGGTCCGCGTCCTCGAATCCGACCGCCGGTTCAACGCCGGCGTCGGCGGCGCGGTCCAGTCCGACGGCGTCGTCCGCACCGACGCGGGCGTCATGCTGAGCGACCGCCAAGTCGGCGCAGCCGCCGGAATGGAGGGCGTCGAACACGCCGTCTCCGTCGCGCGGGCGGTCCTCGAAGACACCCCGCACGTCCTCCTGACGGGCGAGCCGGCGGTCGAGTTCGCCGCCGACGCGGGCGTCGAGACCGGCGTCGACCTCTTCACCGACGAGACCCGCGAGCGCTGGGCGAACGCGGACGCCCCCGATGGCTCGCCCAGCGAACACCTCGCGTGGCTGGCCGACCGATTCGGCGGTAGCACGAGCGACCCGACGGCCGAGGCGGGAGACGGCTACCTCCCGACGAACGAGGGAACCTCAGCAAGCGGTGACCGCTCGGCTCGCAACGCTCGCCTTCCCGGTCACGACAATTCCGAGGAGACCTCGGCAGGCAGTGACCGCTCGGCTCGCAACGCTCGCCTTCCCGGTCACGACACGGTCGGGGCGGTCGCCACCGACGGCGAGATGTTCGCCTCCGCGACCTCGACCGGCGGCCGCTGGTTCGCTCTCGCGGGTCGCGTCGGCGACGTGCCGCAAATCGGCTCGGGCTTCTACGCCTCCCCGGCCGGCGGCGCGTCGACCACGGGAGCGGGCGAAGACATCGCGCGCGTGACGCTCGCGCGCCGCGCCGTCGGCCACCTCGAGCGCGGCTGCGACGCCCAGACCGCGGCCGACCTCGCCATCGCGGAGTTCGGCGAACTCACCGGGTCGTCGGCGGGAATCATCCTCCTCGACGACGAGGGCTTCGGCTCGGCGTACAACTCCGACGGGATGCAGACCAGCACCGCGTCGAACTGAGGTCGTCGCGGCCGGCGGCGACCGCGTTCCGGTCGCGCTGGCCGTCGCCGCCACGGTTTACTCGATTCAGGCCGTTGAATCTCTCATGAGCGATTGGACCGCGGCCGACGTTCCCGACCTCTCCGGGAAGACCGTCGTCGTCACCGGCGCGAACAGCGGCCTCGGCTTCGAGGCGACGCGCGCCTTCGCGGAGAAGGGCGCGCACGTCGTCATGGCCTGCCGAAGCCTCGACCGCGGCGCGGACGCGATGGCCGACATCCGCGAGTCGGTGCCGGCGGCCTCGCTGACGCTCTCGGAACTCGACCTCGCAGACCTCGACTCGGTCCGACAGTTCGCCGACGAGTTCGCCGCCGAACACGGGTCGCTGCACGTCCTCTGCAACAACGCCGGCGTGATGGCGATTCCCCGGCGAGAGACCGCACAGGGCTTCGAGACGCAGTTCGGCGTCAACCACCTCGGCCACTTCGCCCTGAGCGCCCGCCTGTTCCCGACGCTCCGCGACACGCCCGGCGAGACGCGGCTCGTCACGATGTCGAGCGGCCTCCACGAGCGCGGTCGGATGGAGTTCGACGACCTGCAAGGCGAACGCGACTACGACGAGTGGGACGCCTACGCCCAGAGCAAGCTCTCGAACCTGCTTTTCGCGTTCGAACTCGACCGCCGGCTGACCGCCGCGGGCATCGACGACGTGCTGAGCGTGGGCGCGCACCCGGGGTACGCGGCCACGAACCTCCAGTTCCGCGGCCCCGAGGCCTCCGGGTCGACGCTCCGGTACTGGATGAGCAAGCTCGGCAACGCGATATTCGCCCAGTCGGCCGAGATGGGCGCGCTCCCGCTCCTGTACGCCGCCACGTCGCCGGCCGTCGAAAGCGGGGAGTACGTCGGCCCGCAGGGGCTGTTCGGCATGCGCGGCACCCCCGGCATCGCGGAGCCGAGCGACCGCGCCAGAGACCCCGAGACCGCCGCCCGGCTCTGGGACGTGTCGGAGGAGCTCACCGACACGCGGTTCCGGCTGGCCTGATTCACCACCTGTCTCGGACGAGCGCCGGGAGGCGAGACGGCCAAATACTGCGGCGTGCTATCTACTCCCGTGACCGAATCAACGCCGACAATCACCCGGAGCGTCGCCGACGCTCTCGTCTCCACCTGCCGAACGACCCTCGGGGACTCCCTGCGGAGCGTCGTCCACTTCACCCGCGACGACTTCGACGTGCTGTACGTCCGACGGGACCTCCACGACGGCGACGAGGCCGCGGCGCGCGCAGCGAGCGCCGGACTCGTCGAGAGCGAGCGCACCGGATTCGGCCCGCGAGAGACCTACAACGCCGGCGCGACCGGCGCGACCTCCGACTTCGGCGAGTACGAGTTCACCCTGCGCGTCTTCTCGGACGGCTTCGTCGGCCGCGTCGTGGGCGGCGACCGCGGCGTCATCGTCACCACCGACGAACTCGAACTCTCGGAGTTCGAGGAGATGGAAGTCGCGCTCCGCCGGATGCTCGAAACGACCACCGCCGGGTGAATCGACTCGCCGGCGGGCGTGACGACTCGTCGAGCGCTGTCGGTCCCGTTCGTCGCGCGTTCGGTGTCTACACTCCCTCGACGAGTCGCTCTAGCTGCTCCGGCGGCACCGCTCCTCGCGCGGCGTAGCCCTCGTACGCGAAGGTTGGGACACCGGTGACGCCGTGCTGCTGGGCCTCACTGAATCGTTCGCGCACTTCGGCCCGAAGCGTTTCGTCGTCGAGCGCGGACGCGACTTCCTCGCCGTCGATGCCCACCGATTCGGCGAGTTCGACGAGCACCGCCTCGTCGCCGATGTCTTTGCCGTCCTGCCAGAGCGCCTCGAAGACCGACTCGTCGAACGCGAGCCACGTCTCGTAGTCGGCGTGTCCCTTCAGGTAGTACGAGACGATTTGCGCCGGCAGCGAGTCAACGTCGGTCCCGAGGTCAAGCGTCATCTCGACGTCGTACCGTTCTTGTAACCGACGGACCCCCTGCTTCGCTTGCTCGTAGTAGTCTTCGCCTTTGCCGTCGTCGACCGAGAAGTCGATGCTTCCATCGGGCCGACGCTTCTGACTCCGCAGGTCGAACGGGTGCCAGTCGATATCGAGCTCCTCGTCTCTCGTCTCCTGATACTGCGACAGGGACTGTCTTCCGAGATAACAGAAGGGACACACGTAGTCCGAGTAGACCGTTATCGTCTGGTCGGCGTCTGAACTCATGCGTATTTGTCTTTTCTACGGTTACAAAAACGACGCGGTCGCTGGCGACACGTTCGGATACCGTCGCGACTGATATCGTCGCGACTGAGAGCAGGGCGGAAGCGCCCGCGAGGAGGGAATCCGACCGACTCAGCGTCCGAACAGACGCTGTCTGAGGCTTCGTTCGGTGGCGCGCTCCACCAAGAGAACCGAGTGGTCGGTGTCGTTGACCACGTCGAGGTGCAACGAGTCGGTCAGGAGTCGAGTGAGGAGCCCCCGTTCGGTCGCGCCCATCAACACCATCGAGTGGCTGTCGGCCCGGTCCGCGATGGCTCGTTCGATGTCGCCGGTGTCGTCGACGATTCGCGTCGCGTCCTGAAGGTCGTGTTCGGTCGCCCAGTCGGAGAGGAACGCCTCGCCCCGTTCGCGCTCGTCCGGACCGTCGACGACGTGGAGGAGCGTCACCTCCGACCCGACGACCGAGCGGAGGGATTTCGCGACCTCGGCGCTGAGCGCCGAGTGGGGGCTATCGACCGTCGGCAAGAGGAGTCGACTGGTGTCGTAGTTCCGGTCGTTGAGGACGAGGAAATCACAGGGCAGGCGACTCGTCAACTCGCTCATCGTCCGTTCTGCACGCCCTCCCGACCAGATTCGGTCGTTGCTCCAACCCATGACGACGAGGTCGGCGTCTTTGCGGCTGGCGACGGTGAATATCTCCTCGAACGAGCGGTGTGAGACGACCGTTGACGTCTGGGCTTCGATGTCGTAGCCGGCGACGCGTTCGCGGGCGTCTTCGAGCTGTTCGTTGGAGTGTGCGATAATCCGTTGGTTCTGTGCGGCACCGTAGCGTTGCGAGACGCGCGAGGGAACTTGCACCACGTGGACGATATCGACGATGGCGTCTTCTTTCGACTTCGCGAGCGCACAGGCGAGTTCGACGACGTGCGACTCGGTCCGCGGGTTCGCGATGGGGACGACGACCCGGTAGGAGTCCGTGTGGTCGTCCGTTCCCTCTTCGGTCTCGATGAGCGGGACGTACGACCGACCGGCGAGTCCGCCCAGCGCCCACTCACGAATCGAAAGCTGGCGTTTCGCACCCTCGAAACGTGCGGATTCTAACCGGTTTTCCGTCGTCTGGAAGTAGTTGACGACGGTGACGAGGACGACGCCGCCGAAGGTGTTGCCCAAGAGCACGGGGACGACGAACTCGGTCAGGCCGACGGAGAACGCCAGCTGGCCGTTCATCACGAGGTAGACCATCTCGGTGTAGGAGACGACGACGTGGAAGAGCCCACCCAGCGGAACCGCGAGGAACGCGAGGTAGACGACGGCGAGACGAGAGATAGTGTCGCGGGCGGCGAAAGTGACCCAGACGACGCCGGCGACGATGAGGCCGGCGAACGCGGCCTTGAAGAAGAGACTCCACCACGGCGTCTCGACGCCTTTCTGAGCGAGTTCGAGCGCCGCGTTCGCGGCCTCCGGCGAGAGAACGCCGCCGAAGGCGAGGGCGGCCGCACCGAGCGTCCCGCCGAAGAGGTTCCCCGCGAGGACGACGACCCAGTTACGCAAGAGCGCGGGAATACTGGCCAACCGCTCCAGCGTCAGCGCGACCGGCGGGAGCGTGTTCTCGGTGTAGAGCTGATAGCCCCCGATGATGATGTAGATGAACCCGAGCGGGTAGAGCATCGCGCTTAACACCGGTTCGCCGCCGGTGGACGCTTTCATCGAGACGTAGAGGAGGAACGTAATCGTAATCGCGAACCCCGCGGCGAGGGCGCTGAAGAACAGCTCCCGCGCGCCGGAGGTTATCTCCTCGTCCGCGGCCGCGACGATGCGCTGGAACACCTCGTCGGACGAAAATCGGTCGCGAACCACCGAACCGACCGCCGGCGCACCGCTTCGTGACCGTTCGACGGCCTCGCGAACGGATTCGTCGAGCTCCGTCGACTCGGGGTCTGTCATTGGTGCGGTGGTTTTCGAACAAACCGTTCTAAACGTACCGGTTCAGGCTGTCTGCAACAGTTCGGCCGCGTCGGAGGTGGGTAGTCATCTATGCTCTGCGGCCGCGGTTTCGACACCGGTGAGTGACGCGCTCACCCGAGGTGCGTCTCGAACCAGTCGGCGGCGAGGTCGGCCACCGCGTCCAGTTCGCCCGGTCCCTCGAACAGATGGCCCGCGCCGGCGACGACCTCCAGCGACTTCTCGCAGTCGAGTTCCGCGAACGCGTCGCGGTTCAGCCTCAACACCGGCTCGTCGGCACCGCCGACGACGAACAGCGTCGGGGCGGTCACGTCACCGAGCCGCGACTCCGCGAGGTCGACGCGCCCGCCGCGAGAGACGACCGCGCCCGCGTCGTCACCGAGGTCGGCCGCCGCGAGGAGCGCCGCCGCCGCGCCGGTGCTCGACCCGAAGTAGCCGCAGTCGAGGTCGGCGGTGTCGTCGCGGCCGCGGAGCCACTCGGTCGCGCCGAGCAGTCGCTCCCTCAGAAGCGGGATGTCGAACCGCGTCTCGTACTGCTCGTCTTCCGCCTCTGTGAGCAGGTCGAAAAGCAGCGTCCCGACCTCGCGGTCGCGGATGACCTCGGCGACGAAGTTGTTCCGCGGGCTCTTCCGACTGCTCCCGCTGCCGTGGGCGAACACCACGAGCCCCGACGCGCCGTCCGGAATCCGAAGGTCACCCTCCAGCACCGCGTCGCCGACGGCTATCGAGACGAGATTCGGCGTCGTGTCGCTCATACGATACGATACGTCGGACTGCGGCTTAGGCCTGTCTCGACCCGTCGATTCGCGTGAATTCGCAGTCCGCTCGTTCTGATGGTCATGAATTACACAATTAATGTTAATAGTTCTACGGGAGTACACCCGAACGCCAACCATGGTGAGTGTTACCGACCTACGGACGATGTACGAGCAGATGGTGACCGCTCGGCACTACGAGGAGCGACTGGTGGACGAGTACCTCGTCGGGAAACAGCCGGCGTTCGACATCTCGGCGGGGCCGATACCCGGCGAACTGCATCTCGCGGCCGGCCACGAGGCGTCCGGGGCGGGCGTGTGTATCCACCTCCGCGACGACGACACGGTGACCGCGCCGCACCGACCGCACCACATCGCCATCGCAAAGGGCGTCGACCTCAAGCGCATGACGGCCGAGATTTTCGGGCGGAAGACGGGGCTGTGCCGCGGGAAGGGCGGTCACATGCACCTGTTCGACCCCGACGTGAACTTCGCGTGTTCGGGCATCATCGCGCAGGGCTGTCCGCCGGCGGTCGGCGCGGCGATGGCCGCAAAAAAGCGGAACACGGACGCCGTGGCCGTCGCCTTCCTCGGCGAGGGCGCTATCGATCAGGGCGGCTTCCTCGAATCGCTGAACCTCGCGGCGGTCCACGACCTCCCGGTCGTCTTCGTCGTCGAGGACAACGACTGGGCCATCAGCATGCCGAAAGACCGCGTGACCGACGTACAGAACGGCGCACAGCGCGCCGACGGCTTCGACCTGCCGGGCGTCCGCGTCGACTCCGACGACGCGATGGCGGTGTACGAGGCCGCGGGCGAGGCCGTGATGCGCGCCCGCGACGGCAATGGGCCGACGCTCATCGAGGTACAGGTCCACCGCCGGATGGGCCACTTCATGGGCGACGCGGAGGGCTATCGCCCCGAGGCCGACATCGACCGCGCGAAACAGCGCGACTCCATCGAGCGACTCGCCGCGGACCTCCGCTCGCACGGCGTGACCGACGACGACATCGACGAGATGCGGGAGCGCGCCCACGAGCGGGTCGAGGCGGCGATTTCGTGGGCGAAAGAACAGCCCGAGCCCGAGCCGGCGGAGGCGTACGAGAACGTGTTCACGAACCCGCCGGCGCAGGCGGCGACAGACGGCGGGGCCGCGGCAGACGCGCCGGGCGACGCCGGCGAGACGGGAGGTGACAACTGATGGCGACCGAATCACGAGACTACACGGAGGCGACCGAGACGGACCGCGAACTGACCATGAGTCGGGCGATGGTCGAGGCCATCGCGTGGGAGATGCGCGAGAACGACGACGTGTTCTACATGGGCGAGGACGTGGCCGACTACGGCGGCATCTTCTCCAGTACGACCGGCCTCTTGGACGAGTTCGGCCGCGACCGCGTGATGGACGTGCCCATCAGCGAGACGGCCTACCTCGGCGCGGCCGTCGGGGCCGCACAGGCCGGGATGCGCCCGATTGCCGAACTGATGTTCGTCGACTTCTTCGGCGTCGCCATGGACCAGATATACAACAACATGGCGAAGAACACCTACATGAGCGGCGGCTCGTTCTCCGTGCCGATGGTGCTGACCACGGCCGTCGGCGGCACCTACAACGACGCCGGCCAGCACTCCCAGACGCTCTACGGGACCTTCGCCCACCTGCCGGGGATGAAAGTCGTCGTCCCCTCGACGGCCTACGACGCCAAGGGGTTGATGCACACCGCCATCCGCGACGACGACCCGGTCGTCTACATGTTCCACAAGCGTCTCATGGGTCTCGGCTGGATGCCGTCGCCCTCGGGGCCGAAGACCGGCGTCCCCGAGGAGGACTACGCGATTCCGTTCGGCGAGGCCGACGTGAAGCGCCCCGGCGACGACGTGACCGTCGTCACCCTCGGCCTGCACGTCCACCGGGCGATGGAGGCCGCGGAACAGCTCGACGACGACGGCATCGACGCCGAGGTCATCGACCTCCGGACGCTCGTCCCCCTCGACACCGACACGGTGCTCGACTCGGTCCGCAAGACCGGGAAGCTCCTCGTCGTCGACGAGGACTACCGGTCGTTCGGCGTGACGGGCGAGATAATCGCGCGGGCCGCCGAGGGCGCGCTGGACGACCTCTCGGCGGTCAAGCGGCTGGCCATCCCCGACGTGCCGATTCCCTACGCCCGCCCGCTGGAAGACGAGGTCAACCCCGGCACCGACGACATCGCGGCGGCCGTCCGCGAACTCCACGAATGAGACGAGCGCCCGAAGCAGACGGAGACGGAATCGAGGCCGGAAGCGGAAGCGAAGACAGAGACGGAGGCGGACGATGAGCGACGCCCTCGACGTGAACTCGGCGGACTCGTGGCCCGACGACGCCGACGACGTGGCCGAGGGCTACCTCGCCAACTGGTTCGTCCACGAGGGGTCTGCGGTCGACGAGGGCGAGACGCTCTGCGAGATACAGGTCGAGAAGGTGAGCATCGACGTGACCGCGCCGACCGCGGGGACGGTCACGGAGATACTCGTCGCCGAGGGTGGCGACTTCGACCGCGGCGACGTGCTCGCGCGGGTGCAACCGAGCGCCTGAATCGGGCTTTTTTCTTCAGTCGTCGCCGGCGCGGTACGCCGCGCCGAGCGCCCGGTCCATCAGCTCTCGGTGGGCCTCGCGGACCGGTTCGCCGTCACCGGGTCGGCGCTGTTCGTACCGGCCGTCGCTGTCCATCACCCAGCGCCGGCGGTTGTCCGACAGGAGCGCGTCGAGGACGGCGTCGAGTTCGGCGCGGTGCTCGGGGTCTTCGACGGGCGCGACGGCCTCGACCCGGCGGTCGAGGTTGCGGGTCATCCAGTCGGCGGAGCCGACGTAGTAGTCCGGCTCGCCCCCGTTCTCGAAGTAGAAGATACGCGAGTGTTCGAGGAACCGGCCGACGACGCTCGACACCGAGACGTGCTCCGAGAGCCCCTCGATGCCGGGTCTGAGCCGACAGATACCGCGGACCACGAGGTCGATGTCGACGCCGGCCATCGACGCCTCGTACAGTTCGCGGACCATCGCGGGGTCTTCGAGCGCGTTCATCTTGGCGACGATGCGGGCGTCGCGGCCGGCGCGGGCGTGGTCGGCCTCCCGGCGGACGAGCCGGGTCATCTCCTCGCGGAGGTTCGTCGGCGCGACCAGCAGTTTCCGGTACGTCTCCTGCCGCGAGTGGCCGGTGAAGAAGTTGAACAGGCGAACGAGGTCGTGGCCGATGTCGGGGTCGGCGGTGAACAGCCCGAGGTCGGTGTAGAGCTTCGCGGTCTGGGAGTGGTAGTTGCCGGTGGCGACGTGGGAGTACAGTCGCACCTCGTCGCCCTCCTCGCGGACGACGAGCGCGGTCTTCGTGTGCGTCTTCAGCCCGATAGTGCCGTAAGCGACGTGGATGCCTTCCTCTTCGAGGCGACGGACCCACCGGAGGTTGTTCTCCTCGTCGAACCGCGCTTTGAGTTCGACCATCACCGCGACCTGCTTGCCGTTCTTGGCGGCCTCGATGAGCGTCTCGATGACCTCGGAATCGGGCGCGGTCCGGTAGATGGTGGCTTTGATGGCCAGCACGTCGGGGTCGGCCGCGGCCGCCGCGAGGAACGTCCCCACCGTGCCCGTAAACGAGTGGTACGGGTGGTGGACGAGCACGTCCTTCCGGGCGATTTCGGCGAACACCGAGTCGGGGTCGTCGGCGGAGCGGCCGGCGAACCGCGGGTGGGGCTGGGGCGTCCACGGCGCGACTTCGAGTTCCGGCCGGTCGAGGTCGAAAAGCGACGCGAGCGCGCCGTAGTCCAGCGGCAGGTCGCGCTCGAACACCTCGCGGTCGTCCACGCCGAGCTGTTCTGCGAGCAGGTCGCGGACGGCCTCGGGCGCGCCCGACTGGACCTCCAAGCGGACCACCGTGGCGAATCGGCGCTGGCGGAGCACGTCCTCTATCGTGGCGATGAGCCCCTCTGCGACCTCCTCGTTGCGGCGGACCTCGGCGTTCCGCGTCACCCTGAACGCGGAGGTGTCGACGACCTCGACGTTCGGGAACAGCAGGTCGATGTTGCGCTCGATGACGGCCACGAGCGGGACGAACCTGACGGGTCCCGCGGGGCCGTCGTCGTCCGCCCTCCCTCCCGCGTCGCCGACGCGCTCGTCCACGTTGACGAGTCGCGGGCGGTTGCCGGGGACTTTGACCCGCGAGAACTTCGTCGGCTCCTCCGGGCCCTCGGTCGTGCGGACCGCGAGCGACAGCGAGAGGTTCGAGATGAACGGGAACGGATGGGCCGGCTCGAACGTCAGGGGCGTCAGCGTCGGCAGGACCGACGCCTCGAAGTAGTCGCGGAGGGCCGCCCGCTCGTCGGGCGCGAGGTCGTCGTAGCCGACGATGTCGATGCCGGCGTCGGTGAGCGCGGGGCGGACGAGGTCGTGGAAGCAGGCGGACTGTCGGTCGAGCAGGTCGCGGGCGCGGTCGAGGACGAGCGACCACTGCTGGCTCGGCGTCCGGCCGTCGGGCGAGAGTTCGCTCACGCCGGCGGCCATCTGCTGTTTCAGCCCGCCGACGCGCTTCATGAAGAACTCGTCGAGGTTCGAGGTGAGAATCGAGAGGAACTTGACGCGCTCGAAAAGCGGGTTGCGGTCGTCTATCGCCTCGTGGAGGACGCGCTCGTGGAAGGCGAGTTCGCTGAGTTCGCGGTTGAGATACAGCGCGGGGTCTGCGAGGTCGGCGTCGGCCGGCTCCGGCGCGTCTCCGTCGCGCTCGCGGGCGCGGACCGGCGCGGTCGACTGACCGGCGTGTCGGCCCTGCGAGTCGCCGCCGCGAGGCTCGTCGTCGGACATATGCTGAGAGAAGATGGTTCGGCGGCGGCCTTTAGTTCGCCGCCTCCGTCGTCGCCGCCACCGTCGCCTCGGGGGCTCAGACCAGCGCGGGCTGGCGGGGTTCGAGAATCTTCGAGTCCTTGCGGGACTCGTGGGTGACCTCGGAGTCGACGGCGACGAGTTCGTCGGCGTGGAGGTCGTAGGCCGTCAGCGCGCCGCCGTAGACCGCGCCCGTGTCGAGGCCCATCGCGTGCTCGAAGACGGCGGGGTGGGCCATCACGGTGTGGCCGAAGAAGACGCGCTGTGGCCCCTCGTAGTACTCGAACCAGAACGGGCCGTCGTAGCTGTCGCCGGGGTTCATCGCTCGGGTGTTTTCGAGTTCGTCGACGCTGTGTTCGGAAAGCGGCTTTTCGGGGTGGACGCCGCCGTGGACGACGATGGCGTCCTCCCACGTGATGGCGACCGGGAGGTTCGAAATCCATTCGAGGTCGTCGTCGGTCAGCGCGTCTAGCTCCTTCGTGCCGCGGATGAGCTTTTCTTCGTTGTTGCCGCGGACGGTCAGGAAGTTGTCGCGCTCGCGGACGTAGTCCACGACGCCCTTGCTGTCGGGGCCCTTCCGCACGAGGTCGCCGACGAAGACGACGAGGTCGTCCTCGGAGGGGTCGAGCCGGTCGACGAGGCGTTCGAGCGCCGGCAGACAGCCGTGTACGTCGCCGACGACGTACACGTCGTCCCAGTCGTCGATGTCGACTCGAAGGTGGTGCTCGGCGACGTCGGGGTGGAAGGACGGAACACTCATTGGAAACGTTCTCTCCTCTGCCTGAAGACGGCTACCTAAGAAAGGGTTGCTAGTTTCGGACTGTTGTGCTATATAGACATGGCTGTGAGTCTCACGCACGCCGCGCGAGCCGCCGGCGACGACCCGCCCTCTGTCGCCGGCCATCCCGCAATCGCTTTCCGGCGCGGCCGCGAAGTCGCGGCCATGAGCATCGGACCCCTCGACGACGAGACGGTCGAGAAGTATCGAGAGGCAGGGGAGGTCCTCCGCACGGTGTTGGACGAGTCGGCCGAGATGGTCGAACCCGGCGTCACCCACCTCGAAGTCGCCGAACACGCCGAAGCGCGCATCCGCGAACTCGCAGACGGCTGTGCGTTCCCGGTCAACATCAGTATCAACGAGGAGGCGTCGCACGCCAGCCCCGGCCGCGACGACGACACCGTGTTCGGCGAGGACATGGTCTGTCTGGACGTCGGCGTCCACGTCGACGGCTACATCGCAGACTCCGCGGTGACAGTCGACCTCTCGGGCAACGACGAACTCGTCGAGTCCGCCGAGGAGGCGCTCGACGCCGCCCTCGACATGGTCGAAGCGGGCGCGCACACCGGGAAAATCGGCGCGGAAATCGAGGACGTGATTCGCGGCTACGGCTACACGCCCGTCCTCAACCTCTCGGGCCACGGCGTCGAGCAGTGGGACGCCCACACCGACCCGACCATCCCGAACCGCGGCGCAGAGCGCGGCGTCGAACTCGAAGTCGGTGACGTGGTCGCCATCGAACCGTTCGCCACCGACGGCACGGGCAAGGTCACCGAGGGGTCGAAAAACGAGATTTACAGCCTCGTCAACGACCGCTCGGTCCGCGACCGCATGTCGCGCAAACTGCTCGACGAGGTGCGCGAGGAGTACAAACTGCTCCCCTTCGCGGCCCGCTGGTTCGAGGGCGGTCGCTCAGAGATGGCGATTCGCCGGCTCGAACAGCAGGGTATCCTCCGCGGCTACCCCGTGCTGAAAGAGGAAGACGGCGCGATGGTCGGGCAGGCCGAAGACACCATCATCGTCACCGAAGACGGCTACGAGAACCTCACGCGATAGTCGGACGGAACCGGGGTCGGAGCCAGCACCGACCGCCCCGAGACCGAAACGGCTTGCCCGTCCGGGTCCATTGAGCCGCCATGGACCAACTGTTCGCCCCGTGGCGCATCGACTGGGTCGCCCGCGACGACGACCAAGACGCCGACGCCGACGACCCGGACGACGACGACCGCTGTCCCTTCTGTGCGCTCCCCGAGCGCGACGACGACAGAGAGAGCAAAATCGTCGCCCGCTCGCCGCACTCGTTCGTCCTCCTGAACAACTACCCCTACGCGCCGGGGCACGTCATGGTCATCCCGCACCGCCACACCGGCGAGTTCGCCGCCCTCTCGGACGCGGAACTCCTCGACCACGCCCGGCTCAAATCGAAGACGCTCGCCGCGTTGGACGCCGCCTTCGACCCCGACGGCTGTAACGCGGGCGAGAACCTCGGCGGCTCGGCCGCCGGCGGCTCCATCGACGACCACCTCCACACCCACGTCGTCCCGCGGTGGAACGGCGACACCAACTTCATGCCGGTCATCTCCGACACGAAAGTGCTCGTGCAGGCCCTCGACGACTCCTACGACCAGCTTCACGAAGCGTTCGCCGGCCTCGACGGGGCACTCGTCGACGGCGACGACGACGCGGTTCGCTTCGAATTAGACTGACTCTAAAACTCACGTCGAGTGCATCTAATAGCCCGCTCCGGCCCGAAGCGCATTTGAACCCCTCTCCCGAAAGCCACGGTAATGGAGCGGAAACGGGCCATCCGTCGGGTCGGATTCGTCGTCCTCGCGGCGAACGTGCTTCTCGTCGCCGGGAAGGCCGGCGTGTGGTGGACGACCGGGAGCCTGGCCCTCGGGTCCGAGGCGGTCAACAGCCTCGCGGACGCGGTTTACAGCACCATCATCCTCGGCGGCCTCTATCTGACGACGAAGCCGCCGGACTGGGAACACCCCCACGGCCACGAGCGTATCGAGCCGTTCATCTCGCTTTTCGTCGCGGTCGGCATCTTCGCCGCCGGCGGGGCGATTCTCTGGCAGAGCACGTCCAGCATCCTCGCGGGGACTTACGGCGGAGACGCGGGGACGCTCGGCGTCGTCGTCCTCGTCGTCGCGGCGGCGGCCAAGTACGTCCTCTACCGCTACTGCTACTCGGTCGGCCGCGAGCAGAACTCGCCGGCGCTCGTCGCCGCCGGCGTCGACAACCGAAACGACATCCTCACCGCCGGCGCGGCGCTCGTCGGCGTGGTCGGCGGGCAGTTCGGCTACCCCATCTTGGACCCGCTGGCCGCCATGGTCGTCTCCATCGGCATCGTCTACACCGGCTACGAAATCGTCCGCGACAACGTGAACTACCTCGTCGGGGCCGCCCCGCCGGAGTATCTCCGGGCGCTCATCGTCCAGACCGCCCTGTCGCACCCCGACGTGTACGGCGCACACGACGTGGTCGCCCACTACGTCGGCCCCGAAATCGACGTGAGCCTCCACATCGAGGTCGAAGGCGACATGACGATTGCCGAGGCTCACGACATCGAGACGTGGGTCGTGCAGGCGATTCGGAACATCGACGAGGTCGACGACGTGTTCGTCCACATCGACCCGAAGGAACTCGGGGAGTGGAAGGAAGACGACGAGACGGAGCGCTACACCATGTTCTCGCCCGACGGCGGCGACGACCGCTGACGGCCACTAACTGCCACTAACGGACGCTGACGACCGCTGACGGCCACTAACTGCCACTAACGGATGCTGACGACCGCTGGGGGTTCAAAGCAGCTTCTGGACTTCCAGCCGTAGCTCCCCGAGATACGGCACGTGGAACTGGCCTTTCGCCCGCACCCAGTCGGGTCGGACGGGCGGGGCGATGCCCCGCGCCTGGTCGTAGTAGTCGTTGTCGTCGCCGCGGGTGACGTAGCCGGCGTGCGGCGCGGGGCAGTACAGGAGTTCCGCACAGGAGTCCGCGTCGTCGACGTAAGACGCGTTGGCCCGGTCGTACCAGTTCTCTCCGTCCTCGACCCAGAAGACCGCGCGGTGGATGATGGGCGAGCCGTCGCGCGACGGCGTGTCGTAGACGACGACATCGCCCGGGCCGTCGAGCCGGCCGTAGCCCTCGCTCGCGTTGGCCGTGACCACGCCGTAGTCGTCGGCCGCGGGGCCGCCGTAGCGACCCTCCGCGGTCACGACGACGAGGTCGCCGCGTTCGAGAGTCGGTTGCATGCTCCCGCTCTCGACGGCGACCATCGGGGGCCACACGCCGCTCACCGCGAACAGCACCGCGCCGACCGCGACGACGACCGCGACCGTCGAGAGCGCGTCTCTGGCGAACGCTCGGGCCTCCGATTGACTGTCGTCGGACACGGGTGCTGTCAGCCGTCGCGTCGCTATCAATCTTGTTGCCGGCGTCGGCGTGAGAGAAACCGTTAGGGCCGGGTGGCGCGACGGTCGAGTCGTGAACGACGACTACCACCTCGTCCCCGAGTTTCCCGCCCCCGAGACGTACGTTTCCCTCCGCGACGCCGCGGGGATGCCTCCCCGGTCTCTCGCGGCCGCCGAGCGCGGCGTTCCGAACACGATTTTCGGCGTGCGCGTCGTCTTCGAGGGGGCGACCGGCGACGAGATAGTCGGTATGGGTCGGCTCGTCGGCGACGGCGGTACCGTCTTTCAGGTCGTCGACGTAGCGGTCCACCCCGACCATCAGGGCCGTGGGCTCGGCACCCGCGTGATGGACGCGCTCGTGGACTACCTCGACCACGAGGCCCCGCCGTCGGCGTTCGTGAATCTCCTCGCCGACGTGGACGGCTACTACGAGCGCTGGGGGTTCGAACCGACCGCGCCGGCGTCGAAAGGGATGTTTCTCCGAGTGGGCGAGGGCGGCGTCCGCGGGCGCGACGAGAACTGAGAACCGAGCGGAGTGTGAATCGGCGGGGCGACGCGTCTTCGGCGCGCAACCGCCCGCTCAGGCGGCGGTGGGCTCCCGCGGTTCGGGCTGTGCCTCGACCGGTTCGGCGAAGGCGTAGACGGTCTGGTGGGCGGTCACCGTCACGCGGGCGAAGTCGCCGGGTTCGAGGCCGTGTTCGGTGGCGTTCTGGACGATTATCTGGCGGTAGGCCTCGTCGCGGCATTTCACGGAGTCGCCGGTACCCTCCTCGACGACGAGCACGTCGCGCTCCGTGCCGACCATCTCGTCGTACGCGGCGGCGACGATGTCCATCTTCGCCTCGGACATCTCCTTGGAACGCTCCTTCTTGAGCGTCCCGCCGAGGCCCTTCAGGTCGGCGGCGTCGGTGCCGGGGCGCTTCGAGAAGCGCGTGACGTTGACCTTCTCGGGGCGAACCTCGCGGAGCAGCTCCATCGACCGCTCGTGGTCCGCGTCGGTCTCGGTCGGGTAGCCGACGATGAAGTCGGTCGAGAGCGTCCAGTAGTCGAGTTCGCGGTCGAACGTCTCGACGATTTCTCTGAACTTGTCGACGCGGTGCTGGCGGCGCATGTGTTCGAGCACCTCGTCGGAGCCCGACTGCACGGGCGCGTGGATGAAGTTGTAGAGCTTGTCGTGTCGGGCGAACACCGCGGCGAGTTCCTCGCGGATGCCGTGGACGCCGCCGGGGTTGGCCATGCCGACGCGGACGCGGAACTCGCCGTCGATTTCGGTGCAGATGCGGTCCAGTAGCTCGGGGAGCTTCCGGTCGCCGTTGTCCCAGCCGTAGACGCCGGTGTCCTGGCCCGTGATGCGGAGTTCCTTCGCGCCGGCGTGGACGAGCGCCCGCGCCTTCTCGACGTTCTCCTCGACCGACGGGGAATCGACCCGGCCGGTGGCGAACTTCGTGATGCAGTACGAGCAGTTCGACATACAGCCGCGGGCGATGGGCAGGATGCCGACGACGCCGTCCAAGACGGGTTCGACGCCGGGGCCGGGGGTCGGACACTCGCCGTTGGTGACGGCGGCCGGCACGTCGTCCCAGTGGAGAATCTGGGCGTCGATGCCCTCCTCACGGAAGTCGTTGCCCTGCGCGAGCGCCATACAGCCCGTGATGATGAGGTCCGCCGTCTCCGCCGCCAGCTCTTTGGCCCGACGGAGCATGTTCCGCTCCGTCTTCTCCACGACCGTACAGGTGTTCATGATGGCGACATCGGCCTCCTCGGGCCCGTCGACGCGGTAGTGGCCGGCGTCGCGGAGCGCGCTCTCGATGGCGCGGCTCTCGCCGCGGTTCGAGGTGCAGCCGTATGTCTCGATGTGGTATCGGGCCATTCGGTTATCCCACGTACCGGGTCAGCGGGCAAAAACGCCGCGGTCTCCCCCGAGACTGCCGGCGTCCGCGACCCGTGATAGCGCCTCTCGGGGGTCGTCTGCGCGCTCCCTCCTGAGCGTCATCGCCGCATCCACAGTCTTCCCTCCGCTTTTTCCGCCTCTCACCTCCCGCTTCCCACTCGCACCCTCGCCACCGCGCCCGGCGAAAAAGTACTTGTCACTGTGCTATGACGTTTCGGTCGATGCGTTCCCGCAGGACACCACCCGATTCGCCCTCCGCCAGCGACTCGGCCGGGACCGACGACCCGGCTTCGGCCGGCGCTCGGGAGTCGGCTTCGGCCGCCACCGGCACCAGCACCCGCCGCGGCGTGCTTCGCCTGCTCGGAGCGGGCGCGGTCGCCGGGGTCGCCGGATGCCTGGGCGGCGACGAGGGACAGACTGACGACGACTTCCCCGAGGGCGTCCGCTTCGAAGACGGCTGGCGGACCTACGCCCACGACGACGCGAACACCGCGTTCCTCCGCGACGGAACGGCCATCTCCGAGCCGACTATCGAGTACGAACCCGACTTCGGGATGGGCTCGACCGAGCCAGTCGCCGCCGACGGGGTGGCTTACACGCCCAGCGACCCGATACGGGCGCTCGACCCGGCCGCCGGCGAGGAGTTGTGGACCGCACAGGGCGAGGAGTGGACCGCGCCGGTCGTCCTCGACGGAATCGCCTACTCGCTCGGTGTGACGGTCCACGGCCCGAACCGACTCGCGCTCTACCGCGCCCGGACCGGTCGGCTGTTCCGAACTATCGAACTCCCCGGCCGCCCGCGGACGCCGCCGGCGTTCTCCAACGACCGCGAGACGCTGTTTCTCGGCCTCGACGACGAGCGCGTCTGCGCGGTCGATATCGACGCCGCCGAGGTCAAATGGACGCGGTCGCTGTTCGGCGCGGTCCGGCGACCCCTCGCGGTCAACCTCCACTCGATTTTCGTGGTCACCGAGGGCCAGCGGCTCTACTGCCTCGGAACTGACGGACGTGCCCGCTGGCAGGCTCCGACCGAGACGGTCGAAACCGTCGCGCCGGTCGTCGGCGACGAGCGGGTGTACCTCGCCGGTTGGGACCGCATCGCCGCGCTCGAACGGCGCAGCGGCGACGTGGTCTGGGAGGACGACCGCGGCGTCCACGAACGCCTCGCGTTCGACGGCGAGCGCCTCTACGCCGTCCGCGGGTCGCTCCGGGCGCTCGACAGCGCGACCGGCGAGGAGCGGTGGCGCTACGACCCCGAAGAGACCGTCTCCGCCGCGAGCGTCGTCGGCGACACGGTCTACGTCGGCACGGGACGCGGCGACCTCGTCGCCCTGAACCGAACCGGCGACGGTGGCCTGTTCGGTGACCGCGAGCGCTGGTCGATTTCGCTCGGTCGTAACGTCGGCCACTCGCTGGCCGCGACCGACCGCCGGGTGCTCTGCCCGCTCGTCCGCGACGACGGCCTGCCGAGCATAACTGTCGTCGCCGACGCCGACGCCGACGAGTCGAGCGCGGGAACGACCGCGGACGCCGGCGGGTCGGAGTCGTGACGAACCCCGACGCGAGACTATCGAGACGGGCGTTCCTCGGGACTCTCGGAACCGGCGCAGCCGTCGGTCTCGCGGGCTGTGTCGGCGGCGATGAGGGCTCCACGGGCGACGGGCGGACCGACTGGCAACATCCGTACTTCTCCCCCGAAGGGACGGGCTACAACCCCCGTGCGACCGGCCCGGCGTCGAAGCCGAGCGAGTCGTGGGGCATCGAGGTGAACGGCCTCGAACTGGCGCGCCCGGTCGTGTTCGACGAGACGGTGTATCTCGCGACCAGCGAGCGCCTCCGGGCGTTTTCGGCCGCCGATGGCACCGAGCTGTGGTCGGTCGAAAGCGACACTCAGAGCGTCTTTCGCTCGTCTGTGACGGTCGGTTCGGAGCGCGTCTACGTCGGCCATTCCGGGGCCAGAACCGGCGTGCTCGCGTACACCCACGACGGCGAAGAAGCGTGGCACGCGCCGACCGAGTCGAGCGTCTGGGCTCCGGTCGTCCGACCCGAACCGGACCGCGACTGTCTCTACACCGCTGACACCGCGGGGAACCTCTACCGCGTCCGCGCCAGCGACGGGAGCGTCGAGTGGCGCGAGGAGGTGTTCGGCCCGGTTCGGTCCCTCGCGGCCCGGAACGACACCGTCGTCGCCGGCACGGAGGGCGGCGAGGTGGTCACGTTCCGCGACGAGGGCGTCAAGCGCGGCCTGACCGGAACGTGGCGAACCAAACTCCCCGGCGGCGTGCAGGCGCTCGCAGTCGCCGGGTCGGGCGACGTGTTCGCGGGCTTCTTCGGCGCGGGCGTCGCCCGACTCAGCGGCGGCCTCCGCGCCGGTGCGGTGGCCTGGCACCAAGAAGACCCCTCGCCCCACGGCTCGCTCGTCGTCGGCCCCCGGCGAATCTTTTCGACCGACGGGGCCGGCCTCGACGCCTTCGACAAACGTTCCGGCTCCCCCTCGTGGGCGGCCGGCGACGATTTCTTTGCCCCGCCGGCGGGTGCCGGCGACACCGTCTTCGTCTCGGATACGAGCGACGACGGCGGCGTCGTCGCCTACGACACGGGGGGCGGCGTCGGCCTCGACGACATTCGCGTCGGGGGCGTCCGCTGGCGCTACGACCTCGCGGGGCGCGCCTTGACCGGTCCGACGCCGGCGGGCGACGCGCTGTTCGTCGTCGAATCCGGCGGCGACGACGGACCACGGCGACTCGTCGCGTTGCGGGCCGGGTAACAGAGCGATTCGGGGGCGCTCGACAGGGTCGTCTCGGGAGACCGCGACCCTCAGATGAGCCCCAGTATCCACCGCGTGACCTCGGAGGTCGCGAAGAAGGCACCTTCCACCCGGGAGAGAACCCTCCCGGTCCAGAGCGCGGCGACTATGAGGAGAGTGACCGCGACGAGCCACGCGAACGTCCCGAGCGCCGAGGCGCTCACCGCGAGCGGGCGAGCGACCGCCGCGACGCCGACGATACCCGTGATGTTGAGGATGTTGCTCCCGACGACGTTGCCCACCGAGACGCCGAGACTCCCCCGTCGGAGCGCGACGAGCGAGACGGCGAACTCCGGCGTCGACGTCCCCGCCGCGACGATTGTGCCGCCGATGACCCACTCGGAGACGCCGGCCCCGCGGGCCAGCTCCGAGGCGGCGAGCACCATGTAGTCGCCGCTCACAACCACCAGCGCCAACCCGCCCGCGAGGAACACGGCGTCCCGCCCGGGGAAGTCGATTCGGTCGGTTATCGGGCGGGTCACGCCGCCGTCTCCGAGCGACTGGTCGGCCGATTGCTCAGTTGCTCCATCGGCCTCAGTCTGGGTGCCACGGAGCAGGTACGCCGTGTAGGCGACGAACGCCGCGACTAAGAGCGCGCCTTCGAGCCTCGTCACCCGGAGGTCGAACAGAACCAGTCCGCCGAGGAGCGTGCTCGCCAGCAGGGCGACGCCGTCGCGGGAGACGAGCGACTCCGCGACCGGAATCACCCGGAACAGCGAGATGACGCCCAACACGAACGCCACGTTGTAGATGTTCGAGCCGAGGACGTTGGCGACCGCGATGTCGCCCAACCCCTTGTACGCGGCGTCGACCGCGACCGAGAGCTCCGGCGTCGAGGTCCCGATTGCGACGATTGTCAGCCCGATGGTGAGCTCCGAGAGGCCGAACCGCCGAGCCGACCGAACGGCGGCGTCGACCAACAGCCGCGCGCCGACCCAGAGCCCGAGCACTGACACGAGAATGACGCCGATTTGAACGACGGGTCCGCCTCTGAGCATGGTACTGAGTTCCCGGGAGTCGGATAATCAATGTTGGGCGCGCGGCGTTCACAATCTATCGACGACCGCGAGACCGCGAGACCGCGAGACCGCCGACCTACTCCTCGGGCGCGCCGGAGACGATGTCGACGCCCGACGACGCGCCGATGCGCTCCGCGCCGGCTTCGAACATGGCGACCGCCTCGTCGTAGGAGCCGACGCCGCCGGAGGCCTTGACGGGCAGGTACTCGGCCATGAGCGCCACGTCCTCGACGGTCGCGCCGCCGTCGGCGAAGCCGGTGGAGGTCTTGACGAAAGCGGCGTCGGCCTCGGCGGCCGCCTCGCAGGCGCGGTGTTTCTCTGCCTCGGTGAGAAGCGCCGTCTCGATGATGACTTTCACGGGAACCGGGACGGCGGCGACGACCTCCGAGATGTCCTCGGTCACGAGTTCGTCGTCGCCGGCTTTGAGCCGACCGACGTTGATGACCATGTCCAGTTCGTCCGCGCCGGCCTGCCACGCGTCGACGGCCTCCTCGCGCTTGGCCGTCGTCGTGTGCTGACCGTGGGGGAAGCCGACGACCGTCGCCAGCAACACGTCCGGGGCGTACTCGCTCGCTTCGGCGACGTAGCACGGCGGGATGCAGGCGTTCATCCCCCACTCGGCGGCGGCGTCGAGGACGGCCTCCACGTCGGCCATCGTCGTCTCGGGTCCGAGGACCGTGTGGTCGATGCGGGCGGCGAGGTCGGCTCGGTTCATACCCTGTCGAGGCGACCCGAGGCTAAAGAACGTAAGGCTTTCACGCCGCCCCGCCGCGCCTCCTGCATGGCCATCCTCCCCGAGGGGTTCGCGCTCCCGCCGCTCCCCTACCTCGTCGCCCTCGTCGCGGGACTCGTCGGCGTCGGCGTCGGACTGACTCGAACGCGCCCGACGGTCACGCCCGCGCACGTCCTCGCGCTCGTCCCGTGGATGGTGTCGGGGTCGGCGCTCCACGTGCTCTACGTCGTCGGCGCGCTCCCGCCCGCGGTCGAACCGCTCGCCGGCACGCCCGCGGTCTATCTCTCCGTGGCCGTCGTCGCCGGCGCGACGTGGCTCGCGCTCGACGCGACCGACCTCGTTTCGCCGCCGACGCTCGCGGCTCCCGGTCTGCTCGTCGCCGCCGGCCTCGCCGGCTTCGCGCTCTTCGCCGGCCTCGCCGCCGGGACGCTCTCGGTCGCCTGGCCCGGTCTCGCCCTCGTCGCCGCGCTCGTCGTCACCCCGCTGACGTGGCGGGTCGTGACGCGACTCGCGCCCGAGGCGGCCGCCGCGGGGTCGCTCGGCCTCCTCGCACTCTTCGGGCACGCCCTCGACGCGCTGTCGACCGCCGTCGGCGTCGACGTGCTCGGCTTCGGCGAGCGGACGCCGCTGTCGCGCGTCATCCTCGACGCCGCCGCGGCGCTCCCGACCGCGGAGGTCATCGGCGTCGGCTGGCTGTTCGTCCTCGTGAAACTCGCCGTCGCCGGCTTCGTGGTCGCCCTCCTCGCCGACTACGTCCGCGAGGACCCGACCGAGGGGTCGCTCCTGTTGGGCCTCGTCGCCGCCGTCGGCCTCGGCCCCGGCGTCCACAACCTCCTGTTGTTCGCCATCGCCGGCTGAGGCCGCGACCCTGTTTGGGCCGCCCGCCTACCGGCCTCCGCATGCCCGCTGTTGCGCCGCGCTCCGTAGTCGCCCGACCCGGGAGAGTTATCCCACCGGCGACCCGACCTACGCGGACGCATGTCCCGTGTCATCTGCGCCGGCCACGTCAACTGGGACGTCACCCTCCGCGTGGACGCCCTGCCGGAGCCCGACGGCGAGGCGACCGTCGAGTCGCGGGTCGGCGCGGGCGGCGGCAGCGCCGCCAACGTCGCCAGCGGCCTCGTCGGCCTCGACGTGCCCGCCGCGCTCCTCGGGAGCGTCGGCGACGACGAACACGGCCACGCCGCCGTCGCCGAACTCGCCTCGAAGGGCGTCGACTGCCGCCACGTCGTCAGCGTCGACGGCGGCCCGACCACGGTCAAGTACATCGTCGTCGACGCCGCGGGCGAGGTGTTCGTCCTCGGGTCGCCCGGCGTCAACGAGGCGTTCGAGGCGACCGACCTCCCGACCGACCCGCTCGCGGCCGCCGACCACCTCCACCTGACGAGCCAGTCGCCCGAGACGGCCGCGACGCTCGCCAGACGGGCCCACGAGGTCGAGACGACCGTCAGCTTCGACCCCGGGCGGCGCGTCGGCGACCGGGGCTACGCCGACGCGCTCCGCGAGGTGGACTACGTCTTTCTCAACGACCGCGAGGCCGCCACCGCGCTCGGTGAAGCGGCGGTTCAGCGCGGACGAGACGCCGCCGCAGACCCCGTCTCAGACGTGGCCGAGGCGCTCGCGCAGACGACGCTCGTCCTCAAACACGGCCCGCGCGGCGCGGAGGTCAGAGACGGCGACGACCGACACGTCCACCCGGGCTACCCTATCGACGCGGTTGACACGACCGGCGCGGGCGACGCCTTCGCCTCGGGCTTCATCGCGGCCCGCCTCGACGGGGCGACCTACGAGCGGGCGCTGGCGGTCGCCAACGCCTGCGGCGCGCTCACCGCGGCCGAACCGGGCGCGCGGACGCAACTCAGTTGGCGGCGGCTGGACGACCTTGTCGAGGGCTGAGCCGCCGCGTCCACGCCGCTCGGCTCCGACCCAACCAGTTTTATCCTCACCAGCCATTCGTCGGTACGATGTTCGACCACCTCCCGGCCGCTGTCGCCGCCCTCGACGCCGTGTCGAGCCTCGGCGCAGTCGCCGGGCGACTGCTTCTCGGCGCGGTCGTCGGCGCCGCGGCCGCCGTCGTGATGGCCATCCCGATGTGGCGGCAGGACGACGGCTTCACCCCCGCGTACGTCGCCGCGGCGGTCGTCCGCCGAACGACGCCCGACGAGGTGAGCTTCGGCGACGCGAACGTCGCCCACCACGCCGCTGGCGCGCTCGCCGGCGTCCTCTACGCGGTCGTCTACCTCGTCACCGACGCCGTCGCGCCGGACCTCGGCGTCGCCGGCATCGGCATCGACCTCCCCTCGCACCTCGTCGCGACCGCGGTCGTCGTGGCGTTCATCTACGTCGCGTTCGCCCGGTTCATCTTCCCCCGCGCCGGCCGGCGCATCTACGAGGAGCGCGCGACGGCGGTCCGCGGGCAGTGGCTCCGCTCCTCGCTCGTGTTCGGGGCGACGCTACTGGTCCTCGCGCCGGCGATTTTCACCGGGTTCGCGTGACGGCGGCTCGGTCGGAAGCCCGGCCGACGGACCGCGGGTCCGTGCCCCCCGGTCGAACCGCGTCGTTTTTGCCCGCGACCCGAGTGGGTCGGTACATGGCGAAACAGCCCCACCTCCTCGTCGAAGAAGGCGACGTGAACGACATCGCGCTCATCCCGGGCGACCCCGGGCGCGTCGACCGCATCGCAAAGCAGTGCGAGAACGTCGAGGAAGTCGCGCAGAACCGCGAGTACAAGGTCGTCAACGCCGAGTACGAGGGCGTCCCGCTCACCATCTCCTCGACCGGCATCGGCTGCCCGTCGGCCGCCATCGCCATCGAGGAACTCGCCCGCGTCGGCGTGGAGACGTTCATCCGCGTCGGCACCATCGGCGCGCTGCAAGCGGACATCGAAGTCGGTGATATGATCGTCGCCACGGGCGCGGCCAAGGAGGAAGGAACCTCGAAGCGCTACGAGTCCGAGGTGTACCCGGCCGTCCCCGACTACGACGTGCTCACCTCGCTCGTCGACTCGGCCGAAGCCAACGACGAGGACGTCCACGTCGGCCCCATCGTCTCCGACGACGCGTTCTACAACGAGTCCGACGAGTACGTCGAAGACTGGAACGACGCCGGCCTGCTCGCCATCGAGATGGAGGCCGCGACGGTGTTCTCGCTCGCCCGCCGTCGGGGGCTCCGCGCCGGCGCTATCTGCACGGTCGACGGCAACCTCGTCGCCGGCACGCAGAAGGGAGCCGACTCGGACGAGGAACTCCCCGAGAAGGCGAAGAACAACGTCGAGCGCGCCATCTCCATCTCGCTCGACGCCGTTGCCGACCTCGCGTAGACGACAGCCGTGGACCCTCGCCATCTCGCGGCCCGCGCGGTCGCACGCGTCGGCGCGCTCCGCGACCGGATTCGCCGGATAGAGCGGCGCGAGATGGTGGCGTTCGGCCGCTGGATAGAGAACACGAACAACCTGCTGCATCTCTCGATTCTCCTCATCATCCCCGTGCTCATCGCGGTGGTGACGCTCATCTCCAACTCGGTCAGCACGCTGTCGTTCCTGCTGTTCCCGCCGCTCGCGTCCGGGTCGTACACGCTGTTTTCCGACCCCGAGGGGCGGTACGCCTCGCCCGTGAAGTTCGTCGTCGCCCTCACGGTCGGCGCGCTCTGCGGCCTCGTCGCGGTCGGCTTCACCGGCTGGGCGTACGGCCCGACCGGGACCGCGCTCGTCCACCCGTCGGCGGCGGCGCTCGCCATCTTCCTCGCGGGCGCGACGACGTGGGCGTTAGACGTGGAAGCGCCGTCCGCGTTTTCGACGGCGCTGTTGACGCTCGTCACGGGCAACGTGAACCCCGAGGAGTACGTGGTGAGCATCTTCTTCGCCAGCGTCGTCATCGCCATCGCATTCACCGTCTGGCGCGAGCAGTTCTACGAGCGCCGCGCGGAGTACCTCTACGGAACCGTCCGCGGCGACGACCACGTCCTCGTCCCGATGCGCGGCGAGACGGCGACCCAGACGGCCTTTTTCGCCGCCCGGCTCGCCACCGCCCACAGCGCCGGGAAAGTCGTCCTCCTCGACGTGCTCCCGGCGACGCCGGCCGACGAGAGCGACGCGACCCCGGACACCACGGCCGACGGCGAACTCGACGCCGACGCCGACGCGTCGGTCGAGCGCCTCGAATCCTGCGCCCACAACCTACGGACCCAGTTGGGCGTCCCCGTGGAAATCGCCGTCGCGCGCGGCGACCCGCTGACGGCGACCACCGAGGCCGCGGCGAACACCAACTCCGACCTCGTGGTGACGCCCTACGAGGAGGACCGCGGCCTGCTTTCGGACTACATCCGCGGCCTGTTCGGCGGCTCGTACGACACCGTGGCGTTTCGCTCGACCGGCGAGACCTACCGCTGGCGGCGCGTTCTCGTCCTCGTCGCGCGCCCCGGCGACGCCGCCCACGCGATGATAGACTTCGCGACGCGTCTCGCCGGGAAGACGGGGAGCGTGAGCGTCACGACGTGCATCTCCTCGGAGGTCGAACGCCGGCCCGCGGAGTCGAAGCTCGCCAATCTGGTCGAGACGGCCGACGGGAACATCGAGACGCGGGTCGCCCGCTCGGAGGTGACGGCGTTTATCGCCTCCAACGCCGCCTCCTACGACCTCGTGGTGCTCGGCTCCAGCGGCGACCGCTCGCCCGCCTCGCGGTTCATCTCGCCGCCGACGTTCGAGCGCATCCGCGAGATAGACTGCGACGTGGCGGTGTTCGACCGCGGGCACTGAGCGCCGAGAGAGAGCGACGCGGAGCAGCCGGCGTCGGAATCGGCTCGCGGTTGCGACCGGCGTCGCCGGGGTCGTCAGTTACGGTCGTCCGTTCCGGGGTCGTCTGCCTCGCCCGTTCCGGGGTCGTCCGCCTCGCCCGTTCCGTCTTCGGCCGGCTCGGTGGGCTGTTCGTCGAGCAGCCGTTCCTCGATGGTTTCGAGGCCGCTCCCGCCGACGGCGGACTCCGCGAGGAAGTGGCCGCCGAGCGCCGCGGGGCTGATGACGGTGTTGGCCCCGGCGCGGCGCAGTTTCCGCTCGTTTTCCCGCTGGGTCGCCGCCGCGACGATGTGCACGTCGGGGTTGAGCTGTCGCGCCGTGAGGATGGCCAGCGCGTCTTCGGCGTCGTTGTTCGTGGCGACGACGACCGAGCGGGCGGCGTCGACGCGGGTCCGCTGGAGCGCCTCCTCGTCGCTCGGGTCGTCGGTGACCACGTCGTAGCCGCGGTCGGTGAGGCGCTTGGCGCGCCCCTCGTCGGGCGTGACGATGACGACGCGGGCGCGGTCGCCGAGCTCTTCGAGAATCGGTTCGGTCAGTTCCCCGTAGCCGAGGACGAGGACGTGGTTCTCCAGGATGTCGAGTTGTGATTCGGTCATGCGTCCGAGTGCTTTGGTGAGTCGCGCTTCGATTGCGGGCGTGAGCAGGACACCGAGCGCCACGGCGAACGTCGCCACCGTGATGAGGAGCGCCGAGATGCCGAACAGCCTGGCGATGGCGGTCTGCGGGTAGATGTCGCCGTAGCCGACCGTGCTACCGGTGACGACGCCGAAATAAAACGCGTCGAACAGCGTGTCGATGCCGTTGAACTGCTCTCTGAGCGCCCACGCGCCGGCGGTCGTGTAGGTCTGTGCGCCCGCGATGGCGAGCAGCGCCGACAGCTGCGTCGCCGTCAGGTCGAGGTCGCGGTCGAACGCCCTGTGATTGAACACCAACAGCGCGAGGCTGATAAGCGAGAGGCCGACGAGCGGGGCCGCCCGCTCGGGCGACTGGATGAGCCCCTGCGCGGCGGTCACCGGGAGCAACACCGCGGTCGAGTACCACGCGGCGCGGTAGCGGCGGCGGAGCCCGAAGACGCTCGCGAGGAGCAGAAAGCCCGTCAGCGTCCCGGTGAAGCCGGCGGTGATGCGGACCGCGTCGGGGATGTAGGGTGCCAGCACGCCGCCGGCGACCGGGGAACTGATGTTGAGGATGCCGATGGCGACCGACAGGACGGCGGCGACGAACACCGTCCCGATGGTCGCGCGGGCACCGACCCACTCGCGTACCGAAGCCATGTCTCTCGCAGTTCTGGCGTCCGAGGCCAAAAGCGGTCGGGTATCGGCCCGTCACGGGTGCGTCGTCACGTCTTTATCGCGTCGGTGAGTGTACCGGCGCATGGCTTCACTCCCCGTCGAAGTCGTCTACGGGCTGTACTTCGGCGTCCTCACGGGCCTCGTCCCGGCCGCCGTCGCGTGGCTCCTCGGCTTCGGCTTCCGCTACGTCACCGGCGTCACCGTGCCGGGCCTCGCCGTCGTCGTCCTCAGCGTCGCCATCGCGGGCGCGAGCGGCGGCCTCATGGCGCTGGCCGACCCGACGATTACGCAGTCGGAGAGCCAGGTCAGGCTGACGGTCGCGCTGTTGGTCGTCCTGATGGGGTCGTTGTACGCCCACAACCGCGGCGACGCCTTCGCCAACGACATCCCGCGGAAGATGTCGCTGCGCAAGCTCACCGAGCGGTCGCTGTCGACCGACGTGGTCGAACTCGTCGGCGGCCGCGGGCAGGTCAGCGTCACCGTCACCGGCGAGGTCGGTGACATCGAGGGTTACCCGCCGGTTCCGCTCGACATCCGCACCGGCATCCGCAACGGCGAGTGGACGTTCCCCGCCGACATCCCGCTCGTGGAACTCGAATCGCGGTTTGCCGACCGCCTGCAAAACGAGTTCGACCTCGCAGCCGTCGAGGTCAGACTCGACGAGCGGGCCCGCGCCACCGTCACCGCCGCGGCCCCGGTCGGCGGCCTCTCGAAGCGCCTCCCGGCGGGCAAGCGCGCGGTGTCGGTGACGGCGCTCGTGCCGACGGGGCTCGCGCAGGGCGACGACGTGGTCGTCGTCACCGACGGCGGCACGGTCTCCGCGACCGTCGCCGGAGTCGACTCCGTCGCGGAGGTCCCGAGCGAACCCGACGACGATGACGACGACGCGGACGCCCCGAAGGCCGCGCCGCGCGCCCCCACGGCCGTCGGCGGCGAGGGTCGCGTCACGCTCGCGGTCGACCGGGGGCAGGTCGAACCGCTCCTCACGAGCGACGTGGAGCGGTTCGTCGTCACCTCCCGCGGCGTCCGTCGGGAGTTCGAACTCGTCTCACTGCTCCGCCGCGCCGGCAAGCGCTTCTCTCGGCTCTCGGTTCGGTCCGAGAGCCCGCTCGACGGCGTGACACTCGGCGAGGCGGGCGTCCGCGACGCCTACGGCGTGGCCGTCCTCGCGGTCCGGCACGGCGGAAACTGGACGATTGCGCCGCGAGGGGACCAAGCGGTCTCCGCCGGCGACACGCTCTACGCGGTCGGGTCGAGAACCGACCTGACCGGCTTCGAGGAGGCGGTGGCGTGATGTCGGCGCTGCTCTCCGCGTTCGCTTCGGCCGCCGGCGCGGGCACCGCCGTTTCGGTCGCGCCCGCCGCCGACCTGTTCGCGGCGGTCGGAGGGTCGCCGGCCGCCGCCGGACAGGTGTCGATTCCGCCGGCCGACGACTCACTCGTCTTGCAGGCGCTCCGCCTCGTCGGCCTCGTCGTCGGCGCGTTCGTCGTGTCGGCGGTCGCCTCGCTTCTCTACCGCTGGTACACCCGCGAGATAATCCCGCGGGCGCTGGCGGTGCTGTTCGGCGGCGCGGTCGTCGCGCTCTACCTGAACACTATCGGGCTGTTCGGCGCGTTCACAACCGGCACCGAAACCGAGGTGTTTCAGCTGGACACCGTGGTTTTCAACGTCGCGTCGCTCGCCGGCGGGGCGCTCATCGCCCCGGTCGGCCGGGTCGCCGGCGACCGACTCGCGACCGACGTGTTCGCCGTCGCGGGCGCGAAGGAACTCGACGCCGACGTGAGCCGACTCGTCCGGACCGTCGGCCGCGTCACGTCGGTGACGCTCCCCGATGATATCGGCGACATCGAGGGCTACGACCCGGTCGCCGAGAGCGTCAAGACCCAGCTGAGCGGGAAGACGCTGCTGTTCCCCCGACGGCTCGGCGAGGCCGAACTCCGCGACCGACTCGCGACG
This sequence comes from Haloferax sp. AS1, assembly GCF_014530665.1. Taxonomy (NCBI): domain Archaea; kingdom Methanobacteriati; phylum Methanobacteriota; class Halobacteria; order Halobacteriales; family Haloferacaceae; genus Haloferax; species Haloferax sp. AS1. The sequence goes on from NZ_SPSA01000001.1 coordinate 2,524,988, forward strand.
CGCATCAAAGACGACCACGGCGTCGGCCACGTCGACGTGGAGTTCGAGGCCGGCGGGAGCGAGGTGTCGTACCTCGCGCTCGGCAGTCGCGCGGCCGGCCTCGGGCCGACGCTCGCGCCCGGCACCGTCGCGGTCGCGATTCGCGGCGACCCCGGCTCCGGCGCGGCCGCCGGCGACCCCGTGCAGGTCTGGTCGGTTCCGAAGCCGGACGCGGCCGACGACGACCCGGCAGCCGACGCCATCGCGAGCGCGGCCGACGCGACCGAATCGTCCGACTCCGCCGACGTGACCGAGACGGCCGGCGGCGGCCCCGACCCCGGTTCGCTGTCGGACGGCGGCACCGACACCGACGCGCCGGCCGAACCGACCCGCGTCGCCTTCGGCGAACTCCGCGGCGTCGCCGACGACGTGGCGACCGTCGCCCTCGACGCGGAGGACGCCGACCGGCTGGCGAGCGGCGAGACCTACCGGCTCGTGACGCTCCCCGCGGACCCCCACGTGGACCGCGAGTTCGCGTCGCTCCTGCGGAACGCCGACGAGACGATGGCGGTCACGACCGTCGCACCCGGTGCCGACCTCGACGGACTGACGGTGTCGGACGTGGACACCACGGTCGTCGCCATCCGGTCTTCGAACCGCCCGGTGGACGCGATTCCCGGCCGGGGACGCGAACTGGCGGCCGGCGACACGCTCTACGTCGTCGGCCGGCCGGAGGTGCTCCGGAAGGTCGAACGCCGGGCGACGACCGACACGGGCCGCACCGACGGCGGCGACGACGACGGAGCCGACACCGGCGGGTCCGACGGCGAGGCCTCGCGGTCGTCCGGGGCGCAATCCTCATGAGCGCCGGGCGACGAGACGGGAGTATGGAGTGGAAGCTGTTCGCCGACCTCGCGGAAGTCGCCGGCTCGCGCACCGTTCGGGTCGACGTCGACGGCGACGCGACCGTCGGCGACGCGCTCGACGCCCTCGTCGGGGCGCATCCGGCGCTCGAATCGCGGGTGTTCGGTGACGACGGCGAACTGTACGACCACATCAACGTCCTCCGGAACGGCGAGGCGGCCGCGCTCGGCGAGGCGACCGCCGCCGGCGACGAACTCGCGCTGTTCCCGCCGGTCAGCGGCGGCTAGCGCGCGGTCGTCGCCCCGACGCGGCGACGGTCATCGGTTCTCGAAGCCTGACGGACGACCCGCGAGCGGCCGGTCCGTCAGTACGCGGGACGGGGGACGACGGCACGAGATGGAAGGGCGGGAGTAGAACAGCGGGACGGGAGAGAACTGGGTGAGATAGAACAGCGGGACGGGAGAGAACTGGGTGAGATAGAACAGCGGGACGGGACGCGATAACGCGAGAGAGAACGGAACGGAGAGACGCGTCGCGGTCGGTCGCGAAGCGGGAAGGCGAGTTTCGAGTCCGAGTTACTCGCTCGGGCGCGGCAGCGCCGTAAACAGCGTCTCGACGATGGAGAAGGGGTCGTAGACGGACTGGTGACACTGGCAGTAGACGCCGTCTTCGCCGCCGAACGTGGCGGAGCTGGCCGCCTGCTTGTAGCCGGGGACACAGCAGAAGTGCGTACACTTGTTGAGCCACGCGATGACGCCCTGGTCCGTCGAGGCGGCGAGCCACTCGTTGTCCTGTGCGGCCTCCTCGATGCGCGTCGAACGGAGCACCTGAATCGGAATCGTGTCCTCGGTGTCCTGAGAGCGCCAGGTACCGGTCGCGGGCTGTCCGAGACCGGACTGTCCGATGCCGTTGCCCCACGACTCGTACTCGTCGAAGTCGTTGACGTTCAGGCGGTCGCCGGCGCTGTACGTCTCGGACTGCCAGTCGTAGGCCCCGTTGTCCGAGCGGAAGTAGTTGTCAGACTCGAACGACGGAGAGAGTGCCTCGTAGGACTGCACGCCGCAGTACTGGAACCAGTCCTGCGAGTAGGTGACGCCGGTTCCCTGGTAGTCCTCGGTGATGGCGAGTTCGACTTCCACACCGTTCTGGGTGACGGTCTGAACCTCGGGCCAGACGCCTCTGATGTAGCCCTCGTCGTCGATTTCAATCGGAATCTGTGGCATACCGCGCGGTGCGGGACCGCCGGTGTTCTCGATGGCGTACGCCTGCGTCGGACCGCCACCGGACCCGGTGGACGACGTTGCGCTGTTGACGGCGGCCGCGCCTGTCGTTCCCACGCCCGCGAGCGCCGCTCCCCCGACGACGCCCTTGACGAACCGACGGCGACCCGAATCGGCGGGGTACTTGTCGCTATCGCTCATACACTCACCTTCGACCCAGCCAGTAAAAGCGTGACGAATCAACCGTGTTAGTGCGCACGACGAACCGGCCGCCCGCGAGGGGGTGCGGCCGGCCGAGCGACCGAGTGAAAAACTGGACGAACCATTAGAAACGTTCGTTGAGGAATCGTCTCCGGGCAAATTTTCGGCGTTACTCGTGGCCTTTTAGAATGTGGTACTCGTATTCGAGTAGGATGCGATTGCACACCAGAGACGTGCGGCAAGACGTTCGCGAGCTGGGGGCGCTGCTCGGGGACGTGCTCGAAGCGCAGACGTCGACGGCGTCGTTCGAGACGGTCGAAGAGCTTCGACAGGCGGCCATCGCCTACCGGAAGGGCGAGTCCGGGTCGCGCGAGCGGCTCTACGACGTGGTCGGCGACCTCGAACCGGAGCGCGAGAGCGTCGTCGCCCGCGCGTTCACGACCTACTTCGAACTCATCAACCTCGCCGAGGAGCGCGAGCGCGTTCGCGTCATCCGCGAGGCGTCACAGGAGGGGACGCTCGAAGACGGCATCCTCGACACGCTCGACGCGCTGGACGACGAGGAGGTCGACGAGGAGCTTCTGGGACGGGTCCTCGAAGACGTGCTCATCGAGCCGACCTTTACGGCCCACCCGACCGAGGCCCGCCGGAAGACGGTGAAGTCGAAGCTCCGCTCCATCGCCAACCGGCTGGAGACGCTCGACGAGCGCCGCCTCACCGACCTCGAACACGACCAGGAGTGGCGGCACGTCGTCGCCGAGGTGACGAGCCTCTGGCAGACCTCGCAGGTCCGCGACCGCCGCCCGGAGCCGACCGACGAGGCCCGAAACGTCCAGTGGTACCTCGAAAACACGCTGTTCGACGTGGTCGGCGAGGTGTACGAGGAACTCGAAGAGGAGCTCCGCGCCGAGTACCCCGGCCTCGACGTGCCGAAGCTGTTCGAGTTCCGGTCGTGGGCCGGCTCCGACCGCGACGGCAACCCCTTCGTCACGCCCGAGGTGACCGAAGACACGCTCGAACGCCAGCGAAGCGTCGCCCTCGAAAAGTACAGCGACGCGCTCAAGCGTCTCTCCGGTGTGCTGAGCCAGGACGCGACGCGAATCGACCCCGGACACGAGCTCGAACGCTCGCTGAAGGCCGACCGCGAACACCTCCCCGTCGTCGCCGAGGAGGCCGACGAGCGCTACCCCAACGAGCCGTACCGCCAGAAGCTCAAGCTGATGCGCGAGCGGCTCCGCCGCGTCGAGGACGTCCGCCCGAACGGCTACGCCGACGCGAGCGAACTCATGGCCGACCTCGAGGTCGTCGACGCCAGCCTCCGGCGGACCGGCGCGGAGCAGGTCGCGGACGTGTACGTCGAGCCCCTGATGCGACAGGTCGACACGTTCGGCTTCACCCTCGCCAGCCTCGACCTCCGGGACCACCAGGAGAACCACACCGAGGCCGTCCACGAGGCGCTGGCCCACGAGGGTCTCGACTACTACGGCAGTTCCGAACAGGAGCGCGTCGAACTCCTCACGGACGCGATTCTCCAGGAGGAGCCGGTCGTCGACCTCGAAGACCCCGGCGACGTGTCCGAGACGGCCGAGCGCGTCCTCCGCCGCTTCCGCAAGCTCGGCGAGTGGCAGCGCGAGTACGGCGTCGGCGCTATCGACACCTACTGCATCTCGATGACCGAGGAGCCGTCGCACGTCCTCGAAGTGCTGTTCCTCGCCGACCAGGCGGGCGTCGTCTCCCTGCCCGACCACTGCGGCATCGACGTGGTCCCGCTCCTCGAAACCGAGTCGGCGCTCAACGGCGCGCGCCGCATCATGGGCACGCTGTTCGAGAACGAGGCCTACGGGACGGCGCTCGCCGCCCGCAACGACGTCCAGGAAATCATGCTGGGCTACTCCGACTCCAACAAGGAAAACGGCTTCCTCGCGGCCAACTGGGACCTCTACAAGAACCAGCGCCGCCTCGCGGACATCTGCGACGACTTCGACGTGACGATGCGGCTGTTCCACGGCCGCGGCGGCTCCATCTCCCGCGGCGGCGGCCCGATGAACGAGGCCATGCTCGCGCTCCCGAACGAGACCGTCACGGGGCAGATTAAGTTCACCGAACAGGGCGAGGCCATCGCCGAGAAGTACGCCAACCCGCGCATCGCGGAGCGGAACCTCGAACAGATGCTCAACGCCCAGATTCGCGCCCGCCTGCAAGCGATTCGGACGCCCGAGGAGGAAGTCCCCGACCGCTGGGTCGACGCCATGGACACCATGGCGGCCGCCGCGCGCGAGGAGTACCGCGACCTCCTCGAATCCGACGGCTTCGTCTCCTACTTCGAGCAGGCGACGCCCATCACCGTCATCGAGGAACTCAACCTCGGCTCCCGGCCGGCCTCCCGCTCCGACGAGCGCAGCGTCGAGGACCTGCGGGCCATCCCGTGGGTGTTCTCGTGGACCCAGTCGCGGTGTATCCTCCCCGGCTGGTACTCGCTGGCCGCCGGCGTCAACGCCTTCCTCGAAGACGGCGGCGACATGGACGACCTCCGCGAGATGTACGACGAGTGGGCGTTCTTCCGCAGCACGTTCGACAACGCCGCGATGGCGCTGGCGCGCACCGACCTCGAAATCGCCACGGAGTACGCGAACCTCGCCGACGAGGAGCTCCGCGAGGAGTTCTTCACCCGGCTCACCGAGGAGTACGAGGACGCCGCGGACCTCATGCTCGACATCAGCGAGCGCAGCAGCCTCCTGAAGCGCGAGTGGCTCGAAGAGAGCCTCCGCCGCCGCAACCCCTACGTCGACCCGCTGAACCTGTTGCAGACCCACCTGCTGTCGCAGACCCACCGGACCGACGAGGAAGAACGGACCCTGCGGCTCACCGTCAAAGGCATCGCCGCCGGGATGAAGAACACGGGATAACGCGACCGCGACGCCGACGCCCTCGGCCACCCGCCGAGGTCGACCCCGTCACCGTCGCCGCGCCGCCGGGACCGACTAGGCCCGACGGAGGTCGTACGGGTTCGAACAGACCGGACAGGTCTGCCGCGCGACGCGATACTCGCTTTTCAACCGCTGTCTGACGCCGTCGAAGTCGGCGTCGCCCTCGTATCTCGATTCCACTTGCTGTCCGCAGTGTGGGCACACCACCACCACCGTTGCCATATTCGACGGTACGGGCGAGTCCATCATATATGTTCACCCTGTTTGTGTCGGGGTCGCACGTCCCACTCAGCCGCGGCTGCCGGTGGCAACGAATACGAGGCACAGGGCGGTCGAACGCGGCGAAAACGAGGGTTTCGTCGGCACCGACGTCCGCCGGGTGCGGACCGGCTCAGCTCAGGCGTGATTCCACGGCGCTTCCTCGAAGTCGACGATGCGGTGGGTCGAATCGAGGTCGTCGATGGCGGCCACGTCCTCGTCGTCGAGGTCGAGGTCAAGCGCGGCGAAGTTGTCGCGGATGTGGTCGGGCGAGGCGGCCTTCGGGATGGGCGTCGCGCCCTTCTCGATGAGCCACGCGAGGGCGACCTGCGCGGGCGAGGCGTCGTGCTTCCCGGCGATGTCGACGATGACCTCCTCGTCAGCGACCTGATTGCGCGCGATGGGCGAGTAGGCGACCAGCCGGTGGTCGTGTTCGGCGGCGACCTCGCGGAGTTCGGTCTGCTGGAGCATCGGGTGCATCTCGACCTGATGAGCGAACACCGGCGCGTCGAGCGTCTCGATGGCCGATTCGAGCTGGTCGGGTCGGAAGTTGCTCAGGCCGACGTGGCCGATGACGCCGTCTTCGACGAGTTCGTCGAGGGCCGCGAGCGTCTCGTCTTCGTCGTAGCTGTCGATTGGCCAGTGGACGTACAGCAGGTCGATGGTGTCGACGCCGAGCTTGTCGGCGGACTCGCGGGCCGTCTCCAGCACGTCGTCGTAGCCGAGGTTGTCGGTGTCGAGCTTCGTCGCCACGAACACGTCGTCGACGTCCACGTCGGATTCGGCGAGGCCCTCACCGACGTACTCCTCGTTGTGGTACATCTGGGCCGTGTCGACGTGGCGGTAGCCAACGTCGAGGGCGGTCTTGACGGCCTCGACGCACTCGTCGCGGTCTTCGAGCTTGTACGTCCCGAAGCCGAGTCGCGGGAAGTCCTTCATGGGCGAACGATTGCGGGCTGACGAGTCAAATCCTGCGGTTGCGGAAGCCGTGGATACACTTACCACCGGCCCGCCAGTGGTTGGGGTATGCCCTCCGAGAAGGAGAAGATGCTCGCGGGCGACTCGTACGACGCGAGCGACCCGGAACTCGTCGCGGAGCGAAAGCGCGCGCGCCGGCTCACGCGCCGGTTCAACGACACCGACGAGACCCGAATCGAGCGCCGCGAGGAGCTGATTCGGGAGCTGTTCGGGGCGGTCGGCGAGTCGTTCGAAATCGAGCCGCCGTTCCGCTGCGATTACGGCTACAACGTCCGCGTCGGCGAGGAGTTCTTCGCCAACTTCGACTGCGTCTTCCTCGACGTGTGTCCCATCACCATCGGAGACAACTGCCAACTCGGGCCGGGCGTCCACGTCTACACCGCGACCCACCCGGTCGACGCCGCGGAGCGAATCAAAGGCCCTGAGTCGGGCGAGCCGGTGACAATCGGTGACAACGCGTGGCTCGGCGGCCGCGCGGTCGTCAACCCCGGCGTCACCATCGGTGACGACGCGGTGGTCGCCTCGGGCGCGGTCGTCACGGAGGACGTGCCCGACTCGGTGGTCGTCGTCGGCAACCCGGCGCGAGTCATTAAACGGCTGGACTGACCGGGCGCGCGCCGTCGCGTCGGCGTCGCCGCCGCGTCGCCGTCGCGCGATTCTCTCGGATTCGGGTGCGTGCGGTGCTCTGGCACACGATGTTCCCTCCGAAATGGTTTTGAAGTACGCTCGCACACGGTCAGTATGCCGACGGACGAATACGACCCAGAGATGGGGCGCAAGTTCATTTTCGTAACCGGGGGTGTCATGTCCGGCCTCGGGAAGGGTATCACGGCCGCGAGCACCGGCCGACTCCTGAAGAACGCCGGGTTCGACGTCACCGCGGTCAAGATAGACCCGTACCTGAACGTCGACGCCGGGACCATGAACCCCTACGAGCACGGGGAGGTGTACGTCCTGAAAGACGGCGCGGAAGTCGACCTCGACCTCGGGAACTACGAGCGGTTCCTGGGCGTCGACATGACCGCCGACCACAACATCACGACGGGCAAGACCTACCAGCACGTCATCCAGAAGGAGCGCGACGGCGACTACCTCGGGAAGACGGTCCAGATTATCCCGCACGTCACGGAGGACATCAAGCGCCGCATCCGCGAGGCTGCCGAGGGCACCGACGTGTGTATCGTCGAGGTCGGCGGCACCGTCGGCGACATCGAGTCGATGCCGTTCCTCGAATCGCTCCGCCAGTTCGCCTCCGAGGAGGAAGACGGCGACGTGCTTTTCACCCACGTCACGCTCGTCCCCTACTCGAAGAACGGCGAGCAGAAGACGAAGCCCACTCAGCACTCCGTCAAGGAGCTTCGGAGCATCGGCCTCCAGCCCGACATCCTCGTCGGCCGCGCCGACGACAAACTCGAACCGGCGACGAAGACCAAAATCGCGCAGTTCTGCGACGTGCCGGACGCCGCCGTGTTCTCCAACCCCGACGTGCCGGACATCTACCACGTCCCGCTGATGGTCGAAGAGGAGGGCCTCGACGAGTACGTCATGGAGCGCCTCGGCATCGCCGACGAGGCGCTACCGAAGGCAGAGCGCGACAACCGCTGGCGCGAACTCGTCACGGCCGACCGAACCGGCTCGGTCGACATCGCGCTCGTCGGCAAGTACGCCCTCGAAGACGCCTACATGTCCATCCACGAGGCGCTCAAGCACGCGGGCATCGAGTGCGGCGTCGACGTGAACATCCTCTGGGTCGACTCCGACGAGATGCTCGACAAGCACGAAGAGCGCCTGAAGGACGCCGACGGCGTCGTCGTCCCCGGCGGCTTCGGCTCCCGCGGAACCGGCGGCAAAATCGAGGCCATCCGCTACGCCCGCGAGAACGACGTGCCCTTCCTCGGACTGTGTCTGGGCTTCCAGATGGCCGTCGTCGAGCAGGCCCGGAACGTCCTCGGCCACGAGGAGGCCCACTCGGCCGAACTCGACCCCGAGACGCCCTACCCGGTCATCGACCTCCTGCCGGAGCAGTACGAGGTCGACGAGATGGGCGGCACGATGCGCCTCGGCGCGCACGACACCGACATCGACGCCGGAACGCTCGCGGAGGCGGTGTACGGCGACACCTCCTGTACGGAGCGCCATCGTCACCGCTACGAGGTGAACCCCGAACTCATCGACGAACTCGAATCCGAGGGGCTCCGCTTCTCCGGCCGCGCCGAAAACCGCATGGAGATTCTCGAACTGACCGACCACCCGTTCTTCTTCGGGACGCAGTTCCACCCCGAGTTCCGCTCCCGACCCGACCGCGCGAGCCCGCCGTTCCTCGGCTTCCTCCGCGCGGTCCTCGGCGACCTCGACGCGCGCGAACTCGGCAACGAAGAGGTGACAGCATAATGGTAAACGTAGACGAATTCATCGAAGACGCGACCGCATCGATTCGCGACCAAATCGGCGACGAACACGCCATCATCGCCCTCTCGGGCGGCGTGGACTCCTCCGTCGCCGCGACGCTCGCCTACGAGGCCGTCGGCGAGCAACTCACCCCGGTCTACGTCGACACCGGCCTGATGCGCAAAGGCGAGACCGAGCAGATTGCGGACACGTTCTCCTTCATGGAGAGCCTCCGCGTCGTCGACGCCCGGGACCGATTCTTTGACGCCCTCGAAGGCGTCGTCGACCCCGAGGAAAAGCGCAAGGTCATCGGCGAGCAGTTCATCCGCGAGTTCGAGCGCGAGGCCAAAGAGACCGACGCCCAGTACCTCGTGCAGGGGACCATCTACCCCGACCGCATCGAGTCCGAGGGCAACATCAAGTCCCACCACAACGTCGGCGGCCTGCCGGACGTGGTGGACTTCGAGGGCATCGTCGAACCCGTCCGCGACCTCTACAAAGACGAGGTCCGCGAGGTCGCCCGCGCGCTCGGCCTCGAATCCATCATCGCCGAGCGGATGCCGTTCCCGGGGCCGGGGCTGGCGGTCCGCGTCCTCGGCGAAGTCACGCCCGAGAAGGTGCAGGTCGCCCGCGACGCGTGTCACGTCGTCGAAGACGAGACCGAAAAGCACGACCCGTGGCAGGCGTTCGCCGCCGTCATCGGCAAGGGCACCGGCGTCAAGGGTGACAACCGCGTCCACGGCTGGATCGTCTCCGTGCGCTCCGTGGAGTCGCGCGACGGCATGACCGCCCGCGCGCAGGAACTGCCGTGGGACACCCTCCAGCGCATCCAGTCGCGCATCACCGGGACGAACGAGAACGTCGCCCGCGTCGTCTACGACGTGACCCACAAACCGCCGGCGACCATCGAGTACGAATGACGACGGCAGTCGTCGCGGGGGCGGACCCCGACGGACTCGGTGAAGCGCTCGAAGACGAGGGCGCGACGGTCGTCCGCGTCGCCGGCATCGCCTCCGCCGACTCCCTCGGCGAGGCCGGCATCGAGGACGCCGACCTGCTCGTGCTCACCGACATGGACGACGCGACGGCCATCGCGGTGGCCAAAGAGCAGAACCCCGACGTGCGCGTCGTGACCTACGCCTACGACACCCTTCCGGAGTTCGCCAAGGGACAGGCCGACCTCGCCATCGACCCGAACCTGCTCGCGGTCGACGTGGTCGCCGAAGAACTCGTCTGAGACGGTCAGGAATCCCAGACCGTCTCGGTGCGCAGACTTTCTTTCAATATTCTAGTTGTGCAAATATTGATATCGTCACGGTCCTTCATGATGGTTGCAGATGTCGTCCCTCTCCCGACGAACGATGCTGAAGAGCCTCGGCGCAACCGGCCTCCTGCTCGCAGGCGGCGCGACGACCGCGGCGGCACGCCCCGGCGGCGTCGCCGCGGGTGACGCGCGGTTCCGAGTCGGCCACTTCTCGCCCGACGCGCCCCCCGTAGACGTGTACGTGAACGGCGACCCCTTCCCCGGCTTGCAGGGCGTCCCGTTCGGCGTGCTCTCCGACTACTTCACCGTCCCCGCGGGGACGTATCAGGTCGAGGTGACGCCGGCGGGCGACGCCTCGACGGTGGTCATCGACGCCGAGGTCACGCTCCGGCGCAACCGCGATTACACCGTCGCGGCGACGGACGTGCTCGACGCTATCACGCCCGTCGTGCTCACGGACACGAACCGCCCGGCACCGTACGGCAAGGCCAGCGTCCGCGTCGTGCACTTCTCGCCCGACGCGCCCGAGGTCGACATCGTCGTCAAAGACGGCCCGACGCTGTTCTCGGGACTGGCGTTCGGTGACGTTTCGCAGTACGAGACGGTGCCCGCCGGGACGTACGACCTCCGGGTCGTCCTGTCGTCGAACGGGGCGGTCGTGCTCGACCTCCCCGGGACGACGCTCCCCGGCGGCCGGACCATCTCGGTGTTCGCCATCGGGTTCGCCACCGGCGGGTCGCCCGGCTTCAGCGTTCTGCCCGTGGTGGACGCCGTCTCGCCCGCTCGCAAGCCCAAGCCACCGTCCGGCGGCGACGTCTGTCGCGTGGGCTGAGTCGATACCGGTCGCCGCCCGCCGCGAGAGTCGAAACCGCCCGACTGCGGCGGGTGACTCCGGCCCGCGTTGCCATGGTCGAAACCCCCTTTTGGCGTCCCCGCCGATAGCCGGTGACATGGTTCGGGTCTCGACCGGCGCGCGCATCCACTTCGGTTTCCTCAATCTGAGCCTCGCCCGCGACCGCCTCTACGGCGGCGTCGGCGTCGCGCTCGACGAGCCGCGGGTAGTCGTCGCCGCCGAGCCCGCCGCCGACGTTCGGTGTCGCCACCCCGCCGCCCGCGAGTACGCCGAGCAGGCGGTCGACCTCCTCGGCGTCGACGGCGTCGACGTGTCGGTCGAGCGTACCCTGCCGCGACACGCCGGCCTCGGCAGCGGGACGCAGCTCGCGCTCGCGGTGTTGCGGTCGGTCGCGGCCGCCACCGACCGCGAGGCCGACGTACGCCGACTCGCCCCCGAGATGGGTCGCGGCGGGCGCTCCGGAGTCGGCGTCGCCACGTTCGAAGCCGGCGGGGCCGTCCTCGACGCGGGCCACCCGACCGCGCGCTTCACCACCGACAGACCGGAAGACGGCTCGTGGTCGGTGCCGGCGGTCGCCGCCCGACACCAGGTGCCCGACCGCTGGCGGTTCCTGCTCGTCGTCCCCGACGCCGACCCCGGCCGCAACGGCGCGGCCGAGGAGTCGAGCATGCGCTCCGTCGTCGAGCGCGCGGACGCCCAGACCGGCGACCGAATCGCCGGCATCGTCACCCGGCGACTCCTCCCGGCGCTCGCCGAGGGGTCCGCCGAACGCTTCGGCGAGGCCGTCGAGTCCGTCGGCCGGCTCAACGGGACGTGGTACGCCGACGAGCAAGGCGGCGTCTACCGGCCGCCGGTCGGTGCGCTCGTCTCGTCGCTGTCGGAGTCGCCCGTCGTCTACGGCGCGGGCCAGTCGTCGTGGGGGCCGACCGTCTACGGCGTGACCGACGCCGACCACGTCGACGAGGCGGTCGAGGCGGGGCGCGCCGCGCTGTCCGACGCCGACATCGAGGGCACCGTCTCGGTCGCCCGCGGGCGGAACCGCGGCGCGAGCGTCGAGTGACGGGGCGGCGCGACAGGCGGCAGGGCGGCGGCATCCGGGTCGCGCTCCCCGAAACGCCTAACCGACGCGGCCGAGTCGGCTTCGGTATGTCTCAAATCCCCTTCGGCGTCCCCCGCCTCGACAGCATCATCGGCGGCGGCGCACCCCCGGGGAACGTCGTGCTCCTCGCGGGGGAGTCCGGCGCGGGCGCTCGGGAGTTCCTCTACACGAGCGCGACGATGAACGCCCTCTCGCACACCGACGAGGAGCTGTTCGACCTCCACTACGGCTCGCTCGCGGACACCGCGACGCCGCCGCCGGAGATACACTACGTCTCGTTTACCGCCGGCGAGGAGTACCTGCGCCGCGAGATGGGGTACACGATGGACGACGAGGTCGTCGAGTCCGCGGTCGAACACATCGAGTTTCACGACCTCTCGCCGGAGTACTTCCAGCTCAGCCCGATTCCGCGCGAGTGGTATCTCGGCCAGCCGACGAAGTTAGAGGACCTCGGCCACCGACACAACCGCGAATCCGTGTTGGGCGCGCTGGGGAGCACCCTGAGCGAACACGCCGCCGGCAACCTCGTCGTCATCGACTCCCTGACCGACCTCGTGGCGAGCCAGTCCGACGAGATGACGTGGTCGGACATCGCCATGGTCATCAAGGGGCTGGAGAAGGCCTCCTACCAGTGGGGCGGACTCATCCTCGTGCTCGTGAGCACCGAAGCGCTCTCGAAGACCGAACTCGGCGTCCTCAAGGGCGCGACCGGCGGGACGCTGCTGTTCGAGTGGGAGTCCGGCGGGTCGAAGCGCGCGCGGACGATGGTCGTCCAAGAGTTCCGCGGCGTGCTCGCCCGACTGGAGAGCGAGAACATCGTGCAGTTCGAGACCGAAATCAACGAAAGCGGCCTCGACGTGAGCGACGTGCGGAAGATTCGCTGAGCGACCCGCCGCGACGGGGACGCGATGAACTGTCGAGAATTCGGGGATAGTTCTTAAGTCCACAGGGACAAAGAGGGGACGAAGATGCAAGGGGAAGACCGGGCGTCGCTCCCAGACGACCTCCGCACGTGGGTCGAAGCGCGCGCCGACGAGGAGGGCGTCGACCCGGAGACGGTGCTCGCGCGGGCCCTCGGGACCTACCGGCTCGCCGTGAGCGACGCGGGCGAATCGCTCGACGGCGACGCGACGGTCCCCGAACGCCTCGACGGGGTCGAAGGGCGCGTCGAGGCGCTCGAAGGCGAACTGGACGAGAAAATATCCGACGTGCGGACGCGCGTCGTGCAGGTCAAACGCGAGACCGACGAGAAAGCGCCGCGCGACCACGCGCACCCGGAGTTGGACGCCGAACTCGACCGACTGGCCGACGACGTGCACGCGACCCGAAACCGCATGGCCGACCTCGACGAGCGGGTCGACGCCGGCTTCGAGAACTTCGAGGAGATTCTCACCTATCTCGACGAGACGACCGCGACGGTCGACGAGAACCTTCGGACGGTCGCGCGGACGCTGTTGGACCTCCGCGCGAGGGCGGCGGACCTCGAAGCCGCCGAGCGCGAACGGACGGCGCTCTCGGAACTCCTCCGGACTGCGAACGCGACCGGAGAGAAGAAAGCCCGGTGCGAAGACTGCGGCGAGACCGTCCACCTGGACCTGCTCTCCGAGCCCCGGTGTCCGTCGTGTCGGACCCCCTTCCGCGACCTGTCGTCGTCGCCCGGCTTCTTCGGCTCGGCGACGCTCCACACCGGTCGCCCCCCCGCGCTGGAGTCGGCCGATTCGGCCCGCGCGACCGACGCGGTCGAAGACCTGCTCGACGAGGCGCCCACCGGCGTGGTCGACGACGACCCCGCGACCGGCGGCGCGACCGACCGCGACCGACCCGCCGCTCCCCGAGAGGAGGAGTCGCCCCAGCAGGGCGCTGCGGCGGGGAGCGAACACGGTGACGACTGACACCCCACGAGGACGATGACCGACGACAACGACACGGACGACGCGGCGAGAGACGAGCCGTTCACCCTCGGTGACCGCGACGACGGACGACCCGAGCGCTCCGACCCGACAGACGACGCCTCCGACGCCGAGAACACCCCGGGGGAGGACCGTGACGGCCGCGACGACGATTCGGCCCCGCTTTCGGACCTCGCGGGCCGCGTGGCCGAGCGTCGCACCCGCTCGCACGTCTCCGACCAGGGCGACGACGTGGACGAACTGTTCGAGTCGGTCGAAGTCGGAGAACTCGACCGCGACGACGTGTGGACGTCGCTCGTCGAGGGCGGCGACGACGTGGAAGCGGAGGGCGTCGGCGTCGGCGCCGAGGCCACCCCGGTCGACGACGGCGAGGGCGTCGCGGACCACGTCGTCCCCAAGACCGAGTTCTGCCAGCGCTGCGAGCACTTCGCCGCGCCGCCGGAACTCGCGTGCCACCACGAGGGGACGACTATCGTCGAACTCGAAGACAGCGACCACTTCCGGGTGCGGAACTGCCCGATGGTCGAGCGAGACGACTGACGGCGGTCGCGCGGCGGGCCGGCTCTGACTCTCCCGACGGCGCGGAGTGACAGCTTCTTTGCCCTCGGTCCGCTACCGGCGGGTATGCAGTTCTGCGACGAGTGCGGTTCGATGATGGTGAGCCAGAACGGCGCGATGACCTGCACGAACGACGACTGCGGGGGGACCGCCGAGCGCGACGAAGAACTCGCGGCGGAGTTCGTCTCCACCGAGGCGCAGTCGGGCGACGAACTCATCGAGACCGAAGAGGGCGCTGAGTTCGAGGGCAAGCCGACCGCGAAAGACGTTCACTGCGACGAGTGCGGCCACACGAAGGCGTGGTACACCATCAAGCAGACCGGGTCGGCCGACGAACCGCCGACGCGATTCTTTAAATGTCAGGAGTGCGGGTATCGGTGGCGGGAGTACAACTGAGAGACTGACAACCCCTCTTTCTCCCCGCTCAGGAACCAAGTCCCGAGAGCCGAATCACCCGTCTCCCAACTCCTCGGCCGTCACCGCACCCGGCCCCTCCTCACGCTCGTCTTCCGAATCGCTCGCGAGCGCGTAGCCGTAGGGGACGAGCAACAGGCTCCCGAACCAGCCGACGACGAGTCCGAGCGTGCCGAAAATCGTGCCGACGAGGCCGATTGCGACGGCGTCGGCCGCGACGACGACGGCGGCGAGCGCGACGCTCCAGCCGACGAGCGACTTCCACGACCCGCGACGGATGCAGAAGCCGGCGAACAGGCCGAAGGCGGTCACGACGCCGATGCCGGGGATGAGGACGTAGCGCATGCCGAGCGACCCCGAGTTGGTGAGCGTCGTCCCCAGCCACATGGCGACGAGCGTGCCGGGGACGACCAGGACGGCGGTTCGGCGGTCCAGCGGGCGGGCGCGGCGTCGAACCCGGAACGCGCCGAGGAGGCCGAGGCCCGCGACGGTGTACGCCCAGCCGATGGGGTTGAACAGGAACCCGCCGACGAGGGCGAGGAAGTTCCCGAGAATCTCGCCCTCGTTCGCCGGGTGGACGAGGTAGTGCGCGCCGCCGCGCTCGTAGACGCCGGGCACGACGAACGTGCTGTTGGTGACGGTGCCGCCGTCGATGGCTTCGCGCACGTCGGCGCTGGCGTTCGCGGCGGGCGACGACGCCCCGGCGGCGACGGTCTCCCAGTCGGTCGGGTCGAGTTCGATGGTCGCGCGAACCGGGTCGCCCGAGACGTTCAGCGAGAACCGATAGTACCGGCCGTCGTAGACCGCGAAATCGGCGTCTTCGTTCACGTCCGAGAGAGTCATGTACGCCTCGGGTTCGATGTCGCCGTCGTACCGGCCGGTCCGGGCGGCGGTGGCGACCGGTTCGCGGAGTTGCGGCGTCTCGTTCACCGTCGCGGCGAGGTTGACCACGTCGGCGTCGTAGGAGGCGACGAGGCCGGGCGGCGAGTCGGCGGTCACTTCCTCGGCTTCGTACGTCGATTCGAGCGACGAGGTGGAGGTGGCGACGGCGAACGACTGGCTCAGCGCGATGCCGACGAGGAGAAGGGCGACGACGGCGGCGAGTCGCTTGCGAGGGACCATAATCCCGGCTTCGGAGCCGAGCCAAAAATGTCGTTCGGTCGAATTTTCGTCGGGCGGTTCGTCGCAGGTCGCTGACGGCGGCGGCGACCCGGTCGCTCGCTTCCGTTCTCACTCGACGCCGAGGTTCGATACGAGGAAGTCAGCGACGGCGGCCGCGACCTTGTCCTCCTGCCCGACGAAGAAGTGGTCGGCCGCGAACTCGACGACCGGCTGGTGGTACTCGCGGGCGCGCTCGACGACGGGCTTCCAGTCAGCGATGTCGTCGCGGGTGCCGTAGACGACCTGCACGGGGACGGGGATGCGGTCGAAGGCGGCGACCGCGTCGAGGTCGTCGGCGAGTCGCCCGGCGGGGCCGAGCGCGGAGACGGCTCCCACGTCAGCCCCCTCGGCGGCCGCGAGGAGCGCCATCGCGCCGCCGAACGAGAAGCCGAACAGGCCCACGCGGTCGTAGCGCTCCGCGGCCCACTCGACCGCCCGAAGGGTGTCGGCGCGCTCGCCGTAGCCCTCGTCCCACGCGCCGTAGTCAAACCGGAGGCAGTCCACGCCGCGGGCGGTGAGCGCGTCGCTGACGGCGACGAGGCGGGCGTCGCCGCGGTGACCCTGCTGTTGCGGATGGGGCGGGCAGGCGATGACGACCGCGTCGCGTCCGGCCGCCGCGTCGGCGGTATCGCCAGTCTCGTCCGCGTCGTCGATACCGTCGCCGCGGGCGCGGTCGAGGGTCGCCCGCACGTCGCGGCCGCCGGGCACGAGAATCGTCTCGGTCATAGGGACAGGTTGCGCTGGTGAGGTTTTAAGCCGAACGTCGCGTAGTAATGGAGTATGGGAATTCTCTCTCGCACGTCGTACGTCATCCGGTCGAAGATAAACTCCCTCCTCAACCGTGCGGAGGACCCGACGGAGACGCTCGACTACTCCTACGAGAAGATGCGCGACGAGCTACAACAGGTCAAACAGGGTATCGCCGACCTGACCACCCAGAAGAAGCGACTGGAGATACAGAAGCGTCGCCTCGAAGAGAACGTCGAAAAGCACAACGACCAAGCCCGCGAGGCCGTCCAGCAGGACCGCGAGGACCTCGCCCGCAAGGCGCTCGAAAAGAAGCAGGCCAAGATGAGCCAAATCGAGGAGCTGGAGACGCAAATCGCCAGCTTGCAGGAGACGCAGGACCAACTCGTCAACAAGAAGGACGAGCTCCAGAGCCGCATCGAGGAGTTCCGCACGAAAAAGGAGACGATGAAGGCCCGCTACGAGGCCGCCGAGGCGTCGAGCCGCGTCTCCGAGGCGATGACCGGCGTCGGCGACGAGATGGCCGACGTGGGGCGCGCGCTCGAACGCGCCGAGGAGCAGACCGACGAGATGGAGGCCCGCTCGGCCGCGATGGACGAACTCATGGACTCCGGCGCGTTCGACGACGCGCTGTCGGACAAGGACTCCATCGAGCGCGAACTCGAAGCCGGCCGCACCAGCGCCGAAGTCGACACCGAACTGGAGACGCTCAAGGCCGAGATGGGCAAGTCCTCCGGGTCGTCGTCGAGCGAGAGCGCGAGCGCGAGCGACGCCGACGTGGATGTCGAAACCGACGTGGCCGACGAAGAGGTCGAAGCCGAACTCGAAGAGCTGAAGAACGAAGACGACTCCTCGTCCTCCTGAGCGCGCCCGCCCGAACCGACGCCGTGCAGTCCCCCGCGGCCCACCCGCTCCCGCGACTCGCCCGCCAGTACGCACTTGACCCCACCCCGCGATAGCTTCGGTCATGTCGAACACCGGCGGGCCGTCGGCCGGCGAGCCCGACGACACGATGCGAGAGCGCGGGACGACGAGCCGCGCGAAGCTCCGCGCCCTCCTCGACGCGGACCGCCGCGTCGTCGCCGCGGCCCCGCTCGTCGTCGTCTTTGGTAGCGTCGTCGTCCTCGGCCAACTGGACCCGACCTCGCTCCGGGTCGCCGTCGAGTCGTCGGACCCAATCGAGACGCTCGCGCAGGGGCTTCTCACCGCGATTATCACTGGCGTCACGCTCGTCGTCACCATCAATCAGCTCGTGCTCTCGCGGGAACTCGGCCCGCTGGGCGACCAGCGCGACCGGATGGAGGGGTCGATGCGCTTCCGCGAGGACGTGGCCGACCTGCTGGACGCGCCGGTCGCGCCGCCGGAGCCGTCGGCGTTCCTGCGCGCGCTGGCCGAGGGCATCGCGTCGCGGGCGCGGGCGGTCGAAGACACGCTCGATGCGGGTGGGAACGGGGACGCCGGCGAGAGCGACGACGCGGCCGCGAGCGACGCCGATAGCGACCCGACGACCCGCGTCCGCGAGTTCGCAAGGGAGGTCGAGTCGAACGCCGAGGCGGTCGCCGGGCGGCTGGAGGGCCGGCAGTTCGGGACGTTCGCGGTGCTGTCGGCGGCGCTGGACCTCAACTACTCGTGGAAAATCTATCAGGCGGCGCGGCTCCGCCGCGTCCACGACGCCGACCTCTCGGCGGAGACGAAGACCGCGCTGTCGGAGCTCCGCGACGCGCTCGAACTGTTCGGCCCCGCCCGCGAGCACGTCAAGACGCTCTACTTCCGGTGGGAACTGGTCGACCTCTCGCGGACGATGTTCTACGCGGCGGTCCCCGCGCTCGTGGCGAGCATCGGCGCGATTCTCTTTCTCGACGACCCGACGACGATTACGGGCGCGACGCTCGGCGTGTCGAACCTGCTTCTCACCGTGGCGTTCGTGGTGGCCGTCTCGCTTTCGCCCTTCGCGGTGCTCGCGTCCGCGGTCCTCCGCATCTCGACGGTCGCAAAACGGACGCTCTCCATCGGGCCGTTCGTGCTCCGGTCGGAGACCCGCGAAGACGACCTCGACTGGGAGTCCTGACGGGGACCGAGTCCCGAATCGGCGTCGGTGGGTGTCGCCGCGTTACCGCATCTGCGTCACCGCGCCCGCCTTACCGACGCTGCGCGCCGGTTCCCGGTCGGTCGAGCGCGTCGAGGTCGATTTCGCCGTTCGGCATCGGGACGCCCTCGTAGGGGTCGTCCGCGAGGAGGAGCGAGCCGTCGAGGTCGGCGTAGTCGAGCAGCGGCGCGAGGTGACAGCCCGCCGCGATGGCGGCGTTCGACTCTATCATGCAGCCGAGCATGACCTCCAGCCCGTGGGCGCGGGCGGCGTGGATGGCGCGTTTCGCCTCCGTGAGGCCGCCGCACTTCATCAGCTTGAGGTTCGCGATATCGACGCGGTCAGCGATGCGCGGGATGTCGGCGGCGGCGATGCAGGACTCGTCGGCCGCGATGGGGAGCGCGCCGCGGTCGTAGACGAACTTCAGGCCCTCGTGGTCCTCGGCGGGGACCGGCTGTTCGACGAACTCGACGCCGTGGTCTGCGAGGAACTCGGTCATCTCGACGGCCTCGCGGGGCGTCCACGCCTCGTTGGCGTCGACGCGGATGGTCACGCCGGGAGCCTCGTCGCGGACGGCCTCGATGATAGCTCTGTCGCGGTCGGTGCCGAGTTTGACCTTGAGCACGTCGTAGCCGGCCTCGTAGGCCTCCGCGGTCTTCTCGCGCATCGTGTCGAGGTCGTCGAGACCGACGGTGTACGACGAGGTGGGCGTCCGCGAGGGGTCGAGCCCCCAGAGGCGGTACAGCGGGACGCCGAGGCGCTTGGCCGCGAGGTCGTGCAGCGCGATGCTCACGGCGGTCCGCGCGGCCGGGTTGCGGCGGACCGTCTCGGCCATCTCGCGCTCGATGCGATCGATGGCGTGGGCGTCGCCGACCGCCTCGACCACCGAGAGCAGGTCGGGAAGCACGGCCTCGACGGTGTCGGCGGTCTCGCCGTAGTGCGACGACGGGGCGGCCGCGCCGACGCCCGTCATGCCCCCTTCGTCCTCGATGCGGACGACGACGTTCTCGGCCTCGGTCTGGACGCCGCGGGCGATGCCGAACGGCTCCGCGAGCGACATCGAGACGCGTTCGAACTCGGTCGCGAGCATCTAGAACACCTCGTCGATGAGGTCGGCCGAGCCGAAGCGGACGGGGTCGACCGCGGGGACGCCGAGTTCGTCCGCGAAGGCGTCGACGGCCTCGGCCGCCTCCACGTCGTCGTCGACGTGGGAGGTGTTGAGCATCCCGGCGACCACGTCGGCCTCGTGGACAGGGTCCGCGAGGTTCTCGTACAGCGAGACGTACTCCGAGAGGTCGGGCAGGGCGAACTCCTCGTAGCCGTGAATCGCCTCGCGGGTGGCCTCGTGACAGAGCACGAGCTTGTCGGCCATCGACCCGTGGAGGATGCCGCAGGTGACCGCGGAGTACGCCGGGTGGACGATGCTCCCCTGGCCCTCGACGAACAGCACGTCGTGTTCGTCGCCTTTCTCCAGAATCATCTCCTCGACCGCGCCGGCGGTGAAGTCGCTGACGACGCGGTCGACGGGGTTGCCCCAGCCCGCAATCATGATGCCGGTCTGGCCGGTCGGGATAAAGCCCGCGTCGATGCCGCGCTCGCGGGCGGCCTCGACGAGTTCGAGCGTCGCGGTCATCTTGCCGACCGAGCAGTCGGTGCCGACCGTGAGGACGACTTCGGCGTCCACGTCGGCGGATTTCCCCTGCGCGACGCCGAGGTCGTCGTGGGGCTTGCGAACGTCGTTGATGTCGCAGCCGTGTTCGTCGGCGAGGCGGGCGAACTCCTCGTCTTCGGCGAGGAAGTAGTGGAGGCCGGAGATGAGGTCACAGCCGCGTTCGAGGGCGGTGCGAACGTCGTCGCGCCACGTCTCGTCGAACGCGCCGCCGATGGGCGAGATGCCGACGAGGAGGGCGTCGGCGTCGGGCGCGTCGGCCATCGAGGCGACGACGGGCACGTCCGGGAGGTCGCGGCGGTGGTCGGCGGCGGAGGTGCCGGGGTTGTCGCGGTCGAGGACGGCCACCACGTCGTAGTCGGCGTACTTCAGGACGCCCGTGGCGGTCTTCGCTCGGTCGGGGAACTTCTCGTGTGCGAGGACGGCGACTCGCTGTGGGTCGTTCATACAGGGTGTCACTACGTGCCACCCTAAAAGGGGAGGCGATTCGGCGGCGGCTGCCGGGTCGCGCCGCCGAGTCGTCCGCGTGTCTTCGGGTATTCTCTGGAGAACATCCGCGGCGTCGCCGCCGGCTCAGAGCCGGTAGAGCCGCGTGGTCCAGAACTCTCTGGACGCCTCCGTGAGCGCCGTCTCGGGGTCGCCGCTGGCGTCGACGGTCGCGGTCAGCGCGGCTCGGTCGCGGAACTCACCGAGGACGGTTCGCTCGCCGAGCACGACGAGGTCGGCGTCGTCGCCGGCTCTCTCGCCCGCGCCGGACCCGCCGCCGAGGAACTCGTCGAGCGCCTCGTGACAGCGGTCGATGTGGTCGTCGATTTGGCCCTCGCGGATGCGCTCGAACCGCCCCTGCGAGAACCCGCCTTTCGAGTGGGCGGACTTCACGTCGCTCTCGAAGCCCTCGACGAATTCGAGGTCGCCGTCCTCGTAGCGGCCGAGGGCGAACAGGTCGCCGCGGACGAGCGCGACGGCGGTGGTCTCGGTCGGGTGGAACCACGCCGGGTCGAGGTCGAATCCGTCGCTCCAGCGGTCGAAGTCGTCGGGCTGGCGGGGCGGCGAGAGCGCGACGCTCACTACTCCGGCGTCGTCGGTGAGCGCGACGCAGGGCGCGGCCCGGCGGACGAGCGGGGCGCGGCCGCCGAACGCGGACTCGGCGGCCGCGGGGAGCGAGCGGTCGTCGGAGACGGCGGCGGTGAGCGCGCCCTCCTCGTCGGTCGAAAGCGAGTCGAGGCGCGACAGCACCTCGCGGAGGCGGTCGCCGCGGAGGTCCTCGGTCCCGCGGAAGTCCAGCGAGTCGTCGTCGCCCGAGAGGCGCTCCACGCGGTCTTCGAGTTCGGTGATGCGGTCTTCGAGGCGGTTGACCTCCGCCTCGGCTTCCTGTCGCGCGCGGGCCGCCTCCGCTCGCCGCTCGGACTCGCCCTCCAGACGCCCGGCTAACGCGTCGCGTTCGTCTTCCAACTCGGCGATGCGCGCTTTGAGTTCGGCTCGACCCAACAACTCGTCCAGCATACACGGACGCGTGCGGGCCGACCACTTGAGCGTTCGGACGCGGGGACGGGGCGCGCGGCGGGCGTTCCGCCAGCGCGACGACGGCGGCGGAGCGACTCAGGCCAGCCTGTCGTCGGGTCGGTCGGGGCCGGAGCCGCCGGGGCCGCCGGGTGCGAGGTCGTCGGGGTCGTAGCCGGCGTACCGGAGCAACTCGGCGGCTCGCGGGGCGTCGGCGAGAAGCACCGGTCGGTCGTCCGGGAGCGCGTCGGAGTCCACGGCGTCTCGGGGGAGCGCGAGCGTCCCCGAGGGAACGCCGTCGTCGCCGACGACCGGGAAGTGGGCCGTGTCGAGTTTCATCACGAGCGGGTAATCGACTCGCTCGACGCCGCGGCCGTCCGTGTAGACGCACTCGTTGAGTCGCTCGTGTTCCGTTCGGTGAATCGCCGCCTCGGCCCCGTCGTACGGTTCGACGTACAACCGACCGAGGAAGTAACTGCTGGAGAAGCGTTCGAACATCTGTGCGTGTGAATGTCAACCACGAACAGTGATAAGCCTTGTCGGAACCATTTATATCGACACGCAATTCCACCGCCGAGACTCGGGGACGGCAGTCGGCATCGGCAGACGAGAACGCGGCTCGCGTGGGAGAGAGCCGGTCGCGAAAACGGGCCGGTTACGGGGGTCTTACTCGTCGCCGCGGGTCGCCGCGGTCATCGACCAGACGGCGACGAGGCCGAGCGCGAGCGCCGGGAGCATCGGCAGGGCCAGCATGGCCGCGAGGTACGGTAGGCCGGCCATCGCCGGCAGCGACGGCACGAGGTACACCGCGCCGGGGATGACGAGGAAACAGAGCGCGACGACGCCGACGAGCACCCAGCCGCGACTTCCGAAGCCGGTCGCTTCCGGCTCCGAGCCGTCGCCGCCGACCGCGGGGCCGTCCGGCCGGTGGACGTAGGTGTCGGACTCGGCGGTCGCGTCCTCCCGAGCCGTGGTGTCAGAGCTCACTGTCTGGGATTACGACCACCTTGCCAAAGCCCTGTCGCTCCTCGATGAGTTCGTGCGCGCGGTCGATTTCGCTCATGGGGAGCGTCTCGCGGATGCGGGGTTCGAAGGTGCCGTCCCAGACGAGGTCGAGCACCTCGTCGGCCTCGCCGGGCGTCGCCATCGTCGAGCCGATGACCGAAAGCTGGTTCCAGAAGATGTAGTTGAGCCCCGCGCCCGGGTCGGGGCCGGTGGTCGCTCCGCAGGTGACGACGCGGCCGCCCTTGACGAGGCTCTTGAGCGACTGCTTGTAGGTGGCCTCGCCGATGTGGTCGACGACCATGTCGACGCCGCGGCCGTCCGTGAGCGTCTGAATCTCCTTCGAGAAGTCGTCTTCCTCGTAGTTGATGACGTGGTCCGCGCCGCACTCCTCGGCGTACTCCAGTTTCTCGTCGGTGGAGGCGGTGGCGTACACCTCAGCGCCCGCGTAGTCGGCGATTTGGACGGCCGCGTGGCCGACGCCGCCGGACGCGCCGAGGACGAGCACTTTCTCGCCGGGGCGGAGTTCGCCGCGGTCGACGAGCATCCGCCACGCGGTCTGGAAGACGAGCGACGCGGAGCCGGCGACCTCCCACGGCACGCCCTCGGGGACGGGCACGAGGTTCTCCTCGGGAATCGCCGCAAACTCGGCGTGGACGCCGCGGACGTGTTCACCGATGATGTGGAAGTCCGGCGCGAGCGTCGGGTCGCCCTTCCGGGAGAACTCGTCGCCGCCGCCGGCGACGCCCGCGATGAGTGCGACGCGGTCGCCCGCCTCGAACCGGGTCACGCGCTCGCCGACCTCGGTGACGACGCCGGCCATGTCGCTGCCGGGGATGTGCGGCATCTCCAACTCGACGCCCGGAAGCCCCCGTCGCGTCCAGATGTCGAGGTGGTTGAGCGACGCCGCCTTCACGTCGACGAGGACCTCGTCGGGGTCGACCTCCGGCTCCGGGAAGTCGCCGTATTCGAGGACGCCTCGGTCGCCGTGTTCCGTGAATTGGACCGCTTTCATCTCGACCCGACCGAGGATGGGCAGGAACTAAAGTGTGTTTTTACGCCAATCGTCTTTCCTCTTGTTCGACAACCGACGAACTCTCGTGGATTCAAATCATATCGGTGCGAAGATATATACGGCACAGGGTTCCCAACACAGTCGAGTTCGACAGTCACGCGCGCCGACATCTACACCGGCGACCCGTACAGGTGGTGGTCGACAGCCGTCCGACTCGTTGGAAGGAGTATCAGGTACGTGAACGGAGACGAGACTTCAGCACAGCTTTCGCACCTCCTCGTGAGGCGGTCGTCGTTCATCCGGGCGCTCGCGGAGCGACCGCGAGACAAGCGCGGCCTCGCGGACGACCTCGACACCTCGCGGTCGACGGTCGACCGCGTCGTCCGCGAACTGCTCGACGCCGGCCTCGCCGAGCGCGCCGAGGGTCGGTATCGGCTGACCTGCGTCGGCCGGTGCGCGCTCGGCGCGTACGACGAGTGTCTCGACTCGCTCCGCGGCGTCCGCGCGGCGCGGGACCTCCTGTCGATGCTGCCGGCCGACGCGCCGCTCGACCCCGCGTTCCTGACGGGCGCGACGGTCCACACGTCGACGCCGGACATCCCGGACAGCGCGATTCAGGAGCTGTTTTCGAGCGTCGAGGACGCGGAGCGAGTCTACGGCGTCGCCCCGGTCGCGCTCGTCGGCCAACTTCGCCCGTTCTACGAGACCGCCACCGAGGGCGGGACGGTCGTCGAGATGGTTATCGCCGACGAGCTGTTCGACCGGCTCGCCGCCGCCCCGGACTCGCACGCGGTCATCGCAGACCAGCTCCGACACGACTCGGTGACGCTCTACCGCGGGGAGGTCCCGTTCCGGTTCGGCCTCTGGGTGACCGAAGCGGAGGCGGGACTCGTCGTCTACACCGACACGGGCGTCGGCGGAGTCGCCCGCAACGACACCGAAGCCGCCGTCCAGTGGGCCACAGCGCAGTTCGAAGCGCTCCGCGAGAACGCGGACCGCCTGACGCTCGACTCGCTCGACGAAGTCACAGACGACGGGTGAGCCGCGCCCTCCGAAGCGGGGTGTCCGTGAACCGGCGGCCGCAGACAGACGACCGCCGGGCGACGCGGGAATTTTATCGCCAGACGACGAAGCCGCGGCCGTGAGCGACCACGACCAGCACCACGGGGCCGACGACCACGGCCGCGACCAGCACCACGGCGAGGGGGACGGCGACGACGACCACGGCCACAGCCACGACCATCACCACCACGACGTCGACGACCTCGAAGCGGCGGTGCTGACGATTTCCTCGACCCGCGACGTTGACGACGACCCCGCGGGCGACGCGATAGCGGAACTGCTCCACGAGGCGGGCCACTCGGTGTCGGTCCGTCGGGTCGTCGACGACGACTACGACGAGATACAGACCGCGGTCGCGCGGATGGCCGACCGCGGCGACGTCGACGTGACGGTCACGACCGGCGGAACGGGCGTCACGCCCGACGACCGAACCGTCGAGGCGGCGACGCAGTTGTTCGAGAAGACGCTTCCCGGCTTCGGTGAACTGTTCCGGCGGCTCTCGTACGACGACATCGGAACCAAGGTCGTCGGCACCCGAGCCACCGCGGGCGTCGTCGACGGGATGCCGACGTTCTGTCTGCCGGGGAGCGAGAACGCCGCCCGACTCGGGACCGCGGAGATAATCGTCCCGGAAGCGCCGCATCTCACCGGACTGGCGCGGCGCGACGCGGAGTAGGAAAACGCCCACAGAATCGGGGGTCGTCGGGCGAATCCGACTGCAACGTCTGCCCAGTCGCGGCCATTTAAGTTCGCGCACGCGCTCCGAAGAGATATGAGCCAGCAGTCCCCACGCGAGGAGGACCCGGACGACGTGTTCTCCAGCGGTAAGGACCCGAACCTCCGCAGCACGGAGGTCACGGAGGGTCCAGACAAGGCCCCGCACCGTGCGATGTTCCGCGCCATGGGCTTCGACGACGAGGACTTCTCGTCGCCGATGGTCGGCGTGCCGAACCCCGCCGCCGACATCACCCCGTGTAACGTCCACCTCGACGACGTTGCCGACGCCGCCATCGAGGGCATCGACGCCGCGGGCGGGATGCCCATCGAGTTCGGGACCGTCACCATCTCCGACGCCATCTCAATGGGGACTGAAGGCATGAAGGCCTCGCTCATCTCCCGCGAGGTCATCGCCGACTCCGTCGAACTCGTCTCCTTCGGCGAGCGCATGGACGCGCTCGTCACCGTCGCCGGCTGCGACAAGAACCTCCCCGGCATGATGATGGCCGCCATCCGAACGGACCTTCCCTCCGTCTTCCTCTACGGCGGCTCCATCATGCCCGGCCAACACGAGGGACGCGAGGTGACCGTCCAGAACGTCTTCGAGGGCGTCGGCACCTACGCCGAAGGCGACATGAGCGCCGACGAACTCGACGACCTCGAACGCCACGCCTGCCCCGGCGCGGGCTCCTGCGGCGGGATGTTCACCGCCAACACGATGGCCTCCATCTCCGAGGCGCTCGGGATGGCCCCCCTCGGGTCGGCCTCCGCGCCCGCCGAGTCCGACGAGCGCTACGAGAACGCCCGCCGCGCCGGCGAGGTCGTCCTCGACTGCGTCGAAAACGACCGCCGCCCCTCCGACATCCTCACGAAGAAGTCCTTCGAGAACGCCATCACGCTCCAGGTCGCCACCGGCGGGTCGACCAACGCCGTGCTCCACCTGCTCGCGCTGGCCGCCGAGGCCGGCGTCGACCTCGATATCGAGGAGTTCAACGAGATTTCCCGGCGCACGCCGAAGATCGCCAACCTCCAGCCCGGCGGCACGCGCGTCATGAACGACCTCCACGAAATCGGCGGCATCCCGGTCGTCATCCGCCGTCTCGTCGAGGCCGGCCTGTTCCACGGCGACGCGATGACCGTCACCGGCCGCACCATCGCCGAGGAGCTCGACCACCTCGACCTCCCGGACGACGACGGCCTCGAAGCGGACTTCCTCTACACGGTCGACGAGCCGTATCAGGACGAGGGCGCAATCAAGATTCTCACCGGCAACCTCGCGCCCGACGGCGCGGTGCTGAAGGTGACCGGCGACGACGCCTTCCACCACACCGGTCCCGCCCGCGTCTTCGAGAACGAGGAGGACGCGATGCGCTACGTGCAGGAGGGCCACATCGAGGAAGGCGACGTCATCGCCATCCGAAACGAGGGACCGCGCGGCGGCCCCGGCATGCGCGAGATGCTCGGCGTCACCGCCGCCGTGGTCGGACAGGGCCACGAGGACGACGTGGCGCTCCTCACCGACGGTCGGTTCTCCGGCGCGACGCGCGGCCCGATGGTGGGCCACGTCGCTCCCGAGGCGGCCGAGGGCGGCCCCATCGGTCTCCTCGAAGACGGCGACGAGGTGACCGTCGACATCCCGAACCGCGAACTCTCCGTGGACCTCTCTGACGAGGAACTCGACGCGCGGAAGGAAGACTGGGAACCCAAGCCGCCGGCGTACACCTCCGGCGTGCTGGCGAAGTACGCCCGCGACTTCGGCTCCGCCGCGAACGGCGCGGTGACGAACCCGGCGCTCACGCGCGACGAATAACGGCGAGTCGCCGCGACGCGGACGCCGCCGTCCGCCGTCAGAACAGGCCGGATCCGAACGCTCGGTACAGGGCGAGAATCCCGACTCCGAGCGCGGTTCCGGCCGGAACCATCGCAATCACGTTTCGCGGCTGTTCGGTGAACCCGTAGACGCACAGGCCGAGCGGGACGGACCGAAGCACGTCTATCGTCCAGTCCGGGAGGACGGGCGAGAGCCCCGACCACGGAACCAAAAAGAGGAGTCCAGCGCCGCCGAAGAACGCGATGATTCGGTTCCACCGCCACGAGGAGAACTGCACGGCGCAGTCGACAGCAGCTATCGAGTTGACAGTTTCGGTGCGGAATCCGGTCGCGGCGTCACCGACTCCGCATCTGCGATGTCACCGACTCCGCGCCCGCGGGGTCGCCGGGTCGACTCCGCTTAGGCCACGCGGTTCCGCAGGTCGTCGTCGCCGGCGTCCAGTTTGTCGAGGTTTTCGGCGATGATGTCGGCCATGCGCTCCCAGTACTTCGGGGTGTGGCCGGCGTTGTGGGGCGTGATGAGGACGTTCTCGAACTCCCAAAGCGGGTGGTCCGCGGGGAGCGGTTCGGGGTCGGTCACGTCGAGCGCGGCCCCGCGGATACCGTTGCTCCGGAGTTGGGAGACGAGCGCGTCGGTATCGACGACCGGACCGCGGCCGACGTTGACGAGGACGGTGTCGGGAGCCATCGAGGCGAACGCGTCGGCGTCGACGAGGCCGCGGGTGGCGTCGGTCAGCGGGCACGCGATGACGACGTAGTCGGCGCGCGCGAAGGCGTCGTGGAGGCCCTGTTCGTCGTCGAAGCCGACGACCTCGTCGGTCGGGCCGCCCTTCTCCGGCGAGTAGCGCACGCCGACGGTCTCGACGCCGAACGGGTCGAGCCGGTCGACGACGGCCTCACCGAGCGCGCCGAGGCCGACGACGGCGACCGTCGAGCCTTGCAGTTCGACCGTCGGGTACGACTGCCAGACGTTCGCCTCCTTCTGTCGCTCCGCGACGTGGAAGCGGCGGGCGAAGTAGAGGAGGCTGCCGAGAACCTGCTCGGCGATGTTCGGGCCGTGGACGCCGGAGGCGTTGGTGACGGCCACGTCGCGGGCCTCGAACGCCTCGATGGGGAGGTGGCCCGTGCCGGCGAACACGCAGGCGAACAGGTCGAGGTTCTCGGCGGCGTCGAGGTCGGCTTCGCTCACGTCGAACCCGGTCGCGACTTGGACGCGAGAGAGGAGGTCGCGCTCCTCGGCGGGCGTCGTTGCGAGGGCGACCTCGCGGTCGGGGAGGCGCTCGCGGAGCGTTTCGGCGTACGCCTCGGCAGACAGGCCGTGAATCTTCTGCCGAAGCACCGCGATATCTGGGTCGGACATGCTCGATGATTCTCGAAGGCGGTGATGAATCTGTCCGATTCGGGCGGGGCAGAGCGGGGCGGGAGGGGGCCGCTCACTCGATGGGCTCGCGCCGCCGCGGGCGACGTTTCGAAATCGTTCGGGTGACCGCGACCGCATCGACCGTCGGGTCGACGACGAACCGGGAACCGTCTTCACCGAGTTTCCACGCAACGGGCGCATACCCCTGTGGGGCGGGGCCGCCGTCGACGAAGACGAGGTCGCCCGTCTCGTCGCGGAACACGACGGGCTCTCGCGATTCGTCCGGCTCGTCTGCGGTCATTGACTCGGAGCTACCGCGGTCTCCGCTATAAACCTCCGTCTCTGGTTATCAGACGCGGTATTTAGTTGGTATTCTCCGACAAAATCGATAGCAACTACCGGGATGTTCGTCCTCTCGAAATTATCCCTGTTCGTACCGTCGGGCGCGGTGCGGAGGCCGTCGGGGCGTCGTTCTCGGAGCGTGGCCGAGCGGCGGCGCGTCGGTGTCGCGGTCGCGCCACGCGCCGGAAAACGGGGCGAGCGGCGCTCGGGCGCGCGGTCTCGAAACCGTCGGACGCCGCGTCGGTTCAGGGGGTTTAATACCCGAGCAAAGTGCTGTAACGGTATGGAACGCGTAGATGTCGCCATCATCGGCGGCGGTCCGGCCGGCACGTCGGCGGCACACGCCGCGGCCTCGGCCGGGGCCTCCGCCGTGGTCCTCGAAAAGGGCGTCCCCCGAGCAGACCGACCGGGCCTCGGGCCCGATTCGACGGACGCGGCCGGTATCCTCGACTACTGGGTGGACATCATGGGCATCCACCCCGACGAGTTCCCCGACGACATCGTGCTCGATATCCTCGACCGCGCGGAGTTCATCGGGCCGAACGAGTCGCTGACGCTTCGAAGCACCGGTATCGACTCCTCGTACGACGAGTTCGGCTACACCTTCCACCGCGCGAAGTTCGACGACTGGCTCCGCAGTCGCGCCGAAGACGCCGGCGCGGAGTACCGCGTGAAAGCCTCCGTGCGCGACGTGGAGACCGACCTCGACGCCGCGGGCGACGACCCCCGCCACGTCGTCCGCCTCGCCAACGGCGAGGACGTGGGCGCGGAGTTCGTCGTCCTCGCCGACGGCCCCCAGCGGACGGTCACGAACAAGGTGCTCGACGACCTGCTTCCGTTCCCCATCACGGACCGGCTGTCGTCCACCGAGGCGAACCACATCGCCTATCAGGAGCACCGCGAGTTCCCGCCGGAACTGTTCGACGAGGTCGACGGCGCAATCAAGTTCTGGTGGGGCTACATGCCCGGCCACACGGCGTACCCGTGGGTGTTCCCGAACGACGACAACGTCTGCCGGGTCGGTCTCACGATGCCAATCGGCCTCGATATCGACGAGGTCGACGACCGCGATGCGTACAACCTCCTCCGCGAGGACGACGAGCGCATCCCGCAGGGCCGCGAGTACGTCCGCCGCCTCCTCGAACAGGAGTACGGCGACGAGTACGACATCGACGAGGACTTCCCGCTCGTCGAGGACCGCGGGAAGACGAAGGGGACCGAGACGTACGCCATCTCCTCGACGCGACCCATCGACTCGCCCGCGGAAGCCGGCATCGCCGTCACGGGCGGCGCGATGGGCGCGACCTCCGCCTTCCACGAGGGCGGCGACCACGTCGCCGTCCGGACGGGGGCCATCGCCGGCGAACTCGCCGCCGAGGGCGACCTGAGCGACTACAACGAGCGCTGGAAGGAGGCCATCGGCGACGAGATTCTCCGCAACGTCGCCATGGCCGAAATCGTCCACGACTACGGCCCCGCCCAGTGGGACAAGACGTTCAAGGCGGCCCGGAAACTCCTCGAAAAGGACGAGGGCTACAAGGCGTTCGGGGCCGCGAAGCTCAGCGCCGGGTTCAGCGCCGCCAAACTCGCCACGCAGTACCAGCGAACGAAAGTGAAGTACCGCAAGGGCAAGTACGTCCAACTGCGCGAAGACGAGTACGCGTTGTAGCCGACGGAAGAGTTATCGGTTTCTCCGAAGCTCTGTTAGTCGATGGCCGGTCGACCCTCTCGGCGTCAGCTGCTCCGCCGCGGAGCCGTCGCCGTCGGCGTCGGACTGACCGGCGCGCTCGCGGGCTGTTCGTCGCTTCGAGGCTGTTCGTCCGCCGAAATCTTCCTCCGGGCGGAACTGGTCGGGAACGCCCCGGACGGGGCGACCGTCGTCGACGCCGCCGACCCGCGGGTCGCAAACAGCCCGTGGGTGCTGAAGGTGGTCGAGGCGGCCGCCGAGGGCCACCCGCGCGAGTCCAGCGTCACCGACTGTCTGAGCGACTACGACGCCCTCCGCGCGGACCTCGACGCGCTCCCGTCGGTCGACCGGTCCGAAGACCGTCTCTACTACGTCCGCGTCGACGGGCAGGTCGTCCGGCTTCGGGCCGTCTTCTTCGCCGGCGACGACGCCCGCCGGTCGGAACTCGTTTTACCCCCGGCGCGCTAGGGTCGGGTGCGTACCTCAAGTCCCCGGCCGAGTGTTCCCGCTTCGGGAGCGATGACAGCACGGCGAACCCGGGTGCGCGACAGCTACTGGCCGGCTGACGCCGGCGTACTTCGGAACGTCCGCGCCCGAAAGACGGACCGCCCGGCACGAGGGTTTCCCGGTCGACGCGGCACGCCGCCTCGGGATGAGACCGGCCGTTAGTGTTCTGGGCGACATCTTCACTCGGCGAGCGGCGTCGCTGATTGTCGGCGGTCCCCAGTCCGACCCGCGAGTGTGACGAATCAGAACCCCCGCGAGCGACCGCTATCGGTCCCCGAACGTACCGGACCGTCCACCGAGAGCCACGAGTATCGCCCGGCGGTAGCGGGCGGCCAACGCCGTCACCACGAGCCGGTCGCGGTCGTTGACGCCGAGGGCGACGAGCGCGCCCACGTACGTCACCAGACCCAGCGCCGCGCCGGCGACGACGAGTCCGCCGGTCCCGGCTCCGACCAGCGTCTCGCGGACGAGGAACATGACGCCGGCCGCGGCGACGCCCGCGCCGAGGGGTTTGAGAAACGTCGCGTCGATGGGCCACAGCCCCTCGAAGCGCCGCAGGAGGACGACCTGAACCGAGTTCTGGACGGCGATGGCGACGGCCGTGCCCAGCGCCGCGCCGGCGAGGCCGAACGCCCGGACGAACGCGAACGTGAGGAGCGTGTTGAGGACGGCCAGAAGCCAGTCGAGCGCCATCCGGGCGTACTGGTGGTCGGTCATCATGAGCAGCCACCCCGTCGCGCCGACGGCGCTGCCGACTAACACGCCGCCGAGGTAGATGACGAGCGGGACGTAGCCCGCCGCGAAGTTCGGCCCGAACGCGGAGAGAATCGACCGCCCGTACACCGCGAGCACGGCGAGAATCGGAACGACGCAGGTGACGATGAGCCGCGTCACCGCCGTGTACACCGCGTTGAGCGTCTCCATCTCGTCGTCCGCGTAGAGTCCCGACGCGACCGGCGGCAGGAGCATGTTAAACGAGAGGAGCGGAATCCACGCCAGCGTCACCAACACGAGCACGACGTTGTAGACGCCCGCCGCCGTCGCGGTCAGGAGGAAGCCGACGAGCATCACGTCGACGCGGTTCTGGAACACCTTGCCGAGGCTGCTCAGCGCGATGGGCGCGGAGTGGTTGTAGAACCGCCGGGCCTCGGAGCGCAGGCCGCCGACGGACGGTCGGATGCCGCTCGCCGAGACGACCATCGGAAAGCCGAGTACCGCGAGTCCGGCCATGCCGACGACGAACGCGGCGGCGACGCCGACCAGCGAGTACCCGAGCGCCATCGCACCCACGGCACCGACCAGCTTGACCGCCGGGCGGAGGACGCGATTGAAAAGCGCCTCGCCGCGGGCCGACTGCACGGCTCTGAGGACGCCGGCGTGAATCCGCACCACGCCGACGAGGACGACCAGCGCCGCGAACAGGTGTATCGTCGGCGGGAAGTCGGGGTGCGAGACCGTCGCGTCGTTGAGCCGCCCGCTCGTGAGTACCAACCCGCCGGCGAGTCCGAGCCCGACCGCGAGAGTCGTGAGATACGCCAGTGCCACCACTCGCCCCCGTCGCTCGGGGTCGTCGTCGTCCGCGGAGAGATACCGCTGGAGCGTCCCGACCGACCCGAAGTTCACGAGGCGAAACAGGAGTTGCGAGATGCGCCACGCGAACGCGTAGACGCCGTAGGCGACCGGGCCGAGGCCCTGCGCGAGCACGTACTCGGTCGCCGTCGTCAGCGCCCGCTGGAGCGACTGCCCGCCGGAGGCGACGACCGCGCCGTGCCCGATGGTCAACAGCGCCTCGCGCTCGTCGTCGGGGATGTCGGCGTCGGGCGCGGCGTCAGAGATATTGGCGGCGGAGATGTCGGCGTCGGGGATATCGGTGTCGGAGATGTCGGCGTCGGGACTCCGGTCGTCGGAACCGTCGGCGTCGGGTGTATCGGAGGGCACTGTCGCGTCTCTGTCGCTTGTCGAGGTCGAAAATAAGTCGCCTGATTCGCCCGCGAGTCACCACCGCGCGGAACCGCGGTCAGTCCCGACGCGAGGCGAGCGCGAGCCAGCCACCGCCGGCGACGATGCCGAGGATGCCGACCAGTCCGAGGGGGCCGGAGAGCCCGAACAGCGTCGCCGCGAGGCGGTACGAGCCGGCGGCCCGGAGGGCGACGCCGGCGGCCGCGACGCCGAACGCCGAGAGCCAGAGCGCGCCGCCCAGCCGAGCCAGCCGACTGCGCCACAGGCGCTTTGCGAGACTCGTGAGCGGTCGTCGGGGGAGGTCGTCGGGGGGGTCGGCTGCCGGGGCGGCGTCGTCTCCGCGGTCGTCGTCGGGTGGGGCCTCGCGGGGCGAGAGAAACGCGGTCCCGACGCCGACGACGAAGCCCGCGAGGCCGACGGCGAGCGAGTGCGGGGCCGCGGCCCCGTTGAGCGCGGCGGCTATCGCCACGAGGCCGACGAGCTTCGAGCCGGCGTCGACGAGGCGGAACGCGCGGGGCGAGAGTGGAACGTTCATAGTCGAAGTCGGGGTCGGCGGGTCGCGAGCCTGTGCGTCAGCCGGCGGTGCCGAGTCGGCGCTTGCGACGTTTGAGGAGCCAGTAGACGACGGCGAAGTCGAAAAGCGGCATCCCCACGGTCAGCGCGACGAGCCACGGGTAGAGGACGGCGTCGGAGACGCCCAACACGGCGGCGACGGTGGCCCGCATCCCGTCGATAGAGAGGACGATGATGAGCATGACGGCCGCGACGCCGAGGGCCGTCTGGAGCGGTCGGTCGAGCGGGTCGGCGGTGAAGTGGACCGGGTGTTCGGGGTTATCGAGGAGCGGCCAAATCATCATCACGCCGATGATGAGCGAGGGGACGACGACGCCGCCGGCGAACCGGCCCCACTCGCCGAGCCACGAGGGCATCATCTTCAGCGAGCCGAACACCCACATGAAGAACCAGTCCGGGCCGACGTGCGAGGGCGTCGACGTGGGCGTCGCCGGGCCGATGGCGGCGATGCGCTGAACCGGGAAGAAGCCCGCGAGGAAGGCGACGGTCGCGGCCGTCAGGAGGAAGACGATAGTCGAAACGAGGAACTGCTGGGGGAAAAGCGGCATACCGACGACGACGCTGTCGTCATCGCCGTCGGGGCGGCCCTCGCCGCGGGAGCTCGGCGCGTGTTCGGTGTGTTTCTGCCGCATCAACACGGCCATGTGGAGGACGATAGCGCCGACCAGCGCGGCCGGGATGAGAAAGACGTGGAGGAAGAACATCCGCGGGATGACCTGGTCGGCTCCCGCCGGGAACGCCCCGCCGAAGACGAGCGACTGCAAGAACGAGCCGACGCCGGGAATCGTGCCGGTCATCTGGAAGCCGATGGTCGTCGCGGTCTTGCTGAAGTTGTCGTAGGGGAGCGCGTAGCCGAAAAAGCCCTCCACGAGGGCGAACAGGAGGAGGGTGCTCCCGATGAACCAGTTCGGCTCGTGGGGGTTGCGGTACGCGCCCGTGAAGAAGACGCGGAACATGTGCAGGGCGATTGCGGCGATAAAGAGGTACGCCGCCCAGTGGTGCATCATGCGTGCGAACATCCCGAAGGTGGTGTCGTAGGTGATGTGCAGGACGCTCGCGAACGCCGCTGGAACCTCCGTGCCGGCGTACTGGAGCGCGTTGCCCTCGTAGGTGACGCTGTTGACCGCCGGATTGTACAGGAGGCCGAGGAACGTCCCCGTCAGCCCGAGGATGACGAAGGTGAAAAGCGCGATTTCGCCGAGGAGGAACGAGCCGTAGTCGTCCTCCGGGAACGCCTTGCCGAGGAGCGTGTGGTCCAGTTCGAGCCGCTGGTCCAGCCAGTCGAACAGGGCGTTTCTGGGGTACGCCTCGTGGGTCCGGACCGTCAGGTCGGTCTCCGGGAGGTCGCCGCCCGCCTCGCCGCCGTCCGACCGCGCGTCGGGTCGGTCGTCGCCGGAGCCGTCGTTCGGTGCTGTCCCCGTCATCTCATTCCTCCGTCCCTATCGGCCCCTCGAACGGCCCCGTTGCGAGCAGGAGCGTCCCGTCCTCGTCGTCAGCGATGCCGAGGGGAAGCTGCGGGAGCGATCGCGAGGCCGGGCCGCCGGTCACGGACGCGCCCTTCGTCGGGTCGTAGAGGCTCCCGTGACAGGGACACCGAAGCTCGGAGCCCTGGTCGCCGGCGACGAGACAGCCCTCGTGGGTACAGACCTTCGAGTAGGCCACGTAGCCCTTGGCCGTCCCCTCGATGTTCGTGGGCGCTTCGTACTCGTCTTCGGGGAAGCGAAGCAGGAGCGTGGTCGCGCGCTTGGTGACGAGCGCGCCGCCGCCTTCCTTCTCCGGAAAGACGTCCATCTTGTCGAACTCGTCGGTCGAGAGCGCGTCGGCGGCGGTCAGGGGGTTGCCGTCCCTGTCGACGAGGCGGGTTCCCTCGACGTAGAGCGTCTCGCTTCCGGTGTCGAGGCTACCGGGAAGCCCGGCCGCGTAGTCGACGCCGAAGCTTCCGATGGCGGCCGCGCCGCCGATGCCGGCGAGGAGCTTCGCCATGTTTCGCCGCGTCAGTTCGTCGTCGCTCTGCGGGATGTCCGGGGCGTCTGTGTCGGTGTCGGTCTCAGTGTCGGTGTCGGTGGTGCGTTTGCTCATATCCGTGCGGGTGGTCAGTGGTCTCTGGTCTCTGCGACGGTGATGCTCGGGACGAAGTACGCCGTGTACGCGAGGACGGTCAGCGCGAGCGAGAGGAACAGCATCCCGGCGTAGGTGCCGAGGAACTGCGTCCGCGCCGGGCCGAGTCCCTCCAGCGCGAGGAGGGCGGCGAACGACACGTCCACCCACGAGAGGAGCGCCACGACGAGCAGTCCGGTCCGCGACGACACGGCCGGGACGTAGTCGAGAATGCGCCGGGACTCGGTCTCCATGTACGGGGGGACGGAGACGGTCGCGTGGCCGCCGTCGGCGACGACGGAGTCGCCGAGGTGGCTGATGCGGTCGAGGAACCGCTTTGTCCCGACCATCACGCCGACCATCCCGAGCAGCGCGACCCACGCGACGACGCCGGCCTGATTGACGCCGACTTCGACCGGGCCGGGGAGGTAGCCGCTCGCGGGCTGGAGGTCGGACGAGGTGTTGACGGCGACCGGCTCCGCGCCGGTGCCGACGCCGATACCCCCGCCTTCGGTCCCGCTCGTCAGCGCGACGTACCACATCGGGAGCAGTACGACCGCGATGAGGAGCAGGATGACTGCGGTTTCACGCCGCATCGGTTCTCACCGCCGAACGTCGGGTCGGATTCACCACGAATTTCATGAATGTACCAATAGTCTTACCTAATCGTTACTGCCGGATTGACGCTCCCACGACTGTGGGCCGACCGCGGATTCGCGGGAGCGACGATGCCACGTAAGCGTTCAGACGAGCGGTTATTTGTCTTTCTGTTTCGGAATGTTCGAGAACCAACAGAACTACAAGATAGTAGACGAACGGTCAGATAGTAGGCAGTATCAGCGGTAATACGAACTCAAACACCATTATGAACAGACGAACGTTCATGAAAAATATCGCGGGTGGAGTCGCCGTCCTCGGAGCGTCGACGGGCGTCACCGGGGCGTCGAACGAGAACTCGACCGCCGAGTCCGGCGGCGGTACAGACGCCGGCGGCGGTTCGGGCGGCGGCGGTTCGACCACCCATACTATCCAGATGGTGACAGAAGACGGGGAGTACTATTTCGACCCCGTCGGACTGCACGTCGACCCCGGCGACACCGTCGAGTGGGTCCTCGAAAGCGGCGACCACTCCGCGACGGCCTACGCCGAGTCGAATCAGGCCGAACAGCGCATCCCGGCGGACGCGTCCGGTTTCGACAGCGGCCTCTTGGGGGAGACCGGCGCGAGCTTCTCGTACACCTTCGAAGTCGAGGGCACCTACGACTACTTTTGTAGCCCGCACAAGCAGCTCGGGATGGTCGGTCGGGTCGTCTGCGGCGACCCCGGCGGGCCGGCCGAGGAGGGCGCGATTCCGAACGAGCCGGGGTCCGGTCTCATGCCCGGGTCGGGAGACATCGTCGAGGCGGGGTCGCTGTCGTATCCCTACGTCCCGAGCGGCGGGTCCTCGGGGTCGCTCCCGTGGCAGTTCTGGGCCGCGGCGGGCGGGCTCGGGACCGCCGTCGTCGCGATGGTCTCCAAGTACGACCGGGCGTCGGGCCGTTACAGCGAGTAAGCCGGGTCGCCCGTGGTTCGGATTCAGGTCAGGCCGCGGTCGGTCGCCCGACCGTCTCGCGGACGAACTTCCCGAGCAGGCCGAGCGTCGCCGCTCCCATCGCCGCGGCGAAGACGACGACGAAGACGGAAAGCGGGTCGCCGAGGTCGGAAAGCGCCCGCGAGCGGACGAAGTTCGCGGCGAGAACCGTCGTGACCGCGAACAGGACGACGCCGCCGAGGTTCGCCGGCGTCGAGTTCGGCTCCGAGACCGCGTCGCCGTTGAGTAAGACGAGCACGACGGCGATGGCGAACGGCGTGCCGACGAGGCCGAACGCCAGCACCAACACGAGAAGCGGGAAAAAGGCCCCGCCGAGGAACGCGCCGACGCCGGAGAACAGCGCCACGCCGGCGAGGAGCGCGCGGTAGCGGCCGTCCGAGAGGTCCGTCCCCCAGCCGAGTTTGTCGGCGACGAGGAACGGCGGGACGACGGTGTTGCCGCCGAGCGTGGAGACGGCCGCGCCCAAGAGGCCGAGCAGGAACAGCCACTTGGCGTTCGCGCCCGCAATCGGGCCGAGCGCCTGCGCGGCCGCCACCGCCGTGAGGTCGCCCGCGGCCACCTCGGGGCTGTGGAGGACGCTCGCGGCGACGAGGAAGATGGCGAGGCTGTAAACGCCGAAGGCGACGAGCATCGACGCGCCCACGTCGAACGTCGCCAGCCCGTAGTCGCGGGTCGTCCAGCCGCGGGCGCGCATCGTGTACGAGTGCATCGTGATGAGCGTGATGTGGACCGCGCCGCCGAGGATGCCGGCGGCGACGAGCGCGCCGTCGACGCCGGACGGGACGCGCGGGACGAGCCCGCCGGCCGCGGCCGCCGGGTCGATGGGAACCAACACCAGCGACGCGAGAAACGCGACGACGACGGCCGCCACGAGTCCCTTCGCGAGGAGTTCGACGAAGCGGTAGCCGCGCCCGGCGAGGCCGGCGGCGAGGACGACCGCCCACACGACGCCCCAGACGCGGGCGTCGACGCCGGTTATCGTCGCGCTCACGTTCGCGAGGCCCTGCATGATGACCAACTGGGCCAGCCCCGCGGCCAGCACCGCGTCGGCGACGAGCGCCCACGCCCAGCCGTCGCCCAACTCGCGTTCCACGACCGAGACGATGCCGTCCTCCGTGAGCAGGCCGAGCCGCATCGAGAGATACTGCGCCGACGCCCCGAGCACCGCCGAGAGCACGACGACCCACAGCATCGCGTAGCCGAACGTCGCGCCCGCGGTGAGCACGGTCGCCATCGTCGCCGGCCCCGCCGCCACGGCGCCGGCGACCCACGACGGCCCCATCTCCGAGAGATATCCCCGCCAGTCGCCGCCCGTCACCGCCGATACGTCGAGTCTGGGTTCGTTCATGCCGTCGTGGTCTCGGCGGTCGTCACAAAAGTGTTGTTACTGGGTGTTACAACCGAGTAATTCCCCGCGTCGCGGGAGGTGGCACGCGACGTTTTATCCGATGTTCGCGACAAACATAGGTAATGAACGATGGTGTCGGCACAATGAGACTCCTCGTCGCCGCTGACTCGGGCGTCGCGGCGGCGGTCACCGAGGCCGTCCGTCGGCGGCTACCACGGGTCGACATCGACGAGGTTCGAACCGCGGCTGCGGGGCTGACACTGCTCGACGACGCCGATGCCGACGCCGGTTTCGACTGCGTCGTCTCGGCGGACGACGTGGGAGCGACCGACGCGCTCGAGTTCCTCGCCGCGGTTCGGAAGCGAGACGCCGCGCTGCCGTTTCTCGTCGTCGCCGGCGGGGACTGCGAGGTGACGGCGAGCGACGCCCTCGACGCCGGCGTCACCGACTACGTCCGGGTCCGAGGGCCGGAGGGGTACGACGAGGTGGCCGCCCGAGTCGAGCGGGCGGTCGCGGCGTCCGGCCGGCGACCGGTCGACCCGTCGCTCGTCTACGAACGCGTCTTCGAACAGATACTCGAGGGGGCGTGCCTGTACGACCGCGATGGGCGGTTCATACTCGTGAGCGACTTCCTCGCCGGACTCTACGGGGCGACGCCCGCCGAACTCGAAGGCGAGCGGAGCCGCCTCGTCGAGACGATTCGCGAGGAACGCCCGGGCGACCCGTATCAGCGACTCTTGGACGGCGAGACAGACTCCCTCGAAGGGGAGACCGAACTCGTCACGCCGGACGGCGAATCGCGGATACTGAGCTATCGCTTCGCGCCGCTTCGGATGGCCGGTGAGGTCGTCGGCGTCATCGGCGTATCGAGGGACGTCACCGAACGACAGGAGCGAGAGCAGAAACTGAAGCGCGCCCGCGAGGAGTACCAGGAGCTCATCGACGGGATGAACGACACCGTCTGGGTCATCGACATCGACAGCCACATCCTCGCGGTGAACGAGACCGCGGTGGAGCTGCTGGGCTACTCGCGGGACGAACTCCTCTCGATGACGGTCCACGACATCGACGCGGGACTCAGCGACGACGAGGCGTCGGCGCTCGTCACCCAGATGCCGACCGACGGGACGCAGGTGTTCGAAACGGTCCACCGGGCGAAAGACGGTCGAGAGATACCCGTCGAAATCAGTTCGAGCCTCGTGACCTACCGGGGGGAGACGGTCGTGTTGAGCGTCGCCCGGGACATCACGACGCGGAAGCGCTACGAAGCGGAGCTCCGCGAACAGAATCGCCTCCTCGAAACGCAGCGCGACGAGCTCGGGGTCCTGAATCAGGTCGTCCGCCACGACGTTCGCAACGACCTGCAGTTAGTGACCGCCTACGCGGAACTGCTCGCTGAGTACGTCGACGACGGCGACGCGCGGGAGTACGTCGAAATCGTCCGGAGGCGCGCGAACCACGCGGTCGAACTGACGAAGACGGCCCGCGACATGGCCGAGATGATGAGCACCCGAGGGGTCGAGACCAAGCCGGTTCCCCTCCGGGGGGTGCTGGACGCGGAGCTCGCGTCGGTCCGCGACATGGCACCGGACGCGAACGTGGCGGTCGACGGCGAGGTGCCCCCGGTCACGGTGCTCGCCGACGACATGCTCGGCTCCGTCTTCCGAAATCTCCTGATGAACGCCATCCAGCACACCGACGAAGACGAGCCGACTGTCGACGTGTCCGTCACGCACGCCGAGCGCGAAGACCGCGTCGTCGTCCGCGTCGCCGACGACGGCCGCGGCGTCCCGGACGAGCGGAAAGACGCCATCTTCGCCAAGGACGAAAAGGGGCTGGAGAGTCGGGGGACCGGACTCGGACTGTACCTCGTGCAGTCGCTCGTCGAGAAGTACGGCGGCGACGTGTGGGTCGAGGACAACGACCCCAGCGGCTCCGTCTTCGCGGTCGAACTCCGACTCGTCGACGGCGGTCAGTCCGACTCGGACCAGTCGTCCCCGACGCGGTCGTAACCCATCATCTGGCTCCCCTCGTGTTCGGTGAAGACGACCTTCTGGTTCGACTCCGGCACGCCGAACCGCTCGGTGACGGCCTCGATGACCGCGAGGGCGAGGTCGCGCTTCCGGTCCGCCGTCCGGCCCGCCCGGATGTCGGCCTGCAAGACGACGGTCTTGTCTCCGGTCGCCCGGCCGAGGTGAATCGCCCGGGCCTCGCGGACGCTGACGGCGGCGTAGTCGGTGTCGGCGTCCATCCGTTCGGCGTACAACTCGGCCATCTCGGTCGCGAACTGGTCCGCCTCGCGCGCCGTGACCTCGAAGTCGAGGTCGAACTGGAGATGCGGCATCTGCGTGTGCGTCCGATACGCCCGCGGCGCAAAAGAACCCCCGTGGGAGGCGTCGAGACGTGCGGCGAGTCGCGGCTTACAGGTCCGCCACGTCTTCGATGGCGTCGGTCAGCGCCTTGATGGACTCCACGTCGTGTTCGCCCATGTGGCCGATGCGGAACGTCTTCTCCCCGAGCGCGGAGCCGTAGCCGTTCGAGAACGCCATGTCGTACTCCTCGTTGACCTTCTCGATAGTGGCGGCGACGTCGATGCCCTGCGTGTTCTCGATGCAGGCGACGGTCTGGGACTCGTAGCCCTCCTCGGGGAACATGTCGAAGTGCTCGTAGGCCCACTCGCGGGTGTACTCGGCCATCTCGCGGTGGCGCTTGTCGCGGCCCTCGTGGCCCTCTTCGAGCATGTGTTTCATCTGCTTGCGATACGCGAGCATGATGGGAATCGCGGGCGTCGAGTGGGTCTGGCCCTTGCGGTCGTAGTAGTCGAGGGCGCGCTGGAAACCGCCGTACCACGACGCGGAGTCCTTCGACAGTTCGCGCTCGTAGGCCTCGTCGCTGACGGTGCAGATGGCCAGCCCCGGGGGCATGGCGAACGCCTTCTGCGACGAGGCGAAGATGACGTCGATGTTGTGCTCGTCGATGTCGACGTAGTCGCCGCCGAGGGCTGACACCGCGTCGACGACGAAGTAGGTGTCGGGGTACTCGGCGACCACGTCACCGATTTCCTCGATGGGGTTGCGGACGCCGGTCGAACTCTCGTTCATCACGGTGGCGACCACGTCGTACTGCTTGTCGCTGGACTCCAGCGCCTCGCGGATGTCCTCGGGCTTGATGGCCTGCCCCCACTCGTACTCGATGCGGTCGACGTTCTTGCCGAGGCGCTCCGCGACGTTGGCGTGGCGCTCGCTGAAGCTCCCGCAGGTCGGCACGAGGATGTTCTCGTCGACGAGGTTGAGCGTCGACGACTCCCAGATTTCGGTGCCCGACCCCGTGAGAATCATCACGTCGTTGTCCGTGCCGAGGAACTCCTTCGTGTCCTCGACGATGGTCGTATAGAGGTCGGTCATGCGGTCCATGCGGTGGCCGAACATCGGCTGGCACATCTCCGCGATGACGTCCTCGCGCACCTCGGTCGGACCGGGGATGTACAGCGTCTTGTCCTGATAGTCGTCCGTGTATTCGCGTTTTTCCGTCACGTCATCCACCTGAATACGGGTCACTGCGTCGTGGGCGATGATGGTACTTGTGATTGCGACACTCGTCGCAGTTGCTCAGGCGGTGTTAACACGGGACAATACGGGCCGGCAGACGACGGATGGACGGATGGAGAACCCCCGCGGAGCGCGGCGGGTCCGCGCTCAGTCGTCGGCTTCGGCCGACTCGGCCCGCGGGACCGTCACGTCGGTCAGGCCGGCTTCTATCTGCTCGCGCCGACCTTCGAACTCGCCGGGGAGGACGAGGCGGCCGCCGAGGTCGTCGAGGGGTTCGTCGGCGGTGTAGCCCGGGTCGCTCGTGGCGAGTTCGAACAGGACGCCGCCGAACTCGCGGAAGTAGACCGACCGGAACCAGTGGCGGTTGATTTGGGCGGTCGGGCGCAGGCCCTTCGACTGGACGGCCTTGCGCATCGCCTCTTGGTCCTCGTCGGTCGGCGTCTGGAAGGCGACGTGGTGGACCGTGCCGAGGCCCTGTCGGCTGCTCTCGATGGTCGGCAGCACGTCCACGTACTTCCCGACGCTCCCGGTCGCGGCGAACCGCGTCCGCTCGTCGCCGGGGGTGTCGCCCTGCGCCTCCTCGGTGCCGACGCGCTCGAAGCCCATCGTTTCGAGGAGGTCTTCGGTGGGCTGGGGGTCGGCCAGCCAGAGCGTCACGGAGTGGAAGCCGCGAATCGCAACGTCTTCTGGGACGAACTCGGTCCACGGGACGGTCGGGTCGTCGCCGGGAATCTCGACTTCGACCAGTTCGACCGGGAGACCGTCGGGGTCGCTGAAGGGGAGGACCGTTTCACCGAATCGCTCGACTCGGTCGTCGTAGTCGACGCCGTACTCGTCGAATCGGTCCTCCCAGTAGTCGAGGCTCCCCTCGGGCACGCGGAACGCGGTCCGCGAGACCTGCCCGGTGCCGACCTTCCCGCGCGAGAGGTTCTCCCACGGGAAGAACGTCATGCTCGTGCCGGGCGTCCCCTCCGCGTCCGTGAAGAAGAAGTGGTACGTGCTGGGGTCGTCCTGATTGATGGAGCGCTTGGCGAGGCGGAGTCCGAGCGTCTCGACCCAGAAGTCGAGGTTCTCCTGCGGGTCGCCCGCGATGCAGGTGACGTGGTGGATGCCGGGTGTCGGCGTGGGTTCTGCCATAGGCGGTCCTACGGGCCGCAAGGACTTGAGTATCCGCTGACGCGAGTGTTACCGGGTCGGGGCGGCGTCATCGCCGCTCGCACGGACCCGGCAGTCGAATCGGTGAGACACACGTTTTTGACCATCGACGGTGACGTTCGACGTATGCAGACACGCGCACTCGGCGACACCGGCCACGAGAGTAGCATCGCGACGTTCGGCGCTATCGCGCTCAACTGGCTCGAACAGGAGGGCGCGAACCAGAT
The DNA here is from genome assembly GCF_014530665.1 of Haloferax sp. AS1. NCBI lineage: Archaea > Methanobacteriati > Methanobacteriota > Halobacteria > Halobacteriales > Haloferacaceae > Haloferax > Haloferax sp. AS1. The sequence goes on from NZ_SPSA01000001.1 coordinate 2,569,084, forward strand.
GGTCGAACACGTCCTCTCGAAGGGCGTCAACCACTTCGACGTGGCCCCGACCTACGGCGACGCGGAGCTCAAACTGGGGCCGAAGCTCCGCCAGCACCGCGAGGACATCTTCCTCGGCTGTAAGACCCAAGAGCGGAGCTACGAGGGCGCGAAACGGAAACTCGACCGCTCGTTCGACCGCCTCGGCGTCGACTACATCGACCTCTATCAGGTCCACGGCCTCGAATACGAGTCCGAACTGGACGAAATCACCGCCGACGACGGCGCGCTCGCGGCCTTCCGCGAGGCGAAAGACGAGGGGAAAATCGGCCACATCGGCCTGACGAGCCACGGGAATCCCGGACTCATCCGCGATGCCATCGACCGCATCGACGACCTCGAAACCCTGATGTTCCCGCTGAACCCCGTCGTCGTCGGTAAGGGCGACGACGAACACGACTACGAGGGCGTCTTCGAGGCGGCCGAAGAGGCCGGCATCGGCACGCTCGGCATCAAGGCGTTCGCCCGCGGCCCGTGGCCCGACACCGACGAACTGCCCGAGGCCGACCGACCGTTCTCCAACTGGTACGAGCCGGTCGACACCCCGAACGAAATCGCGGAGCGGTTCGACTTCGCGGCCGCGCAGGGCCTCACGAGCGTCGTCACGCCGGGCGACCCGAAGCTCGTTGCGATGGTTCTCGACGCCGCGACGCGGTACAACGGCATGGACGAGACGGCCCAGCGGTCGCTCGTCGAGCGCCTCCGCCACGACGAGAGCCCGGTGCCGGAGCAACTGCACCACTAGCGAGGCGAGACGACTCCCGCCTCGGATTCCATCCGCCGCAAATGGACGTTCCAACGACCGTCACGGCCGCCCTCGACGACCGGCCGGTCCGGGGCGCGGTCTGTCTGGAGGCCGGCGCGGGGACCGGCAACGCCACCGCCGGACTCCTCGACGCGGGCGCAAAACAGGTCTACGCCGTCACCAACGACCCCGAGCACGCGACAATCGTCCGCGACCGCGTGGCCCCGTCGCCGACGGACCGAGCGAGGACCGCAGTGCTGGAGGCGGATGTTCGAAGCCTCCCGCTCGCAGACGATTCGGTCGGTATCGTCACCGCTCACGGGCTGTTCAACCTCGTCGGTCCAGCGTCGGTCGCCGCCGTCGCGCGCGAGCTGACGCGGGTCGCCGCGCCCGGCTGTCACCTCGTCGTCGACGACTACGAACCGCTCCCCGACGACGCCGCGATTCGGGAGCTGTTCGCGCTCGAAAACGCGGCGAGCCAGTTGGCCCGCGGGCGACCCGCGCTGACGTTCTATCCGGCCGACGCGCTCGGGGCGCTCTTTTCGGGACACGGCTGGCGCTTCGACCGCGAACTGACCCTGCTCGACCCGGTCCCGTGGTCCGAAAGCCACGTCGAGGCGCACGCGTCGGTTGCGGAGTCGCTGGCGGCTGAAGTCCCCGGGGAGATGGGCGGGTGGCTCGCGGGCGAGGCTGACCGCGTCGCCGACGCGGTCGAATCGGAGTCCGCGGGCGAGATGTACAGCGTGGCGATGCGGCTGTCCGACTCGCGGACGGACGCGACAGAGTAGGCGCGGCCGCTACTCCTCGCGGTCGAACGTCACGGCGTCGAACCAGCCGTCGACGACGCCCTTGAGCGCGCCCGTGGTACTGCCGAGATTGATGAGCTGATAGCCGTTTTCCGCCTTCTCGTTCACGTCGTCCATGCCGAAGCCGAGGCCGCCGACGGGGACGCCCGCATCGACCGCGGCCGAGCGGATGCGCTCGACCGCCTCCTGCACGTCCGGGTGGTCTATCTCGCCGGGGTGGCCGAGCGCCACCGAGAGGTCGAACGGCCCGATGAAGACGAAGCCCAGTTCGGGCACGTCGAGAATCGCGTCGAGGTCCGCAAGCGACTCGGCGGTCTCGATGGTCACGCCGACGAGCGTCTCGCGGTCCTCACCTGCAACGTAGTCGTCTGCGAGTCCCCAGCGGCGGGCGCGCGGCGACGCGAGGCCGCGGTCGCCGGGGCCGTCGCCGTAGGTAAAGCGGGCCGACCGAACCGCCTTGCGCACCTCCTCGGCCGACTCAACGCGCGGGAGGAAGACGTTCCTGACGCCGAGGTCGAGGGCCTTCCGGACGAACTCGGGGTCGGTCGTCGGGAGCCGAACCAGCGGCTCGATGCCGGTTCGTTCCGCCGCGCGGAGGAGGTCTTCCATCGCGCCCGAGTCGAGCGGGCTGGGGCCGCCGTGTTCGAGGTCGAGCCAGACGAAGTCGAGACCGAGTTCGCCGTAGAACTCCACGAGCGTCGGGCAGTAGGCGTTGTCGAGGACGCCGAGCGCGACGCCGCCGGCCTCGATTCGGGCGCGGAGCGCGTTCGATGATGGTGTCGCTACCATGTTCGTGGTACGACACGTAGCCAGAAAAGGGGCGTGGCGAGCGTCGGAGAGCCGCGTCGCCGGTCGTTGGTCGCCGGTCGTTGGTCGTCCCTTACGACTCGTCGGGCGTCCAGCCGTCGCCGACGCCGACGAGGTGGTTCACGCTCCCCGCGCCCTCGCCCACGTCGGCGGGTTCAGCGAGGGTCGCACGCGTGAACTCGATGCCGTGCCGGACCGCGTCTGTGAGGTCGTCGCCGCGGGCGAGGCGGGCGGCGACGGCGCTCGAAAGGGTACACCCGGAGCCGTGGGTCGCCGTCGCGTCGATGCGCGGGTTGACGAACGTCGTCGTCTCCGTCGACGTGACGAGCGTGTCGACCACGGTGTCGCCGTCGGTGGCGACGTGGCCGCCCTTCAGGAGCACGGCGTCGGCACCCCGCTCGAAGAACCAGTCGGCCGCGTCCGAGACGGCCGCCGGGGAGTCGGGAAACACGCCCGTCAGCGCCTCGGCCTCGTCGGCGTTCGGGGTCGCGAGCGTCGCCTGCGCGAACAGGGCGTCGTAGGCGTCGACGGCGTCCTCGGCCAGCAGTCGGTCGCCGGAGGTGGCGACCATCACGGGGTCGAGGACGACCGGGCCGTCGTAGTCGACGAGGCAGCCGGCGACCGTCTCGACGGCCTCGGCCGTCGCCAGCATCCCGATTTTCACGGCGGCGATGTCGAAGTCGTCGGCGACGGCCTCGTACTGGGCGCGAATCGACTCGGTCGGGAGGACGTGCGACCCCTCGACGCCGCGGGTGTTCTGGGCGGTCGCGGCCACGATGACCGACCCGCCGTAGACGCCGAGTCGGGTCATCGTCTTCAGGTCGGCCTGGATACCCGCGCCGCCGCCGGAGTCGCTGGAGGCGATGGTGAGGGCGTACGGCGGCGTCTGCGGGTCGGGCGCGGTTCCCGGCATCTACCGCACCTCGATTCGGTCGATTCGGTCGGCGATGTCTGGCGTCGAGGCGTCCGCGAGTCCCGCGACCGCGTCGAGGAAGGCGATTTTGTAGCTCGCCGGGCCGCGGTAGTCCCCGAACGCGCCCTCGGCGGCGAGTTCGCCCGCGAGTCCGTACGCCGCGGTCCCGGAGAGCACCGCCGCAAGCGGGTCGTCGAGGGCGGCCCCGAACACGGCGAGCGTCGCGCCGAGCATACAGCCGGTGCCGACGACCGCGCCCATCATCGAGTGGCCGGTGTCGACCTCGAAAGCTGCCTCCTCGGTGGCGACGATGTCGGTCTCGCCGGAGGCGACGACGACCGCGCCGGTCTTCCGGGCGCACTCGACGGCCGCGGCGGCGATTTCGGCGTACTCCCCGACCGACTCGACGCCGCGGACCTCGGCGTCGTCGCCGGCGAGCGCGGAGATTTCGCCGTAGTTGCCGTTGAGCACGTCCACGTCGAGGTCGGTGACGAGGCGGTCCGCGACCCGGTCGCGCGTCGGGGTCGCGCCGACGCCCACGGGGTCGACGACGAGGGGAACGCCGTGGTCGTTCGCGGCTCGGCCGGCGGTCAGCATCGTCGCCTCGCCCGACTCGCTCACGGTCCCCATGTTGAGCAGACAGCCGTCCGCAATTCCGACCATGTCGCCGACCTCGCGCTCGTCGTCGGACATGACCGGCAGGCCGCCCCAGTAGAGCGTGACGTTCGCCACGTCGTTGACCGTCACGTCGTTCGTGACCGAGTTGATGAGCGGTTGTTCGCCCGCGACGGCGGCGAGCGCTTCGTCCAGCGCCACGTCGGGGACGCCGCCCGCACCGGTCGCGTCGTCCGACCCGCCCGACCCACCCGCGCCGTCCGAGCCGTCGCGTCCGCTCATCGGCGGTTCCTCCCGGCTGCGACCGAATCAGCGAGGTGGCGGGTCGCGTCGGCGGGGTCGTCAGCGGCGGTGATGGCCGACACGACCGCGACGCCGTCGGCTCCGGCGGCGACCACGTCGGCGGCGTTGTCGGGCGTGACGCCGCCGATACCGACGAACGGAGTCGAGACGGCGTCCGCGATGGCGGAGACGCGCTCGGTCCCGATTTCGGACTGCTCCGGGTTCGTCTCCTTCGTGTCGGTGGCGAACACCGCGCCGACGCCGAGGTAGTCCGCGCCGGCCTCCTCGGCGGCTCTCGCACCCGCGACGGTCGAGACCGACCGGCCGACGATTGCGCCCTCGCCGAGCTGTTCGCGCGCGACCGAGACGGGCACGTCGTCGTCGCCGAGGTGGACGCCGTCGGCGTCGATTGCGGCCGCGATGTCGACCCGGTCGTTGACGACGAGCGGGACGCCCGCGTCGGCCGTCACGGCGCGAAGCTCGCGGCCGACCTCGTAGCGGTCGCGGGCGCTCGCGTGCTTCTCCCTGAGTTGCACGACATCGATGCCGCCGTCGACCGCGGCCCGCACCACGTCCGGCGTCGACCGCCCGCCGGAGCGGTCCGACTGCGTGACCAGATAGGTTCCCATCGAAGTATTCATGAGTTGTATTTTGGAGTGATGCGGCGACGGGCAAAATAGTTCCTCCTCCGGGCGTCGTCCGGCCGGATTCCCGGCGGCTGAGAGCTGTCGACCGCCGTTATGGTGTGAGCGAGCCAACAGGTACGCGGTGAGCTGTATGGGGACGATACTCGTCGCGTACGGGAGCAAGGAGGGACAGACCGAGAAGATAGCCGGGCGCATCGCGGTGGCGCTGGCGGCCCACGGACACGACGTGCGGACCGAGTCGGTCACCGACGACGCCGCCGCCGAGGCGCTCGTCGACGCCGACGCGGTGCTCGTCGGGTCGTCGGTTCACCTCGGCGCGCACTCGAAGTCGGTGTACGGGTTCGTCCGCGAGCACCGCGACGACATCGAGGCGCGGCCCAACGGCTTCTTCCAGGTGTCGCTGTCGTCGGCGCTCGACGACGCGGACGCCCGCGCCGAAGTCGCGACGTACATCGACGAGTTCGTCGAAGAGAGCGGCTGGCACCCCGAGCGGATGGCCGCGTTCGGCGGGGCGCTTCGGTACTCCGAGTACGGCTTTCTCACCCGGCTGGTGATGAAGCGCATCGCCGCGGACGCGACCGGCGACACGGACGCCTCGCGGGACTACGAGTACACCGACTGGGACGAAGTCGAGTCGTTCGCCGCCGACTTCGTCGAGTACGTGGAGTCGACGGCGGGCACCGCCGCGGGAGGTGCGGCGGTCTGAGCGGGCGGGCTGACCCGCCGCGAACGACTACCGCTTCGGGCAAACGTGGCGAGCCACACACAGGTTTTTGCTATCCTGAACGATTATAGATGATAATGTCTGGTGACGGCCCTTCACGGGCGACACGAATCACGGCGGAGACGGACGGCGAGAGACGGGGGGACTTCCAACGATTTCAGGAGTCGCGCGACTACGACGTGGCGGACGTGGCCGAACACGCCGACCTCGCCGCCGACCTCCGGGACGTCGTCTCCGGCGAGGTGCGATTCGACGAGTACGCGCAGGTGTTGTACGCGACCGACGGCTCGATTTACCGGGCGCGCCCGGCGGGCGTGGTCATCCCCCGCGACGAAGACGACGTGCGCGCCGCGGTGCGGACGGCGGCCGAACACGACGTGCCCGTGCTCCCGCGCGGGGCGGGGTCGTCGCTGGCGGGACAGACCGTCGGCCCCGGCTGTGTCGTCGTCGACTGCTCGAAGTACATGGACGAAATCGTCCGCGTGGACCCCGACGCGCGGCGGGCGCGGGTCCAACCCGGCGTGGTGCAGGACGACCTCGACGACCGCCTCGCGGACCACGGCCTCAAGTTCGCGCCGGACCCCGCTTCCTCGAATCGCGCGACCGTCGGCGGCGGCATCGGCAACAACTCCACGGGCGCGCACTCGGTCCGCTACGGCATCACCGACGCTTACACCGAGGAGTTGCGGGTCGTCCTCGCGGACGGGTCGGTCGTCCACACCCGCGACGTGGTCGTCGGGAGCGACGAGTGGGACCGCATCGTCGGCAAGGACGACCGCGAGGCCGACCTCTACCGGACCGTTCTCGGCCTCGTCGAGGACCACGAGGAGGAAATCGAGCGCCGGTATCCGAGCCTCAAGCGGTCGGTGTCGGGCTACAACCTCCACAAGGCCGTCTCCGAAACCGACGACGGCGAGACGGTCGTCAACCTCTCCAAACTGTTCGTCGGCGCGGAGGGAACCCTCGGCGTCGTCGTCGAGGCCACCGTGTCGCTCGTGACGGTTCCCGAGGAGACGGCGCTCGTCCTCTACGCCTACGACGACCTCGTCGAGGCGATGGCCGCGGTCCCCGACGCGCTCGACTTCGACGCCAGCGCGGTCGAACTCATGGACGACGAGGTGTTGCGGATGGCCGCCGAGTCCAGCGAGTACGCCCAGTACGTCGAGGAGATTCCCGACGGGACGGCGGCGACCCTGATGCTGGAGTTCGATTCGGAACTGCACGACGACTTCGAGGCCGTGATTCGCGAGGCGAACGACCACTTCCTGCGAGACGGCGACCCCGGGTCGGCGGCGGGTGACGCCAACGACGGCGGCGCGTTCGAAGCCATCGAGGCGTACACGCCCGCGGCGCAGGCCGACCTCTGGAAACTTCGCAAGGCGGCGATACCGCTTCTCATGTCGCTGCCGGGCGACCCGAAGCCCTACCCGTTCATCGAGGACGCGAGCGTCCCGCCCGAGGAGTTGGCGGAGTACGTCCAGTCGTTCGAAGACGTGTTAGAGGACCACGGCACGTCGGCCGCGTACTTCGCCCACGCCGGCGCGGGGACGCTCCACATCCGCCCCATCCTGAATCTGAAAGACGGCGCAGGCATCGAGACGATGCGCGCCATCACCGACGACGTGACCGACCTCGTGTTGGACCACCGCGGGGCCTTTTCGGGCGAGCACGGGGATGGGATGGCCCGGACCGAGTGGAACCCGAAGATGTACGGTCCCGAACTCTGGGGCGCGTTCAAGGAGCTGAAGACCGCCTTCGACCCCGAGTGGCGCATGAACCCCGGCAACGTCGTTTACCGCGACGGACCCGACGACCTCGGCCCGGACAGCGACCGCGGCGTGGGCGCGGACATGCGCGAGAACCTCCGGTACGGCGCGGCCTACCGGTCCATCGAGCCAGCGACGACGCTCGACTTCTCGGACGAGAACGGCTTCTCGCACCTCGTCGAACTCTGTAACGGCTGCGGTACCTGCCGGCAGACCGGGTCGGAGACGATGTGTCCGACCTACCGCGCCTCGAAGGACGAAGCCGAGACGACCCGCGGGCGGGCGAACATGCTCCGGGCGGCCATCTCAGGCGACCTCTCGGACGACGAGATCCACTCCGACCGCTTCCAAGAGGAGGTGCTCGGCCTCTGCGTCGGCTGTAAGGGCTGTCAGAACGACTGTCCGACCGGCGTCGACTTGGCGAAGCTCAAAGCCGAGGTGAAACACGCCCACCACGCCGAGGCGGGCGCGTCGCTCCGCGAGCGCCTGTTCGCCAACATCGACCGGCTGGCCGGCGTCGGCAGCGCGCTCGCGCCCGTCTCGAACTGGGCGGCCGAACTCCCGGGCGCGCGGGCCGCGATGGAGCGACTCGCGGGCGTCGCCGCCGACCGGGCGCTCCCCTCGTTCACCCGCGACACGCTCGAATCGTGGATGGACGGGCGACGGCCCCGCGTCCCGGCGAGCGAGGCCGACCACCGCGTCCTCCTGTTTCCCGACACCTACACGAACTACGTCACGCCCGAAATCGGGAAGGCCGCGGTTCGCGTGCTGGAGGCCGCCGGCGTCCACGTCCGACTCGCGGAGGGCGTCGAACCGAGCGGCCGGGCCGCCTACTCCGGCGGCTTCCTCGACCTCGCTCGACGGCGCGCGGGTCACAACGTCGAGACGCTCCGCCCGTCGGTGGAAACCGGCTGGTCGGTCGTCTTCGTCGAGCCCTCGGACGCGGTGATGTTCCAAGACGAGTACGCCGACCTCCTGCCGGACGACGCGGTCGCCCCGGTCGCCGCGGCCGCCTCCGGCGTCATGGAGTTCCTCGACGCCCACCGGCTGGACGAGAACCTCCCGATTCGCGGGCGCTCGGCCGACGGCGACGACGCGGCCGGACCCGTCGCCTCCGCGGTCGCTGACGGCGGTACGCTCGGGTCTCTCACCTACCACGGCCACTGCAACCAGAAGGCGCTGAACAAGGACCACCACGCGGTGGGCGTCCTCCGGCGGGTCGGTTACGCGGTCGACCCACTCGATTCGAGCTGCTGCGGCATGGCCGGGAGCTTCGGCTACGAGGCCGAACACTACGACCTCTCGAAGGCAATGGGAGACATCCTGTTCGAGCAGGTCGACGACAGTCAGGGAGACGAGGTGGTCGCTCCCGGCGCGTCGTGTCGGACGCAACTCGAAGACAGGGACGACGCGGCGCGGCGACCCCCGCACCCGATAGAGAAGGTCGCGCAGGCGCTGTCGGGCTGAGCGGGCGCGCGTCGGCGCGGTCGTCGGGTTCCCGCGGGTCGGGACGGTATCCGTCTCGCGGCGTTCCGCAATCACATCCCTTTTGCCGGTTTGCGTGGCAGGTGAAGGCAGACCATGTCCGATGCACCCGATGTCGGCGAACTCACCCCGCCGAATCGCACGCTGATGGGCCCCGGCCCGAGCGACGTTCACCCGCGCGTCCTCCGCGCGATGTCTACGCCGCTCGTCGGCCACCTCGACCCGTCGTTTATCGAGGTCATGAACGAGGTGCAGGAGCTCATGCGCTACACGTTCCGCACCGACAACAAGTGGACGATTCCGGTCTCGGGGACCGGGTCGGCGTCGATGGAGGCGGCCATCGGCAACCTCGTCGAACCGGGTGACACGATGCTCGTCCCGACGAACGGCTACTTCGGCGGGCGCATGGAGTCGATGGCCGAACGCGCCGGCGGCGAGGTCGTCCACGTCGACGCGCCGTGGGGCGAGCCGCTCGACTCCGCGGACGTACAGGACGCCTTCGACGAGCACCAGCCGGACGTGTTCGGGTTCGTCCACGCCGAGACCTCGACGGGCGTGAAACAGCCGAGCGTCCCCGAACTGACGAGCATCGCCCACGACCACGACGCGCTCGTCGTCGCCGACACCGTCACCTCGCTCGGCGGGGTCGAACTCGAAGTCGACGACTGGGGCATCGACGTGGCCTACTCCGGCCCGCAGAAGTGCCTGTCGTGCCCGCCGGGCGCGAGCCCGCTGACGCTCAACGACCGCGCGATGGACAAGGTGCTCTCGCGGGAGGAGCCGCCCCGCTCGTGGTATCTCGACCTGTCGCTGTTGGAGGGCTACTGGGGCGACGACCGCTCGTACCACCACACCGCGCCCATCACCAACGTCTACGCCATCCGCGAGGCGCTCCGACTGGTCGCGGAGGAAGGCATCGAGGAGCGGTGGGCGCGCCACCGCAGGGTCGCGGGCGCGCTGAAAGCCGGCGTCGAGGCGATGGGCCTCGGTCTCAACCCCGAAGACGAGTACTGGCTGCCGAGCCTCAACGCGGTGCTCGTCCCCGACGGCGTGGACGCCGGCGCGGCAATCGACTACGTGCTCGACCACTACGACCTCGAAATCGCCGGCGGCCTCGGCGCGCTCGCGGGCGACATCTTCCGCGTCGGCTGCATGGGCCACTCGGCGCGGCCGGAGAACGTCTCGTTCCTTCTGACCGCCCTCGGTGAGGCGCTCGAAGCGCAGGGTGCGGACGTGGACCCCGAAGCCGGCTTCGCCGCCATGCGCGAAGCGCTGAACCAGTAACGGCTCCGAACCGGCGGCAATTCGCCGTGAACCGCGTCGAAACTCAGCGAAACCGACGCAAAACGCCCGCCACGGTGTCCGCTTTTCATGAGCATCGACCCGCGAGTGGCGACCGGAGCGACTCACCATGAACCGACGCAGACTCTCCCTCGTCGGCGTCTTGCTCGCCGTCCTCGTCACGACCGCGGGCGTCGCCGCCGCCGCACCGAACGACACCGCGCGCGAATCGTCCCCCGCGTCCGAGGCCGGCCAGCGGGGGCCGCCCGGCGAACTCCCCGACCCGGTCCCCGAGTTCGTCTCAGGCGTCCACGACCTCGTGAGCGACTTCCTGAGCGGGGCCCTCGACGGGTCGCTCGGGGGCTCGCTGAGCGACCGCGCGAACGACGTTTCGGGTGCGTAACTAAGTGTGACCCGACGCTATCGAGCGACGTGGCAGATGACAGCCGCCCAATATGAGGTCCCAACTCAGTTATGAGACGCACAGTTTTCGTCGCCGCGACAGTGCTGGCCCTGCTCACGGCCGGTGTCGCCGCCGCGTTCCTGGCGGGAGTCGGACCGTTCGCTGACACGACCTCCGCCGACGGCTCCGACGGAGCGTTCCCCACGCAGACGACCGCGTCGCCCGACGGCGGCGGGGGGGACAGCAATGACACCGGCGGGAACGACACCGGGAGCAACGACAGCGATGGCGACGGCGATAGCGGCGACGGTGACGCGACCGAGACCCAATCGAGGCCGCCGTTCGGCGTCGTCGTCGACGACATCGAGGAGTGCGGACAGACCTGCCGCGACGTGACGAGCACGATAACGAACCAACAGGACACCGATAGCTCCGGCGTCACCGTGTACAGTCGCATCTTCGTCGGCAACGACACCGACCCGGACGACGAGGTCTGGCGCGGGACCCAAGCGGTCGGTGACCTCGCGGCCGGCGAGTCGTACACGACGACGAAGCGCGTCGAACTGTCGTACTCGGAGGCGTTCGCGGTCCAGCAGGCGGACGGCTGGATTACGGTCCAGACGACCATCGAGACGGACAACCGGACGCTGACGTACACTGAACAGCGCGACGTGGCGTAGTCGGAGAGGCCGCGGCGCGGGACTGAGCGACGAACTCACCCGCCGTTCCCGTCGCGCGATAGTCTTCGGTCACTGGTGGGCCGGCCGTCACGCTTCCGACTGACACCGTGACTGTGGTTCGCGTCTGAAACGACCGATAGCAGTTTTACTTGACAGGTGAAATTATTATTTAGACATGGCAAATACAAGCGTTTGCGTATGTGAAGAACTGAGGTGTCGGTAGGGGATGCGCCCCTCGCTCCGCGAACTGCTCTCGTATCTCGGCCCCGGTTTTATCATCAGCGTCGCCTACATGGACCCCGGTAACTGGGCGACAAACATCTCGGGCGGCGCGAAGTTCGGCCCCGCCCTGCTGTGGGTCATCGTCCTCGCCAGCGTCATGGCGATGGGGATTCAGGTGCTCGCCGCCAAACTCGGCATCGCCACCGGGAAGGGCGTGGCACAGCTCTGCCGGGAGCGCTTTTCGGGGCCCGTCGTCGTGCTCCTGTGGGCCGCCGCGGAACTGGCGATGGTCGCCACCGACATGGCCGAAATCATCGGGGCCGCCATCGGGTTCAGCCTCGTTTTCTCCCTGCCGCTGTGGGCCGGAGCCGTCCTCGCGGCGGTGAGCTCGTTCGCCCTGCTCGGCGTTCGGACCGCACACAAACGGGGGTTCCGCTGGGTCGAACTCACCATCATGTCGCTCGTCGGCGTCATCGCCCTCGCGTTCGTCTTCGAGATGGCGCTGGCGAGACCGACCGCTTCGACCGTCGCCTCCGGCCTCGTCCCGACCGTCCCGAACGCCTCGGCGCTGTACGTCGCCATCGGCATCCTCGGCGCGACCGTGATGCCGCACAGCGTCTATCTCCACCCGTACATCGTACAGGACCGCCGCGACCGGCTCATCGAGTCGGACGGCGACACCGAGGCCGTCCACCGCCGCCACTTCCGGCTGGAGCGCCTCGATACCGTCGTCGCGCTCTTCGGCGCGATGTTCGTGAACGCCGCGATGCTCATCGTCGCCGCCGCCGCGCTTCAGGGGACGGGCATCGAGACGCTCGAAGAGGCGTACGTCACCCTCAGCGGCGTCTTCGGGGCGAACGCGAGCCTCGCGTTCGGCGTCGCGCTCATCGCCGCCGGGCTCTCGTCGTCCCTCGTGGCGACGATGGCCGGCCAGACCGTCATGGACGGCTTTCTGGACCTCGACATCAACGTCTGGCTCCGGCGGTCGGTCACGCTCGTGCCGAGTCTCCTCATCGTCGCCGCGGGCTTCGACCCCACGTCGGTGCTCGTCGCCTCGCAGGTCGCGCTGAGCTTCGAGCTCCCGTTCGTCCTGATTCCGCTCCTCTGGTTCACCCACGAGGCGTCGCTGATGGGAAACTTCCGCAACCGGGCGACCACGACCGGCGTCCTCGGCGTCGCCATCGCCGTTATCGTGGCCCTGAACGGCTGGCTCCTGTACTCGACGCTCCTCGGGTGACCGGGCGGGGCGGCCGAACGTCGGATTAGCTCCGCGACTGTCCGGAGGACCGGACGGCCGCCGACCGCCGGCCCCACCGCTTCCGCAACGACTTTTCGCGCCGGCCGCAAAGCCGGGGTATGAACATCGAGGTTCGCGAACTGGCCGACCTCGGCACCGACGCCCGCCGCGCCTTCTTCGAGCGGGACGCCGGCGTCGGGGAGGCCCAGTCCGACGTGCGCGACATCGTCGAGCGCGTCCGCCGAGAGGGCGACGTTGCGGTCCGGGAGTTCTCAAACGAGTTCGACGGCGTCCAGGTCGGCAACATCGACGTGACCGACGCCGCCGAGCGCGCCTACGACGAACTCGACGACGACGTGCGCGAGGCCATCGAGGCCGCCGCGGCGAACGTCCGCGCGTTCCACGAAAAACAGGTCCCCGCTGACTGGCGCGAGGAGTTCGGTGACGACGGCACCCGCGAACTCGGGCGTCGCTACCGGCCGCTCGACCGGGTGGGCGTCTACGCCCCCGGCGGCACCGCCGCCTACCCGTCGAGCGTCCTCATGGGCGTCATCCCCGCGAAGGTCGCGGGCGTCGAACACGTCGCGGTCGCCACGCCGCCCGCGGAGCCGATGAACCCCGTCACGCTCGCCGCGATGCACGTCGCGGGCGCGGACGCGGTCTACTCGGTCGGCGGCGCGCAGGGCATCGCCGCGCTCGCCTACGGCACGGAGACGGTGAAGGCCGTCCAGAAGGTCGTCGGCCCGGGCAACAAGTGGGTCACCGCGGCGAAGGCCGAGGTCCGCGGCGACGTTGACATCGACTTCCTCGCCGGTCCCTCCGAGGTGCTCGTCGTGGCCGACGAGACGGCCGAGGCGCGGTTCGTCGCCGCCGACCTCGTCGCGCAGGCCGAACACGACCCGAACGCGTCGGTCGTCGCCGTCACCGACGACGCCGACCTCGCCGCCGATGTCGTCGCGGAGGTCGAGCGACAGGCGGGCGAGCGCGAGCGCGCGGAGACCATCGAGGCTGCGCTCGAAGGCGACGCGTCGGGCGTCCTCCTCGCGCGGTCGATGTCCGAGGCGGTGCTGTTCGCCGAGGAGTACGCCGCCGAGCACCTGACGATTCAGGCCGACGACGACGAGGCGCTGTTGGACCGCATCGACTCCGCGGGGAGCGTCTTCCTCGGGCCGTACACGCCCGTCGCGGCCGGCGACTACGCCTCCGGGACGAACCACGTCCTCCCGACCGGCGGCGGCGCGAAGCGACAGGGCGGCCTCTCGGTGGACCACTTCGTCCGCTCGACGACGGTCCAGCGCCTCGACCGCGACGGGCTGTCGGAGCTTTCCGAGACGATTACGACGCTCGCGGAGGCGGAGGGCCTCGACGCCCACGCCCAGAGCGTCCGCGAGCGGTTCGAAGAGTGAACTGAGGCGTTCCACCGGGTAGCCACAGCCTACCGGGGCGGCGCGCGAAGTTCCGCCTGCGCCACAGTTATCCGTTCCCACAGTATAGTGGGACGTATGAGCACGGAATCCGCGAGTGGCGGCGGCGATGTGGCGGTCACGGTCACGCCCGCGGCCGCGGACGAAGCCGTCTCCCTCCTCGAAGGGGAGTCGATGGACACCGACGTGGCCGGACTCCGGCTGTTCGTCCAGCAGGGCGGCTGCGCCGGACTGTCCTACGGGATGCGCTTCGACAACGAACCGGAAGACGACGACACGGTCGTCGAACAGCACGGCCTCCGCGTGTTCGTCGACCCCGCGAGCATGAACTACATCGGCGGTTCGACCCTCGACTTCGAGGGCGGCCTGCAAGGCGCGGGCTTCCACGTCAACAACCCGAACGCCGAGAGCAGCTGCGGCTGCGGCGAGTCGTTCCGGACGTAGGGACCAATTTCTTAAGCCACCCGCGCGCGAATCGGTGGCATGGCCGAACTCCAGACCCAGACCGTATCGAGCGGTAAGACCGTCTTCGTCGCCACCGACGAGCCCGAACGCGGCTCGAAGGGACCGTTCTACGTCGTCTATTCGACCGAGGACGCCGAGAACCGATGGGGCTACCTCTGCGGCAACTGCGACTCGTTCGACACCGCGATGGACACGATGGCCCGCATCGAGTGCAACAACTGCGGGAACGTCCGCAAACCCGAGGAGTGGGACGCCGCTCACGAGTAGCCGGGCGTCTCGGCGCGACCGTTCGTCAATTATTGGTATGGTATATCGTGACAATCTTTATCAGGAGTGCGGGTGTACGTAGACGTGCATGGCCCAGGCTTCGATGCCTCCTGTTCAGGAGGCTCGGTCGATATTCGGCCGGCTCGGCTACTCCGTCTCGGGGGACGGACCCGATATGCTGGCCGAACGCAAGTGGCGTACGGTCCACGTGACCGCACTGAGTTCGCGCGAAGCGACCGAATGCCGTCCGGTGCTCGCAGACGGCGGCACCGAGACACCGTATCGGTTCCGCTGCTTCGTGACGTGGGACGACCACATCAGCGCGCTTCGAGAGCGGCTTCGCGGTATCGACCTTCCATACGAGTGGGCAATCATCGGCGTGTCGAACGGTGGTGGGAACGACTACGAGGTCGTTCACGGCACGAACACGTAATCGAAACGGGGCGGTTTCGCCCAAACGTTTTCTCAGCCCGTCGCTAACGGACGAGCATGTCGCAGGCCGCACAGACGGAGTTGGCGCGATTCGTCCGGAGCAGACGGCTCAACGCGGCGCTCGCGTGGCTGTTCGTCGGCTTCCTCGTCGCCGTCGCCGTCGGGAGCGTCGTCACCGGCGGCGACCTCGTCTGGGGCGGGTTCGCGGCCGTCGTGGCCGCGGTCACCGTCGTCCCGGCCGTCGCCTTCCGCGAACCGCGAGCGATGCTTCCGTGGGAGGTCGTCGCGCTCGCCTCGCTCCCGCTCGTCGCCCGCGTTCTCGTCCGGGGCCAGACCATCGGCGGCGTGACGTTCACCGGGCGCGTGTCGACGTATCTCGCGGTGGCCGCCATCGCGCTCATCGTCGCCGTCGAACTCGACGTGTTCACGCCGGTCCGGATGAACCACTCCTTCGCCGTCTTCTTCGTCGTCATCGCCACGATGGCCGCCGCGGGCGTCTGGGCGGTCGTCCAGTGGCTCTCGGACCTCTACCTCGGGACGCGCCTGCTGTTGAACGGGCGGCCCGAGCACGTCGTCGAGGCGGGGCTGATGTGGGACTTCGTCGCCGCCACCGTCGCCGGACTCGTCGCCGGATTGCTGTTCGAGTACTACTTCCGCCGCCGGGCCGGGTCGCGCGAGCGACTCCCCGAAGAGGTGGCGGAGATGGCCGAGGAGTCGGAGGCGGCGGAGGTAGCCGGGCTGTCGGACGCGGCGGAGACGGACGGCGATTCCCGCGCGCCGGAGGGAGGTGAGTCGCCGTGAAGATTCGCTCGCACCTCCGTATCGACGAGCGACGGCAGTCCCAACTCTCGCGGGCGATGCAGGTCGTCCTCGTCGGTCTCGTCTTCATCGGCCTCGACCGCGGGAACCTCGGCATCGTCGTCAACGCGCTCGTCGGTCTCGGCGTGACCTATCTGCCGGCGATACTCGAACGCGACTACCGCATCCCGATGGACGCCGGGCTGACGCTCTGGATATCCTCCGCGGCGTTCCTCCACGCGCTCGGGACGGTCGGCTTCCCCGGTTCGGAGACCAGTTTCTACGCGGGCGTCTGGTGGTGGGACCATCTCACGCACGCGCTGTCGTCGTCGGTCGTCGCGGCCGCCGGCTACGCGACCGTCCGCGCGGTCGACGAGCACACGGCGGACATCTACCTGCCGCCGCGGTTCATGTTCGTCTTCATCCTGCTTTTCGTCCTCGCGTTCGGCGTCTTCTGGGAGGTCATCGAGTTCGCCATCTCCGGGGTCGCCTCGCTCGCCGGCACCGCGTCGGTGCTGACGCAGTACGGTCTCGACGACACGCTCTTGGACCTCGTGTTCGACGCCGTCGGCGGCGTCATCGTCGCCGTCTGGGGGACCGCCCACCTCTCGGACGTGGTCGGCGCGTTGCAGCGGCGGTTCGAAACGGCGTCTCGCTGACACGAACCGGCGGGGAGCAGGCCGTCAGAATCAGCCGACAGCAGGCGATTTCTCTCGAATCCCGATATACATTTGTACACGGACTGAGACGTTCACACCGATGTCGAGTTGGATCGGTGATGGAGACGAGGACGCCGCCGACGCGTTCGAGACGGTCGGCCGTCGCCGGCAGATTCTCCAAGCGCTCTCGACGGAGTCACTTTCGAAGGCCGAACTGGTCCGCACGCTCTCGGTCTCTCGGTCCACCGTCGACCGCGGCGTCGAGCGACTCGTCGGGCTCGGCCTCGTCGAGCGGTCGAACGGCAGGTTCGTCGCCACGAGCGCGGGTCGAGTCGCGCTGGAGACACACGACGAAGCGATTCGGGCGATGGCGAACGTGCTCGGCGCGGTACCCGTGCTCGACCACCTCCCCGAGTCGGTCGAGCCGCCGCCCTCGCTGTTCCGCGAGGCGGTCGTCTGTACCGGCGACCTCTCGGAGATGGAACGGCGCGCACCGCTCGATTTCGATATCAACGAGGTGACGGAGCTCGCCGGCTTCAACGGCCCGTTTCTGTTCAGTAACTGGCCCGAGGCGCGCGAGCAGCTCACCCGGCTCGGCGACAGCGTCACGCTCGTCCTCTCCGCGGAGTCGCTCGACTGGCTCTCGAACCGCTATCCCGACGACCTCGACGCCATGGTCGACGCCGGCGTCCGCGTGGCCGCGGTCGACGAGGACCCGACGTTCGGCGTCGTGGTCATGGACCGACCGACGACGGCCTCCGTCACGCTCGTCGTCTACGACCACATGGGCGCTCCGGAGGCGCTAGTCGTGAGCTACGAGCCCTCGGCCGTGGCGTGGGGTCGCAGACTCGTCGCGGCGCGCGCCGAGACCGCGCGCCCGTATCGGCCCGACGAGTGAGCCCGCGACAGCGCGATGCGAGATGACCCGCCCGCCCACCGCCGCCGAATCGGGGACGATTATTTGTGATAGTACGACGAAGGGTCCGACGAGATGGTGTTCAAGAAAATCACCCTCGTCGGTCGGAGTGCAGAGAGTTTCGACGCCGCCGTCGACGACGCGATTAACCGCGCGGAGGAGACGCTCGCGGGCGTCCACTGGGTCGAAGTAAAGGAACTCGGCGTCGAACTCGCGTCCGTCGAGACGCGAGAGTACCAAGCCGAAGTCGAAGTCGCGTTCGAACTCGAAGCGAAAGACGACGAGTAGCGGCGAACTCGCCCGCGTCGAGGCGCTGGCGGCTGCCCCGGTTCGCGCCGGTTCCGCGCCGTCTTACCCGCCCGCGGGTCGTCCCGACGGCTTCTTATCCGCCCGCGCCGCCACATTCGAGAAGCGAATGCCTCGGCTCCTCCACTACTCCGACATCGAGAACGTCTTCGACGACTCCGAGCGCGCCGGCCGCCTCGCGGGCTGTGTCCGCGCCCTCGACGGCGACGACACCCTCGTGGTCGGCTCCGGCGACAACACCGCGCCGGGCGTCCTCTCGCTCGTCGAGCGCGGCGGGCAGGCGCTCGACTTCTACGACGCCGTGGACGCCGACCTCGAAACGTTCGGCAACCACGACTTCGACTACGGGCCGAGCCGGACCCGGGAACTCGTCGCCGCGAGCCGGCCGACGTGGGTCACGAGCAACGTCCGCGGCGAGGACGGCGGTCGGTTCGCCGCCGCCGAGGGGAGCGTCCCGCGAACGACCCGCGAGGTGGACGGGCTGACGCTCGGCTTCTTCGGCGTCACCGACCCCGCGACCGGCACCATCAACCCCGAGGCGACCGACCTCGACTTCGCGGACCCCTACCCGGCCGCCTCGGCCGCGGCCGACGCCCTCAGGGACGACGGCGCGGACCTCGTCGTCGCGCTCTCGCACCTCGGGAGCGGCGACGACGAACTGGTCGCCCGGTGCGACGTGGACCTCGTCCTCGGCGGCCACGTCCACGCCGAGCGCGACGACGTGGTCGACGGCGTGCCAATCGTCCGCCCCGGCGCGAACGGCCACGTCGTCTGGGAGGTCCGCGTCGCCGCCGACCGAATCGAGACGGTCCGTCACCGGACCGCCGAGTACCGGCCCGACGCGGAACTCGTCGCGGCGCTGGAGGGCCGGGTCGACGCCGCCGGACTCGACGAGGTGCTCTGCCGCATCGACCGCCCGATGGACCGCGCCGAGGAGACCGTCGCGGCCGGCGAGTGCCGCGTCGGCAACGCCATCGCCGACGCCTACCGCTGGGCGACCGGCGCGGACGTGGGACTCCAGAACAGCGGCGGCATCCGCTCCGGCCCGCCCGTCGGCCCCGAGATAACCCACGCCGACCTCGTGAGCCTCGTCCCCTTCGAGGAGCACCTCGTCGTCGCCGACGTGACCGGCACGGAGCTCTTAGCGGCGTTCGGAGCCGCCCGCGGTGCCGAGATGGGCTTCGGGGAACCGGACTGGTGGCACGCCCACGTCAGCGGCGCGCGCATCGTCTGGGACGACGACCGAAACGAGGTCGTCGAGGCGTTCGTCGGCGGCGAGCCACTCGACCCGGAGGCGCGCTACACCGTCGCCACGAGCGACTACCTGCTCCACAGCACACAGGAGTTCCCGGCCATCACGCAGGCCCACCGGGGCGGCGAGTTCGAGATTCAACACGACGCGCTGGCGCGCTACGCCCGCGAGGTCGGCTTCGACGCCGCCGTCGAGGGGCGCATCGAGCGCCGGTCGGCCACCCGCGCCGACGACTGACGGAGACGGAAAGAGCGTGAGCAACGGCGACGCGGCCGTCGGAGAGGGAAAGGTTCACGCACGCCCGGCGAGTGGTCTCGGAGTATGACACGGGTCGTGGTCCCGGTTCGGTACCCGCTCTCGAAGCACTCCCGGGCGACGCTCGAAGAGGCCGTCCGCGTCTCGCGCGAGCGCGACGCCGAGCTGACGGTCCTCCACGTCGACCTCTACCAGTCGAACCGCGGCGTGACGCGGACCGAACTCAAGCGGGCAGTCGAAGCCGAGTTCGGGCCGCTCGTCCGCGCGCGCTACGTCGTCCGTCGGGGATTCCTCGTCGAGGAGACGATTCTCGAAGAGGTCGCCGCCGAGGAGGCCGACATCGTCGTCATCGGGTCGAAACAGGCGAGCCGCTGGCGGCGGATGCTCCGCCGGTTCCTCGACGACCCCGACATCGACGTGTTCCTCCGCGAAAAGCTCGACTGCACGGTCATCACCGTCCGCGCCGACGACTGAGCCGGCGGCGCACGGACCGGTTCGGTTCGAGTTCGGACTCGGATTCGAGTTCGGGTTTCCCCGTTTTCGATGCGACCAGCTTCGACTGCGTTCGCCGTTCCCCGTCAGTTCTCGGCGGTGTCCGCTGACTCCGCGTCCGCCGAGTCCGGGGCGTCGGTCGCGTCGGCCGAATCAGCCGCATCGACCGGGGCTTCGCCGCCCTCCCCGTCGGAGACCGACTGGACGGGCGCTCCCGGAGCCGGCGACGCGGTGGCGTGACGCCGGTTCGCGGCCTCGTCGCCGGTGACGTGGAGGCTCCCGCTGGTCTCGTCGAAGACGAGGTGCGTGTGCGGGTAGGCGAACTCGACGGTCGCGTCGGACTCCTCGACGAGCGTCCAGAGCCGCGTCTGGACCTCCGACTGGATGCGGCCGATTTTGTACGGTTTCAGCGCCCAGTAGCGGAGGCGCAGGAGGACGCCGTTGTCGGCGTAGGAGTTGATGTAGGCGGTCGGCTTCGCCGGGTAGCGGGCGCTCCCGATGCGGATGTCGGGGCCGCCTTCGACCACCGCGTCGCAGTCGCGGGCGGCGCGCTCGACGAGGTCGCGGGCGGCGTCGATGTCGGACTCGTAGGTGACGAGCACGTCGAGCGACAGACGGGTCCGCTCGTCTTCCGCGGAGTAGTTGATGACGTCGCGGTCGCGGATGTTCGAGTTCGACATCACGAGAAAGGTGTTGTCGAGGGTGAATATCTTCGTGTAGCTCAGGGTAATCTCGTCGATGAAGCCCTTCGTGCCGTCGTCGAGTTCTATCATGTCGCCGATTTCGAACGGCTGGTCCGAGAGGACGAACACCCCGTTGATGATGCTCCCGACGATGGGCGCGAGAACGATACCGAGCACCGCCGAAAACACCGTCACCGAGAGGACGATGTCGCCGAGTTCGAGGCCGAGGACGTTCGCGCCGACGCCGACGCCGACGAGGACGATAGAGAGGCGGACGATTCGGAGCACCGTCTGGGCGACGCTCTGCCGGCGGAACTGTCGGGCGACCGGCCGGCCGAGCAGGCGGACGATGTACTTCGAGAGCCCGACCGATAGGGCGACGATGACGAGGGCGACGGCGATGCGCCACCCCGGAAACAGGAAGTAGTCCGGCACGAACGGCGGCGGCGTGAGCGCCGTCGACTGGAGCGGGGCGACCGCGAGGTGGCTCCCCGCAGTCGATACCCCGCCGACCGCGGCCGACGCGTCGGCAACCCCCTCGACTCCGTGCATGGAACCCGCAACGGGGAGCGGCGAAAAAAGGGTTGTTACTCCGGGGGTTCGGTCGCGGTGAACGGCTACGTGTCGGGCCGTCGCAGTATCCGCACGGCCGACGCGACGACCGCCCGCCTCGCCGCGCTTCGTCCCGTTTGTCCCGCTTCGTCCCGCTTCGTCCCGTTTGTCCCGCTTCGTCCCGCTTCGTCCCGTTTGTCCCGCTTCGTCCCGCTTCGTCCCGCTTCGCCTGATTCGACTCGCTCCGCCCCGCTCCGCTCTGCTCCACCCGTCGCCCTGCCGTCCCGCCGTTCCGCGACGCTCGCCGGCCGCCCTGCCATCAGTTGTGCCACTTGTTTTCGGAATTTCGTGCTACTCGGATTTCAGTAAATGATTTAGGTGATGCCGTACACGTCACGAGCATGGCTGACGAACTGCGGCTCACCATGGAGCGAGTCGGTGAGCGCTTCAACCTCGGCGAGTACGAGATAGACGCGTATCTGGCCGTTCTCGAACACGGACAGTTGACGGCGAGCGAAATCGCGGACCGAACCAGCATCCCCCAGCCGCGGGTGTACGACACGGTCCGAAGCCTGTCGGACCGCGGCCTCGTCGAACTCCGCGAGTCGCGCCCGATGAAAATCGTCGCCGTCGACCCCGACGACGCCTTCGCGAACGTCAAGACCTCGCTGGAGGAACTCATCGAGGAACTGGAGGCGCGCTACACCGCCCCCGCCCGCGACACCGAGGCCGTCTCGCTCGTCAAGTCGCGGTCGACCATCCTCCGCTACATCGAGGAGATTATCGAGGCCGCGGAGTACGAACTCGTGCTCTCGTTGACGCCCGACCTGCTCCGTCGCTTCCGCGACGACCTCGCGGCGGCCATCGACAGCGGCGTCAGCATCGACCTGCTCGTGACGCCCGCCTCCCGCGCGCCCGACCCCGAGGAGTTCAACTACCTCGACGTGGCGACCATCGCCCGCGCCCGCCGCGGCATCACCTCGCCCGTCCTCGCGGTCGCTGACGGCGAGTACTCCATCTACGCGACCCAGGACGCCCTCCGCGACGACCGCGACCGCTACGGCGTCATCTTCAACCGCTCCGCGCTCGGCTTCCTCGTCAGCGGGTTCTTCGGGACCGTCCTCTGGAGCACCGCCGAGACCATCGTCGCCAACGGCAAGCGCCGGCCGTTCCCGCGGCGCTACGCCTCTATCCGCCGGGCCGTCAAGGACATCCGCGAGATAGACGGCGACTTCTACGCCTCCGTCTCCGGCCGCGACATCGAGACGGGCGACCCCATCGTGGTCGAAGGCCGCGTCATCGAGACGGCGTTCGAGGACACGGAGGAGGTCGCGTCGCTCCACATCGAGACCGAGGAGGGCGTCGTCGAGGTCGGCGGGCTGGTCGCCGCGCTCGAAGACGTGGAAGGACAGGAGATTCTGCTCGGCCGCGACGAGGTTCCGAACCGCGACGAAATCGTCTGAACTCGCAGCGTCAGTCACCGCACGCATCGCCGCACGCAGCTTTTCGGGCCCCCTCGCCTCGCCGGCCACCGGCTACTCGTCGGGGAACTCGTAGACCACCGCGCCGCAGTCCGCACAGCCGAGCACCTCGTGGTCCGGCGAGTCGTACAGCCCCGCGGTGCCGCCGCAGCAGTTGCGCGTCGTCGTCTCCTCGACCGGGCCGCCGCAGTCCGGACAGACCTCGACGAACATCCGCATCGGCTCCGTGGCCGCGAGCGCGACCGTCGGGTCGACCCCGCGCTCGACGACCGCGTAGAGCGTCGCCACGTCCGCGATGGCCTGCGGCCGGGAAATCCACACGGACATCGAGGGGCCGTCCAGCGAGATGCCGTCGAACTCGGCGTCGACGGTCGCCTCGAACGGGACCGCGTTGGCGACCGCCTCGGCGAGTTCCTCGTCGGTGGTCTTCCGGAGCGTCGCCATCGTCGACTCCCACTCCTCGCGGGCGTCGTCAGTGAGGAACAGGCCGTCTGCTTCTTCGACGAGGACGCCCGCGTTCAGGAGCGCCGACAGCATCGCGTCGGGGTCGACGTCGGCGTCGAGCGACTCCGAGCGGCGGTCCGAGGTCGACCCTTCGCCGCCGTGGTCGAAGACGCCGGCGAGGCCGGCCGCCGCGACCAACCGCGGCGCGAACGAGGGCGTACCGGGGACGACGTAGCCCCGGAGGTACACCGACAGCGCGCCGCCGACGAGGACGAGGAGACCGGCGACCGGCGAGAGCACGCTGACCGCGAGACCGACGACGACGACGAGTGCGACGTTGACGGCGGTACACGGGAGACAGCGGTTCTCGCCGGTGTGTTCCGGTCGCCTGAGTGAGTCGATGACGGACATGGTGTGAACAGTGGGGCTGTGAGGGGTGTGCGTTCGCGGTGGTCAGTTCGCCGGGGGCGTCTCGGTCTCGGCCGCGTCGAGGCGGACCGCCTCGCCCGTCTCCGACGAGCGGTAGATGGCGTCGATGACGCGCTGGACGGCGAGACCCTGTTCGACCGTGTTGCGGCCGGGGTGTTCGCCCTCGGCGACGGCCGCGAGGAACGCCTCCTGTTCGGTCTTGTGGGTGTCGTTGTCCTGCGTCTCCACGTCCGTCGTCGAGAGGTGGTTGCCGCCGCCGACGCCGTCCTCGTAGAACTGGAGGTCGTGGCTCGCGCGGTCGAAGCGGACGCCGCCCTCCGTGCCGCGGAGGAAGAACTCGTCGTTGGTCGGGCGGTTCGTCGCCCACGCGACTTCGAGGGAGATGGTCGTCCCCTCGTCGGTGCGGATGAAGGCGCTCGCGGAGTCGTCCACGTCGAAGGCCTCCGGGCCCACGTCCTCGCCCCACATCTCGACGAAGGTGTAGTCGTCGCGGTCACCGAACTCCGAGCGGGTGACGCCGGAGACCTCGACGACCTCGGGGAAGTCGAGGAAGTAGAGCGCGAGGTCGATGGCGTGGACGCCGATGTCGATGAGCGACCCGCCGCCGGCGATTTCCTTCGAGGTGAACCACGACCCGCGGCCGGGGATGCCGCGGCGGCGGACGTAGTTGGCCTCGACGTGGGTCACGTCCCCGAAGCGGCCCTCCTCGTAGTGGTGGCGGACGACCTCGACGGGGTTGGCAAAGCGGTTGTTGAAGCCGACCATGCAGAAGCCGTCGGCGTCTTCGGCCGCCGCGGCGATTCGCTCGGCGGATTCGAGCGAGTGCGCCAGCGGCTTTTCGAGCAGCACGTCGAGGCCGGCGTCGAGCGCGGCGACGGCGTACTCCTCGTGGAAGCGGTTCGGCGTGGTGATGATGACCGCGTCGACTTCCTCGAACAGTTCCGACTTCTCCTCGTAGGTGTTCACGTCGTACTTCTCCGCGAAGCGGCGACGGGCGTCCGCCTGAATGTCGAGGCCGCCGACGAGGGTCGCGCCGAGGTCGACGAGGCGGTCCGCGTGGTGGTGTCCGATGTTGCCGAGGCCGACGATGCCGACCCGGACGGATGATTCGGTACTCATGATTCGATGATTAACTACTGGTGGTGTTAAGTTTCACGTTCTTTGGGCTGATTTGCCAGAATCGACCGCGAGACCCCGTTCAGAGAGCGTTTTCACTGTGTCGGGTGGCACGCAATAGAGGCGGGGTGAGGCGAGCAACACGGGTCGGTTCGGGTCAGTAGAGCTGTTCTTCTCGCTCCTTGCGTTCTTCCTCGCGGCGTTTTTCTTCCTTGAGGCGGCGTCGCCCGCGGAGGTACTGCTTGCCCTTCGGGATGAACTTGTTCTTCAGGTCGAGCAGGAACGAGACGATGCCGTAGGCCCAGAAGAAAAACAGGACGGTCATCCCGCCGAGGTAGAACAGGCCGAGTTCGTTGACCATTGTGTGGGTGAGTGTGCTGTGGGTTGGTTCGGTGCGCGTTGTGCGGGCTGTGCGAGTCGGAGGCGGGACGGCGACGAACCCGGGAGCCCCGGGAGCGGGCCGCGTTACGGCCGCGTCAGTCGTCGCTTTCGGCTTCCGTGCCGGGCGCGCCGCTCGTCTGGACGGGCGTCTCGATGCCGTGGCTGATGGCCTCGCCCGTCGCCGTGTCGAAGAGGTGGACGCGCGAGCGGTCGAGGACGACCGTCACGTCTTCGTCCTCCGCGATGTCGGTGTCGGGGGCGACGCTCATCAGCAGTTGGTCGTTGGCGACGCCGCTCGTGTCTTCGAGGTCCGTCTCGGCCGACTCCGAGAGCTTCAGGTAGACGAATATTTCGTCGCCCATCGGTTCGAGCACGTCGGTCACGGCGTCGATGCGGTGGCTCGGGTTCGACACGAGCGACTCCTCGTCGACGAGGTAGACGTCTTCCGGGCGGATGCCCATCGTGACGTCCGTCCCCGGTTCGACGCCGAGGTCCGCGGGGTCGAACTCCACGTCGATGTTGGTCGACGAGAAGCCGTCGGCCGCGACCTCGCCGTCGAGGAAGTTCATCGACGGCGAGCCGATGAAGCCCGCGACGAACAGGTTCGCCGGCTCGTTGTAACAGACGAGCGGCGGGTCGATTTGCTGGAGTTGGCCGGAGTCGATGACGGCGATGCGGTCGGACATCGTCATCGCCTCCGCCTGGTCGTGGGTGACGTAGATGATGGTCGTGTCCAACTCCTTGTGGAGGCGCTGGAGCTCGGTCCGCATGTGGACCCGGAGCTTCGCGTCGAGGTTCGCGAGCGGTTCGTCCATCAGGAAGACGCCGGGGTTGCGGACGATGGCGCGGGCGATGGCGACGCGCTGGCGCTGGCCGCCGGACATCTCGTCGGGCATGCGTTCGAGCATCCCCTGCAACTGGACGATTTCGGCGGCGCGCTCGACGCGGCGCTCGATTTCCTCCTTGTCGTAGTTGCGGAGGCGGAGCCCGAAGGAGATGTTGTCGTAGACGTCCATGTGGGGGAACAGCGCGATGTTCTGGAACACCATCGCCACCCCGCGGTCCTTCGGCGGGAGGTTCGTCACCTCGCGGTCGCCGATGAACACCTTCCCCTCCGAGGGGATGGTGAGGCCCGCTATCATCTCCATGGTCGTCGACTTGCCGCACCCCGACGGACCGACGAGACAGATGAATTCTCCGTCGTCGATGTCGAGGTTCATGTCGTCGACCGCCGTTACGTCGTCGTAGTGCTTGCTTACGTGTTCGAGTGTTACGTCTCCCATGATTACTCCTTCAGCGCTCCTGCGGTCAGTCCACTCACGATGCGTTCCTGTGCGATGATGACAAGGATTGCCACGGGTAAGACCCCCACGATTGAGGCGGCGGCCATCAGGTTGTACGGGGTGTCGAACTGCCCCTGATACTTCAGGATACCCGCGACGATGGGGGCCCACGAGTCGGCCTCGCCGTTGTTCATCAGGAACGAGAAGAAGAACTCGTTGTAGACGCTGATGAACGTGAGGACGCCCGCGGTCGCCACGCCGGGTGCCGAAAGCGGCACGATGACGCGGAACAGCGCGCCCAGTCGGGTCGTTCCCTCCACCCGCGCCGCATCCTCCAACCCGTCGGGAATCTGCCCGTAGAAGGTCGTGAGGATGAATATCGACAGCGGCAGGAACAGCGCGCTGAACGGGAACACCATCGGTGCCGGCGTGTTGAACAGGTCCGGCGTCGATATCGTCACCATCCCGATGCTAATCGCCGTGTTCCCGGTGAACAGCTCGAAAAGCGGGATGAGGAACGCCGCCGGCGGGAAGTAGCTGATGGCGAGGATGCCGAGCATCAGCACGCCCTTCCCGGGGAAGCGGAGGCGGCCGAAGACGTACCCCGCGAGGCTGGCGATGAGCAACACGAGCACGGTGGTCGTGATGCCCAGCACGAAGCTGTTGAACATGTAGACGTGGAACGGCACCCGTTCGAACATCGCGATGAACACCTCGGGGTTGAACCCGTTCGGCACGAGCCCCATGTTGGCGATGAGGTTGTTCGGCGTGAGCGCGAGCACGAGCAGCCAGTAGAACGGGAACAGCGTCGTGACGAGGAAGAACAGCATCGCGACGTAGAACATCGCGCGGTAGACCCGGTCGGGGTTCTTGATGGCCGAGTCGACCCAGCGGCCGAGCGGCCCGCGCTTCGTCTCGGGGTCGTCGGAGCCGATGCCGGCTCCCGGAGTTTCACTAGCCATCTCAGATTCCCTCGCTGGCGAAGTTCACGATGTACACCGAGACCACGACGGCGATGATGCCCGCGGTGACGAACGCCACGGTCGCAGAGGTCCCGTACAGCGGCGTGTTGAACGTCGTGACGACGAGACACGACAAAGACGGGACCGTCTGACAGCCGGCCATGGTCTGGATGATGCCGTAGACGCGCATCGCGTCGATGGTGCGGAACAGCATCGCCACGAGCACCGTCGGCAGGATGAGCGGGAAGGTGATGAGCTTGAACTGCTGCCAGCGCGACGCGCCGGCGACCTTCGCCACGTCGTACAACGACCGGTCGATGCTCTGCATCCCCGCGAGGATGAGAAGCGCCATGAACGCCGAGGTCTTCCACACGTCGGCCACGATGATGAGGAACAGCGCGTCGGCGGTGTTCCGAAGCGGCGTCGTGCCGATGAGCCCGAGTTGGTTCAACAGCGCCGGGTTCTCGCTCGTGCCGACGAGGAAGCCGATGTTCGGCTGGAACATCAGATACCAAATCATCCCCTGGATGACGATGGGCACGGCCCACGGGATGATGATGGCGACGCGGACCCACCGCCGCCCGCGGAAGTCCTGGTCTAAGATGAGCGCCTGACCGAAGCCGATGAGCGTTTCGAACAGCACGCTGAACACGGTGAAGATGAGCGTCACCGCGAGCGCGCTGGCGTAGATGTTCGTGACGAAGGGGAACTCCGAGGTGAACGTCGGGAGGAACTGCGACGGCAGCGCGTAGTTGCGCGCGCCGGAGAACAGGTCGACGTAGTTCTGCAGTCCGACGAACTCGCCGAGCCGCGCGCTCCCGGTCAACTGGTCTGCGAACAGCGACATGCTGAACGTCGAGACCAGCGGGTAGACGGCGATAACCCCCAAGAGGACGAGCGCGGGCGTCAAAAGCAGGTACGCGAACTGCGTCTCGGAAAGCGACTCCATCCAGTTGACGGCCGAGGCGTACGGGCCGCTTCTCCGGGTGTCGGAAAGTGTCTCCCCTGATTGTTGTTCGGTAGCCATGTCAAATGATAACGTGTATGTTTGTTACGTCTCGGTAAAGACGTTGCTCTACGCGTTCTGCTCGATCTGTTCGAGCTGTGATGCGAGGTCGGACATCGCCTGTTCGGGGGATTTCTCCTGGGCGAACGTGGCGTTGACCTCCTGGGCGATGCGGCCGGACTGCTGCGGCCAGACGACGGAGACCGGGCGCGGAATCGCGTTCTCGCCGGCGACCTTCAGGGCGTCGAGGTAGCGGCCGATGATGGGCACCTCGGCGGCCTGGTCGGAGTCGAGAAGCGATGGGCGCGGCGGAATCCAGCCGATGATGCGGAACATATCGAGCTGGAACTGCTCGGTCTGCATCGTCCGAAGCACCTGCACCGCGGCCTGCTTCTGTTCGTCCGAAGAGTTGGGGTTCATCGTCATGTGCCAACCGCCGAGGGCGGCGACGGGGCCGCCGGTGCCCTCGTACTGGGCCTCGTCGGCGGTGACGCCGTACGGAATCGGCATGACGCCGAGGTCCTCGCCGAAGCCGGTCTGGTCGTTTTCGTCCGAGGGCTCCGCGCCGTTGATGACGATGGAGTACGGCCAGTTGCGGTGCATGACCGCGTTGCCCGTCGTGAAGGGCTGTCGGGACGGGTCTTCGGTCCACTGGAGGACCGCCTCGGGCGAGATACCGCCCGTGATGCCGTCGAGGGCGTACTCGTCGTCCTCGCCGTGAATGAGCGTCCGGACCATCCGAATCGCGTTGATGACCGGCTCTTCTTCGACCGTGATGGGGCGGTCGCCGATGGGGCCGAACAGGTTCTCGCGGCCGCCGAAGTACGCGCCGCCGTACGAGGTCATGAACTCGTTGAAGTCACAGCACGACAGGCCCTCGTAGACGTCCGCCTGGAACGTAAAGCCGTTCTCGATGTCCTCGTTGGCGTCGAGCGCCTCCCGCGTGATTCGCGAGAACTCCTCCCACGACATCGACTCGGTCGCCCACGTCGAGAAGTCGTCGTCGGTGTAGCCGGCGTTTCGAAGCAGGTCCTTTCGGTACTGAATCGTCGGGAAGTCGGGGAACAGCGGCTGTCCGTAGAGGTCGCCGTTCGGCCCCGTCGCCGTCGAGACGCTGGCCTCGAAGTACTCCTCTTCGATGGTCGAGGTCAGTTCCGACGGGAGCGACTGCGAGAGGTTCTGCAGTTGGTTGCGGGCGATGAACGGAATCGTCCACCCGCTGTCCATCATGAGCAGCGTCGGCTCCGAGCGACCGCCGGAGAGCCACTGCTGGTACTGCGCCTGCCGGTTGTCCGTCACCTGCGACCCCGCGAGGATGTCGATGGAGATGTTCTCCGGGAGGCCGGCGTCCCGAAGGGCCTGCACGACTTCCGCTTCCGCTTCCGCGACGCGGGTGTCGGCGGCCCACTGAAGCGTGATCTCTTCTGTGGTCTCCTCGGTGTTAATCGGCGTGTCGGTGTCGGCGTCGGTCTCGCCGTTCCCGCCGCCGTTGTCGTCACCGCCACCCGTACTGACGCAGCCAGCCAGCCCGACGGCGACGCCCGATGCGCCGGCCGCCTTCACAAAACTACGTCGAGAGACGCCAGTACGCTTGCCCTTGCGTGAGTCAGCATCAACCATTACAGTCTGTATTCTACAATTAGTGATTATTTATAGTTTTGGTGCTGGCCACTACCGGTGTTGTAGTAAACTACTTGATAATAGTATCTGCGCCCCGAAATTCAATCAACCCAATGATTGTAACAATCGTATATTATAATTATGGGCTGAAAACTTAGTCCTTTCCCGGCGCGGGCCACCGCGGCGTCTTCGAGGCCTCGATTCGCTCGATATCGTCGTCGCTCAGGGCCACGTCGAGCGCGCCGACGTTCTCTTCGAGGTGGTCGAGTCGCCGCGGGCCGATGATGGGCGCGTCCACGACGGGCTTGTGGAGCAGCCACGCGAGCGACACCTGCGCGGGCGTCGCCCCCTTTTCGTCGGCGATGGCGCGAATCGCGTCGAGGACGGCCCAGTTCCCGTCGGTAAAGCGGTTCGACGTGTACTCGTCCGAGTTCGCGCGCGTGCCCGCCGGCACCTCGGCGTCGCGCTCGTACTTGCCCGTGAGGAAGCCGCCCGCGAGCGGCGACCACGGGACGACGCCGACGCCTTCGCCCTCGCACACCGGAAGCAGGTTCGCCTCCTCGTGGCGGTCGACCGCGTTGTACTCCGGTTGCATGCAGGCGAAGCGTTCGAGGTTCTCCACGTCGGCGGTGTACAGCGCCTTCGTGAACTGGTACGACGACATCGTGGACGCGCCGACGTAGCGGACCAGCCCCTCCTCGACGAGGTGGTCGAGCGCCGACAGCGTCTCCTCGATGGGGACGCCGTCGTCCCAGCGGTGAATCTGGTAGAGGTCGATGTAGTCGGTGCCGAGGCGGTCGAGGCTCGCGTGCGCCTGGTCGATGATGTGCTTGCGCGAGAGCCCCGATTTGTTCGGCCCGTCGCCCATCGGAAAGTAGACTTTCGTCGCGATGGCGAGTTCCTCGCGGTCGCGCTCGGCGATGGCCTCGCCGACGATTTCCTCCGACTCCCCGCGGGAGTAGGCGTTCGCCGTGTCGAGGAAGTTGATACCCGCGTCGAGCGCGCTGTCGAGCAGGTCGAGGCTCGCCTGCCTGTCGTTCATCATCCACTCCGCGCTGGAACCGAAGTTCATACAGCCCAGACAGAGCCGCGAGACTTCGAGTCCGGTGTCGCCGAGGTAGGTGTACTCCATGTCGGTCACACCGGTTCATACACGAACGACAATGATAAGCATACTCACAATACGGTAGTGAGAGAAACGATCACGGAGGCGCGGAGACGTAATCGCTTTACCCTCGCCTCCGGAACCCGAGGTGTATGGACGGGCGCACACGCGAGTACCTCGAAGGTCGCTTCGGTGACTACTACCGGAGCACCGACGTTCCGCTCCCGCCCGCGCCGGGCGAGCGAGAGTGGGGCGTCATCCCGTGGTCGGCCGGCGGCACGCGGATGCACCGCCACCAGTCGCTGCTCGACCTCGGGGACCTCTCGGACTACCTCGCCCGCAGCGCCCCTCGACACGTCTACTTCTCGTCGGCCCGGTTTGCGGACCCCGGAGCGGGGTCGATGGACGACAAGGGCTGGCGCGAGGCGGACCTCGTCTTCGACATCGACGCGGACCATCTCCCCGGTATCGACCCCGAGACGACGGGCTACGCCGATATGCTCGACGCCGGGAAGGAGGCCCTGTTGGACCTCCTCGACCTCCTCGAAGACGACTTCGACTTCGAGGAGATGCAGGCGGTGTTCTCCGGCGGCCGCGGCTACCACGTCCACGTGCGCGACGAGTCGGTCCGCGGCCTCGACAGCGAGGCCCGCCGCGAAATCGTGGACTACATCCGCGCCATCGACCTCGACTTCGACGCGCTCATCGAGACGCGACAGCACGGAACGACGACCCAGCGCGTCCTCCGAACCGAGGGCGGATGGGGGCGGCGGACCCACCGGCGACTCCTCGACTTCGTGGACGCGCTGTTGGAGATGGAAGAAGACGCCGCGCTCTCGCGGCTGAAGGAACTCGACGGCATCGGCGACGGGCGCGCGAAGACGATTCTCGGCGCGTTCCGCAACAACCCCGACGCCGTCCGCGAGGGCAACGTCGAGGCCGGCGGCCCCGGCGTCCGGACGCTCGTCGAGGCGCTCGCACACGAGACCGTCGAGGACCAGACCTCACCGATAGACGAACCCGTGACGACCGACACGAAGCGGCTGATTCGCCTCCCCAAGAGCCTCCACGGCGGGTCGGGGCTCGTCGTCGAACCGCTCGACCGCGACGATATCGACGGCTTCGACCCCCTCTCCGATGCGGTCCCGGACCGCTTCCGCGGCCGCGACATCAGCGTGAACGTGACCGACCCCGGCGCGGTCGAGTTCGACGGCGATAGCTTTACACTCGACTCCGGCGTGCAGTCGGTAGACGAGAGCCTCGGCGTGTTTCTCATGACTCGCGGTCGAGCCGAGAAGGTGACAGAATGAACGTGGACGACCTCAGGAGCGTGCTTCGGACGGAGCGACAGAAAGACAGCTTACAGCACCTCCGCGAGTCGTTTTACGAGGACGTCGCGGGGTTCATCGCCGAGCAGAAGGCGACGCGCGAACGGAAGGCCGAACAGCTCGGCACCCACTACTCGCCGGAGATTCGGCGGCTCACGGACGAAATCGAGACGGCCGAGGAGGTCGTCACCTCCATCTACGAGCGCCGCGTCGGCAAGGTCGTCAAGGCCGCGAGCTTCGCGGCCGCGGGGATGACCTCCGAGACGGACGGGCTGACCCGCGAGGAAAAGCGGCTGTTCGACGACCTCGTCGCCCGCATCGAGGAGAACCGCGGGACGGTGCTGTCCGCGCTCGAAGACGTGTCGGCCGCCGACTCCCCGCGGGGAGACGTTGCGGCGACCGACGTGACGACCGCGGAGCCGGACGCGCCCGGGGATTCCGGGCCCGCGATTCCGCCGGACGAACCCGACCCGGAGACCGCGCCGACCGGCCCCGGAACCGACGCCAGCGCTCCCGAGGCCGTCACCGGCGACTCGGCCGCGGGCGACGTGCTCGCGGACGCGATGGGCGGCGGAACCGGCGGCGACGCCTCGAACGCGCAATCGACGCCCCAACCGGACGCCGACCGACCGGCCACCGAGGCCGCCGCGGTCTCCGGTGAGTCCGGGCCTTCGGACTCCGACGCTGCGAACTCCGGCTCTGCGGATTCCGACCCCGCGATTCCGCCGGACGACCCCGACCCGGAGACCGCGGCCCCGCCGGCGGGCGACACCGACACGGTGGAACCGTCCGCGGACGACCCGCTTTCCGGCCTCGCCGACGAGCGCGAGACGGTGCGCATCACCGCCGACGTGGGGACCATCCTCGGCGTCGACGAGCGCGAGTACGACCTCGCCACCGAGGACGTGGTGACGCTCCCGGCGGCCAACGCCGACCCGCTGGTCGAGCGCGGCGCGGCCGAGCGACTCGACTGAGAAAGACCCTTCTTTCCGCCGCCTGAACAGGTGGCCATGCTCGAACCCGGCGACGACGCCCCCGACTTCGAACTGCCCGACCAGCACGGCGACCTCGTTTCACTGTCCGACTTCCGCGGCGAACACGTCGTGGTTTACTTCTACCCGCGCGCCGACACGCCGGGCTGTACCACCGAGGCCTGCGGCTTCCGCGACTCGTGGGACGAGTTCGAAGACCGCGACGCGACGGTCCTCGGCATCAGCGACGACCCCGTGTCGGACCTCGATTCGTTCGCCGAGAAGTACGACCTCCCCTTCACGCTCCTGTCGGACGAAGACGGCAGCGTCTCCGCGGCGTACGACTCCTACGGCGAGAAGAACATGTTCGGCAAGACGTTCGACGGCGTGTTCCGCAACTCCTACCTCGTCGGCCCCGACGGGACCGTCGAACGGGTCTACGAGGGCGTCTCGCCCGACGGCCACGCCGACGAAATCCTCGCCGACCTCGACGGCTGAGCGGGCGGCCGGCCACTCCGCGCCCCCTCGCGTCGAACTGACAACTACCGACCGAGTATATTCTTTACAAACGACGGGAGACACACCGCATTTCCGGTGAAATAAACGCAGAACTCGTTGATTATTTCGTATCCCGAGAACCGCGTACCACTACGTAGCAGTTGGGAGTGATATGAACGTGACGGTCGCGCCTCTGAGTCGGGCGGATGGTGGGCGAACAGTCGCCATCGCTCGGTGGCTGGAACGCGTTCGGAAAAATACGTCTGAGCGGGCGTTACGAGGCGCTTACTGGAAGGTGCGACCGACTTCCGTCT
Source organism: Haloferax sp. AS1 (assembly GCF_014530665.1). Classification (NCBI taxonomy): domain Archaea; kingdom Methanobacteriati; phylum Methanobacteriota; class Halobacteria; order Halobacteriales; family Haloferacaceae; genus Haloferax; species Haloferax sp. AS1. The sequence goes on from NZ_SPSA01000001.1 coordinate 2,603,175, forward strand.
CGCGGTCGCGTTCGACCTCGCTCTTCTGGAAGCGCTCTTCGATTTCCTCGTAGCGGCGGCGCACGTCGTCGGTGACGCTCGCGCCGATTTCGTCGAGGGCGTCCTCGAAGTGGTCCATCGTCACGCGGACGTTGCCGACGCTCTCGCCGATTTCCTCTTTCTCGACGCTCCGGATGAACTCGCGGGAGGCGTTCATCGACGCCTCGCGGGCGAGCGCTTCGAGGTCGGCACCGACGTAGCCGTCGGTCTTCGACGCGATTTTATCGAGGTCCACGTCGTCCGCGAGCGGCTTTTCGCGGGTGTGCACGTCGAGGATGGCGCGGCGGGCGTCCTCGTCGGGCACGGGCACGTGGACGTGGCGGTCGAGGCGACCGGGGCGCAGGAGCGCCGAGTCGATGAGGTCCGGCCGGTTGGTCGTCGCGATGACGACCACGTCTTCGAGCGCTTCGAGACCGTCGAGTTCGGTGAGCAGTTGGGAGACGACGCGCTCGGTGACGCCCGAACTCGACGAGTCGCGGCCGCGCTCGGTCGCGATGGAGTCGATTTCGTCGAAGAACACCACCGTCGGGGCGTTCTCGCGGGCCTTCTTGAACACCTCGCGGACGCCCTTTTCGGACTCGCCGACGAACTTGTTCAGGAGTTCGGGGCCCTTGATGGAGATGAAGTTCGACTCCGCCTCGTTGGCGACGGCCTTCGCCAGCAGGGTCTTCCCCGTGCCCGGCGGGCCGTACATCAGGACGCCCTTGGCGGCGTCCATGTCCATCTGCTGGAACACCTCGGGGTATTCGAGGGGCCACTGGATGGTCTCGCGGAGGCGCTCTTTGGTTGGTTCGAGTCCGCCAACGTCCTCCCACGTCACGTCGGGCACCTCGACGAACACCTCGCGGAGCGCGGAGGGTTCGATGCTCTTGAGCGCCTGCTTGAAGTCGTCTTCCGTGACTTTGAGGCCTTCGAGCACCTCGGCGTCTATCTCCTCGGCGTCGAGGTCGAGCTGCGGGCGGATGCGCCGCAGGGCGTGCATCGCCGACTCCTTGGCCAGCGATTCGAGGTCGGCCCCGACGAAGCCGTGGGTGCTGTCGGCGTATTCGTCGAGGTCCACGTCGTCGGTCAGCGGCATGTTCCGCGTGTGGACCTGCATGATTTCCTTGCGGCCGTCGCGGTCCGGGACGCCGATTTCGATTTCGCGGTCGAAGCGGCCGCCGCGGCGGAGCGCGTTGTCGATGGCGTCCACGCGGTTCGTCGCGCCGATGACGACAACCTCGCCGCGCTCGTCGAGGCCGTCCATGAGCGACAGCAGCTGGGCGACGACGCGGCGCTCCACGTCACCGCCGGCCTCGCTGCGCTTGGGCGCGATGGAGTCTATCTCGTCGATGAAGACGATGGCGGGCGAGTTCTCCGTCGCCTCCTCGAAGATTTCCCGGAGCTGCTCTTCGGACTCCCCGTAGTACTTCGACATAATCTCCGGGCCGGAGATGGTGTGGAACGAGGCGTCGATTTCGTTGGCGACGGCCTTGGCGATGAGGGTCTTCCCCGTGCCCGGCGGGCCGTGCAGGAGGACGCCTTTCGGCGGCTCGATGCCGAGGCGCTTGAACAGTTCGGGGTGGCGCATCGGGAGTTCGATCATCTCCCGGACCTGTTCGAGTTCCTTGTCGAGGCCGCCGATGTCCTCGTAGGTGACGGAAGGGCCGCCGTCGTCGCCCGGCGCGGACTCCGAAATCTGCTCGGCGGGCTTCTGGCTCACCTGGAACTCGGTGTTGTCGGTGACGACGACGGTCCCGTCGGGGTCCGTCGACGCGATTTTGATGGGGACCGACTGGTTCGACGCGCTCATGAAGCCGAAGCCGAGCGGGAGCTGGACGCTCTGGCCCTGTGCGACCGGCTGGCCCGAGAGCTTGTCGCGGATGTAGGTCCCGATGTTGCCGCCGATGCGGAGGTTCTGCGGGAGCGCGATGGTGACGCGCTGTGCGGGCTTCACGTCCGCTTTCTCCACGTCCACGCGCTCGTCGATGCCGACGCCGGCCTGCTGGCGGAGGCGGCCGTCGATGCGGATGATTCCCGTCCCCTGGTCTTCGGGGTAGCCGGGCCAGACGCGGGCGATGGCGGTCCCGTCGTTCGGACCGTCGATGCGGATGAAATCCCCGCCTTCGAGGTCGAGTTCCGCGGCCGCGGCTCGGTCGATGGCGGCGAGCCCGCGGCCGGCGTCCTTCTGTTTGAGGGGTTTGACGATGAGTTTCATTTACTTGGTGAGGGTGATGGTGAGCACGCCGTTTCGAACCGCCACGTCGGCGTCGCCGCCGGCGGGGAGTTCGAACTCAGTCTCGGTCACGCGGTCGCCGGTGTCGGCCACGACGATGGCGGTCGACCCGACGATGTCCACGTCGACCTCGTCTTCCGAGAGACCCACGTCGGCCGCGATGACCCAGCTGTCTTCGTATTCGTACCGGCGAATGAACCGCTCGTTCCCGCCGGCGAACTGTTGCATGCTCATGGTAAGTCTAACCCAAGGTTAGCGTTTTGAGTATATAAGTCTTTCTCCAACGAATCGGGTGACGACACCGATATGCCGCATTTCGGTTGAATTGCGGTTCACAGTCGCCACGCCTCACCGAGTAGTTCGCGGCGGAGTAACGTCAAACTAGTGGCCTCGGCAGCGGGCCGCCCGGTCGACCGACTTGCTCCGCCGCCGAAACTCGGTGCCGGCGTGGGGGTTTATTGGCTCGCGGCGACCAGTTTCGAGGTATGGAGACGGCTTCGGTGGACCACCACGGACGGGAGACAGCCTATCGACACCGCGACGCGGGGGGCGAGGGACCGACGCTCCTCTGCGTCCACGGCAGCGGCGGCGCACACGGCGTCTGGCGCGGCCAGTTCCGCCTCGCGAGCGACTACCCGGTCGCCGCACTGGACCTGAGCGGCCACGGCGACAGCGACGACGTAGACGCCGACGCCGGCTACGAGACGCTGTCGGCCTACGTCGACGACGTGGTCGCCGTGGCCGAGGAGACCGACGCGAGCGTCCTCGTCGGCAACTCGCTCGGCGGCGCGGTCGCGCTGACGCTCGCGCTCGAACGCGACCTCGACCTCGACGCGCTCGTCCTCGCGGGCACGGGCGCGAAACTCGCCGTGCTCTCGGACCTGTTGGACTGGCTCGAAAACGACTTCGACCGCGCCGTCTCCTTCCTCCACGGCGAGGACAAACTGTTCCACGCCGACGACGAGCGCCTCGTCGAGGGCTCCAAAGAAGCGATGTACGACGCCGGACAGGCGGTCACCCGCCGAGACTTCCTGTCGTGTCACACGTTCGACGTGCGCGACGAGGTGAGCGAGATTTCGGTGCCGACGCTCGCGCTCGTCGGCGAGTACGACCGCCTGACGCCGCCGTCGTACCACGAGTACCTCGCGGAGACGATGCCCGACGGCGAACTCGGGACCGTCGAAGACGCCGCGCACCTCGCGATGCTCGAACGGCCGGCGGCGTTCAACGAGGCCGTGAAAACGTTCCTCGACCGCCGCGTGGCGTAAGTCGTCGCAACCGGGCGCGAGCGCGGGTCTCGGGGTCGCGCGCTCAGTACAGTTCGTCGAGGTCGTCTTCGACGTGGCTGTGTTCGTCCGCCGGGAACTCGCCGGCCTCGACGGCGTCCCGGTACGCGCCGACCGCCTTCTCCATCTCCGATTTCACGTCGCCGAACTGCGCCGCGAAGGGCGGGGTGCGGTCGCTCATGCCGACCACGTCGTCGACGACGAGCACCTGCCCGTCGCAGTCGGGGCCCGCGCCGATGCCGATTGTCGGGATGTCGATGGCCTCTGTGACCTGTTTCGCGAGGTTCGCCGGGACGTGTTCGAGGACGAGCGAGAACGCGCCCGCCTCGGCGTGGGCCTTCGCGAGGTCGAGAATCTCCTGTGCGTCGTCGCGGTCCGTGCCCTGCCTGCCGTAGCCGACCTCCTTGACGCGCTGGGGCGTCAGCCCGAGGTGGGCCATCACGGGGATGCCGAGTCGGACGAGGCGTTCGGTCAACTCGACGGTGTGGGGACCGCACTCCAGTTTGACCGCGTCGGCGTCGGCCTCCTTGAGCATCCGGCCGCAGTGCTCGACGCTCGACGCCTCGTCCACGCCGACCGAGAGGAAGGGCATATCAGCGACGACGAGGGCGTCGTCGGTCGCGCGCGCCACCGCGGCGGTTCGGCTCGCCACGTCCTCGACGGTCACCGGGAGCGTCGAGTCGTAGCCGAGCGCCGTGTTACCCATGCTGTCGCCGACGAGGACGATGTCGATGCCAGCTTCGTCGACGACGCCCGCGGTCGGCGCGTCGTACGCCGTGAGCATCGTGATGGGCTCGCTACCAGCCTTCGCCCGAATGGACCGTACCGTGACCATGCGTGCCGTTCGCGCGTCCGGGTTATCAGCGTCACCCTTGCGCGCCGCCGACCGCGAGTCGCCGGGAGTCGCGGCGGTCCGCGCCGTCCCGCGCCGGTCGCCCCGACCTGCGATTGAAGTAACACTTTACTTAGGAGGGCGCGCCTGTCCGAACGACGCATGCCCGCTTTAGCACCCTCCGAGCGCCGCTCGTCCCGCGGCATCTCCCCGGTCGTCGGCGTCTCGCTTCTCGTCGTCATCGTCGTCCTCCTCGCCGCGATGGTCGGGATGATGGTGATGGGGTTCGAAGACGTGCTCTCCGAGCCGCAACCGCAGGTGTCGTTCGACGTGGACTACCACCCCGACGGCGTCGACAACGGCGCGAACGGTGCGTACATCAACATCACCCACGAGTTCGGGAGCATCGAAGACGGCAGTCAGGTGTTCGTCGTCGACGACGCCAACAACCGCATCGCGTGGGAGGACGTGTGGACCGGCGACGAGCAGGTCGGTCCCGCCGGCGAGTACGCCCACATCGACGGTGCCGGCTCCGACAGCGCGCTCCGGCCCATCTGCGAGGCGGGCCAGCGCTACCGCGTCGTCATCGAACACGAAGGCGGGTCGTCGAGCGTCCTCGTCGACTACGAGATTCCGACCGAGCCGACCGCGACGAACGCCGCCTGCTGAGCGCCCGGGGTCGCGAGTCGGGCGCGCTCCGCGAGCGCGAACCGGCACGCATTAGCCGTCGCCGTGATACTGCTACCCGTGCAACCAGTCGAGCGCTCGAATCCGGACGGCGTCGATTACGGGTGGGTCATGCAGATGACGTTCGTCACGACGATTCTCGTCGGCTCGCCCATCGTCGCGGTCCTCTCGATTAACGCCGGCCTCCAGACGTGGGGCGCGCGAGCCGAGTTCGCGGTTCGCGTCGGCGCAGTTATCTGGTTCCTGACCGCCGTCGCCCTGTTCGTCTACGCCAAGCGGACCAACGCGGGCGACGGCGGGACGCCCCCCGAAGCGGAGTTGGACACCGACATCGACGCGGAAGACTGAGGCCGAGCAGCGGGCGACTGCGGGCGACTGCGGGCAAACGCGGGGGCGCGCCCACGGTGGCGACGGCGACCGCGGCGGCGCTCGCTCCCGGAAACTCTTTCACACGATACGGCGACGTTCTCGTATGATAGACGAGACCATCGAGGAGATTCGCGAGATGCAGACGCACAGCTCCTCGGTCGTCGCCGTCAAGGCCACGCGGGCGCTCGCGGAACTGACCGAGCGCGACTACGCGACCGTCGAGGAGTTCGAACGCGACCTCGAACGCAACGTCGGCGCGCTCAAGCGGGCGAACCCGTCGCACGCGTCGCTGTACAACGCCCTCCAGGACGTGCTTCACAGCGTCCAAGGCGAGGCGGACGACCTCGACGAGGCGCGGGAGCTCACCCTGTCGACCATCGACCGCGTGGTCGAGACCGTCGAGACGGGCAAGCGCCACGCGGCCCAACAGGCGGCCGCGACCATCGAAGACGGCCAGACGTTCCTCACCCACGACTACTCCTCGACGGTCATGGAGGCCGTCGAACTCGCCGTCGCCGACGGCGCGGAGCTCACCGCCTACGTGACGGAGGCCCGCCCGCGCTTCCTCGGCCGGAAGTTCGCGCGCGAACTCGCCGCCATCGACGACGTCGAGCCGCACCTGATGGTCGACGGCGCGTCCGGGATGTTCCTCCCGAGGTGCGACCGCGTCATCATCGGCATGGACTGCATCGTCGAGGAGACGCTCTACAACCGCATCGGGACGTTCCCGCTCGTCGCCGCCGCCAACGAGGTCGGCGTGCCGGTCACGGTCGTCGGTTCGGGCGCGAAAGTCGTCGACGGCGGCTTCCGCTTCGAAAACGAGATTCGCTCGCCCAGCGAGGTCATGCTCGAACCCGTCGAGGGCATCGAACTGGAGAACCCCGCCTACGACGCCACGCCGGTCGACCTCATCGACGAGGTCATCACCGACGAGGGCGTCATCGAGTTCTGAGCGGGCGGCGCGTCGCCCGCGGCCCGATTCGACTTCTCGCCGTTCGACCCGTCAGCCGAGGCTGACCCACTCGCCGGCCGCGTCGGAGCGCTCGATGGCGTCGAGAATCGACTGGACCTCGTAGCCGTCCTCGAACGACGGCGAGAAGTCGCCGCCGCCGGCGACCGCCGACAGGAACTCGTAGTTCTCGTGGACGAACGTGTGTTCCCAGCCGAGGACGTGGCCCGGCGGCCACCAGTGGTCGAGGTAGGGGTCGTCCTCGTCGGTGACGAGCACCGTCTCGTAGCCGCGGGCGTCGCCGGTTTTCACCTCCAGTTCGTTGAGGCGTTCGAGCGAGAACTGAAGGCTGCCCTCGGAGCCGTGAATCTCGATGGTGTGGTCGTTCTTGTGGCCGTCTGCGAAGCGCGAGGCCTCGAAGCTCCCGACCGCGCCGTTTTCGAACTCGGCCTGCGCGGTGTAGGCGTCGTCGACGGTCACGGGCCGGTACTCGTCCTCGCCGGGGACGGGCCGCTCGTCGACGAACGTCTGGAGATGCCCCGAGATGCGGTCGATGTCGCCGGCGCGGTCACCGACGAGGAACCGAACGAGGTCGATGGTGTGCGCGCCGAGGTCACCGAGCGCGCCGGAGCCGGCGGCGTCTTCGTCCATGCGCCACGTCCACGGCGCGTCGGCGTCGACGAGCCAATCCTGCAAGTAGCGCCCGCGAACGTGTCGAATCTCGCCGAGTTCGCCGCTCTCGATGAGTCGCTTGGCGTACCGGATGGCGGGCACGAAGCGGTAGTTGAACGCACAGCCGGCGACGCCGTCGGCCGCGCGGGCGGCGTCGCGCATCGCCTCGGCCTCGTCGAGCGTCGGCGCGAGCGGCTTCTCGCAGAAGACGCTGGCACCGGCTTCGAGCGCGGCGATGGAGGGTTCGGCGTGGAGGTGGTTCGGGCCGAGGTTGTAGAACACGTCCACGTCGTCGACCACGTCGCGCCAGTCGGTCGCGGTCGATTCGAAGCCGAAGCGCTCCGCCGCGTCGGAAAGCGCCTCCTCGTCGCGGCCGACGATGACCGAGCGCTCCACGTCGGGCGCGTCGGGGAAGAACATCGGCAGGCGGGCGAGCGCGTTGGAGTGCGCCTTGCCCATGAAGCGGTAGCCGAGGACGCCGATTTTGAGTGGTTCAGTCATGAATTACTCCGCCCAGTAGGCGTCGCCGGGTTGCGTTTCGAAGACGGCGCGCGAGAGCACGTCGACGGCCTTTTCGAGTCCCTCCGTGGACGACGTGAGCGCGTCCTCGTGTTCGATGGAGAGCGCGCCCTCGTAGCCGACCATCCGAAGCGTCGAGACAACGTCCTTCCAGTGGCCCTCGTCGTGGCCGTAGCCGATAGAGCGGAACAGCCACGAGCGGTCGGCGGTGTCCGCGTAGGAGGTCGTGTCGAGGACGCCCTTGATTCGGGACTCGGACTCGTACACCTTCGTGTCCTTCGCGTGGAAGTGGTGGATGGCGTCCGCCTCGCCGAGGAACCGAATCGCGTCGGTGATGGAGATGTCCTGCCAGTAGAGGTGCGAGGGGTCGAAGTTCGCGCCGATGCGCTCGTTGGTCGCCTCGCGGAGCTTCAGCATCCCCGTCGGCTCGTAGACGAGCATGTTCGGGTGCATCTCGATGGCGATGTCGACGCCGTGGTCGTCCGCGAACGCGGCGAGGTCGGACCAGTAGTCGACGGCGACCTCCCACTGGTAGTCGTGGGCGTCGGCGTGCTCGGTCGGCCACGGTGCGGTAATCCAGTTCGGCACCTCGTCGTTCGGGCCGCCGGCGGGGAGTCCCGAGAAACAGGTGACGGTGTTCGCGTCGAGGGCGTCCGCGAGTTCGATTGCCTCGCGGAGTTCGGTGTCGGCCTCGGCGGCCGTCTCCTCGACGGGATGCAGCGGGTTGTTGTGCGTCGCGAGCGCGCTGATTTGCAGGTCCCGGCTCTCGACCGAATCGAGGAGGTCGGCCTGCGCGTCGTCGTCCGCGAGGACGGCGCTCCGGTCGACGTGGTCCTCGCCGGGCCAGCCGCCGACGGCGAGTTCGACGCCGTCGACGCCGATGCCCGACAGATAGTCGAGCGCGTCGTCGAGGGGTTCGTCTCCGAGCGGGACGGTGAGCACTCCGATGTACATATCAACCACATATACTAGGAAGTGAATAAAAATTAAGGATACGCGCAAGGGGAGCGAGGAGGGCGCTGGCGCTCTCGAATCGGCGTCGAACGCGACGGTGTCGGTCGTTACCGGCGGAGGAACTCCGAGAGCTTCTCTCTGAGGCCTGCTTCCTCGCCGAGTCGGAGGTAGAACGCGGCCCCGCCGTCCTCGTAGTAGTTCTCGATGCGGCGGCGGACCTCGAAGCCCATCCGCTCGTAGAAATCGAGGGCGTTCGTGTTCGTCGTCCGGGCGTGGCAGGTCACGACCGGATGTTCGTCCGCGACCTCGGCGACGAGGCGCTTGCCGTAGCCCTCGCCGCGGGCGTCGGGCGAGACCGCCAGAAAGAGGATGTAGCCGTCGCGCCGCGTGGAGGCGAACGCGACGAGCGCGTCGTTCTCGTAGAGGAGATACGTGTTCGACCGCCGGTAGGCGTCCATGAAAAAGCCCCGTCGCTGCTTGAGGAGGCCCTCCTCGACCCGAATCCGCTCTTTCAGGTCCCAGGCCGCCTCGGCGTACTCGCGCTGGCCGGGGGCGTCGACCCGCATCTCCACGTTGACGCTCACGTCCCGTCGTAGCCGGAGCGAGAATATAACTCCACCGTCCGTCAGAACGCGTGGTTGAGGCCGCCGCCGTCAGATTGGATAGTCGTTCGACACGAATCGCCCGCGGACGACGGGGTTCGAGGCGCGCGCTCGCCGCCGACCGAAAGGACGAGGGTCGGCCGCGTCCGTCCCTCCGGTATGGGATTCACGCTCCGCGACCACACCGCCGACGTGGCCGTCGCGGCCGACGGCGAGAGCCTCGGTGCCGTCTTCGCCGCCGTCGCCGACGGACTCACCGCCGCCATGTGCGACGACCCCGCCGAGACGGGCGACCGATTTTCGTTCACCGTCCGCGCGGAGGGCCGCGAGGCGTTGTTGTTCGACTACCTCGACCAACTCATCTACGAGCGCGACGTGCGGGGCGTCCTCCCCGCGGCCCACGAGGCGACCGTCCGGCGGGAGGGCGACGAGTGGGTCGTCGAGGCGTCCGCGCGGGGCGTCCCCTTCTCCGACGTGGACGCCCGCGACGTGAAAGCAGTCACCTACTCCGAGATGCGACTGGAAGCGACCGACGCCGGCTGGGAGGCGTACGTCGTCTTCGACGTGTGAGCTGTCGGCTTCGTCTCCGTCGCGCCGACGGTCGCGCCGCGCGCCGCTCGTCGCGGGCGCTCGCGGCGTGACGGAATCCTATTGAGTCGCCGCGTCGATTGTCCGCGTATGGAAACACGCGAGTTCGGCGACATCGAACTGCGACGAGTTCGCGAGCACGTCTGGGAGATTCCGCAGGAGGGCGAGATGAACGCCCCCGCGCGGGTGCTGGCCTCCGAGGCGCTGCTCGACCACATCGGCGACGACAAGACGCTCGAACAGCTGCGGAACGCGACGCACCTGCCGGGTATCACCAACCACGCCATCTGCATGCCCGACGGCCACCAGGGCTACGGCTTCCCCGTCGGCGGCGTCGGCGCGACCGACACCGCGGACGGCTGTATCTCCCCCGGCGCGGTCGGCTACGACATCAACTGCGGCGTCCGCATGATGACGACGAACCTCACCTACGAGGACCTCCAGGGCCACGAGGAGGAACTCGTCGACGCCCTGTTCGAGGCCGTCCCCTCGGGACTCGGCGGCGGCGGCGTCGTCAAGGGCGACGCCGAGACCATCGAGGACATCCTCGCCCGCGGGATGCGCTGGGCGGTCGACGCCGGTTACGCCACGGACGACGACCTCGCCCACTGCGAGGACGAAGGCTTCCGCGACGACGCCCGTCCCGAGTTCGTCTCCCAGAAGGCGAAAGACCGCGGCCGCAACCAAATCGGCAGTCTCGGCTCCGGAAACCACTTCCTCGAAGTCCAGCGCGTCACGGACGTCTACCGCGACGACGTGGCCGAGTCGTTCGGCCTCGAAGCCGACCAAATCGTCGTCCTCATCCACTGTGGCTCCCGCGGACTCGGCCACCAGACCTGCACCGACTACCTCCGGCGCATCGAGCAAGAACACGCCGACCTGCTCGACGACCTGCCGGACAAGGAGCTCGCGGCCGCGCCCGCCGGCTCCGAACTCGCAGAGGAGTACTACGGCGCGATGTGCGCCGCCATCAACTTCGCGTGGGTGAACCGACAGCTCATCATGCACCGCACGCGCGAGGTGTTCGCGGACGTGTTCGACCGCGACTGGCGCGACATGGAGATGCGCCTGTTGTACGACGTGGCGCACAACATCGCCAAGAAGGAGGTCCACATGGTAGACGGCGAGGAGCGCGAACTCTACGTCCACCGAAAGGGTGCGACGCGGGCGTTCCCCGCGGGCCGGCCCGAACTCCCGCCCGCCTACGCCGACGTGGGCCAGCCGGTCATCATCCCCGGGAGCATGGGCGCGGGGAGCTACGTCCTCCGCGGCGGCGACCAGTCGCTCGACCTCACCTTCGGCTCGACGGCCCACGGCGCGGGCCGGCTCATGAGCCGAACGAAGGCGAAACAGGAGTACTGGGGCGAGACGGTGCAGGACGAACTCCGCGAGCAGGAGAAGATATACGTGAAAGCCCAGTCGGGCGCGACGGTCGCAGAAGAAGCGCCGGGCGTCTACAAGGACGTCGACGAGGTCGTCCGCGTCTCCGACGAGTTGGGCATCGGCGACAAGGTCGCGCGGACGTTCCCCGTCTGCAACATCAAGGGCTGAGTCCCCGACCCGACCGCGTTTCGCGGCTCAGGCGACGGTCGTCCCGACCGCGCGGCGCTTGTAGAAGTAGTACGCGAGCGCCGCGAGACCGACGAACACCGCGGTCACGCCGTCACCGACCGCGCCGCCCGAGAGGAGCGCCGAGACGACGCTCCCGAGACCGATGGCGAGGACGAGCAGGCCGCCGCCGAGAATCCACGCCCGCGAGTCGCGGTCGCCCTCGTCGTAGTGGCCGCGCTCGATGAGCGCCATCTCTTTTCTGTGTTCGAGGTAGACAACCGCGCCGGCGAACGCGAAGATGACGACGGCGAGGGCGACGAACGGCGCGAAGAACAGCGCGTCGCCGAGACCGAACGAGGACTGAACGGGTATCATACGTGAGTAATCGACGCGTGAGCTATTGAATACGAGATGAGACCTGCTCGCACGACGTGGATGGTCTCGCCGTCAAGCGACGAGATGGCCGGGCGACCGAGCGTGTGCGAGTCGCGGACGCGGACTCAGAACCCGCCGGGACCGCGCGGCCCCGCGTCCGGTCCTCGCGGGCCGGGCGGCCCCGAGGGGCCGCGTCCGCCGATGACGACGTAGTCGCTCTCGGGGACGGCTTCGACCTCGCGGCCGTCCTCGTATCTGACGAACGAAAGGTAGAACTCGCGGCCGCAGGGCGACGCCACTCCGGGCTGTTCGACGTCGTCGGCGTCGACCACGTCGCCGGTCCACGACAGGGGTGAGTCGCCCTCACTCGCACCCGCGTTCTCATCCGCGCCCTCGCCGCAGACGAACCGGACGCCCTCGGCGTCTTCGAAGTCGTCTGACGGGTCGGCGTACGCCCATCCTTCGAGCGGGTACGGCGTCACCGACTTGTCGGCCAGATAGACGTCGCGTTCGAGTTCGACGACCGCGCCGCAGTGCGGACAGTAGTACGAGACGGAGAATCCCATGGGTGAGCGTAGGACTCCGCGGGCTTAACGGCCGCGCCGGTGCGGAGATTTATCACGGATTCCGCGGCCAGCGCCCCCGTGCGTTGAGCATCGCCGCCGGGCGCAACGCGGGAGCGCGGCACGCCGCCCGGCGGAGCGACCGTGCCGCCTGTTTGCTCCCGTCGTAGCTTCTGCTCTGTTCAGACCAGTCCAGTTCCTTCGACCCTCGCTCAAACGCCGGTGGGACCGCCGTCGACGTATCTGAAGGCGACGCCGGCGCGGTCGGCCGTCACCTCGTCGCGGGCCGAGTCGCCGACGAACACGGCCGAGTCGGGGTCGACCGCCATGCGTTCGAGCGTCGTGAGCAACGGCTCCGGGTCGGGCTTGCGCGTCGCCACGCTGTCGCGGCCGACGACGGCGTCGACGTGGTCCGAAAGGTCGTGCACGTCGAGCGCGACCCGGCAGGCGTCCTCGGCGTTGAGCGAGCAGACGCCGGAGGGGACGCCGTCATCGGCGAGGTGGTCCGCGAGGGGAAGGCGGTCGGAGAGCCACGCGCCCTCCCGTTCGTGGGCCGCGAGCTCTCGCTCTAGGTCGTCGCGGACGCCGGCGTCGTCGGCCGCGTCGAGCATCTTCCAGAGGTCCAGCGAGTCGGCGTCGACGCCGGCGTTCCGTAGGACGGCCGCGGCGTCGCTGGCGGCGTCGTTCCAGTCGACGCGGAGGTCGACGAGCGTCCCGTCGAGGTCGTAGACGACCGCGTCGAACGCCGAGAGGTCGGGGAGCGTCATTGCCCGCAGTAGGGCACCGCGGGGAAAAGACGCTTCGGGCGAAGGCCTATACGGGACCCCGGCGTCGCTTCCCGCATGGCATCCGCGCTCCGCGACCGCCTCGCGCCGATCCTCCCGTCGCTCGTCGTCGCGGCCGGCGTCTTCCTCCCGTGGATACAGGTCGACCCGGCCCACGAGGGGCCGGTCATAGACGTCTACTACGGCGGCATGGGAAACGGGCTGGAACTCGTCCACGGTATCGTCCTCCTCCCGACCGTCGTTTTGCTCTCCGTGGCCGCGCTCGCCGGACGGCGCTCCCGACGCGCGGAACTCGTCGTCGGCGTCGTCGGGACCGTCGCAGTCCTGCGGTTCATCCAGCTGTGGGACGAGACGTTCGTCTCGGCGGCCGGCGCGTGGGTGACGCTCGTCGGCTGTCTCCTCCTCGCGGGCGTCGCCGCCGTCGACGTGGTCCGCGAGCGAAGGCTGCCGACGCTCGCCCGGAGTCCGTGAGCGACTCGACCGGCTGAAAAAGAGGTCTGCTCGCCCGTTCAGTCGAGGAGCGACCGCGCGATAATCTCTTTTTGAATCTCGCTGGTTCCCTCGTAGATGGTCGTAATCTTCGAGTCGCGGTAGTACCGCTCCACGTCGAAGTCGGTGGTGTAGCCGTAGCCGCCGTGGACCTGCACGGCCTCGTTGGTCACGTCGACCGCGGCCTCGCTGGCGAAGTACTTCGCGATGGACGCCGCGGTCCGCGGGTCGTCGCCGGCGTCGGCGACGCGGGCGGCCTCGCGGACGAGCATCCGCGAAGCGTGGACCTGCGTGCCCATGTCCGCGATTTTGTGGCGAACCGCCTGAATCTTCGAGATGGGCTTGTCGAACTGCTCGCGCTCGTTCGCGTAGTCGATAGCGTCGTCGAGCGCGGCCTGCGCGAGTCCCACGGCCTGCGAGGCGATGCCGATGCGACCGCCGGTCAGAATGCGGAAGGCCGCAGAGAGGCCCTTGCCCTCCTCAGTGAGTCGGTTTTCCGCAGGAATGCGCACGTCGTCGAAGAGCAGCGCCGTCGTGTCGGACGCGCGGAGGCCGAGTTTCTCCTCTTTCTTGCCGACCTCGTAGCCGGCCGACTCCGGAACGAGGAACTGCGTGACCGACGAGGGGTCGTCGGGGTCGGTCTTGGCGAAGAGGATGCAGACGCCGCCGCGCTGGCCGTTCGTTATCCACTGCTTTTTGCCGTTGATGACGTACTCGTCACCCTCGCGCCGGGCGACCGTCGACATCTCGGCGGGGTTTGACCCCGCGTCCGGTTCGGAGAGGCCGAACATGCCGACCGGTCGGCCGCGGACCATCTCGGGGAGCCACGTTTCCTTCTGTTCGTCGGTCGCGAACTCGGCGATGCACTCGGTGGCGAGACAGTGCACGGAGAGCGCGGTGGCGACGGCGAGTTGGCCGTAGGCGACCTCCTCGTTGACGACGGCGTAGGTGGCGCGGTCGGCACCGAACCCGCCGTACTCCTCGGGGACGGTCAGCCCGGTCAGGTCGAGGTCAGCGAGGCCGTCCCACACGTCCTCCGGGAACGCCTCCGTCTCGTCGGCCTCGCGCGCAGTCGGGCGAATCTCCTCGACGGCGAACTCGTGGACCACGTCGCGGATGGCCCGTTGCTCGTCGGTCAGACCCGTGGCAGACCCTACGGTTTCCATGGTGATGAGTACGGACCATCATTGAAAAAGATGATTGAACCGCCGGTCGTCCGTCGGGCGTCAGCACGCCACAGTCTCGGTCGCTGTGCGGGACTCCACTCAGTCGCGTAGGTACGCGAGAACCTCGTCGGCCGGCGCGCCGAGACCGCCGCCCTGCGCGAACGTCGGCCCGCCGCCGCCACCGCCGCCGAACTCGTCTGTCACCTCGGCGACGACCTCCCCGGCGGCCGCGTCGCCGGCGCTGGCGACGACGACGAACGGCGCGTCCGATTCGCCGACGGCGACGAACACGTCTACGGCCGCTCCGTCGCGGGCCTCTTTGGCGGCCTCCCCGACCTCGTTCGCGTCGAAGCCCGAGACTGCACCGACGTTCCACGTCAGCCCGTCGCGTTCGACCGTCTCGAAGTCCGCGAGTCGGGAGCGCAGTACCTCGGACTTGAGGTCCGCGAGTTCGGACTCCAGTTCTTCGCGCGCGGCCGCGACTGCGGCGGCTGACTCTCCGAGGCCGTCGAGGTTCGTCCCGAGCGCTCGGGCGGCCTCGTAGGCGGACCCGCGGACCGCGGCGCGGCGGTCGACGGCCGACGGCCCGACCGCGAACTCGACGCGGGTGAGACCCTCGCCGGGGTTCGACCGGCCGAGCACCTCGACCGGCCCGATTTCGACGGTGTTCGAGACGTGCGTGCCGCCGCAGGCCGCCCAGTCCCAGCCGTCGATGGAGACGACTCGGACGGTTTCGGACTCGGAGAAGACGCCTTCCTCGGTCTTGACGTTGAACGCGATTTCCTCGCGGTCGCGGGCCTCCGCGACGGGAATCTCCTCCCACGACACCTCGCGGTTGTCCCACACCGCCCGGTTGACGAGGCGCTCCAGTTCGACGAGCGCGTCGTCGTCGACCTCGGTCGAGGTCTCGAAGTCGACGCGGACCTTCTCCGCGGAGATGTCGAAGCCGCCGTAGCCGAGGTCGTCGAAGGTGCGGCGACCCGCGCCGTAGAGAACGTGACTCGCGGTGTGCGCCCGCATGCAGTACGTCCGGAAGTCGTCGTCGACGACGCCCGTCACCTCGTCGCCAGCGGCGAAGTCGGGGTCGGCCGCGAGGTCGTGGACGACCGCGCCGTCGGCGTTCGTGCGGACGTGTTCGACGTCGACGCCGCCGAGAACGCCCCGGTCGGCGGGCTGGCCGCCGCCTTCTGGATAGAAGTACGTCTCGTCGAGGACGACCGACCGACCGTCGACGCGCGTCACCGTCGCGTCGAACGCCCGGACCGTCGGGGAGTCGGGTGCGAGTGAGTCGGACATGTGCGCGTCGAGACGCCCGACCGAGAAAAATCGTGCTACTCGTCGACGAGGGTCACGTCGAGGCGCTCTTCGAGGGCACGGATGGCCGACCCCCCGACGTTCGCCCGCGTGGCGCGGCCCTGCTCGATGGCGAGCAGTTGCTTCTCGTCGAGGTCGAGTTCGTCCGCGAGTTCAGCGAGTTGGAGCCCGGCGTCCTGCCGGGCGGACTCGACGACGCCGCCGTAGCCGGAGACGAGGTAGGGAAGCCGGTCTTTCTCGTAGTTCGTCCCTTTTTCCTCCCAGTGTTTGGAGTCGCCTTTCGCGCTGTCGTACAGCTTGGCGGTGCGCTGGGCGGCGCGCTTCTTGCGGTTCCCCGAAGAACCGTCGCGAGAGGCGTCGCTCGACCCGCTTTTTCGGTCCGCGTGGCGGTTCTCGCCGTGCGGCGCGCAGTCCGGACAGACCAACAGGTCCGCGCCGGCCACGTTCGCACGCCGGAGCTTCGCGGTGCTTCGGCCGCAGAGTTCGCAACTGTCGCCGTCGCCGCCGCCACCGCCCCGGTTCGTCGAGTACTTGGCCATGCCGCGTGTTACTCGTTCGACCCTTTTAAACTCGCGGCACGGGGATGCGGCCGAGACCGAGGTCGACGGTTGCACGGCCACTGGCCGGTGAACACCGAAAAAACCCGGAGAAGGATGCCTCTCGGGGTGTAGTTTCGTGGAAGGATTGTGCGTGGGTGATGTCCGTGTAGGGACGTCACCTGCATCTTGCGATGCGTGGGACCGGATTTGAACCGGCGGACCTCTACAGGACAGCGCCCTCAACGCTGCGCCGTTGGCCTGGCTTGGCTACCCACGCTCGCTGTGTCTTGCTGCACTCTCCGTTACCCCGCGGTAATTTAAATGACTTTCCTTTCGACTCGGCAATGTCGGGCGTTTGCAGGCGTCGTACCGCGGTCGGGCGACCGAACGATTTTGGCCTCGCGGCCCCGGAGTACGCCCATGGAGTTCCGAGCACGCGACCACGTCCGCGGACTGACCGCTCTCCTCTCGGTACTGTCGCTCGCGCTCGTCTTCGGCGCGGCGCTCGGCGCGATTCCCCGCGCCGCGATTCCGACCGCGCCGGCGGCCGCGCTGAACGCGATTCCGCACGTCAACGCGGTCATCAGCACCGTCGCCATCGTCACCATCCTCGCCGGCGTCCGGTTCGTCCGCCGCGGCGACATCGAGCGCCACCGGCGCATGATGCTCGCCTCGTTCCTCCTGTTTGCGACGTTCCTCGTCCTCTATCTCTACAAGGTCGTCGTTCAGGGGACCGCCGAGTTCCCCGGCCCCGACGCGGTCTATCAGTTCGTCTACCTCCCGACGCTGGCGATTCACATCCTTCTGGCTATCGTCTGCGTCCCCGTCGTCTACTACGTCCTGCTGTTGGCACTGACGCGACCGATAACCGAAGTCTTCGGAACCGAACACGCTCGGTTCGGCCGCGTCGCGGCCTCGCTGTGGCTCGTCTCGTTCGTCCTCGGAAACGTCGTCTACGTCCTCCTCTACGTCATCTACTGAGGAGGGACGGCGAGCGCCGTCGCTCGGGCGTTCCAAGGGAGTACCCGTCCGACGCCCGCGGCGGAGCGCGCGGCCCGAGGGCCGTTAGTTCGGACGGGCGGTAGTACGTGGTGCGACCGGCAGGTCACAGAGACGGGGCGTGCGAGCCCTCCCGCGGCGTCCGCCCCGTCGATTCGCACTCCGTACTCCGCTCGCAACCCGGTTCTCGGCGAGTCGGAGTACGGTCCGAACGACGGGCGCGAGAGAAAAGAAAGGCCGCGTTGACTATGCTATCGCGGCTCTCGGTGACTGTCTTCTGTGTCGAGAGGTCGGCGGGTCGGACGGGTCGGCAGGTCGGACGGGCGTCGGTGAGACTCAGTCGCTCAGCGGCGCTTCGGCGCCGACGACGGGGCGACTCACGTCGCGGTCGGTTTCCTCGCCGTCGATGTCGTAGGGGTACTCGCCGGTGACACAGCCGAGACAGAGGTCGCTTTGGGACTTTTCGAGCACTTCGGCCACGGAGTCGATAGAGAGGTAACCGAGGCTGTCGGCGTCGATGGTGTCGCGGACATCCTCGACTGACTTGTCCGAGGCGATGAGCTCCTCGCGGGTGGCCATGTTGATGCCCATGTAACAGGGCGCGACGATGGGCGGCGCGCCGATGCGCATGTGGACCTCGGTCGCGCCGGCGTCGTACAAGAGTTGCACGAGCTGATTCGAGGTCGTCCCGCGGACGATGCTGTCGTCGATGAGCGTGACGGACTTCCCCTCGACGGTGCTCTTGATGGGGTTGAGCTTCAGGCGCACGGCGCGCTCGCGCTCGTCTTGGGTCGGCATGATGAACGTCCGGCCGACGTAGCGGTTCTTCATCAGCCCCTCAGCGAACTCGACGGTCGCGTCGTCTTCCTGTGCGGCCTCGGCGTAGCCGGAGGCGAACGCGCGGCCCGAGTCGGGGACGGGCATGACCACGTCGGTGTCGACGCCGTTTTCGTCCCAGAGCTTCCGACCGAGTCCCCGGCGGGCCTCGTAGACGAGCGTGTCGTTCATCACGGAGTCCGGGCGGGCGAAGTAGATGTGCTCGAAAAAGCAGTGGGCCGTGTTGTCGCGTTCGACCAGTTGATACGAGTCGAAGCCGGAGCCGTCGGGTTCGAGGACGACGAGTTCGCCCGGCTTCACGTCGCGGACGAGTTCGCCGTCGAGCGTGTCGATGGCGGCCGACTCGGAGGCGAGCACGTACCCGTCGTCGACTTTCCCGATGCAGAGCGGCCGATTCCCCTCGGGGTCGCGCACGCCGAGGACCGTCTCGTCGTGCATGATGGTGAGCGCGTACGAGCCGTGGATGCGCTCCATCGTTCGCTTGACGGCGCGGACGAGGTCCTCTTCGAGGAGGTTGCGCGCGAGGTCGTGGGCGATGACCTCGGTGTCGCCCGTGGAGGTGAAGGCGTGGCCGAAGTTCTCCAGTTCGTCGCGGAGTTCGTCGGCGTTGACGAGGTTGCCGTTGTGCGCGAGACCGAGCGAGCCCGACTTGAACGAGACGGCGAACGGCTGGGCGCACGACTTCGACACGTCGCCCGCGGTTGGGTAGCGGACGTGGCCGATGCCGGCTTCGCCCTTCAGGCCGTCGAGGTCGTCGGCACCGAACGCGTCGCCGACGAGACCCATCTGGACGTGACTGTGCTGTTGGAACCCGTCGTGGGTGACGATGCCTGCGGACTCTTGGCCCCGGTGCTGGAGGGCGTACAGCGAGTAGTAGAGGGGCCGTGCGGCGTCTCGACCGCCGAGTGCGACGCCGACGACACCGCACTTCTCGGTCGGTCCGCCGATGTGGTGGTGGGAGTCGTCCCGCCCAGTTACCATGGAAGATGATAGAGAGTCGAGGGGGTAAAAAACCCGTCCTTATGCAGTAACGACGGGGTCCCCAACCGATAAATATCCACGTTAGTGCATATGTTTACGGATCGGGAGGGCGACTACGAGCCGGCGCGTAACCCGACGAGAACGGAAGCGACGCACCCGTGGCTGGTCTCGTCGGCCGCGGCGACAGCGTCGGCTCGGGGCGGTAGCTGTTGTCAGGAAAGTGGCGAGAACTGCACGCAGGTCGGGGGTGGGACGCCGTACTCGGTGCTAGCGAGTGTCACGGGGTCGAAGACGAACCGGGAGTCAGGAACGCGGGTTCGTTCTCGCCGCAGACGGCGAGAGAGAAGACAGAGACGGTCGGAGACCGTCGAGAGTCGTTAGTTGTCGCCGGACTTCGACTGCCAGGCGTAGCTCCGACGCTTCTTCGACTTACCGAAGCCGCAAGACGAGCAGACCTTCTTCTTCACGTGGTAGGACTTCTCGCCGCAGCGACGGCACTTGACGTGCGTCGTCTTGTTCTTCTTTCCTTGGCTGGGGGTTCCTGCACCCGTCATGCTTTGATGGTGACGACGTTATCGCCGCGTATAATGGTTGTGTCTTGGACTTGCTCGAGTTCGATATCCCCGGGCACGGTGTCTTCGTCCAGCGCTTCTTCGAGTACGACGTTCATGTGCTGGTCGTAACCAGCGAGGACGCCGAAGTACGCGTTTCCGTCCTTGAGGAGAACCGTCACCGGCTCGTCGAGTGACGCTTCGAGGACGTCGAGAGGTCGGCCGCTCATGCATCAAATCCGTCTCGTAGTTGTCTTAAATGTGCCGGACCGACAGTGCGGAGTCGCGTCGAATCCGACCGTCCGGGTCGAAATCGTCGCCGAACGGGGAGAATCCTCGTCTCACGTGAGACGTTCTCTCACGACCCCGGGCGTGCGGGCGCGATGAACCCACGTAGTTTTTAGTACCCCCGCGAGTAGAACTCAGTACCAGAAACCCGCGGGTAAGTGCGGGCGCGCCCAAATCGACCGGTTCGGGCCGTCTCGTACGCGGGGTCATTCGACCGACGAGCTGCAAGACGCCGGGGCCGGTGGCCCCCAGACACCCGTCTTTCCGTGAGCACCTTCGCCACATCGTGGCTTTCGATGCTCGGAATATCGAGACACACAAACCATGGAAATCGAAATCGCAACCATAGGCGGATACGAAGAAGTCGGCCGTCAGATGACGGCCGTCCGTGCCGGAGACGACGTCGTCGTCTTCGACATGGGTCTCAACCTGTCGCAGGTCCTCATCCACGACAACGTCGAGACCGAAAAGATGCACAGCCTCGACCTCATCGACATGGGCGCTATCCCGGACGACCGGGTCATGAGCGACCTCGAAGGAGACGTGCAGGCCATCGTCCCCACGCACGGCCACCTCGACCACATCGGGGCCATCTCCAAGCTCGCCCACCGCTACGACGCCCCCGTCGTCGCCACGCCCTTCACCATCGAACTGGTGAAACAGCAGATCGAAGGCGAGAACAAGTTCAACGTCAACAACGACCTCGTCAAGATGGAAGCCGGGTCGACGATGTCCATCGGCGACTCCGGACAGGTCGAACTCGAATTCGTCCACGTCACCCACTCCATCATCGACGCCATCAACCCGGTCATCCACACGCCCGAGGGCGCAATCGTCTACGGCCTCGACAAGCGCATGGACCACTCGCCGGTCCTCGAAGACCCCATCGACATGAAGCGCTTCCGCGAAATCGGCCGCGAGGGCAACGGCGTGCTCGCGTACATCGAAGACTGTACGAACGCCGGCCGGAAGGGCCGCACGCCCTCCGAGTCCGTCGCGCGCCGCCACCTCAAAGACGTGATGACCTCCGTCGAGGACTACGACGGCGGCATTGTCGCGACGACGTTCTCGTCGCACATCTCCCGGGTCTCCTCGCTCGTCGAGTTCGCCAAGGATATCGGCCGCCAGCCGGTCCTCCTCGGCCGCTCGATGGAGAAGTACTCCGGCACGGCCGAGCGCCTCGGCTTCGTCGACCTCCCCGACGACCTCGGGATGTACGGCCACCGCAAGTCCGTCGACCGCACCTTCAAGCGAATCATGAAGGAGGGCAAGGAGAACTACCTGCCCATCGTCACGGGCCACCAGGGCGAGCCGCGCGCGATGCTCACCCGCATGGGCCGCGGCGAGACGCCGTACGAGATTGACGACGGCGACAAGGTCATCTTCTCGGCGCGGGTCATCCCGGAGCCGACGAACGAGGGCCAGCGCTACCAGTCCGAACGCCTCCTGCGCATGCAGGGCGCGCGCATCTACGACGAGATTCACGTCTCGGGCCACCTCCGAGAGGAGGGCCACTACGAGATGCTCCAGGCGCTCCAGCCCCAGCACGTCATCCCGGCTCACCAGAACCTGAAAGGCTTCGCTCCGTACGTGGACCTCGCGGAGAGTCAGGGCTACGCCCTCGGTCGCGACCTCCACGTCACGCGGAACGGCAACATGATTCAGCTGGTGGAGTGATGACTCCCGACGCGACGGAAAAGCGGGTGCTCGAGGCGATTCGCGAGCGGCGCGAACTCGTCAACGACGCGCTCGACGAGGACGTACCGATGGCCGAGCCCGAACGGCTCTACGAGGCCTCACGGTACCTCCTGAAAGCCGGCGGCAAACGCCTCCGGCCGACCGTCTCCCTCCTGACCGCGGAGTCCCTCGCGGACGTCGAACCGATGTCGGAGGACTACCGGGCGTTCCCGACGCTCGAGGGCGACCCCATCGACGTGATGGTCGCCGCCGTGAGCATCGAGGTCATCCAGTCGTTCACGCTCATCCACGACGACATCATGGACGACGACGACCTCCGTCGCGGCGTCCCGGCGGTTCACAAGGAGTACGACAACTCGACCGCCATCCTCGCCGGCGACACGCTGTACGCCAAGGCGTTCGAACTCCTGACGAAGACGGGCGCGGACCCCGCCGACGGCCTCGAAGCCGTCCGCCGGCTCGCGACCACCTGCACGCAGATTTGCGAGGGGCAGGCGCTCGACATCGAGTTCGAGCGCCGCACCGAGGTGCTCCCCGACGAGTACCTCCAGATGGTCGAACTGAAGACGGCGGTGCTCTACGGGACCGCGGCCGCCGTTCCGGCGGTCGTCATGGGCGCCGACGACGAGGTCGTCGAGGCGCTCTACCAGTACGGCATCGCGTCCGGCAGCGCGTTCCAGATTCAAGACGACGTGCTCGACCTGACCGTGCCGTCCGACCAGCTCGGCAAACAGCGCGGCTCGGACCTCGTGGAGAACAAAGAGACCATCATCTCGCTTCACGCGCGCCAGCAGGGCATCGACGTGGACGACCTCGTCGACGCCGAGACGGCCGAGGAACTCACCGAAGACGCCGTCGAGGCCGCCGTCGCCGAACTGAACGAGGCGGGCAGCATCGACTACGCCCGCGAGATGGCCGAAGACCTCACCGAACAGGCCAAATCGCGGCTCGACGTCCTCCCGGACAACGAGGCCCGCGACCTGCTGTGCGACATCGCGGACTACCTCATCACCCGCGGCTACTGAGCGCGCGGCGCACCCCGAGCCCACAGCGAACCGCTGTCGTGCGGGCTTTTCTTTCGACCGTCCGCCACCGAGCCCCGCCGCAACTCATATCTGATCTGAAATGCTAACATGTACCGTACCCCTGCCCGCGCGAGGACCCTTCCCCGCAATCCGGGCCTGTTTTTAGGCGCGCCGCGGAAGCGAACGGTAATGGACGACGAGCTTCGAGAGCGCATCGAGCGAGAGGCCGAGAAGCACGCGCTTCTCAACGCGGTGAAACACGACAGCGACGCCGACGTGGGCGCGATTATGGGCCCGCTGATGGGCGAAAACCCCGACTTCCGACAGCACGGCGGCGAGATTCCGGGCCTCATCGGCCCCGTCGTCGCCGAAGTGAATCAGCTCTCGGCGGGCGAAAAGCGCGAGCGACTCGAAGAGCTCGCGCCCGAGGAACTCGCCGAGATGGAAGCCGAAGAAGAGGCGGACGACTCGCTGCTCCCCGACCTTCCGAACGTCGAGGCGTACGACGAGGTCCGCATGCGCGCCGCACCGAACCCCAACGGCCCGTGGCACCTCGGCCACGCCCGCATGCCCGCGGTCATCGGGACGTACAAGGAGATGTACGACGGCTCGTTTATCGTTCGGTTCGACGACACCGACCCGGAGACGAAGCGACCGGACCTGACGGCGTACGACGCCATCCTCGACGACATCGACTACCTCGGGTTCGAGCCCGACGACGTGATTCGCGCGTCCGACCGGGTAGAGACGTACTACGACCACGCCCGCGAACTCATCGAGATGGGCGGCGCGTACACCTGCTCGTGTTCGGGCGAGGAGTTCTCGAACCTGAAGAACGACGGAAAGCCCTGTCCGCACCGCGACAAGGACCCCGAGACGACCCGCGAGGAGTTCGAGGACATGGTCGCAGGCGAGTACAGTTCGGGCGAGATGGTTCTCCGCGTCAAGACCGACATCGAGCACAAGAACCCCGCGCTGCGCGACTGGGTCGCCTTCCGCATGATAGACACGCCGCACCCCCGCGAGGAGGCGGCCGACTACCGCGCGTGGCCGATGCTCGACTTCCAGTCCGGCGTCGACGACCACCTCACGGGCGTCACCCACATCATCCGCGGCATCGACCTCCAGGACTCCGCGAAGCGCCAGCAGTTCGTCTACGACTACTTCGGCTGGGACTACCCCGAGGTCGTCCACTGGGGCCACGTGCAGGTCGACGCCTACGACGTGAAGATGTCCACGTCGAGCATCAAGGAACGCATCGACGCGGGCGAGGTCGAGGGCTGGGACGACCCGCGCGTGCCGACCATCAAGAGCCTCCGCCGCCGCGGCATCCGCGGGCAGGCCATCGTGGACGCGATGGTCGGCCTCGGCACCTCCACCTCGAATGTCGACCTCTCGATGTCGACCGTCTACGCGAACAACCGCGACCTCGTCGACGACGACACGGACCGCTACTTCCTCGTTCGGGACGGGGAGGCGTTCGCCGTCGAGGGCGGCCCCGACAGCGCCCACCCGCCGCTCCACCCGAGTTTCGAGGAGCGCGGCACCCGCGACATCCCCGTCGGCGACAGCGTCCTCCTCGAATCGGGCGACGTGCCCGCCGAGGGCGAGCGCGTCTGGCTGAAGGGCTTCGGCGCGGTCCGCCGCGAGGGCGACTCGCTCGTCGCCACCGGCGACGCCCTCGACGTGGTCCGCGAGGGCGACGTAGACGTGATTCACTGGGCACCGACCGACGGCGTCCCGGTCCGCATGCGCACCATGGACGGCGACGTGACGGGCGTCGCTGAACCCGATTTCGGTGACGTGCCCGAGGACGCACTCGTCCAGTTCGAGCGCGTCGGCTTCGTCCGCGTGGACGACCGCGGCGACGACGAGACGGTCGTCTACTTCGCGCACAAGTAGGTCGAGCGACGGACAGTCGCTTTCGACACGAACACTCGTTTTACCCACCCCCGCCTAAGGAGCCGTATGACCCTCCTCGACCTCACCCGCCGCGTCGAAACAGGGATGCCGACGTACCCCGGCGACCCGCCGGTCGCAGTCGAGTCGCACGCCGACTTCGAGACCGACGGCTATCGCGTCTCGCGGCTCGAACTCGGAACCCACGCGGGCACGCACGTTGATGCCCCCGCGCACACCGAGCCGGACGGCGCGACGCTCGACGACTTCCCGGCCGACGACCTCCGGTTCACCGCTCGCGCAATCGACTGTCGAGACGCGGGACCCCGCGGTCGAATCGGCCCGGACGCGATTCCCGAACGCCTCGAACCGCGCGTGGATTTTCTCGTGTTCCGAACCGGCTGGGAAGACGAGTGGGGGACCGAACGCATGGCCGACCACCCGGCGCTCGCGCCCGAGACGGCGCGCGCCTGCGCGGACCGCGGGCTCTCGGTCGGTATCGACGCGCTCAGCCCGGACCCGACCGGCGGCGACGGCGTGCCCGCCCACCACGCGATTCTCGGGGCGGGACTCCTCGTCGTCGAGAACCTCTGCGGGTTGGACGCGCTCCCGACCGACCGGACGTTCGACCTGTACGTCATGCCGCTTCGGGTGGACGCCGACGGCGCGCCCGCGCGGGTCGTCGCCGACGCGGAGACGGGGCTGATTCGGCGGCGAGACGAGCGGTGAGTCGGCGGGAACGCGAAAACCGGCCTGCGCTCAGAGCACCACGGTCAGGACGAACCCGACGAGCATCGAGAACGTCAACAGCGCCTGCACCGCCGCGGTGGCGAGGACGCCGACGGTGGCGACGAGGGCGCGCCGACCGCTCTCTTCCGCGTCCTGATGGTCGACGTATTCGAGGGCGAAGACGGTGCCAGCGACGCCGACGAAGATGCCGAGCGGGCCGATGAGGAACATGAGCAGGAAGCCGACGACGCCGGCGACAATCGAGGTTCGGGTCGACGCGCCGCCGAACCGCGCGGCGACCATCCCGCCGGCGTAGTCGGTGACGAGCGCGACGAGGCCGACGAGAGTGAGCCCGACGAACGCGATGGGACCGGGCTCCGAGAAGCCGGTCGACACCCAGTAGACGACCACGCCGACTACGGACAGGAGCGCACCGGGAAGCAGCGGGAGTACGCTCCCGACGACGCCGAGGACCAAGAGGGCGAGCGCGACCCAGAGGAACACGTCCATACCGGGGTGGTTCGGGCCGGGGGCTATTCACCCCACCGAGTGGGCGCGTGGCGGCCCCGACGCGGCCGCGGCGGGGGTCGAGGTACCGACTCATGCGACGAGTCGCCCGCTTTCTGCCCGTTCGGGGGATAGTTTATTGCCTCTACCGGAATATGTCACTAAGAGTCATGGCTATCGACCCGCAGTTCGAGGCAAACAGGGAGAAGGTCGGCGAGGAAAACGGCGTGGCCGTCTGGGGACCGGTCGACCCGCCGGAGAAACACGGCATCCACGGCACGCACGTCGCGGTGGACTTCGACATCTGTCTCGCCGACGGGGCGTGTCTGGAGGACTGCCCCGTGGACGTGTTCACGTGGGTCGACACGCCGGGGCACCCGGAGTCCGACATCAAGGCCGAACCGACCCACGAAGACCAGTGCATCGACTGCATGCTCTGTGTCGACGTCTGCCCGGTCGACGCCATCGACGTCGACCCCGGGCGAGCGGGACGCATCTGAGGGAAGAAACCCCGATTTTTTGCGGGTAGCCCCGCCGAGAACGACGCCGCTGAGCGGCGCAGACGTTCCAATCACCTAGTACAAAAGATTATTATGAATATGAGCTAGCATTAACTGGAGAGTGTTCTCAATGCACATGGTGGTACTTACCAAAGGCGTGCCCGACTTCCGGGAGGGCCAGGTATCGTTCGACGAGGACGGGCATCTCGAACGGGGGAAGACGCCCACAGTGATGAATCCGAACGACCGCTTCGCGCTGGAGGCGGCGCTCCAGACGCGGGTTCGACACGGCGGGCGAGTGAGCGTGATGAGCATGGGGCCGCCGGGGTACAAGGAGGTGTTACAGGAGGCGATGGAGACGGTGTACGCCGACGACCTCCACCTCGTCTCGGACCGCGAGATGGCGGCCGCCGACACGTGGGCGACGGCCATCACGCTCAGCGCGGGCATCGAGACGCTCGGCGAACCGGACGTGGTGTTCGCCGGGTTCAAGACCGCGGACGGGGAGACGGGCCACACCGGCCCGCAGACGAACTGGTGTCTCGACATGCCGCTCGTCACGCACGTCATCTCCCTCGACATCGACGAGGAGGCGGGGACCCTGCGCGCCAAGCGACTGGTCGAAGGCGACATCGAAGAGATAGAGACCGTGGAGACGGAGCTTCCGGCGTTCGTCGTCGCGGACCCCGAGTTCGAGCCGTCGTATCGAACGGCGGGCGAGCGCCTGACGCTGAAGGACCTCCGCGAGGAGACCCGAGCGCGCGCCGAGAACTACGAGGCGCACCTGACGGTGCGGGACCACGCCGACATCAACGTCGACCCGGACTACATCGGTCTCGACGGCTCGCCGACCATCGTCTCGTCGGTCGACCCGATTCCGAAGGCCCCGGCGGAGCGGGAGGCGACGATGGTCGATCCCGACGACGCGGGAGCCATGCAGGACGTGCTGACCGCGATGCAGTCGGCGGTGGGCGACGGCGACGGGGACGCCGCGGCCGCGGGGGGTGACTGAGCGTGACCGACTTCGACCCCGGCGACTACGAGATTTCGGAGCTCGGTCCGGCTATCAAAGACATCGACGACCTCGGCGAGTTAGAGGAGATTCTGCAGGCCGAACACCGCGGGCAGAACCGCGCGCCGGCCGTTGCGCTCATCGAGAGCCGCATCGAGAAGTTCTCCGAGGACGAGGAGCCGGCCGACGCCGACGGGCTGGACCTCGCGTCGATGAGCACCGCGGAGGTCGGAAACGCCCTCCAGAGCGTCGAGGAGGTCTCGGAGCTCGAATCGCTCCTCGAACACGAGGAGGCGGGCGAGAACCGCGACCCGGTGAAGCGACTCATCAGAAACCGCATCGACTCCGTGAAGGGAAGCGACGAGGAGGACACGGAAGTCGAGGTGGACGACCGGACACCCGAGGAGCGCCACCCGGACCTCGACCACCCGACCCGCGACAAGCGTCACGTCCGGTCGCTCCACGGGGGAACCTACCGCGACATGTGGGTCTACTGCGAGACGCAGGCGGGCGAACTCGTAGACGTGTCCAAGGAGATGCTCGGGAAGGCCCGCGAACTGATGGACACCTACAACGACGACTACACGACCGACGAGCGGGTCGTCGCGGTCCTCATCGGCGCCGACGTGTCGAACCACGTCGAGGACGTCATCGCCTACGGCGCGGACGTGGTCGTCGTCCGCGAGGACGCCAGACTCGAACGCTTCCAGCACAAGCCGTACACCGAGATATTCTGCGACATGGCCCGCGCGGGAGCCACCCACCAGAACTTCGAGGTCACGGACGGCCGCGACGAACCGTGGCGCGACTACGACAAGCCGCGGTACGTGCTGTTCCCGGCGACGAACAACGGCCGGGACCTCTCGGCGCTCGTGCAGGCCGAACTCGACTCCGGCCTCGCCAGCGACTGCTCGGGGCTCTACATCACAGAGGAGGTCATCTCGAACCCGGTCAAGACCGGCGTCGCCGGAGAGAAAAAGGAGTTCCAGCGCGTCCTGCACATGAAGCGCCCGGACTTCTCCGGCTTCGAGTACTCGACCATCCTCTGTATCGACAACCCGACGCGGGAGTTCCACCCGCAGGGCGCGTCGGTCATCCCGGGGAGCTTCGACCTGCCCGAACCCGACGCCGAGCGCGAGGGCCTCGTCGTCGAACACGACGCCCCGCTCGACGACGACTGGTTCCGCGTCACCGTCACCGACTACGACCGACTGGACGAGGGTATCGACCTGACCGGCCACGAGGTCATCGTCGCGGTCGGCCGCGGCATCGGCGACGACCCGACGAAGGGCATCGAACTCGCCTTGGACCTCGTCGACCAGTTCGAGGACGCCGAGGTGGGCGTCACCCGCGGCATCGTCACGGGGTCGTTCAACTTCGACGGCCACGTCGAGCAGTACACCCACGAGGACAGACAGATAGGCGAGACGGGGCAGGTCGTCGCGCCGAAACTCTACATCGCGGCGGGTATCTCCGGCGCGGTTCAGCACAAGGTTGGCATGGACGAGTCGGACACCATCGTCGCCGTCAACACCGACCCCGACGCCCGCATCCGCGACTTCTCGGACTACTTCATCGAGGGCGACCTGTTCGAGGTGTTGCCGAGGCTGACGACGGCGCTCAAGGAGGGCCGGTTCGAGGCGGCGGTGGCGAGCGACGGGGGGCGCGCGGCATCGACGCCGCCGGCCGGAACGCCCGACGATGGCGCTGGCGCTGGCGCGGCCGCGGACGACCGGGGTGAGTCGCGATGAGCGACTACGAACACTACGAGGCGCTCGTCGTCGGGGCGGGTCCCGGCGGCGCGGCGGCGGCCGCGACGTTCGCCAACTACGGCATCGAGACGCTCGTCCTCGAACGCGGCGTCGAGGCCGGGTCGAAGAACGTCTCGGGCGGGCTCATCTACGCCGAGGAGTCCGCGCCGTACACCATCGACGACCTCTTTCCGGGGTTCCGCGAGGCGGCCGCCGAGCGGCCCATCACGAAGTACCGCATCCACAACATCGCCGGCGACAAGGTGGAGTCGTTCGACCTCACGGACCTCCACGAACACGACACCGAGTGGTCCGACTCGGTCCTCCGGCGGAAGATGGACTCGTGGCTCGAAGCCCGTGTCCACGAGCGGACCCGCGAGACCGGCGGCGGCCTCCTGACGGGCGTCCACGTCAACGGCCTGCTCCGCGAGGAGGGCCGCATCGTCGGCGTCACGCTGGACGAACTCGACCCGATAACCGCCGATATCATCGTCGCGGCCGACGGGGTGAACTCCGAACTCGCCCGCGACGCGGGCCTGATGGACTGGGACGAGCCAGACGAGTGGTTCCAAGGCGTCAAGGCCGTCGTCGACATGCCGGAAGCCGCCATCGCCGACCGGTTCGACGTGGCCGAAGACGAGGGCGCGGCGCACCTGTTCTCGGGCGACCTGTTCGAGGGCGTCCGCGGCGGCGGCTTCCTCTACACGAACCGCGACACGCTGTCGCTCGGGACGGTGTTCCACCTCGACAGCCTCGTCGCGGAACGGGCCGAACCGCACGAGCTACTGGACGGGCTCTTGACCCATCCGTTGCTCGCGCAGTGGCTCGGTGACGACTACACCGAACTGGAGTACAGCGCGAAGCTCGTGCCCGACTCCAAGAAGGTCGCCCTGCGCGAACCGCACTTCGGCCGCCTGCTCCTCGTCGGCGACGCCGCCGGCCAGATGCAGGCGCAGGGGCCCATCATCAAGGGCATGAACCACGCCGTCACCGCCGGGGCGCTCGCGGCGGAGTCGTACGCGCAGGCCAAGTCGCGCAACGAACCGGAGAAGGCGGGGACGCGATACGCCCGCAAACTCCGGAGCGAGGGCGTGATGAAGAAGCTCCGGCCCCGCGGCTACGAACTGCTCCGCGGCGTCGCCGAGGACGACGGCGTGACCGACGTGGTCGACACCGTGCTCACCTCGGCGGTCGGACGCGCCGGCATCAGGGCGCTCTCGGGGCGGCTCGAACGCCTCTACAACGTCCCGACGCTGTCGGCTTTGATGCCGGACACGCGGACGCCCTACGTCACGCTCCCGACGGTCATCGCCGAGGAGTTGGGGACGCGGGTGCGCGAGACGAGTTCGGTGACGCCGCCGGACCTCGAAGCCCGCATCGGCGGGCTGACCTACGACACCGACATCGGCAACCCGCACATCACGCTTCGCGACGAGTCCTACGAGGCGAGCGGGGCCGCGGTGGCGGCCTGTCCGGTCTCGGCGGTCGATTTCGGCGGCGGCTGTTACCGCGAGGAGGTCGTCCGCACCAACGGCTCCGAGGAGCGCGTCGTCAGCCTCGACACCCAACCCTGCGTCGAGTGCGGCACCTGCGCCGTCGTCGCCGACACCGACTGGAGCCACCCGCGCGGCGACAAGGGCGTCGAGTTCAAGTGGGGATGACCGAGGTGAGCCCATGAGTCGCGACGTGACCCAATCGGAGTCCCGCCCCGTCGCTGACGGCCGCGGGGCCGCGGAGCGCCACCCCGAAGACGTTCGGTTCGGGGAGCGCGCCAGAGCCCTCGCCGCCGAGGCCCGAGAGGCCCGGGAGTCGTTCGAGCCGCCGCCGTCGTCGGCCGCGGACCGGCGCGCGCTCGAATGTGCCCGCGACGGCGTCGGCCCGGCGGTGTCGCTCTACGTCAGCGCGCGGACGGGCGACCGGCAGGTCTCGTTTACCGGCGAGGAGTTCGAACTGCTCCACCGGGCGATGAACGACTGGCTGGCCATGTACGCGCGATGCTACGGCGTCGACCTCGACGCGGACTTCACGGTCCGCGAGGCCGCCGAAGTCCTGCTCCGGACCCACGACGTGGTCGACACCGCCCAACTGCTGACCTGCGTCCCCGCGCGGCGCTGAGGGCGGCCCGCGCCCCGCGGTCCTCGTTTCACCCGTCGGCGAAGCCGACTGTCGGCGGGTCAAACACGAACAACAATTATAAATCATGAGTGTGATTGTGTACCATGGAAGTAACTGACAGTCTCAACTTCGGACACAAAGACCGCAAAGACATCTACGAGTACATCGAGCGTCACGGGACCGTCCGCGAGGACGAGGTACGGCGGGCGCTCAACTTCGAGCCGGCGGCGCTGGGGGCGCACCTGACCGTCCTGCGACGCGACGGCTACATCCGAAAGGTGGGCAACCACGTCGAGGTGGCCTACGCGCCCGGCGAGGCGGAGACGGTCGAACTCGGTGACCTCGACGTGACGATTCGGATGGCCCAGAACGTCGACTTAGAGAGCCTCGTCAACGCCATTCACGAGGTCGCGGACGAGGGCCGGTACATCGAGGCCGAGACGGTCGCGGACCTGCTCGACCACGAGGAAGTCGTCCTCCGACACAACGAGGTCAGTTCCCGGATGGTGTTCGTCGCCACGGTCGGCGACGAACTCGCCGGCTGGGTCCACCTCGACCTGCCCGAGGCGGAGAAACTGAGCCACACCGCCGTCCTGACCGTCGGTACGCGCCCGGAGTTCCGCGGCCACGGCATCGGGAGCAAACTCCTCGACCGCGGCGTCGACTGGGCGCGCGAGCGCGGCTTCGAGAAGCTCTACAACAGCGTCCCGGCGACCAACGAGGAGGCAATCGCGTTCCTCGAAGGCCACGGCTGGGAGACCGAAGCCGTCCGCGACGGCCACTACAAGATAGACGGCGACTACGTCGACGAAGTGATGATGGCCGTCTCGCTCCGGTGAGCGCGGATTCGCTCCGTCTCCGACCCTGATTTTCTGCGCGTCGTCGCGCTCGCCAGCGACGCGTCGGCTTCGCGGGTCCCGCCCACGACCGGTCGCGCGACCACCCGACCGGCTTACGACCAGTCGTCTTCGGCCCCGTCGAGGGGTTCAGCGACGACGCCGTCCTGCTGAACGAGCGCTCTCGCGTGAGCCGTACAGACGTTCCTGTCGGCGTCCCACGGCACGTAGAGCCTGACCGCCGCGACGTTCTCGCAGTCGGGTTCGCTGCACTCGGCCATACGGAGAGCGTCGGCTCCGACGACCATCGGTGTGTCGGCGGGCGAGCGACTGAGACGCGGCCGCTCCCCGGGCGGGTCTCACCGGAATCGCTCGCGTTCCTCGCGTGCCGCGTCGGTGCCGTACTCGTCCACGAGCGGTTCGTAGGCGTCGCCGAGCGCGCGCATCGCGCCCGCGGTCGAGTGGAAGTCGAGTTCGTCCGCGACGGCGTCCCACGGATGCGTCTGGAGGACCTTGCGGACCACCAGTCGCTCCTCTCGGGGGGTGAGCGACGCGCGTTCGGGGTTCGTGAGGTGCGCGAGTCCGAGACGGCGGAACGCGCCGGGCGCGGTCGTGTAGAGCCCCGGGCCGTAGGACGCGCCCACGACGACGCGCCACTCGTACTCGGAGAGGTCGGGCGAGAGGGAGCTATCGACGGCGGCGAGGGCGGCCCGCGCCACGTCGGCGTCGAGGTCCGAGAGGGCGTCTCCGAGCACGTCGCCGACGCGGCCGAGGAACCAGTTCGCGTGGCGGTCGCGGAGGTCGCGGCCGGCGGACGACAGCGGGCGCATCATGAGCGCCGAGTACTCGCCGCTGGTGTCGTTTCTGGTGGTCGAGAGGTGGACCGTGCCGTAGCCGTTGTCGCACCAAAACGAGAGGAGCTCGGGGGTCGCGCCGAAGCCGACGCCGAGGTAGTCCGCGTCGTCCGCGAACTCGTCGCGTAGCTCCGTGAGGAGCCGCGAGCCGAGGCCGGACGACCGGACCGCGTGGTGGGTGGCGATGCGCATCACGCGGTAGCCGACGGGGACGCCCGCGCCCTCGTCGCGGAGTTGGCTCGTGAACACGTCGGGGAGCATGTTCCCGCGGATGCGGCCGCCGTCGTACATCTGCCGGCGGGTGTCGGCGTCGAGGCCGCCCTCGCGGGCGAGGAGCGCGACCGAGACGACCCGGCCCTCGTGGGTGAGCGCCCGGAGCGTCAGGTTCGGGGCGTCGAGGAGGCGGGCGAGGTCGTCCGGTTCGGTCCGGTAGTGGGCGAGGACGAGCAGGCCGAACGCCTCGCGGAGCAGGTGTTCGTCAGCCAGTAGGTCGTCGGGCGAAAGCGCCCGGTAGGAGACGGTCTCAGGCGTCGCGTCCGTGACGAGCTGGTCGACCGGCGGGCGGGCGTCGAGGAGGAGCGCGCGGAACGTCCACGACTCGACGGGGTCGCCGGCGGCGTAGCGAATCGGGTCGTCGAGGCGCGCGTCGGTCACCTCGCGGTCCGCGTCGTCGAGACGGTCGCGGAAGCGGACGGCGAAGCCGCGGCCCGCGCCCTCGTAGCCGCGGACGGTCGTACAGAAGGCGACCGCGGGCGCGGCGAGGAACGATTCGAGGAGCCCGACGGGGAGGGCCGCGGCCTCGTCCACGACGAGCGCGTCGGCGTCGGCCGCCGCGTCGCCGGCTTCTGTCGGCGGGACGTAACGGACCCGCCCGCCGCGGTCGGCCGCGATGTCGAAGTCGTCCGCGCCGCCGCCGCGGAGCGCGCCGAGTTCGGAAAGAAGTCGCTCGGCGCGGGCGAACACCTCGGCGGCGTTCCGCTCGCCGGGCGCGGTCACGACCACGTCTTTGCCCTCGGCGGCGAGGCTCCCCGCGGCGAGGCCCGCCGCGCTCGACTTCCCGCGGCCGCGGTCGGCCTCAACGACGACGGCGGTCCCCGGTTCCGTCAGGGCTTCGAGCGCGGCGAGCGCCTCGGACTGGTCGGCGGTGAGGCAGTCCTCGTAGGCGCGCCGCGGGAATCGGCGGTCTTTCTCCGTCGGCACCCGCGGCGGGGCGGCGTCGAAGCTGATTCCCTGTCGGTACGCGCCGTCGCGTTCGACGGTCCCCGAATCGAGGTCGACGAGCGCGACGCCGGGGTGGTCCCGGAGCGTCGAGACGAGTCGGCCGCGGAAGCGACCGGTCACGTCCGCGACGGAAAAGGGCGGGACGGCCAGTCGCTCGTCGAACGAGTCGCGGCGAGTCGGCCAGTCGTCGAGCGAGGGGGTGAGCAAAACGAGCAGGCCGCCGCCGTCGACCGCGCCGGCGACGCGGCCGAGCGCGTTCGCCGAGAACTCCTCGTGGGCGTCGAGGACGACGAGCGTCCGGGTCGTCCCGAGGAGCGACGAGGCGCGCTTCGGCTCAACGCGGTGGAAGCGAAACCCCTCGCGGGCGGTGGCGAACGTCACCTCGTCGTCGGGCACGTCGGCCCCGCGGACCGCGTCGAAGGCGGCGTCGATGCCGGCGTCGCGGTCGCCGGCGAGGACGAGGAGGCGTCGCTGGTTCGTCGCCAGCGCCTCCTCGCGGCGGGCGGCGGCGAGCGCCTCGACATCGGGGTCGTCGCCGAGTTCGGTCATGGGATGGATACGTCGGCGCGGCTATTCACCTCCTTCGGTCGGCTGCGAGCGACCTCGTCCGTCGGTCGGTGAAGCGGCGGTTCCAGTCGGGCGTCACGCCCAGCACATGATGGGTCGAGTGACCAACCGACACGGATATTTCGACAGTCCCGTCGACGAGAAATCGGGCGATTCGCGGGTCGTGCGGACGCGTCGCACGGCGCTACGATTTTGAAAGCGCTTTTATGGGGGCCGGAGCAAAGGATGGTTACAGCCTGTCCGGGGTTGATGAACCTCCTCGCCGTAGGGATATCGTTGACCGGTCGCGACCGACCGACCGGTGTGATACCGGCGAGGGAGTCGAGCCCGCGAGCAGGATATAGGTGAACAACAATGGCTGTCTACGTAGACTTCGACGTACCGGCCGACCTCGCTGACAGCGCCGTCGAGGCGCTCGAGGTCGCCCGAGATACTGGTATCGTGAAGAAAGGAACCAACGAAACGACCAAGTCCATCGAGCGGGGCAACGCCCAGCTCGTCCTCATCGCGGAAGACGTTTCCCCCGAGGAAATCGTCATGCACCTGCCCGAACTCGCCGACGAGAAGGGCATTCCGTTCATCTTCGTCGAGACGCAGGACGACATCGGCCACGCCGCCGGCCTCGAAGTCGGCAGTGCCGCGGCCGCCATCGTCGACGCCGGCGACGCGTCCGACGATGTCGAGGACATCGCGACTAAGGTCGAGGACCTTCGATAACCGACCATGAGCGCGGACGAACAAGCCAGCGACTCGACGCCTGCCGAAGTCATCGAAGTCGTTGGAAAGACTGGGATGCACGGCGAGGCCATGCAGGTCAAGTGCCGCATCCGCGAAGGCTCCAACCAGGGCCGTATCATCACGCGAAACGTGCTGGGTCCCGTCCGCGAGGGCGACATCCTCCAGCTCCGCGAGACTCAGCGTGACGCCGACTCCATCGGAGGGCAGTAACAATGGTCGAAAAGCGCACGTGCGACTACAGCGGTGAGGAAATCGAGCCCGGCACGGGCACGATGTACGTCAAGACCGACGGCACCATCCTCCACTTCAAGGACTCGAAGGCCGAGAAGAACTACTTCCTCGGCCGCGAGGCCCGCGACCTCGAGTGGACGGAGGCCGGCCGCCGCGCGAGCGGCAAGGCGGAGGACAACTAGATGTCCGACGCAGAGCGCACCTTCGTGATGGTCAAGCCCGACGGCGTCCAGCGCGGCCTCATCGGAGACATCGTCTCCCGCTTCGAGGACCGCGGTCTCAAGATGGTCGCCGGCAAGTTCATGCAAATCGACGAGGAACTCGCCCACGACCACTACGGCGAGCACGAGGGCAAGCCCTTCTTCGAGGGTCTCGTCGACTTCATCACGTCCGGTCCCGTCTTCGCGATGGTCTGGGAAGGGCAGGACGCGACGCGACAGGTCCGCCGCATGATGGGCGAGACGGACCCCGCAGAGTCCGCCCCCGGCACCATCCGCGGCGACTACGGTCTCGACCTCGGCCGGAACGTCATCCACGGCTCCGACCACGAGGACGAGGGCGCGAACGAGCGCGAAATCGCGCTCTTCTTCGACGAGGACGAACTCGTCGACTACGAGCGCGTCGACGAGACCTGGCTCTACGAGTAAGTCTCGTCTCGCGGTTCTCACGCTTTCTTCCGAGAGGAGCGACGGCCACGTCTCCCCTCTCGTCCGCGCTCCAGCTGTCGGACATCGCGTCGTCTGCGACGGGGTGTGCGGAATACTACCACCAGCCACGCGAGGCCGGACGAGGCCGACCCTCACCGCGGCCTGACCGTCCACCGCGCGGCGAACAACGGTTTTCTCGCCTCCCGGCGAACCGCGTGTCACACGGTCGAGATGGAACCCGTGGCCCTCGCGCTCGCGGCGGTGTTCGCCGTCCGCTGGGGCGCGACCGAACGCGGTGAAGGCCCGCGGCTCTGGGGTCGCGGGTCGTGACGGACGAAAAAGAACGAACGCGAACGCGGCGGCGGTCGCTCAGTCGGCCTGCGGGACGGGCGCGTCGAGGTCGATTTCGCCGGCGTCGAGTTCGGCTTCGACCTCGCGGGCGGCCTTGACCATGTTCTCCATCTTCTGGTAGGCGACCTCGCGGGGGAGGAGCTTCACGCCGCAGTCGGGCGAGACGGTGAGCTTCTCCGGCGGGACGACCTTCAGGCCCTGCTTGATGTTCTCCTTAATCTCCTCGACGGTCTCGACTTCGGCGGTGTGGACGTCCACGACGCCGAGCGCGAGGTCCGGCTCGAACTCGGGGTCGGTGAACACGTCAATCTGCTCGTAGCCGCCGTTGCAGAGCTCCACGTCGAACTCGTCGATGGGATAGTCGTTGAGTTCGGGGTAGATGCGCGAGTAGTCGCCGTAACAGACGTGGAGGCCGATGCGGACCTCGTCGGGGACGCCCGCGACGATGCGTTCGAGACACTCGCCGACGATGGCGTGGTCGTCCGGCGTCGTCGCCAGCGCGGGCTCGTCGATTTGGATGTAGGTCGCGCCCGCCTCGACGAGCTGTTCGATCTCCTCGTTGACGAGGTCGGCCAGCGCGTACGCGAGGTCCGCCTCGGAGTCGTAGTGCTCGTTGAACGACCAGCTCGCCAGCGTGTACGGGCCCGTGATGGGCACCTTGACGGGCTTGGCGGCCACGTCGCTCGTGAACTCGAACTCGTCGACCAGCCACGGCTCGTCGTACTCGACCTCGCCGACGACGGAGGGCTTGTCGAAGTAGTTGTGGCCCCACACCTTCACCGGGCCGTTGAACTCGTAGCCGGGGATGCGGTGGGCGAAGTACTCGACCATCTCCTCGCGGCGCATCTCGCCGTCGACGACGGTGTCGAGGCCGGAGCGCTCGTGTTCGCGGGTGATGACGCGACAGGCGTCGTCGTGAGCCTCGTGGAGGTGCTCTTGGGTGAACTTGGAGTCGGGGTCCTCCGCGAGGTCGTTGGCGCGGTTGAGCCACTTGGGCTTGGGGTAGGAGCCGACGACGGTGGTGAGCAGGAAGTGCTCGGTGTCGTGGGCTTCGGGGCGGAACTGCTCGCGGTTCTCGGCGTCGCGGCTCATGCTTCCACCTCCAGTTCGTCCTCGGTGGCGGCCGCGAGGGCGGCGAGTTTCTCCGTCGCGCGGTTCTCCGGCAGGTAGAACAGTTCGGTGTTGGAGGTCACGTAGGCGGTGTCGAACGTCTGGCTCTGGACGTTGTCGAGGGTCCACTCGACGCGCTCGCGGACCGTCTCGGGGTCTTCGACCAGCGTGTTCTGGCCGTCGACGAGGCCCAGGGCGATGTCGTCTTTCGTGCCGTACTCGTTGACGTTGTAGAGCGTCTGGTCGCGGTCGCCGGCGACGAAGTCGAAGCCGATGGCGTCCACGTCGGCGTCCATGAGGTGCGCGTAGACCTTCTCGTCGAGCGCACCCCAGTAGGTGTGGACGACCACGTCGGCGTCGGTCGCGTCGGAGACGGCCGAGATGGCCTCGGGAACGCGCTCGTCGACGTCCTCGCCCGGCGGCGAGAACACGAGCGAGGGTTCGAGGAGGAACAGCGTCTCGTGGTCGGGGAAGGCGTCGACCTCGCCCGCGAGGAACTCGCTCACGGCGTCGAGGAACTCCGCCTCGTCGCCGTAGTGCTCGTCGGTCGCGAGGTCCGAAAGCGAGTACGGGCCGGGGAGGACCGCCTGCAGCGACTCGTCGCCGCCGAGGAGGTCGGCGGTGGCGTCGAGTTCGGCCGCGACGTCGCCGGAGAAGGTGAGTTCGCCGCTGACCTGCGGGTCGCGGTAGAAGTTGTTGTTGTCGTAGTAGCGGACGATGCCGCCGGTCTCGACGTTCTCGTGGACCGTCAGCGGGTGCGCGAGCATGTCGTCCCAGCGGAGTTGCCCCTCGACGACGCGGTCGAGGCCGGCGTCGGTCTGTTCGGAGACGACCTCCTCGCGGGCGCGGTCGTACGCGCCCACGATGTCGCCGCCCTCGTTACCGGAGATGAGGTCGTGTTTCTGGTGGCCCTTGAGGTCCGAAAGCTCCTGTTTCGCCCAATCCGGGAGGGGATACAGTCCCGGTGTCGTCGAGACGAGTTCAGTCATCACCTCTCGCTAAGAAATGACGGTGTATAATATTTCCTGTATCAACATATGCGCATTAGTTATTCCAACGCGAGCACCGTGAGCGTCTCGTAGGGGTACGACTCCTGAACGACGACCTCGTGGCCGAAGCCGTTCGCCTCGGCGCGCGCGAGCACCTCGTCGTAGCCGGTGAAGCTACTCACGAGGAGGAACACGGTGCCGCCGGGTTTGAGCACGCGCCCGACGGTGTCGAGGAAGGGGTCGATGATTTCGCGGCCGTCCTCGCCGCCGGTGAGCGCGACCTCCATCCAGTCGTCGCGCGCGGCTTCGAGGTCCTCGGGGAGGTACGGCGGGTTGAACGCCACCGCGTCGAAGGCGTCGTCGCGGAACGGTTCGACGAGGCTCCCGCGGACGACCTCGAACCCGCGGTGGCCCTCCTCGCGGAGGGCGGCGGCGCGCTCGGCCGCCTGCCGGCAAGCGTGGGGGTTGAGGTCGCTCGCGACCACGTCAGCGTCGGTTTTCGTCGCGAGTTGTTCTGCGACCCAGCCCGAGCCAGTCCCGACTTCGAGGACGCGTCCCGAGACGCGCCCGACCGCGGCCTGCGCGAGTAGCCCGGAGTCCTCCGCGGGCTGATAGACCGAGGTGTTCATCCCGCGGCGCTCGGCGAGGTCGGTCATTCGTCGCCTCCCTCGACGCCGCCGTCGGCCTCGGGGCTCGCCTCGGGTCGCTGGTCCGTGAGCGAAATCGGACCCGAAGGGTCGCGCTCGGACAGCGCGCGCTGCGGGAACGGGATCGCGATTCCCTCCTCGTCGAACGCCTCGCTGACGGCCGAGATGGTCGCGGTGCGCGCGCGCCACCACCGCCGAGCGCTCGGGCGGTCTATCCACGGGCGCACCCCGAGGACGACCGCCGAGTCCCCGAACCGCTTTGCGACGACCTGCGGCTTCGGTACCGACAGCACCTCGTCGAGGTCTTCGACGGCCGCCTGCGCCACCTCTGCGGCGTGGTCGATGTCGGCGTCGTAGTCGACGCCGACCTCGATGTCGAGGCGGAGCCGCCCCTTTCGGCTCCGGTTGACGAGGCTCTCCGAACTCACCACGTCGTTCGGAATCATCACGAACTCGCCGTCGAACGTCTGGATACGCGTGTTCACGACCGTGATTTCGGTGACGATTCCCTCGTGGTCGCCGACTTCGACCCAGTCACCGATTTCGAACGGTCGGGAGAACATGATGACGAAGCCCGCGATGAGCGACCCGAGGGTCTGTCTCGCGGCCATCCCGACCACGATGCCGAGGAAGCCAGCGCCGACGAGGAAGCCGCCGAGGTCGGCCCGCCAGATACCGAGGATGACCGCGAGCGTGGTGAGGTAGGTCGTCACCTGCGCGATGCGGTAGATGATTTCGCGCTGGTGGTCCGAAATCTCCGGGCGCGTGCTCGCGATTTCACCGATGAACCGGCCGAGGACGCTCGTGAGGACGTACGCGCCGACGACGAACGCCGCCGACAGCGCGATGCGGACGAACGTCTCTCTGCCGAGGTCGTACTGCGCCGAAATCGTGCCGATGTCGCCCGACAGCGACCAGAGCGCGAAGACGAACCCCCCGCCGCCGGCGACGACGACGAGTCGAAGCACGGTCACCGAGAGATGCCACACCGGCATCGAGACGGCCTCGAGTTCCTTGTCGTGGAGCCGAGCGCCGAGCCGCCAGACGGCGACGACCGCGACGGTCACGAGGACGCTCGCGGCGACGCGGAGTTCGAACGTCGGGAACAGCGACGCGATGTCGAGAACCGTACCGCTCTGGAGGGGGGTTGCCGTCGAGGCGAGGCGGAAGAGCACCGCGGCGAGTGCGGGGAGCGTCATGGATTAGCGGCCGACCGACGCGGCGAGTTGCGCGAGTTCGGCGAACTCGGCGGGTGCCATGTTGCCGGCGCGTTTTCGGAGCACGTCCTCGTCGGCGGCCTCGACGACCGCTTCGGGGTCCGACAGTCCGGAGATGTGCGCCGTGTTGCGGATGCCGTTTCTGATGGTCTTTCGCCGCTGGGTAAACAGCGCCTTCACGAGGTCGAGGAAGAACGCCTCGTCGTCGACCTCGTACTCCGGCTCGCGCGGCGTGATGCGGACGACGACGCTCTGGACCGCGGGCTTGGGGTCGAACGCCTCGCGGGGGACGTGCTCGCAGAGTTCGACTTCGCCGTAGTGTTGGGTGCTCACCGAGAGGCGGCCGTACTCCGAGGTGCCCGCCTCGGCGGCCATCCGCTCGCCGAACTCCTTTTGGAACATCAACACGAGCGGCTTGCCTCGGGGGAGCAGGCGGAACGAGATCTCCGAGGAGATGCCGTACGGGAGGTTCGAGACGCACGCGGTGAACTCGGGGAGGTCGACGTCGAGCGCGTCGCCCTCGACGACGGTGAGCCGGTCCGATTCGACCTCGTCAGCGAACTCGCGGCGCAGGTGCGCGGCGAACGTCCGGTCCTGTTCGACGACGGTCACGCGGTCGGCCACGCCGAGCAGTCGGTCCGTGAGGACGCCCGGCCCGCCGCCGATTTCGAGGACGTGCGAGCGGTCCGCCTCCTCGGGGAGATACGTCGGGATGCGGTCGACGACGCGGTCGTCGACGAGGAAGTGCTGGTCGTGGTCCGGGTTCCCGCGAGCGCCCGCCCGCCGGATGAGGGCGTCCGGGTCGCGCGCGGCGACCTCGCGGACCTGTTCGCTGCCGTCGCTCGTCATTGGGAGAGGTATCGTGCGGGAGCGGGTAAAAGTCCCGTTCCGCTACTGTCCGTCGCGTCCGACGAACGTCTTGTACTTCACGTCGTTGTCGCGGAGTTCGTCGAGGATGCGCTCGACGATGACCTCCTTCGGGCGGTGGAGCCCCGAGACGCGTGCTTCGAGGTCCTCGAACGACTCGAACGGTCCCTGTCGCTTCCGCGATTCGAGAATCTTGTCGCGGAGCTTCTTACCGATGCCGGGCAGCAAGTTGAGCTGGTGGAGCCGCAGCGTGATGGGCTGTGCGTCGTTGTAGAAGTCGACGAACCGCCGTTCGTCGGCCTCGACGATGTCCTCGACGACGTAGTCGACTTCGGCCGTCGCCGTGTTCGAGAGGTCGCCGTACGAGAGTTCTTCGACGGACTGAATCAGCTCGCGGTCGGCGACCGGGGAGACGACCAGTCGGTCGCCGATGCTCACGTCGGCGTCTTCGACGAGGGTCAGCTCGAGGAGACGGAAGTCGGACTCTCCGAGCGCGTACGCGATGGGTGCCGCGTCGAAGCGCCGTCGGTCGTCTCCCTGACGCCCGTGGCGGAGTACGTCGAGTACGACGACGTACTCGGTCGTGGCGTCGGCGTCACCGCTCTCCGTACGTGTCATACCAGTAGTTACGGCGAGCCGATATTTAAATAGTTGGCCGCGCTGTCACGCGGTCAGACGTACTTCGCGACGACGTTGAGGATTTCGTCGAGTTCGTCGCCCGAGAGCGCGTAGCGCTGCTGGGCGAACACCGCGCGGAGTTCGTCGCGCGACTGCGGGAGGAGGTCCGCGATTTTGATGGCGGTCGGACCGTCGACCTTCTCGAGCTCGGCGAGCTCCTCGACGAGTTCGCGAGATTCCTCGGGGTCGAGGTGGGCGAACCGGTTGACGTGTTCTATCGCACGGGCCAGTTCGTAGCGCATCTCGCGCTCTTCGTCGGCGGCGCGTTCCGCCTCAACCTCGGCGAGCAGTTCCTTGACCTCGGAGGTCGTCAGATACTCCTCGTCGAGCTTTTCTTTGAAGATGGTCATCGCTTACTGCTGGGCGCGCAGGTGAGCGGGACGGACGATGACCGTCTTCTCTTTGCCGCCGTCGTTGATCTGGACCTTGAACGCGCGGCCCTGCTTCCCGGTGACTTCACCGGTGAGACCGTTGAAGCGCGGGTGGAAGCGACCCTCGCGAACGCTCGGGTCGATGTTGAGGTGGACCTTCTGGCCCTCCTCGAATTCCGCGATGGCGCGCTGCGGCGGCGAAGTGCCGCGCTCGCGCGGCTTGTTCGAGAGCTTTCCTCGCGTCCCCTTCATCGGACCGTTGGAGCTCGGCATAGTCGTGAGAACGAATACTTGCGTCGCCATTATAAATTGCACGTTACGAACCGCGCGTGTGTGTCTCCCGCGTGGTCGCGCGGGAGGGACGGACTTAACCCGAGTCGGCGCGGCGCTTCTCGTATGTCCGAAGACGAGCGGCGCATCGAGACGCGCGCCATCCACGCGGGACAGGAGCCCGACGAGGAGACGGGGGCGCTCATGACGCCCATCTACGCGAACTCGACGTACGCCCAAGACGGGCCGGGCGACCACCGCGGCTACGAGTACTCCCGCACCGGGAACCCGACGCGAACCGACCTGGAATCGAACCTCGCGGCGCTCGAACACGGCTCGTACGGCCGCGCCTTCGCCTCGGGGATGGGCTCGATAAACACCGCGCTCAACCTCCTCGAAGCGGGCGACCACGTCGTCGCCGGCAACGACGTCTACGGCGGCACCCACCGCATCTTCACGCAGGTGTACGAGAAGTACGACCTCGAATTCGACTTCGTCGACACCACCGACCACGACGCCGTCCGCGACGCCGTCAGCGAGGAGACCGAACTCGTGTGGGTCGAGACGCCGACGAATCCCCTCATGCGCGTCAACGACATCGGCGCGCTCGCCGACATCGCCCACGAGGTCGACGCGCTCTGCGCCGTCGACAACACCTTCGCCACGCCGTACCTCCAGCGCCCGCTCGACCACGGCGCGGACATCGTCTCGCACTCGCTGACAAAGTACCTCGGCGGCCACTCCGACGTCGTCGGCGGCGCGCTCGTCACCGACGACGAGGAACTCGACGAGGAACTCGGCTTCTACCAGAACTCCGTCGGCGCGACGCCCTCGCCGTTCGACTGCTTCCTCGTCCTCCGCGGGACGAAGACGCTTCCGGTTCGGATGGACCGCCACTGCGACAACGCCCGCGACCTCGCCGCGTGGCTCGACGACCACGAGGCGGTCTCCGAGGTGTTCTACCCCGGACTGGACTCCCACCCGCAACACGACCTCGCGGCCGAGCAGATGGACGACTTCGGCGGGATGCTCTCGTTCGAACTCGACGGCTCGCTCGAACAGGCCTCGACCGTCGTCGAGGAGACCGAGGTGTTCACGCTCGCCGAGAGCCTCGGCGGCGTCGAGAGCCTCATCGAACAGCCCGCGGCGATGACCCACGCGGCCATCCCCCGCGAGGAGCGCCTCGAAGCGGGCCTCACCGACGGCCTCATCCGCGTCTCGGTCGGCATCGAGCACATCGACGACATGAAGGCCGACCTCCAGCGGGCGTTCGACGCGGCGTTCTGAGGCTCGGACCCCGCGACTCGTCCGCACGCGCCCGCCCTCGCGCACCCTCACGCACCAGTGGTCGACCAGTCGTTGCCGCAGATTGGGAACGCGAGTAAGGGTTATTGAATAGCACGATGAATAGTGAGGTATGTCCCAGGAGTCAGTCTCCCTGAGCGCGGAGTCCGCACAGCGACAGAGCTACGCCGAACCGACCGACAGCGTGACGGTCGATTCCGACGACCACGAGGGGTCGAGCCACAGCGCCGAGCAGTTCGGTATCGGGCTGTCTCTCGGGTTCCTCCTCGGCGGCGTCGCGGGCGTCATCGGCAACTCGCTACCCATCGGCGTGATGCTCGGGCTCACGTTCGGCGTCGTCCTCGGCGTCTACTTCATGGAGCGCCGCTGACGACGGGCGACGCGGTCGCTCCGGGACTTGCCTGCGAAAAAGGTCGGTCGTCCGTTCAGATACGGCCGACGTTCTC
Organism: Haloferax sp. AS1; assembly: GCF_014530665.1. Lineage (NCBI taxonomy): Archaea > Methanobacteriati > Methanobacteriota > Halobacteria > Halobacteriales > Haloferacaceae > Haloferax > Haloferax sp. AS1. Next base: position 2,647,906 of record NZ_SPSA01000001.1, read on the forward strand.
GACGGAGACGCTCTCGACGCCTTCGACTTCGATGAACGCTTCCTCGACGGCCTCGGTGCCGCCGGCGTCGTCGGGGACGATGACGGTCGGCAGGAGGGCGACGAGTCCGAACGCGACGTCGTCGCGTTCGAAGCCCTTGATTTTCGCACCCTCGGGCAGGGAGTCTTCGAGCGCGTCCTCGAGGCTGTCGAGGTCGAGTTCGGGGCTGTTCGGCATGACCTTGATTTTAGCAGCTACTTTTCCCATGATTATGGACCCATGAAGCCGCAGTCGGGACACTCGTAGAGGTTGCTCTGCTTGCGGCACTTGGAGCAACGCGAAATCTCCTGGCCGCAGTCGGGGCACTTGAACGTCGCCGCGCTCATGCCGGCGATGTTGATGCCACAGGACACACACTGGTGCGCGTGTCGCTGTTCGGACTCGCTCATACGCTCATAAACCGGCGCGCGACTTTTAACCGTTGTCTTTCCGGGTTCCTGCGGGGGAAATCCATGGCCCGCGTGGACACGGCTCACCCGAGCGCCAACGGTCCCATGAGGACGCACATCAGGTGGACGCGCCGACAGCCGAACCGGACGGGGAGGTGCCCGACGACCGCGGCGACGACGAGGACGGCGACGCCGCCGCCCCCCGCGAACGCCCACGAGAGCGCGACGAGCAGGGCGCAGACGGCGGCGACGAGTCGGCGCTGGTCGAGCCGTCCGACGACCGCGAGCGCCCGGTCACCGACGACCGGCACCAACCCCGCCCCGCAGAGCCCCGAGACCACCGTCACCGGCACTGCGAGACCGAGTCCCGTCGGGAGTTCCGCTTCGGTGAGCGCGACGAGCGCGCCCGTTCTGGGCGTTCCCAGGCCGGCGAGCGCGAACAGCGCGAACACCGTCGTCGCCGTCGTGGCGGCGCTGGTCGCGGTGACGTAGGCCCGCGTCGATTCGTCGGGGTCGCGGCCGGGGAGAACGGCCAACGCGAGCGTGCCGGCGACCCCCGCGGAGACGCCGGGCAGATAGCCGACGAACGCCCCGCCGCCGGTCCCAGCGGCGACGCTCCGCGCGACCGACCCCGGCGACGTTGCGAGCGCGGCGTCGCCCTGCGGCGGCACGCCGGAGCCCCGCCGCGCCGCCAAGAGGACCGGGACGCCGAACAGCCCGGCCAAAAGCGGGGCCAACACGCCGCCGACGGGGAGCGGCCCCCCGAACGGCCGGTCGAGGACTGCGAGTCCGAGTCCCGTCGAGGCGGCGATGGTCACGCAGGCCGCCAGCTTCGCCCGCCGGCTCGGTTCGGTCCAGACGAGCGCGGCGGCGACGCCGACCAGAACCAGCCACAGGTGGTCGCGGACGACGGGGTAGCCCTCGACCAGCACCTCCGTGAGCGGCACCGCGACCGGCACCGCCAGACAGAGCGCCGCACCGCTGCCGAGCGCCGACAGCCGAAGCGCCTCCCGCCCGCGCCCGCCGAGGACGAGTTCGTGCGCCGGCAACGCGCCCGGCGCGAGCGCGGCGTCGGGCACGCCGAGCGTCAACGCCGGCACCACGTCGAGGAACGTGTGGACGGTCGACGCGGCGAGGACGGCCGCCGCGACTGCGACCGGTGGACCGGGGAACTCCGAGGCGACTCCGGCGAGAAGTAGGGCAAAGGCGTTGGCGTGGAGACCGGGGACCAACCCCGAGCAGGTTCCGAGGCAGACGCCGGCGACCACGCCGAGGAGGGCCGCGGTCGTCGGGTCGGCCGCGGCGGACGACGCGAGCGTCGCCACTCGGCCGAGGTGGGTGACGGCCGCGCCGCCGATGAGGAGCATCGAGGCGGAGTGGCCGCGGCTTCGGGTATGAAGCTACGCGCCGCAGCGCGCCCTCGTCGCCACCGACGCCGACGGCGATGCTGGCGCTGCCGGCGCGGTCAGTATCCGAGTCGGGAGACGGACGGAGCCGCCGCTTGCGGGTTCCATCGAAAGAAATCGGAGTTTCGAAGCGAGCGTCGCCGCGGGTGCGGCGGGGTCTCGCGAGAGTTTAGCCGAAGAGCGCGCCGAGGCCCTCGCCGTCGGCTTCTTCGTCGTCGTCGCCGTCGTCGTCGCCGCCTTCGTCAGCGGCCTCTTCTTCGGCGTCTTCCTCGTCGTCGTCGTCAGCGGCCTCGACCTCGCCACCGGCGGAACCGCCCGCAGCGGGCGCGGGGGCAGCGGCGGCCGTCTCGATGGCCTCTTCGATGTCGACGTCCTCGAGCGCGGCGACGAGCGCCTTGACACGGGATTCTTCGACATCGACACCGGCGGCCTCGAGGACCGCGGTGATGTTCTCTTCGTTGACCTCTTCGTCCGACTCGTTCAGGATGAGCGCAGCGTAGACGTATTCCATTGTTGTGTACCTTGTGTGTTGTTAGAACAGGGAGCCGAGGGCGTCGCCAGCGTCTTCGTCGTCGCCGTCGTCGTCGGCGGCGTCGTCGTCTTCGGCGGCGTCTGCCTCGTCGGCGTCCGCTGCTTCTTCGTCAGTCGATTCTTCTTCCTCGGCGGCACCCGTGTCAGCCGCGGACACGCCGCGGAGTTCCTCGGGAAGCGCCTCTTCGTCGTCGATGTTCGCCGCGAGCGCCCGAAGCTGGGCGTCCGCCTTCGAGATGAGCTCGGGCATGAAGTCCGGGCTCTCGATGTTGGCGAACAGACCGACGGCCTTGGCCTCGCTCGTCGCCTTGGCGATGAGCGTCGGCGCGGTCTGGGCGGTCGGGTAGACCGCGTTGACAGAGAGGTTCGTCGCGGCGGAGACGGCCGACTGGATGTCGGCGCGGTACTCGTCCACGTCGATGGCGAGTTCGTCGGGCTCGAACAGGACGCCTTCGGAGAAGACGCCGCGGAGGTCGAGACCGACCTCCTTGGGCTCGATGCCGAGTTCCGCCAGGACGTTCGCGAGTTCCTCGGAGACTTCCTCGCCCTCGGAGAGGACGTTGGAGTCTTCCGTCACCTTGATCGAGCCGTCCATGATGCGGGCGGACGCCCCGACCTGCTGGAGTTCGCCGACGAACGGACCCGGGTCGACACCGGTGTCACCCTCGGGGATGACGATGTCGTTCGGGGCGACTTCACCGGCGTTGATGGGCGCGGGCGTCTTCGACGCCTCGAGCTCCTTGAACAGGGCGAACGGGTTGTCGTTCGTGCCGATGAGGGCGACCTGCCCGGCGATGTACTCCTTGAGCTCCTCGAAGCCGTCGTTGACTTCGTCGAGCGCGCGGTTCACGAGCGTGTTCCGGCTCATGCGCACGGCGGCCGAGCCGTGAAGCTCGCGGCGCATGGACTGAAGCTGGCGGCTCGGAATGCCCGCGACGCCGACGACGCCGACGGATTCGTAGGATTCGATGAAGTCGACGAGCTCGTCGACCTCTTCACGCTTCCACTGCGGGATGACCTCGGTCTGCCGAACCTCGGATTCGCTCATGCGGGCACCTCCACGGACGGCCCCATCGTCGTCTTCACGTAGACGGAATCGATGTTGAGCGGGCCCTTTTCGAGCGTCGCTTCGAGACGACGGACGATGACGTCGATGTTCTCCGCGATTTCGTCGGGCGTCATGTCGTCTGCGCCGACGCGCGTGTGGAACGTCCGACGGTCACGCGAGCGGAGCTGCACCGTGTTCTTCATCCGGTTCACCGTCTCGACGACGTCGTCGTCGGGCTGAAGCGGGGTCGGCATCTTACCACGGGGACCGAGCACGGTACCGAGGTAGCGACCGATGTCCTGCATCAGTCCAGCCTCGGCAACGAAGAAGTCGGTCTCGTCGGCAAGGTCTTTCGCCGCATCGGTGTCGTCGCCGAAGTCTTCGAGCTCATCGGGCCCGAGAACTTCGTCGGCGGCATCCTCTGCGCGGAGCGCGGTTTCACCGGTCGCGAACACCACAATCTGGGTGTCCTGGCCGGTGCCAGACGGGAGCACGATGCTCTCGTCGACACGCTTCGACGGGTCGTTAAGATCTAAGTCTCGCAAGTTCACGGCGAGGTCAACCGTTTCGCGGAAGTTCCGCCCGGGTGCCTCGTCGAGAGCGCGAGAGACTGCGTCAACTATTGTGTCTGCCATTATTCACCTCCGTAGTACGCAGGATTGCTCCTACGGGTCAGTGAAACAGGCTACTGCCTGCCTCGTCCGGCAGGACGAGTAGGCTCAACTTAAGTCCGTCGAACTACGGGAGCCGAAACCCTCGAATTCGGGGGTTTCGCGTGCCACAGCCACACATGCGGGCTGGCGAGCACGCGAGCGATGTGAGGTCGTCGACGGTCGGGCCGCTCCGGGTCGAATCGGGTCGGTGGAGAGAAGAAAGCGGGCCGAGTCGACTCGGCCCGACGGAAAGGGCGGTTCGAACCGCCGAGACGGTTCCGAGACGATTACTCGTCGTCGAAGTAGTCGTCGAAGTCGCCGCCGTCGATGCGCTGTTTGAACGTGCGGGCGTCTTCGCCCTCGATGGTGACGCCGAGGGACGCACACGTCCCGGCGACTTCCTTCGAGGCGTTCTTGAGGTCGTACGAGAGCAGGTCAGAGGACTTCTGCTCTGCGACCTTCTTCAGCTGTTCGATGGACATGTCGGCGACGAAGTTCTCCTGGGGTTCGCCGCTGCCGGTGTCGAATCCGACTTCGTCCTTGATGAGCGCCGCCGTCGGCGGGACGCCGACTTCGATGCTGAACGAGCCGTCGTCGTCGTACTCGACGGTGACGGGGACTTCCATGCCGTCGAAGGCAGCCGTCTGGTCGTTGATGTCGTTGACGACGTCCTGCACGTCGACGGGGGTCGGGCCGAGTTCCGGGCCGAGCGGCGGACCGGGGTTCGCCTTCCCGCCGGGAACGAGTACTTCGATAGTTCCAGCCATACGTGGAAAAACCGTGTGGCGACTTTTAACGGTTTTCTTTCGGCCGGAGGCGTGTGCGACAACTACGCACAGGTGGCGGAGTCACCGCCCGCCAGCCGACGGGTCGACGGGGACGCTCACAGTTCGACGCCGAACGACTCCACGTCGCCCGCGAGCGCGGCCATCGACCCGAGGAGTTCGGCCACGTCGTCGAGGTCGCTCGTGGAGACGACCTCCACGGGCGTGTGCATGTAGCGGTTCGGGATGCCGACGTTGAGCGAGGGGATGCCGGAGCGACTCGTGTAGAAGGCGTCCGCGTCGGTGCCCGTGCGGATGCCGGCGGCCTGCAACTGCACGCCGATGTCAGCCTCTCCGGCCGCGTCGCGGGCGAGCGCGACGACGTTCGGGTGGTTCGCGCTCCCGCGGGAGACGACCGGTCCCTCACCGAGTTCGACCGGCCCTTTGCGCTTGCCGGGCACGTCGGGGTTGTCCGTGGCGTGGGTCACGTCGACGGCGACCATCGCGTCGGGGTCGAGGTCGTAGCCGACCATCTTCGCGCCCTGCACGCCGACTTCCTCCTGGACGGTGCTGACGGCGTACACCGTCGCATCCACGTCGGCCTCGACGGCGGCGCGCAGTCCCTCGGCGGCCGACCACGTGCCCACGCGGTTGTCCATCCCGTTGGCCGCGACGCGGTCGCCCGCGAGGTCGCGGACCCGCGCTTCGACCGTCACGGGGTCGCCCACTTCGACGTGGTCCTTCGCGTCGCCCTTGCTCGTCGCGCCGATGTCGACGAACTGCTCTTCGAGGTCGTCGTACTCCTCGCTGCCCACGTCGCGGAGGTGGATGGCGGTCTGACCGATGACGCCCGCCACGTCGCCGTCGTCGCCGTGGACCGTCACGTGCTGGCCCTTCGAGACGGTGCGGTCCGCGCCGCCGATGGGGCCGATGCGGACGAAGCCGTCGTCGTCGATGTCGCGGACGATGTAGCCGATTTGGTCCGCGTGGCCGGTGAAGGCGATTTCGGGGCCCTCGCCGGTGCCCTCGTGGACCGCGACGGCGTTGCCGTAGTCGTCGACCGTCACGTCGTCGGCGAACTGCGAGACGTAGTCCACCCACACGCGCTGGCCGGCGACCTCGTAGCCGGACGGACTGGGTGTGGTGAGCAGGTCTTCGAGGAAGGCGCGTCGGTCGTCGTCCATACGGGACGTTCGGGGGCGGCGAAACAAGAACACAGCGACTCCAGCACACCACACCGGAAGCCGAGCAGGGCGTCGTGGCTCGCAGCGTCCCGCGGCGGCCCGAGACGGCCCCATCAGTCCGTCGCCACAAGGCATATCCATCTTGTGAGCGTACTGATGAGTATGGCCGACTTCACCCTCTTCGAGGTTCACCTGCACGACGGCTTCGAGTTCAGTCCGACCAACAGCGCGCCGCTCCTCTCCAAGGGCGTCGACGCCCTCACCGACGCCGACGACGAATCGCACGACGACTACGACGCCGAGTTCGACGCCGACGAAAGCGACGAGTTCGACGAGGCCGACGACGCCGAGTCGGGCGGCCGCCCCGGACTGGGGCTTCTCGTCGGGCTGGTTCTGCTCGTCGGCATCGCGGCAGCGGTCCGCTACATCCGCGGCGACGACGACCTCGACGAACTGGCCGACCTCGACGACGCCGACGACGAGGAGCGCGACGAAGTCGAAGTCGACGCCTGAGCCGGCATCCCGAACACCGTTTTTCCGCGGCCGTTTCCACCGAGCGTTTCCACTGACCGGTTCTCCCGACCGTTTCCACCGACTGCTCCCCTCGACGCCCGCGGCCGGGTTCGACCGCAGTCGGATACCCTTAAGCGAATCCCGTAGCAACTCCGGGGTATGACCGTTTCGAGCGCTCCCGGCAAGGTGTATCTGTTCGGGGAGCACGCAGTCGTCTACGGCGAGCCGGCGGTCCCCTGCGCGGTCGAGCGCCGGGCGACCGTCACCGTCTCCGCCCGCGACGACGACCACGTCCGCGTCCGCGCCGAGGACCTGAGTCTCAACGGCTTCACCGTCGAGTACCGCGGCTCGACCGGCGACCGACCCGACGTGGACGTTCCGGCACCGCTCGTGGAGGCCGCGATGGGCTACATCGACGCCGCGGTCGACCAGGCCCGCGCCGCCGCCGACGCGCCCGACGCCGGCTTCGACATCACCGTCGAAAGCGACATCCCGCTGGGGGCCGGCCTCGGCTCCTCCGCGGCGGTCGTCGTCGCCGGCATCGACGCCGCGACCCGCGAACTCGGCGTCGAACTCGAACCGCGCGAACTCGCGGAACGCGCCTACCAGGCCGAACACGAGGTCCAAGACGGACAGGCCTCCCGCGCCGACACCTTCTGCTCCGCGATGGGCGGGGCCGTCCGCGTCGAGGGCGACGACTGCCGGACCATCGACGCGCCGCCCCTCCCGTTCGTCATCGGCTTCGACGGCGGCGCGGGCGACACCGGCGCGCTCGTCTCCGGCGTCCGCGCGCTCCGCGAGGAGTACGACTTCGCCGCCGACACCGTCTCGACCGTCGGTGACATCGTCCGCCGGGGCGAGGAACTGCTGGCCGAGGCGGACCCCGACGCCGACGACCCGCCCGAAGAACTCCTCTCCGAACTCGGCCGCTTCATGGACTTCAATCACGGCCTCTTGGAAGCCCTCGGCGTCTCCTCGCGCTCGCTCGATTCGATGGTGTGGGCCGCCCGCGAGGCCGGCGCGTACGGCGCGAAACTGACCGGCGCGGGCGGCGGCGGCTGTATCGTCTCCTTGGACCCGACGCCCGAGACGCAGACCGCGCTCCGGTTCACCCCCGGTTGCGAGGACGCCTTCCGCGCCGAACTCGCCACCGAGGGCGTCAGAGTCGAGGTGCCGCCGGACGCGGATGCGGACGCCGAGGGCGAGGCCGAGCGCGAGCGCGACCCCGACGACGGGAACGGGACGGAGACGGGGGCGGACTCGTCGTGAGCCTCGTCGTCCTCAAACTCGGCGGGAGCGTCGTCACCGACAAGGACGAACCGGAGACGGTCGACGAGGCGGGACTGGCGGCCGCCGCGGACGCGGTTGCGACCCTCGCTGAATCGGGCCGCGTCGTCGTCGTCCACGGCGGCGGGAGCTTCGGCCACCACCACGCCGCCGAACACGGCGTCTCCTCGGAGTCCGGGAGCCACGACGCCCGCGGCGTGCGCGCCATCCACGACGCGATGAAGCGCCTCAACGACGCCGTCCTCGACGCCCTCGAAGAGCGCGGCGTCGCGGCCCTGCCGGTCCACCCGCTTTCGGCCGGCGCGCGCGAGGCCGACGGCTCGCTGTCGCTTCCGCTCGCGGCGACCGAGACGATGCTCGACGAGGGCTTCGTCCCGGTCCTCCACGGAGATGTCATCTCGCACGCGGGCAAGGGCGCGACCATCGTCAGCGGCGACGACCTCGTGGTGTCGCTCGCGTCCGGCCTCGGCGCGGACCGCGTCGGCCTCTGTTCGACCGTCCCCGGCGTGCTCGACGCCGACGGCGACGTGATTCCCGAGATTACGGCGTTCGCGGACGCGGCCGACGCGCTCGGCGGGTCGGACTCAACCGACGTGACCGGCGGGATGGCCGCGAAGGTGCGAAAACTGCTCGCGCTCGGCGCGCCGGCGCACGTCTTCGGCCCCGAGGGACTGTCGGCGTTCGTCGCCGGCGAGTCGCCGGGAACCGTCATCCGCGGAGAGTGAGAGGAGTCGGGATCGGATTCAGACTCGGAGTCAGACTCAGACTCAGACTCAGAGTTCGACGACCAGCCCGTCTTCTGCGACCCGGACCTCGCCGTCGAACTGTTCGCTCACGCTCGCCCGGAGGTCGTCGGTGACGCGGTCGGCGTGCGGGTAGAGATGCGTCAGGTAGACCGAGTCGATGTCCCGCCCGGCGAGCGCCTCGCCCACCTGCGACGGCGTCGGGTGGTTCGACACGTCCACGTCGTCCGGGAACGAGCAGTCGTGCGCGAGGACGCTCGCGCCGTCGGCGAAGTCGCCGAGGGCGGAGAACGCCTCGGTGTCCCCCGAGAAGACGAAGTCGGCCTCGCCGCGCTCGTTGCTGAAGCGGTAGGCGAGCGTCGGCATCGAGTGGCGGACTTCGAACCCCATCACGTCGAAGCCGGCGATGCCGAACTCGGTCGGGCCGACCTCCCGAATCTGGATGTCGAGGCGGCCTCGGAGGTAGTCGTGGACGTCGAACAGCCCCTCGACGAGTTTCTCGGTCCCCTCCGGGCCGACGATTTCGAGGCTGTCAGCGCCGGCGAGCCACCGGGCTTTCACGAGCGCCATGAGGTCCGAGACGTGGTCGAGGTGGTGGTGCGTGAGGAGGACCGACGAGACGCCCTCGTAGCCGACTTCCGTCTCGGCCAGTCGGGCGAGGACGCCCGACCCGCAGTCCACGAGGAGGGCGTTACCGTCCGATTCGAGGAGGAGCCCGGTCTGGGCGCGGCCGGTGACTGGCATCGCACTACCGGTTCCGAGGAACGTGACGCGCATGCGCAGAGCTACCACGGCGGCGGCGTTAGTCCTTGTGCTCGCATAAACGAGTCAATCCTCGTTCCCGGCGGCGGGTCCGACCACCGCGGGGACAGGCACAACCCTCATACCCGCGCAGGCTAACCCCGAGGTAATGACCCGGCGCGGCCGCTCGCTTCTCGCGTCGAGAGGCGGCGACTACGAGTTCGACCCCGAGTCGGTGTCGGTCGCCGACGAGGACGTGCTCGACCTGTTGGAGCCCGCCGTGCAGGAGTGGTGGGTCGACCGATTCGGGGAGTTCGTCCCCGGCAACGGCGGCTTTTTCACCCCGCCACAGCGCGGGGCCATCCCGCGCATCCACGACGGCGACAACGCCCTCATCTGCGCGCCGACGGGGTCGGGCAAGACGCTCGCCTCCTTCACGGCCATCATCAACGAGCTGTTCCGCCGGGAGCGCGAATCCCCCGACGGCCTCGACAACTCGGTGTACTGCCTCTACGTCTCGCCGCTGAAGTCGCTCGCCAACGACATCCACCGGAACCTGACCGAGCCGCTGTCGGGCATCGCCGACATCGCCGCCGACCGCGGCGAGACCGTGGACATCAGACACGCCATCCGGCACGGCGACACCTCCTCGGCGGACCGCCAGAAGATGCTCTCGGAGACGCCGCACATCCTCAACACGACGCCCGAGACGCTGGCGATTCTGCTCAACTCACCGAAGTTCAAAGAGAAGCTCCGAACCGTCGAGTACGTCGTCGTCGACGAGATTCACAGCCTCGCGGAGAACAAACGCGGCACCCACCTGTCGGTGTCGCTGGAGCGACTGGAGGACCTCGCCACGTCGTCGCCGACGCGCATCGGCTGTTCGGCCACCGTCGAACCGCTCGACACGGTCGCGGAGTTCCTCGTCGGCCGCGAGGACGGCGAGCCCCGCGACTACGAACTCGTGGACACGCGGTTCGTCCGCGACTTCGACGTGCGACTGGAGTGTCCGACAGACGACCTGATTCGGACGCCCCGAAGCGAGGTCCAGAGCCGGTTTTACGACCGCCTGCACGACCTCGTGGCCTCGCACACGAACACGCTCGTGTTCACCAACACGCGGTCGGGCGCGGAGCGCGTCCTCCACAACCTCCGTGAGGAGTTCGACGACATCGACGAGTCGAACTCCGGCTGTCACCACGGGAGCCTCTCGAAAGAGCGCAGACAGGAGATAGAATCGAAGCTGAAGGCGGGCGAGTTGCGCGTCGTCACCACCTCCACGAGCCTCGAACTCGGCATCGACATGCCCCACATCGACCTCGTGGTGCAGGTCGGCTCGCCCAAGTCGGTCGCCGCGCTCCTCCAGCGGGTCGGCCGCGCGGGCCACCAGCTCGGCCAGACGGTCGAGGGCCGCGTCATCGCTCTCGACAGAGACGAACTCGTCGAGTGCGCGGTGATGCTCTCGAAGGCCGAGTCAGGGTTCGTCGACCGGGTGTTCATCCCCGAGAACGCCTTCGACGTGGCCGCCCAGCAGGTGTACGGGATGGCAATCAACGCGATTCGCCCCGAGTCGGAACTCCGCGAGACGCTCCGGCGGGCCTACCCGTACCGGAACTTCTCGGACGACGACTTCGAGCGCCTGTTCCGCTATCTCACCGCCGACTACGACGGCCTCGAAGACAAGAACGTCTACGCGAAAATCTGGCGGGACACCAACGACCCGCCGGACGGCGAACACCACTACGAGGAGTATCCCGTGGGCGAACCCCTCATCGGCAAACGCGGCCGGATGGCCCGCGTCATCTACATGACCAACATCGGCACGATTCCCGACTCCTTCACCTGCGACGTGCTGGTCCGCGGGGCCGACCAGTGGGTCGGCACGCTCGACGAGGGCTACCTCGACACGCTGGAGAAAGGCGACGTGTTCGTCCTCGGCGGCGACCACTTCGCCTACCGCTACCGCCGCGGGTCGAAGGTGTACGTGGACCGCACCTCACAGCGGCCGACGGTCCCCTCGTGGTTCTCCGAGCGCCTGCCGCTTTCGTACGACCTCGGCCGCGAACTCGCGGCGTTTCAGGCCGACCTCGTCGACCGACTCGACGCCGGCGGCGCGCCCGCCGTCAGGTCGTGGCTCCGGGAGTTCCCGCTCGACGAGAACAGCGTCCGCGCCGTCACCCGGATGTTCGACGAGCAGGTCAGATACGCCGGCCCCGAGAGCGTGGCGACGCCCGACAGGCTCGTCGTGGAGACCGAACTCGACCGCGAGGCCTACCGCCGACAGTTCTACGTCCACTGCACCTACGGCCGGCGGTTCAACGACGGCCTCTCGCGGCTCCTCGCGTACCACGCCGCCCGCCGGACGAACGCGAACGTGCAGGTCGCCGTCGCCGACAACGGCTTCTCGCTGTCGATGCCGCTCAACCGCAAAGTCGACCTCGCGGGCGTCCTCCGCGACCTCGACCCCGAGGCAGTCGAAGCCGACCTGCGGGCCGCCCTCGACGGGACCGACCTCCTGAAGCGCTACTTCCGCATCAACGCGACGCGCTCGCTCATGATTCTCAAGCGCTACAAGGGCTACGAGAAGTCCGCCGCCCAACAGCAGGTCTCCTCCGAGATGCTGCTGTCGTTCGCGCAGGACCTCGACGAGTTCGCCGTGATGGAGGAGACCTACCGCGAGATTCTCGAAGACAAACTGAACCTCGCCGCCATCGAGGACGCGATAGCGGCGATTCGGGCGGGCGACGTGGACGTGGTCGGCCAGCAGGTCTCGTCGCCGACGCCGCGGGCGTTCGGCCTCGCCACGCTGACCGCGAGCGACGTGGTCCTCGCCGAAGACGAGAGCGCGGCGCTCCGGGAGTTCCACGAGCGCGTCAAGGCCGAAATCGGTGACGACCAAGCGGACCTCGGCATCGACGTGAACTGACAACTGATAGGATAGCGGTTCGACGGTCGGTGCGCCGCGGAGACGCCTACCGCCGCGCCCACGCGAGCATCCGGTCGTAGAACGGGTCGGATTCGAGCGCGTCGGCGTCGCCGACGAGACACAGCGCCTTCTTCGCCCGCGTCAGCGCGACGTTGATGCGGCGGTGGTCCTCGAACAGCGGGCCGTCCAACTCGCCGGTGGCGACGAACGAGACGACGATGACCTCCTTCGAGGAGCCCTGGAATCGGTCGACCGTGTCGACGGTGGCGTCGGTTCGGCGGGAGATTTCCGCGACCTGCGCCCGGAACGGAGCGATGACGCCGATGTCGTCGATATCGACGCCGGCGGCCTCGTAGGCGGCGACGACCTCGGCCACGCGGTCGGCCTCCGTGGGGTTGGTGTTGCCGACGCGCCGGCCGCCCGGGTCGACGAAGGCGACTTGGTCCGCGAGTTCGGCGGGGAGGTCCGCGGTGTCGACGCCGAGGTCTCGGAGATGCTGGGCGGCGACCGCGCCCGTCGCCGGGCGGAGCGCGCCGTCGTAGAACTCCTTCGAGGCAAAGGCCTGAATCCGCTGGGACATGCGGTACTGGCGGTCGAGCATGACCGAGGCGTCGGGGTACGTCTCGATGAGTCGCTGGAAGAGCGATGTCTGGAGGTCGTTTTCGGCGCGGACGACCGGCGGAAGCTGTTTGTGGTCGCCGACGAGGACGAACCGGTCCGCGAGGTTGACCGCGGCGAGCGTCCCCGGTTCGGTTATCTGCGACGCCTCGTCGACGAGCGCGGCGTCGAACGACTGCTCGCGCATCACGCGCGACCCGCAGGAGGCGGTGGTCGCGGCGACGACCGGCGCGTCGCGGAGGGCGGCGGCGAGCGCGTTCGGGTCGCCGCTCCGCGAGAGGCGCACGTCCTGCATGTCCTCTCGGACGCCCGATTCGGTTCCGACGCGGACGATGTCTTCGAATCCTTGGTCGCGCAGGGCTTCGAGCGCGTTGTCGACCGCGCGGTTCGTGAAGGCCGACAGCAGGACGCGGTTGCCGTCTTCGACGAGCGCGCGGATGGTCCGGGCGATGGTGTAGGTCTTGCCCGTCCCCGGCGGCCCGTGGATGAGCGCGAGGTCGTCGGCGTCGACCGCGAGGCGCACCGCGTCGTCCTGGGCGTCGTTGTTGTCGATGAACGTGCGGCCCGCAGAGCGGTCCGAAACGTCGGGGTCGCGGCGGCCGAACAGCACGTCCTTGCGGTCGGGCGAGCCCTTGAGCACCGCGTCGTGGAGGGCGGTGAGCAGGCGGTCGACGGTGAGTTCGGACGGGTACACGTCGAGGCGGCGGAGCGGCACGGGTTCGTCGGTCGTGACGACGATTTCGTCGCCGAGTTCGACGATGCGCGCGAGTTCGGCGTGCCCCTCGACGGGGTGGCCGTCGCTGGCGAGCGCCACGTCGCCGGCGCGGAGCTTCGACACCGCGTCGTCGGTCTGCTTCGCCCGGAGTTCCCACGTGCCGTCGGCGCGCTCGGTCTGGCCGAGGGGTTCGAGGCCGATGAGCGCCCGGTCGTCGTCCGCGCGCTCCTCGGCGCTCTGGTCCCAGAGTTTGCGGTACTCGTTGTGGACCGACCGGCGCTCCTCCTCGACGGCGCGGTAGAACCGGTCGAAGTAGTCGCGTTCGTCTTCGGGCACCGGTTTCCCGACTGCGCCGGCTTTCGACTCCTGGTCGAGCCTGCCGGAGACGACCATGCAGGTGTCTTTCTCGAAGCAGTACTCGCACTTCGAGTTCACCTCGTAGCCGGTCGGCACCGACGCGTCGTGTTCCATCGCCGCGATTTCGTTGCGGGTGCGGACGACGAATTCGAGCAGGCCGCGGCCGATGGAGAAGTCCTTCGCCGGCGAGAGGTCGCCGGACTCCTCGGTGCGGTCGAGCGTCGTGTTCTTCGTGTAGAGGAGCGTCCCCGTGTCGACCGGGACGCCCCGCTCGTCGAGGATGAGCGCGTAGGAGGCGGCCTGAATCTTGTCCTGAAACCGCGGGTCGCGGTTGAGGTTCTTGCCGGTCTTGAGTTCGACGGGCGACCCCCGGCGGAGGGCGTCGGCGCGGCCTTTGATGCCGAACGTCGGTGAGATGAGGGTGTACTCCGAGCGCCACTCGTCTTCGTCGGTGAGGACGCCCTGCGAGAGCCACCCCTCGATGGCGGCGGCGTTGCGGCGCACCTCGTCCGCGACTTCGTCTACCTCGCGGCCGAGCAGGCCGAGTTCGAGGCCGCGCTCGTCGATGCGCTCGTCGATGGACGAGTCGAGGTCGCGGCCGCGGAGGAGGTCGCCGAACACGTCGTGGACGATGGTCCCCTTCACCACCGGGTAGTTCAGCGGGATGCCCGAGAGCTTGTTCAGGTAGTACATCCGCGAGCACTGCACCCACGAGCGGATGTCGGTCACGTCGACGAGGAAGTCGGGTTCGACGACGACGAACGACTCGGAGCCCGTCGAGTACGTCGTCTCGCCGCGGTACTCCGACTCCTCGGCGTCGGTGACGAGGATGTCCATGCCCGGCTCGGCGTGTTCGGCGGCGTGGGTCCACTTCCCCCAGAGGGTGACGGTGACTGGCTCTCCGGTCCCGCGCTCGGGGCGGAGCGTCACCTCCGCCAGCGAGCGCTCGCCGTACTTCGTTTCGACGTCGCGCGGCTCGCCGACCTCGACGAGCGGACCGCGAAGGTTCACGTCGAAACCGTCGGTGAGGCGCGGGCAAATAGCCGTCGGTGGAACCCGGGGACCGGACGTGCGCCCGCGACGGGGCGGGGCGCGCCCGAACCCCCCGCGACCGTCACGCTCTTTCTCTCCCGCGCGGTACGCACATCCATGCGCGTCAGAGATTGGCAGGACATCCTCTCGGAGGTCGTCGACGCGGGCCGCGACCGCGACCGCGACCCCGACGCGTGGCGGGCCGTCGCGGGGAATCGCCGCCGAAGCCTCGGCGAGGACCTCTTTCTCGCCCACCCCGACGCCGGCGTCTACCAGCTGAAGACGTACGCGAAGAACCCCTACGAGGTCCGCGGCGTCGGCGCTCGCGTCGCCCGCCGCATCGACGACGACCTCGACCCGCTGTTCCCGCGTCGGCGCGACGACGGCGACGGCGAGGCCACCCCCGGCCGGTTCGCCGTCCAGAACCCGCCCGAAGACGAGTCGCAGGCCGAGTCGATGGCGCGGCGGCTCGAAGAGACCGTGAAGGTCCACGCCGACGCGCCGACCACCGCCGACGACTTCTTCACCGACGTGATGGAGGCGCTCGACAGTCCGGCGTTCGGCCCGATGGACTACGAGTTCGACGCCCGGCCCGACCGCCTCGACGACCTCACGGAGGAGTTCACGGACGCCGACGAACTGCTCTCGTCGGACCTCGACGACCTCATCGAGTCCGACGGCGTCGACCGCGGCTTCCAGTGAGAACCTCGGTTTCAAACCCTCGGCATCCAATACACGGATATGGACGATAGGCTCGGCGGGCGGTCGCGACACTCCCCGCACGGCGCGACTTCGGAGGGACGATGGTCGGTTCGAGCATGAGCGACGAGGAGACGCGACTCGCCAACAACCGACTCAAAATCGGCTTCATCCTGCTGGTCGGCGCGTCGGCCGCGCTCGTCGCCGTGCAGGCGGGGGCGACGCTCGTTCAGGCCGCAGTCGCGCTGCTCTGTGGGGTGGTCATCGGGGGGCTCCTCACGTGGTATCTGCGGCGGTGGAGCCGCGAGTTCACCGCGGTGAACCGCCGGTAGCGACGCCGCCCTCAGGGCGACACCCGGGCGACCCATCGCTCGGGCGCGTCCAGTTCCGCGTCGGTCGGTAAGTTCTCCGGATGGTCCCACACCCGCGACGCGGCGGCGACGCCGCGCTCGTCGGCGACGTGCTCGAAGAAGCGAGCGCCGCGTTCGTACTGCCGGCGCTTGAGGCCGAGTCCGAGGAGCCGACGCGCGAGTTTGGCGACCGGGCCGCCGCCCTGCCGACGCTCGTCGAGCTTCCGGCGGAGGTCCTCGTAGTCGTCGTCGAACGCCCGGTCCATCAGCAGTTCCGCGTAGCCCTCGACGGCGGTCATCGCCGTGTCGAGTTCGCGGAAGGCGTCGCGGTCGAGGTCGCCGTCGACGAGGGCGTCGACCCCGCGTTGCATCCGCGATTCGAGATGCGTCGAAAGCCACGGGGCCGCGCCGAACTCCGCGGCGTGCGACACCTCGTGGAAGGCAATCCAGCGGCGGAACCGCGGGTAGTCCACGTCGAGGCTGTCGGCGACCCGGCGGATGTTCGGGTGGACGAAGTACAGTCCGTGGTCGTCGTCGCCGTCGGCGAGGAGCAGCGGGTCGTACTGGCCGAGGACGTTGTTGCCGAGAAACGAGAGGACGAAGGCGAACGACCCGGTGTTGACGGCGCGCGTGAACCCGGGGAGCACGGTGGGGCCGTGTTCCTCGAACGGGACCATCACCCGGCGGAACGTCGCCACGTTCGCGTCTATCCAGTGGTGTCGGTTCTGGACTTCGACGACCTCGGGCACGTCGAACTCCACCTCGGCGACGGCCGCGAGGCGGTCGCGCGCGTCGCGAACGTCTGCCGCGTAGCCCGCGCGCTCGGCGTCCGTGAGGTCGAGCGAGCCGGGGTCGGTCGCGGACTTCGCGGCCTCGGCGACGGCGTCCCAGTCGATGGTTCCGGAGCCGGTTGCCGAAGCGTCCGCGACCGCTCTGACGCTCCGAAAGAGGTTCATACCGTATCGTGGTGGGCCGGACGCAAAACGCTTCGGTCGGGGGAGTCCGACTCGCTAACTCGCAGACAGGACCGCCCCTAAGCACTATACCGAGTCGAACGTGGAAGGCGTATGGACCGAACCATCGACCACGTCGCGTTCGGTGGGACCGAACTGTACGAACTCCGGGCGGCCGCGAGCGAGGTCGGACTGACGCCGACGTACGGCGGCGAACACGGGACCGGGACGACCCACATGGCCGTCGTGCCGTTCCCCGACGGATCGTACCTCGAACTCATCGCGCCGACGCTCGGGACCGACGCCACGGACGCCGGCTTCTGGCCCGACTACCTCGCTGCCGACGCCGGCCCCGCGGCGTGGTGTCTGGAGACCGACGACGCCGCCGCCAGCGCCAAGACCGCCATCGACGCCGGCCTCCCCGTCGACGGCCCCCACGAGGCCTCTCGCGCCCGACCGGGCGGCCGCCTCGTCGAGTGGGACATGTGTTTCGAGGGGTCGGACCAGCGACTCCCCTTTTTCATTCACGACCGCACCCCGCGGGGCTACCGCGTCCCGGAGGCCGCGCCGAACGCGTCGCTTCGCGGCCTCCAGACCGTCGTCGTCGCCACCCGCGACCGCGAGGCGACCGCGGCGCTGTTCGCCCGGCGACACCGGTACCCCTCGCCGGTCGATATCAACGGCCCGTTTCCCGAGTTCGCCACGCTTCCGGGCACGCCGCTCGCCCTGTGCGAACCCGGCGACGGCGCGCTCGACGCGCGCATCGACGAGGTCGGAGAGGGGCCGTGTGCGTTCCTCGTCGGCGTCACCGACCTCGACCGCGCGCGCACCGCGCTGTCGCTCGGTCCCGAGATTCGATACAGCGACCGGCGCATGGCGTGGTTCGACCACGACCTGTTCGACGGTCGGTTAGGCGCGGTCGAACTGTCCTGAACCGACCGATTCCGTCCTGAAAAGCCTCGAATCACCGACCGATGCCGGACGGTCGGCTCAGGCGGCGCAGTTGTTCGGTCCGAGTTCGAGTTCGGTCGCCTCCTCCTCGCCGCCGACCGAGGCCCGCCCGGTGTTGATGTCGATGACGCGCTCGTAGTTCGCGGGCTTCTCGGGCGTGTCCTCGGTGACGCGGGCAACGAACGCCGACTCGTCCATCGACAGCACGTCGAGTCCCTCGCGCAGGTCGCCGAGCGTCGCGCTCACGAGTTCGCCCGGCGCGGCGACGCCGTAGCGCCCGTCCGCCCCGACGGAGACGTGGCCGGGGAGGACGCGCGTCTCGTCGGGCAGCGACAACAGCGTGTCGTGAAGCGTCTCGTAGAGGAGTTCCGCCCCCGTCGCGGCGTCCGAATCACCGAACTGGAGTTCCGTCCGGCCGACCGATTCGACGAACAGCGTGTCGCCGGTGAGGAGGAACCGACCGTCGACGAGGTAGTTCGTCATATCCGAGGTGTGCCCCGGCGCGTGCATCGCCTCGATATCGTAGTCGCCGACGGCCAGCGTCTCCCCGTCGTCCAGCGCGGTGAACTCGTACTCGACATCGCGGTCGGTCGCCTCCGCCCCGAGGTAGTACGGCACGCCGAGGCGGTCAGCGAGGGCTCGCCCGCCCGAGACGTGGTCGGCGTGGACGTGCGTGTCGAGCACACCAGCGACCGTCATCCCGGCGTCGGCGGCGACGAGTTCGAACTCGTGAATCTGCCGGGTGGCGTCCACGACGACCGCCTCGCGGGCCGACCGCGAGCCGACGACGTAGCCGAGACAGCCCTTTGCGCGGCGCTGGACCTGCGCGACGAACAGATCGTCGTCGCCGGTGTCGAGTTCGACTACCTCGTACAGCTTGCTCCAGTCTTCCATGCCGCCTTTGACGACCTCCACGTCGTCGTAGCCGCGTTCGGCCAGTTCGAACCCGAACGACGTCGAAGACAGCCCTTTCCCGCAGATGGCGACGACCGGCCCCTCCGCGGCGAGGTCGCCGACGCGGTCCCAGTCCCAGTCGCCGCCGAGTCCGTCGACGGGGTGGAAAGGGACGTTGACCGCGCCCTCGATGTGCCACGACTCGAAGCTCTCGGGCGGCCGCGTGTCGACCACGGTGAACGACTCTCCCGCGTCCACCCTGTCTGCGAGTTCGCCCACGGTGAGCTGGTGAAGGAGTTTGCTCATGTGTTTAGCTATGGGAACGGCGCACAAAACCGTTTGTGGCGGATGCGGGGCCGCGGTCTCGCGTGGCGTCGACTCGACTCGCGTCGGCGGCGTCGTGGCTGCACCGAACTGAGCGACAACGCCGCCGCTCACCGGGCGAGCGTCAGAAAAGTCGAATCGGAAGGTCGTCCCGAACTACAGTTCGGCCTCGAAGTCTTCGAGGGCGTAGACGGTGTCGGAGCCGCGGCGGTCGAGCGTCTCGTTGGCCAGCAGCCAGTAGACGACCGACAGCGCGCGTCGACCCTTGTTGTTCGTCGGGACGACGAGGTCGACGTTCGACGTCTGGTTGTTGGAGTCGCACATCGCGATGACCGGGATGCCGACCGTGATGGCCTCCTTGACGGCCTGCGCGTCACCAATCGGGTCGGTGACGACGACCACGTCGGGTTCGATGTAGCCGGCGTAGTCCGGGTTCGTCAGTGTACCCGGAATGAAGCGGCCCGTGCGGGCGCGAGCGCCGACGGCGTCGGCGAACTTCTCGGCCGGGAAGCGACCGTACTGGCGGGAGGACGTGACCAGAATCTGCTCCGGACTGTAATTCGCGAGGAAGTCCGCGGCGGTGCGGATTCGCGAGTCAGTCTGGCTGACGTCGAGCACGTAGAGCCCGTCGTCGCGGACACGGTGGATGAACCGGACCATGTCCTTGG
Source organism: Haloferax sp. AS1 (assembly GCF_014530665.1). NCBI lineage: Archaea > Methanobacteriati > Methanobacteriota > Halobacteria > Halobacteriales > Haloferacaceae > Haloferax > Haloferax sp. AS1. Next base: position 2,667,691 of record NZ_SPSA01000001.1, read on the forward strand.
TCTTCTGCTGGGTACCGATGTGGACACCGGCGGCCAGGTAGTCCTCGACCGGGATGAGCAGGTCGGCGTCTTCGTCGGGCATGACGTCCTCGTCGAAGGCCGGTTCCGGCTCTGCTTCTTCGGCCTCGGCGGCGTCGTCGGCCGCCTCGGCGGTCTCTGCTGTCTCGTCTTCGGTGGCGGCCTCGGCGGGTTCCGTCTCGGCGACCGCTTCGGTCTCCGTCTCGGGTTCCTCGTCTGCGACCTCCACCGCGTCGTTTTCGTTGTCGCTCATACTGCGTCGTCCGCGATGCGGATGAGTTCGTTCAGTTTGGCGGTTCGCTCGCCCTGCACCGTGCCAGTCTTGATGAACGGCGCGTCGGTTGCGACGGCGAGGTGTGCGATGGTCGCGTCTTCCGTCTCACCGGAGCGGTGAGAGATGACGGCGTCCATCCCGTTTCGGGAGGCCAGTTCGACGGCGTCGAACGCGTCGGTCAGCGTCCCGATCTGGTTCGGCTTGATGAGGATGGAGTTCGCGGCGCCCACGTCGATGCCGTCCTGCAGACGGTCGACGTTGGTGACGAACAGGTCGTCACCGCAGATGAGCGTGCGGTCGCCCACGCGCTCTGTGAGTTCCGCGAAGCCCTCGTAGTCGTTCTCGTCGAGGGGGTCTTCGACGTAGACGAGGTCGTACTCGTCGACCATCTCGGCGACGTAGTCGATCTGCTCGTCGGTCGTCTTCGTCTCGTCACCGTAGTGGTAGACGCCGTCTTCGAACATCTCCGAGGCGGCGATGTCGAGACCGAAGCCGATCTCGAAGCCGAGTTCGTCCTCGACGTCGGAGACCGCTTCGCCCATGATTTCGAACGCCTCGGCGTCGGAGACCGGCGGTGCCCACGCACCCTCGTCGCCCTTCGCGGCGGGTACGCCGCGCTCGTCGAGAATCTCGGACGCGCGGGCGTGGACCTTCGCGTTGGCGAAGACGGCTTCGGAGACGCTCGGCGCGCCGACCGGCGCGGCGAGGAACTCCTGGATGTTCGTCGCTTCCTTGGCGTGTTCACCGCCACCGATGACGTTCCCGAGCGGCGTCGGGAAGTTGTCGCCGCGGAACGCGCCGCCGAGATGCTGGTACAGGGGCGCACCGAGCACGTCGGCACCGGCCTTGGCCGCCGCCATCGAGATGGCGACCGCGCTGTTCGCGCCGATTTCCGAGAAGTTCTCGGAACCGTCGGCGGCGCGGAGCGTCGCGTCGACCTCGCGCTGGTTGCCCGCGTGGACCTCGTCCACGAGTCGGGGAACGGCGTGTCGCCGCGCGGCGGCGATTGCTTCGGTCGGCGGCAGTTCGATCGCCTCGTACTCGCCGGTGGATGCCCCGCTCGGGGCCGCAGCGCGACCGAACCCACCGGATTCGGTGAGCACGTCGGCTTCGACCGTCGGGTTTCCACGGGAGTCGAGCACGCGGCGCAGAGCTACGGATGTGATTCGAGTCATGTTGTCACTTACCCTCTCGTTTGACGGTGAACGGAAGTACACCTGCGTCGTACTCCTCAGCGGCGATTAATATCGGTTCTGTCTGTTCCGAATCGACGAGAACCGGGGCCCCGTAGGAGACCTGCAGCGCTCGCGCGCCGAGGATGCGTGCCTTCTCGTATCGGTTGTACCGTTGCATCATTGGTAGGGGGATACGACGTCCACGAGGTCCTTGTGCGACACCATCATCCGCCGGCAGCAGGCACGCGTGACCCCGAGGTCGTCGAGGACGTCAGCGGGGTCCTCGTCTCCCTCGCGAGCACGGGCTTTGAACTCGTCCCAGTGTTCGCCGATCACTGTGCCGCAGGTGAAACACCGGACGGGAATCATCATGGTTAGATCACCTCAGCGGTAGGACTTCTGGTAACGAGCGCGCGCGCCCGGTCCGCCCCACTTCTTGGGTTCGGACTGGCGAACGTCGTTGACCAGAAGCGAGCGGTCGAACTCCATGTACGCGTCGCGAAGCTCCGCGTCGTTCAGGTACTGCACCAGCCCACGAGCGAGCGCGGTGCGGACTGCGTCGGCCTGACCGGCCACGCCGCCGCCGTTGACGCGCACGTCGATGTCGACCTGCGAGCGGAGGTCCTCGCCTGCGATGCGGAACGGCTCCAGCATCTTGAGGCGGGCCATCTCCGGCTCGACCAGCTCGACCGGCTGGGAGTTGATTCGGACTCGACCCTCGCCTTCACGCACGGTGGCGCGGGCGATTGCGGTCTTCTTCTTACCGGACGTGTTCGTTACCATGTGACGTTAGCACCCAGCTTCTCGGAGACCTCTCCGAGCGAGATGAACTTGATGTTCGAAAGGCGGTCCAGCGAGGTGTCTTCGAGCATCTCGCCGTCTTCGTCGTACGGATTGCCGACGTAGACGCGGACGTTCGAGAGCGCCTCGCGGCCGCGGGGCTTCTTGTACGGAAGCATGCCGCGGATGGCACGCTTGAAGATGCGATCGGGACGCTTCGGGTAGTACGGACCCTGGTCCGAACCGACTTCGACGCGCTTTCTGTACTTGGCCATCACGTCCTCTTCCGAGCCCGTGATGACGGCGTCTTCCGCGTTGACGACGGCGACCGTCTCGCCTGCGAGGGCGCGCTGTGCGACCTCCGAGGCGACGCGGCCGACGATGCAGTTTCGAGCGTCGACGACGACGTCTGCGTCGAATTCTGCGAGGCTCATCGGATCACCCGTACGTTGGACCCGTCGGGGTTCTGTTCAGCGAGTTGTTCTAGCGTCACGGTGTCGCCGACCTGCTCGATCTTCTTTCGAGCGGTGGACGAGAAGTCCACGGCCGCGACTGTGACGTTCTTCTGCAGCACACCGCTACCCAGCACCTTGCCGGGCACGACGACGGTCTCGTCTTCCTGAGCGTATCGTTCGATACGACCAAGGTTGACTTCCGCGTGGGTGCGCCGTGGCTTTTCGAGACGGTCCGCGACATCCTGCCAGACGTTGGCACCGGACTCACGCGAGACCGCCTTCAGCTCGGCGATGAGACTGTTGAGTCTCGGGTTCGTCTTACTCATTGTCTACCTCCAGAGAGAAAGCGGAGTGCAGGGAGCAGGATTTGAACCTGCGGACTCCTATGAGACAGCGCCCTGAACGCTGCGCCGTTGGCCAGACTTGGCTATCCCTGCAAGCATTCCGCTGTACTTCATGCCCCGTAAAAACACCTTCGGTCCGACCCGCCGCCGTGAGGGGGTCACACGCCACGCTATCGGTGGTTGTGACCCCTCGTGGGGCGGGCGAACGCCGGTGTTGGGACGGGGCAGTGTTCATTCTTACAGTGCGACCTTCTCTTCGAGTTCGGCCGCGCGGTCACCCAAGGAGGCGACGGCGCGCGTCACGAGCTCGTCGACGTCGAACGACCCGTCCGTCTCCACACTGAAGACGAACGCTCCGGGCACGTCGTGTACTTCGACCTCTTTACCGGGGTACCGCTCCGTCAGGTCGTTCCCGAACGTTTCCGTCGCGACGAGGTTGCCGTCTTCGGCGTCCCCCTCGGCGTGCTCCGCCGCGGCCTCTTCGATGACGCCGCGGAGGATGTTCGGTTCCTGTTCATCGAACTCGCCGGCGTCGCCGACGACCTCCACGCGCTGGAGGTGTCGGTAGCCGACGGCGACCCCGCCTTGGTTCTTGGCGTGGTCTTTTCCGTAGCCGAGGACGGCGTCGGCCTCGAACTCGAGGCGCTGGCCCTCCTTCAGCTCGATGATGGGGATGTTCTCGTCCGCCGGGACGACCATGTCGTCCGCGGATTCGATATCCCCGGAGTAGGCGGTTGCCGGCCCGTCGACTTCGAGCGCGACGGTGACGGTGTCACCGGGTTCGAAGTCGTCGAGAGGCGTGGTCAACGGAACCAGACCGAGACGAAGCCCGATCATCTCGTCGAACATGACCGAGGTGTTCTCCACGAACCGAACGGTGTCGATGGAGAACGTCGGCACGTCGGCGACCATCGCCCGGCGAATGCCGTTGGCTAGCGCCGGGGTCAGACCGCGCGCGACGAAACGGGCGCGTCGGTCTTCGCGTTCGATGAACTCGACCTGGAAGTCGTTTACCATGGTGTGTTAGAGTCGGCTGTTTTTCGGCGCGCGAGTTCCGTCGTGCGGAATCGGCGTCACGTCCTCGATGCGACCGATCTCGAGACCGGCGCGAGCGAGGGCGCGAATCGTTGCCTGTGCGCCGGGTCCGGGGCTCTTGTTACCGTTGCCACCGGGACCGCGAACGCGGACGTGCAGACCGGCGATACCGGCCGCCTTGATCTGGTCGGCGACGCTCTCTGCCATCTGCATGGCCGCGTACGGAGATGCCTCGTCACGGTTCTGCTTGACGACGGAACCACCGGACGACTTGACGATCGTCTCGGCGCCCGTGATGTCAGTCACCGTGATGAGCGTGTTGTTGAACGATGCGTGAACGTGGGCGATGCCCCACTTGTCACCGGTTTCGGATTCGCTCATTCTTGGGCCTCCGCGCGCTCAGGGTGCAGTTCGTCCGCGAGCTTCGACGTCTCGTCGAACGCCACGGTGTCCTCTTCGTCGACCTCGACCTTGCGGGAGGGGACGGTCGTCCGCGCACCGTCGACGGTCACGTGACCGTGGACGATGAACTGACGGGCCTGCTGGGGCGTCTGTGCGAGCCCCTTGCGGTAGGCGACCGTCTGGAACCGACGTTCGAGGATGTCGGTCACGTCGAGACGCAGCGTCTGGGAGATGTCGTCCTCCGCAGAGAGGATGCCGTAGCGGCGCATGCGCGCCATGAACTCGGCACCGAGCGACTCGGCTTCTTCGACGTCGCCCTGGGCCTCGCCGAGGAGGCGTCGCGCCTCGCGGCGGAGGTTGCGCAGTTCGGACTGCGCGCGCCAGAGCTCTTCCTTGTTCTTGAGACCGTACCGAGAGAGGAGGTCCGATTCCTGTGCGATGCGCTCGCCCTGGAACGGGTGGTTCGGGGTCTCGTAGAACTTGGTGTTGTTACCCGTCGTCATTCTTCAGCCTGCGCCTCCTTGATCTCCTCGACGTTGACACCGATGGTGCCTTCGGTACGTCCAGTGGACTTCGTCCGCTGGCCGCGAACCTTCTGGCCGCGCTGGTGTCGAACGCCCTTGTAGGAGCTGATCATCTTCATGCGGTTGATATCATGCCGCCGCTTCTCTTCGAGGTCCGAACCCGTGATGTGATCGGTGTCACCGGAGAAGAAGTCCTTCCGTCGGTTTGCCATCCACTCGGGGGCGTGGTCCTCGAAGTTCTCGACGACATCGACAACGGAGTCGATCTCGCCTTCGGGGAGCTTACCGAACAGCGCCGTTCGGTCCACTCCCGCGGCGTCGGCGATGATGCGCGCTGTGCGCTTGCCGATACCCTTCATGTCCGTCAGACTGCGCTCTACCGTCTTCGTTCCGTCAAGGTCGGTCTGACCAATTCGGATGAAGTAACGGAGGTCCTCTTCCTCCTCCGGAGAGCCGTCCTGTGGTTCTTCTGCACTCATGACTTTGGAAGTCGTGTTGTGAGCGTTGCGGCGGGGATTCGAACCCCGGGGGCTTGACGCCACTGAGTTAGCAACCCAGCGCCTTGGGCCAGGCTTGGCTACCGCAACACTTCGGTCGTGTTAGTTTCGCCCTTCCGGACTCGGGGACGACATTCCCCTACATCGATTGCATCCGTTACGAGACGGGGGCATTACTTAAATATCACGAAAGGGACCTCGCGTGACAGCCCGAGTCACCGCCGCTCGCCGCCGAATCGTGGTATGGTACACCACCTCTCCAAAATCATAAGAACTCTGGTTACGTATTCCCGTCAATGAGTTCGACAGAGTCCGCGACCGCGCCGACGAAGCCCGTTCGAATCGACACCGTCGAGGAACTCGACGCCCTCGTGGCCGAACACGACCGCGTCCTCCTCGACATCTACACGAAGGGCTGTACGCTGTGTCAGAGCATCGAACCCGTCCTCGGCAACGTCTCGAAAGCAACCGACGTGGTCGTCGCGATGCTGAACCCGCAGACGGATATGTCGGTCGCAGAGCGGTACACGATTCGGAGCGTCCCGACGCTCCTCCTGTTCGAAGACGGCGAACTCGTCGACCGCCTCGCCGACGGCTTCCAAGGGGCGCAGGCGGTCGTCGACTTCGTCGAGAAAGAGCGGTAAGGTCGGGTCGCGTCAGTTCGGCGTGGACTCCGTCGGGGGTTCGGACGGGGGCACTCTTTCGACCCCGCGGTGGCATCTCAGCGGTCGGCCGGGTCGTCGAGAGGGGTCGTACACCAGTGGCAGAAGTCGATGTCGGCGTCGACCTCGCGACCGCATTCGGGGCACGTAACGGTGGCCGCGTCGGGGTCGGCGACGGGGTCGGTGACGGTGGCCGCCGACTCCTCGGCGTCTTCGACGGCGGAGCGGTCCGCCCGCGCCGCGGCCTGCCGCAAGCCGAGGAAGAAGGCGTCGAGGACGCTCGCGAAACTCACCACGAGGATAGGGACCAGTTCCCTGAGCACCGCGGCGAACTCCGACGGCGGGATGACCGCACCGCCTGTCAGCGGGTCGAACGCCTCCGCCGGAACGAACAGCGCGGACACCGCGAACGTGAGAAGCACCCAGAACGCGGCCCGCCGCCAGCGTCGTAGATACAGATGCCCGAGACCCGTGATGACGAGGCCGAGTATCGCGGCGAGCCAGGGGCGGAGTTTCGTGAGTGCGGACATACGTGGACTCGATTGGGATTCGCTCATGAGAGTTCCGTTCGTAAAGCGTCGGTGGAGTCGCGGTCGGGGTCGGGGTCGGAAGCCGAAGCCAGTTCGCGTGCGATGCAGCGGCCGGGGAGCAGTAAACGGATTCGACGGGTCGGCTTGTGGAGGTTCGGGCGGTCCGTTGCGGCCGCCCGCACGCCCGAGCAACACGCGACGGTTCGTGGTGCGCACGTATAAATTGAACAGAACTACAAACGGATTCGGCGTTTCATCGTCGCCCGCGCGGCCCGGAAGTCTCGCCGTCGCCCACGCTCGGTGGGACGACGAGTGTCGGAACCTCGGCGTGGCGGACGACGCGACCGGCGACGGTTCCGGCGGCACGGTACCCCGCAAGCCGAGCCTCGTCGTCCCCACCGACGCCGAGGACGACCGCGTCGGCTCCCGTCCGTTTGACGTGCGCCAGCAGCTCGGTCGCGGGGACGCCGGTTCGGACGGTTCCGCCTGACTCGACTGCGTCTCTCGCGGCCGCGGCGGCGACGGCGTTCACGCGGGCTCTCGCCTCGTTTTCGAGCGTCCTGCACGCCTCGCGCGACGCGGTTTCGGCACCGCGCTCGTCGACGACCGCGAGCGGTTCGAGAACCCCGCGGGTCGCCGCAGCGATGCGACGAGCCAGCGTCTCGGCCGACGCGGACGGCGCTCCGTCGGCGGCGAGGAGCGCCACCCGCCGGTACGTCGGCCGGGGTGATGCCGACGGGACGACGAGCGTCGGAACCGGCGGCGCGTCGAGGACGCGCTCCGCGACCGACCCGACGAGGAACCGACCGGGACCCGAGCGGCCGTGGCGGCCGAGGACGAGGAGGTCGCCGTCACCGACGACGCGTTCGACCGCTGTCGCGGCCGGCCCGCCGACGACTTCCGAAGTCAGACGAACGCCCGCGAGGAGCGCCCGACGCGTGACCGCGCCGACGGCTTCCTCCGCTTCGAAGGCGGCGCTGGCGGACGCTCCGGCGGTTTCGGTTTCGGTTTCGGTCGTCTCGGTCGCGGAGGACTGCGGCGTGCCGGTCGCGGAGACGGCGTGGAGCGACGCGTCGAGGACGCGGGCGAGAAACAGCGCGTGGGCCGCGGCGGTCGCCGCGGAGGCGCTTCCGTCCGTCGCGAGAACCACTCGCTCGACGGTGACAGTCATGCGCCCCGAGAGGTCGTCGGAGGAGAAAAACTCGCGCGTCGGAGGGGCGTTCTCAGGCCCCGATGTACTCTTCGTTTATCGTCCAGCCGTCGTCGCCGTCGCGGACGAGGTACTCGCCGTAGTACGGCACGCGGTTTTCGACGACCGCTTCGAACGTCTCGCGGATGTCCTCGCGGGTCATCTCGCCCATCGGGCGTAGGTCGTCGTTGCGGTTGAGACAGCCCTTCAGGTATCCTTCGTGCGTCACGCGCACGCGATGGCAGTTGGCGCAGAACTCGGGGTTCTCGACGGGGTCGACGATTTCGACCATGCCCTCGCCGACGTAGTAGCGGCGGCGGTGGTGCATATCGCGGACCTCCACCTCGTCGGCGAGGTCGGTCAGCCACCGGTGGACGCGCTCGATGTCGATGTTCCACTCCGGCTTGCCCGTCAGTTCGGGCATGTACTGGATGAGTTGGAGCTGTAACCCCGGGTTTTCTGCGACGTACTCGACCATCTCCTCGACGTGGCCCGCGGTCTTCGTGAACACGACCATGTTGAGCTTCACGGGCGTGAGGCCGGCGTCGACGGCGGCCTTGACGCCCTCCATCACCTTGTCGTACGCGCCGGACTTCGTGATTTGCGCGAACGCCTCGGGGTCGAGGGCGTCCTGCGAGACGTTCACCCGGTCGAGGCCGGCCGCGACGAGGTCCTCGGCGCGGTCGCCGAGGAACGTCCCGTTGGTGGTGAGCGAGGTCTCCATCGAGTCCGGCGTCCGCCGGATAATCTCTTCGAGGTCCGCGCGGAGCATCGGCTCGCCGCCGGTGAACTTCACCTTCTCGACGCCGTACTCCTCGACGACTTCGAGAAACCGGACCACGTCGTCGGCGCTCATCTCCTCGTCCGAGGCGTCCATCGGCCCGCGGGTGTCGCCCAGCCCCTCGTTGTGGCAGTAGACGCAGTCGAAGTTACACCGGTCGGTCAGAGAGATTCGAACGCCGGTTACCTCGCGGCCGAAGTCGTCCACCAGCACCATATACCGAATCCTGGGAGCGTACGTTGATAAATTCGCTGTCGATGACCGTGGCGTGGTAACTGGAATCCGTTACGCTCTCGGCGTCTCGAAGCCGGTGTCGGTCGGGTCGTCGCCTGCGACCGTCACCGCGCGACGAGACCTTACAAAACCCTTATCGGCCGCACCGCCGGAGTGACGGACATGGACGAAGCCGACGTACGCGACCGCTTGCGTGCGGTCGAGGACCCCGACCTCGGAGACGACGTCGTCTCGCTCGGACTGGTGAACGCCGTCGAGGTGGACGGCGACACCGTCCGTATCTCGCTCGCGCTCGGTGCGCCGTACTCCCCGGCGGAGACGGACATCGGCCGCCGAATCCGCGAGGTGCTCGCCGAGGACGGGCTGGAGGTCGACCTCACCGCCAAAGTGCCGACCGACCGCGACCCCGACGAGGAGGTGCTCCCCGGCGTGAAGAACATCATCGCCGTCGCCTCCGGGAAGGGCGGCGTCGGCAAATCGACGGTCGCCGTGAACCTCGCGGCCGGCCTCTCGAAGCTCGGCGCGCGCGTCGGCCTGTTCGACGCCGACATCTACGGGCCGAACGTCCCGCGGATGGTCGCCGCCGAGGAAGCGCCGCAGGCGACCCAAGACCAGACCATCGTCCCGCCCGAGAAGTACGGGATGAAGCTCATGTCGATGGCGTTCCTCGTCGGAGACGACGACCCGGTCATCTGGCGCGGCCCGATGGTCCACCAGCTGCTCACCCAACTCGTCGAGGACGTGGAGTGGGGCAGCCTCGACTACCTCGTGCTCGACCTGCCGCCGGGCACGGGCGACACCCAGCTATCAATCCTCCAGACGCTCCCGCTCACGGGCGCGGTCATCGTCACGACCCCGCAGAACGTCGCCCTCGACGACGCCAACAAGGGCCTCCGGATGTTCGGCAAGCACGACACGAACGTCCTCGGCATCGTCGAGAACATGAGCACGTTCCGGTGTCCCGACTGCGGCAACCGCCACGACATCTTCGGCGCGGGCGGCGGCCGCGAGTTCGCCGCCTCGAACGACCTGCCGTTCCTCGGGGCGCTCCCGCTCGACCCGGCCGTCCGCGAGGGCGGCGACGGCGGCAAGCCCATCGTCCTCGAAGACGACGACGAGACGGCCGACGCGTTCCGCGTGATGACCGAGAACATCGCCGACATGGTCGGTGTCGTCCAGCGACGGACCGTCAGCGAGCGATGAGCGACGACGGGCGACCCGACGCTGACGCGGACGTGGACACCGACGCTGACGCCGGGGCGGACACCGACGGCGATGCCGAGGAGGTCGACTGGGAGATGGCCCCGGACTCCGACGCCGACTTCCCCGCGGACCCCGAGCGCGTCGCGTTCCTCCGCGAAATCGCCGACGACATCTACGGCGAGTCCTCCGAGAGCCGGCAGGTGTCGGCCATCCTCTACCGCGTCAGCGACCTCTACGACCCCGACGGCGACACCTCGCCCGAGGAGATTTACCTGAACGTCCGCCACATCATGGACATCAAGGCGCAGGGCGGCATCGACCGCTGAGCCGTCCGAGACCACGTCTCTCCAACACTCCGCCCGGCGTCCGCCTCCGGACGTTCACTTCCGCTTTCTTCGAGTCCGCGATTCGACCGCTAGCGTCGTCTCCGGGGACTCACTTGCCAGTCCACTTCGTGTTCACTTTCACCACGGACTGAAAGCCGGGGAGCGCTGAACCTGCGCGGACCGGGCGGGTTTTGGTTCCGGAGCCGAATTCGAGGGTGTGGACGCACACCAACGCCAGTTCCGGAACCCCTTCTCGATGGACACCGACTGCACGAACTGCTCGGCGCTCTGCGAGACGCGCGAGCAGGTCGTCCACGGCTACGGCGACGTGGGCGCGGAGTTCCTGTTCGTCGGCGAGGCTCCGACCGCGGCCGCCGAGCGGACCGGCGTGCCCTTTACCGGCGACGAGGCCGGACGGCGCGTCCAGCGCATCCTCGGCGACCTCGGCTTCGTCCGGTCCGAGCCGGACGCCGACGAGCCGGACGTGCAGAACGTCTTTTTCACGTATCTCACGCGCTGTCGACACCCCGACCGCGGGCCGAGCGACGACGAGGTTGCGACCTGCGAGCCCTACCTGAACGCGGAGATTCGGATGATAAACCCGCACATCATCGTCCCCGTCGGACAGGCCGCGCTGGAGGCGCTCGCGTTCGATTACACCACGCGCGCGGCCGACAGCTTCGACGTCGACGCGGAACACGCGACGACCATCCGCGGCCGCGGCTTCGAACTCGTCCCGATGAAGGAGCCGGAGCGCCTGACCGACGCCGACGCCGAGGCGTTCGTCGAACACGTCCGCGAGTCCGTGTTCGGCCGGGACTACCGGCAGACGAAGGGACGGCAGAGTCGCTGAGTCGGGCGGACGATTCCCGTCGCGTCCGGGGCCGCGTCCCGCAAGCGGCGGGTTCAAGGGTTCCCCGGCGCGAGGGGAGGGTATGACGGTCATCGCCGTACTCGCCGAACCGCCGCGGCCGGGACTGGTGCTTTCGGAACTCGCGGAGACGAGTCCGCTCTCGGAGGCCGAAGCCGCGGACCTCTACGCCGCGATGCTCAAAGACGTCTGTATCGCCGTCGAGCGGTCGGGCGGCGACCTCCTCGTCAACTACCGCGCCGAGGACGACCTCCCCGACGAGTTCGCCGGGGACCACGACTCGGAAGCCGAGATTCGGAGCGTCGTCGCCGACGCCCTCGGCGGCACCGACGACGCGCGGTTCGAACCGCAGGTCGGCTCGACGTTCTCCGCCCGCGCGGGTAACACCGTCTCGCATCTGCTCAACGAGGAGGAGGTCCACTCGGCGGCAGTCGTTCGACCCATCGCGCCGCTGCTCGGCCGCACGCACCTCGACAGCGCGGCGATGAAGCTCCGGAGCACGCCGGTCGTCCTCGGCCCCTCGACGGAGGGCCGCGTCTACTTCTCGGGCTTCCTCGACCCCATCGACTTCACCGACGCCTACGCGGAGCCGGAAGTCGAGACGCTCGCTCGCCGCGCCGACGACGCGGGTCACGGCCTCGACTACGTCCCGATGCTTCCGGTCCTCGAAACCGGCGCGGACCTCGCCACGGTCGTGCCGATGCTCCGGTCGCGGGTCGAATCCGAGCGGCTCGTCCCCGAGCACACGACGACGTTCGTCTTCGAGAAGGGACTCCGGGTCGAGTCGACCGACGGCGTGCTGGAACTCGTCCGCGACTGAGCGAAGCGACAACTCTTAGGTATCCGACTCAAAATCCCCGTGTGAAGGTGGGATGGCGGAGTGGCCTAACGCGCCTGCCTTGAAAGCAGGTTTCCTCACGGAATCCTGGGTTCAAATCCCAGTCCCACCGCATTTTCCACGAACCCTACGCCGCGCAGTGGCATCTGCGCGGCTCTGTGAGTGGACATCGGAGACGGACTGGGATTTGAAGCAGGGAGCGGAGCGAACGACGTGAGCGGAGCGAGTGAGGTTCAACTCCCAGTCCCACCGCATCCACTCCAAGCGACACCAACGACCCCGAAAAAGCGACCCACAGCCCTCGACCCGTTCAGAACCGGTACGCCATCATCACCTCGTCGACGTGTTCGTCACCGATGGTGTAGTGGTCTCTGCGAATCGCTTCGGTCTCCCAGTCGTGGTCGCCGAGGAACTCCAGCGCGCGGTCGTTCGTCATCGGGACGCTGTTGTACACTTTCCGGAAGCCGTTGGCTTCGGCCCAGTCGAGGCCGCGGCGCAACAGGAGGCTGCCGATGCCCGCCCCGCGGTAGTCCTCCTTGACGCCGACGGTCTGCTGGGCGGTCTCGCGGATGCGCGACACCTGCGGGAGGTCGAGGTGCGTCCAGCCGACGACCTCCTCGCCGAGCGTCGCGACGAAGAACACGCGGGACTCGACGCGGTTGTGGCGCGTGACCGCCTCGTCGTAGAGGAGTTGTTCGGCGATGGTCTCGGCGACGACGTACGTCTCCTCGGAGGTCACGTCTCGAATCGCGTCGATGAGGCCCTCGAAATCGCGTTGACGGCCGGGCCGGATAGTGACGATGCCGGCGTCGGTGTCGTGTTCCTCGATGGTGCCTACGTCGAGCGCCAACTGGAGCGTGCCGCCGTCTTCTTCGAGGTAGCCGCGCGATTTCAGTCGGTCGAGTTCGGTTCGGAACTCGTCGGACGGCACGGGCGCGACGTCGAGGAGGACGTTTCGCTTGGCGGTGCCGTGCCGCTCGACGTACTCGTAGATAACCTTGCTCGCCTCGGATTCGAACGTCGGGCGCTCGGTCGCTCGCATGACTCCAAGAACCATGGCGTGCCACGCGTATATTTCTTGTTCATCGGTAGCAAACACCGTGACCACGCGGCGTTCCGCATGACAGATATCAACAGATGCGTAACGGCTTTGAATCGGCCTGCCAACACTCGGGTATGGATTGGCCACACGACCCGGACGGCGAAGAGGGGAGCGAAGGCGGACGCAAGTACGGCCAGGCGGTCATCGCGAAGAAGGTCGACGAAGACGAGGACTTCCCGCTGAACAAAGCGGCGTTCGTCGAGGAGTACGGCGACCACCCCATCCGACTCGACTCCGAGCGCGTCGTCTCGCTTTCGGACATCTTCGAACACGTCGAAGGCGAGGAGTTCGGCGACTTCGTCGAACTACACAAGGCCGTCGGCAAGGCGATGCGCGAAAACGACTTCTGGTTCTACGAGGGCGCAGACCAGTTCGTCACCGGCAAGAAAGCGTAGTCTTCGAAGCTCGAACGTTCGACCCGCGACGGCGAGTTAGTTTCCGGACCCGCGGAACGAGGTCCGCTCTTGGACTTCCCGCTCGATAGCGTCGCGCTCCCAGGTGCGCGTCTCGTCGCCCTCGACTTCGGCTTGCACCTTCTCTTCGAGCAGCGTGACGGCGACGCTGTTTGCCCCTTCGGGGATGATGAGGTCGGCGTGTTTCTTCGTCGGTTCGATGAACTGCTCGTGCATCGGCTTGACCGTCGAGAGGTACTGGTCGATGACGCCCTGGAGGTCGCGCCCGCGGTCGATGGCGTCGCGCTGGATGCGCCGGAGGATGCGAACGTCGGCGTCGGTCTCGACGTAGAGCCGAAGGTCGAGCATCTCGTTTACGTCCTCGTCGTAGAGCGCGAGAATCCCTTCGAGAATGATGACGTCGGTCGGCTCGACGGTCTCACGCTCGGACTTTCGGTTGTGAATCTCGAAGTCGTACTGCGGCATCTCGACCGCCCGTCCCTCCATGAGCTCCGAGAGCTGTTCGTACAGCAGGTCCCACTCGAACGCGGAGGGGTGGTCGTAGTTCAACTGCTCGCGTTCGGCCATATCGAGGTGACTCTGGTCTTTGTAGTAGTTGTCAATCGGAATCCGGGTCACGGACTCACCGACGTTCTCCGTGATGAGTCGAGCCACGGTCGTCTTTCCGGCACCGCTGCCCCCGGCGATACCGATGACGAACGACGGGATGGTCATTGTCCCAAAGACGCCCGCGAACGGGTTTGAACGCAGCGGTTCGCCGGCTTCGACTGACGAGTATATAAAACACATTGACAGGCAGTTTCACACAACCGATTCTCGCGCCGCCGTCGGTCGCAATTATCATGGCTTTTCAAACGCAGGAAGTAAGTTTTATAAGCGGGAGTTGCCATTGGCTTTCACATGGTACGTGATATCGTACGCCGCGACTTCCTCAAGGGAGTGGGAGCCGCGGGCGCGGCAGGCTTGACTGGCTTATCCGGATGCATCGGTGGCGGCGGTGGCGGTGGCGGCGGCCCCGAAGGGCTCGTCGTCATCGGCTACCCCGAAAGCGGTATTCAGCTGTTCCGCGACTATTACAGCGCGTCCGACGGGAGCGAGGAGATACTCGTTCCCGACGGGATGCGCTCCGGGTCGATGCCCGGGCAGGTCGGCAACGACATGGCGAACGTGACCGGGACGGCACCCGCAGCGGGCGGCCCGAACCAAGACACGTTCAATCAACTGTTCGAAGACGAGTACGACGCTGCGCCGGGCGTCTTCACGTCGCAGACGTACGACTCGGTCGCGATTCAGCTTCTCGCGAACGCCGCCGCGGGGGAAAACTCCGGGCCGGCCATCAAAGACCAGATGCGGCGGATGGCGAACCCCGGCGGGATGACCGTCGGCCCCGACAACCTCGTCGAGGGCGTCGAGGCCGCCGCGAACGGCGAAGACATCGACTACCAGGGCGCGTCGTCGTCCGTCAACTTCGACGAGAACGGCGACCCGGCGGAAGCCGCGTACGCCATCTGGACGTTCGACGCCGACAACAACGCGACGAGCCAAGAGGACGTCCAGAGCTTCGAAGGCGACAGTCCTGACGGCTCCGGACCGGCGGCCGACAGCGGCCCCGGCGGTTCCGACCGCGAGATGTCGATCGGTATCCTCCTGCCCGAGACCGGCGACCTCGCGGCCGTCGGTGCGCCGATGATTCAGGCCGGTCAGATTCCGGTCATGCAGGTCAACGACGCCAACCCGGCCGGACTCTCGGTCAACGCCCAAATCGAAGACACCCAGACGTCCCCGGACGCCGGTGTCTCCGCCGCGCAGTCGCTCGTCTCCGCGGGCGTTCCGTCCGTCTGTGGGTCCGCGTCGTCCGGCGTGAACGTCCCCGTCTCGCAGCAGGCGTTCATCCCGAACGAAATCGTCGGCTGCTCGCCGTCCTCGACGGCGCTGTCCGTCTCGAACCTCGACGACAACGACTTCATCTTCCGGACCGCGCCTTCGGACTTCTTGCAGGGCCGCGTCATGGCGCAGGTCATGGCCGAGCGCCTCGAAGCCAGTTCGGTCTCGACGCTGTACGTCAACAACGACTACGGCCAGCAGCTCTCGGAGCGCTTCGCGAGCGTGTTCAGCGACTCGTTCGACGGCGAAGTGTACAACCAGGTCGCGTTCAACATCGGCGAGTCGTCGTACTCCTCCGTCATCGAGACGGCGCTCTCCGGCCCGGATAGCTAAGACCGACCCGACAGACCCGATTTTTTCTTCGTCGCCGCCGACGCGAGCGGCCGCGCTCGGCTGTCGCGCACGACTCGGCCGACACAAGACACTCATACGACCGCTGACAGCTATGCGTCGATGAAGCGCCGCGCCCTCCTCTCGACGGTCGCCTGTTCGGCACTCGGGCTCGCAGCCGGCTGTCTCACCGACTCGGACGAGTCAGTCGAGACCCCAACGAACCCACGGACGACCACGACAACGACCGACTCGACGGCCGATTCGACGACCGAGACGAACACGTCGGGACCGAAGCCGAACCCCGGCGTCGGCCTCTCAGTCGTCAACGAGGACGACGAACCGCACACGCTGTCGGTCCGAGTGACCGACGGCGACGAGACACACTTCGACGGGTCGCTCGACGTCGGGGCCGGACCCGGATACGGCCGGAACGTCGCGAACGACCTCGTCGGCGACGGCAGCTACCGCGTCGTCACGGAACTCGAAACGGGGACGATGCTCGACTACGGGTGGACGGTCACGAACGAGGCGCGCCGCCTCGAACTCGTCGTCACGTCCGACGCCGACCTCGAAGCGCGGCAGCGCGTGACGCCGGTACTCGACGACGCCGACCTCCCGTACACCGTTCCGGGCGCGGCGGACATCTTCGCGCCGCCGGGGGCGACGATTCGGAACCGGAGCGACGCCGACACTCGGCTCACCGTCGCCATCGACCACGACGGGGGGCGCGTTTTCGAACGCACCTTCGACGCGGCGACCGACCGCGAGGTTTCGACGCCGCCGCTCGTGGCGTCCCACGGGACCTACGAGGTCGTCGTGGAGACCGAAGACGGCCGCACCGCGACCCACGAGTGGGACATCCCGGAGAAATGGGGGTGGCCGACCCTCGCGGTGCTCGTCGCGGCAGATGGCTCGCTCCGGGTCGGCTCCGGTTGGCCCAAGACGGTCTCGGTTCACGTCGAAAACGAGAGCGAGGCGGAGCGCGACCTGACGCTGACGCTCGTTCGGCCCGACGGCGCGGGCGCCGACAGTGACGACGTGGATGGGACTCGCTCTGGTGACGCGGTCGTCTCGGAGACGGCCCGGACTGTCCCGCCCGGCGAGTCGACCGTCGGATTCGGGGTCCCTATCGGCGACGTGTACGAACTCACTATCGAAACGGCCACGGCGTCCGAAACAGTCGCCTACGCGGCGTGCTACTGCTGGAACACGAACACGACGGTGACGCTCAGTGGGAGTTCAGGCGGTGACGGTGGCGGCGACGGGGACGAAGGCGGCGACGGTGACGGTGGAGATTCCGGTCTCTCAGTCGAGTCGTTCCAGTACGTCTGCGAATGAGCGCCGAAAAAGAGCGTGGCCCGCCGAGACGGACTAGCCGCCGAGGAAGTCCTGTCGGACCTGCTCGTCGTCGAGGAGCGCCGTCCCGGAGTCCATGTAGCGGTTCTGTCCGTTGGCGAGGACGTAGCCGCGGTCACAGCGCCGGAGCGCCTCCTTGGCGTTCTGTTCGACCATCAGGATGGCCGTGCCGGCCTCGTTGATTTCGTCGATTTTGTCGAACATCTCCTCGACGAGGTCGGGCGCGAGCCCCGCCGACGGCTCGTCTAAGAGCAGGAGGTCGGGGTCGAGCATGAGCGCGCGACCCATCGCGAGCATCTGCTGTTGGCCGCCGGACATGGTGCCGGCCTTCTGGTCTTTCCGCTCTCTGAGGATGGGGAACCGCTCGTAGACCGCCTCCATGGCGTCCTGCGGCACCTCGTCGAGGATGTACGCGCCCATCTCGAGGTTCTCTTCGACCGTCAGCGTCGGGAAGATGTTGTCGTTCTGCGGGACGTAGCCGATGCCGACGTGGATGATGTCCTCGGGTCGGCGGCCGGTGATGTCCTCGTCTTTGAACCGGACGGTGCCGCCCATGTGGGCGGTCAGGCCGAAGACGGACTTCATCGTCGTCGATTTGCCGGCCCCGTTCGGTCCGACGATGGTGACGTACTCGCCGTCGAACACGTCCATGTCGACGTCGGTGAGAATCTGGAGGTCGCCGTAGCCGGCGTCGAGGTCGCGGACGCGCAAGAGCACGTCGTCGCGGCCCTCGACGCCCGCGCCGCTCGTCGCGTCGGTGTTGGCGTCGACGCTCATACGTTGCCTCCGAGGTAGGCCTCGATGACCTCTTCGTTGCTCCGAATCTCGTCGGGCGTCCCCTCCGTGAGTACCGAGCCCTGGTGGAGGACGATGACGTGTTCACAGTTGTCCATGATGAGGTCCATGTCGTGTTCGACGAGCAGGAACGTGTAGCCCTGCTCGCGGAGTTCGTGTACGTGTTCGAGCAACTTCTTCTCCAGCGTCGGGTTGACCCCGGCGAACGGCTCGTCCAACAGCAGCATGTCGGGGTCGGTCAGGAGCGCCCGCGCCATCTCGAGCAGTTTGCGCTGCCCGCCGGAGAGGTTGCCCGCGTACTCCTCTGCGATGTGGGCGATGTCGAAGAAGTCGAGCACCTCCCAGACGCGTTCGAGCAGTTCCGCTTCCTGTTCGCGGACGTCGTCGCGGACGCCCGGCATGACCGAGCGCCACAGCGCCTCGCCGCGCTGGTGTTTCGGCGCGAGCATCATGTTTTCGAGGACGGTCATCTCGCTCAGTTCGCGGGCGATTTGGAACGTCCGGACCATCCCGCGGTTGGCGATTTGGTGGGGTTCCTCGCCGGTGATGTCCTCGCCGTTGAACGTGACCGTGCCGGCGTCGGGCTTGAGCATGCCCGTGATGAGGTTGAACGTCGTCGACTTGCCGGCCCCGTTCGGCCCGATAAGTCCCGTGAGCGTTCCGGACTCCACCTCGAAGGTCGCGCCGTCGACGGCGGTGATGCCGCCGAAGGACTTCTCCAGTCCCTCGACCTGAAGCGGGTAGTCGACCGACGTGTCGACGCCGGAGGCGAACGCGCCGAGCGCGCCCTCGTCGACCTTGTTCGCCACGTCTTCGACGGGCTGGTCGGCGGCGTCACTCATCGGTCTCACCTCCTTCGGCCGCGGCGTCGACGCCGCCGTCGGTGCGGACCGAGTCGTCGTCGCCGCCGTCCGCGGCCATCGACTGCGGCCGCGACAGCGGGATGACCGACGCCGTCTCCTTGCGGTAGCCGAGCATCCCCTCCGGCCGGTTGTGCATCAGCCAGATGAGCACGAGGCCCATCACGACCAACTGGAGCTGTCGGATGCTGTCGACCGTGTACAGGAGGAACGGCACGGGGTCGAACTGCGAGATGAGCGGCGAGATGGCCTGTCCGAAGCCGGACGGCGAGTCGAAGTTGGGGAACACCGCCGTCACGAGGTTCTGGAAGTACCGCGGCCCCTGGTAGAGCACCGCGGCGAAGACGGCCCCGCCGAGGACGCTCCCCGTGTTCGAGCCGGCCCCGCCGATGATGAGCGCAATCCAGACGAAGAACGTCACGCGCGGCCGGAAGAAGTTCGGCGTCACCGCGCCCTGCGGGACGAGCCAGAGGATGCCGGCGAGCCCCATGAGCGCGCAGCCGAGCATGAACGACTTGATTTTGAACCGGTCGGTGTTCTTGCCGAGGGCGTTGGCCACGTCCTCGTCCTCGCGGATGGCCTTCAGCACGCGACCGAACGGCGACTCGCCGGTGCGCTTGAGCAGCCAGTAGAACGCCGCGACGAACCCGAGCAGCAACAGCCCGTAGACGAGACCGTCGACGACGGGTTTGGGGTTCGTCGGAATCAGCACTTGTGAGGCGTCGACGAAGCCGAGATAGGCGTTCCAGAGGCCGAGGCCGCGAAGCAGCGCCTCCAGCGGCGGGGCGAAGTCGAGGATGAGCCCCGACCCGCCGCCGAAGCCGACGCGGTTGCCGAACAGCTGGAACTGCTGGAGTTCGCCCGAGAGGAAGCTGAACCGGACGATTTCCGACATGGCGATGGTGACGATGGCCAAGTAGTCGGCCCGCAACCGGAGCGCTGGGAGCGCGACCACGAGTCCCAAGAGCGCGGCCGCGAGCATCCCGGCGAGGATACCGACCCAAAGCGGGAGGCCGAGGCCGCCGACCTGCGCCGCGCCGCCGGCGACGTACGTCGGCTTCGTCACGATTGCCGTGACGTAGACGCCGACGGCCATGAAGCCGACGATGCCGATGTTGAACAGCCCGGTGTACCCCCAATGGAGGTTGAGCGCGAGCGACAGCATGGCGAAGACGCCGATGTAGAACGTCAGCGTCGCGATGGAGTTGAGCTGTCCGCGGAGCGTGTACCCGAGGACGAGCCCCGCAAGGACGTACGCGAGGTACGTCCCGAGGAGAATCAACACGATGAGGCCCGCGTCGCCGCCCGGGATGCGGGCGGTGAAGTCGTCGCGGACGCTCATGCGGTCGCCCTCCCGCTGAACAGCCCGGACGGTTTCACGAGGAGAATGACGATCATGACGACGAAGGCGGCGGCCCGCGAGAACGCCGAGGGAATCCACAGCACCGACATCGACGCCGTCAGCCCGATGACGAGGCCGCCGGCGATGGCCCCGTAGATGGAGCCGATGCCGCCGAGGATGACCGCGGCGAAGATGAGAAGCAACAGCAGCCACCCGTCGTTGAACCCGAGGGTCCCTTTCCAGAGGATGAACATGTAGCCCGCGACGCCGGTCAGTCCGCCGCCGATAATCCACGTCGCGCGGACGACGCGCTCGGTCGAGATGCCGGTGATGAGCGCGAGGTCCTTGTTGTCGGCCATCGCGCGCATCGCCTTGCCGAGTTTCGTCCGCTGTAAGAGCACGTGGACGCCGAGCATCAGCGCCGACGCGACCACGAGGAGCGTGATGTCGTGGGCGTTGATGAACACCGTGCCGTCGATGAAGTACAGCGACAGCGAGGGCGGTTGGGCGGTCGTGCCGCGCACGTCGGAGCCGAAGACGAACTGCATCAGGTAGCGAAGCGCGAACGCGACGCCGACGCTCGTGATGAGAAGCGTGATACCGTCCTCGTTTCGAATCGGTTTGAAGATGGTGCGGTCGACCGCGAGCGACAGCGCGATGGCGAAGCCGCCGGAGACGACGATGCCGGCGACGACCGCGAGCGGCGTCGAGAGCATCCCGATGCCGAGCGTCCCGCCGTAGACCGACCCCCCGGCCCCGACGAGCAGGAGCGCGCCGATATCGGCGCGTCCCAACCCGGCGATGAGGTACGTCGTCGCCCACCCCGAGAACGCCCCGGCCGTGATGTAGTCGCCGTGGGAGAAGTTAGCGAAGTTTAGAATGCTGTACGTCATCGACAACCCGATGCCCGCGAGGCCGATTACGAGCCCCCGCATCAGACCATCCCAGACGAGCGTGCCAATGTCGGCAAACTGCGTCTGCCCCGTTGCTAACCCGCGAAGTAAGTCACCGAGTAGTACGACTACGATGACCGCCAAGACGAGCGCGAACGGACGCTCGATGGCGAACCGCCTTCCACGGGAGTAGGTTTCGGCAATACCCATTGATAACTATCCTCATGATATGTGCGGACGATAAACATAGATAAATCTTTCTTCATCGGTCGTCTTTACTGACCCCGCTTGACACCCCGCAGGACCTCGATTACTCGAATTCGGTCCGAATCGTCGACACTTAAAAGCGGGTAGAGTCCCGACAGGGACCATGCGCGTCAGTTCGGCGGCGTTTTCCGAGCTCGACGACCTCGTCGAGCTGTGGGTCGAACTCGCCGCGGACCAGCGGGCGTCCGGCTCGCACCTCCGAGCCGAGGCCAACCGAACACCGATACGGGAGGCGCTGGCTCGACACGTCGCCGCCGACGGCGTCCTCGTCGCCCGCGAGGGCGATGTGAGCAATGGCGGCACGGAGGTCGGAAGCAGCGCAGAGGACGCGGACGCCGACGGCCTCGTCGGGTTCGTCATGTTCGACATCGAGGCGGGAGCGTACGAACAGGACGCGACTCGCGGAATGGTTCGGAATCTGTTCGTCCGCCCGGCGTACCGAGACGCCGGCGTCGGAACGCGGTTGCTGGCGGCGGCGGAGGACGCGCTGGCCGACGCCGGCGTCGACGCCGTCGCGTTGGACGTGCTGGCGGACAACGAGGCCGCCCGTCGGTTCTACCGGCGACACGGCTATCGGCCCCACCGCGTCGAACTGGAGAAATCGATGCGAAGCGATACACACTCAAAGGAGGACGGGTAATCGACAGACGCGCCAGGAGAGCATGGGCGGTTCATGCACTCGACTTGTAATCGAGACTTCGTGGGTTCAAATCCCACTCCTGGCTCTCGCCGTTTACTCACGTTTTCCGGACCGTCGTCAGTTCCGTCGAGTGGGAGACCGAACCCGGATGAGGAGCAACGACCCCGGAACGCCGAGGACGAGCGCGCGGAACGGGTTATGCTTGATGATAACGTCGGGATCGAGCGGCTCCGACTGGAGGTCGGTGATTCGGATACACGAGTAGTAGACCGTGACGTGGGTCAGCACGTACGCGAACGCCGCGGGGACGACGACCGGATACCGAATCCCGCCCATCGCCAGCCCCTCGAACGCGAGGGCCGTGAGCGCCGAGATGAAAAGCAGATTGCCCAGTTGGAGCGTGACGCCGGTCAGCGCCGTTATCGCGGTGTCGAACAGCGACGCGCCGTAGGGCGTGTACGTGAGCGCAGTGACGACTGCCACCGCTCCGAGAAAGAGCCCGGCGAACAACCCAGACAGCGCGTACACGAACTCCATTGGGGGACCGTTAGGGGACCGACGGGTGCGAGGAATTTAGTTCTACCCCCCTCGTTATCGCGGCCGAAAATTAGACAACACCGCCGAGAGCGACGGGCCGCGGCGTCGAGACGGAATTTTATCTTTATCGGGAACGTCATGTTCGGTATGAACGGCTCCGACCAATTCATGCTCGCCGTGTCGCTTCTCATCTTCGCGCTCCTCGTCGCCGGCCTGCTTCTCGCACTCGTATAGGGAGAAAACTTATGTGATATTCATGGAGGATACTAGCTACCATGCCGGAATGTCAGAACTGTGGTTCGTTCGTGACGCCCGCATACGCCCGAGTATTCACTCCCGATGGCATGGAGAACCCGCGCGTTTGCCCGAACTGCGAGGATATGGTCCGCGACGGCGCGCAGGTGCGGGCGGCGCGCTCACCGAGAAATCACTGACTCGCCGGGCCGTCACTGAGCGACGTGGTAGTGTTCGGCGTCCTGTCGGACGAAGCCGCGCTTCGAGAGCGTGCTGAGGATGCTGTAAAGGGCGATTTTCTTCATCTCCAACCCGTTCTGCAAGTCGGAGATGGACGCGCCGTCGTGCGTGGTGAGATAGAGGTACACGAGCTTGGCCGAGGGCGATTCGAGTTCGCCGGGGACTTCGATGGTCGGAACCGTCTGTTGCATGGTCGTTGTCATCCTCTTTGCTTCGACGATAATAAAACTCTCTTACAACAATCGTCGAAGTTCGGTGGTCGGGAGTGAGGCCGCGAACGTCACGAATTCTGGAGAATCGTCGCATCCATCACGAACGTATATCCGATTCGCTGCGGCGTTCG
Source organism: Haloferax sp. AS1 (assembly GCF_014530665.1). Lineage (NCBI taxonomy): Archaea > Methanobacteriati > Methanobacteriota > Halobacteria > Halobacteriales > Haloferacaceae > Haloferax > Haloferax sp. AS1. The sequence continues at coordinate 2,691,068 of NZ_SPSA01000001.1, forward strand.
ACGGCGCTAACTTCGACTGTCGTCGAAGGACGCTCGTCTCGGGTTCTCGGAGGACGCCGTCCCGAAGCGACGGAAGGGGCGGGAGTCGAACCACGCGAAGCCATTGAAAACCACCGGACCGACCGCGAGGGCCTGTGCCGGTGTGCTCTACCACTGAGCCACCCTTCCGGTCGCGCGTAGGGGTCGAGCGGGCAAATAGGCGTTGGTGGATTCGGCCGAAGCCCTCGGCTGTGGGGCGTTGGGTTCCATGCGATGCACCGCTCGAAAGCGGCGACGAAAGAGATTGGTCGCGACTCGGACGGGGCGCAGTCGGGTCAGTAGCTCCGCGTCTTCGGCTCGTACGTCTTGTTCTCGCCTTCGAGGATGACCGGCTTGTACCAGAGTTCCGGGCGGCCGTCGTTCCACGAGAGCATCGTGTGCTTGAGCCACTCCTCGTCGCGGCGCTCTTGGTACTCCTTGCGCCAGTGGGCTCCGCGGAACTCGTTGCGCGCGAGTGCGCCGAGCGTGATGGCTTCCGCGATGTCGAGGATGTTGCGCATCTCCAGCGTCTGGAGGAGGTCCGTGTTGAACGTCCGCGACTTGTCGCCCACGAACACCTGCTGGTAGAGTTCGCGCGCCTCGCGGATGTCGCGGAGCGCGTCCTTGAGGGCCGACTCCTCGCGGAAGACGTTCACGTTGCGCGTCATCGACTTCTGGACGCGCTCGCGAATCTCGGCCTGCTGGATGCCGTCTTCGCGCTCCAGGAGGGTGTCGATGGTCTCGCGCTCGTCTTCGACGGCGCGCTGGACGAGGTCGGCCCCGGAGACGGACGCGCCGGCGTCCGCCGCCGTCCCGCCGTCCGCGACGGCGTCTTCACCGATACCGGCTTCACCGAGTTCGACCGGCGAATCGACTTCACCGAGTTCGTACTCGCCTTCCTTGCCGGTCGTGATTTGGGCCTCCTCCATGTCCTTGCCCGCGGCGTGGTGGCCGGCGCGCTTGCCGAAGACGATGAGTTCGGGGAGCGCGTTGCCGCCGAGGCGGTTGCCGCCGTGGACGGAGGCGCAGGCGCACTCGCCGGCCGCGTAGAGGCCGGAGATGCACGTCTCGCCGTTCTCGTCGGTCTCGATGCCGCCCATCGCGTAGTGCTGGCCGGGCTTGACCGGCATCGGCGCTTCGAGGGGGTTGACGCCCTCGAAGTCCTCCGAGAGGTGGACGATGTTCTCGAGGCGGTCGATGATGCGCTCCTCGCCGAGGTGGCGCATATCGAGGTGGACGTACTCGTCTTCGATGCCGCGGCCCTCGTTGACCTCCGTCAGTTCGGCCCGGGAGACCACGTCGCGGGAGGCGAGTTCGCCGAGGTTGTTCGCGTAGCCGTACTCGAACATGAAGCGCTCGCCGTTTTCGTTGTAGAGGATACCGCCCTCGCCGCGGACGCCCTCGGTGATGAGGACGCCCGTCGAGGGGAGCGTCGTCGGGTGGAACTGGATGAACTCCATGTCCTCCATCGGCGCGCCCGCGCGGTAGGCCATTGCGACGCCGTCGCCGGTGTTGGCGACCGCGTTCGTCGTGTGGTCGTAGACCTGTCCGAGACCGCCGGTGGCGAGGATGACGCCGTTGCGGGCGCGGAAGCCCTCGACCTGGCCGGTCTGGACGTCGTAGGCGACGATGCCGTGACAGGTTCGGTCCTCCGGCTTCTCCTCGTCGGTGACGGCCAGTCGGGTGACGTGCCACTCGTCGTACACCTTGATGCCGCGCTTGACGAGCTGCTCGTACATCGTGTGGAGCAGCTGGTGGCCCGTCTCCGCGCCCGCGTAGGTGGTCCGCGGGAACGAGAGCCCGCCGAACGGTCGCTGGCTGACGCGACCGTCGTCGTCGCGGGAGAACGCCATTCCCCAGTGTTCGAGCTGGATGGTCTCTTTCGGGCTGTCCTTACAGAGGGTCTCGGCCGCCGGCGCGTCGGCCAGATAGTCCGAGCCCTTCATCGTGTCGTACGCGTGGTCCTCCCACGAGTCGCCTTCGCGGAGCGCGGCGTTGATGCCGCCCTCCGCCGCGCCCGTGTGACTTCGGACCGGATGGAGCTTCGACACGATGGCCACGTCGGCCCCTTCCTCGTGTGCCGCAATCGCCGCGCGCAGGCCCGCCCCGCCCGCGCCGACTACGATAACGTCGTGTTCGTACATGGTGTGTTTGGGTGTGTCGTAGGGTTGGTCGAACTTCAGGGTTTCACCGGGAAGTTCACCAGAACTTCAGGTTGTTCTTAATCGCCTCGCGCTTGAGCTCCTGGATGTGCTCCGTGAGGGGGATGTCCTTCGGGCACACCTCGGTACAGGAGAACTGGGTCTGACAGCGCCAGACGCCGTGTTCCTGTTCGAGGATTTCGAGGCGGCGCTGCTTCATGTCCTCGCCTTCGCGTTCGTCCATGGCGAAGCGGTAGGCCTTGTTGATGGCCGCGGGACCGAGATACTCGTTGTCGCCGGCGGCGATGTTACACGAGGACATACACGCGCTACACCAGATGCAGCGGGTGGACATCTTGACCTTCTCGCGGTTCTCGCGCGTCTGGCGCTGCTCGTCGAGTTCGCCGTCCGGAAGCGAGTTCGTCTGGAAGTACGGCTCGACCGACTCCATCTGGTCGTAGAAGTGCTCCATGTCGACGACGAGGTCTTTGACCACGTCGGAGTGCGGGAGCGGTTCGACCCGAATCGGCTCCGAGAGGTCCGACAGTTGGGTCTTACAGCCGAGTCGCTGCGACCCGTTGACGAACAGCGCGTCGGACCCACAGATTGCCTGCCGGCAGGAGTGCCGGAAGGTAAGCGAGGAGTCGTAGTGGTCCCGTGCCCACATGAGCGCGTCGAGAATCGTCATGCCCTGTTTGTACGGGACGTGGAAGTCGTCGAAGCGGGGCTCCTGTTTCTCCGGCACCTCGGGGTCGTAGCGGAAGACCTTGAGGTGGTAGGTGTCGTCCGCGGAGCGCGCTTTCTCGGCCGCCTCGGCCTCGCGCTGCTCTTGGACGCGCTCGGCGCGCTCGCGCTTTTTGGCGTCGCGCTTCTGCTTGCCGGCGGACGCCGTCTCCGTGGCCGATTCCTCCTCGACAGTTTCGGGAACTTGCGTGCTCATTAGATGGGAACACCTCCGGCCCACTCGAGGGCCGTGCGGACGCCCTGCACGATGAGCAGGACGCTCGCGAGACCGAGAATCGCCTTGACCGCCGTCTTCCGGGTTCCAGAGAGACCCTGGTTGACGAGGGCGTTGTAGACGCCGTTGACCCCGTGGAACGTCGCGGTGACGAGGAACAGGATCATCAGCGAGAAGTACGTCAGCTGCTCCATGCGCGCCTGCGAGAGGGCGAACGTCACTTCGTCGGCGTGGTTGACGAAGTGGAGCAGGAAGAAGTGGAACGCCAGCACCACGACGAGGAAGGCGGCGGTCAGCCGCTGCCAGAGCCACCGCCGGCCGCCGGGCTCGAAGGACGTGTATCGTTCTGCCATTAGATGCTCACCCCCGAGAGGAACGTGGGGACGCTCGCAACGACGATGACACCCGTGAGGATGAGCGACGCGTAGAAGCTCTTGTCCTGTGCTTCCAGCCCGACGCCCAGGTCGACGAACAGCAGCCGCAGTCCGTTGAGGATGTGGAACACCGCCACCGCGAGCAGCCCGACTTCGAGAATACGCACGACCAGGAGGCTCTCCAGCGCCTGAATCGTGTTCGTGTACGCCGTCGCGCCCGAGAGGGCCGTCGACAACACGGCGATGTGGGTGAAGAGATAGCCCACAAGCACCCAGCCGGTGAACTTGTGGAATATCCAGGCCCACATGCCGGCCGAGAACTCCCGCCATCTGCTGAAGTCCTCGATGAGGCCCCGATTGTAAGACTGACTCATGCTCTTGTGAGTGTCGGGAAGGGGAGGGTATAGAACTTACGTGTATGGAGTTTCGTGAGGGTCGGCAAAAATCGCCGCCCCCGGGCGTCTCGGGTCGAGCCGAACGGTCTCAGCGCGTCGTTTCGGGGGAGCCGGACTGCTCGCGCTCGACGACGCGCCGCACCTTGTCTTTGAGTTCGACGAGGTGGCAAAGCGGGTTGCCGGGGTAGACGACCGGGTTTTCGAGGACGCCGACGAGCAGGCCCGTGAAGGGGGCGACGACCGTCACGTTGTCGTCCTTGAACGGGTTCGTAATCGTGCAGATGCGGTCGCCCTCGTGGACGAGCGCGCCGCGGTCGTGGTGCATGTCGACGATGCCGCCCGCGTCGGCGCGGAGCCACGTCTTCTCGTTTTCGTCGGAGATGACGGTGCGCCAGCCCGGCCAGTTGACCGTCGAGGTTCCTCGGAGGCCGTACTCGGCGAAGACGCTCTCGACGCCCGCCAGCGCCTCGTCGATGAGTTCGCGCTGGAAGCGGTGGGCCTCGCCCATCTCGACGGTGATGGCCGGCGTCCCGTTCGCGGACGACTCGGTTCGGAGCATCCCGCTGGACCCGGAGCTGTCGATGATGACGTGCGAGCCGAAGGCGTTGGCGAGGCGCGCGACCGCGGGGTCGGACATATCGGCGCGGACGTGGAGCATGTTGGTCCGCCCCCGCGTCGAGGTATGGAAGTCGATGCCGAGGTCGCAGGGCGCGATGAAGTTCTGGTAGATGCGGTGGGCCATCCGCTTGGCCCCCGTCGAGGTCTCGGAGCCCGGAAACGACCGGTTCAGGTCGCGGTCGTAGATGGGGAGATACCGCTGTTGGGCGAGAAAGGCCGGGACGTTCATCACCGGCATGCAGACGAGCGTGCCCGCGAGGTCCGCGAGGTCCCACTCGTAGGCCACCTCGCGGACGACCTCGATACCGTTCAGTTCGTCGCCGTGGGCGGCGGCGGAGAGGAACACGGTCGGCCCCGGCTGCTCCCCGTTGATGATGGTGACGGGGATGCGAACCGGGTCCCCGAGATACGTCTCGGAGATGCCGTACCGGATGTCCTGTGTCTCGCCCGGCTCGACCTTCCCGCCGTTGTAGGTGAAGGCCTCGTTGTCGGCCATGTGATGCGATGGGAGGGCCGGGGTTATAAACGGTCGCGACGGACCGCCCGACGCCGTCCTCGCGGCTGCGAACCGAAGGCCTCCAACTCTCGACCGTCATGTCTTTGAAACCGGGAGGATATCAACTGAGTATGTCCACCACAGACGACGCCGTGCGTGTCGGCGTGCTTTCTCTGCACAACAGTAAGGAGACGAAGGCAATCCTCAATGCGGTCGAAGACCTCGGTCACGAGCCGGTGTGGCTCCGTCGAGAGAACGCGGCGGTCAGCATCGAAGACGGCGAGGTGACAGTCGAGCCTGAGGTGGACATCATCGCGAACCGACTGCTCCTGTCGAACACCGAGGAACCCGCCGAACTGCTCGGGCTGGCGACGACGTTCAACCGCATCCGACCGATGCTCAACGAGCCGGACGCGGTTCTCGCGGCCATCCACAAGTTCGCCACGGCCGCGACGCTCGCCAACTGGAACATCCAGGTACCCGACGCGCTGCTCGCGCTCTCGAACGACCGGCTCAACAAGGGCCGCGAACGCTTCGGCGACGTGGGCGTCTACAAGTCCGCCATCGGCACCCACGGCGGCGGGACGTGGAAGGTCGACCTGACAGAGCCCGTCAACCCGAAGGTCGGCAACCGGCAGGCGTTCCTCCAGAAGCTCATCGACCGCGACGGCGACCGCCACCGCGACCTGCGCGTGTACATCGTCGACGGCGACATCGTCGGCGCGATGTACCGCTACGCCCCGGAGGGCGACTGGCGGACCAACGTCGCCCTCGGCGGCGACGTGCTCGACGCGACCGACGAGATGCCCGATGAGGCCAAGGAGACGGCGCTCTACGCTGCCGAAGTGATGGAGATGGACTACGTCGGCGTCGACCTCGTCGAGGGCGACGACGGCTGGTTCGTCCTCGAAGCCAACCCGACGGCCGGCTTCAAGGGCCTCTATCAGGCGACGGGCAAGAGCCCCGCGCCGCACATCGCGAAGCTCGCAATCGAGCGCGCGGGCGGCGAGGTCGACGAGACGCGCGTCGAGGAGCTGTCGGCGACGCTCGACGACTCCGTCCCCTCGTGTGCCCCCAACGAGTCGCCCATCATCGACGGCGAAGCGCCCCTCATCGGCTACATCGAGGAGGTCGTCGTCAACGGGACCAGCGGCTCCCAGCAGACCCTCGCGAAGTCCGACACCGGCGCGACCCGGACGAGCATCGACACGAGCCTCGCCGCCGAAATCGGCGCGGGGCCCATCAAGAGCATGACGCGCGTGAAGTCCGGGAGCCTCAAGAGCGGGAAGGCCCGCCCCGTAGTCGACCTCGTCATCGGTATCGGCGGCACCCAGCACACCGTGACCGCCAGCGTCGAGGACCGCTCGCACATGGACTACCCGCTGCTGCTCGGCCGCGACATCCTCGAACACTACCGCGTCGACGTGCGCCGCCGCGCCAACGCCGACCGAAACGACAGCGACGACGAGGAAGAAGAGCTCCTCGAAGAGTAAGTCGGCCCGCCACACCGGGCCACCAGCGCGGTCACCGCCGTCGAACGACGGGCGACCGCATCCGAGCACCCGAGACACGCGCACTTTTCTCCCCGACGACCCAACCACGAGTCGATGAGCGACGACGCCTACCGCGAACTCCGTGCGGACCCGCACCTCGGCGATGTGGTCGACGAACACGGCCCGCTCTCGCTCGACCCCGCCGACGACCCCTTCGAGCGACTGGTCGTCTCGATTGTCAACCAACAGCTCTCGACGACCGCGGCGGCGACGATTCGGGACCGCCTGTTCGACCGCGTCGAGGTCACGCCCGAGGGGATACTGGCCGCCGACGAGGACGTCCTGCGCGACTGCGGCCTCTCGAACCAGAAGGTCGGCTACGTCCGCAACGTCGCCGACGCGTTCCGAGACGGCCTGTCGGCCGAGTCGTTACGAGAGATGGACGACGGCGAGGTCGTCTCGGCGCTCACCGAGATTCGCGGCGTCGGTGACTGGACCGCCAAGATGTTCCTCATCTTCGTGCTCGCCCGCGAGGACGTGTTCCCGGTCGAGGACCTCGGGATTCGTCGCGGGATGGAACACGTCTTCGGGTTCGAACAGGACGCCGTCTCCCGCGGCGAGATGCGCGAGCGCGCCGAGCGATGGGCACCCTATCGAAGCTACGCCAGTCGGTATCTCTGGCGGTGCGTGGACTAACTTCGACAGGGTGGAAACGGAGTCTAGTCCGAGTAATCGATAGACTGCACCCACGTAGACCGCCAATCGAATAAACACAATCTGAGTTTACATTTCACGCGAGGGAAACGTTGAAACCGCGACGCAGTGTAACGTTCTTCCATGAACGTAGATGACGTCGACAGTATCACCGTGCTCGGAGCGGGCAACATGGGCCACGGCATCGCGGAGGTCGCGGCCCTCGCCGGCTACGACGTCGTCCTGCGCGACATCGAAGACGAGTTCGTCCAGCAGGGCTACGACAAAATCGAGTGGTCGCTGAACAAACTCGCCGAGAAGGACCGACTGTCGCAGGACGACGCCGACGCCGCGCTCGCCCGCGTCTCGACCGCGGTGGACCTCGGCGAGGCCGTCACCGACGCCGACGTGGTCATCGAGGCCGTCCCCGAGAAGATGGCCATCAAAAAGGAGGTGTACGCCGAGTTGGAGGAGTACGCCCCCGACCACGCGGTGTTCGCCACCAACACCTCCAGTCTCTCCATCACCGAACTCTCCGAGGTCACGGAGCGCCCCGAGCGCTTCTGCGGGATGCACTTTTTCAACCCCCCGGTCCGCATGGACCTCGTCGAGGTCATCTCCGGCGCGCACACCGCCGACGAGACGCTCGACCTCGTCGAAGACCTCGCCGAGTCGATGGGCAAGACGCCCGTCCGCGTCCGCAAGGACAGCCCCGGCTTCATCGTGAACCGCATCCTCGTCCCGCTGATGAACGAGGCGGCGTGGATTGTCCACGCCGGCGACGCGACGATGGCCGAAGTCGACTCCACGACGAAGTACGACATGGGCCTCCCGATGGGGAGCTTCGAACTCGCCGACTACGTCGGCATCGACGTGGGCTACCACGTCCTCGAATACATGCACGAGGTGCTCGGCGACGCCTACGAACCGTGTCCGCTCCTCTCGGAGAAGGTCGAAGAAGGCGACCTCGGCCAGAAGACCGGTGCGGGCTTCTACGACTACGAGGACGGCGCGGGCGCTGAAATCGCCCACGACGAGGGGAGCGAAGCGGTCAAGAACCGACTCCTCGGCGTCATGGCGAACGAGGTCGCCGGTCTCGTCGGCAACGACGTGGCCGACCCGGCCGCCATCGACCGCGCGGTCAAACTCGGCGGGCGCTTCCCCGACGGCCCGGCGAAGATGGCCGACAGCGCCGGCATCGCCGCCCTCGTCGACGCCCTCGACGAACTCCACGACGAGACCGGCGAAGCGCGCTACGAAGCCGTCGAGTACCTCCGCGACCTCGCCCAGTCGGACGAGGGCTTCTACGGCGACGGCGGCGAGGACGAATCCGGCGACGCTCCCGCGTTCGACGCCATCGCCGTCGAGGTGCGCGACGGTGTCGGCCACATCACCCTCGACCGGCCGCACCGACTCAACACCATCAGCGTCGAACTGATGGACGAACTCTCGGAGGCAATCGACCTGTGTGCCGACGACGACGAGGTTCGAACCGTGCTCCTCACGGGAGCCGGCGACCGCGCGTTCTCCGCCGGTGCCGACGTGACCAGCATCGCCGCGGGCGGCGGCGACCCCGTCGAGGGCGTCGAAATCTCGCGGAAGGGCCAACAGACGTTCGGAAAGCTCGAGGAACTCGACAAGCCGGTCGTCGCCGGCATCGACGGCTTCTGTCTCGGCGGCGGGATGGAACTCGCAATGTGCGCCGACCTCCGCATCGCCACGGAGCGCTCCGAACTCGGCCAGCCCGAGCACGACCTCGGCCTCCTTCCCGGCTGGGGCGGCACGGTCCGCCTCCAGCGCATCGTCGGCACCGGCCGCGCGAAGGAGATTATCTTCAGCGCCGACCGCTACGACGCCGACACGATGGCCGACTACGGCTTCGTCAACGAGGTCGTCGAGAACGACGACGACTTCGAAGAACGGGCCTTCGAGTACGCGAAGCGGTTCGCACAGGGTCCGCCGGTCGCCCAGCGCTACACCAAGCGCGCCATGCACAACGGCTGGGAAGACACTGATTCGGGACTGGAAGTCGAAGCGCAGGCGTTCGGTCTGCTGTTCACCACCTCGGACTTGATGGAGGGCGTCGCCGCCTTCACGAGCGACCGCGACCCCGAGTTCACGGGCGAGTAACCGGCCGTCGTGGGTGGGTTCCTCTCACTCACCCACGATGGAACGCAACGCTTAAAATAGTCCAACGACCACTCGTGAATGCAGACGCTCGGTTGGTGTAGTCCGGCCAATCATCTTGGCCTTTCGAGCCGAGGACAGGGGTTCAAATCCCCTACCGAGCATCCCATTCTCCCGCCGTCTTGCGTTTTCGAGCCGTGAATCCGACCGTGATAGCCAATGTTTCAGGCCAAGCCGATTCACTCGACTCGACGAACCCGACGCAGTCTTGCGATTAGCCGTTTTGTCCCGCCAAGTAGATTCGCCGGGTTCACCCGGAACCGCAGGTACGGCCGCTGGGGGAGGCGTTCATGAGAGCCCCGCTGAACTCACAGTCGAACGGTGGGCTCGCTCCGGTGTTACAGGACGCGAAACACTGATTACCCATTTACCGTTCAACATCTCATGCCCTCGGACATGGAATTCAAGTTCAATGGCCCATCTGGACCGCTCGGGGTCGCACTCCTCCTTATCTTAGGACTGGGCGTTATGGGGTACGGGGGGTACAGTTACTTGGCCCAATCTTCGGCGTTGGACGCCACGGAGACGGTTGACGCGACTGTCGTTTCGACCGCAATCGAACAGGTCAACCAGCGACGAGGGACGGACGATTACAGACCGCAAGCGACTTTCAGATACACCTACGAAGGCGAACGCTATACGTCAACACATATGTATCCCGGAGGTGTTTCGCGCGAATTCGAGACGAAGGAAGACGCTCAATCGCAGTTAGGGGGTTACGAGCAAGGAGCGACCGTGACCGCCTACGTACCATCGAATTCCCCCGGTGACGCGTTCCTGATACATGAGAGCAGCACTAAGCCGCTCTACATAACCGGGTTTGGTGCTGCTCTCGTGCTTGGCACGCTCGTTTCGGTCCTTCGAAACTGAGGGTCTGGCAGATTATCCGGCTACCGCGTTTCTGTGTCAGAACGGGCGGGAAACACTATACGTATCCACAGTCCAACGATGACGCATGCACGGGTTCCTGAACGCTCTCCGTCGATGGGTCAACCCAACCCCCATCGGTCGGGAGAAACCGCGTCTGGAACGGTGCAGGAGCGTAGGGAATCGATGACAGACGGAACCTCCATGGCAATCCCGCTCGACGAATTTCGGGTGCCAGTCGTCGCCTACGCCGTGACGAACGGCGAGCCTCGTATCACTGCAACGAACGGGGCTTTCGAGTCGGTGTTCGAGAGTCCCTCGCCCGAAACGCCCGTAACGGCGATATTCGAGCGATTCAGTCTCGTCAACTCGACCGGTGACGAGAACCCGGTCACGCACCTCATTCGTGGCGACAGTGTCGGGATGTACCTCGACGGGGGCGGTTCGGGTGGGCCGTTCTTCGCTCGGATACTCTCTTCTGACGGTGACACCGGCTACGTTGTGTTTCGAGACGCGAACGAGTTCCCCGGTATCGCGGGCACCCCGGCCGTAGACCCCGTGAGCAGTGTGATCAGCCACGACCTCCGTAACCCGCTGGACGTCGCCAAGGCCCACCTCCGAGCAGCACGGGAGACAGGTGACACCGAGCACTTCGACGCAGTAGCCGACGCGCACGAGCGAATGGAACGTATCATCCGCGACGTACTGACTATCTCGCGGGACCGAACCGTGTTGGACCCGACCGGCAACGTCTCGATAGAAGCCGCCGCGAAGGATGCGTGGCAATCCGTCGATACCGAGTACGCCACGCTGGATGTGGCGGACACACTCCCGACTGCGACGGCCGACTCTGGACGCGTCCAACGACTGTTCGAGAATCTGTTCCGGAACGCCGTGGAACATGGTGCCACGGCCGACCAGACACTGTCCGATGACAGCGCGGGGAGCGACTCCACGAGCAGTCGGGCGGCGAACTCGGCGCGCGCGGTGACCGTCACAGTAGGCGCGTTGGAAAACGGCTTCTACGTCGCAGATGACGGGCCGGGCATTCCCGCGGGTGAGCGAGCGGTCGTCTTCGAACCGGGATACTCGACTCGGGAGGGGGGGACCGGCCTCGGTCTCGCAATTGTCGAGCGAATCGTCGTCGCACACGGATGGGAGCTGACCCTCACGACCGCAGCGAACGGCGGGACGCGCGTTGAGGTATGGTTCTAACACTGATGTCCGAGGCGGGGCTCGGAACCAATAGACCATTGTCGGACGAACGCAGTCACTAACTATGGATGACCGACTCCGGCACGCACCCGTCGGCGTCCTCGCCGTCTCGGCGGATGGGACCGTGAACGATATCAACGAGGTCGCGCGGTCGCGCATCGGTGCCGCGGGAGACGTAGTCGGTGCCCCACTCGCCGAGGTGTTCCCCCGGTCCGTCGAGGATTCGCTGCTGCTCGCATTCGAGGGGAGTTCCATTACGGAAACGTCCTTTGAGGAGTACTATCCCGAGTTGGAACGCTGGCTCGGCGTCTCCGTCGCGTCTACTGACGACGGGGTCGCCATCTACGTCGAAGATGTGACGGAGCGGAGACGCCACGAGCAGTCGGTCGAGAAACTGCGGATCGAGCACAAGCGGACGGCCGTCATCGAAACCGTGCTTTCGGAAATCCTCACAGAACTCGTCGGAGCAACGTCTCGCGCGGAAATCGCCGAGACCATCTGCCGCAGCCTCGGAGAGACGGATATTTACGAGTTCGCCTGGGTCGGTGAGCGCGAAATCGGGAGCGACAGTCTCGTCCTTCACGCCGCCGCTGGCGACACCGGCGAGACCGTTGCAGCCGTCCGCGACGCGCTCGACGACGAGACGACCACGACGCTGGAAGAGCGTGCGGTAGAGACCGGGCGTCTGCAAGCGGCGCAACCGCTCGTCGATGACTCTCAAGTCCCGGAGTCGGTCGGAACCGCCGGATTTGCGGACGGCGTCCAATCAGCGCTCGCGGTTCCGCTCGTGTACGGCTCGAACGTACACGGTGTGGTCGGCATCTACGCCAGCGGAACCGAGGCGTTCTCGGACCGAGCGTACACCAGTTTCGAGACGTTAGGTGATGTCGCCGGCTTCGCGGTCACCGCCGCTCGGAACCGGAATCTACTGCTCTCAGATAGCGTCGCGGAGCTCACCTTCGAAGTTGGTGACGGGTCGGTCGTATCTCGATTGAGTAAGGCTCTGGATTCGACGTTGCGACTGGAGGGAGTCGTACCGCACGGAGATGACGCACTACTTTGTTTCGTCTCGGTCGAGGGCTCGACTATGCAGGCGGTCGAGGGGGCTGCCGCTGACATCGCCGGTATCGACGATTTGAGAGCCATTCGCGAGTCTGAGTCGGGGGGGTCCGTGGAACTCACCGTCAGGGGGTCCACTCCGTTGCTCGCCATCTCGTCTCTCGGTGGGACTGTTCGCCGTGCGAACTTCGACAGTGGTACCGGCCGAATCGTCGTAGAGCTGCCACCAGACGGCGACGTGCGGCGTATCGCAGACGCGGTCAGCCGCGACTACAACATGGAGTTCGTCGCCAAAGAGGAACGAGAGCGCTCCGTGACCACCGCTCGTGAATTCAGAGACGCGTTGCACGACGCCTTGACGGAGCGACAACGAACCGCACTTCAGACCGCGTACTTCGCGGACTACTTCGAATCACCCCGTGGAAGCACAGCCGAAGAAGTCGCTGCCTCCCTCGATATCACCGGCTCGACGCTCCTCTACCACCTCCGAGCGGGACAACGGAAGCTCCTCGACGCGTATCTCAACGAGAGTTCGCGGTCCTCCGAGACGCGTTGAACGCCTCTGCTGTCATCCGTCTGAGCCGTGCGATATTGGTCCGTTCGTGCTTCAGCGATGGAAACACAGCCCGGAAAGATACAGTCGCAAGCGCACGTGGATGGGTATGGTCCGAGCAGCACTAAGCGTCGTCGCCGGCTTCACAGTCGTTACTCTCCTGTTTTGGTCCCCGCTTCTGGCCATTACACGGCTCCGTGAACTGTTCCGGTGGCCGACCAACCGGCTCGTCGTGAACTATCCGCTAATCGGGAGCGTGCTACTCGCGGCGCAGTCTCTCTCGTATCTCGTCGTGATGTTACTCACCGCGGGAACGGGGACGGTAACGGGGGGTGATGCCGTCGGCATCGTTGGTGGTGTTCTCGCTGTCAATCTCCTCTTCCCGAGTACCCTCGCGCTCGTCGTTCTCCGGGTCCTGCCAGAACGTTGCCATCGGACGCCCACCGGGGATGGGCAGAGTCCCCGACTGGCCCTCGGAATTGGCGTTGTCTGGTACGGAATCGTTACGTCTGTTGGGTTCGTCCTCATCGGACTCGTGGTTACGTTTGCGAACCTGCCGATGTGACGTCGTCTCTGTGGCGTCTGTTCAGTCTCTGGGGTCAGCACGCGGGTCCGTAGAGAGGGGCTCCGCGGGAACAGACGAGTGTCAGACGCCTTCGCGCTCGATTTCGTCGAACTGGTCGAGAATGCTGTCGTCCGGCAACAGCCGCCGCGTTCGTCGTTCGAGCCGTCGCGCCCGCGCTGCGGTCTCATCGTATCCCTCGTGTTCACGGCGTCGCTCCGGGCTCAGTTCCGCTTCGAGTACCGCGCGCTTGGCCTCGACGCGAAAGAATTCTCCGAGCGTCTCGTAGGCGAGAATCCGTTGCTGCTGGTCGATTACGGCGCGCACGTCCTCCCGGTCGACGGGCTTGCACAGGTAGTCGTCGAACGGCATATCCAGGACTTCCACTCCGGGGTCGACCGCGGTCACCATGACGACACGGCCAGAGAAGTCGCGTTCGTCGAGTTCGGTCAACACGTCGTCACCGGACAGTCCCGGCATATGACGATCTAAGAGGACGATGTCGACCGGTGAATCGCGGATAACCGAGAGCGCCTCCTCACCGCCGTATGCGGTTTCGACCTCGCAGTAGCCTCGCAAGCGCAACGCGTACGCGTCCGCTACTTCCCGCTCGTCGTCCACGATGAGCGCGCGAACGTCCGCCGCACCATCAGTTCCGGGCATCTGTCTCGCTATCTACCGTGGGCGTCGTGACTGAGCCCCCATAACTGATGGCCTTCTCTTCGCAGGCTCGTCTGGACTCCTAGAGTCGGCCGCGTGGAGCGGTCTGCACTCCTAGCACATCCCTCCAGTAGGTCACGGGCCATCCCCAATCGTATGACCGCCCACCCCGAAGCATCCAGGTCGAAGCAGCCGCTCGAACGCACCGAGACCGACGACCTCACGACGGCGGAGCTCTTCGACCTCTTCGGTGACAAGTACACCCGCCGCGTCTACGAAGCCGTCGCCGAGCAACCCCGGTGTGGCAGGGATGTCGCCGAAGCCGCCGACGTCTCACGGCCGACGGCGTACCGCCGCCTCAACGCCCTTCGCGACGCAGGGCTCGTGCGAACCGAGATGTCCATCTGTGAGGACGGACACCATCGAGAGCGGTTCGAGGCCGTCCCCACCTCGCTTTCGGTCTCCCTCGACGAGAACGGCATCGATGCGATGGTTAGTGTCTCGGGGTAGCTGAGAAGCCGATTTGCACCTGTTTCAGACGGAGAAACGCAGAAAAACCTCTTATCATCAACGGGCGACACGGCCTACCTGCCCGTCATCCCCCGGACGGGTGACTGGATGGCCTCCACCTCTCTCCCTCCCTGCTCGTCCCGCAACGCGTATCGGCCTCGCTTCGAAGACAGACTGCGAGTTCACTTCCGAACCGAATCTTGGAATCCGTCCGATTCGACCGCGCGTGAACCCGCAACGAGACTGCTCACCGGGCAGTTCGAGACGCG
Source organism: Haloferax sp. AS1 (assembly GCF_014530665.1). NCBI lineage: Archaea > Methanobacteriati > Methanobacteriota > Halobacteria > Halobacteriales > Haloferacaceae > Haloferax > Haloferax sp. AS1. Next base: position 2,706,136 of record NZ_SPSA01000001.1, read on the forward strand.
TCATCACCGAGTTCATAATACTGTACGATAGATTGACACGAGACTCCCAATCAATGGCGTTCCAATCGACACTAGGTGCGCTCGCTCTCAACGCCGCGGCGGTCGTTCTCCTTGGCCGGACCACATGGACGGCGTTCCAGTCTCGGGAGCAACCCAGTGCGGAACCGTTCATCTCGCTCCTCGCTGCGCTGACGCTGTGGGCCGTATTCGCCTTCGGGTCCGACCTCCCGGGCGCATCGTCCGTCGCTGTGCTTTCGACGCTGTTGTCGTTTGGCCAAATCGGGGCCGCACTGGTCATCCCGGGTATCTGGGTCGTGTACGCGCTCAGCTACACCGGTCGTGGAACCGGTCTGACGTGGAAGCGAGTCGCGCTGCTCGCCGGAATCGCACTCCCGGTTCTCTTGAGCGGGCTTACCATCGTGGTCGGGCCGTCGGAGACGGCCGTCGAATACATGATCGCCTCGCTAATCGGCACGGAAGTCCTGTACCTGTTCGCACTGTACCTGTACGCGACGTACCTCTTGGTTGACCTCGGTGGCAACCACGCCAGGGTGTCGAACACACACGTCGCAATCCTCACCGGCGGCGTTTCAGCGCCCTACCTGCCCAGCCTCGCGGGGAACAGTGCCACGCTCCCCGGCAGTACGACGGTTGGCCTGCTCGTGGCCGGCGTCCTCCTCGCGGTTGCCGTGCGACGGTATCCCGTCATGACCGGCTTCCCGAAAGCCGATTACGTCGCACGGACGCGTGTGGTAGAAACCTTACAGGAGGCGATTTTCGTCCTCGATTGGGACGACCACGTTCTCGACGTGAACGAGACGACCGCGGCGTTGTTCGACAGGTCGGCAGCGACGATAATCGGAGCGCCGATTCGTTCGGTCGTCGACGGGCTCGAACGGGCGGACCTCTCCGTGGGTGCCACCGGAACGGTCGCACTCCAGACCTCGAAGGGCCGCCGACAGTTCCAATACAGCGTCTCCGCGGTCACCGAATCCGCGACGGATGAGGAGGACAACCCGGTCGCCAGAACGGCCCTCTTCCGAGACGTGACAGACCGGCGAACCCGTGAACAGCGGCTCACAGTCCTCAACCGAATCCTCCGTCACAACGTGCGAAACGACTTGGATGTCGTCCTCGCCTACGCCGACCACGTCGATGACGAAGAGATACGAACCGGTATCCGAGACAGTACGACGGACCTGCTCGAACTGAGTGAGAAAGTCAGAGAGGCCGAGGAACTCATGTCAGCAAGTACCGAACCACCGGAATCGGTCGCTCTTACGGGCGTTGCGAAATCGGTGGCCGACCAGTTCCGAACCGGTGACAATCCGGCCGAAATAACGCTTGACTCCCCCGACGATGTCTCGGTCACCGCTCACCGAACGGTACTTCAGCAGGTGCTCACTGAGCTAGTCGAAAACGCAATCATTCACTCGGACAAGGACTCGCCGGCCGTCGAACTCCGGGTTCGAGAGCGTTCGGACGCATCGGCTGAACTCGTCGTGGCGGACGACGGGCCGGGACTTCCCGAACGGGAACAGGAGATTCTCGCTGCTGGGACCGAGACGCAACTCAAACACGGTCAGGGAATCGGGCTCTGGTTCGTCAACTGGGCCGTCACCCAGATGGGGGGCGAGCTTCGGTTCCAGCCGAACACTCCGGACGGAAGTATCGTTACGATTCGCCTCTACGACGGGGTCACGTAGCGTGTCACGCACTGACGACCGTGGTCCCCGCCAGCCTGTCACCGAGGCGCTGCTGCCGGTCCGACACCGCAATCCCGACGACGCCGACGAGGTACAAACCGGGGAACCAATCGACGAGCCGTAACACGTTCCGTATCGAGGCGGTGCCGAGCGTAAGGCCGGCCCCACCGGTACTCGTCACGCGGATGTTCACGAGCGCCTTCCCGATCGTCTTCCCGAACTGCCACTCCATGACGGTGTGATAGCCGAGCGCCAAAACGAGCCACAGTCCCAGCGCCATCGACGCAGAGCCCCCTTCTAAATCCGTGTTCAGCCCTCGTGCGCTTGTCTCGACCTGTCCGGTGAACACTCCTGCGACCAAAATCGAAACGAATAGCAGCGCAATCCACACGAACGAATCGATTCCAATCGCGACGCCTCGGATTCCGATACCACAGTGCTCCTCAGGGTTTGAATCGGCCATGCCTACACGGTGCTTCGCTTGGAAAGCGTAAACAACCGAGAGCAGTGTTTCTCCGTCGGAAATGCCGCCGGGAGACGACCACGTTCCAGACGCGTTCGACTGATGCCCGGACTGGCTCGCGTCAACGACGGTGCTCTCCGGCGCGGGAGGTGCGCCCACGTCGGTGGAATCGCCCACTGAGCGCTGCTGTCGAACCCGACCACCGAGAGCTGTCCGTGTCCCTCGGCCCCGTGACTGCGTGGGGCAAGCGGAGTTGGGCGAGTGAACGACCGCCATCTCCACATCCAATTAGCTTACACGTTTTTAACGATAGCAATTAAAATACACACGATAGCATGGAACACGGGGATACAGGGGTTCGGTGATGGTCGAAGAGTTAACCTCGCAGGTCGACCCCGTCATCGTCCGCCTGTTCGTCGCGGCGGCGTTAGGGATGTTCCTCGGCTTGGAGCGCGAGCGGTCGAAAAAGAGCGCCGGCGTTCGAACGTTCACCCTGACGAGCCTCCTCGGCGGCATCGCCGTCGCAGTCGGGAGCGACATCCTTCTGGCGGTCGGGGGCCTGTTGGTGGTCGTCCAGGCGGTGTTGCTCGGGAGTCGCGGGCTGTTCGACCGCGGGCCGAACGGGCGGGGCGACGGAGCCGACTCGCAGGACGACGCCGAAACCGAAGGCGGCGACGAGTCCGATGCCCGCCGCGACGACGACAGCACCGCTGACAGCGCCGCTCGATTAGACGACCTCGGCGTGAGCCTCTCGCTCACCACGTCCACGTCGCTTCTGGTCGCCTACGCGGTCGGCGCGGCGGTCGTAAGCGGCTTCGTCATCGAGGGGGTCGTCGTCGCGCTCACCTCGTCGCTCCTGTTGGTTCTGCGGCGAGAACTCCACGGATTCGCGCGGCGACTGACGACCGACGAGGTCCGAAGCGCCGTCGAGTTCGCCATCATCGCGTTCGTCGTCTACCCGTTGCTCCCCGAAGGGCAGGTCGGTCCGTGGGACGCCGTCAGCCCCCGAACCGTCTGGCTGCTCGTCGTCGCGGTGAGCGCAATCGGCTTCGTCAACTACGTCATCATCCGCCGGTACGGCGAGCGCGGCATCGCCATCACGGGGTTTTTCGGCGGGCTGGTGAACTCCACGGCCGTCATCGGTGAGATAGCCGGGCGGACCAGTCGAAACCCGTCGATTCGGCCGCTCGCGGCCGCCGCGATTCTGATGGCCGACGCGGCGATGGCGCTGCGGAACCTCTCGCTTGTCGCCGTGTTCGTCCCGGAACTCGCGGTCGAGGTGGGGGTTCCACTCGGTCTCGTCGCGCTCGCCGGAGTGGGCTACGCGCTGCACTCCCGCGAGTGGAACGTCGACCTCGACGTGGCGTTCGAGTCGCCGTTCAGCCTCGAAAGCGCCCTCCGATTCGGCGTCTTCTTCCTCCTCGTGTTGCTCGCCTCCGCGGCGGCACAGGAGTACTTCGGCGCGACCGGGTTCGTCGTGACGAGCTTCCTCGGCGGACTCGTGTCGAGCGGCTCGGTCGTTACGACCGCCGTCACGCTCTACGACGGCGGCACTATCGGCGGGACGACCGCGGTCGTCGGCGTCCTCGCCGGCACCGCCGCGAGCATCGCGGTCAAGGTCGCGCTCGCGGCGAGCGTCGACCGGGAGCTTCTCGGGCCGGTGGCCCGGCGAAGCGCGCTCCTCGTGGTCGCCGGCGTCGTCGGCGTCGTCATCGTCACTACCGTCGGCTTTCAGCCGTGAGCGGGACTGGCGGCCCCAACGCGAGCAGCCAGCGACCGCCGCGGGCGTGCGACCGGAGCGACGACGGCTCGCCGGGCGAGCCGATGGCTTGAGGTACGCCGAGGGCTATCGTCGCGCCACGACCAACGAGCGATGATACGCAACTCGACTCGACGAGACCGTGGCGAACCGCCCGAGGAGCGACAGCAGTCGGCTCCGAAGCCGAACGGACCGAGCGGAGCGAGGCGCGCGCCTCGTCGCGGGAGCGCCTGACCGTGTCGGACGCGACGCGCGCCACGCTCGCCGCGGGAACGCTCGTCGCGCTCGCCGCGACGAGCGGGAGCCTCTACTTCAGCCTCGGCCTCGGACTGACGCCCTGCGACCTCTGTTGGTACCAGCGCATCCTGATGTACCCGCTCGTCGTGGTGCTCGGGGTCGCCGCGGTCGAGGACCGACCCGACGTCTGGAAGACGGTGCTCCCCCTCTCGCTCGGCGGCCTCGCGCTTTCGGGCTACCATTCGTACCTGCAAGTCGCGCCCGGAGCGACCTGTACCGTCGGCGGCCCGTGTACGTCCATCCAGTATTCGATGCTCGGCGGCCTCCTGACGATTCCCCGACTCGCGTTCATCGGGTTCGCGCTCGTGACGGTTCTCGCGGTCGCCGTGGCCCGTGTCGGCGGCGAGACCGACGACGCGTGGGGCATCTAATCGGAGAAATCGACCATCGGTTCGGGGTAGTCCACGCCCAACTCGACGCCGTAGGACGCCTGTTCGGCCCCGCTGAGTTGCCACGGTTCGTGAGCGTATTCGGCGGGTAACGCGTCGAGTTGGGGGAGCCACGTCTTCACGTACTCGGCGTCCTCGTCGTAGCGCGTCGCCTGCCAGCGCACGTCGAACGAGCGGTCCCGCGAGTCGTTGCCGACGCCCGCGATGTAGGCCCAGTTGCCGTAGTTCGACGCGGGGTCGTAATCGACGAGTCGCGTCTCGAAGTAGGCCGCGCCGCGTCGCCAGTCCAGTCGGAGGTCGTTCGCGAGGAACGACGCGGCGTTCTGTCGCCCGCGGTTCGACATGTAGCCCGTCGCGTTCAGTTCTCGCATGTTCGCGTCGACGAAAGGGATACCAGTTTTCCCCGCCGCCCAGCGCTCGAACTGCGCGTCGTCGCGTCGCCAGTCGATATCGGTCCGCTCGCGGATGCCCGCGCGGCGGAAGCAGTCGCTCCCGTGTTTGGCGAACTGGAACTGGAAGAAGTCGCGCCAACGGAGTTCGAAGACGAGCCAGTACGTCGAGTCGTTTTCGACTCGGCGGGCCTCGTAGCGGTCCACCTCGGCCTTGACGTACCGCGGCGAGAGACAGCCCTCGTTCAGCCACGGCGAGAACTTCGAGGAGTAGTCGGCTCCGAGCAGCCCGTTCCGCGTCTCCTTGTACTCGCGGAGGTGGTCGCCCGCCCAGACGTACGACTCAACGCGGTCGAGCGCGGCCGTCTCGCCGCCGTCGAAGGGGAGGACGCCGCGGTCGTCGGGAGCGCGGCCGGCGTTCGCGTCCGCGGTTCCGACGAGGTCCGAGACCGCGGGGAGGTCGCCCGCGTCGGGCGCGTCGTCGGGAAGCGGCGGGACGGTCGGTTCGGGAAGCGGGTCGCGGCCGCCGGGGTCGCCGTCGCTCGCGTGCTCGTCGCCGGCTGCTGCATCGCCCGTCCCGGCGTCTTCGGCGGCCGATTCGACCGCCTTCCGAAACGTCGTGTACGTGTCCGGGAGGTCGGAAAGCGCCATCGGGAGGTCGTCGAGGTGGGTGAGCGTGTGCCCCCAGAAGCGCCGGAGTTCGACGCCGCCGTCTCGAAGTTCCGTTTCGACCGCCGATTCGACGCGCGACTCCTCGGGTGTCGGGCGCGTGTGGACCGTCACGAAGTCGGCGTCGACGGCGGCGGCCACCTCGGGGAGGACGGACTCGGGGCGACCCTCGCGGACGACGAGGTCGCTCCCCCGGTCGCGGAGCGACGCCCGCAGGTCAGTCAGCGATTCGAGGCGGAAGCGGGCGCGGTGCGCGCCGGTCTTCTCGAAGTCGAAGGAGTCGGGGCCGCCGAACGGTCGGTCGCCGTACTCGCGCGGGTCCACGCAGTAGACGGGAACCACGCGGTCGGCGTCGCAGGCGGCCGCGAACGCCGCGTTGTCGTGCAGGCGGAGGTCGCGGCGGAACCACGCGAGCGAAGTTGACTCGGACATCGTCGGCGGCGCTTAGGATGGGGGTGACTTGAGTCGAACGGCGGATTCGGGGCTGATGGAATCGGGGCGGGTGGAATAGGACGGACCGCGACCGTGTCTCCGAGCTACGTTCGGCTTCGCGTCCGCAATCCGAGCTCCGCGCCGGCGACGACGGCGACGGCGGTGAGCGCGAGGCCGGCGACGAGCCGCGGGTCCACGCGGTCGATGACGGGGACGCCCATCCAGCCGGCGACGAGGAGCGCGAGTCCAGCCAGACAGGTCGCGAGCGACAGGAGCGCGAAGGGAGCTTGCGTCGGCTCCGCGTCGTCCAGGAAGTAGTCGAGTTCCGCCGCGCTCGACCCCAGCGAGACGGTCTTCGCCCGCGAGTCGTACGCGACGATGCGGAGCGAGTCGAGTTTAGGGAGGTGGGTCTGGTGAAGCGAGATGTAGACGCTCTGGCGAACGTTCTTCGGGGGCGGCGACTCGCCGGACTCTATCTCGGCGATGTGCTCCGCGAGGTCACCGACCGACTCCGGCCCGTCACCGTCGCGCAGCCGTTCGAGCGCGAGCCGTCGCCGCTCGTTTCTGAGCACGTCGTGGATGTCGGCCTCGTCGAGCGAGTCGTCCGCCTGCTCTTCGTCTCCGGGCGGAGTCGACGAGTCAGCGTCGTCCATCGCTCCGCTCAGAGCCAGTCATCGGGCTTCGTGTCGTAGTCGACCTCGCCGGCGGCGATGCGGGCTTCCAGTTCGGGGTCGAGGTCGTGTTCCTCGAACGACTCGCCGTCGTACCGAATCCGGATGGCTCGCTCTTCGGGCGTCGGCTCGCGCCCCCGTCGCCGGGCGACTTCGACCTCGTGTTCGTCGAACTCCTTCGTGATGGTCATCAGATTCACCGGCCGGCCCCAGAGGTGGTAGACGCGCTCCAAGACGCCCTTCGCCTGCTTCATGTCGAGGATGACGCCGTTGTACTGGTGGCCCAACAGGAGCTCCCCGCGGTTGTCGAAGTTGCCGTCGTACACCGCGATGGTCGGTTTCCCGAAGTTGGTGAACTGGAACAGGAGCTTCTTTTTCACGTCGCGGTACTCCGACGACGAGACGCGGAACTGCTGGGACGACTGAGAGTACTCGTAGGCGAAGTAGTGGTTCGCGCGGACGAACTCCTCGGAGAGGAACGCGTCGAGGAACGTCACGTCGTTGTGGCTCTCGCGAATCTCGCGCATCCGGTCCCAGCCGGCGGTCTTGTCCACGTCGGCGATGGCCTCCGCGACGCTGTCGTACACCTCGTCGTCGAACATGTACCGCGAGAGCTGTTCGAGTTCGGAGCGACGAATCCGGCTGAGGAACCCGCGGTTCTGCGACTTGACGAGCGAGTAGTGTCGCTCCGCGAGCCCCTCGTAGGTGAGGAGCTTCCACGGGTACGCATCGAGGTCGAGCGAGTCGTCGCCCGACAGCGCCCTGTCGAGCGTCTCGTGGTCGACTCTCGGGTCGTCGGGGCCGAGTTCGGACAGTTCGTCGAGCGAGTCGGCGCTGACGCCGTCGATAGCTGGGTCCGCCCGGAGGTGTTCCTGCACCTCGTCGAAGTCGACCGTCTCGTGGAAGTTGCGCCACGTGACGCCCGTCACGCGCAGGAGTTTGTCTGCGACCTCCGCGCGGTTCGTCGAGTTCTCGATGTACTCCCACAGCTCCTTGCCGAGCTTGTAGGGGTTGAGTCCGGGTGAGCCGAGGACGCGCGACTGGTGGTCGGCGTAGGTGATGAACTCGTCCGTGCCCGCGAAGCGCTCGTCGCCCATCATGAGCGACTCCCAGTAGGCCGCCCAGCCCTCGTTCATCACCTTCGTCATCTTCTGGGCGGCGAAGTAGTACGCCTCCTCGCGGAGCATGTCGAGGACGTCCTTCTGCCACGGCTCCATCTCCTCGGCCTTGCCCGTCTCCTCGTCGTACCGCATGCCGTGTTCGCGGACGTACGCGAGCACGTCCTTCCGGGGGTCGGTGAGCTTCGCGGCCTCGCGTTCGGCCTCCTCGACCTGTTCGAGCCACGCGTCGTCGAACACCTCGCGGCGCACGTCGTCGGAGATGTCGAGGCTGTCCAACTGGGCGCGGATGTCCTCGGGGATGCGGCCGTCCTCGTCGGCGGCGGCCTCGCGGATGGTCCGGTGCTGGTCGATGGTGTCTTCCAGACAGAGCACGGCGTCGATGAACTTCTCCACGTCGTCCCGGCTGATGTCGGGGTTCTGGACGTACCGCTCGATGGTCTGGGCGTGGCGTTCGAGCATCGCGGCCGCGGCGAACTGCCCCTCGTCGGAGAACAGCCCGAACCACTGGTTGTTCTTGAAGAAGTCCGAGTGCGCCTCGACGTGGGTGATGACGGCCTTCTGGTCGGCCAGCGAGTTCGACTCCTGGAGGAAGGCGTTCGCGGGGTCGTCGTTGTTGACGATTTCGAACGCCTTGCCCATGCCGAACTGGTCGGTCTTCCGCTGGCGGTCGTAGGTCATCCCCCACCGCCAGTGCGGATACCGCTCTTGGAAGCCGCCGTAGGCGATGAGCTGGTTCATCTCGTCGTAGTTGACCACCCAGTAGTTCACCGGGTAGGGGTCGAGTCCGAGCTTCTTGGCGAGCGCGCCGGCCTCCCGGACGGGCTCGTCGAGTCTGGCGGCCTCGCGCTGTGCGTCTCTGCGGTGTCGTCTGAAACTCATTCTGCTGTCGCCTCCGTGCTGAGGATGGTGTAGATGGCGTCGATGACGTCGTCGGGCTCCGAGACGTACGCGACCACGACGTTACCCTGCTCTCCGAGGCTCCGTTCGACCTCCTCGGCGTGGGTTGCGTTGATTGCGGTCCCGCCGGGCTGGGTCTCCACGTAGGCGTGGAGGTTCGCGTCTATCTCCTGCATGAGCGGGACGACCCGCTCTTTCGTGTCGTTCGAGGAGTTCTCGGAGTCGCCCGCGGCGAAGACGTAGCGGTTCCACTCGCGCCACGGGTAGCGCTCGTCTAAGACCTCCTTGGCCAGCTCGTAGGCCGACGAGATTCGCGTCCCGCCGCCCGAGCGGATGCCGAAGAACTCGTCGCGTTCGACCTCCCACGCCTCGGCGTCGTGGGCGATGTAGACGAACTCGGCGTGGTCGTACTTGCCCGTGAGATACCAGTCCAGCGGCGTGAACGTGCGCTCGACGAGTTCGCGCTTCGTCTCCCGCATCGACCCCGACACGTCGCGGATGTTGACGACCACGACGTTCGACTGCTTCTTCTCGATGACTTCGGGGTGGCGGTAGCGCTCGTCCTCGCGGCGGAACGGAATCTCGCGGAGCCCTTCCCGGCGGATGCGCTGGATGGCCGTCGTCCGCTCGACGTTCTCCTCCATCTCCGCGAAGGAGGCCCACGCCCCGCGTTCGTCGTCCGGGATGCGGCTCCACTCGTCTTCTATCCACGCCATCGAGACGAGGATGTTGTTCTCGCGGCACCATTCGAACACTTCGCGGGCGGTGGTGCCCTCGACCTTCATCGCCTCGCGGACGAACTCCTCGTCGAAGTCCATCGCCAGCTTGCGCTTCAGGCCCTCCTTGAACAGGCGCTCGAAGTCGAGGGTGCTGTGGGGGCCGCTCCGGGTGATGTCGGTGAAGTCGCCTTCGACCTCCTCTACGACCTCCTTGCCCTTCGGTTCGAGTTCGAGGCCGAGTTCCTCGTCTAACGCCTCCGCGAACTGCTCGGGGTCCATCTCGTAGTACTCGTGTTCGGCCCCCTCCTCGCCGGGGTCGCCGTCTTCGCCCTCGCCGTCGCCGGGCTCGGGCTGGCCGAGCGGCTGGCCCACGTCGGGCGTGCCGCCTTTCCCCTGTCCGACGCCGCCCATGTCGAGGCGGTCGTACTTGAACTCCGGCAGGTCCACGACCTTGATGGGTATCTTGATGTCTTTCGACCCGGACGCGCCGAGGTCGCCGTAGGAGATGAACTCCTTGAGGTCTTCGCGGCGCTCTTCGCCCACTTCGCGGAATCGTTCGAGGTCGTCTCTCAGTCCCATGTGTGGCTCACCTCCTTCATCACGGCACGGCTGGTCAGTTCGGCCGACGCGGCGGTGTAACCGCGGTCGACCAGTTCGTCGATGGTGCGGGCTTTCACCCGCGCCGTCTCGGTGTTCGCCGGCGGGTCGTCCCACTGGCGGGGGTCGAGGTCGGCAAACAGCCGGCGCACGTCCTCCCAGTCGTGGGTTTCGAGCACCGTCCGGATGACCGGAATCTCGGTGAGGTCCACGTCGGAGACGGTAAAGCCCTCGTCGCGGTTCTCCCACGCGTAGCGGTTGAGCGCGGTGATGACCTTCTCGTTTCGGAACTCCTCGACCGACTCGGAGGGCTCGTTGCCCTCGTAGTCGTCCGGCGAGAAGCGCCCGAGGTGCTCGGTCTCGAACAGTTTCATCAGAAGCGGGTCGGGGTCGACCGGCCCGCGTTCGGTCTCTATCTGTCCGTCGGACGCCCACGCGTAGACGTGTTCGACGTACTCCTCGACCGTCTCGCGCTCGACCCCTTTGTCCGCGAGGAGCGCGTCGAGCACGTCGGCCTCCTGCTGGTCGAAGATGTACGATTTGACGGCCGCGATGCGGCCCTCGTACTCCGAGGACTCCGCCCGCGAGAACACGGGCGCGTCCGAGAGTTCTGCGACCATCTCGTCGAGCACGTCGGTCGGCATCACCACCGACGACACGTCGAGGTCGGGGTGTCTGCGGTCGATGCGGTCGTGGAGCAAGTCAGCGATGACATCGCGGGTGAACGTCACGGGAATCCCGTGGGTTCCCTCGGCGTCGCCGACGAACTCGAACGCGGACACCTCGCGGCGCTGGTCACCGACTTGCAGGTAGCCGCGGTCGAACAACAGCGCCTTGTCCACGAGGTCGAATTCGAGGTCCGGGTCGCGCGGCACGTCGTCGTCGTCGAGGCGGGTTACGACGCTGTATAGCGCGGCGGCCTCGACGGTGTGGGGCGCGAGTTCGCGGGTACGGACCTCGCCCGGTCCCTCGCGGACGTCCAGTGCGACGGCCTCGGCGACGCGGTCGGCCATCGCCTCGGGGTCGTCGGTCCAGACGCTCGTCTCGTTGGTCAGTTCGCGGCGGATGAGTTCGGCCTCCAGCGAGAGGTTCGTCAGGTAGCGGAACTCGTGTTTGTTGAGCCGGCGCTTGAGCGCCTTCAGCGGGTCGCGGCCGTTCCTGTCGGCGTACTTGTCGAGTTCGGCGTCGAGGTCCGGGTTCGAGATGATGACGAGCTGGGTGTCGATGTCCATCCCGATACCCTTGTCCAGTTTGACGTGCCCCTCGTCGGGGACGTTCAGGAGCTTCTGGAGCAGGTCGGCGTGCTGGGTGGCGTCCTCGACGATGGTGAGGAGGCCGTTGCCCTGCGAGAGCACGCCGTCGTAGCTGAACGCCTGCGGGTTCTTCCGCCCGCGAGAGTTCAGCTCGCGGAGCATGCTCGGCATCCACGACCCCACCAGTCGCTCCTTGGGCGAGCCGTCGTCCTCCGAGTGGAGGACGCCGACGCCGCGGCCGACGTCGACGACGTAGTTCTTCACCCGGAGGTGTTTCGGGTCGGTGACGGCGCTGAAGAGGTCGGTTTTCCCCGCCCGGCGGAACTCCTCTTCGAGGTAGGTGTACGCCTCCAGACAGAACGGGTCGAGGTCCTCGTCCACGTCGACGGGGATGTGGTCGCCGTTCCTGCTGTTGAGGTCGGACAGCAGTCGCTTGCGCACGTCGGCGGGGAACACCGAAAGCGGGTGCGACTGGACCGGGCTCTCGTACCAGTCCTCGTCGGCGGCGTCGACCTCGCCGCCGTAGGACAGCCCGCGGGTGTCGTCGGCGTTGGCGACGTTCCACTCGACGGTGTAGCGCCGCCCCGCGTCGGTCTTCGAGTACTCCCGGAGGCCGTTGATGAGACAGCGTTTCAACTCGGATTTACCCGTGGCCGTCGGGCCGTCGAACCAGACGATTTTCTCGGCCTTGCCGCGGTCGGCGGCGATGGTCCGCAGGTCGTCGACGAAGGCGTTCAGCACCTCCGTGTTGCCGAGGACCGCGTGCTCGCCGTCGTTGGCGGGGTCGTCGAAAAAGCGGTAGCGCTGTTTCTCCTCGCCCTGTTCGACCACCTGTCTGGTCCCCATCGACTCGATGGCTTCCAGGAGGTACTTCGACGCGTGGGAGGCGATAGACGGCGACTCGAACGCGGCGTCGACGTACTCGCCGAGGCTCATCGGCTCCTCGTAGGTGCCGCGGAGCGCCTCGTCCGCCTCGCGGATGTAGTCTCGCATGGTCACCCTTCGAGTTCGGTCTTCGCCACCTCCGCACCGGCGAACTCGAGCACCTCCCGTGCGCCGTCGCGCGAGTAGCCCTGGTCGACGAGCGCGTCGATCCACGCGTTGCGCTCGTCGTCGTCCAGCTCGTTCGCGCTCACGAGCGCCGAGAAGTTGATGTTGTGTTTCTTGTCCTCCCAGAGCTTGCGTTCGAGGGCGCGGCGGAGGCGGTCGTTGTCCTGCGGATTGAACGACGTGCCCTCGCGGGCGCGCCGGGAGACCCAGTTGGAGACCTCCTGTCGGAAGTCGTCCTTGCGGTCCTCGGGGATGTTGAGCTTCTCTTCGACCGCGCGGAGGAACTTCTCGTCGGGGTCCTGGTCGCGACCCGTCAGTTCGTCTTCGACCGTCGCGTCGTCGATGTAGGCCATGACGTGGTCCATGTACTTCTCGCCCTGCCGGCGAATCTCGTCGATGTCGTAGGCGAGCGCGTGACGCACGTCCTCGATGGCGCGCTCTTTGTACTCCTCGCGGACCATTTCGAGGTAGCGGTGGTAGCGTTCGAGGTTCTCCTCGGGAATCGACCCGTGGTTCTCGAGGTTCTCTTCGAGGTGGGTGAAGGATGACAGCGGCGAGAGGTAGCCCCGGCCGCGGTGGGTCGCGTCCATGATAGCTTCGGCGATTTCGTCGCCGATGAACCGGGCGGAGACGCCGTCCATGCCCTCTGCGATGTCGGCTTTCTTCTCGCCCTCCTCGCGGAGTTTGCGCACGTCAACGTCGTCGCCGTCGTCCAATTCGCCGTTGTAGGCCTTCGCCTTCTGGACGAGCGAGATGGTGTCGGAGTCGGGTTCGACGATGCGCGTCAGGACGCCGAACAGCCCGGACATCTCCAGCGTGTGCGGCTCGACGTGGATGTCGGGCACGTCGGCGTTCCGGAGCATCTTCCGGTAGATTTCGGCCTCCTGTTCGTACTCGAGGACGTACGGGAAGTCGATGCGCTTGGTCCGGTCGTTGAACGCCTCCATCTTCTCGTCGCCCTTCTTCTCTCGGTACTCCGGCATGTTCGTCCGCCCGACGATGACTTGGTCGATGTCGATTCGGGGGTTGTTCTTCGGCTTGATGGTCTGTTCCTGCGAGGCGTGCAGGAAGTCGTAGAGGAACTCTCGCTGGAGCTTCAGCAGTTCCTCGCCGGAGAAGATGCCGCGGTTCGCGTTACAGAACGCGCCGGCGTAGTCGAACGCCCGCGGGTCGGACTCGCCGTACACCGCGAGCTTCGAGTAGTTGACGTCGCCGGTGAGTTCCGTCTCGTCTTGGTTCTTCTTGTCCTTCGGCTCGAACGTCTCGATGCACTGGCGTTTGTTCTCGGAGGCGACGAGCCGGACGATTTCGATGTGGTTCTCGACGACCTCCTCTAAGTCGTCGTCGTAGTGGGCCAGCAGTCGGTCCATGTAGAACTCCGAGGCGGGGTCTAACGCCTGGTCGTTCCGGATGGTGTAGGGCGCGTCGAGGTTCTCGTTCAACTGCTCTATGACCACGTCGCGCTGTTCCTGCGGGAGCAACACGAGCGGGTCCTGATTCATCGGTGACTTGACCACGTCGTCGGACGGGTCCTGGTCGCGGATGACGTCGCCGAGGTTCGTCCATCGGAAGGTGTACATCCGCCCCTCGTCGGACATGGTGTAGTCCTCGAAGTAGCGGCGGGCAATCCAGTCGAAGTGCGACTTCCCGGAGCCGACGGGGCCCAACAGGAGTTTGATGCGTTTTTCGGGGCCGAGGCCGCGGGCCCCCGATTTCACCTTGTTGACGAACTCGTGTATCGACTCGTGCACTTCGCGGCCGTAGAAGACGTTCTCCCCGTCGTGAAGGGGGTCTTCGGAGGCCATGAGGTACTCCACGACGCCCGCGTCCTCGTCGTAACGGGTGCCGTAGAAGTCGAACATGTCCGCCACGCGCTGGTGGGCGTTGCGAGCGATCTTTGGGTGGGCGTAGACCTCTTCCAAGTACCACTCGAAGCTCTTGGCCTCGCGGAGGTCCGCGGGCACGGAGTCTTTGTAGTGCTTGCTCAGGTCTGCGAGTGTTTCAATTTCGCCGGTCATTGTTCGTGGAGCCTCGTCGGACCAGCCGTCCGGAGACGACCGAGGGCGACGCGCCCGCGTTCGCGGGTCGCAGACGACACACCCAGAGCCACGGACCCGCGGCGACAGACCGCGGGCGGTGAATCGAAGTGCGTCGCCGCCGCTACGCGCTCACGACGGGTCGGCGACGGGCAACAGAATCGGCGATTTGCAGGCGATGCGCGACGGCTCGCTCGGCCCGGGGACCGAGACTAATAGTGTTTGAGAGACGTTAGCATATAACGCTTTCTCCGAAGTGGTCAACTGATTGTCTCGAATCCAGGGATTTCCAGATGCGTACCGGTCTCTCCCAACCGAATCCGACCCGGAGTGTAGCGATTTAATCAGCGATTCAGTCCGTTGGCGGTCCCGTTAATCGGGTCGGCTGGGATTCATGTCGTCGCCGCCCGGTCACGTTCGAGAGGTGAACCACGGTCGTCGAACCGGCGTCGCGGCGACCGGCTCGACCGACTCGTCGAGCCCGAGCGGCGGTGGCGACGGAAGCGGGAAGGCTTAGGACGCGCGGCGGACTAGCACGCCCATGACCGACCTGCCCGACGGGTGGACGCTCTGGAACGACGAACCCGAGGGGCGGCGCATCCTCGCGTTTCGCCCGGACGTGTTCAACGAGAGCGCCTTTCCCGCCGAGTGTATGCCGACCGTGTTCGTGTGGAACGGGTCGCGGGCGAACCGCCCGGGCGCGACGCAGATACGAACCGAGACGTGGCACGCGGTGCTCTATCTCGAACCCGAAATCGAGGCCGTCGTCGAGGAGTTCGACTCCCGCGAGGCGGCCGTCGACGGCGCGACCGATATCGCCGGGCGCTTTGCCGACGGCGAGATAGACTACCGGAGCGCCTACCAGGTCCCCCGCGAGGACTACTTCGAGAAACTCGACGAACTGACCGGGCGGGAGCCTTAACCGCCTCGCAGGAGAATCCCCGCTATGACCTCCGTCACTCTCGTCGGTGCCCGCCTGACCGACCCCGGCACCGAGTTCGTCTACCACGGTGAATCGAGCGCCTGCGAGGGCTGTCCGTATCGCCGCCAGTGTCTCAACCTCACCGAGGGCGTCCGCTACCGCGTCCTCGACGTGCGCGAGAACACGCAGGTCCTCGACTGCGCCGTCCACGACGAGGGCGTCCGCGCCGTCGAGGTCGAACCGGCCCCGGTCACGGCGAACGTCCCCTCGAAGGGCGCGTACGCCGGGAGCAAGGCCAGCCTGCAAGGTCCCTGCCCGCACACCGAGTGCCCGAGCCACGAGTACTGCGTCCCCGAGGGGGCGGAGTTCGACCAGGAGTACCGCATCCACGACGTGCTGGGCGACCCCCCGCACGACCACTGCCACCTCGACCGGAACCTGACGCTCGTCGAATTCGAACCCGCCGACGAGTAGGCGTTCGTTGCGGTTCGCGCCACCGACGCGGTCGCTGATTCGCGGGGAGGACGACGAACAGACGGGGAAAACGAGAGAACCGACCGACTACGGGAGCGTGCCGACTTTCTCGCCGGCGTAGCCGAAGATGTCCGCGTAGCCGTACGCCGAAAGGAGAATGGGGTAGAAGTCGCGGTCGGCGACGAACTGCTCGGCGTCGGCGCGGGCGAACGTCTCGCCGGCGACGACGGGTTCGAAGTTGGTCGCGTGGACCTCGTACTGGTCGGCCGGCGGCTTGGGGAGTCGTTCGAGCAGGCGGAACACGTCGAGGCTGTGTTCCTCGGGGATGCCGAGTTTCAGCCGGTCGTCTTCGGTCTGCGACTCGGTTTCGTCGGGTGCGCCGCCGTCGCTGCCCCCGTCGCTCGCAATCGCGGGCGCGGGGAGGACGTTGGTCGCGGTGAGGAACGCCCGGATGAGCCAGTAGGCGTTGTCGGCGGCCTCGTCGGACTTCTGGAGGCCGGCTTCGACCTCGATGGTGTGGGCGTGTTCGATGAGGCGGCCCTCCGCGAAGTGGTTCGTCTCGACGGCCACGTCGACCGGGAGGCGTGGAAGAATCGACCGGGAGATGGCGTCGACGGCGTCCACGATGGCGAACGGTTCGGCGTACGACTGGGTGGAGTGAATCGAGAAGGCCGTGGTGCCGCGGACCTCGCGGCCGAGGTCGTGGGCGAGGCGTCGTTCGTGGCTCTCGGCGTTGGGGTCGCCGGGGAACGCCCGGTTGAGGTCATCGTCGAGGTAGCGCTCGTCGGCCGCCAGCGCCTCTTCGTTGGCGACGATGAGCTTCACCGGCCGTTCGACGTCGGGGTCCTCCGCGACGAATCGCTCGATGGCACGAGCACCACAGGGCTCGTCGCCGTGGATGGACCCGACGACGGACACTTCCGGCGTGCCGTCACCGAGTTCGTAGATTCGCATTGCCGGTTCCTAGCACTGGACGCTAATGGACCTTTAGATTCTCCCGGTTCGCGCCGCTTCCGCGGACGTGTCAGCCGAGACTGTCGCCTCGGAACTGCGGCACCCCCGGTCTGGCGCGATTAGTGGTCGAGCTCCTCGACGTACTCGTAGTCCGCGGGATAGGCGGTCGCGCGGTGTCCGTCGAGGGCTATCTGCCAGCCGTGGAGCGCCGTCGGGTCGTCCAGCGCCGCCCGGAGGGTCGCGCGCACGTCGTCCACATCGACGCCGTAGAAGTCGCTCGGGACGCCGCTGAGATACTCCAGCGCCGTCTCGAACAGCGACCGCATCCCGGCGTCGTTCTCGAAGTCGAAGTGTTTGTACGCGCCGGCGGCGACCTGCACCATCCCGTGGAGAAAGGCGCTTTCGGCGGTCCCCGCGCCGTAGTTGTACCACTCGTCTTCGAAGCAGTCGTGGCTCTCGTGGAAGTCGCCGGCGTTGAACAGGCGGACGCCGTGTTCGACCGCCCGCCGGAGCGTCGCGTGCTCCCACATCCGCAGGTCGTCGTCCCACCCCGTCGGGTTACCGAGCGGCGGGGCGACGCTCGGGTCGCGGGTGTGTTCGTCCATGTGAGTCAGGGCGACCGGAAGGCCGGTAACTCCATCGGTGGCGACACCACGGACTCGTCGTCGAGCAGTTCGGCGGCCTCGTCTGACGTTTCGCAACGTTTTAGCGGTCCCCCTGTCGTACTTGAGTACGCGCGAGGGTAGCTAAGTCAGGAAAAAGCGGCGGACTCAAGATCCGCTCCCGTAGGGGTCCGTGGGTTCAAATCCCTCCCCTCGCACTTCTGTCGAAACACGACGCGATGAGCGGTGGGTGCGTCCTGCGGGATTCGAATCCGGGCGTGTAAGCGGCCGCCGTGAAGTCGCGGTCCACCTTCCGCGGGCGAGCACACGGACGCCGAGGTGGGTCGCCGTTCCATATAAACCCGGTCGGGCGACCGCCGACGCCGTCTTTTCTACTCCGGTGAGTTGTTCGGCCACGCCGCCGCGGCAGGGACGCCACGCGTCTCTAGAGACATCCCGAACAATTCATCATGAACAGACCACGTTTCCGGTGAAAATGGCCGGGAGAGAGCCGACCGATGACAACATTTGACGGCGGCTTCAACTGACCTATCGGACGGTCTGACTATCGTCGTTCCCCGACTATTCAGAAAATATCAGAAACATTCATTATGTTATCGGACCTACGGTAGTGTTGCCGGAAGCGCAAGGGCGCACCGGACGACCAAACCGAATCCGTCGGGCGACGTGAAAGGCGTCGACGATGGTACGCATCGCAAGGTGCGGAGGAATGGAATCGACGCGAACACCGAGTCTTTCGTAACAGGAAGACGAGGTCAAAGTGCCGAAGAGGAACCGAAACAGCCCCGTAACCGCTCTGCGAGCGAGCGGCGGGAAGACCAAGTACCGGACCACGAGGAATCGGAGTTCGGGAAGTCGGCGCAAGCCGAATACGGTCGTGAGGGCTGTGGAAAACGTCTTCCGTCCGGGTTCTAATTGCGGATTCTGGCTTTTCCGTTGTTCGCCCTCTGAGCGGGCGAGCCGTCCCGCGCGGCGGCGCAGTTTACGACACGACGACGCGACGCATCGGGTCGGCGTTACGGGAGCGACGTTCCGCC
The DNA here is from genome assembly GCF_014530665.1 of Haloferax sp. AS1. NCBI lineage: Archaea > Methanobacteriati > Methanobacteriota > Halobacteria > Halobacteriales > Haloferacaceae > Haloferax > Haloferax sp. AS1. Next base: position 2,724,594 of record NZ_SPSA01000001.1, read on the forward strand.
CGGATTACGGCTGCACCAACTGACTCATCAGCCGGAGATACTCCGAGGCGACGAGCGGTTCGTCGGCCGCGGTCCGCTCGACGGCCGCCACGCCGTGTTTCAGTTTCTCCTTGAGCGGGCTCGGCGGCACCTTGTGGCCGAGCACCCGAGACGCTTCCTCGACGTGTTCCAGCGCGGTTTCGGCGTCACCGGCTCTGACCGCCGCTCTGGCGTCGTCGAACGAGTCCGCGAGCGACTCGCGGACCCGCGCCGGGAGGTCGATAGCGTCTGACACGCCACGAGCTAAACCGCCCATCGACATAAGCCACCGGGCCGCGTCGCCTCCGGGTCGGTGGATATAGGCACCTGCCGGTTCTGTCACGCCCATGAACGAACTCGACGCCCGGGCGGACCGGGCACAGCGCGCGGCCCGCGACGGCGGCGCAGTCGCGCGGCGCGCCTTCAGAACCGGCATCGCCGTCGAGACGAAAGGCGGGAAGACGGACGTGGTCACGCAGGCCGACAAGGACGCCCAGCGCCGCGTCGTCGAGCGAATCCGCGGCGCGTTCCCCGACGAACCCATCGTCGGCGAGGAAGAAGACGAACGCAAATCGGTTCCCGAGTCGGGGCCGGCGTGGGTCGTCGACCCCATCGACGGCACGAACAACTTCGTCCGCAACGTCCCGGTCTGGGCGACCGCGGTCGCCGCCGTCCGCGACGGGGAGCCGGTCGCGGCGGCCAACTACCTGCCCGCGCTGGACGACTGCTACGCGGCCGACGACGAGACAGCCTCCCGAAACGGCGAGGAGATCTCGGTGAGTCAGCGCGACGACCCCGAGACGTGTACGGTCTGTCCGACGTTCTGGTGGGACTACGACGCCCGCGACGAGTACGCCGCCGCGGCCCGCGCCATCGTCACTCGCTTTGGCGACCTGCGGCGCTACGGGAGCATGCAGGTCGTGCTCTCGTACGTCGCCGACGGTTCGCTCGACGGGGTCATCACGAACAAGCGAGCGAACCCGTGGGACTCGGTCGCCGGCGCGCACCTCGTCCGGATGGCCGGAGGCACGGTCACCGACCTCGACGGCAACGCGTGGCGACACGACTCCGAGGGCCTCGTCGCCTCGAACGGCCACGTCCACGACGCGGTGCTGGAGGCGGCCCGCGAAATCGACGGGCGGTAGCACCGGCGCGAAGCGGGCGGCCGATTCCGGCGAGCCGAGGCCGCCGAACGCCGCCGCCGACGCGGGCGGATTCCCATCCGCAAGTGCGAAGTTACCCCCCATCAGAAAGGATAGCATGGACCTCGACGCGACGGACCGGGCGATTCTCCGGATTCTGATGGAGGACGCGCGGACCCCGTTCAGCGAAATCGCCCGCAGAATCGATATGTCGAGCGCGACGGTTCACGACCGGGTCGGCCGGATGGAAGACGCCGGCGTCATCGAGGGCTACCACGCCCACGTCGACCCGCGGCAGGTCGGGCTGGGAACCTCCGCGCTGGTCGGCTTCCGGGTGAAACAGGGCCGCGAGAAGGAGGCGCTCCAGCAGCTCCGCGACATCGACGGCGTCCAAGAGATTAACCTCACCACCGGCGAGTGGGACGTGATGCTCCGGGTGTACGCCGAGGACACCGACGCCCTGCGCGAGCTCATGTTCGACCACATCGCCGAACTCGACGGCTTCTCGCGGTCCCAGACGATGGTCATCCTCGGGACTGAGTACGACGACCCGGTGTTGCCGATTCGCGAGCCGGACGACGAGGACTGAACCCCACCGCGGGGGCGACTCGCAGCGACGGGAACTGACTCACCCCGCCGAGGCGTGCGCCGGGAGTGCGAGAGACCGGAACCCTCAACAGGCCCGCCGTCGGGGTATCGGCTATGGCAACGGTAGCAGAGCGAATGGGTCTCGACTCCGAGCGCCTCTGGGGGCTCGGCGTCGCGGCCATCCTCGTCGCCCTCGTCGGCGGGTCGCTCGCGTTCCCTCGCGTCGTCTACGACGGCTTCATCTGGCACTACTTCTGGGGACCCGTCCAAGCCGACGCGAACTCGGCCGTCTGCGCGGTTCGCGCGGGCGGCGTCACCCAGTACCTCGACACGGCGTCGGCGTGCACCGCCGCGGCCGAACCCGTCGCGTACCCCGGCTACACGCTCGTCTCCGAGGTCGGCTACATGGTCACGCTCGTCATCGCCCTCTCGGGCGTCGTGTTCCTCCTCCGCCGCCTCGACATCGGTGAGCGCCCGCGGTTCTTCTACGCCCTCTTCCCGTTCATGCTGTTCGGCGGCGCGTTCCGCGTGGTCGAGGACGCCAACGACGCCCCCGGCGTCGCCGACGCCCTCATCACCTACCCGCTGAACACGCTCGTCATCAGCCCGGTCATCTACGTGACCGTCTTCGCAATCACCCTCGTCGCCGTCGTCGGGAGCGTCCTCGCCGAGCGACGGGGGCTGGTCGACGACTACGTGAAACCCCTGTTCGGGGCGGGTCTCGCTGTGCTCGCGGTCACGCTCGGCTACCTCCTGTGGGCCGGTCTCACCGGCGCGCAGGGCGCGACGTTCTACCCGCAGGTGCTCGTCGTCATCCTCGTCGGCGCGACGCTCACCGCCGCGGCGACGTGGTGGCTCGTCGAGCGCTTCGCCCCCGAAGTCAACGAGGGGACGGGATACATCGGCCTCGTCGTCATCTGGGGCCACGCCATCGACGGCGTGGCGAACGTCATCGGCCTCAACTGGATGACCGACCTCGGCGCGGGGCACAACCTCGTCCCGAAGCACCCGGTGAATCAGGCGGTCGTCGATTTCACCTCCTCCACGCTCCCCGAGTCGGTGCTGGCCGTCACGGGCGACGCGTGGCCGTTCCTGCTCGTCAAACTCGTGGCCGCGACGGCCGTCGTCTGGGTGTTCGACGAGCAGATATTCGAGGATAGCCCGCGCTACGCAATCTTGCTTCTCATCGCCGTCCTCGCGGTCGGGCTCGGGCCGGGGAGCCGCGACATGCTCCGCGCGACGTTCGGCGTCTAATCGACCCGCCGTCTCCTCTGTTCCGGCCGCTCGCTTCCGCGCTCCGACCCCTCGTACCCCTCCCGACGAAGCTTCAAGTACCGAGCCGCGGCCACCGCCGCTATTCTGTGACGCACGCCGCGCGGCGGCCTGCGGGTGTCCGGCACACCGCCGCGCGGACTCGATTCGGCCCGCCTGCCGCGCGGCCGCCCGTGCCGGCTGTCAGCTACGATGCCCACGAACCCCGAGACCCGCCAGCTACGGGAACGGGTGGAACTCGCGGTCCAGTCGCGGCTCGAAGCCGAGGTCTCGCGGCACCGACTCGGCGCGGTCAGCGAAGTACGGCTCGCCGATAAACAGCGGTTGGGCCGCCGGCACGAGCACGCGGACCGCCTCGAAGCCGAGGCGCGCCACGTCTCGCGGGGTGGTCCGCGCCGCGTAGGCGTCGAGACCGGCGTCTGTGACCGCCGAGACGACCGCGTCGAGTTCGGCCGCGCCTTCGGGGGTTTCGTCGGGACCGACCGAGTCCGCGGGGATGGTCGTGTCCGGCGAGACGAACGTCCGTGCCGGCTTCGGGAAGTCGGCGTAGGTCGCAATCGCGCCGCCCTGCGTCGCTGCCTGCTCTGGCCCCATGCCGCGCAGTTCGGTCCAGTTCTGAAGCGCCTCGGCCAGCGCCGACCGAGCGGCGCGGTTCGCGTCGAGGTCCGCGCCGGAGCCCATGGCGAACTTCGGCCACTCGCCGTCGCGGTGGACCGCCACCGCCACGACCGGCACGTCCACGTCCTGCGTCACGAGGAGCGCAGTCACCTCGAGGGACTCAGAGCGGGCGCGGGCCGCCAGCGTCTCGAACGTCTCGTCCGTCACGTCCAGCCCGAGCGGGTCGAACGTCGAGTACCACGCGAGCATCGTCGCGTCGCGCTCGACGACCTCGTAGAGCCCCGAGAGAATCGCCTCGGTCCCGGAGTTACCGAGGCCGAGACCGGTCGTAATCGACGGCTTGTGTCGCTCCGACGGCGGCGGATAGTGGACGAACTCCGCCGGGAGCGAGACGGTCGCCCCGGTCGCGAGGTCCTCGCCTTCGACCCACTGAATCGGTTCGTCGGGGTCGGGGTCGCGGAAGGAGTCGGGTCTGACGAAGCGACTCGGCGGCACCGCGGCCGGCCGGGACGCCGCGGGCGCGACGGCGAACTCGCTCGCGCGGTAGACGCCCGCCGAGTAGCGTTCGAGCGCCTCGCCGAGCGCCTTCATGTAGGCCTCGTCCCAGCCGGCGGCCGCGCCGCCGGCGAGTTCGGCCGCCCGAGCGTCGGCGTACACCGTCGTGTCCGCCGTCTGCGCGACGTAGTACGGCAGCGGGAACGACTCGCGCTCCCCGACCTGCCTGACGATGCCGACGCGGTCGTCAACGGCCGATTCGGCCCGCGCGAGCGCGTCGTCTAGCTCGACGGCGCGGAAGTCGCGGTCGAGAGTTCGGTCCCGCTCCGTCGGCGACGGAGTCGGGAGAAACGACCGCTCGGGGCCGGGGACTTCGACGACGGTCCCGGCCACGTCGTCGCCCGAGAGGAGCGCGATGCCGCGCTGCCCGGCCACCGCGCCGGCGAGTCGAACGGCCGCACGGTCGCCGCCGGGGCGACCCTCAGACTCCGTGGTAGACGCGACCCGCGCCCGGAGGGCCGCGAAGTCGGCGCTTTCGGGGTCGAACGCCGAGACGGCCGCGTCGAGGTCGGGGACGGCGTGTCCGCCGACGCCGCCGATTTCGACCGCGAGCCAGCGCGAAGCGGCTTCGTCGGCCGTGTCGAAGGCGTCGCTTCCGGCCGCGGCGACGACGAATCCGAGGTCGAACGAACCGAGCGAGTCGGGGGTCGTCTCCGCGACCGTCGCATCGATGTCGGCGCACGCCGCGCGAATCGACTCGGCGGCGGGGCCGCTCCCGACGAGTCCGATGTCCATGCGCGCGACGAGGGGAGACGGAGGGAAAAAGCGAGGGGGTCGCGGTCGGCTACGCGTCGAGCAGTTTCTGGGCCTCGTCGGCCAGTTCGTCCGCGCCGGCGGCGACGAGTTCGTCCGCGCCGAGCTTCAGGCGGAGTCGCGGGCGGCCGACGTCGATAGGAACTTTCTCGGTGTCGATGAGGCCGAGCTCTTCGAGCTTCGTCTTCGTCCGGGAGAACGTCGCCTTGCTGGCGATGCCCACGTCCTCGCCCCACTTCGAGATATCGTAGAGGAGGACCTCGTTGCGGGCGGCGACGAGCAGCGAGATGGTCACCTCGTCGAGGCCGTCGCCGTCGCCGCGGGCCGACGACAGCGAGCCGAGCACGGCGTCGAAGTCGGCAAGCGTCTCTTCGCTGATGTCCTCGCCGAGCGTCTCGCGAACGCGCGCGAGCGGCGGCGTCCGGAGCTTGAACTCGGGAGCGTCCTCCCAGTGGGCCTGATGAGCTTCGAACGCCGTCTCGACGAACGCCTCGTCGTCGGTGACGAGGCCGGCGACCTTGTCCCCGGCGGCGACGAGCGCGACGACCGAGTTCGGCGTGACGAACAGCGTGTTCTCGACTTCGTCGGCGGCGGTTCGCATCGAGAGCGCGCCGTCGGCGACGAGGTTCGCGGCGTTCGAGGCGACGATGAAGTCGTCGAGCACGTCCTTCAGGACGCCCTCGTCGGCGACGAGCCGAATTTCCGGGAGGTCGCCGTCGATGTCTGTCGCCACGGCGACGAGCCCCTCGATGACCTCGGCGGTCGGGTTCGCGACCAACACCTCGTCTTCCGACGAGGAGAGGACGGACTGGATGATGTCTTCTACCCCCTCAGCGAGTAGATTAGAACGAATAGCCATAGCTTGAATATCGCCGGTAATATATTTAATATTAACGCAAGACGACCGGCAGAACGTATTCGAAATCGAGTTGTACCAACGCTGTATCGAGCGAATTGAGCTGCTAGTTTCAGAAATTTTACGTCTATCGTGGGGTGGGAAAATCGGTTCCGAACCGAGGGACTCGGTCGGAGCGTCGTCGTCACCCGCGGGGTCTGACCCGAGTCGTCTGTTCGGCCCGGAGACACGACGACAGAGGCGGGTCTCGCGCGTTCGTGTATCTGTTCGCGGTAGCACGCCACAGAATATACATGGGTGTGCAACACAACACCGGCAGGCGTAGCCAAATGGGACACATTTATGCCGTGATTGGACCGGATACTACGTATGGACTACAGCCACGTCCGCGACGTCGACCCCGCCGTGGCAGACGCCCTCGACGGCGAGGTCGAACGCCAGCGCGACACGCTCGCGATGATCGCCTCGGAGAACCACGTCAGCGAAGCGGTCCTCGAAGCCCAAGGGAGCGCGCTGACGAACAAGTACGCCGAGGGCTACCCCGGCAAGCGCTACTACGCTGGCTGTGAGTACGCCGACGACGTGGAGACCCTCGCCGTCGAGCGCGCGAAGGAACTCTGGGGCGCGGAGCACGTCAACGTGCAGCCCCACTCCGGCACGCAGGCCAACATGGGCGTCTACCTCGCCATGCTCGACCCCGGCGACAAGATTCTCTCCTTGGACCTGACCCACGGCGGCCACCTGAGCCACGGTCACCCCGCGAACTTCACGGGCAAGCTCTACGACGTCGAACAGTACGAAGTCGACGCCGAAACCGGCTACATCGACTACGACCAGCTCGCGGAGAAGGCCGCGGCGTTCGAGCCGGACATCATCGTCTCCGGCTACTCCGCGTATCCGCGGGCCGTCGAGTGGGAGACGATTCAGGAGGTCGCAGACGACGTTGACGCGCTCCACCTCGCCGACATCGCCCACATCACGGGCCTCGTCGCGGCCGGCGTCCACCCCTCGCCGGTCGGCGTCGCGGACTTCGTCACCGGCTCGACCCACAAGACCATCCGCGCCGGTCGCGGCGGCATCATCATGTGCGACGAGGAGTACGCCTCCGACATCGACAGCGCCGTCTTCCCCGGCGCGCAGGGCGGCCCCCTCATGCACAACATCGCCGGCAAGGCCGTCGGCTTCAAAGAGGCGCTCGAACCCGAGTTCGAGGAGTACGCCCAGCAGGTCGTCGACAACGCGAAGGCTCTCGCCGAGACGTTCGAAAACCACGGTCTCAGCGTCGTCTCCGGCGGCACCGACACGCACCTCGTGCTCGTCGACCTCCGCGACTCGCACCCCGACCTCACCGGCGGCACCGCCGAGGAGGCGCTCGAATCGACGGGCATCGTCCTCAACGCGAACACCGTCCCCGGCGAGACGCGCTCGGCGTTCAACCCCAGCGGTATCCGCGCCGGCACGCCCGGGCTCACCACCCGCGGCTTCGGTGAAGACGAGATTCGCGAAGTCGGCGAACTCATCGTGAAGGTCGTCGACGCCCCCGAGGACGACGTGCTCGCGGAAGTCTCCGAGCGCGTGCAGGAACTCTGCGACGCCAACCCGCTGTACGAGTAAGCGACGCTCGCAGGCGGCCACTGCGGCCCGACGTTCGGCTTTTCAAACCCCTCACCCGAGTAACACTATTAGCCGCGCCGCCGTATCACCGTCCGATATGGCTCCGATTCGTCGGCTCGTTCTCGACGTGTTGAAACCGCACAGCCCCTCGACGGTGGAGGTCGCCCGCGAGGTCGCGGACGCGGCCGGCGTGGCCGGCGTGAACGCGACGCTCCTCGAAACCGACCGCGAGGTGCAGAACCTCAGGCTCGTCGTGGAGGGCGAGGCCATCGACGCCGACGAGGTCGAACGCCGCGTCCGCGACCTCGGCGGGACGGTCCACTCGGTGGACGAAGTCGTCGCCGGCGAGACGCTGGTGGAGTACCGAAACCAGCCGCAGGACCCGTCACCGCCGTGATGTTCGGTCGACTCGGCGCGCTCCTGCGCGACGACCGCGTCCGCGCCATCTCCCGGCGGTACTTCGTCTCGAACGGCTTCGACGGCGCGCTGACCTGCATCGGTCTCGTCATCGGCGCGTACCTCACCGGCGTCACGGACGGGGTGACGGTCGTCGAAATCGGCGTCGGCGCGGCGGTGGGGCTGACGACCTCCGGCGTCTGGAGCGTCTGGGAGATAGAGCGCGCTGAAAAGCGGGCCGAACTCGGGCGCATCGAAGACGCCATGCTGGCCGACCTCGGCGGGACCGCGGTCGAACGCGACCAGGTCGCGGCGCGGGGAATCAACGCGGCCGCAAGCGGACTCGGCCCGCTCGTCGGCATCGTCGTCCCGCTCCTCCCGTTTCTCGCGGTCGGCACGCTGCTGACGATGACGTGGGCGACGCTCGCCTCGGTCGGCCTCGGAACGGCCATCCTCTTTGCGTTCGGCGCGTACATGGGGTCGATATCGGAACAGCGGTGGTACGTCGCCGGCCTGCGGATGGCGCTGGCGGGCGTCGCGGTGGCCGCCGTGAATCTGCTGTTCGGGTGACCGCAGATGGCCACAGACGTGTATATTTTGCTTCTCTCGTCTCCAAGAATACGCACGAATTCGAATCTTTGAAATGCCCGGAGCGCGCTGTCTGAGACAATGACGACCATCATCGACGGCAACGCCGTCGCCGAGGAGATTCGCGACGGGCTGGCCGACGCCATCGACGCGCTCGACGAGGCCGGCGTGAAGCCGGGGCTCGCCACCGTGCTGATGAGCGACGACCCCGCCAGCGAGACGTACGTCTCGATGAAACAGCGCGACTGCGAGGAGGTCGGCATCGAGGCGTTCGACTACGAACTCGACCCCGAGACGCCCGCCGACGAGCTGTACTCGCTCGTCGACGACCTCAACGACGACGACGAGGTCCACGGCATCCTCGTCCAGATGCCCGTCCCCGACCACGTCGACGACCGGACGGTCCTCCGCCGCATCGACCCCGCCAAGGACGTCGACGGCTTCCACCCCGAGAACGTGGGCCGCCTCGTCGCCGGCGACGCCCGCTTCAAGCCCTGTACGCCCCACGGCGTCCAGAAGCTCCTCGCCGCCGCCGACGTGGAGACCGAGGGCGCGGACGTGGTCGTCGTCGGCCGCTCGGACATCGTCGGCAAGCCGATGGCGAACCTGCTCATCCAGAAGGCCGAGGGCGGCAACGCCACGGTCACGGTCTGCCACTCCCGCACCGACGACCTCGCTGCGAAGACCCGCGAGGCCGACATCGTCGTCGCGGCCGCGGGCGTCCCCGAACTCGTCACCGGCGACATGCTCTCGGAGGGCGTCGTCGTCATCGACGTGGGCGTCAACCGCGTCGACGCGGACAACGAGAAGGGCTACGAACTCGTCGGCGACGTGGAGTTCGACTCCGCGAAGGAGAAGGCCAGCGCCATCACGCCGGTCCCCGGCGGCGTCGGCCCGATGACCCGCGCGATGCTCCTCTGGAACACCGTGAAGGCGGCCGCCGAGGCCGAGGGCATCGACGTCGACCTCCCCTGAGTTCGGAGCGGAACGCGAGCCCGCGTCCACAGGCCGATTCGGCTCCCGGTCGGGCGCTGACGCCCGCCAAACCGATTTTTCTCACTCGTGAGTCGCCACGAGCAGTCGGTCGCCGTCCCGCCGGACGCAGAATCGGGTGTCGGCGTCCACGTCGAAGCTGTGCGCGGTTCGGTCGGAGATGAGCAGTTGCGAGAAGTCGTCGCCGCAGGCCGGACAGGCCACGCCGTCGCGGTTCTCGACGAGCATCGTGTCGCCGTCGTCGCGGAGTAGTTTCACCCGGTGGCGAACCTCGTGGATGTCGAATCCGGCAGTCATCGTCTGCGAAGGGTCGCCGCGGGGCAAAAACGTTCGGTGAACGCGGCGGTCGGCGGCCTCAGAACAGCGATGCGAGCGTGTCGCGGGCCGACGCGAGCGCGTCGAGGTCGTCGTCGACGAGCGCGGTGTGAATCTCGCGGGCGGCCTCGACGAGCGCCTCGGACTCCGACAGCGAGACGGCCCCGTCGAGCGCCTCGACGCGTTTGCGGTGGTTCGAGAGGGTTTCGAGCGTCGTCCTGACCTCGGGGTTCGGGTTGTCGTCGAGCCACGTCGAGAGGTCGCGACAGTAGGCGTCGATGGCCTCGGCGTAGGCGAGACCGCGGGCGTCGGTCATCGAGTCGGGCACGGCGTCGGGGTCGGGGCGCGCTCCCTCGTCGGCGCGGCGGAGCAGGGTGATGACGTAGAGCTGTTCGTCGTCGGTGGGTCGGTTCGACCGGGCGACCACGTCGACCGCGTGGAGGAGTTCGTGGGCCGCGAGCGGGGTGTCTCCGAGGGGGAGCAGTTCGCCCCCGCGGATGTAGCCCGTCTGCCGGACGTAGTCGCGGAGGTCGGATTTCAACGCCGGCGCGGCGTCTCGAATCGACCCGTCGCCGACGGCGGAGCGGTGCGCCGAGAGGTCGAGGTCGGTCTGCGTGGCGGTGTGGCGCTCCCTGCCGCCGACGCCGACGCTCCGGAGGCTCCCGCACTGCGGGCACGATACGCTTCCCGTCTCGTAGTACGACCATCGGTGGTCGCACTCCTTGCACTCGCGCTCGCCGCGTATCTCCATGCGACCGGGTTGGCTCCGACGGCGCAAAAGCACGGCGACCCGACGCGGAGAGCATCAGGAGTGAGGCGAGTCGACGCGGCCGCGAGCGGTCGCCAGTCGAGACGACCGCCGGGCTACATACGTCCGGCCGCCCACCGTCGGCGTATGCGAAGCGAATCCGAAGTTCGAGAGCAGTACGAGTTCCTGAAGGACGAACTCGACTCCGAGGAGATGCGACACGAAGGTGTCAGAAAGCTCATGACGCACTACAAGCGGGCGCTCGGCTGGGTGTTGGAAGAAGAGCATATGTGACTAACCAAACATAACTCTTCGAACAGAACGAAATCGACGAACGCCGGAATTCGGCGCGTACGTACCACTCAGATGGACAGTTAGCATCGTTGTCAACGATTGGCACGCGTCGTTATCTTTAAGTGAAACCGAACAGTAGCCGTAAGTGACGCTTCGCTTTGGAGGGCCGAAGCGTCAGCGGGGACCAATTCAGGGCGGCATGCCGTGCCGGAGATTTCCGGCACGGCTTGCTTTCCTTCTGCGCGAAACTACGACCTGAGACCGGCAGGTCCGTCTCACTCGCCGTCCGAAAACGAACTCCTGATTCCGAGTCGGCCGACCGTCTCCCCGGAACTATCGAGGAGTTCCCTCGGCCGGCGGGATTTTCGTTCCGAACAGCCATGCCTTGTTCATTGATAACAATTAACAATATTGTCGCGCAAACCACGAGAGCCGTCCAGTTGTGGACATATCCAGTCCTCGAAACGGACACTCCGGAATATTAGTAAGATGAATAACATAATCGCGTCCAGAAGATTTCGGAGACTGGCGCGGTTTCGAGGGTGAATCGTCGGTCGAGGCCGATATGCTTATCTGAATTAGACAGTAACATACGAGTCGAATTTACCGATGTACGACCTGACAGGATTCCAGCGAGACCTGCTGTACGTCATCGCTGGTCTCGAAGAGCCGCACGGACTCGCCATCAAAGAAGAACTCGAAGCCTACTACGAAAAGGAGATTCACCACGGGCGGCTCTATCCCAACCTCGACACGCTCGTCGAGAAGGGGCTGGTCGACAAGGGCCAGCGCGACCGCCGAACCAACTACTACACGCTCACCCGCCGCGGTCGCCGCGAAATCAAGGCCCGCGACGAGTGGGAAGCGGAGTACGTCCCCGAAGACTTCGAGGCGTGAGCGAACGACCCGAGCTACCCGTCGACGCCGGCGTCGGACGGAGACCGCGAGTCTCGGCCTGACCTCGTCTCGTCCCGGTCGGTAAACGTCTCCGGAACATCCGACTCGCCCTCCGACGACCGTTCGGTTTCGGCTGGCTCTCGCTGCGTGTCGTCCGCCTCGTCAGCGGTTAGCTCCTCGACCGGCGGGCCGTCGACCAAGTGCCCCGGGTCAACCATGTACGGCCGAATCGGTTTTCCAGCCAAGAGCTCCGGCAGGACGAGTCGGGCGAAGTTCACGAACAACACGAGTATCATCGGCATGAGGAAGATGCCGTACCAGCCGAAAAGCAGCGGGCCGAACGTGTACGCGAGCATCACGGCTCCGACGTGGAGGCTCCGACCGGAGACGTACGGCCGGAGCACGAGGTCCGGAATCGTGTCCACGATGACGAACGAGACGGCGGCGAAAAGCAGGACGAACCAGAGTCCGGGCGGATTCGCAATCGCCGCTTCGAGTCCCATGTAGCCCGCGATGGGGACGTAGACGAGCTTCATGCCGACGACGGGGATGAGGCTCGCCACGCCCGCGAGCAGTCCGATGAGCGCCGGCGCGGGGATGCGGACGCCCGTCGGCGCGAGGACGTTCAAAAGCGAGTACGCGATGACGCCGATGGTGCCCGTGAGGATGGCGTTGAGGATGTTGCCGAAGAAGATGTTGTTGAAGTCGCGGTCCACGCCGCGCATGTAGGCTTCGAGGATGCCGTGGTCGTCGGCGAACATCGACTGGCCCCACCGTCGCAGGCGGTGGCCGTCGCGGAGGAGGTAGAACGCGAACGCAATCATGACGAACAGGTGAATCGCACCGACGCCGAGGAAAGCGAACGTGTTGGCGGCGACGCTCAGCGAATCGAACACCGAGCCGAGCGCCTCGGGCGTCAGCACCGACCGGAAGTCGTACTCCAACAGCGCCTGCGGGCTGGCGATTCCCTCCAACAGCGTCGGGTCGATGCCGTAGGCTTCGAGGTCGATGGGCACCTCGTCCGTCGAGAGCCGGTCGGCGTACCGCAGGAACTCGCGGAGGGCGATGGTCGCGGCGTAGACGACGAGGCCGAGCACGGGGAGTGCGAGGGCGAAAAGCGCCACGGCGGCCGCGAGGCTCGGAGGCCTCACCCGGCGACGAATCCGCCGGTAGATGGGCCGCGTGGCGTAGTAGATGAAGAGCCCGAAGACGAACGTCCCGATAAAAGAGTAGACGACGTAGGTGAGCGCGCCCGCGAGGACCAACGCGAGCGACCACCACATCGCGCGGGAGCGCTGGATGTCAGGGAGAGCCATACCCAACCACGGACGCGGAGGCATCAAAAGCCTATCGCGGGAGCGACAGGTCACGACGGAACGCCGTCACGACCGGCCGCCGAAGCCGTCGGTTCGCGCGGCGAAACCGACCGACTCGACCGAGGGGCGGCCGATATTGCATCAATAATAACGAACATCTTAACTTATGTGTCGCCGTACCGAGTCGCATGGACCGAGAGACGGCGGTGCCACGCGTCGATTCGATGCCCGGCGAGAAAGCGCGCGAGTGGGTCGCGTACCACCACGAACACGCCGCGCCGAGCACGTACGTCTACGACTTCGTCTGGGACATCACCGCGGAGTCGGAAGGCCCCTTCTGCACCGACGTCGACGGCAACGTCCTCCTCGATTTCACGAGCCACGTCGCGGCCGCGCCGCTCGGCTACAACAACCCGAAACTCATGGACCGCATGGCCGAGTTCGACCTCGTGGACCCGACGAAAATCGCCGGCCAGGACTTCTACGTCAGCGACGGCTCCGCGCCCGGCGAGGAGCGACTCCCCGGTCCCGCCGCGCTCATGGACAGACTGACCGACCTCACGAGCCACTACGGGATGGACACGGTGTTCCTGTCGAACTCCGGGGCCGAGGCCGTCGAGAACGCCATCAAAATCGCCTACGACCACGCCGACGGCGCGAAGTACGGCGTCACCTTCGAGGGCGCGTTCCACGGCCGCACCCTCGGCGCGCTCTCGCTCAACCGATCGAAGTCAGTCTACCGCCGCAAGTTCCCCGAGGTTTCGGGCGTCCTCGACGTGCCGTTCTGCGACGACCGGACCTGTTCGCCCGAGACGTGTTCCTGCGGCTTCTTCCCCGACGCCGACAGCGCCGTCTCCAAACTCCGACAGAAGCTCCACCCGAAGACGGGCCACATCGACGCCGACGAGGTCGCCTACGTCATCGTCGAACCGATACAGGGAGAGGGCGGCTACCGCTTCCCCTCCGACGCCTTCGTCGAGGAACTCGCCGCCGTCGTCGACGACTACGACTTGACGCTCATCGCCGACGAGATTCAGACCGGCGTCGGCCGCACCGGCGAGCTGTGGGGCTCCGACCACTACCCCATCGAACCCGACATCATCACCGGCGCGAAGGGCCTCCGCGTCGGCGCGACAATCTCGAACGACGAGATATTCCCCGACGAGACCTCGCGGCTCTCATCGACGTGGGGCGCTGGCGACATCGTCTCCTCGATGCAGGGCGTGTTCACGCTCGACGCCATCGAGGAGTACGACCTGCTTGACAACGCCGTCGCCCGCGGCCGGCAGTTCATCGAGCGACTGCGCGACGACGCGCCCGACACCGTCGTCGACGTGCGCGGCAAGGGCCTGCTGCTCGCCGTCGAGTTCGACACCAACGAACGCCGCGACGCCGTGCAGGAAGCGGCCCTCAAGCGCGGCCTCCTCACCCTCTCGTGCGGCTACAAGGTGCTCCGAATCCTCCCGCCGCTCGACGTGACCGCCCGCGAAATCGACCTCGGCGTGACGATGCTGGTAGACGCCATCGAGGACGTGTCGTAACGCGGCCGGTCAGGTCGCGTCGCGGTTGACGACGGGTTCGACCACGTTCCCGAGTTCGCGCATCATCCCGGCACCGACGAGGTAGTACACCGCCGATTCGACGCGCTCTTTCCACGCGGGACCGTCGCCCATTTCGAGACTCACGTCGCCGGCGCGGATTCGACTCGCCGCCTCGCTGGCGACGATGCCCGCGATGGGTGAGTCGTATTCGTCGCGCGTCGCCCGAAAGTTGCGCATCGCACGGCGTTTCGCCCGGAACGACCGACCGGAGTCGTAGTCGGTGTCGCCGGGGTCCACGTCGAGGGCGTCGAGCGCGAAGTCGTGGGCACGCCGCGCGAGGAGGGCACGGGCGGTGTCGACGAACTGCTTCGCGGTCAGTCCGCGCTCGTACTCTCCGACGTATCTGGCGTCGTTGTCGAAACAGAGCGTGAACAACTCCCACCGGGCGGCCCCGTAGGGCGTCGATTGGTCAAGGTCGCGCTCTTCTTCGATCGTGGTCCGCACCTCGCTTCGGCGCGGGTACTCGTCGATTCGAGTCCAGAACGCGTCGATGGCGTCAGCGAGTCGGTCCCGGTATGGAATCGTGTCGGCACCGAGGTTCGATCGGTACTGCTCGCGGTGGTAGCGGGCGGTCCGGAGGCGCTGTTGTGCCTGCAACTGCGAGCCCCACTCGCCGGCGAAGTCGTGTGCCGAGTAGTTCATCGACTCGCCGCCGTCCGAGTCGCCCCAGCCGACGGTCAATCGCGTGACTGAGAGGAGTCGCTCGATTGAGTAGAGAAACGCGAGGTCGCGGCCGGGGTCGGAAACGCGGTACTCGGAGACTGACGCGGCGAGGTCGTCAATCTCCTGTTCCAGTTCGCGGCCGCGCTCGACGAGGAACTCGGGGTCGTCGTCTCCGAGCGCGATGGTCGCGTAGCCGACCGTCTCACCGGCGTACTGAAGTCCGGTGGTCGCAGACCTGAGTCGGTGGCGAGCGTTCCGTTCCTCTTTCGCGGATTCGAGGTGGCCGCCGGCGGGCGACCCGCGGAGGTGAAACCGCATATCCTCGTCTACCGAGTCGAGGTCGACCTGCGAGCGCAACTCCTCGGCACGTTCGACCACAGATTCGAGGTTCGCCACCGCCGCGTCGGCGTGTTCGTCGCTCACCGGCGGCCGCCAGACGTAGTTACTCGACGGGTCTGGATACACCGTCGTCAGCCAGTCGGTAATCGGGTCCGGAAGCCACGTCGGCCTGAACCAGCCGATACCGCCGACCGCGCCCGCGCCGCCGACGAGGCCGAGCAGTTGGCGACGCGAGAGCGAGGAGCGTTCATCGGAGGGAGAGTCGTCCGCGGGAGGGGCGTCGTCGGGGGACACACGCCGGAGTTCCGAACCGCCCCGTGTAAACGTGTCGGCTGGCTGTCTGCTCGGGTCGAACGCGGCCTACGTCCAGCGGTCGAGACCGGTCTGCGTGACCGATTCCTCGATGCGCTCGAAGCCGCGGCGGACCTCCTCGGGGTCGACCTCCCACGTCTCGGTGACGAACTCGCGGGCGGCGGCCACGTCGGGGTCGATGTCGGTGTCGTAGTCGTAGTCGTCGGTGACCGGCGGGTCCAAGAAGAACTCGCGCACCCGGTCGGCGTTGGGGATGGTGTCGCCGCGGGCTTCGAGGACCGACCAGAGGTCGCCGTGTTCCGTGACGAGCTTCACGGCCGTTTTCGGGCCGATTCCCGTGATACCCTCGTTGAAGTCGGTCCCGCAGAGCATGGCGATGTCGACGAGTTGCTCGTGGGTGATGTCGTGTTTGTCGAGCGTCGCGTCGAGGTCCATCAGCTCGGGGTCGCCCTTGCTCGTGAGCTGTCGGAGCGTGTAGGGTGCGCCGAACAAGAGGGTGTCGTAGTCCTCGCTGCCCACGTAGTCGGCATCGCCCGTGCGGGCCATGTAGGACGCCTGCGCCTCGCCCTCGGCGGGCGCTTCGACCACCGGCACGTCGAAAAGCGAGAGGAGTTCGCGGCTGGTGTCCTGAATCGTCTCGGTGAGCCGCTGGGTCCGGGCTTCCATCCGGGCGGCCTCGGCCGCGTCGCCCGCCTCACGCGCCGCTTCGAGGCGTTCTTCGGCCTTCTCGCGCTGCTCGCGGCGCTTGGCCACCTCGTCGTCTTTCATCTCGGTGACGCCGCCGTCGAAGACGAAGACGGGCGTCAGGTCGTGTTCGAAGAACTTGGGGAGTCCCTGGACGATGCCGACGAGGTTGGCGACCTCCTCGCCCTCGCTCGTCGTGTACGTCTCCGAACTCGTCCACTTGACCGTCGTCGTGAGATAGCGGTACAGCCAGTTGTGGGCGTCGACGGCGACGACGCTCCCGGACACCTCGTCGAACGACACCTCGGAGAGCGCGGCGAGCGTCCGCAGGTCTGCGTTTCCCATTTGCTCGGCTTTCGGGGGCCGAGGGTTTCAATCGTCCGAGTGACCGGCGTCGATTTCGGGGGGTTCAACTCCTTCGCGCGCCGCGAGAAACGCCCGCTCCGGGTCGTCGAGGTCGCGGGCGCGATAGCGGTCGAGACCGGACTGGTACGCCTCGCGGGAGACCGCCGCGGGCGCGCCGGCGGGGCGCTCCAGCACCAACTCGGCGACGCCCGTTTCGCGGCCCGTGAAGCCGAACCCGGCCTTGTGGCACGCCTCGTAGGCGAAGGGGTTGTTCGCGGCGATGCGGACCGTCTCGTAGCCGCGGTCGGCGGCGGCGTCGCAGGTCCGGCGGAGGAGGTCGGGGCCGAGTCCGTCGCCCCGGCGGTCCCGCCGAACCGTGACGTACCGGAACCAGAGCGTCGTCGGGTCGGTCCGGTCCTCGTTGAACGCGACCGCGGCGACCACGTCCTCGGCCAACGGCGGCAGGGAGTTGGGGCCACCGGTCGGCGCGGGTCGGTCGTCGTCGAGGGGCGGCAGGGACTCGTCGGGGTCGCGGAGCACCGTCTTGCCCGTCGCCGCGGTGACGAACTTCCCCGCGTAGGCGAACCGCCGGTAGTCGAGGCGGAGTCGCGGCCCGTCTTCGGGCCAGCCGAGCAGGTCAAACTCCATGGCCGAACTGGGGCCGCCGCGCGCAAGAACCTTCCCCGGCGGGGCCGTGGCGTCTGCCATGCACGGCGCTGGCGACGTTCGGTTCTTCGACCGCTTCGCACCCGTCTACGACCTCGTGATGCCGCCAGCCGACCCCGGCGCGCTCGAAACGGCGCTCGACCGCGCCGACCGGGATGTCGAGCGCGTCGTCGACATCGGCGGCGGCTCCGGGCGGGCGACCCTCGCGCTCGACGTTCCCGAGCGAATCGTCCTCGACCGCTCGGTCGGGATGCTCCGCCGGGCGCGCGGGCGGGGCCTCGACTGCGTCCGCGGCGACGCACGGGGACTCCCCTTCGCTGACGACGCCCTCGACGCCGTGACCGTCGTGGACGCCTTCCACCACATGCCGAACCAACGGGGCGTCGCCGAGGAGGTCTTCCGAGTGCTCGCGCCCGGCGGGGTGTTCGCCGTCAACGAGTTCGACCCCGAGACGCTCCTCGGCCGGGGGCTGGTCGCCGCCGAGCGGGTCGTCGGCTTCGGGTCGGCGTTCGCCGCGCCCGACGAACTCGTGCGCTTTCTCGAACGCGTCGGGTTCGAGGCCGCCGTGGTCGAACGCGGCTTCGAGTACACGGTGGTCGGAAAAAAGCGGGAGAGCCATTAGGGGGGCGACGAATCCACGCCTATGGCAACCTCGACGTCGTTCTTAGAGGAGCGACTCGATGCCGGGGCGTTACCCATCGCCGTGGGCGACGTGCTCGCCATCTTCCTCCTCGTCACCGTCGGCGTGATTCAGCACAACGGAGTGTCGTACCTCTCGGCCGACCCGGTCGGCTGGGTGCTCACCGCGGTCCCGTTCCTCATCGGATGGCTCGTCACCGCTCCGCTGTTGGGCGCGTACTCGCCCGGCGCGGCGGAATCAGCGAAATCGGCCGTCCCGCTCGGCGTCCGCTCGTGGCTCGCGGCGACCGTCGTCGGCATGGCGATTCGCTGGACGCCGCTTTTCGAAGGCGGCGTCGAACTCACGTTCGTCGCGGTCATGCTGGTGCTCGGCTCCGTCGCCCTCGGCGTCTGGCGGACGCTGTACTTCAAGCTCGTCTGAGCGTCGAACGCCGAGCGCCGAGTTCGGACCCCTCGAACCGCACCGGAGAACCGACCGAAACCGTATTTTCTGCCGGCCGTCCCCCCGAACCGGAGGGCCTCCCACTCGACCCGGTGTCAGGCGGGCGTCGGCCGCCGTCGCAACAGCGTCACGCCCAGGAGCGTCGCGGCCGCCGCGAACCCCGCGAGGACCGCGAACAACGCCGTCGAATCAGCGACCGTGAGGATGTAACCGGCGATAGCGCCGCCGAGCGCGCCGACGCCGAACACGCCGAGGTAGGTAAAGCCGTAGGAGAGCCCTCGAAGCCCGGCGGGCGTGTACTCCGCGACGGTCGCTTGGTAGAACGGCTGGACCATAAACAGGAAGAAGCCGAGCAGTGCACAGATGGCGAGAAGCGGGCCGACGCCGAGACTCGCCACGGGGAGGAAGGCGATGGCGATGACGGCGAGCGCGCCGAAGCCGGCGACGATGCCGCGCTCGGTCCTGATGCGGTCGGTGAGCTTGCCGCCGACGTACTGCCCGAAGACGCCGACCGTCAGGAGGCCGGCGTAGACGAACAGTTCCACGTCGAGCGTCGGCGCGCGGCCGGCCGACCCGGAGACGAGGCCGGCGGGCAGGAGCGCCGACACCGGAATCGGCTCGATGCCGATGACCGAGCCGAGGAGGTCCGGCAGGAACGTCGTGACGCCGCGGTAGTAGAGCCCCGAGAACATCACGAGCGCGAAGACGAGCGCGAAGCCGCCGGCGAAAAGGTGCTTCGACTGCGAGACCAGTTCCGCGGACGACTCGACGCCCGCGCCGGCTTTGCCGTCGCCGCCGGTGTCGCTATCGCCGGCGTCACCCCCCTCACCGCCGTCGGCCGCGGCGACCGCGGCCTGTTCTTCGAAGTTGGCGCGGGTGGCGAGCGCGGCGGCCGCGAGCGCCGGGAGCGCGAGCACGCCGGCGACGAGATGCCAGTCGAAAAACAGCAAGAGGAGCGCGGTGAGGAACGGACCGAAGCCGATGCCGATGTTGCCGGCGATGCCGTGGTAGGCGAAGCCGGTCCCGCGTTCCTCGACGCCGGTGCTGATGAGGCGGAGTCCGGCGGGGTGGTAGACGCTGGCCGCCGCGCCCCAGACGAGGAGCGCGAGCGCGACGACGACGAGGTTCGGTGACAGCGCGAGCAGGACGAACGACCCGGCCATCCCGAGGAGGCAGGCGACGATGAGGCGCTTGGAGCCGACGCGGTCGACGAGGATGCCGCCGGGGAGCGCCCCGAGCCCGAACAGCGCGAAGCCGAGGCCCGTCATCACGCCCAGCGAGGCGGTCGTGACTGGCACCGTCGCGAGACCGAGGTCGATGCTCGCGAACTCCCCGAGCCAGATGGCCACGAAGATGGGGATGGACAGTTCGTACGTGTGGACCATCCCGTGGGCGAGCATCACCAACGCGACGATGGAGCGGTCGTTACGGTTCACGTCTCCGGCCACGGTACCGACTCCCATAACCGTGTGGAGTTCCGGCAGGCGACGCGCGCACCGAGCCGGCTGTTCGACCGGGAAGCACAACCCACAGTATCGGATTTGTGATATTCTCCGAAGGAACCAATCCGACGCAGTCATGCGATTATCTATTCATAAGTTATAAGAACGTTATCGAGAAGCCACAAGGAGAATATCAGTCATCTATGGGAAAGAATTATACCACTTACGTCCGTAGTATGGTATATATTATGACCGGATATTACGACTACATTCTTGGGCTCATCCCGCTCGCACTCCTCGGCATCACCGGCACGCTTACCATCGCCGGGTTGCAGTTGACCACGGCAGTGCCGATGGCTGCGGGCGTGGCCGCGCTCCTCACCGGCCACGCGCTCTTCGTGAACGGGCCCTCGTCGCCGTCTCCGTCCCGCCTCAACGAACACGCCGGTCCCAACGCCGCTGACGCGCCTTCTCCGTCGGTCCTCGACGCCGACTAACCCCCATCGCACGCCCGCCCGGCCGGTTCGCCGGCCCGCAGGGTTTTGACCGCAGGTCTCGTTTTTCCGACCATGACAGCGACGTTGTTCCTCACGAGCGACGAGATTAGCGGACTGGCGACGCCGGCCGAGTACGTCGAGGCCGTCCGCGAGGGCTACCGACAGCGCGGCGAGGGCGCGCCGGCCGAGCCGCGGACCAAGCTGTTCAACCGCGAGCCGCCGGGCATGCTCACCTCCTACGCGGCCGTGTTGCCCGAGACGGGCGCGATGGGCGGTTACATGTACTCCGCCGGCTTCGGCGCGGAGGACGCGTGGTTCATGACGCCGCTTTTCGACGCCGAGAGCGGCGAGCCGCTGGCGCTCCTCGACGGCGCGAGCATGAACCCCTTCAAGACCGGCGCGGCCGGCGGCGTCGCCGTCGACTCGCTCGCCCGCGACGACGCCTCGACGCTCGCGCTCATCGGGAGCGGCGCGCAGGCCCGCGGTCAGCTTCGGGCCGCCGCGGCCGTCCGCGACCTCGACAGCGTCTGGGTCTACTCGCCCACCAAGGAGAGCCGCGAGTCGTTCGCGGGCGAGATGGACCGCACGCTCGACGCCAGCGTCGCGGCCGTCGCCTCCAGCGCCGCGGCCGTCGAGGGCGCGGACATCGTCGTCACGGCCACGACCGCCACGGACCCGGTGTTCGACGGCGACCTGCTCGAACCCGGCACGCACGTCACCGCGATGGGCCAGTACCACCCCGAAAAGCGCGAACTCGACGAGACGACCATCGAGCGCGCGACGTACGTCCCCGACCTCCGCGAGCGCGCGACGATGGACGCCGGGTCGTTCCTCGCCGCCGTCGAGGCCGGCGTCGTCGACGAAGACCACATTCACGCCGAACTCGGTGAGGTCGTCGCGGGCGTCGCCGCCGGGCGCGAGGACAGAGAAGAGATAACCGTCTTCGACAGCGGCGGCACGGGCATCGAGACGGTCGCCGCGGCCCACATGCTCTACGAGAAGGCGCGCGACGAGGGACTCGGGACGACCATCGACTTCTCGCCGGCGAGCGAGTCGCTCACCGGGCAGTAAGCGTCCGCGGGCCGGTCACATCTCAGGCGTGCGACCCGCTCGGTCCCGGCGAGGACGACCGAGGCGGACGCCAGCGCGCCGACGCCGACGGCGCTCGCCGCGAGGGCGGTGAGGCCGGACAGCGACACCGCGGCTCTGGGCGTCGCGAAAAGCAGAAACCAGAGGGTCGGAATCGCCAGTACCGACACCTCCCACGCGGCGAAAAACACCCGGTCGAGCCAGCTGTCGACCCGCTTCGTCGCCTCCGAGAGCCCGCTCCGAATCACGACTAGACGTGGGTTTCGGACGGCTAAACGGTTTCTCCGGCGTGCGGCTACTGCAATCGGTACCGGAGGACCGCCGCGATGCCCCCGAGGTTCTTCAACTGCTCGCCGGGCTGGAACTCCGCGGAGAACACGGTGACCTCGCCGCCCTTCTGTTCGACCGAGTCGATGATGTCGTTGACGTCCACGTCCCAGTCGCCGTCGCCCTGTCGCTCCGCGCGGAGCCGCGAGTCCAGAAGCAGCAGGTGTTCGACCGCGCCGAACTCCGCGGCCTCCGCGACCTGTTCGACGCCGTAGGCCGCCTTCGCGCCCGTCGAGATGTTCTCCATCAGTTCGTCGATGAGGTTGGCCTCCTCGGCGATGCGGGTCTGTTTCTGCACGTCGTCGACCGCGCCGCGCTTGAGCACCTCGTGGACGCCGCGGTCGCCGACGCCGGCGGTGTCGACGGTCGTGACGATGGTCTCCGCGACCGCGGGGAAGTTGTTCTCGAAGTAGTCCATCGCGTCGTTTTTCGTGAATCCCGGCCCGGCGAGGATGATGGCGTCCACCTCGAGGTGCGACAGCGCGGACCCGAGTTCGTCGAACAGTTCGGACCGCGGGCGGGCGTACTCGCCTTTCCCGGTCGGCTTCGTGAGCGAGGCGTACTCCTCGGTGCCGTACTGGGCGACGGTGTGGATGTAGGCCGCGCCCTCCTCGACGGTGGCGATGGCCACGTCGGGGTTTTCCGCGGCCTGTTCGGCCGTCTCGATGCGGTCTATCTGGTCGGCCTTGAACTGTTTCTCGATGGTTATCTCGGCGCGCTCCTCGACGTTGAGGGTGTGGTGGTGGCCGAGTTGGTCCTCGCGGGAACAGGAGACGATGACGCCGCCGACGCGCAGGCGGTTGGCGAAGCGGGCGAACTCCACGTCGTCGATCTCGATGGTGACGTTGAGGTGCTCGCGCTCGCCGCCGGTGTCCCGCATCTGCTCGTCGTCGCGCTGGATGCGCCGGGTGGTGTCGCCGGAGACGAGGTCACCCGGTTCGAGGACGTACGAGAGGTGCCAGAGGTCGTCGACGTTCTCGGGGACGAGCGTGATTCGCTCGCGCCCCTCCTCGCCGCGACCGCGGCTCGAAATGCGCATACACGTCCGGTCGTCGGGGAACGGAAAAGAGTCCTGCTATCGCGGGCCCCCGCAATCGCAACCGAGCTACCCTACCATCCGGTCGACTGCCGGCCCTTACCGGTGGCGTCGGCGAAGCCGCGCGCCCACAGGTAGTACGTCATCACCTGCACGTAGAACAGGACGAAGAAGCCGACGACGATGGCCGAGAGGAGACCACCGATGAAGCCGAGCACGACCGTGACGACGAGCGCGAGCAACCACGCGACGGCGTACTCGCCGGTGAACGCGCCGGAGAGGATAGTGCGCACGTCGAAGCCGGCCCCGAGGTTGCCTTCGATGGCGAAGTTCGCTCCGGCGGCCGGCCCGATGTAGGCCGCGAGGAGTCCGAGCACGAACACGAGGAGGCCGAGGACGAGCGAGGCGATACCGAGCCCGACGCCGCCAGCGGAGGACGCCGCCGCACTCCCCGTCGCCGCCTCGGAGACGGTGAACGTGCCGATGCCGATGATGACCGAGAGGAGTATCGCCGGGACGATGGCCACTAACGCCCAGACGAACGTCACCACGAACAGCTTCAGGCCGTCGACGAACAGTTCGCCCCAGTCCGTGAACGAGGGCGCGGCCCGCTCGCCGTTCGCGGCCGCCCGCATCGCCCTGACGAAGTAGCCTTGGAGGATAATCCCTGGGAATATCAACACAGAGAGCAGCCAGAGAACCCCGCCGATAATGGTCGTCGCAACCCAGTCGTCGCTTCGTTTGAGAAACCACAGCGCGTCGGAGAGCATACCGTTGGGGTGTCGCGGCGCTATCGGCTTAGATATTCCGTCGAAAATTCGAATTCTCGCTGATAGTTCAGACGGCGGGCTGCTCGCCCGGCGTCTGGCCTTCGTCCATCATCTCGACCTCGTGGAGTTCGCCCCACGTCTTGCCGATGATGTAGTAGGCGGCGACGGCCGCGTAGAACGTCACGAACGCCCCGACGACGAAGCCGAGAAGCGGGATGACGTTCAGGACGCCGACCACGATAGACGACGCGAACAGCACCGCGAAGGACATGAGCCACGCGGTGGCGTACTTGCCCGAGGTCAGGATGGGACGGAGCGTGCCGATGTCGAACGCCGCGCCCATGCGGTCGGTCTCGGCGTAGTTCGACAGCGCCGCCGGGATGAGGTACGCGGCGAGCAGGCCGAGGACGAACGCGAGCAGGAGGCCCACGAGCGCCACGATGCCGCCGACCGCGCCCGCGGCGTCGGAGCCGCCGGCCGCCGCGCCGACGATGCCGGCGAAGCCGAACACGCCCGCGATGATGGCCGGGACGAGCGCGTAGACGAACGCGATTGCGAAGCCTTTCACGCCGTCTATCGCCATCTCACCCCAGTCGTCGAACACCGGGGGCTCCTCGTCGCCCTTCATGGTCGCGCGAACGACCCGAAGGAGATAGCCGATGACGAGGAACGTCGGGACGATGAGGACGCTCAACAGGCCGAGGACGCCGCCGATGAGGACCGTCTTTACCCAGTCCTCACCGTTTCGAAGGTAATTGAGTGATTCTGAAATCATGATGTTTCACCGAGCGCCACCACCCACTCACCGGCCGTTCGGCCGCGTGAGAACCGCGGGTTGACACGCGCGCTCGATGCAACATTACGACGAGAAAGTATATAATCTTGTACCCGAGGTGTCCGAATAATTGACTATTAAGCCGTCTAACGCCCGATTACCCGAAGGCGGCGGCGACGTTCACTCGTCGACGATATCGCTCCCGCCCGGCGGGAGGAACTCCTGAATCTGGTCGGGTGACGCGATTTTTCTGACGAACGACTTGTCTGCGAAGCGCTCGCGGAGCCGACGATAACACAGTTTCGCGGCGTCGTTCTGGGCGTACTGCCCCGGGGTGAGCGTCAGCGTCGTCTCCGCGCGCGTCTCGATTGCCGACGGCGGGCCGCCGATGACGCGCGTCTCGTCTTCGCACTGGATGCCGACCGCGACCTTCGCGGGCACGTCCTCGAAGTACTCGCGGTCGCCGCGGACGACGAAGCTCCCCTTTTCGATGTACTCGCCGGATTCGGGCGTCTTCGACACCTGCGACGGCTCGACCATGTAGGCGTCGTCGGCGAAGCGGCCCTCCTTCCAGATGGAGGAGTACGAGACGGCGAACTGCGCGGCCTCGCGGAGCGTCTCCTCGGAGAAGTCGACCGCTTGGGCGGGCTCGCTCGGTCCCGTCGCCTTCAGGAGCGTGACCGGCCCCCCGTGGGCCTGCGTGTGGAAGAAGCGGTCGTGCTTGCTCATGTACTTCTTCACTAACTCCTCGTTTTGGTCGGCGTTGCGGCCGCCGACGACGAGGTAGCCCGTGGAGGTGTGGAACCAACGGAACCGCTCGAACCAGTGTTCCGTGGACTTGACGGGCACCGAGTCGAGCGCGAGCCAGTCGGTCTCCTCGGGTTCTTCGTCCTCGTCGTCTTCGTCGTCGTCGCCGTCGTCGGCCTCCCACTCGTCGCGGCGCTTCTTTACGGCCGCTAACTCCTCGCGGGTGTCCTCGATGGCCGCCAGCGCGCCCTCCTTTTTCTCCTCGATGCGTTTTGCCTCGGTGTAGAGGCGGTCTGCGTTCTTCTCGACGCCCATCGACACGTCGAGGGTGACGGTCGCGTCGTCGAGGTCGACGGTGACCGTGCCGTTCGCGCCGTCGACGTTCGTGACGGCCTCGGCCTCGGGGATGCCCTGTTCGGCACCCTCTTCCAGCGTCGCGGCGATGTCGTCCCACGGGACGCCCTCCTCGCGCGCGCCGCGGACGGTCGACAGCACGTCGTCGACGAGGTCGTAGTTGGCGTACAGCAGTTCGGCGCGCTCGCGCTCGTCTTGGGCCTGCTGTTCGAAGCCCTCGATTGCGCCCTCCTGCTGGTCGATGATGCGCTGCTGTTTGGCGATTTGCTCCTCGAAGTCCGGGCGGTCGGAGGTCGCCTCCTGCTCGTCGGCGGTCAAATCGAGCCGGAAGAAGTACTCGTCGAGCGCGTCGTTGAACGTGTCGTAGGCCTCCTCGTCGAGCCCGGCGTTCTGGTGTTCGCGCAGCGGGAAGGGCGTCACGTCCACGACTTCGCCGTCGTCGTCGAGGTAGAGCCGCGGGTCGAACTCCCCGGCGCGCACCTGCTCGCGGAGGTCGACGATGGCGTCGTAGATGTCGTCGTAGTCGTCGTCGGTGGCGTCGGCGATGTCGAGGGTCTTCTCCACGCCGGCGCGGGTACACAGCTCCTCGGCGTAGAGGCCGCCGAGGTTCAACTGGGTGGCGAGCGTCCGCACCACGTCGGTGTCGGACTGCTCCATGTTCCGGCCGAGGGCGTCGCGGCTGACGGTGAGGGGGTCGAGCCGCGAAGCGGGGTACTCGTACTGCGACCCCGGCGCGACCGTCCGCGACTTGAGTCGCACCGTCTCCAGACTGCGGACGACTTCGCCCGTCTCGTCGAGCACCGCGATGTTGCCCTGTCCGAACAGCTCGACGACGATTTTCGTGTTCTCGTCGCCCCGCTCGAACGTGAAGGTGAGGATGCGGTCGAACTCGTACTGCTCGACACCCGCGAAGTCGGCCCCGCTGAGCCGGTTTCTGAGCATCATCGCGAAGTTCGGCGGCCGACCGGGGGCGTCCGGTACGTGCTCCTGTGCGGCGAGGTGCGCGCGCTTTATCTCGCCCACTTCGAGGAGGAGTTCGAGCCGTCCGCGGTCGAAGTCCCGCATCTTGAGGCGAAGCAGGTCGTCGCCGTAGAGGTACGCCTTGTCGACCTTCGCGCCCTCGTACCGGTTCAACTCGGTGACGAGGGCCGCGAGGTCGACGCTCGTGAGTTCCCGCTTCGGATCCATGGACTCGCTTTTTGGCGGCGAACGAAAAGGGGTGTCGTTTCCGCGAATGCGACGCCTCCCCGACTCGGGGAGAAGATACTTATCAATAACCCTGAATATTGTCGGTGAATGCGCTCTCGCACCCTCGCGCTCGTCACCCTCGCCCTCCTCGTCGCGCTGGCCGGACTCCCCGTCGGAAACGCCCCGGCCGAAGCGCGACCCCCGCCAGAGGCCGTCTGCGGCGTCTGCGGCGAGGCGTTCGAAGAAGCGGGCGACGCCGCCGGCGTCCCGCTCACGGTCGAATCGAGCACGCTCCGAGTCCGCGTCGGCGACGACGGCGTCGGCACGTGGACCGCCCGCGTCGAACTCGACGACGACTCGGCCGCGACGTTCCGCGAGAACCCCGAACAACTCGACCGCGTCGTCCGCGGGACGTTCGACGACTACCGCGTGTTCACCGACGACCGCAGACGCCTCGAAACCCGGATGGACGGCGACACCGCGGTCGTGACCTTCGAGGTGCCCGAGATGGCGTCCCGCGGCTACGGCGACGTGCTGGTCGTGGACTACTTCCACGACGACGGGGTCAGGGGCACCGTCTACGTCGACGCCGACCGGTTCACTGTGACCGGTCCCGAGGGGTCGTCGCTCCTCACCGCGCCCGCCGAGACGCGGACCAACGGGACGGCCGCCGTCTGGAGCGCCGCCGACGAGGGCGCGTCGAGCATCGGGAGCCAGACGTACCTCACGTTCGGCCCCGACGCGGGGCTTGCCACCACGGCCGCGGCCTACGCCAGCCTCGCCGCCGACTCCGGCCCCGGCGTCCTCACGAACCTCGCGTGGGTCGCGGTCGTCCCGACGCTCGTGCTCATCGTCGGCGTGCTCCTCGTCCGGCAGTTCGACCGCCGGTTCGACGACGAGCGCGGCGCGCGGCGCTTCGGACCCCCCGTCGCGGCACTCGGTGTCATGTGGGGGCTCTGTCTCCTCGTCGTCCAAGCCTTCTCCGGGAGCGCCGCCGCGGTGGCGTGGCTCCTCGCCCTCCAACTGGTCGCGCTCGGCGTCGTCTCGGCGGCCCGCCCCGAGGCGCTCGGGTTCCGCCGCCTCGTCGCCGCCGCCGTCGGCCCGCAGGTCGCGCTCGCGGTCGCCACCGCGATTTCGATGCCGGGGGCGAACCCGTGGGTCTCGTTCAGCGCGTTCGCGTTGGCAACCGCCATCGTGTTGTTTCTGCCCCTCGGCTACGCGGCCCGGCGCGGCGGGAGCACGCGTTTGCTGTCGCTCGCCATCGTCGCCGCACCCACGGCGTTCGCGCTTCCGATGGTCCCCGTCGGCGGCTACGGCGTCCTGTTCGTCGGCGTGCTGCTCGTCGTCTGGGTGCTGGTGACGCTCGCAACCGGATCGCTCGTCTACCGACTCGGCTGGGCGCTCGGCGGACGGACCGGCGACCGTCGGCCGTCCGGTGGGACCACCGACGCGGCGACGTGACAGGCGGTGGTGTCACGGTCCGACGGGGTCGCGTACTGGGTGCTCCCCCCAGCGAATCGCCGGGCGAAGCAGCAAATTTTGTGCATAGCTACGAAGCGTAGTCGTATCCGATACCGACGGTGGAGGTTTCGATGCGAACCGGGGCGACGCGGAACCACCCGTCTATCGGCGGTCTCGCCCCTGAAACGTCAGTGTACGGGCAGTAACGCGACGGTCGGTGACCGTTGTAGATAGGCGCAGGAGCGATGGGGAGAACTGCGTTTTTGAAAAGGGAAGCCGTTGCTGGGGTATGTTCGGGACAGTACGAACCGTGTGGGACGAGTATCGCTCGGTCCCACTCATCTATCGTATCTTCGTTGCGTTCGTCGCCGGGTCGGCGGCGGGTATCCTCTTCGGGGAACGGATGGCCGTGGTCAGCCCGTTGGGCGAGCTGTTCATCCGGTTGCTCAACATGCTCATCATCCCCATCATCGTCTTCACACTTCTCTCGGGGATTCGCCAACTTTCGCCCGCTCAGCTGGGGAAAATCGGCGGCTCGACGGTCGGGCTCTACGCGGTGACGACGACCATCGCCGGTCTCATCGGCCTCGCCGTCGCGAACATCCTGCAACCGGGGCGAGGAGTCGAGTTTCTCGATGCGGAAGCCAGATCGCAAGCGCCACCGTCGCTGACAGACGTTCTCCTGGGAATCGTCCCCAGTAACCCCGTGACTGCGCTGGCCGAGGGGAACCTGTTGGCGACAGTCTTCTTCGTCATCACCTTCGGCATCGCGCTCACGTACGTCCGAGCACGGCAGGATGACCTTGCCGAGACTGTCGATTCGATTTTCGCTGCCTTCGAAGTCGGCACGGAAGCGCTGTTCGTCATCGTCCGCGGTGTCCTCGAATACGGTGTCGTCGGTATCTTCGCGCTGATGGCGTCCGGTATCGGCACCGAGGGCATCGGCGTGTTCTCCTCGCTCGGTGAGTTGGTGCTGGCCGTCGCTGTCGCCGTCGTCGCGCACATCGTCATCACGTATCTGTTCTTGCTGATGGGACTGGTGATGAACGTCTCGCCGGTCGCGTTCCTCGCCGGCGCGAAAGACGCGATGGTGACGGCGTTCGCCACCCGTTCGTCGAGCGGGACGCTCCCCGTCACGATGCAGAACGCAGAGGAGGACCTTCGAATCGACGAGCGTGTCTACTCGTTTGCGCTCCCGGTCGGAGCAACCGCAAATATGGACGGGGCTGCGATACGACAGGCGATAACCGTCGTGTTCGCCGCAAACGTCGTCGGACAACCGCTCGTGCTCTCCGAGCAGGTGCTCGTCCTTCTGGTGGCGGTGTTGATTAGCATCGGGACCGCGGGCGTCCCCGGTGCGGGGCTCGTGATGTTGACTGTCGTCCTCACGCAGGTGGGGCTGCCGCTGGAGGTCGTCGGGTTCGTCGCCGGTGTCGACCCGATTCTCGGCCGAATCGCGACGATGAACAACGTCACCGGCGATTTGGCCGTTTCGAGCGTCGTCGCGAAGTGGAACGACGCAGTCGACTTCGACGACGGGGTGTGGGCACGGTCGGCAGACGGGCTCCGGGATATCGTGTCGTCGGCAGACTGACCGTCCCAGTGTGACGCACCCCGGTCGGGCGTCAGTTCGCGCGGCCGCTCCGAAATCGTCAGGTAGCACCCCACGAAACGTCCGACGATGACCAACAGTGACGTTCGCGTCGCCACCGGCGACGCAGAACGCGACGACGCCTTCGGCGTCCGCAAGGCCGTCTTCGTGGACGAACAGGGCGTCGACGAGGAACTGGAGTGGGACGAACACGACGACCCCGACGCCGAGGCGGTCCACTTCGTCGCCTCCCGCGACGGCGACGCGGTCGGCGCGGCCCGACTGCGCGAGTACGAACCCGGCGTCGGCAAAGTCGAGCGCGTCGCCGTCCTCGAATCGGCCCGCGGCGAGGGCTGGGGGCGGCGACTCATGGAGGCGCTCGAAGCCGAGGCGCGCGAGCGCGGCTTCGACTCGCTTCTCCTCCACGGCCAGACGACCGCCGAGGGGTTCTACCGCGGCCTCGGCTACGAGACGACGAGCGACGAGTTCGACGAGGCCGGCATCCCGCACGTCGAGATGCGGAAGTCGCTGTAACGACGCCTAATCCTCCGAAACCGACGTCTCGACCGGCTGACTGCGGCGGTCCTCCCGTAACTGGAAGCCGTCGGCCTCCTCGCGGGCGAGCAGTTCGCGCTGCGGGTAGGGTATCTTGATTCCCTCGCGGTCGAAGGCGAGTTTCACGCTCCGAAGCACCTCGGCTTTCGCCTGCGCACGGCGCGGGGCCGAGGGGCTCGTAATCCAAAAACGCAGTTGGAGGCCGATGGCGGAGTCACCGAACGTCGTCGGCATCACCTGCGGCTTCGGTACCCCCTCGACGAACTTGAGGTCGGAAAGCGCCTCCTCGGCCACCGACTCGGCGCGTTCGATGTCGGCCTCGTAGTCGATGCCCACGTCGAGGCGGAGCCGGAGGCGGTTGCGCTTCGTCCGGTTCGTTATCTTCGCGTTGGTCACGCGGTCGTTTGGGAAGACGACCGTCTCGCCGTCGGCGTTGCTCAGGCGGGTGTTGATGATGGTGATGTCGGTGACGATGCCCTCGGCGTCGTCGATTTCGACCCAGTCACCCAGTTCGAACGGTCGGGAGAACATCAGCACGAAGCCCGCGATGAGCGACCCGAGGGTCTGTCGCGCGGCCATCCCGACCACGATACCGAGGAAGCCCGCGCCGACGAGCAGGCCGCCGATTCTGACCTGCCAGACCGTGAGCGCCGCCATCCCGACCGCGAGGAGGACGACCAGTTGGAGGACGCGGAAGACGATGCCCTGCTGGTGGGCGTTGATGTTGTCCGATGCGGTCGCGTACGAGTCCAGTTTCTCTTCGAGGACGTTCGTCCCGACGAGCGCCCCGGCGAACAGCGCGACCGTGGCCCCGAGTTTGGCGGCGTTCGGCACCGCGACGGCGAGCAGTTCGGTGAGGTCCGCGGCGAGGCCGGTGTAGCCCCAGAGGAGCAACAGCGAGAGCGCAGCGCCGACGAACACCGCGAGTTGGAGCGTCCGGACGACGACCGTCGCGGGAAACAGCCACGCCGCGTCGGTGACGGCGTCCGGGACCCGCGGGTGGGCCAACACCCGCGTTCGGAGTTCGGCGGTCGCCCGCGAGACGAGCCGCGGCGCGAGAAAGACCGCGATACCGAGCGCGAGCGCGACGAGCGCCGCCGAGATACCGAGTCGCTCTTCTGTCGAAACGAACTGTGCGAGCGTCGAGCGGAGGTCCTGAAGCCACGTCGCCGCCTGCCCCGAACCCGCCGCACCCCCCTGTGGTGCCATCCTACCGTGTGCGATGGGTCAGACAGTAAAAGCGTGACGGAGCGACACTCAGGAATGAGAATCGGCAGGAGAGCGCTCGTCGGCTACAACCGCTTCGACACGTACGGCCCAGTCCCACCTTTTTCCGAGACTCGCTTCGCTCGTCTCGCAAAAATCTGGACCAAAAATCCAACTATTCCCTACAGCCGCTTCGACACGTACGGCCCGTCCTGATGGTAGCCGAGTTTCTGCTTGTAGTACTGCCGGACGCCGATGCCGGAGATGACCGAAATCTTGTCGTAACCGGCCTCGCGGGACAGTTCCTCGGCGTGGGCGAGGAGCTTCTTCCCGTAGCCCTTGTGCTGCCAGTCGCCGTCGGCACCGATACCCGCCTCGGAGCCGTAGACGTGGAGTTCGCGGACGAGCGCCGCGTCCTGAAGCTCGCGGCGGACCGGATTGCCGGGGAATCGGAGCCGACAGAAGCCGACCAGCAGGTCCTCGACGGGGTCTTCGAACGAGATGAAGTGCTCGGTCCCGCCGGCGACCTCGTAGGTCATCACGTCGAGTTCGATGCGTTCCGGGTCCGGGTCGGCCTCGTTCATGCCGACCTCGCGGGCGCGGATGTCCCGCTGGACGATGCCGCGCTCCTCGGCGCGCTGGGCGGCCAGTTGCCGGAGGTTGGACTTCCAGACGCCGGCGTCGATGAAGTCCGCGGGGATGTCCCGCTGGACGCGCTGGAGGCGTGTGTACTTCGGAATCATGCCCATGACCTCCGCGACGATGTCGGCTGCCTCCTCGTTGTTCAGCGGCTCGTACTCGTCGCGCCGCCACATGTCGTAGGTGACGGTGTCGCGGACGATGAGCGTCGGGTAGATTTTGAGGTAGTCGGGCCGCCAGTCGCTGTTTTCGAACAGCTGACGGAAGTCCTCCAGACACATCTCCTTGGTCATGCCGGGCTGACCGGGCATCATGTGGAAGCCGACCTTGAACGCCGAGTCGCGGAGGCGGCGGTTGGCGTCGATGGAGGCCTGCACGCCGTGGCCGCGGTGCATCTCGCGGTTGATGCGCTCGTAGGTCGTCTGGACGCCGACTTCGACCTTCGTCGCGCCCAAATCGAGCATCCGGTCGATTTGCTCGGGGTCACACCAGTCGGGCTTCGTCTCGAACGTCGTCCCGATGTTGCGGATGTCGTTCGTCTCGTTTT
The DNA here is from genome assembly GCF_014530665.1 of Haloferax sp. AS1. Classification (NCBI taxonomy): domain Archaea; kingdom Methanobacteriati; phylum Methanobacteriota; class Halobacteria; order Halobacteriales; family Haloferacaceae; genus Haloferax; species Haloferax sp. AS1. The sequence continues at coordinate 2,757,472 of NZ_SPSA01000001.1, forward strand.
CCGCGATGACGTCCTCGATGTACTCGAACTCGACATCCTCGGGGTCGGGCTTGAACGACCGGTCTTCGGCCGGTTCCGGCTCCTTGTCGAGGTCGTAGTCGTTCATGGCTTCGAGCGCCCGCTTGACGAACCACTCCTGGTAGTCGTGGCTCCGGGCGGTCATCGTCCCGCCCATGAGGATGAGTTCGACCTTGTCCACGGGGTGGCCGATGTGTCGAAGCTGTTCGAGGCGGAGCGTGACCTGCCCGTAGGGGTCGTAGTCGTTCTGGACGCCGCGGGCGGCCGCGGGCTCGTGGCCCGTGTACGACTGCGACGAGGAGAACTCGCTGGCGGGTCCGCCGGGACAGTAGAGGCACTTCCCGTGGGGGCACATGTGCGGCGAGGTCATGATGGCGACCGGCGAGACGCCGGAGGCGGTGCGGACGGGCTTGCGCTGGACGACCTCCTTGACCTCCTCGCGGCGGTCCTCCGGGGCGTACTGAAGAATCTCGGCGTTCTTCGGGACCTTCGGCGAGGAGTGTTCCGAACAGGCGTCGAGCTTTGCGGATTCGAGGTCGTCGCGGTCGACGTCGCCCGCGAGGATGCGCTCGACGAGCGCCTCGCAGGTCCGCTCGAACGCCTCGGACTCCGTCTCGGTCTCGGCGCTCACGGCCACACCTCCCGTTCAGCGACGTGGTGGCGGTTCATGGGCGCGAATCGGGTCGTTTCGTGGATAAGCGTGTCGCTCGGGAGGCTAGAATAGGGCCCTCCGTCGAACCGCGCGAGGAGGAGTCTGGATTGCGGCTTAGAACTGCTCGGCGGCGGCGTCGAGGACGGCTTCGAGCGCCTCGTCGCGCGCGCCGGTCAGGAACTCGATGCGACCTTCGCGGATGCCCGCGGCGGCGAGGCCGGCGGCGGGCGCTTTCTCGGCGGCCGACTCGACGACTGCGCGGAGGTCGAGGTCGCCCGTGGCGCGGAGGTAGAGTTCGTCCATGCCGAGCGCGACGGTCACGAAGGCGTCGCCCTCACGGGTTCGGCGGTGGAGTTCGTCCACGAGCAGGCCCGTCGGCGGGAAGTCGAAGCGGTGACTGTAAGCGTCGGAGTCGAGGACGGCCGCGGAGATGGCACCGACCTCGCGGCGTTCGAGGTTCGCCTGCGCCGTCTCGATTTCGTCTTCGAGCTTGATGCGGAACTGCTCGGAGACGTGGCCGGCGAGGCCCTCGTCGGCGTCGAACAGCAGGTCTGCGATGAGTTCGCGCTTGTCCTGATACGACTGGTAGTAGGCCTCCAGCGCGACGGCCTCGCGGAGTTCGCGGACGCGGTCGGCGTCGAAGCCGTGCGATTCCGCGAGGTCGAGGTACTGCTGCGGGCAGTTCTCCCAGTAGCTGACCGCGGGGAGGTGCGACACGTCGTCGCGCACGTCGTCGTTGACGGCGACGGAAAGCGTGGAGGCGAGCGCGCCAACCGAGAGGTCGCGGGCGTCGGCCCCCTCGCGGGCGGGGTTGACGAGCACGTCGACTTCCGCGGCGACCTCGTCGTCGGCGGGCGCGGCGTCGACGACGACGCGCTCGGAGCCGTAGACGCCGAGCAGGCCGAGACCGTCGAGGGACTCGGCGGTCGAACCGGCACCGAGGAGAAGCACGAGCGGGAGCTTCTCGTCGTGGCGGTCGCGGTCTTCGAGCATCCGCGTCACGTCGTTCGTGGCGGCGTCCATGCCGTAGACGGCCTCTTCGAGCGGGCGACGGGTGAAGTAGTGGTACTCGGCGTCGTCGCGGGGGTGCTCCTCACGGATGAGCGGGAGCACGGCGCGCTCGACGGCCGCGCCGGCGACGTAGCCGTCGGCGGTGGCCGTGTGGCGGACGACGATGGGGCGCGATTCGAGGACGGCGCGGCGGATGGCCTCCGCGGCGTCGAGCAGCGACTTGCCGACGGCGGCGACCGGCTCGTGGGCCGCGAGGGGCGCGACGGCGTCCGGGCGGGCCTCGTCCGAGAGGGCGTCCGCGAGGCGCTGGGCCACGGTGTCGGCCTCGTCGCCGTCGAGAATCGTCAGCTCCTCGGTCTCGATTTGGAGTTCGCCGCGGCGGCGCTCGACCTCGCCGTCGATGCGGACGTAGTCGCCCACTTCGACTTCGGGGTACGCGCGGACGCCGGCCTCGACGAACGCCGCGCAGTCTGCGATGGCCGTCTCGTCGCGGAGTTCGAACACCGTCGGGCCGCCGGTCTGGCGGACGCTGGCGATTTCGCCCTCGACGCGAATCACGTCGCCGACGCGGTCGTCGATGCTGGCGAGCGTCACGCGCTCCGCCTCGTCGGCGGCGTCGTCAGCGTCGGCCTCGGCTTCCTGCTCGGCGTCGACTTCGGCGTCGTCTTCGGACTCCGAGTCGCTCTCGGGCTCCGGCTCCGCGTCGGCTTCCTGCTCGGACTCGCCGTTTGCGGCGATGTCGTCGACGACGTCGCCGGCGGTCGGCGCGCGGTCCTCGTCTCCGGCGTCGGACTCGGACTCAGGCTCGGACGCGGCGTCCTGCTCGGACTGCGAGTCTGCGTCGGACTCGGAGTCGGCGGTCTCGGACGACGTGCTCACGCCGGCGGGCTTCGTCGTCTTGCCCGTCTTCGGGCGCGTCTTGACGGTCGTCGGACCGCCGCTCTCGGCTTCCTGCTCGACGGGCTGGCCGTCGGCGTCGCCGTCGGGGTCGTGGATGCGAGCGCCGCGGAACTCGGAGTCGGACTGGCGAATCGACCAGCCGAGGTCGATGTTGCCGTTGTCGCGGACGTTCTTCACCTGAACGAACACCTCGTCGCCCGGCTCCCAGTCGAGGGATTCGAGGCGGCGGTCGAGTTCGCTGCGGTGCAGTAAGCCAGTCACGTTCGAAGCGAGGTCGACGAAGACACCGAAGTCGGCGTAGCCGTCGACGGTGCCTTTGTAAAATCGGCCGGGGACGAGCTGGTGGGGGCTATTGCCCCGGAATTCGAACCAGACGTCCTCCTCGTGCGTAATCCAATCCATTGCGTTGAGCAAACAACCCCTAACTAAAACGATTGTCGAAAAACGCTCAGAGAAGATTCGCGCGTTCGCGGGCGAGAAATCGCCGCTCGGTCGGTCGAAGCGGGCGAAATACGGGCCGGTTCGGCTCAGACGAGCGCGAGCGCGGCGGCGAGTTCACCGAGGGCGCGGAAGCCCCCGAAGGCGTAGCCGAACACCACGCCGGCGGGGACGGCCGCCGCGACCGCGGCTTTCGGCACCGTCGTCTGGTGGACCTCGCTGATGCCGACGACGAGGAGTACCGCCCCGTAGACCGCACAGAGGGCGCGAACGCCGGGAATCGGGAGGCTGGCGAAGGCACAGGGCGCGGCGGCGTAGGCGATGACCTGCACCGTCTCGCTCACCCCCGCGCGGCGGGACAGAAGCGGGATGAGAAGCGCCGTCTGCATGGCCGCCGTCAGGTGGAGCAACGCCGGCGCGACGAACAGCGCGACGACGAGCAGGGCGACGAGCGCCGAGACGAGCGGGCCGCCCTCGATGGCCGGAATCGTCGCCGGCGCGAGGGCGTACCCGAGGCCCTGATAGACGAGCGCCACCGCGATGGCGAACACCAGCCCGGGCGCTTGGTCGCCGGGAGCGACGCCGTCCCGGAAGAACTGGCGGGGGCGAGCGACCACCGCGACCCACGCGCGGAGGAGGCCGGACAGCCCGCGGTCGCGGCCCTCCCGTGGGGTTTCGACCCAAGTAGTCACGCTAGCCTCTAGTCCCGCCGGAGGGTATGACAGTTCCGACACCGCGCCTCGTAGGACTCCTCCGCGCCGACGAGGATGGTCGGGTCGTCGACGTGGGCCGGCTCGCCGTCGATGAGCCGCTGGTTCCGGGTCGCCGGCTCGCCGCAGACGGTGCAGATGGCCTGAAGCTTGTCGACGTACTCGGCGAGCGCCATCAGTTGCGGAAGCGGGTCGAACGGCTCGGCGCGGAACGTCTGGTCGGTCCCCGAGACGACGACGCGCTTACCGTCGGCGGCCAGCGCCTCGCACACGTCGACCAGTTCGGCCGAGAAGAAGTTGGCCTCGTCGATGGCGACCACGTCCTCGCCGTTGAGTTCCTCCGCGATTTGCCAGACGCCCTCGCCCTCGGAGGGGACGACGCTCGCCTCCCACGACCGGCCGGCGTGCGAGCCGACCGTCGTCTCGCCGTAGCGGTCGTCGAGTTGGGGCTTGAACACCGAAATCTCCTGCCCGGCGATTTCGGCCCGGCGGAGGCGTCGGAGGAGTTCCTCCGTCTTCCCCGAGAACATAGAGCCGGAGATGACCTCTATCCATCCGCTCTGCGTGATGGCGTGCATATCCTGACAGGGGGACGAGGAGGGTCAAAACGATTGTTCATCTGCCGCGACGGTCAGCCGTCGAGACGGGTCGGCTCCGCGGTTCGACGCCGCTGACAGGCGGGGTGGACGGATGGCCCGTGACGGCGAGTCAGTCGTCAGCGCCGACGTTTTCGCCGCTTTCGAACGTCGGCGGCTCCGGCTCGATGTTGGCGTAGACGACCGCGTCGCGGCCGAGTCGTTCGACCCGCTCGCGCAGGTCCTCGTCGGTGATGTCGTCGCCGTCGAACGACGAGGAGACGCGGGGAATCGCGACCTGATGGGGAAGCACCCACGAGTTCAGCGACCGGCAGACCGACCGGAGATGTTCGAGGGCGGTCACGGGGAAGGAACCACCGGCGACGGCGAGTAGGCCGACGGTCTTCTCTCCGAACTCGTCGAAGCCGCAGTAGTCGAGGGCGTTCTTGAGGATTCCGGAGTACGAGCCGTGGTAGACCGGCGTCCCGAGGATGACCGCGTCCGCGCCGTCGACGACGCGGACGAGTTCGGCCGAGCCGCCCTGCTCGTCGAAGTCGGCGTCGAGCGGCGGGAGGTCGTACTCGCGGAGGTCCACGAGTTCCGTCGTTCCGCCGGCGGCGGACGCGCCTGCGAGGACGTGTTCGAGCGCCAGTCGGGTGTAGCTGTGGTCGCGGAGACTGCCGCAGATGGCGACCACGTGCGGCTGCGTCATATCCTGTGTCTCCGTGACTGCGTGAAAACCCCGTCGGCCGCCTCCGGGCGTGTCGGACGGGCGCAACACACAGGGAGCCGGGGGGCGAAAACCAACCGTGAACGTCGTCTTCCACGTCTCCAGCGCCGACCTCGGTGACTGGCGACACGCCATCCGCAACGTCCGAAACCTGCTCGACGACGAGACGGTCGAGACGGACACTGTCACCCTTCTTGCCAACGGCGACGCGGCGCTCCTGTTTCTCGATGACTCGCCCGTCCGCGACCGCCTCGACTCGCTGTTCGAGGCCGGCGTCCGCTGTTGCGCCTGTCGGAACTCCCTCGACGGCCGCGGGTTCGACGCCGACCGCCTGGCCGACGGCGTCGAGGTGGTCCCCTCGGGCGTCGGTGAACTCGTGACGCGACAGGCGGCCGGCGACGCCTATCTGAAAGTGCCGTAATGGAAATCGCCCGGAGGTGGCGCTACTTCGCCAGCGAGACGCGGACGCCGTCGTCGCCCTCCGCGACATCGACGAGGCCGTCGGATTCGAGGTCGTCCACGAGGCCGCGGAGCCACTCCGCACCCGTATCGCCGCCGTAGTCGACGCGGACTCGGGGTCCTAACTCCGAGAGGCCGAGGTCGTCGTACTCGCCGAGAACTCTGACGACCCGCCCGCGGAACTGCCGCCTGCTCCCCTCGAAACTCGGCTGGGTCGGCACGTCGGGCGCGGTGAAGTCGCCGGTCTCGTAGGCGTGGCAGAACCGCCGCCACGGACAGCCGGACTCGTCGCAGGTGGGCGTCTTCCCGCAGGCCACGCCCCCCAATTCCATGATGGCGTTGTTCCAGACGCGGGACTCGCCGTCGGGCATGAGTTCCGAGGCGGCGGCTTCGAACGCCGCGTCGTCGTCGGGGACCGCGAAGGCGCGGTGCAGCACCCGCTTGACGTTGGTGTCGACCACCGCGTCGCCGTTGTTGAACGCGAAGGAGGCGACCGCGTTGGCGGTGTAGGGGCCGACGCCCATCAGCTCGGAGAGGCCGTCGGGCGTCCGGGGGAACTTGCCGCCGTGGTCCTCTTCGACCTGCCGAGCGGCCTCGTGGAGGTACTTCGCGCGGTTGTTGTAGCCCAGTCGGTGGTCCGTCCAGAAGCCGACCACGTCGGCGCGGTCGGCCGCCGCGAGGTCGGCCGTCGTCGGCCACTCGTCGAGGAACGCCTCCCACGCCTCGACCACGCGGCCGAGTTGGGTCTGCTGGCTCATCACCTCGGAGACGAGAATCTCGTAGGGGTCGTCGGTGCGCCGCCACGGGAAGTCCCGGTGGTCGGCCTCGTACCACTCGGTGAGCGCGGACTGGACTGCTTCGCGGTCGAGGTCGGCGGGGAGTTCGGACGACGCGTCGCTCATCGCCCCGGCTTGGGACGGCCGGCGTTTAGCCGTGGCGATGCCGGAGCGCGGTCCTTCCCGCGCGGTCGAAACGCGTATCCCCGTGACGGCCCCATCGCCGGGCGATGACGCTCGACGAACTCACAGACGACGTTGACGCGGCTTACGGAGACCTCGGAGACAGCCTCGACGTGTCGCTCGACCGCGAGACGCGACACGAACTCGCCATGCTCGTCGCCCTGTTCGACCCCGACGACGCGGACGAACTCGTCCGCCGGGCGGTCCACGCGCTGTTCCAGTCGGAACTCGACCGCGGCCAACTGGACTTCCACCTCCAGCAGGGCTACGACGTGACCTACGACGAGTACCTCGCGGGGATGACCTACGACGAGATGACCGGGCAGTCGCAGGCCCCGCCGCGGGACGACGTGCGCCGCTATCAGATGTAAACGCGGCCGAGAGCGACCCGCCCCGCTCCGACCAGACCCGACTCAGACGATTTCGGCTTCGATTTCGACGCCGTCGATGCGGCGGTAGCGGTGGGGTTCGCTGTCGCCGCCGTCGCCGCCGTCGCCGTCACTGTCGCCGTCGCCATCGCCGCCACGGTCGACCTCGAACGCCCGGAGGAGCACCACCAGTCGGCCGTCACCGAGGTTGGCGCGGAGGACGACGCCCTCGCCGGTGACGACCACGTAGGGCGGGGCCGCGACGGGCGGCGCGGCCATCGGTCGACCGGTAGCCGTCACCGCGTCCGCGAGCGCCCGAGGCAGGCGAGACAGCGCGCCGGAGCCGTCAAGCGCGCGCCTGAACGGGGGCACGACGCGCTCGCGGTCCGTCACGGAATCGCCGTCCCACTCCGCGGTGACGGCGGTGGCGCACTGGCCGACGACGGTCAGCAGTCGCTCGTGGTCGTCGCGGAGCACGCGGACGGCCTCCTCGGGCCCGGCGGTGGGTGTCGCGTCAGTCACGACCCGAGGTGCGTCGTCCCCGAATAAAAACCTCCGCGAGGCGGTCGCCACCTCCCGGACGCTTTTTCCCGGCGCGGGCCGCCAGTACGCACATGGAACTCGCCGCCATCGAGGACCTCATCGAATCGCACATCGAGGACGCCGACGCGACGGTCTCGCGGCCGCGAACGGTCGACCAGGACCACGAGGACGACCACTACGCCGCCGTCGTCGTCTCGCCCGCCTTCGAGGGGAAGTCGCTCGTCCAACAGCACCAGCTCGTCTACGACGCCCTCGGCGACCACATGACGACGGACATCCACGCGATGGAGCTGAAGACGTACACGCCCGAGGAGTACGCGGCGCGCGAGGAGTGACCGAACCGCCGCGGTCGCCGCGGCCGTCGCGGTTGGCATGTCAGCTGACGCGCCGCGCGACCGCCGACAGTCGCGGCTGTCAGTGAGGCGCACGGACCAATGGATTTTACCTCCTGCCAAAACGACCCCCGAATCATGGGCGACGATGATTATCGAATCGAGCGGGACAGTCTCGGCGAGATGGAAGTGCCTGTCGACGCCTACTGGGGCGCACAGACCCAGCGGGCGGTCGAGAACTTCCCCATCTCCGGCATCACCTTCGGGCGGCGGTTCGTCCGCGCGCTCGGCGTGGTGAAGAAGGCCGCCGCGCAGGCCAACCGCGACCTCGGCATGATAGACGAGGACGTCGCGGCCGCCATCGTCGAGGCCGCCGACGAGGTCATCGCCGGCGAGCTCGACGACCAGTTCCCCGTCGACGTGTTCCAGACCGGTTCGGGCACGTCCTCGAACATGAACGCCAACGAGGTCATCGCCAACCGCGCCGCGGAGATTATGGGCGAGGGCATCGGTGACCGCGTCGTCCACCCGAACGACCACGTCAACTTCGGCCAGTCTTCCAACGACGTGATTCCGACGGCCATGCACGTCGCCTCCCTCGAAGCCGTCGAGAAGGACCTGCTTCCCGCGCTGGAGACGCTCGCCGCGGCGCTCGGCGACAAGGAAGCCGAGTTCGACGGCGTCGTCAAGACCGGCCGAACCCACTTGCAGGACGCCACGCCCGTCCGCCTCGGACAGGAGTTCGGCGGCTACCGCACGCAGGTCGAAAAGGGCATCCGCCGCGTCGAGAACGTGCGCGAGCACCTCGGCGAACTCGCGCTCGGCGGCACCGCGGTCGGCACGGGACTCAACACGCACCCCGAGTTCCCGGCGAAGGCAGCCGAGTACATGACCGAGGAGACCGGCGTCGAGTTCCGCGAGGCCGACAACCACTTCGAGGCGCAGGCGGCCCACGACGCGATGAGCGAGGCCCACGGCGCGCTCCGCACCGTCGCCGGCTCCCTGAACAAAATCGCAAACGACCTCCGCCTGCTCGCGTCCGGCCCGCGCAACGGGCTCGGCGAACTCGAACAGCCGGAGAACCAGCCCGGCTCCTCCATCATGCCCGGGAAAATCAACCCGGTCGTCGCGGAGGCGGTCAATCAGGTCCACAAGCAGGTCGTCGGCAACGACGCCGCCGTCTCCGCCGGTGCCGCGGAGGGCCAAATCGACCTCAACCTCTACAAGCCCGTGCTCGCGCACAACTTCCTCGAATCAGCGAAGCTGCTGGCGAACTCCTCGGAGGTCTTCGCCGAGCGGTTCGTCGCCAAACTCGAAGCTAACGAGGAACACTGCGAGACGCGGGTCGAACAGTCGATGGCGCTGGCGACGGCGCTCAACCCCGCAATCGGCTACGACAAGGCCTCGAAGGTGGCGAAGAAGGCGCTCGCTGAGGACAAAAGCGTCCGACAGGTCGCCGTCGACGAGGGCTACCTCACCGAGGCGGAAGCCGACGAGGTGCTCGACCCCGAGAAGATGACCCATCGCGGCATCCTCGGCGACGACTGAGCCCCGGCGAAAAACAGTCCACTTTTTGATACGTTGAGTCGAGCGGGCGACCCGCTCGGTTCGGGTCGCGTTCGCGTCGATTTCGGTCAGTTCAGCCGCGAAGACGGTTATATTTACTCGGCTCGCGGTAGCAATCGCACTCCGGCGCTGCCGTGACAGTCACCCCCGAGTGAAGAACTGTCACGAAATCTCGAAAATCGGTATTTTGAAGCTTGATTTTGACGATTATACCAGTATGGCCGGACTGCAACAGCAGCGGGCCCGCGGGCGAGACATGTTGGAGTGTCGAGGTTGTGGGGCCGTATTCCCGGAGGGACGAGCGACGAACGACGGGTGGACGTACGTCTGTCCCGAGTGTGAACAGGTCGAAGGTATCGATGAGGGGCTTCGTCGCCTCTGACGGCAGACTGAATCCTTTTTTACTCCCCCCGAACGCAGGGAGTACCAATGACCGAGTACGACTACGACTACGAGGACCTCGGCCTCGTGGCTGGGCTGGAGATTCACCAGCAACTCGACACCGAGACGAAGCTGTTCTGCGGGTGTCCGACCGACCTCCGCGAGCCCGACGAGGCGACGCGCACGTTCACGCGCTTCCTCCATCCGACCAAGAGCGAACTGGGCGAACTCGACGACGCCGCGCTCGAAGAGAGCCGCGTCGAACGCGAGTTCGAGTATCTCGCCTACGACTCGACCTGTCTGGTCGAAGAGGACGACGAGCCGCCGCACGAACTCGACCACGAGGCGCGGACGGTCGCCATGCAGATTGCCGAACTGCTCGACATGAACGTCGTCGACGAGGCGCACGTCATGCGCAAGCTCGTCATCGACGGCTCGAACACCTCGGGGTTCCAGCGCTCGTCGCTCATCGCGCAGGAAGGCGAGATTCAGACCGAAGACGGCCCCGTCTCCGTCGTGGACCTCATGCTCGAAGAGGAGTCCGCCCAGCGCGTCGAAGAGCGAGACGACGGCGTCCTATACAGCCTCGACCGCCTCGGCATCCCGCTCGTCGAAATCGGCACCGGCCCGGACATCTCCTCGCCCGAACAGGCGCGCGAGGCGGCCCAGACCATCGGGATGCTCCTGCGCTCGACCGGGAAGGTCAAACGCGGCCTCGGTACCATCCGGCAGGACGTGAACGTCTCCATCGCCGACGGCGCGCGCGTCGAAATCAAGGGCGTGCAGGCGCTCGACCAAATCGACGAAATCGTCCGCTTCGAGGTCGGCCGACAGGCGGAACTCGTCGAGATTCGTGACGAACTCCAGTCGCGCGACGCCTCCGTCGGCGGCGTGGCCGACGTGACCGACGTGTTCGAGGACTCGGACTCCGGCGTCATCCGCGGCGCGCTCGACGCCGGCGGGAAGGTCACGGCCGTCCCGCTGTACGGCTTCGACGGCCTCGTCGGCCGCGAACTCCAGCCCGACCGCCGCCTCGGCACCGAACTCTCCGACCACGCCAAGCGCCACGGCGCGGGCGGCATCTTCCACACCGACGAACTCCCGGCCTACGGCGTCACCGAGGCCGAGGTCGAATCGCTCCGCGAGGCGGTCGACGCCGGCCCCGAGGACGCGGTCGCCATCGTCGCCGACGACCCCGAGACGGCCGACCTCGCCATCGACGCGGTCGCAGAGCGCGCCGAAGTCGCCATCGAGGAGGTCCCCGAGGAGACCCGCGGGGCCAACGACGACGGCACGACGCGCTACCTCCGCCCGCTCCCCGGCGCGGCCCGGATGTACCCCGAGACGGACGTACCCCCCGTCGACCTCGACCCGAGCGACGTGGAGACGCCCGAACTCCTGACCGAGAAGGTCGACCGCTACCAAGCCGAGTTCGGCCTCGACGCCGGCCTCGCGGAGCAGGTCGCCTACGGCCGGACGATGCCGCTGTTCGAGGAGGCCGTGGACGCCGGCATCGACGCGACGTTCGCGGCGGGGCTGCTCGAATCGACGCTGACCGAACTCCGCCGCGACGACGTGGCCGTCTCCGAACTCACCGACGACCACCTGCTCGCGGTCATGCAGCTCGTCGAGGACGGCGACCTCGCCAAGGAGGGCGTCAACGACGTGCTCGCCACCATCGCCGAGGACCCGAGCCTCACGGCCGAGGAAGCCGTCGAGGAGGCCGGCCTCTCCGGCGTCTCCGAAGAGGAGGTCCGCGAGGCCATCGCGGAGGTCGTCGAGCGCAACGCCGACCAAGTCGAACAGCAGGGCATGGGCGCGTTCTCGGCGCTCATGGGCGAGGCGATGGGCGCGCTCCGCGGCAAGGCCGACGGCGGCGTCGTCAGCGACGTGCTCCGCGAGGAGATTCAAAAGCGGGCCTGACCGCCGAGGCCTCGGACCGCATCCCGTTTTCTCCGTTCTCGGTTCTCACGACGCCGAGCGCCCGCTCTCGCGGACGAACCGCCGCCAGCCCCACCGCCCCGCGAACTCGACGCCGGCCGCGACGACGAGAAGCACCAACAGCACCGGCCCGAAGATGAGGAACATCCCCAGCGCATCGGTCTCGCCGCGGACGTGGAGGAACGCCCACCAGACGAGTTCCGTGACGCCGAACAGGCCGACGAGCGGCGCGACCAGCCCGCGGCGAGCGAACAGCAGGGCCGAAACGGCGACGAACCCGGCGAGCAGGAGGAACGAAACGCCGAGGAAGCCCGCCGCGGTCAGCGGGTCTTCGACCAGCCCCGAGGGGAACGCGTCGGTGACGAGTCGCGCCGCGGTCCAGACGGCGAGCGTGGCGAGGGCGTAGCCGCCGCCGACGAGCGCGGGCGTCAGGAAGCTTCGGGCGCTCCGGGCGCGGGTCGCGTAGACGACGGCGACGGTGCCGAGCGCGGCGGCGACGGCGACGATGTGGGTGAGAAGCCAGTTGCCGAGCACCGGGTCGGGCGAGCCGGGCATCTCAGCGCACCTCGATTCGCGTCATCGACTCGTCGGCCATCGCTGCCAGTCGCTCCACGCGCTCGTCGGTCGAGGGGTGGGTCGAAAGCAGGTCCGACACCGAGTCTTCGACCTCGACCTCGCCGTACACCCACAGCGGCGACAGGCCGTGTTGCGGCCGGGCGGCCCGCTCTAACTTCCGCAGGGCCGACGCGAGCGCCATCGGCTTGTCCGTCACCTCGGCGGCCCGCGCGTCGGCCGCGAACTCCCGTTTTCTCGACTGCGACCGGACGAACACGGTGAGGCCGAAGCCGAACAGCCCGACGAACTCGTCCAGTCGGAGGCGAATCCGCCCGGCGAGCGTCTCGGTCCACGACCCCGGCCGGCCGCGCATCCACGCCGAGCCGAGGGCGACGCCCGTCGTCAGGAACGTCACCGGCGAGACGAACAGGTAGCCGACGCCGACGACCGTCTGGAGGACGCTCGCCACGAGCGACTGGACCAGCCCGTCTTTCCGTTCGAGGTGCGCGAGTTCGTGCGCGAGCAGCGCCTCGAACTCGTCGGCGTCGAGGAGGCGGAACAGCGAGGCGTCGAGGACGACCACGTCGCGGCCCATCGGGTCGAGCGCCATCGCGTTCGGCGCGGCGAAACGCGCGAGCTTCAGCGTCGGCGGGTCGAGGTCCATCCGCTCGGCGAGGCGGTCGCGCAGGCGGTGGACCGACGGCGACTCCGCGGGCGACATATCCCGCGCGTCGAGTTGGCTGAGCAGTCGCACCGTGCCGAAGCGGAAGCTCAGATAGCCGAGGACGACGGCGACTGCGACGCCGACGACGGCGGCGGTCAGGGGGTCGGGGCGAAGCCGCCAGAGCGTCACCACCGCGAACGCGCTGAGCGCGCTGAGCGAGAGGTAGAACGCGAGGACGACGACGCCGACGGCGACCATCGGGAGGCGAGAGCGGCGCGGGGACGTTGCCATCTCGCGTGGGGATACGGGGTCGGACCGCAAAAGCTGTCTGGCGCTCAGGGGCGGGGGAACGAAAACGGGGTGCGCTCGGCCGCGTGCGCCGCCCGGACCGCCGACACCGCTACTTTCTCCACGGGGCCGGCCGAAGGGGAGTCATGCAGTTCTTCGAGGATTTCGCGGCCGGCGACACCCACGAGTTCGGCGCGTACGACGTGACCGAAGCGGAGGTGCTGGAGTTCGCCGAACAGTACGACCCGCAGTGGTTCCACACCGACCCGGAGCGCGCCGAGTCCGAGTCGATGTACGGCGGCGTCATCGCCAGCGGTTGGCACACCACGGCGATGACGATGCGCCTGCTCGTTGACGGCTTCCTCGGTGACTCGGCCGCCCTCGGCGCGAAAGGCGTCGACGAGCTTCGCTGGTGGAAACCGGTGTATCCGGGGGACACGCTCGTCGTGGAAAACGAGGTGCTGGAGACGACCGTCGAGACCGACAGCCGCGGCCTCGTGGAGATTCGGACGACGACCCGCGCGGAGCGCGAGTCCGGCGAGGTCGAGAAAGTCTGTTCGTTCGTGAGCTACGTGATGTTCGCCCGCCGGGACGACGACGCGGAGTAGCGCGGACGCGTCAGCTCTCGTCGTCGCGGAAGCGGTCCGGGTCGCGGACGGCCTCGGCGGCCCGGCGGAACACGCCCGTCAGCGTCGCGGCCTCGCGCTCGGTCGGGTGGGCGCGGCCGAGCAGTCGGCGCATCATCCGCGAGGTCTTGGTTCGCTTGTGTTCGCGGTAGTCCACGGCGTCGAGCAACTCGTCGAAAAAGCGGTAGACGACCTCGATTTCCGCCTCTGAGGCGCGCTCGCGCTCCACATCCGGTAGCTGCGTCTCCTCGACCGTAAACCGGCGAAGTTCGTACATGAGAAGCGTCGCCGCCTGCCCGAGGTTGAGCACGGGATAGCGGTCGTCGGCGGGGATACAACAGACCTCGTCGAGCATCGCCAACTCCTCGTTGTCGAGGCCGGTTCCCTCGCGGCCGAAGACGAGCGCGGTCTTCGTCTCCACCGACTCCAGCGAGTCGGCGATTTCGACCGGCGTCTTGAACGGGTAGCGGACGTGCCGGGTGGAGTCCTCGTGGGAGACCGCGGTCGTCCCGACGGTGTGGAACTCCTCGACGACCTCCTCTAGGGTCGTCTCGGTGGCGTTCGGAAGCACGTCCTCGCGGGCGTGGCCGGCGAAGCCGTAGGCCTCGCCGTCGGGGTCGAGCGGCGGCGGGTCGACGAGGCGGAGGTCGTAGATGCCGAAGTTCTTCATCGCCCGCGCGATGGTCCCGACGTTGCCGGGCGTCTCGGGTTCGACGACGACGACGACGAACTCGCGGTCCCCGGCGTCACCGGTGGCGGCGTTGGCGGTATCGGCGGTATCGGCGGCGTCGGCAACATCGACGGCGTCGGCGTCTGGGTCGTCGCTCATTTCGTCGGGTAGTCCGTGTCGAGGTCGACGCCGTCGAGGTCGTCTTCGGTCAGGGGCGTCCCGTCCTCGTCGTCCGCGCCGGGGCCGTAGTCGCGGAGGTTGATACGCTCGCCCTCGACGAAGTTCTCCTCCAGCCGGCGCTGTATCTCGTTGGCGTCCGGCGGCGACGGGAGTTCGTCGGGTTCGGTGTCGACGTACTCCAGCCCGCCGTAGCCGTCGGGCGCGCGGCCGCCGGCGGCGAACCACTCGTGGAAGGCGTCGGCGAACACCGCGTCGCCGACGAGGTCGCGGCCGTCCTCCTCGCGGAACCAGTAGAGGAAGTCCGGCTCGTGGTGCTCGCAGAGAAGCACCTCCTCGCGGGGCTCGCCGTAGACGATGGCGGCCTGTCGGCACTGCTGTATCTCCTCGTCGCCGTGGATTAGATAGCAGGCGTCGCACGGCTCCTCGACGAGCGAGACGAGGCGCATGAGACGCTCCCGTGGGTCCTCGGGAATCTCGTCGAGCGGTTTGAACTCGCCCTCGTCGGTGAATATCTCGGACTCTTCGAAGCGCCATCCGCGGAGTCCGACGCTGACCTTCGCCATGGTCCGAGGTAGCCGAGCGGCGGATAAAAGTGGCGTGATGCCGGTCAGTCGTCCGCGAGCGACGGCGAACGAGCGCCGCAGGGCTGGCTGCCCGCCTTCCGCGACCGGTCGGCATATAGTCGTGTGGTCCAACCGACGGGTATGCGCACCGTCGATGCGGCAGGACTCGAAATCGGCGACGACCACCCGCCCCGAATCATGGGCGTGCTGAACGTCTCCAAGGAGTCCCCGTACAAGCCGAGCGTGTTCAACGACCCGAGCGAGGCCGCCGAGTACGTCGACCGCGAACTCATCGACGAGGGGGCCGACATCGTCGATATCGGCCTCGAATCCGCGAACAAGCGCCTCGACGTGCTGTCGGCCGAAGACGAACTCGACCGCCTCGACACGGCGCTTTCGGTCCTCGACAGCGTCTCCGGCGACGCCGTCTTCTCCATCGAGACGCGCTACCACGAGGTCGCGGAGGCGGCGCTCGACGGTGGGTTCGACATGGTCAACGATATCTGCGGCTTCGCCGACCCGGAGATGCCCCGCGTCTGCGAGGAGTTCGACGCCGCCGTCGCCAAGATGGCGAGCCCCCCGGACCTCACCCGCCCCGGTGCAATCGAGGAGGTCGACGACATCTACGACGCCCTCGAACTGAACGGCTTCACCGACAAGACCATCCTCGACCCCGCTTTCGGCGGCTGGTCGGAGGCGAAGACGCTCGAACACGACCGCGAGACGTTCGACCGCCTGCGGGAGTTCCGCGGCTACGGCTACCCCATCCTGGTCTCCATCAACCGCAAGAACTTCCTCCGCGACGTGGCCGGCCGCTCGACCGAGGAGGCCCTGCCCGTCAGCCTCGCCGCCACGTCGATGGCGGTCGAGCGCGGTGCCCACGTCGTCCGGACCCACGACGTGAAAGAGACCCGCGACGCGGCCCTCATCGGCCACGAGTTCGCGCGCCGTCGCGTCCGCGACCCCGGCGACGTGTCGGTCGAGGAACTCGACGTGACGACGACCGGCGAGGCCGCCAGACACCTCGACCGGGTCGGCGCGAACCGCGACCTCGCGGCCGAGAGCGTCACGCGCGTCTTCGAACTGGAAGGACTCGGAGTCGACGACCGCGAGGCCCTCGAAGCCGCCGCCGGCGACGCGGGAGCCGTCTTGGCCGCCGGCGACACCGGGGCGCTGCTGGTCGGGACGCCCGCCGCGCTCGCCCGGCTTTCGACGCTCGTCACGGACGCCTCCGACGCCCTCGAAGCCGCCCTCGAAACGGTCGAGCGGGCGACGCGATAACTGGTGCGTGAACCCCTCACAGACCCGTCTCGCCGTCTGACGTTCGGCAGACGTTGACCGTTCTACTAAGAGAAAACTTATACCATCCGACTCTAAAACGGTCCTGTGGACGCCGGAAGGGCACGCGGGTAGGGGTACACGAGTGCCGTTCCGGCCCATACAGTTACATTCTGAGCGACAGCTATACCATGGATTTCACCACGTGGGAACCCGTCTACGGGCGGATTCTCGACGACTTCGGCTTCGACCGAACCGGCGACGAGCGCGCCAGAGACGCGCTCGCGGACCTCGTGAAACCGTTCGACCGCGACCGACTGGACTGGGTGGGCGCGACCGTCGCCGTCTGCGGGGCGGCCCCGACGCTCGACGCCGAACTCGACCGACTCGACGACCCCGACGTGGACGTGGTCGTCGCCGCCTCCACCGCAGCCGACGCGGTGCGAGACGCCGGGTTCGACCTCGATTTGATGGTGACGGACCTCGACAAGAACCCCGAGACGGCGGTCGAACTAACCGAATCGGGCGTGCCCGTCGCGGCCCACGCCCACGGCGACAACCTTCCCGCGGTCCGCGAGTGGGTTCCACAGTTCGACGCCGACCACGTCCTCGGGACGACGCAGGCGGCTCCCGTCGGCCCCGTCGTCAACTGGGGCGGCTTCACCGACGGCGACCGGGCGGTCTTCATCGCCGACGAACTCGGGGCGAAGCGGCTCGTCTTCGCCGGCTGGGACTTCGACGACCCGACCGTGGACGCGATGAAAGCGCAGAAACTCCGGTGGGCGGAGCGCCTGCTCCGGTGGCTCGAACGACGCCGCGACGAGCGCTTTTCGGTGCTCGACGGGCGGCGCGACGGCATCGACTCGCTCCCCTGAGAGGCCCGCGCTCGCGCCGACCCGTCGGCGCTCGCCGGGCGCGGCGTGCCTCGCGCTCTCGCCTCGCTTACCGCGTGTTCTGCGGGTGCACGCCGGCACCCTTGTCGGACCCGGACTGTTCGGCCGCCGACTGCTCGACCACGCCGTCGAACAGCGTCGCGTCACAGCCCCGGCAGACGGCCGAGACGTGCCGTTTCGTCCCGTCGGAGGTCCGCACCCGTTCGGTTTCGACCGCGACCGCGCCGTCACAGGTCGGGCACGTCCGGAGACACAACCGAAGCGCCCCGAGGACGCGGTTCCGGTCGGCCGTCGAGAGCCGCCACCACTCGGGGTAGTACCGGCGGAACGTCGCGACCGCCGTGCGGTCGGCGACGAACGCGGCGCGGGAGGACCACCGACCGACGGTTCCGTGGTCGAGTCGCGCGAACAGCCCCCGCTCGTTCCACCCCATCTCGATTCTGTCCGAGTCGACGCCGAGAAGCGCCGCGAGCGCCTCGCGGTCGCCGTCTCGCCCGTCGGCTTCGAGCATTCGGGCGCGCCAGTCGTCGGCGAACTGCGGCGACAGCGAGAGGTTGTCGTCCGCGTCGGTCGCGAAGACGCCCGCGCCGTGCAACGCGGCGGCGAGGTCGACCCGGCCGTCGAGCGAGAGCGGCGGCGACGGCCGCGCCGACGGGAGTTGCGGGGGCGACGGCGAGGCCGACGAGAGTTCGAGGAACGCGAAGCCGAAGACGACGACGGGCGGGAGCACGCCGAGGAACGCGCCGTAGGGGACCCAGACGAGCCACCCGAGCGTCCCGCAGACGAACGTCAAGAGGAGGAGCGGAAACACGAGCGGAGACCGGAGACGCGGCTGTCGGACCCCGGAGTCAGGAAGGCAGCGATGCCCGGACATACCAGAACCGTGGGTACGACGCCGTATAGGTATGAACCGGGTACACCAGATAGCAAGAACGTAAACGTGCTCCCGTGCCGGACTTCGGTCGATAACATCACATTACCCGCGACAGTCGCGCCGCCGCGAGTGTCGACTATCGTACCACATCCATGCCAACGGGTGTCCGAACACGAGCGACTGCCGCCGCGAGACGCGGTAGGACACCGTTTCCAGCGACAGCGAGCGATTAAGTTCAGTCGAACGAGCCGGTCGGCCGATTTTTCGGCCCGTCGGCGTCCGACTGCCGCTACATTCACATAGCCGCCGTCCTGAGGCGCGCACATGCAACTGCACTGGCACCGCCGGGACCTGCGCGTCGCGGACAACCGCGGCCTCGCGACGGCCGCGGAGGCGGGCCCCGTCGCCCCGCTTTTCGTCTTCGACCGGGACGTGCTCGACCACGCCGGCGCGCCCCGCGTCAGGTACCTGCTCGACGCGCTTTCCGAGCTCCGCGACGCCTACCGAGAGCGCGGGAGCGACCTGCTCGTCGCCCGCGGCGACCCCCGGACGGTCGTGCCGGCGGTGGCGGCGGCGCTCGACGCCGAGCGGGCCGTGTGGGGTATCGACTACTCCGGGCTCGCCCGCGAGCGCGACGCGGACGTGCGGCTCGCCCTCGACGAGGCCGGCGTCGCCCGCGAGCCGGTCCACGACGCCATCTTCCACCCGCCGGGGAGCATCACGACAAACGCTGGCGACACCTACTCCGTCTACACCTACTTCTGGAAGAAGTGGCGCGACCGCGACAAGCCCGACCCGTACCCGGAGCCGGACGCCGACGACCTCGTCGACGCCGCCACGCTCGAATCCGCGGCCGAAGACCTCACCAACGGCGACGCAGAGTTCGACATCGCCGTCGGCGGCCTCCCGACCATCTCGGACCTCGGCTTCGAGGAGCCGTCGGCATCGGTCCAGTCGGCGGGGACCGAGGCGGCCCGCGAGCGCCTCTCGGCGTTCTGCGCGGACGCCATCTACCGCTACGCCGACGACCGCGACTACCCGACGCGGGACGCCACGTCGCGGCTCTCGACGGACCTCAAGTTCGGGACCATCGGCATCCGCGAGGTGTACGCGGCGACCGCCGCGGCCCGCGAGGGCGTCGGCGGCGAGAGAGACGAGTCCGTCGAGGAGTTCCAGTCGCAGTTGGCGTGGCGGGAGTTCTACGCCCACGTCCTCCGAGAGCATCCGAACGTCGTCACGGAGAACTACAAGGAGTACGAGGAGGACATCGCGTGGCGCGACGACGACGAGGAACTCGCGGCGTGGAAGGCGGGCGAAACCGGCTACCCCATCGTCGACGCCGGGATGCGACAGCTCCGCGAGGAGGCGTACATGCACAACCGCGTCCGGATGATCGTCGCGTCGTTCCTCACGAAGGACCTGCTGTGCGACTGGCGACACGGCTACGCGCACTTCCGCGAGCACCTCGCGGACCACGACACCGCAAACGACAACGGCGGCTGGCAGTGGGCCGCCTCGACGGGGACCGACGCCCAGCCGTACTTCCGCATCTTCAACCCGATGACGCAGGGCGAGCGCTACGACCCCGACGGCGAGTACATCAAGCGGTACGTCCCCGAGCTCTCGGACGTGACGGCCAACACCATCCACGAGTGGCACGAACTGACCGACCTCGAACGCGAGCGGCTCGCGCCCGACTACCCGGAGCCCATCGTGGACCACGCCGACCGCCGCGAGCGCGCGATTTCGATGTTCGAGGCCGCCCGCGGCGACGACTGAGCGACGACTGACCCCGCCTGCTGTTTTTTGCCCTCGGTCGCCGCGGCACGAACGACTTTCTTCTCGCAAATCGACTCAGAGTTCATGCACGTCGCTATCATCCTCTACGACGGCTTCGACGAACTCGACGCCGTCGCGCCGTTCGAGGTGTTCCAGAACGCCGGCGCGGCCGGGGCCGACTGCGAGGCCGAACTCGTCGCGCTCGACGACCGCGAGTTCGTGACCGCGAGCCACGGGATGCGCGTCGGCGTCGACGGCGCCCTCGACCCGGAAACCGACCGCCCGGACCTGCTCGTCGTCCCCGGTGGCGGCTGGAACTCCCGCGCCGACCAGAGCGCGTGGGCCGAAGCCGAGAAGGGCGAGATTCCCGACGCCATCGCCGCGCTCCACGAGGCCGGAACGACCGTCGCCGGCGTCTGTACCGGCGGGATGCTCCTCGCCCGCGCCGGCATCCTCGACGGACGCCCCGCGGTCACCCACGGCGGCGCGCTCTCCGACCTCCGACAGACGGCCGCGGAAGTCGTCGAAGCGCGCGTCGTCGACGACGGCGACGTGCTCACCGCGGGCGGCGTCACCTCCGGTCTCGACCTCTCGTTACATCTCGTCGAACGCGAGTTCGGAGCCGAAATCGCCGACGCCGTCTCGACGGAAATCGAGTACGAGCGCCGGACGAAGCCGTTCGACGGCTGACACGCTCGCGCGAA
Source organism: Haloferax sp. AS1 (assembly GCF_014530665.1). Taxonomy (NCBI): domain Archaea; kingdom Methanobacteriati; phylum Methanobacteriota; class Halobacteria; order Halobacteriales; family Haloferacaceae; genus Haloferax; species Haloferax sp. AS1. The sequence continues at coordinate 2,778,129 of NZ_SPSA01000001.1, forward strand.
CCGGAGCTTCTCGAAGCGGAGATATCGACCGATAGCGACCCGCATACTGTGGTTTGTGCTAGCATACCCCTCCTCAAGTTTTAACAGGATTCCGCCCGACGCATGATACGGAGGTTACACATTATGAGCTACGAACTCGACCCGCTTCCGTACGAGTACGACGCCCTCGAACCGCACATCTCCGAGCAGGTGCTGACGTGGCATCACGACACCCACCACCAGGGCTACGTCAACGGCTGGAACGCGGCCGAAGAAACCCTCGCCGAGAACCGCGAAGCAGGCGAGTTCGGCTCGTCCGCCGGCGCGCTCCGCAACGTCACCCACAACGGCTCCGGTCACATTCTGCACGACCTGTTCTGGCAGAACATGTCGCCGGAAGGCGGCGACGAACCCGAAGGTGCGCTCGCAGAGCGCATCGCGGAGGACTTCGGTTCCTACGAGGCGTGGAAGGGTGAATTCGAAGCGGCGGCCGGCGCGGCCGGCGGCTGGGCGCTCTTAGTGTACGACTCGTTCTCGAACCAGCTTCGGAACGTCGTCGTCGACAAGCACGACCAGGGCGCGCTCTGGGGTAGCCATCCCATCCTCGCGCTGGACGTCTGGGAGCACTCGTACTACCACGACTACGGCCCGGCCCGCGGCGACTTCGTCTCCGCGTTCTTCGAGGTCGTCGACTGGGACGAACCCGCCGCTCGCTACGAGCAGGCCGTCGAACTCTTCGAGTAAACCCGGTACATCCCGACTTTTCTTTCGGACGCAACGCCGTCAGCGGCGGCGCTGTCCGCGTCGAACCGAATCGAATCAAATCAGTCCGCGGATGCGCTCCGCTCGACCTCAGGGCAGTCGGTCGCGGGCGGTCGGGTCGCTGAACAGGTCCGCCCCGTCGAACTCGTCGTTCAGCGCGCAGACGCGGTCGTGCAGGGCGGCGAAGTCGCGGCCAGCCCCGCGGTCGAAGCCGGCGAGGATTCCGGTGGGGCGGTCGCCGACGAAGGTCCGAAACTGCTCGAACGAGTCGAACCCGCGGACGGTGTAGCCGTAGTCCGCGTAGTACAGCGTCTCGTAGGTGTCTCTCGTGACGTATCCGAACCGCTCGTTGTCGATAAACTGCGAGATGTCGAGACATTCGAGCGCATCGGACACGTCCTCCCTGACGTAGAGGTGTTCGTACCCGTGGTGGTCGAAGACCCAGAGGTCGCGGAGGTCGTCCCCGCCGAAGCTACGGAAGGCCTCGACGAGTCGTGCGGCGGCGGCGCTCATCGTTTCGGGTCTGGCGTCACGGCTGATAAGCCTACTTATGGGGTTATCGAAGGCTGTAAGGGAGCGATGGGCACGCTCGTCAGTCGCACTGCCGTCGCCGCCGATGCTCGTCACCCGCCGCCCGCGGTCGTCGGGGTTTTGCCCGTCGGCCGAGAAGCGCACGCATGCCCAAGCCGAAAGACGACTTCGACACCCTCTACGGGTATCTCCTGTACGAACCCGCCGACATCCTCGACCCAGACTACATGTACACCGTGGGCGAAATCGCCCGCCTGATGCAGGGGCTGTCGCCGCAGGACGACCTCGCCGAGGAGACCGAAGACCGCATCATCCAGTGGACGATTCCGTGGATCGTCGCCAACCAAGAGGACTTCGTCATCAACGACCCGCGGAGCGACGAACCGGGTTACTTCGGCCTTCATCCCGACGCCGTCCCCGAAGCAGACGAGGAATAACGACCACACCCGCACCGCGCGGCTCGGTGTCCCCGATATTCTTCCGGCGTGAGAGTCGCACAAACGGTTATCTGTCAGGTCGGTGTGTTCTCTCTCGTACGATGACTCAGTTCGACACCGAAGTCGCGGTCGTGACCGGCGCTAGCTCTGGAATCGGTCGCGCGACCGCGGAGGCGTTCGCCGCGGAGGGCGCGCGCGTCGTCGTCTCCGACGTGAACGTCGAGGGCGGCGAGGAGACCGTCGCACGCATCGAAAAAGCCGGCGGGACGGCGATATTCGTCGAGACGGACGTGACGGACGACGACGCCGTCGCCGCGCTGGTCGACACGGCTGTCTCCGAGTACGGCCGACTCGACTTCGCCTGCAACAACGCGGGTATCGGCGGCCCGCAGAAACCGACCGCCGACCTCTCGGCCGACGAGTGGCACCGGGTCGTCGACGTGAACCTCAACGGCGTCTGGCGGTCGATGCGACACGAGATTCCCGCGATGCTCGACGTCGACGGCGGCGTCATCGTCAACATGGCGTCGATTCTCGGGAAAGTCGGCTTCGCGAACGCGGCCCCGTACGTCGCCGCGAAGCACGGCGTCCTCGGACTGACGAAGACCGCGGCCATCGAGTACGCCGAACAGGGCGTCCGCGTCAACGCGGTGTGCCCGGGTTTCGTCGACACGCCCCTGCTCGGGGAAGGCGGCCTCGACGACCCCGAAGCGCGCCAGGGAATCGAGTCGCTCCACCCGATGAACCGCCTCGGCGACGTGGACGAAATCGCCTCCGCGGTCGTCTGGCTCTGTTCGGACGGCGCGTCGTTCACGACCGGCGAGGCGCTCACCGTCGACGGCGGCTACACGAGTCGCTAGCGCGAGGTGACGCGGCGAGGCGACGGTTTACCTCGTCCGCGCCGCGCGGGCCGCGAGTTCGAGGTCCTCGCTCGGGCGAGTCGCGACGCTCGGGCCGTGGCCAGTGTGGAGTTCGGTCAGGTCGCCGCCGACCACCTCGCGCAGGCGGTCGATGCTCTCGACGAGCGCGCCGCGGTCGCCCTCGGGGAGGTCGGTCCGACCGAACCCGCCGTTGGCGAAGACGAGGTCGCCCGCGAAGCAGACGCCCGACCCGCGGGAGAAAAAGCAGAGGTGGTCGTCCTTGTGGCCCGGCGTGTGGACCGCCTCGAACACGTCGTCACCGATTTGGACGCGCTCGCCGTCGTCGATGCGCCTGTCTACGGCGAGGTTGCCGGTGTCGTAGCCCCACGTCTGCACGTCGAACGCCTCGCGGACGGCGTCGACGTTGCCGATGTGGTCGGGGTGCGTGTGGGTGAGGTACACCGCGTCGAGCGAGTCGGTGACCTCGCGGACCGTCGGCACCACGTCGAAGTTCGCCCCGGTGTCCACGAGCGCGGTGGTCTCGCCGTCGACGAGAAAGACGTTGCTCGTGAAGGCGCAGATGTCTCCTGCGAGATTGCGAATCACGGTCACGGGTACGAAAAGCGGGGTATTCGGTGTTGTGGGCGCTGCGGAAATCCGGGCCGAGGACGGTAGGATTTAGAGGGACCGACGACGACCAACACCCAACCAGGGCACCTCTCATGCGCCAATATCTCGACCTCGTCACGGACGTTCTCGGAACCGGGCGGCACAAACCGAATCGAACGGGCGTCGATACCATCTCGGGCTTCTCGAAGCACTACACCGTCGACCTCCAAGAGGGCTTTCCGCTGCTCACGACGAAGGACCTCTCGGGCTTCCGCTGGAACTCCCTCATCCACGAACTGCTGTGGTATCTCTCCGGCGAGGAACACATCCGCACCCTCCGCGAGGAGACGGGCATCTGGGACGCGTGGGCCGACGAGGAGGGCCACCTCGACACGGCCTACGGCCGGTTCTGGCGGCGCTACCCGGTCCCCGAGGAGGGGCTTGCGGGCGAGGCGTGGCCCGACGACGGCCACCGCTGGATGAACGACGAGGGGACGTTCGACCAGCTCGCGTACGTCCTCGACACGCTCGACGAGAACCCGAACTCGCGCCGGCTGGTCATCAACGCGTGGCACCCCGCCAACGCGGCCGTCTCGACGCTCCCGCCGTGTCACTACACGTTCGTCTTCAACGTGCAGGGCGACGAACTCAACCTCCATCTGACCCAGCGCTCCGGCGATATCGCGCTCGGCGTCCCGTTCAACCTCGCGGCGTACGCCATCCTCGCGCAGGTCGTCGCCCAGCGCGCCGGCTTCGAACTCGGGTCGTTCGCCCACACCATCGTCGACGCCCACGTCTACTGCGGGGCCGGCGAGCGCGGCGCGTGGTACGGCGACCACCTCGACGAACTCCAGTCCCGCCTCGCCGACGTGCAGTCGCCCGACGAATACCTCGACGTGCGCGAATGGCTCCTCGACGCGGCCCCCGAGGAGGCCGACGGCGAGGAGGACTACGACCACGTCCCCGGACTGCTCTTGCAGGCCTCGCGCGAGCCGCGCGAGCGCCCCGCGCTCGACGTGGCCGACGTGCCGCTCGAAGACCTCTCGTTCGAGGACATCGTCCTCCGCGACTACGACCCGGCCGACGGGATTCGCTTCGCGGTGGCCGAATGAGCGGCGAGGAGCTTTCTGGGTCCGAAACCGAGGGCGACGCCGCGGTCCGGTTCGTCCTCGTCGCCGCCGTCGCCGACAACCGCGTCATCGGCCGCGACGGCGACATGCCGTGGCACCTCCCCGAGGACCTGAAACAGTTCAAGCGGACGACGACCGGCCACCCGGTCGTGATGGGTCGCAAGACCTACGAGAGCATCGCCCGCCAGCTCGGCGGCCCGCTTCCGGAGCGTCACAGCGTCGTGCTGACGACCCGCGACCTCGACCTCCCCGAGGGCGCTGAAGCGGTCGAGTCGGTCGAATCTGCGGTCGCCGCCGCCGAGGACGCGGCCGACGAGATGGGCGTCGAGACCGTCTACGTCGTCGGCGGCGCGACCGTCTACGAGCAGTTCCTCGGCCGCGCCGCGGGGCTGGTGCTCACCGAACTCGACGCGGCACACGAAGGCGACACGCGGTTCCCCGAGTGGGACCGCGGGAAGTGGGTCGAGACCGACCGCGACGACCGCGACGGCTTTTCGTTCGTCACGTACGAGCGCAAACAGCCCGCCGCGGCTGACCGCGGCGCGGAGGAATCCGATGAGTAACTCGGGCGAGTGGGAGTACAAAATCGTCCGCACGGCCGACGGCGGCCTGTTCAGCGGCGACACCTCCCCGATGGAAGACGCGCTCAACTCCCTCGGCGGCGACGGCTGGGAGCTCGTGGACACGATTTCGGACTCGCGCGGCGCTGGCGCGAACAGCGGGCAGACGGCGCTCGTGTTCAAGCGGCCGAAGCGCTGAGACGCCGGGCGTCACCTCACGGGCGCTCGTGAACGACCTGCGTTTCTCGTGACGCATCACGAGTAGCTTTATTGACGCGAACGACCTCGTAAGAGGGAACGAAGCTTCCCCTCGCTATGACCGCCTCGACACTCGCAGACCGACTCCGACAACCCGAGTACACCGGCGAGAACCGGTGTACGCCCTGTACCGTCGTGAACGTCGTCATCGCCGCCGCGTTGAGTCTGGTGCTCGGCGTCGCGTGGCCGCCGCTCGGACTCGTCTCGTTCGCCCTCTTCGCGGGGGCCATCTACTTCCGCGGCTACCTGATTCCCGGCACGCCGACGCTCACGAAGACGTACTTCCCCGACCGGGTCCTCCGCTGGTTCGACAAGGAGCCGACGCAGACTCGCGTCGGGGCCACCGCATCCGCGCCTGGGTCGGCCGCCGATGACGACGTTGACGCCGAATCGTCGGGCGAGGAGGTCGAATCGGGGCAGTTAGACGGCGATGGCGCGTCAGTCGCGGCGTTCGACGTGGAGGCGACCTTGATGGACGCCGGTGCGTTGGAGTTGGACGAGAGCGGCGACGAACTCCGCCTCGCACCGGCGTTCGAATCGGCGTGGGACGACGAAATCGCGCGCACCGACGAGACGGTCGCTCGACGGTGGCTCGCCCGCTTGACCGGGGTCGACGAGGCCGATGTCACGCTGGAGTCTCGCGCTCGGAGCCGGTGGCTCGTGGCGATGGCCGACGGCACCACCCTCGGCACCTGGGAGTCGAACGGCGCGCTCGTCGCGGACGTGGCCGCCGACGCCGCCCTCGACGGTCGCCTCGACGACCGGGACCAGCTGACGGCCGAACAGCGGAGCGCGCTGGCGCGGGGGCTCCGCATCTACCTCAACAGCTGTCCGACCTGCGGCGGCGGCGTCCGGTTCGGCTCGGAGACCGCCGAATCGTGCTGCCGGTCGTGGGAGGTGTTCGTCGTCCGCTGTGAGGACTGCGAGACGCGACTGCTGGAAGTCGACGCCGAGGCGCTCGAACCCGAAGCCGCCTGAGCCGCCGGACTGGCGCGTCGGCCGCGACGCTCCGCCGGCGAATACATTTTTGTCGGCTGACAACAGTTTCTCCGTATGAGCAAGGCGCACTTCGAGGTGTTCGTCGACGCGGCCGACAAGTACCGCTGGCGACTCGTCCACGACAACGGGAACATCCTCGCCGACTCGGGCGAGGGCTACGCGTCGAAACAGAAGGCGAAACAGGGCATCGAGAGCGTCAAGCGGAACGCGCCCGACGCGGACGTTATCGAAGCGTAGTTCCGCGGTTCGAGCCCTCGATTCGCCTGAAACCGTCGGATAGCCCGCCGATTCGAGTACGAACCCCACACCGATGCCGGGTGTGGAGGCTTTTTCCGCCTCCGGGACTGACCGGAGAGTAATGACGAACGTCGCCGACGCGAGCGAGGAGGTCGCACGATGAACCGAAACGACAAGCAGGCCTACGACCGCGGAACGTCGCTTTTCTCCCCCGACGGACGCATCTATCAGGTCGAGTACGCCCGCGAGGCCGTCAAGCGCGGCGCGCCGGTTCTCGGCGTCCGCACCGCCGACGGCGTCGTGCTGGCGGCGCTCCGGTCGACCCCGTCGGAACTCATGGAAGCCGAAAGCATCGAGAAACTGCACAAACTCGACGACGCGCTCGGCGCGGCCACGGCCGGCCACGTCGCCGACGCGCGGAAGCTCGTGGACTTCGCGCGGACGACCGCCCAGCGCGAGCACCTGCGCTACGGCGAGCCAATCGGCGTCGAGACGCTCACGAAAACCATCACCGACAACATCCAAGAGAGCACGCAGTCCGGCGGCACCCGCCCGTACGGCGCGTCGCTCCTCATCGGCGGCGTCGAAAACGGCTCGGGTCGCCTGTTTGCGACCGACCCCTCGGGGACGCCCCAGGAGTGGAAGGCGGTCGCCATCGGCGGCCACCGCGAGGACGTCCAGGCCGCCCTCGAAGACGGCTACGCCGAGGACCTGTCGCTCGAAGACGGCCTCGCGCTCGCCGTCGAGGCGCTCGTCGCGGCCGACGAGGAAATCGAGAGCGACGAACTGAATCTCGTCACCGTCTCCGAGGCGGGCTACGAAATCGTCGACGAGGAGACCATCGCCGAGCTGTTCGCCGACGCGACCGCGGACGACGAGTCCGACGAGACGGACGAAAGCGAGGAGTAGATGACAGACGGGAGCCCGACCGACGGTAACACCTCGGCGGCCGAGGCGGAGACGACAGCGGCCGCGGCCACGGATGCGGAAGCGGGCGCGACCGCCGGCGCGGCGGCCGTGACGCTCGACCGCATCGCGGTCTACCCCGTGAAGTCGCTCGACGCCGAGTTCGTCGACGCCGCCGACATCGTCGAGAACGGCGGGCTCCGCGGCGACCGCGAGTACGCCATCTTCGACGAGGACGGCGAGTACGTCAACGGTAAGCGCGAGCGGGCGGTCCACCGAATCCGGAGTTCCGTCTCGCTCGCCGACGGAACGGTCGAACTGTCGGCCCCCGAGATGGACGATTACGACGGCCCGATAGCCGAGGCCGACGGCTGGCTCTCGGCGTACTTCGGCTACCCGGTCGAACTCCGGCGCGACCCCGCCGGCGGGTTCCCCGACGACACCGAAGCCAGCGGCCCGACCGTCATCTCGACGGGGACGCTCGACGCGGTCGCCTCGTGGTTCGACAGCGTCGACGCCGACGAGATGCGCCGTCGCCTCCGGCCGAACCTCGTCTTCGACGCGAGCGAGCCGTTCTGGGAGGACCACCTGTTCGACCGGCGCGGGACGGTCGTCGAGTTCAGCGTCGGCGGGGTCGCCTTCGAGGGCGTCAACCCCTGCCAGCGCTGTGTCGTCCCGAGCCGCGACCCGGACACGGGCGCGGAGACGGCCGACTTCCGGACGACGTTCATGACGAAGCGCCGCGAGACGCTCCCCGAGTGGTCCGGCGGCGACTGGTTCGACCACGACTTCCGGCTCATGGTCAACACCGCGGTGCCGGAATCGTCGTGGGGCGAGACGCTGTCGGTCGGTGACGCGGTCACCGTCGGTGACATCGTCCCCGAGTGAGGGGGTCGGGTTTCGTCGCGTTCGAATGCCTCGCAGTCGGTCGGTTGTTCTTCGCTGACACCCGCGGCTTTAGGTCACCTGCCCGGGTTGACACACGTATGTTCACGCTAACCGGCGTGCGGGTCGTCGACGCCGACGGGACCCGCGAGGCGAACGTGGTGATAGACGAGTCGACCGGGCGCATCGCGTCCGTCGGCGACGAGACCGAAGGCGAGACGCGACACTGCTCGGGTGCGGTGGTCGCGCCGGGACTCGTCGACGCCCACGTTCACCTCATGATGGACGGTCGCCCCGACGTGGCCGCCTATCGGTCCGAGCCGGTCGAACGCGCCTGCTATCGGGCCGCGGCCAACCTCCGGAAGACGCTGGAAGCGGGCGTCACGACCGTCCGCGACCTCGGTTCGCCCGGCAACACTGCGACGAGTGCGAAGGCCGCAGTCGCCGCCGGCGAGCTCGACGGGCCGCGCGTCCTCGCCGCGGGGGAACCCATCACCATGACCGGCGGCCACGCCCACTGGTTGGGTCGGGAGGCCGACGGTCCGGACGAGGTTCGCAAGGCCGCCCGAGAGCAACTGAAGCGCGGCGCCGACGTGGTGAAATGCATCGCGACCGGCGGCGTCCTCACGACCGGCGCGGTCACGGGCGCACCCGAGCTCACGGAAGCGGAAATTCGCGCCCTCGCGGAGGCCGCGAGCGCGAAGGGCGTCACGACCGCGGCCCACGCCCACGGCGAGGACGGTATCAAAAACGCCGCCCGCGCGGGGGTTTCGAGCGTCGAACACGGGATGTTCATGGACGAGGAAGCCGCCGACCTCATGGTCGACAACGGCACGTACTGGGTGCCGACGGCCTCGGCCGTCCGCGAAATCGTCGAGGCGGGCGTCGAGGCCGGCATCCCGCCGGAGGCGGTCGAAAAGGCTGCGGACGCCGCCGAGCGCTTCGAAACCGCATGGGAACACGCGCTCGACGCCGGCGTGAACATCGCCATGGGTACCGACGCGGGCACGCCGTTCAACGACCACGGCGAGAACGCGCTCCGCGAGATGGAACTGCTCGTCGAGTACGGCCTGTCGCCCGCCGAAGCGCTCGAAGCCGCGACCGTCGGCGGCGCGGACCTCCTCGGGTTGGACGACGTGGGGAAGGTCGCCGAGGGCTACGTCGCGGACCTCGTCGTCCTCGACGCCGACCCGAGCGAGGACGCCGGCGCGTGGCGGACGGTCCGGCAGGTGTATCGAGAGGGCAAACGGGTCGTCTAATCGCAACACGGCAGTCGGTATCACACCCGATTTGAAGCGACAACCTTTTACAATCGCGAGCAATATCTGGTGATGTACCAACGTGCTCTGTTGGTGTAGTCCGGCCAATCATATCACCCTCTCACGGTGATGACCAGGGTTCGAATCCCTGACGGAGCACTTCTCTCAATCTTGAACCGCGAGCGGCAGCGAGCGGGTTCAAGTCAGAAATTCGACGAAGGGTTCGAGCAGCGAGCAACGCAACGCGTTGCGAGTGAGTTCGAATCCCTGACGGAGCACTTCTCTCAATCTTGAACCGCGAGCGGCAGCGAGCGTGTGCTTTTACGTGGCACGATTTCGCGCTGCACCTACAAGTCGGGGTCACCGAGTTGCGACATCACGAGGTCCTCGGCGGTTCGCAGTCGGTACTGAACCGTCGAACGTGGCACGTCGAGCACGTCGCTGAGGTCTTCGACGGTCACCTTTCGCGGGCGCTCGTAGTAGCCGTGTTCGACGGCGGTTTCGAGCGCCTCCCAGTGAGCCGACGAGAGGTCGGCCGCGATGCGCGACTCGGCGTCCCAGTTACCGGCGCTCGTGAGGTGTTCGACGTCCAGTTGCAGTCCCTCTCTGAGCTGCGCCTCGATGGTCTCGTACAGTTCGCCGAGCGGGTGGTCGCCGGGATAGAGAATGCGCCAGCGGTACGCGCCCGCGCGGCGGGACGACTCGAAGATGACCCCCGGCCCGACGTGTTCGAGGACGTAGCGCGGAATCGAGTGGCAGTTGCTCACCTCCTCGCGGTAGGTGTAGACGGTCATCGAGTTGTCCGAGCGGTCGAGGACGTGGTAGTTGCGATGGGTGTGGCAGTCGGGCGCGTCGAGACACTCGTTACACCGCGTCTCGTCGAGGAACACCTCCTCGAACGCCGACAGCGCCTCCGGCGTGCCGACGACGTGGTCGACCCGCCACATCACGTCCGTGGTGGACGAACAGACCGACGACCGGGACCGCAGGCTCGGGTACTCGTAAAACAGGTCCATTAGCTCGTCGGTTCCCTCCGAGAAGCGAACGACGAATTCGAACTCGCGCATTCGGTTTTCGCTCTGTCGCGGAGCGACTTAGCAGGTACTAATCAGACACCGACCGCGTTCTACCTTCGCTCCGATTCGGACTCGGCTTCGGGGCACACCACTTGCTGAAGTTAGCAGATACCAACAGAACTGGGAGGGTACTTGAGCACGGAGTAGCGACCACGACGAACGGACACCGAACGCCGCGCGTCAGGCGTGGTCTCCACCCGCTCTTTCGGACACGCGCTCGCGTCCCGCCGGTTCGTTCGTCCGCGGGGACCGGTTCCGACCGTCCCCACCCCCACCACCGACTGCACTCGAACGCTCCACCCAACCTCGGACGACGGCCGGGTCACCACCTATTTTACGCCCGGTCGTCTACCCGCACGAGGATGTTACTCGCGGGAACGGTGGTCGTCGACGCGTCCACCATCATCGAAGAGGGTGCCGTCGTCGTCGACGGCGACCGAATCGTCGCGGTCGGAGCGCACGCGGACCTCACAGACCGGTATCCTAACCACGAGCGACGCGAGTTCGGCATCGTCGCGCCGGGACTGGTCGGCGGGCACGTCCACTCGGTGCAGTCGCTCGGAAGGGGCATCGCCGACGACACCGAACTCTTGGATTGGCTCTTCGACCACGTACTCCCGATGGAGGCCGGTCTCGACGCCGAGGGGATGCGCGTCGCCGCCGAACTCGGCTACCTCGAATGCATCGAGTCCGGCACGACGACGGTCGTCGACCACCTCTCGGTCAATCACGCCGAGCAGGCGTTCGAAGCCGCGGGCGAGATGGGTATCCGCGGACGCATCGGGAAGGTCCTCATGGACACGAACGCTCCCGAGGGACTCCAAGAAGACACCGACGCGGGCCTCGCCGAGTCCGAGCGCCTCATCGAGCGCTATCACGACAGTTTCGACGGGCGCATCCAGTACGCCGTCACGCCGCGGTTCGCCGTCACCTGCTCCGAAGCGTGTCTGCGGGGCGTCCGCGACCTCGCGGACCACTACGACGGCGTCCGCATCCACACCCACGCGAGCGAGAACCGAAGCGAAATCGAGACGGTCGAAGACGAGACGGGAATGCGCAACATCCACTGGCTCGACGAAGTCGGTCTCACCGGCGACGACGTCGTCCTCGCACACTGCGTCCACACCGACGACTCCGAGCGCGACGTGCTCGCAGAGACCGGCACGCACGTCACCTACTGCCCGTCGTCGAACATGAAGCTCGCGTCGGGTATCGCGCCGATTCCCAACTACCTCGACCGCGGCATCAACGTCGCACTCGGCAACGACGGCCCGCCGTGTAACAACACGCTCGACCCTTTCACCGAGATGCGACAGGCCAGTCTCCTCCAGAAAGTCGATGCGCTCGACCCGACGAGCACGCCCGCCGCGACCGTTTTCGAGATGGCGACCCGCAACGGCGCGAAGGCCGCCGGCTTCGACCGCGTCGGCGAACTCCGCGAGGGATGGAAGGCCGACATCGTCGGTATCGACGCCGACCGCACGCGAGCGACGCCGCTCCACGACGTGCTGTCTCATCTCGTCTTCGCCGCCCACGGCGACGACGTGGTGTTCACCATGGTCGACGGCGACGTGCTCTACGACGAGGGCGAACACGTCCGCGCGGACGCCGACGGCATCCGAAAACGGGCGCGGGCGGTCGCCGACGGTCTCGACTCGGCACCGACGAGCGACTGAACAGCGTCTCCGCCTGCGAGACCACCTCGCACGCGAGACCGGCCGGCCGCACCCGCGAGGCCCGCCGCCATCGTCGCCTCTTTCTCTCCGCGCGACGCCACCTGAGTCATGACCGTCCGACTCCGCGCGGCGACGCCGTCCGACCTCCCCGCGATTCGGGAGATTTACGCGCCGTTCGTCGAGAACACCGCGATTTCGTTCGCCTACGACCCGCCGAGCGTCGCGGACCTCGAAACGAAACTGGAGCAGAAGACCGACTACCCGTGGCTCGTCTGCGAACTCGACGGCGAGGTGGCCGGCTACGCCTACGCCGGCGCGATTCGAGAGCGCATCGCCTACCGGTGGGCCGTCGAGACGTCGATTTACGTCCGCCCTGAGTTCCAGCGCCGCGGCGTCGCCCGCGGTCTCTACACGGCGCTTTTGGACCTGCTCGAACGGCAGGGCTACGTCTCGGCCGTCGCCGTCATCACGACGCCGAACCCCGCGAGCATCGCCTTCCACGAGTCGTTCGGCTTCGAGCGCGTCGGCCGCTTCGAGCGCGTCGGCTACAAAGGCGACGCGTGGCACGACGTGGAGTGGTGGAGCCTCGACCTCGGCGACCGACCCGACGACCCCGACGCGCCGCTGTCTGTCGCCGACGCTCGCGACCGTGACTGGTGGGACGACGCGCTCACCCGCGGTGCGGCGCTCGTCGAAAACAGCGCATAACGGTTCCACCCGAACTGAGTCAACTCCCGTCGTCCGACTCGGTCGCGTTCAGACGCCGGCTTCGAGGGAGTCCTCAGTCTCGGCGTCCGCCGAGTCGCCTTCCTCGGCCGCCTCGACTTCGTCTGCCGCGTCGGCGGCTGCTTCGCCCGTCGCTCCCTGTTCGAGTACGTAGCGCTCGACGCCGGCGGAAAGCATCGCCTGCCAGTCGTCGAACTCGGTGTTCGCGTCGACGTACCGGTCCAACTCGTGGGTCGGTATCGACTCGAAAGAATCCTGATCCGCGACCGCGAATCCGCTTTCTTCGAGGAATTCACTAATCGATGCCGCCTCACAATGTGACTCGACCCACGGCGACGGGAACAAGTCGGCCAGCGTTACCTCGCCGCCGAGACCCCCAATCTCGACGTCGAGCGTCGCGGCCGTCGTTTCGGCCTCACCCATACCCGGGTCCTACGTCCACGGATATAACGGTGTTGCGGTTGGCGTCCGAGAGAGTCAGTTGGTCGAGACGATTTCGACCACGTCGCGGTGCGAAAGCTCGTGGTCAGACCCGATTTGGCGCTTCGAGTGACAGTCGATGCCGTGGAGGAGGCCGTCGCCGATGTCCGAATGCAGATGGTACGCGAAGTCCTCGGTCGTCGAACCCTCGGGCAGGATAAAGCAGTCGCGGAAGACGCCCTGCGAGTCGCTCTTGCCGTTGGCGCTGCCGGGGAAGATGGCAATCGCTCCCATCACGTCGAACAGCGCGTTTTCGAGCGACTGCTGGACGCCCGTGCCGCCGAACTCGGTGACGAACTCGCGAATCTGTTCGAGGCCCGCCTCCTGTTCGTCGCTCACGTCGCCGACGATGTCGAAGTCGGCGTCGCCGGGGCGGTAATCGACGACGCCGCCCTCGTCGGCCTTCTTCAGCGCCTTCTCCGCGTGCGCCGAGGTCGGGACGAACGTCAGGTGTTCGTAGTCCGAATCGGCCGTGATCTCCTCGTAGTTCTCCTGGGAGACCGGTTTGTCCATCTTGTTCGCCGCGATGATGATCGGCTTCGTGCGCTTTCGAATCTCGCGGGCGAGCGACTCCTTGTCCGCGTCGTCCCACTCGTCGGGGTCGAGTTCCAAGCCGAGAGAAAGGATTATCTGCTTGATTTCGTCCTTGTTCGTCTTGAACGCGGACATCTGCTCCGCGAGGTCGACTTCGATATCTTTGTCCTCGCCGTGATAGCCCGAGCGGTAGCGGTCGATACCCTTCTCTAAGACACCGAGGTACCACATGTCCAGTTCGTTTTCGAGGAAGTCGATGTCCTCGCGGGGGTCGTGGCCCTCCGTCGCCTCGCCTTCGATGTCCGTCTCACCGGAGAAGTCGACGACGTGGACGAGCACGTCCGCCTCGTTGAGGTCGGTGAGGAACTGGTTTCCGAGGCCCTTTCCCTCGTGCGCGCCGGGGATGAGCCCCGCCACGTCCACGAGTTTGACGGGAACGAACCGCATTCCGTGGTCGCAGTAGCCGACCGAGGGCGTACACGACTCGTCGAACTCCGGGGCCGCACACTCGACGCGGACGTACGCCTCGCCGATGGAGGGGTCGATGGTCGTAAACGGATACGCACCCTCGGGTACGTCGTTCATCGTCGCCGCGTTGAAGAAACTCGACTTCCCGACGGACGGTTTTCCGACGAGACCGATCTTGTAACTCATTCGTTGGTCGGACTGGTGTCTCGAACGCTAATAACCGTTCGACGTTCGCCTCGCCGTGCGTGAAATTCACACGCCACCGGGGCCGAGGAGGGTAATTCTCCGCGCTCGACTCCCGGGTTCGAGCGCCGGAGAGGTGACGCCGTCGTCGGGTTCGGAGCGGACAGCAGCCGGGTCCGGTTCGGTGTCGGAGGTCTCCTCGGCACCGATGAGTCGACGCTACGACGCCGTCCGGTGCATCTTTGTCTTCACGTCCCCGACTGCCGGGCATGACCGACCTCGACGAGACGGCGAGCGAACCCGCATCCGCGTCGACTGCGGACTCCGGCGCGGCGACCACCGACTCCTCGACGGACGACGCGACCGACGCGGACACGTTCCGCGTCGGTATCCACGTCACGGAGACCGAACTCCGATTCGTGGTCAACGTCCCGTCCGACATCGATTCGGGGTGGACCGACCCCGACGCGTTCCAGCGCCTCGTCGAACGCGTCACCTGGGAGCAACTCGACCAGCGGGCGACGCTCCAGACCGTCGCGACAAACGCCGCCGAGGGCGAGACGGTGTTTCTCGGCACGGTGACGCTCCGA
This sequence comes from Haloferax sp. AS1, assembly GCF_014530665.1. NCBI lineage: Archaea > Methanobacteriati > Methanobacteriota > Halobacteria > Halobacteriales > Haloferacaceae > Haloferax > Haloferax sp. AS1. Next base: position 2,793,274 of record NZ_SPSA01000001.1, read on the forward strand.
CCGGACGAGACCGTCGTCGACCACACCCTCCGCGTGCCGCCGCTCAACGGCGCGTGACCCGACTCGGCGTCACCGATGACCGACCCCACGACTGAGACCGCGATTCGCGAGATGCAAGACGCCGCGCTCAGTCGCGCGCTCACCGACGACGACCACGCGAGACAGTCGCTCGCCGTCGCGGGCGCGCTCGAAACGGCCAGAACGGAAGCGACCGACGCAGCGTTCGACGGTGGCGGCGTCACGCTCGCGGCGTCGCTCGCGTTCGTCTCGACGCTGTTCGCGCACCGTCGCCTCCGCGAGTCGCTCCGGGCGAGCGTCCGCGCATCCGACGATTCGGCGTGGTATCCCAGCGGCGCTCCCGCCCGCGTCGACGACGACCTCGTGGTCGCGGGCGCGCGGCTCGCGGTTCGACGGTTCGACGCCGACCCGGCGCTCGTCGCCGCGCTCGGTGACGTTTCGATAGAAAGAGTCGCGTCGGGCGAGTGAGTAGCCCGACCGTCAGCCTCTGACAACGACGGTCGGGGGCGTAGCGGGATGGGGTGCCTCCGATCCACAGTACCCGCCCGGACGCGGAAGGGTGAAGCCCGAACCCCACGCTCGCTGCGTGGGAACGTATATTAGTTAGTTGTTGGCGTGGTCCGGCGGGCCACCGCCGTTGCCGTTGCCGTTCGAGTCGTCATCGCCCGAGTCGTCGTCATCCGACTCGTCCGAGGAGTCATCGTCCGACTCGTCGTCAGCGTCGTCCGCAGTCTCAGACTCCTCGTCGTCGGCCTGCTCGGTTTCGTCGGTCTCTTCGTCTTCCTCGTCGCTCGCCTTATCGTTGTTCGCGTGCTCCGGCGGGCCGCCGTTACCGTTCTTGGCGTTGCCGGAGTTACCGGGCGCGTCCTCGTCGCCGTCAGCGTCGTCGCCGTTCTGCGGACCGGCGTGGTCGGGACGCTTGTCGTCCGCGTTACCCGGGTTGTTCTCGGTCACGAAGTCGGAGACGGCCTGCCCGAGCGGGCCGTCGCTACCCGTGTCCTTGAGACGCTCGACGAAGCTGCTAACGAGCTGTCCGAACGGGTCCTCGGCGGCGACCTCACCCTGCAGGGTGACGGTCGTCTCGGCGGTGAGGCCGTCGTGCTCGGCCGCCACGTCGACCGTGACGGTCTGCAACGGCGAGATGAGGTCAACCGTCCCGTCCGCGTCCGTCTCGTACTCGCCCGCGTCCGTGTAGTTCCCGTCGACCGCGACCGAGGCGTTCTCGACGGGGTCGCCGTCTTCGGTTACGGTGATGGTGACCGACTCGTTTTCGTCCTGCGAGACGGCGATGTTGAGGTCGTCAGCCTCGACTTCGACCGTCGTCTCCGCGGTGAGACCGTCGGCGGTCGCGACGAACGTCAGGTTCGTCGTGGTCGTCGGCTCTGCAACCGCGACGGTTCCGTTCGCGTCCGTCTCGTACGTACCGTTGCCCGCGTAGTCGGTCCCGTTGACCTGAACCGAGGCGTTCTCGACGGCGTCACCGTACTGGGTGACGGTGGCGACGACCGTGTCGTTAGCGTCGTCAACCTCGACGGAGACATCGAGAGACTCGTCGAGCGGGACGAGGACGACAGAGGAGGCGGTCGTGTTGTTCCCCTCAGTAACGGTGACCGTCGCGTTCACGCGTTCCTGCGGATTGGGGAGGTCGACGGTGCCGTTCGTCCCCGTCGCGTACGTTCCGTTTCCGGCGTAGTTACCGCTCGATTCGACGACGACCGTCGCGTTCTCGACGGCCGTCTCGTTCCGCGTCACGGTCACTGTCGCGTCGCCCGTGTCGGCGTCCTGCGTGACGCCGACCTGGAGGGCATCGGAGCTCGCTGCTCCGACGGCCCCGGGAACCATCGCGACGGCGAGCATCGCAACGACCATGACTACGGTGAAGTGTTTGCTGCCGCGCATGCAACCCTTCCTTCTAACCCTGATACGGTAAAAGGGGAGAATCGTAACCCCGGTTTTCGCTGAATTTCACCCCAATCAACGCGTTCGAAATCGGGGCGTCGTCTGTCGATTTTATCGACTTCCGTGCCGAACGGGCGATCAAGTCGTATCGAAACAGCCCCGCAGTCGAACGCGAGCGGCTGTCGGCCGAACCGGTGTGCTCGACGCGAGCGTTGCCACTCTCGGACGATGGAAGATGCGACTCGACGGGGTCGGTGCGAGTCGCTGAACGACCGTGCGTGCCGCTCTGCATAAAATGAACAAAGCCCACTGGACATCGCGTCCAGTGGGCTTTGTGAAGTATGAATGG